>CAWFUU010000011.1:0-384944 GCA_963819035.1 uncultured Acidobacteriaceae bacterium | reverse complement strand
GTTGATCAGACGCGCGACTTCTTCTGGACTGAGCACTGTCGTGTCTTTCGCGGGAAGTTCCTCGCTAGCCTGAAACGCCTCCACCGCCGCAACCTGCTCCCGCACGCCGACGCATTCCTGTCCTCGCCGTATTGAAACAGCCTTCTTTGTGGGTTTCCGATTCTTTCGCTTCCAGGGGCCGCGACCATCTCAACTCCACTTTGACTGTTCTCGGCCAGTCCTCCATCTCTCGACTCGATCCCAGACTGGCATTCAAATCCCTGGTTTGGAGTGAGAAGAGGATTCGAATAGCAATCGGACTCCCCTACGACTGGGGTCTCATTCCGACGCCAAACCTCAAGGCGTCGCGACAAGAGGCAGCTCGACGAAGCTTGCCTGGCCGGACGTGTGATAGACACGCTGCACGGCCTTGCGATAATCCGCCGGCTTGGCCCAGAAGATGTTGGGTACGAATGTCTGCGGATTGCGGTCGTACAGCGGGAACCAGCTTGACTGGATCTGCACCATGATCCGGTGGCCGGGCAGGAAAACGTGGTTCGCCGTGGGCAGAGCGAAGCGGTAGAGCAGCGGCTTGTCGGCGGCGATCGGTTTGGGCGTCTCCAGGCTCTCGCGATAGCGGCCGCGGAAGATGTCCGCCGACACCATCAGTTGATAGCCGCCCATGGCCGGCTGGCCGGCCACTTCGTCGGGATAGACGTCGATCAGCTTGACCACCCAGTCGGAATCGGTGCCGCTGGTGGAGGCGATCAGATTGGCGATCGGCTGCCCGCTGATCTTCACCGGCGCGCTCAAAACTTCGGAGACGAACGCCACAACATCCGGGCGGCCGGACGCCTCGCGCTGGTCGTCCACCAGCCACTTCGCCCAGGTATAGCCGGTTGTCGTAGCCGACGGGCTGAATCGGGCGCGGCGCGGAAGGGCACGGGCTTGGCCGGATCGGAGATGTATTCGTCGAACGCCGCGTCGCCAGGCTTGGGCGCGGCGAAACCCAGCTTCAAACCTGCGGTGAGATAGAGCGGCGTCGGCCGGATGGTGCAGCCGCTGGCGCAGCCCGCCGGCCACGCCGGCAGGCGCTCCCACGTATTGGTTCCGGTTTCAAACGCGGTGACTGGAGGAACGTCGGCCTTGGGCGCGCCGTCCTTGAGGTAATGATCCAGAAACGGCCGCAGGATGTTTTGGCGGAAGTAGAGCGCGGTGTCGCTGTTGAATTTCAAGGCGCCGAGCGTGCTGCCGTCGTCGATTTCCTGACCGTGATGCCAGGGACCCATCACCAGAAATACCTTGTCGTTGTTTGTGTCCTTCGGCTTGATCGCTTTGTAAACCGCGATAGCGCCGTAGATGTCCTCCTGGTCCCAGAGGCTGTGTACCAGCATGACCGGCACTTTCAGCGGCTGGGCCGCCAGCACCTTGTCCATCGCCTGGTCGCGCCAGAAGGCGTCGTAGCTGGGATGCTCCAGAATCTTCCGCCAGAATCCCACCTGTTCCAGCCCGCGGCGGCGCCCGAGTTCGCCGGCCGATCCCGCCTGCATGAACATGTCGTAGTCGTCAAAATGACTCGTCCACCACTTGGCGTCGTTCTTGCGCGTCGCCTCCTGCTCGTAGATGTAAGGCATGTTCTGCTCGCGGAAGGCGCCGTTGTGGAACCAGTCGTCGCCCATCCAGCCATCGACCATGGGGTTCATGGGCACGGACACTTTCAGCGCCGGGTGCGGATTGACGAGCGCCATCAGCGGCAGAAAGCCGTCGTAGGAAATGCCGAGGATGCCGACCTTGCCGTTGCTTTCCGGAATGTTCTTCACCAGCCAGTCGATGGTGTCGTAGGTGTCGGTGGCGTGATCGACCGGCGTCGGGATTCTGCGGCCCGTGCAGCGGGCGGTTCATCACGTAGTCGCCCTCGGAGCCGTACTTGCCGCGCACGTCCTGGACCACGCGGATGTAGCCGCCTTCGATGATCACGTCGGTGGCGTTGTCGTAGCCGTTCAGGATCGGGCCGAGGTGGGCGCTGAGGCGCGTCGAGTTCTCCGCCGCGTGGGTCGTGGCTGGTGAGGTCATTGGCGTTGTAGGGCGTGCGCGTCAGCAGGATCGGCGCATTCTTGGCGCCCTTGGGCACCAGGATGACCGTGTGCAGCTTCACGCCGTCGCGCATGGGGATCATCACGTCGCGCCTGACGTAATCGAAGCTGTCGGTGACGGGCTCGAACTTGGCCGGCGTTTCGCTTGGCAAGGCAGGGTACTGCGGCGGCGTGGCAGTCTGCGCCGCCGATGGTTCGGCGAACAACAAAGCACGGGGCACAACGCAGAGACAGCCCGCAATGCCAAGTAGGAAACTCACCGTCCACGAGCCGTACAGCCTAAAAGCAAGAAGCCTGCCCAGCTTTCCCATAGACGGCACCTCGCGCCAAAAGGAGTGTACTGGTGGAAGGCACGGCGAACAACTTGCCGATTTCTGATTTCGGATGTAAACACGCGTTAAGGAGATACTGAATTCGCGGGCGGTAGGATATAGGGCCGCGGCGAGCCCGCGAGAGGTCGGTTCTTCCGCCACTTGAATGCGGCACCATCCACCGTCCACCGGTTTCAAACACTTGGTTGGCTACACGTAGAAGTGCCCTCGTTCTCCGCATCGATTGGGGGCGCCTCTCAGGATTTGGCCTGGATGATGGGCAAACAGGAAGTTGATCACTTACCCGGCTGTAGTTCCCAGTTTCCGAATCGCCGAACAATCCGGGAGCTATCTCGTTTTGCCTCAATCTAGAATTCCACGCTAAGATTGCCAAATTATGGACGCTTCAAGCGAGGCGCTGAAGCCGGACGAGCGTGGACTTGGGGATGCACCTGCCAAGTCTCAAGGGAAGTTAGCGCTGGCGCTGGGAGTGATCGCAATCGCGCTCAGTTTGGTTTTTGGCCTGTCTATCTAGTCTCGGTCCATCGCCTGGAGCGTGAGGTGGCACGGCTCAGCCAGCAGACGGAAGATTTCAGCCGGGTGCTCGTGCGCGTACAGGAGCAATCGCAGACGTTGGCTCAGCAGGCTTCGCAGGCGGCTGCGAACGCGCAGGCAGCCGCTGAACAGCGCGACTTGGCGAAGCAGGATCAATCGAACTCGGAGGCCCAGGCGCAACTCGCGCGTCAGCAGGCCGCCGCCGAACAGCAAAAGGCAGATCAAGCCGCACAGCAGGCTGAGGAATATCGGAAAGAGCGAGAGGCGCAGCTCGCGCAGCTGCAAGACGCTCTCGGGCAAATCGCCGAAACGCGTCGCACCGCCATGGGCCTGGTGATGACGCTGGACAGCAAGTCGATTCGCTTCGACTTTGATAAGGCAAACATTAAACCGGAATATCGCGACATCCTGAATCGCATCGCCGGGATAATGATGACGCTTAAGGGATATACGATTGCTGTCTACGGATATACGGACGATATCGGCACGCCGACGTACAACTTGCAACTCTCACAACGTCGCGCCGAAGCTGTCCGCGACTCTTGGTGCAGACTGGAATTCCCGCGACAATCATGAGCACCAAGGGTTTTGGCAAAGCCGACCCGCGCGTTCCGGGCGACAGCGAACAGGCGCGTGCTGCCAACCGCCGGGTCGAGATCGGGATAGTGGATTCGAAACTTATCACGAACGGCCCTCTCGTCGTGCCAAAGTGAATTAGGCGGTTACCAAGGAAGCCGCGAATAAGTTAAAGATTCTGAACGGATGACGCGCCAACCGGTAGTAATCCGCCCTGAACGAAGCTGTTGAGATCTTCGGTTGACAACCTCTGGAAACAGAGGCACACTCCTGTTAACGTAATTTCCTTTGCCGGCTTATCCCTCTCTGTGGTCAAAGAATCCCAGCAAAGCTGTGAGAATTTGGCTCAATGAAAGGACGTACTATGCTTTACCCCCTCCTCCAACTGTGGACGGACGATCGCGGACAAGACATCGCTGAATACGCAGTCATGCTGGCGGTGATCCTGGTGCTCGTAGTTGGCACGATCCGGCTCGTCGGTTCCAATGCGAATAACGTCTTTTCCTCTGTTGGCAGTGCGATTCAGTAAATCGGACACAACAGAGCCTCTACGCCTTATGGCCTCGCAGCGTCTTCGGTGCGGGGCCTTTTTTACCGTCTGTCCCGAAGCCCAGCCCTCTTTGTAGTGACTTTCAGGCTGTGCGAGGATTTGCGTGCGTGGAAGCCGAGGCCGTAAAAATGCCCCTTGTAGCACGTAGACAATTATGTAGCGCCCCGCGAGCGATGGTTGACGAACGCATTGTCACCGAACGGTTAATGCGGGTAACAGAAAGGCTAGTTCCGACGAACTTATGCACAGGTTTAGCGACACCTGCGGTAACCCGACACTAGGTCAATTCAAAGGTGCATGGGGTCGGCATAGCTGGGCTGTTCAGATGTTCTAGGACTTCGACCAATCTCCTTCCACCATCTTTCACAATACACAGGAATGGCCCCGCTCGTGCTGGCATTACGTTGGGCAGAGGAGCTTATGCTGAACGTAACTGTCGAAAACATTGGCGACTTGGCGGTGGTTGAGTGTGAAGGCAGACTTGTACGGAGCGAAGCTGCATTCAAATTGCGCCAAGCGGTTACCTCCCAAAGCAACGCTCGAATTGTCGTCCTTGAACTCTCGGAGGTGTATGCCATCGAAGGCGGCGGTCTGGGAATGCTCGTGTTTCTAAAACAATGGGCTCGCGACCACAACATTCGATTCATGCTGTTCAACCCGTCAAAGTGTGTCCGTGACGGGCTGAAAAGTGTCAGAGCGATCTCAGAATTCTATATTCGGACGCGATAGTTCAAGCAGCGCCCTTGCCAATGCATTTGCTTGATTCCAAGGCGCTGTCCCGTCTTAGCCTCTACTATCTGGTTATACTCAGTCGAGAACCGACACATACGTTTACCCTCCGATCTGGGAAATTGAGCCAGCCATCGAGTCTTTGGAAAAGGTCGGATGGGCAGGCTCTGTTTTGGGGATTTCGGGCTTGCCCCAGAGCGGGAGAGAGGATGTCCGCGGGGGGCGGCGGATCCTTACCCAGCCTAACAGTCACTTCGAAGGGCGCTGAAGGCATTCTTTAGTATTTCCACTGCCTGCGCCGGGGTCAAATTCCCTGGGGCCTCTTGAAAGTCGCTACGTTGCTCGTGCTGCTGCTCACCGATGGTCTTGAAAAACAGCGCCTTGCCCGTGATGTGAACGTCGATAAGTGTTAATTCCCAGTGACCGGGCGCCACCTCGCGCTGCTGCACGTCGAAGGCCCCACCGCTTTCAAGTCGGCCCAGGATGCCCAGCCGAATACCACGTCCCGCACTAGTCGGCCTCGCAACTCCTTTAGGCGCTTTGTTGCGCTGTCCGCGATCATCGTTCCCTGCATTGCGTGGAACACTTCGGCCTCCCGAGTTGGCGGATGGAACCTGGGATTGGGGCGAAAGCTGAGGCTAATGTTTCGCCCCTCATTCCTGTCGTACTCGTACAGAAATCCGTCTGCCATCATCGCGAGGAGCTGCTGTTCTTTTTGTTTATCACGCTCCTGTTCCTGCTTTTGCCTCTTCAGTTCGCTGGGATTCCGAATGAGCTGCTGGAGGTGCTGATCCTGTCGCCGCTGCTGCTGGGAAGTCAGAGGATGCTGGTCCTCTGCCATAATGCAGGAGAGCGCTCCCTCCTTTGTCTCAATCACTTCCTTGGTGTGATCGCCTCCCGGCTGCTGCTCGCGGGAAACATACATCCAGCGGGCCTGATCCTCCTGCTGCGCCTGGAGTTCATTCCTGACGACTTCGCGCGCGAGCACCTGTGGATCCTCCGCTAGCGGCGCCTGTTGCGCATACACGCCTGGTGTGCACAAGAAGAGCGCCAACCCGCCCGTGTATGATTTGAACCCAAATCTCACTATTGTGGATATGATGCTGATGTGCGCGGGAGGCTCGATGAGCGTGTACATGGTGATTGAGAACTTCAGGAACGGAGATGCTTTGCCAGTCTATCGTCGATTTCGAGATCGCGGACGGTTAACGCCAGCGGGACTTTCGTATGTGTCGAGTTGGCTAAACGACAAGCTGGATCGTTGTTACCAGCTGATGGAAACAGAAGATCGTGGACTCCTAGATCAGTGGATCGCGAATTGGAGTGACATCGTTGACTTCGAAGTATATCCCGTCATCAGCTCGAAGGAGGCAGCCGAGAAGATCAGCCGCAGCTGTAGACTTTTGTCACAGGTCTTAATCCCGCGTGGTCCCAGCCGCTCGTGAGGTAATTCCGGGCGAGTTTGAGGAATTGCGTGCGGGGAAAGGCGTGGAGATACAGAGTCTACCTAAGCCGCGTCTTTGTTTCTTTTCGCTGAAACTCTGTCGGTGATTCCGGTTCGCGTTTTTTTTCCGCCAGCCGGTGCGATTAGCACGGCGATTCCGACGCCGATGCCAACTCCGACCAGCAGAGCACCGACTTTGCCGAGAGTGTGCGAGTCTTCCTCGCCGCGAAGCGCGTCGGTGGCGCGGCTCACGCGATTGTACGCGGTGTCATACGTGTCCCTGACTTTGCTTTTGATGTCGTCAACATTGTCTGGCAGACGCTCACGCAAAGAATCAAGGAGATTAATTCCGGCACCAATCAGGACGCCAAGAAGCAGGTCTTGCCGTTTGAATTTCATTTCTGTTCCCCGACGATAGTTTCGCCGATAGTGAGTTTAATTTATCGGGTTCCGAGTTGGGAGGGCCGGCAACGCTTTTCTCTGTGCAAATCTTCCTGGTCCTGGTGCCTCAGCCTGCCTGATTTACGCGTTTCCGATAAAAGCCAGACGCGCCTAGGGGCGTGCATTTGTGTTGTTCCCGCCCAGCTCATTACAAAACGCCAGTCCGTACTGGTGCCGGCTGATGGCGATGACGCCGCTCGATCGCTCGACAAAAACTCTTGATGCAATCGTTAGGTCGGCGCATCAATTTGGACGTCGGCATCCATCTCGCCAGGAATTACCTCACGAGTGGCTGGAAGCAATGCTACGCCGGAATACCAAGCCGCTATGTAATCGCTTACAAATAAAGGAGTTGACGCTGACGCTGCGTTCGTTCTATAAGACGAAAAGATGAACAATATTGAACCGACGCACTTTCTCCCGGACTGGCGTCAACTTTGTCAGGCGGCAATGTTGGAACGTGACCCCGTAAGATTATTAGAACGGGTCGCCCGCGCTCGCAATGCCATTCTTGATCGCATTGAAGACGGTCATACGAAACCGCTGAATGGCGAACAACGCGATTTGCGAGATGCTTTAACCACGCTGGACAGTCTGCGTAGGATTGCGGAGCGTCAAAATGGCTATCACTCAAAGGCTAGTTGATCCTTACCGAGAGATCAAAGTGCCGATCAGCTATAGCTGGCAAGAGTCATATCAAGCGGCCCTGCTCGAAACCGATTGGACGAAGATGCAGGAGCGCGTTCAGACAGCCGAGTCTGAAATACACCAGAGGCGGCTGGTGCTTTCTCAAGACCACGGCGGAACCGATGAGGAAAGGGCAGCTCTCGTCAATGCCATGAGCGGTCTTAGAGTTCTGCGAATGAATGTAGCTTCGTGGTCGGAACGGCAGAATCTGAGAAAGCCTGTTCAAAACGAACGCCAGCTTGCAGCTGCATTTGGCTCTTCACCCGACAAAGCTGGATAGCTGAACAGATTATTTCTGCAGCGAATGCCCCGCTCTGCGTTCCTTACCCCTTTGCCTCGATTACGCGTTCCCGATAAGAGCCCCAGACGCGCATAAGTGAGCGGTTTGGCCTGGCGCTCGCTACAATGGCGTGCCGTGTAGTTTCCTTCGTACCGGAGCGACAGTATGGGGAAGAAGCGGAAAAAATTGAAGGGCAGGGTCGATAAGGTCATCAAGCCCGTCGTTCCAAGCGAGCCCGAGAAAGCACAGATCAGCGTTCGGGAAGGCGACGAACTGTATCGAGAGATTCGTATAGAGAACGTCGTGAGTGACGAACATGGTGAAAAGACTCAGCTCAAACCAGGGGCTGAGGTTGATGTGATCGTGGAAGCAGATTCGAGTGCCACGATAAAGAAGCCGACACCTGAGAACTAGTGGACTGTCGCAGAGAGAACGTTAGCGCAGGACCTGATGAGATCCATGTGTGCGCTCAAGCCCGCGCCACAACCCTTGGGCGTTCAGATCGCCGTCGGCAAGCTGTACAGTAACGTTTTCACCGCGACGGTCCACTAGTGTGCCCCAGCGCTCTTTGAAGTGACTCTTGCCTTGTGTGAGGGATTTGCGCACCAGGAAGGACGCGGCGTAATCATTCCAAGTTGGGGTAAGTGGCTTCTGCGATTTCCTGCGGACTTCCAGAGCCGATTTACCGCTTTTCCGTTGCAATCTCCAAGTGCCTCTTGATGATCGGAATGATCGGGTCATGGAAACATCATGCCGGTTCCAGTGCCTTCATTTTCCCCCCTCGTTGGTTCCACTTTCACTAGTTCCGGCCTCTTTTTGTTGGGGACAGATTCGGATAAGTGATCGGTGACTACCTGTTCGAGTTGAGTCATGACCGATCTCAAGGTCTGGTCGCCAGCATCCAACCGATTACGTAGCTCGCTGCTAGCCGACAAGGCTTGCTGATACGCGTCACGGGCCTCAGTCAGGAGGTGGACGTGTTCCATGAAGGCTTCAGCAGAACTGCGGAACCTGTCCGCCGCCTCGGCATAGAGCGCCCAGCTTGGTGGCTGCGTTCCTGTACCGCTTTCCTTTCTCCACATCGCTTCCGTCATTGGTATCCTCCATACCCTTTCGCGGCCCTATCCTCAGAATCGGGCAACGAAGGCCAAAGTGGTCAGAACGTCGCAAGCATAGCGGAAGAAAGCAAGTTGTCTACAAAAGTCAACTTTACGACGTTAACCACGTTGATTACCGCCCCCCAGTCGCTCGTGAGGTAATTCCTGGTGATTTGAGGAATTGCGTGCGGGGAAACCGTGTACAATCTTTGCCATTTTCTGAGGCAAAGAACGAATCTCGCTGCCAAGGAGGTTGAATGTCCGGAGGTAAGAACAAGGCCTTCATGGAAAATCCGATTGGCTTCATGAAGAAGTATGCAGTGTGCCCCGCTGACGATATCGGCATGTACATCGGAGACAAAGCGGTTTCGATGAATACCAGCGGAACCACGGGGACCGACTATGTGTACTCAACTATTGATCCAAACAAGTCTGTGGTGTGGCTGAACTTCTCGAAGAAGCCCCGCGGTTCGGGAGTAAACATGGCGTTCATCCCGAAAGCAGAGGGCGTCATTGCCGTGGACGGGACCTATGCGGCGCAACCCGGCAAGGTGAAATCTTATTTTCTGCCGTGGACAGCCGGAGGAGGCATTATCAAAGTCAGCATTCCGCAGAAGGGGACGGTCCCGGCAGCGCAGGACGCCGATTATTTCTTTACCGCCACCATCACCGGGTGCTCCGTTTTCATCAAGGGCACGCAGCAGGCTCCCGAGGTCTATCATGCCGGCGGAGACACGAAACAGAGCGATCCGCTACAGGCTGCCCTGTTCTGGCGCAATCTGATGGCGACATACAGCGGCGGCGCGGTCGTAAAAGAGGTCGATAAGACTGAATATATTTCCGATCCCACATCCAGAAAAAAGGGCACCAACACTCCGAACTCAGAGACCTTTGAAGACTGGTTGAAAGACAAGAAGCCGGCCGACCTGGACATTCAGATGGTATTTCCATGGGGCTGCGTGATGGGTCTTCGGGACGCGACCGGCGCCTGGAAATTCTACCTTCAGGAGAATGCCACCATCCTGTTCACAAAGTGGAAGAAGAAGAGTGTTTTCTCGAGTCAGAGAGTCCAGAGTTCGATGAGTGGCGCGGCGCGCCCCTTGATCTTTCGTGAGATTTTCCCCAACGGAGGCATGCATCACGTTTTTGTGCCGCAGCTGCCACGCAAGCTGTGAGGTGTGATGTGATTTCCAGCACAGACACGTGGTATGTCCGCCAGCGATAATTACCGACGGCTCCTATTTAATGCCAGGTTCGCACGGAGAGGGGGCAGGGGACGATTGAGTCTGGGGGGAGTCCTCCTCGGCCCCTGTTGCTTTTTGCCCACGCAATTCCTCACACAGCCTGAAAGTCACCTCGAACCGCTGGGGGACACAACCTCATTATTTGATCGAGCTTGCGGTAGCAGAAAAGACGTTGCTGGCGTTCGAGCCGATCAGGCGTATCGAGCCCACCACGATCACGAGAATGACTGCAAGCATCACGGCATATTCCGCGATGTCCTGCCCATTATCATCCAACCACGCTCTGCGAAGAATATCGGCCATATCCCACCTCCTGAAATTTCTCAGTGCTAGAACCCGATGAGGAAGATCTCAGGGTGGGTGGCAGCGAAAGACGGGAGGCTCAACCAGGACGAAGTGGCTGGCGCTCACCCCAAAATTGCACCAGATTCTGTGCTTCTTGCGGAAGCTTGTCAAGCAAGATTGGCAAGGAAAGATGAACAAATCACGGCGGTTAGTCTCAATTTGATAAAAACGGTTGGATGGCGAGGGCTACCCCTCCTGTTGCGCCGACGAAGCCCCCTTGCATTCAGCAGGGCGAGTCACTCGGCTCGCCCCCGCCTCAGTGGATCGAACTCGCAGCCGACGAAAAAACATTGTTTGCGTTGGAGCCGACCAATCGAATCGTGCCCACGACAAGGACAAGAATCACCGCCAACATCACCGCATACTCGGCGATGTCTTGGGCTTCGTCGTCGCGGCAGGCGTTCCAAAATAGATCAAGCATCTTCCACCTCCAATCCGCGAAGTACGCGTCGCGAACTGTTAGCAATTGTCCGGAAGAGTGGAGGACAGCAGAAACACCTGAGTCGATCGCGAGCGAAGTGGCTGGCCTTCACATCGGATATGCCCGAGATTGTGCGCCGCGTGTATCAGCTTGTCAAGCAACAGCCGCCTGGCCTCAACCCGTACAAACCCGCGCCCCCGCACGCCTTCCCCTTTAACTCCCTACACCAAAAGCCCGATTCCATCGGTCTCTGTGGCCACGCAAAACGCGACCCAAACCTCAGGAAAAGTCCGAGACCCAACCCGGCAAGATCCGCGATCCGATCATGCAAATTTCGAGACCTATCACGCCCGAAAAGACTCGGGAGGAGCGCATAAAATAGCCTCGCACTTGAATCCGTGACAATTAGCGGAAATGCACTCGACATAAAGACAAGGTTAGTCAGCGGCTACCAGAAAGGCAAAGGTAAGCGGACTGCAGCGATGATCGCGCCGGCGCCGGGGGTGGAGCCCTCATCGGAGGTCTCGCCGGTAGCAGCAAGGCGCCGTCATTGGTGCACTATTGGGTGGTGGTGCAGGAACGGCCGGAGCAGTCGCAAGTTTCAGAACGCCACTGACATTTAATGCACCTCCGTCACTTTGAGACTCCAGCTCATTTATATAGATTGGAAAAATGGGTCTGAACTGCCTACTACTGACAAGCGACGCAACGCTGCAGGAGGTATCTGCGAACCGGCTTCAGCGGAACGAAGGTCGACCTCGAAATGAGCAGAGATACTGCAAGCGCCATCGAGCTCTCAGCTCGGCGGCACCTCGATGCCTTCGTCATTGACTTCGATGGGGTCGAACGGGCCATGGATTTGCTCGCCCAGATACGCAGCAGTCGCTCCAACAAGCTATCGGTTGTCTTGGCCGTCGTGAACGGCACAACCAGCGTGAGCACCGCGGTTGATGCGGGAGCAAATTTCGTGCTAGGCAAGCCAGTTGAGGCAAAGATGCTGCGTCGCATTCTCGACATGGCGGTTCCGAGAATGGAACGTGAGCACCGCAGATATTTCCGCCACAAGGTTGACCTGCCCGTCGAGCTTTTGTGTTACACGGGTGAGGCCGTGACGGGAAAGATCATGAACGTGAGCGAAAGTGGGCTTGCCCTTACTCATTTTGGCCTTGCTGCGGTCGAAGGTGTAGTGACCGTGCAGTTCCGGCTTCCCGGCGCAGAGCCGCAAACCTTTCAGGCGAAAGCGGAGGTAGTTTGGAATAACTCTTCCACCATCGGCTTACGTTTCCTCCGGATCGAGCCCGGCTGTCTTTCATATTTCGAGGCCTGGCTGGATTCCTTCGAAGCGGCGCCGCAATTCCGAGAGTCTGTTCGGGCTATCAGCCCTTCTGTCAACGCACCGAACCAATTGGACGTCAGCATCTCCGCCCTCTCCGAACGCATCTAAGCACATAGAGGCATTCATATGAAGCGATTTTCTCTCGTGGCAACCATCTTGATTCTGATGGCGGCGATTTCCGCCCTGGCTGCGCCGAATCCCGAGTACCGCGAACGTGCCAGCATTTCCGGGCACTCTGGCGAATGCGCGCTATGTCTACGTTGCCTCCTATGACGGAGATCAGTTCGATCCGAACCTGCTTCCCGAAGATCGGAACGCGATCGGCGCCGTACAAAACGCCATTCAAGAATGGGGCAAACTGACGCTCGTGTACCAGCCCTCCGAAGCCGACATCATCATCCTGGTGACGAGCCGACCTTCCGAAGATGTGATGGCGGTATACGATGCGCGCCGTGGCCGAGTGGCAATTTTCTCTGGCGCGTCATGGGCCGCGACGGTCTCGCAGTCCGGCGAGACTCCGCTGGTCACGCAATTTGAAAAGGGATTCGAGAGCGTGCAGAAGCACAAGTAATGTTGCACTGCGTGCGCCGGCCGCAGCGCCCGAAGCCAAGTTGAAGCAAGCGAACCGCGGACGGCACACGTTGCAGACCGATCGAACCTGATCCTCTGCAACAGTGTCGCCCGCGCCTTTCGCCCTCATGGCCCTGGGTCTCCTTTCTTTCGTCGCTGCCACCTGCTTCCCGATTTGTCGGTTCGAAGGGTTAGTCTGCCAAGACTGCGATGGAGACGGCTTCAGTTCCTGCGCAATAGATGTTGAAAACAGAAATTAAAGGGAATCGGAAAGGCACTGTAACCCTAATTCTCGCACAGGCTGAAAGTCACTTCAAAAAGGGCTGAGGGGCTGCGTCCCGTTATTTTTCTGTGGGATAGCTCGGGCTCGTCGCAATCCTGCCCCTCCACGAGGCAATAATCATAGGCATGACTAGAATTTGGGAGAGGTTATATCTTGGCAGCCTCAAAGATGCGGCACAGCTTGCGGCCGCGAACCCGTTCGGCATCACTGCTGTCCTCTCTCTCTGCTCTCGCAAGGTGCCATATAAGGCAAGCCGGATCATCTACACTCGTCTCCCGATAGCTGAGTCTCGCCCGATCTCGGCACGGAAGTTCGAGGCTGTCATGGGAGCAATATCGCAAGGCGTCCGACATGGAACCCTGCTGATCCACTGTGTCGCCGGCATCAATCGCTCACCAGTTATGACGGCTGCATGGCTGCACCGATGCGGATACCTCAACCTCGTTGCGGCGCTAGTCGAAATCGACAGGCGTCGTCCAGTGATCAATCCATCACCGGTGTTACTGCGAAGCGTAGCCGAGCACCTCCGCCGATGAAGCAGCCCTTTGTTCGCGCTACTGCGGGAGCCGCCTTCTCAGCCCGTCGCGGAAGTTGGGCCTGGCGTCGCCTTGGCTGCGAGGAACGAGTCGACGACAACGTCCCCCTCGCAGTCAAAGCCAACAACAATCAAGTCTAGAAACGTGTCAGCAATCGAGCAAGAAGTGGTTCCTTTTCCTTCTCTTCCTCCTCGTGCTCCACGGCCGGCTCTTTGCCTAGGACGGTCGAGAGCTGTTCCGAACCTGGGACAACGAGCACATCAAAGATCAGGCCGTCAGGCAGATCGGCCAACGTAATTTGCGTACCGTCTGAGAACTCAAAGACATCTCGCCTCCGTCGTTTCATTCTGAAAACCGCCTCGGCCTCGGTGCCGAGGTGGAGCGATGCGTGCTGACTTTCGGAGAACCGAAACAGGACCCTCGTCCGATCTATTAGGCAAACCGGACAAGGCCTTGGGGCGTCGAGCTCGGTTTCCCGAACTACCCAATTCGAATGCCAATGCATTTGCTTGATTCCAAGGCGCTGTCCCGTCTTGGCCTCTACTATCTGGTTCGTGTACTCAGTCGAGAACCAGCACATACGTTTATCCTCCGATCTGGGAAATTGAGCCAGCCATCGAGTCTTTGGAAAGGTCGGATGGGCAGGCTCTGTTTTGGGATTTCAGGCTTGTCCCAGGGGCGGGAGAGAGGATGTCGCGGGGGTTCGGCGGATCTGGTGCCTACTACGTGGCCCTTGAGGTCTGAGTCGGCGCTAGGGTCGGTCGTTCCATTGCCCTGTCCTCCTCCCAGACTCACGGGCACAGTATCACTAGAGGTTCACTGAGTCAAGGCGGGATGACCGCCGTGTCGTTAGCACATGATATGTCCGGTTGAGATAGCAAGTGATCTGTCCGCTTTTCAGGCGGCGAGAGTAGGCTGACCATGGAGAGGCATGGAGACTTACTCGAAGGCCGCCATGGAGCGGGCGATGAAGGTACAAGAAGTGATTTTGCGGGCGATGGCGAAGAAGATCACCTGGTGGCAGGCGGCCGAGATTATCGGCGTCAGCGACCGTTCGATGCGTCGCTAGCGGGAGCGCTATGAGGAGTTCGGCTATGACGGGCTGTTCGACCGGCGGCGCGGGCAGCCCAGTCCAAAGCGGGTGCCGGTGGCGCATAGTCGAGCAGGTGCTGGGGCTCTATCGGGAGCAGTACTTCGATCTGAACGTGCGGCACTTCCACGAGAAGCTGCGCGAGGTGCACCGGATCGAGTTGAGCTACACCTGGGTCAAGGCGGCGCTGCAAGGGCGCGGGGCTGGTCAAGCGAGGGCGCAAGCGCGGCGTGCATCGCAAGCGGCGCGAGCGGCGGCCGCTGCCGGGCATGCTGCTGCACATCGACGGCAGCCGTCATCGCTGGTTTCAGGACGAGCGCTGGTATGACCTGATCGTGATCCTGGACGACGCCACCAGCGAGATCTACTACGCGCAGTTGGTGGAAGAAGAATCGACGGCGACGGTCATGGCCGGCTTGCGCGAGGTGATCGAGCGCAAGGGCCTGTTCTGCGCCTTGTACAGCGACCGCGGCAGCCATTTCTGGTTGACGCCCAAGGCAGGAGGCAAAGTCGATCCGCACCGGCTGACACAGTTGGGCCGGGCACTGCGCGAACTGGGCGTGCAGATGATCCCGGCCTACTCACCGCAGGCGCGAGGCCGCAGCGAGCGCAACTTCGGGACCTGGCAGGGACGCCTGCCGCAGGAGTTGCGGCTGCGTGGGATCAACAGCGTCGCCGCCGCCAACGATTTTCTGCGCGAGGAGTATATCGCCGAGTTCAACCGCCGCTTTCAAGTTCCGGCGGCGCAGCGCGGCAGTGCCTTTGTCGCCTGCCGCCGCCGCGACCTGGATCTGGTGTTCTCGTTGCAGTTCGAACGTTCGGTCAACCGTGACAATACGGTCAGCTTTCAGAACCTGGTCTTGCAGATCGAGCGCACCCGTTGGCGGAGCACCCTGGCGGGCTGCAACGTAACCGTACATCAGCACCTGGACGGAACTCTGAGCATCAGCTACGGACCCCACCGGCTCGGAAACTACACGAGCTCAGGGCTTCCCAATCACGCAAACGGCGGCAGGCCGTGGAAAAGACGCGCGGTGGAAAAGTCCGCAAGCGACTTTCCCGCCGCCTTGGAAATCGCTTCGCGTTTCCCACTTTCCCACCGCCACGACGGCTGCGGGAGATTAACCAGAACCGGACATTTCACTTGCTACAAAAAGCGGACATTTTAACTTGCTAAGAACAGGCGGGATGACCGCCGCATGCCCCCCAGCGGTCTTTGAAGTGACTTTCAGTCAGTGTGAGGATTCACGCGCCGGTGAGGTTTTGGAGACACCGCTCGTGCTCTTCGGAGCAGTTCATCGGACTGGCGTCTGCGAAAAAAGATCGCTCCGACGATATGTCGTCGTTCAAGCGATTCTCCTCGGAACAGAGTCATTCGGGAAATGGTTCAAATCCGTGGGAAAACCGTCGATGGGTCACCTGATGAACGACGGCTGCCGACTCTTGAATATCGTCTCCTCAAGGACTAGGATTGCGAGACACGAAACATTCAATTCTCCGCTTGGCCCGACCTAACCTTCGGGCCGTTTTTATTTCCTCAAAAACGGATACCTGCGTCGCGGCCAGAGCTTGGACGAGAAATCCTCGACATCAAATCTGCGAATCGATTTTATTTAGAGAGAAGAGGGCATTCGATCGGCCAGAAATTACTGAACAGTCTCCAGTTCCGTCGGCAACGACCAGTCGTTTGTCGGAACGGGCTCACTCCAAGGAATTCATCCAGGTCCTGAACGCCAACCTCCAAGCCGGTCGGCTGTGATACTGGCAGCCCGCACTCCGGACGCCACCTCTTCCAACCTCCAGCCCAATTGTGTCATTGCTAGGGGAGATCCCATAATTCAATTTGAAGAGCCACCGCGACTATAGCAAACTGGCCTTGCATTGAGAACTTCCCCATTTAAGCTGGGCGGCGGCGGGATGGGTGTCGTCTATTACTGTTGATCGCGTAATGCTTGTCTTTATTGAGCGGTAACTGCTGAAGGAGCCGAGCTCGCATTCCATCCCTTTCTGCCTGTTCCTGTCTAGCGCGAGTCTGGGATTGGTGCTCGGATGTGCAGCGACCAAACCCACCACAGTGAGAATTGCAAGCATCGTGATCCCACTGTTTGCCGCGGGATCGAGTCGCAGCAATTTCCGGTCATGCTGTAACCATCTTCGCCGACCAGCTCTTTAGGAATACTCCGAAGCGGTCGAGCGCCTTGGAGAAATTGTCGCCGGCGGCGGCAAAGCCCAGGCGGAAATGCGAGGGCGCATCGAAGCAATCGCCGGGAGCCAGCAGGATTCCACGCTCAGTCGCGGCCTGGCAAAACGGGCGGTCGTTCTCTCCGCTCACCAGCCAGGGGAACGCAGTCATGCCGCCTTGCGGCGGAATCCAGCCGAGTACGTCGCGACGGTCCGCCATGAAACGCCCGAGGAGCTTGAGGTTTCGGGTGGCGGTTTCCTGGGCCCTGCCGAGCACGACGTCACGTTTGCGGATTGCGATTTCCGAAAGGATTTCTCCGGTGGTGTTGTTGCAGATCGAGAAGTAGGCGCGCGCGTTCCAGTATTGCTGGCGGCGCTGGGCGTCATGCTCGATCATCCATCCCGTGCGCACGCCGGCAATCGAAAATGCCTTCGACAGGTCCGCGATCACGGTGGCATGGGGCAGGCGCGCCGCTGATTTCGTTTGCCTTCCGTGGTAGATGGGATGGTAGACCTCGTCACTCACCAGCTGGATTCCGCGCTCGGCAGTGAAGTCGTGCAGGGCCTCCATTTCGCTGTCGCCGATGGTCGCGCCCGTGGGGTTGTGCGGGCTGTTGACCAGGATGAGCTTGGTCTTCGAGTCGGCGAGCCGCTTGATCTCATCGGGGTCGATGCGGAAGCCGTTCTCGCGGCGCACCCGATAGAAGCGGGTTTCCAGGCCAAGAGATTCCGGGAGCGCCGAGAAAGTAGTGAATCCAGGCAGCGGGATGATTACGTTCGCGCCGGGCTCCGCGGCCAGCCACATCAGGGCCACGAGCGCTTCGGAGGCCCCGGTCACGATTTGGACCTCCTCTACTGGGACACGCTGCATTTCAGCGATCGCCTCACGCAGACTGTCGGCGCCGGCAGGGCGGCCGTAGACGAGGTTGTGGTTCAGGAAGCGGTGGCGCGTCTCGTCGTCGGCGAGGGTGAGGATGTCGTTTACGGTCCAGGTCGGTCCGGTGCTCGCAGCGAGGTTGAATTCTATGTCGTGTTCGTACTGGTCGAGCCAGGCATCGAGCAGGAAGGGCTTGAGTTGCATGCTAGGACCTCGAAACAGAAGTTGGTTCCTGTTTTTGATTCTGCGAGTCGATGCAAAGATGATTTTTTAGTTTACGAGCCACGAGAATCCAGCGCCTAAACAGTTTGTTTCAAACCCACGTTGGGCGGCCTCAGTCCCTAAAGGAGCAGTAAACGCGGACCGGAAGATAATTTTTATGTTCGCTCCGCCGTAGTTTGTAGTAGCATTGCCGGGATAAGTAGGAGATCGATGAACAAAGCGCGTTTTTCGAAAGCTGAAACACGAATCCTGGAACAGTGCTGGAAGCTGGGAACCTGCTCCGTCCGCGAAGTTCTCGACAGTTTGCCCGAGGATGAGCGCGTGGCCTACACGACCGTCCAGACGCTGGTTTACAGACTCGAGCAAAAAGGTGCATTGCGTAAGGTGAAAAAAATTGGCAATGCTCAACTGTTCGAGCCTGCGATCGGGCAGAGTGAGTACCGCAGCGGGCTGGTGCGAGACCTCCTGGACTTATTCGGGGGGTCGCCTCGCCTGCTGGTCTCGAATCTCCTCGAAACGGGCACGATCACGCTCAGGGACTTAAAGGCTCTGCAAAGCGCGGCGCCTGGCACCAAAAGCAGCCACAATCGTGGAGGCAAAGAACATGCTTGAGCACATCACGCGTGGGCTGTATTACCTCGAAGTGCATCTCCTGTTTGCCTCAGTCGTCGGGTTTGTCGCCTGGGTTTTGACATCGATCCGCGTGGGCAGCGCGACCACGAAGTATTGGATTTGGGTCGCGACATCGCTCAACTTCATTCTGCCTTTGGGTGCTGTTCTCGATAAGTTCGGCGCCTCGCATCTCTCGTGGGCCACGCCACTGGGCATTGTCGGCGATGCAGCGTACAGCATGTCTCGAGGCCCAGCCGCTCCAGTGCTCTGTGGGGTGTGGCTGCTTGGCGCGATCTTTATGTTTACGCGGCTTTGTTTGCGGCTATGGGTGGACAATCGCGATGCGCAGGCTACCGCCGGCCGCAGTGCGCCTAACTCGAGGCCGAGCTTCCTTGCTCATGGCATACCGGTAAGGTTCGAGGAAAGCTACAGGGGTCCGGCCGTAGACGGCGTTCTGCGGCCCCATATCTCGCTCCCCATCGGAATTGACCGGTTGCTGAGTGAGCATGAACTCAACGCTGTCCTCACACACGAACTAACACATGCAAGGAGGCGCGATAACCTAATACGCCTTGTTCATGAGCTGGGGCTTTGCGCGCTGTGGTTTCATCCGCTTGTCTGGATCACCGGCTCTCGTCTTGCCTTGTGTCGAGAGCTCTCCTGTGACGAGTCTGTTATTCAGAGCGCCCAAGGTAGAGACCTGGTTTCCGCATTAACAAAACTGGCCAATCCGGAAGAGGCGTTCGTACTGCAGGCAACAGCCTCGTCATTCTTGAGCCATCGCCTTGCCCGGCTGGCTGCTGCTCAACCGCAACGCAAGTGGCGCGCGGCGAGCACATTGCTGACAGTGGTGTTCAGCGTCGTGCTCCTTGGGGGCATTCTTGGAACCGTAGCGCACACGGCTTGTTGCTTCATCGCGGGGAGGTAATATCCAGTCTTTGCTCGCATCGGAGGGCTAGGTGTCGTTCGCGGAAACATCAATCCAAAGGAGACACGTCTGATGAATCGGTTTCGGTTTGCCGTATTTGTGCTCTCTCTGCTGACTGTCGTCGGAACGAGTATTCCCAGTCGGGCTCAAACGCAGAATCAAGCTCTGCCTGCGGCGAGTTCCCGAGCCGACGAAACCCTGCAAATGTGGAATCTGATCGGGAACAAACTCATCGCGATGGCCCAGGACTTTCCCGAAGACAAGTACGATTTCAAGGTGCAGAAAGATCAGCGTACTTTTGCAGAAAACATTCTTCACGTGGCCTCATTCGACTACATCGTGGCCACCAAGATTTCCGGATCGCAGGTCGGGCCTGACTTCGGCAAATACGGAGATAATCCGCCACGCGAGGCATATAAGACGAAGGCCGACGTGGTGAACCTGATGCAGCACGCGGTCGCGGACGGGGCAAAGGTCATTCAACAGCAAGGCGACGCCGGGCTCGACAAAACCACTAGCTGGGGGAAGAGGCTGGTTCACAATTCGTATATCTGGACGTTCGCCATCGAGCACAGTGGTGAGCACTACGGGCAGCTCGTCGTCTACTATCGCGCGAACAACCTCGTTCCGCCGGATTCCCGGCGCTAATCCTGTGCGGTTTACAACTGCGAGCCAGACATTTTCTGTTAGAGGAAGGTCACTCGAATGAAACGAATACGAATTTTCTTGCCATCGGCAGTGCTCATGTTTGCCGTGACCGCGTTGGGACAGGGCACAAACGGCGGCGAAAACGCGAGCGCGCCTCGCGCGCAACAGGCGCAGACTCCGCCAACCATAGCTGCCACCGTGGACCGCGAGATCAGCATGATCGAAAAGCAAGTTGTGGAGGCGGCCGAGGCCATGCCCGAAGATAAGTTCAACTTCTCTCCCGAGAGATTGAACATTCCAGGCGACGACTACAAGGGTGTGCGCACGTTTGCCTTGCAGGTCAAGCATGTTGCCGCCTCCAACTATGCCCTATGGTCGCCGCTCACTGGCGATAAGATCCCGGACAACTTCAGGGGCGGGAACGGTCCTGAGAACTTGAAGACCAAAGCTGACATCATTCAATTCCTCAAGGATTCGTTTGCCCTGGGTCACAAGGCCGCGGCTACGTTGACTACTGAGAACATGCTGCAGTCTTCGGGAGGAGGCAAGTCACCCCGCGTGTATTTGGCGACATTTGGCGTCGCCCATGCATTTGATCACTACGGCCAGATGGTGGAGTATTTGCGGATGAACGGAATTGTGCCACCCGCCAGTCGTGGCAAATCCGACTGACCCCGCGGCGTTTTCCTTTCACTTGCCGATCTCGAATGCTGGGACATCGACCCAACGGCGCGCCTGATGGCTCTGCAATTCAGCGTTGAGGATCGTGAGTTGGCGCAGGCCATCAACAAACTGCGGGTATTCCGGTGCCGCTCCGGGCGTGGCGATCGAGGAGTAGAAGCGCCGAAAGACTTGCTTGAAGGTGTCGTCGTAGCCCTCGCTGTGGCCACCGGGAAGATCGGCATAACTCCGCGCTCCCGGCTTCAGTAGCGACGGATCCTTGACGAACACCTCATTCCCCGAATCGCGATGGCCGGCCCAGAGTTCGTCGGGGCGTTCCTGATCCCATGCAACCGAGGATCGCGTGCCATAAATCTCAATGCTGAGCCGGTTCTTGCGTCCAGCAGAGACCTGGCTGGCCGTGACACAGCCGCGGGTTCGGTTTCCCATGCGAAAGATGACGGCGCCGAAGTCTTCCGTGTCCACGGCTGTTTCGACGTAATCTTCCGGCCCGAGTAGCTTGTTGGCGAAGGTCTCGACGGAATGCTTTGGCTGCTTGCGCGTGGCATGAAAAGTCTGTAGGTCGGCACAGAGGCAAGTCACACGCAATCCGGTGACATGTTCCGCCATGTCGAACCAATGGGACCCGATGTCGGCCATGCACCGCGAAGGGCCGCCAGCCTTGGAATCGACGCGCCAGTTCCAATCCGTGTCATAAAGCAGCCAGTCTTGGGAATAGGTACCCTGCACCACGAGAATCTCGCCCAGGTCTCCGGCCTCGCGCAAGCGGCGCATCTGCTGCACCATGGGGTAGTAGCGCAGATTGTGACAAACGCAGTTGCGCACTCCCTGCCGGGCGGCGAGCGAGACGAGTTCTTCTGCCTCCGCTACGGTTGTGGTGAGCGGCTTCTCGCATATGACGTGCTTACCTGCCAGCAGAGCGTCCTTGGCCATAGGAAAATGTTGCGCATTGGGGGTACCGATGTGGACCGCGTCGATCGCGGGGTCACGAAGCACTTCGCGATAGTCCGTCGTAATAAATGGAACGGAGAAGGCAGTACCTAGCCGTCGCGCCGCCTCGGCATTTCTACCCGCGATCGCAGCCGCTTCCACAAACTCCACTCGTCGCACCGCCTCGAGATGCACTCGGCCCATAAAGCCGGTGCCGAAAATTGCTGTCTTGGTCGATTTCATTCTTGATTCCGTCCGTTTCGCGCTAGGACCACCAGGCAGCTGCCGGCTGCTCGCGGATCACAATGCCGTTGAGAAAGTTTGCCGCTTTCGTCAGCCCCTCGCCGGGCGAGAGCAGGCTGTCTTCATGCTCGATGGAGATCACGGAATCGTAGCCAAACATACGCAGAGTGGAGACGAACTCGCTCCACCACTCGGACCCGTGCCCGTAACCACAGGTGCGGAAGATCCAGCTGCGATCGCGTTCCTCCGTATAAGGTTTGGTATCGAGGACCCCCGCGCGCTCCAGGTTCGCAGGATAGAGCTGTGTGTCTTTGGCGTGGACATGGAAGATGGAGCCCGCGAGCACGCGCACGGCGGCGATGGGATCAATTTGCTGCCAGAAAAGATGGCTCGGGTCAAAGTTGCAGCCTACGTTGCTGCCTGCGATCGAGCGCAGCCGCAGCATCGTCTCCGGGCTATACACGACAAAGCCCGGGTGCATCTCGACCGCGATCTTCACGCCGTGGTCGGCTCCGAACTTTGCCTGTGCGATCCAATAGGGTGCCACCACCTCGTTCCACTGCCAGTCGAGAACCTTGCGGTAGTCCGGAGGCCAGGGGCACGTGACCCAGTTGGGAGCCGTTGCATTTGGCGAATCCCCGGGACATCCTGAAAAGTCCACCATAACCGAAACACCCAGCTTTTCGGCGAGCAGGATTGTCTTACGACTCACCTCGCGGTATTGCTGCGCCTGAACGGTATCGGGATGAAGCGGGTTCCCGTGACAACTTAATGCACTGATACCGACGCCGTGATCGCGAAGAATCTTTTGAAAGTCGGCCAGGGCCGAAGCGTTTTCAAGCATCGTGAGCTTGCAATGTGCATCCCCTACATAATTCCCCGTGGCCAGTTCGATGGTATCAATATGGAGTTCTGCCAGCTTCTTGAGAACCGCGGGCAGCGGCAACTGAGAAAGCAGGGGGGTAAAGACTCCAACGCGCATACGCTTTCTATCTCCTCAAATCGAAGCGCTCATTCTATCGCAGCCTCGCGTGGGCATGCGTTGTGTTAAGTTAGACGGCGTCTCAGGACTCGGCTAGAGTCCCTTCATGCCAGACCGGGGCTCGCAACGAACAAGTTGAGGGAGGTCGCTTGCGCCAAGATCGAATCGCTCTGTTGCTCCTTCTGTCTGTGATTCTCGTAACGTCCGTCGCTGCGCAGGATCGTCCAGCGGTGGATCCTTCGCTCCCACCCCCGCCGCACGAGAAGCAAGTCCGGCTCAAGCACATTCTGGTGATCGGTCAGACCAAGGGATTCGAGCACGATTCGGTTTCGGATGGGATGGTTGCGATCTACAACTTGGGCCGGGAGAGCGGTCTCTGGGATGCCATGCTGCGCACGGATGTCGAGCTCATCACGAAGAAGGATCTGGGAAGAAATGCGAAGACTCTCGACTACTTCGACGCCCTGATTTTTGTGAGTACGACCGGCGAGCTCGACCTGGACGACAACCAGAAGAAAGATATGATGTCGTTCATCAAGGACGACGGCAAGGGCTTTGTGGGCGTTCACGCTGCCCTCGATACCAACTACAAATGGCCGGAATACGGCGAGATGATCGGCGGATGGTTCGATCAGCACCCGTGGTCCACGTTCAACGCCCCGATCCTCAATGAGGATCCGAACTTCCCCGCGGTCCGTCACTTCCCGAAGTCGTTTCTCAAGTACGACGAAATCTACCAGCCCAAGGAGTGGTCGCGCGACAAGGTCAACGTGCTGCTCAGTCTTGACCCCACAAAGCTTAACTACGCGAACAACCCGCGCATCCACCGAACGGACCATGATTTCGCTGTGGCGTGGGACAAAATGTACGGGAAAGGACGCGTGTTCTATTCGACCCTCGGCCACACCCAGGAGGCTTGGAGCGACCCCGACATCCGCAAAATGTACTTTGAAGCGATCAAGTGGGTACTGGGTATGACGGAGGGCAGCACGAGTTCTCATCCGCGGCCAACGCCAGGCGAAGAGCAGGGAGCCCACTGAGATGAATCTGCTTCGTTCAACGTGGCACTGGAGTGCGCTGTTGCCGACCGCGTTGTTTTTGAGCCTTGCCGTTTCCGCCGCGCAAACACCCGCCAACAGCAGGCAAACGGGGAGCGGGGTCAAACCAAGCGGCGTGGCTTCGTCCAAATCGTACTCGCCAGACCAGGTCCAGAAAGGAAGCACCCTTTTTGCGCGAGACTGTTCCTTTTGCCATGGACGCGATGCCAGCGGTGGAGAGAGCGGTCCCGACCTGACAAGATCGAAGTTGGTGACGCAGGACATGGATGGAAATAAAATTGGCCCCGTGGTGCGCAACGGACGCCCGGAGAAGGGGATGCCGCCCTTCAATTTTTCCGATCCACAAATCGTGGCCCTCGCAGCGTTTATTCATACGCAGCAGAAAACCGCAACCACCAGAAAAGGTGGCCGCAAAGGCGTTGATGTCGCAGATCTCCAAACGGGAAACGTCGACGCTGGTAAACAGTACTTCAACGGCCCGGGAGGATGCGTCACCTGCCACTCTCCCACGGGAGATCTGGCCGGCATTGCATCCCGCTACGAGGGTCTCGCGCTGGAAGAGCAGATGCTGTATCCCAAGAACGCGAAATCCAAAGTCACGGTATCGCACGCCGGTCAAACGACCACGGGGACATTGGAATACCTCGACGAATTTACGGTAGGACTCATTGATCCGACGGGCGTGTATCGCTCATGGCGAACCGCCGATGTGCAGTACAAGGTCGACGCACCGGTGAATACCCACGTCGAGCTTTTCAGCAAGTACACCGATGCTGACATCCACAATCTGATAGCGTATCTCCAAACGCTGCGCTAGAAGCTCTCGGTTTGCGAGGTTTCCAGAATTATGAAGTTATTGAAGGCTACTTTTTTTCTCGCCGCGAGCGCGCTGATATCGATGCAATTTTCTGGCGTGCTGCGCGCGCAAGACGTGAATGCACAAATGCTGCTACATCCGCCGGCGGACAGTTGGCCCGGCTATCACGGTGACTATTCGGGCAGACGTCACAGTTCGCTCACCCAGATCACGCCGCAGAACGTGAAGAACCTGTCGTTGGCGTGGGCCTTCCAGACGAACCAGTCTGCGCAGATCAAATCGTCGCCCCTGCTAGTGGATGGCATTCTGTACTTCACCGTTCCCGACAACATCTGGGCGATCGATGCCCGCTCCGGCCACCAGATTTGGCACTACACCTATCCGCCGAACAAAGGGTTGCACATCGGCCATCGCGGCGTAGGCATGTACAAGGGGTACCTGTTCTTCTTGTCTCCAGATGCTCATCTTCTATCTCTCAACGCCAAGGATGGGAGTGTGCGCTGGAACGTGACGGTTGCCGATGTCACAAAGGGCTATTGGACAACGATGGCCCCGCTTGTCGTCGGGAACCACGTGCTCGTTGGTGTCTCGGGAGATTTTGATAACCTGAGCGGCTATATCCGCGCGATCGATCCTGAGACCGGAACAACGCAGTGGCAATGGGATTCCACTCCTCCGGTGGGAACGCCGAATCAAACCACTGGCGGGATGACGTGGATGACGGGAACCTACGATCCCGGTCTAAATCTCATCTACTGGGGAACCGGAAACCCGACTCCCGTCCTGAATGGTTCGACGCGGCCCGGCGATGATCTCTACACGTGTTCGATCGTCGCGCTCAATCCGGATACGGGCAAGCTGTTGTGGTCCTTCCAGGTCTCGCCGCACGATACCCACGACTGGGATGCCGTCGAGACTCCCGTCTTGGTCGATGCCGACTTTCACGGCGAGCCTAAGAAGATGCTCATGCAGACTTCGCGCAACGGCTACTTCTTCGTTCTTGACCGCACCAACGGGAAGAGCCTGTTGACCGCGCCGTTCGGGCCGGTGAACTGGTCGCTGGGGATCGATAAAGAAGGCCGTCCGATTCCGAATCCTGCCAAGGAACCAGCCCCCGATGGACGCCTGATCGCGCCCGACGAGGGCGGCATGACCAACTATCGTTCGCCGAGTTTCGACACGAAGAACGGGTTATTTATCGTCGACGCGCACCCCAGTTGGAGCATTTACTTTGCCAAGCCGGCCGACGGAGTTTATGGTTGGGCGGGCGCGGACTACGATGTTTGGGGCAAGGGTGTGATCGAGGCCATCGATTACCAGACCGGAAAAATCCGCTGGAGCCATGAACTCGGGCCGGAAGGATCGGGCGCTGGAGTGTTGACTACAGATTCCGGCCTTACGTTTACCGGCGATGCGATGGGCAATTTTATGGCGCTCGATTCGAGCGACGGCAGAACGCTTTGGCACGCGGGCTCAGGTTCGCGCATCGCGAGTTCTCCAATCACTTACGAACTTGACGGTCGCCAATATGTGCTGACCAGCAGTGGCGGCGTGATTTTCGTATGGGAGCTTCCGGAAGCGCAGTGAATTTGGGACGCACTGCGTTCGATCTTGAGACACATCGTCAGAACGAAGTAGTGACCACGGCGTCTTCGGGATAGCCCGGCATGCCGAACTCGGGGACGTCCAGACCCTCTTCTTCCGACTCGGGTGCGACGCGCATGCTCTTGGCTTTGTTCACGGTCCAGAAGACCACAAAGGTCGCGCCGAATGCCCAAATCGCATACAAAGTCGCGCCCATCAGCTGGCACCAGAACTGGCGCGTGTCACCGTGAATCAAGCCGGTCACACCCTGACCCGCGTGTCCCAGGTAACTCGCGGCTCCCACGCCATTCCAGCCGGCGCCGTAAGTTCCATCGGCAAAAATGCCGACGCTGACCGCTCCCAGCCAGCCGCAGAATCCGTGCACTGAAACCGCGCCGCAAGGGTCGTCAATTTTGAGCACGCGTTCGTTGAACAGAACACCGCCGCAAACCAGGCAACCCGCCAAAATCCCGATGATCACCGCCGACGTGGGCGACACAAACGCGCATGGCGCCGTAATCGCCACCAGCCCGGCCAGCATCCCGTTACACGCCATCGTGATGTCGGGCTTGCCGAACAGGAAATACCAGATGAGCATGGCCGCCGCCGAGCCGGCCACTGCCGCGAGATTCGTGTTCACGGCAACGACAGAAATCCGAAGATCGGTGGCTCCCAGCGTGGAACCGGGGTTGAAGCCCATCCAGCCAAACAGCAGAATGAAGGTGCCGGTCACCACGTACACGATGTTATGAGCGGGAAAGACGCGAATCTTTCCTCCTGGCCCAAACTTCCCCAGACGCGGCCCCAGGATGATGGCCAGGGCCATGGCGCAGAACCCGCCCACCGCATGCACCACGGTCGATCCGGCAAAGTCGACGTAGCCGTGGCCGAGATTCATTGTCGAGCCCAGCTGTGACATCCAACCGCCGCCCCACGCCCAGCATCCCGAGATCGGATACAGAATCGCGCCCATGAAGAGTTCACAGAGCAGGAACGCCCAAAACGTAATGCGCTCGCAGATCGCGCCGACAATGATGTAGCCGGCCGTCTCCATGAACACGACTTCGAACAAGGTCAGACAATTGCTGCCCGCGTCATAGGCAGGACCGGTGAGGAAAAATCCCTTGCCTCCGACGAATCCCCACTGCCCGCTGCCAACCAGGAAATGATTCAGAGTCGGCACTCCGCCCAGATTGCCGGGTGCCGCGTTGATCGCGATCGCGCCAAACTGGAAGGCGTAGCCCACGGCATAGTAGGCGAGAAAGGCGAACACGTAGGCAGCGAAGTTCAACATCATCAGATGGGCGGCGTTCTTCTTGCGCACCAGGCCGCAGGTGAGCAACGCGAACCCAGCCTGCATGAACAGAACCAGGTAACCCGTATTCAGCGTCCAGCCAAAGTTGGTCGCGACGCGCACGTGCCCCACGCTGTCAGCCAGCTTTACCGCGAGCGGCTCCTTCGCCGCCTGAGCCTGATAGTCATCGAATGCCTTCTTATTCGCAGCGTAGTCGGGAGCGTTCTTGTCCGTGGGCTCCGGAACCACAAAGGGATTTCCCGCAGCATCCACCGCTGTCGTCTTGTCTCCGGTGGCGACGCCGGCCGGATCCGGCTTGGGCCCGTCGTCTGCAAAACTGCAAGTGGAGAGCCCGGCCCATATTGCAACCCCCACAAGCACTACGACGCTGGCTGACACCAAAGATCGATCCAGAAAAGATCGGTGCAGACGGCGCCTTCCTGCTGGGTTGGTCATTTCTTCAGTGCTCCTGTGTATGAGTCACGTACAAATTCGGGAGACAGACAATGCGGAGAAATCTCCGCAGCAACTATCGGCTGGACGGCCGTAGCCATCGTTTCAGCGGAGGACTTGATCCGGTCACACCATTTCCGCCCCTAGCGCAAAGTCAATGCGCGAAAATAAATCCCGGCCGCAGTTGAGTCCAATAGATATTTCTTATCGAAATGATTTGAAATGGCGGGGGCCAGCCGTCTGGCGGCGCAGACTAAGACCCGATTTTCTGACCAGTTGTTAAGGAAGAGCAAGCGAGCATGTTTCGCCGAGCAGGTGTTACTTCAGCGGAGGTGTGCTCTGGCTCATAGCGCTCCAATGCTGGCGGACAAAGCTGGTAAGAGCGTTGCGATCACGAAAGGCCTCCGTACCCCCTTCTTTCGTGGTGGAATAAGCGCCGGCCAGGTTGGCCAAGGCGAGACAGTCCTCGAGCTTCGCTCCCGCCAGGAACTGGTGGATGAAGCCCGCATCGAAACTGTCTCCCGCGCCGACTTCGTCCACAGGCTTCACGCTGGGAGGCACGAGACTGTATTGCTCCTGACCGGACCGGCAGATGGCCGCGGAAGCTCCACGCTTCACCACCACAACTTTCGCCAGCCCTGCGAGTATGTTGATCGCCTGCGACAGGTCTTCGGTGCGCGCCATCTTTTTCGCCTCACGATCGTTGGGAAACAAAACATCCACGTACTTGAGGATGTCCAACAGGTCCCGTTCCCATTTGTTTTCGGGATCGTCGTTGGTATCGAGCGAAGTGGAGAGCCCCGCCGCTTTCGCCTGGCGGAACAGGTCGCCAATCCTCGGTCGCAGTGCCCGATGGAGAAAGTACGAGGAGATGTGCAAATGCCGCGCCGACTGCACATATGCCATGTCGATATCGGAATACTGCATCTCGAACATGGTGCCGGGATAGGTGAGGATGTAGCGCTGCCGCGGGCAAGGCGCAATAATCGTCAGCCCTGTACCTGTTCGCCCGGTTGCCTGCTTCACTCTGCCGACCTCGACACCGCCAGCTGCCAGACGCTCCACGGCCAATTTTCCAAAGGCATCACTCCCCACTTTCGAGATGAAACCAACCTTGCTCCCGAGACTCGCCAAGTTATGGGCAAAAATCGCCGACGAACTGCCCAATGTCATCGCGAGACCGCTGGCCAGCAGTTCCCGCTCGAGCACAAGCTCTTTTGGAAGACCGTAGAGGATCAGGTCTAGATTGAGTTCACCCACCACGCATACATCAAGCTTCGCCACAGTTTCCTCCCGGTCGCGAAACAAGCAATTAGATCATGAATCTCTGTTATATTTGAAGCAGAACGAAAGATATAGAAACATCATATACAACAAAACGAAAGATTGCGACGACGGATCTTTTTAGCGGGTTCGCCCCCCGGTCACGGTCGTAACTGCTGCGTGAAGCTTTGTGAAAGACGAACTCCCGACGCGCGTGCGACGGCGGTGAACTCTGCTCCAAACGGAGGCTAGAATGCAGCACCATTCGTATTCATCACGTGAGCGGGAGCGCAGGATCTCGTTCTCTCGAACCCTCCTCGGGCTGGCTATGCTGGCCATGATGCAAATCTCCGCGTGCAGCCGGGGAACGGCTCCAAGCCCGGCCGCGGCATCCAAGGAATCCGGCATTCAGGTCCAAGTTGGGGCAGATAGCATCCGCATCCAGACCCCGTCGGCACAATTCGTCTTACTGCCCAGCGGCTATCTGCAGTCAGCTTTGCTGCAGGAAGGCAAGTTCTTAACGCTGGATGATGCTGCTCCGAAAGCCGAACACGCCGTAAGCGTGAATGGCCACAACATTACCGATATTGGTTTCGATCTCGCCCACGCCCAGATTTCCGCAGCAACGGGACAAATCGGAGCTTTGGGGAAACACATCGAAGCCTCCGGGCAAAGCCCCAGCACGGGCCTCGCTGAAAAACTTGCGATCGATGTCTATGACGATTTTCCGACCGTTGCGTTCGTCTCCGCCTCTTTTACAAACTCTGGAAGCCACGACCTGCAGCTCGGTTCGATTGCCATGGTCGGGCGATCTCTGAATGCCACACTTGGCGACTCCCAGTCGGCTCCCTATCAGATGTGGTCCTTCCACGGGGCCAGCATCAAGTGGGGCAAGGATGACGTGCTGCCGATTACCAGCAAATTTTCGCAGGAGAACCCATTCGGCGCACCCGTCGAGTCCAAGGACGACCTTGGCCGCGTCGGTGGCGGCATCCCCGTGGTGGCGTTCTGGACGCGCGGCGTGGGAGAAGCGTTGGGCCACGCAGAGACGATTCCTCTGACTCTTTCGATTCCGGTGCAAACCGAAGCCGACGGCCATGTCCACGCCGAAGTGCGACTCGCTCCGAACGCCACACTCCGGCCCGGCGAGACCTATTCCACGCCTCACGCTTTCGTAGCAGTCTACTCCGGCGATTACTACGAGCCCCTAAGTATTTGGTCGAAGATTGTTGACCGCGAAGGTCTGTCGCGCCCCTCCAACAATGATGAGAACTACGCAGTCAGTTGGTGCGGGTGGGGTTACGAAGAGAACGTCACTCCCAAGCAGATGTTGGATACCGTCCCCAAACTGAAAGATCTCGGGATTCACTGGGCGACGCTGGATGACCGCTGGTTCAACAACTATGGGGACTGGCAGCCGCGCAGCGACACCTTTCCCGGCGACTCGATGCAAAAGATGGTCCAAGATTTCCACCAGAAGGGCATCAAGGTGCAGATCTGGTGGCTCCCGCTCGCAGTCGAGAATGGACAAGGGCACTACGACGGCCTCAAGTACGAGGTCTCCGATGTGGTGAAGGAACATCCGGACTGGCTGGTGCTCGATAAGAACCAAAAGCCTGCTCTGATGGCGCGTAACCTTGCTACTCTTTGTCCCGCGGTTCCGGAAGTGCAGGCTTACTACAAGCGGCTGACCGAACGCTTCATCAAAGACTGGGATTTCGATGGGCACAAGCTCGACAATATTTATTCTGTGCCGCTCTGCTACAACCCGAAGCATCATCATAAGTCGCCCATGGATTCGGTGTACGCGATGGGCGACGTGTACAAGATCATCTTTCAGACCACCCGGGCGCTAAAGCCGAACAGCGTCACGCAAAGCTGCCCCTGTGGCACGCCACCCAGCCTGGCATGGTTTCGCGACATGGATCAGGCGGTTACCGCTGATCCCGTTGGTTCCGTGCAAGTGCGCCGCAGAATGAAAATGTATAAAGCTCTGCTTGGCCCGAATGCCGCCGTGTACGGCGACCATGTCGAATTAACGAAAATCAGTTTTCCCTCGCATGCCAACGAACGCGACACAGGCCAGGACTTTGCTTCCACGCTGGGCACCGGAGGCGTGTTGGGCACAAAGTTCACTTGGCCTGACTATGGGCCGAAATTCAAGGATGTGCAGCTCACGCCGGAAAAAGAAGCGCACTGGAAACAATGGATTGGCCTGTACAACGAGAAGATGCTGTCGAAGGGAACTTTCCGCAACTTATATGTCTACGGATATGATAATCCAGAAGGCTACGCCATCGAGAAAGATGGGAAGATGTACTACGCCTTCTATGCGCCTTCTCCCGCCGCCAATCGGACCTCTTCTGGCGACCATTGGAGCGGCGACGTGCAACTGCGAGGACTTGCACGCGGCGAATACAGAGTGACGGACTATGTAAACGGTAAAGATTACGGGATCGTCACCGGACCAAGCGGCAACCTGAAGGCTGATTTCAAAGGCAGCCTGTTGTTAGAGGCCATCCCGGTTTCGGCGCATTGACGGGTTGCACGACGGATCGCCTTGATGAAAAGAGATATGTCGGACAACGATATGCGCTCTGTCGCGGGAAATGGTTTGCTCAACGAGGAGCGGCGGCGCGCCATTCTGGAAATGTTGCACCATGACGGAAGAGTCCTCGTCGTAGAGCTGGCACAGCAGTTCCAGACGTCGCAAGTGACCATTCGCAAGGATCTGGATATCCTCCATCTTCGGGGCCTGATTCACCGCACGCATGGGGGAGCATTACCTGCCCGGCAGGGTGTGCTCGAAGATCCCACGCTGCGCGAAAAAGAGAACCTCCAGCGCCAGGAAAAGCTTTCGATTGCCGCGGCGGCAGCCCGCCTGGTGTCAGAAGGCCAAGTCATCATTCTGGATTCGGGCACTACAACCACTGAAATCGCCCGGGCGCTGCGCAATTTCAAGAATCTGACGATCGTCACAAACGCCGTGAACATCGCGGCAGAACTCGCCAATTCACCTGTGGAAGTCATTCTCACCGGCGGCACGGTTCGCAAGAATTCCTTTTCTCTGGTTGGACCCATCGCGGAAGAAACCCTGCGTGGCTTGAGTGCCGATATCTTGTTTCTTGGAGTGGATGGATTCGATGTCAAACACGGGCTGAGCACGCCCAATCTTCAGGAAGCGAAAGTGAACCGGGTGATGGTAGAGATCGCGAAGCGCACCGTCGCGACCTGCGATTCCAGCAAATTCGGCCGTCGCAGCCTTTCGCTGATCGTAGAGCCTTCCGCTCTCCACCAGGTCATAACGGATCGCGGCATCTCGAAGGCGGATATGCAGGCTCTCAGAAAAGCGGGCATCGAAGTCACGCTGGTGTAGATCGCCGCCGTGACTCCCGATCCCCATCGCGGTACTGTCTTGCAGAGACTAGTCTCAGGTGAAGATGAAATCGTCGAGGCTGCTGTTAGCCCTCTCCGCCACCGCCGCTTTCGTTTGTCTCCTGGCACTCCCCCTCGGCGGCGGCGATTGGCAGGTGCCCTTCAAGGTTCTGTGCATTCTGCTGTTGGCGGTGGTGGGGTTTCGGGTTGACCGATGGCTTGGAGGCGCGCTGACCGTTTCTTCAGTGGGAGACTTTTTCCTGGGAGTCCGGCGGTTGGGGAAACTGGATGGGGAGTCCCTGTTTCTGCTAGGACTTGGTTCGTTTCTCGTCGCCCATCTGGTCTATATTGCAATGTTCCGCAAATATCGGGCCTTGATTTGGTGGAGACCCGGCCCGGCGCGGGTGTGGGGCGTGGTCACGATCCTGGTTGTCGTTGCCGTTATGCTGGGAATCTTGCGGCAATCGCTCGGCTCCTTGCTCATCCCGGTCGTGATTTATTCCCTGGTTCTCTCTGGCATGGGTATCAGCGCCATGCTGGCCGACCTAGAGACTTCTCTGGCCGCCTTTGGAGCCCTGTTGTTTATCGCATCCGATGCGATGATTGCGATCAGCAAGTTTCGCCACCCCTTTTCGTACAGCGGCGAACTCATCTGGATGACCTACTACCTGGCGCAATTTCTCATCTTGCGCAGCGTCCAGCGCCGCCACAGCCGGGAGCCGCGGACGCCGTAGGTTGCGAGCCGGGCACTCCTGCAGGGCGGGACCCCGCACCCCGTGCGCCATTGACCGCCGAATTCCCTTATACTGAATAAAATCGGTTATGTGCCGCGACCGAACTCGCAGCGGCATCTGGGGCGTGTGAACTCAAGTAAGTAGTAGACCAGGGTTGGAGAGCCGTTACACCGATGTGGATCGTTGCATTAGCCCTCAGGCGCCCTTATACGTTCGTAGTAATGGCGATCGTGCTGCTTCTGCTGACGCCGCTCGTCATTCTGCGCATGCCGGTCGATGTCCTGCCGGAGATCAACATCCCCGTGATCAGTGTGGTGTGGACCTACTCTGGTCTTTCTCCCGAAGAAATGGCCGACCGGATTGTCATTAACTCCGAACGCTCGCTTACCATCACCGTCAACGATATTGAACACATCGAGTCCCAGTCGCTGAACGGCTTCGGAGTCATCAAGATTTTCTTTCAACCGACGGTGAACATCCAGACCGCGCTGGCCCAGACCACGGCAATTTGCCAAACGATCCTGCTCCGGTTGCCACCGGGAACGGTTGCCCCGATCATCATTACTTATTCCGCATCCTCGACCCCGATTGTCCAGCTTGGGTTGAGCAGCAAGACGCTGCCCGAGCAACAACTCTTCGACCTGGGGCAGAACTTCCTGCGGACACAATTGGCGACGGTGCAGGGCGCGGCGACGCCGTATCCCTACGGCGGCAAAATACGCCAGGTCCAGGTGGACCTCGACCTGCCGCGGCTTCAGGCCAACGGCCTTTCTCCCAATGACGTCGTTAATGCGCTCAGCGCCCAGAACCTGATACTCCCCGCCGGCAGCACCAAGATCGGCTCGCTCGAATACCAGGTCGAGATGAACGGTGATCCGGGCACCATCGCGGAGTTAAACGAACTACCGGTCAAGACCATCAAAGGCTCGACCATTTACATGCGCGATGTCGCCCACATCCGCGATGGCTTCGCGCCGCAAACCAACATCGTGCGCATGGACGGCGTGCGGGGCGCGCTCATGTCGATGTTGAAAGTCGGGAGCGCCTCTACGATCACGATTGTGGAAGGCGTGAAGCATGCCGCCGAGGTTGCGTCTCAGTACCTTCCGCCGGAGATGAAGATCACCCCACTCTTCGATCAATCGCTATTCGTGCGCGCATCGATCCGTGGGGTGGTGGTTGAGGCGATGACTGCCGCCCTCCTGACCGCGTGCATGATCCTCCTGTTTCTGGGAGACTGGCGTCCCACGATTGTCATCTCGATCTCAATCCCGCTTTCCATCTTTGTGTCCATCCTCGTGCTTAGTGCACTTGGGCAGACGATGAACATCATGACCCTGGGCGGTCTGGCCCTCGCCGTCGGTATTCTCGTTGACGATGCCACCGTGGAAATCGAAAATATCGAGCGCAACCTGGCGCAAGGCAAGGAGATGAAACAGGCGATCTTGGATGGCGCCCAGCAGATCGCGGTCCCGGCCTTTGTTTCCACAATTTGCATCTGCATTGTGTTTGTCCCGATGTTTTTCCTGGCGGGAGTGGCGAAATTTCTGTTTGTGCCGCTGGCCGAAGCCGTCGTCTTCGCCATGCTCGCTTCCTATTTCCTTTCGCGAACGCTCATCCCCACCCTCGTTATGTACATCATGCGCGGGCATGAGCACCGCGCGGCAGGGCCCAAGACGCTGATGGGGCGCTTTCAACGCGGATTTGAGGCCAACTTCGACAAGTTCCGCTGCGGCTACTATCAGTTGCTGGAAACCACGCTGCATCATCGCAAGCTATTCGCCGTCTGCTTCCTTGCGTTCTGTCTGGTGTCCTTGGGCTGGGTCTTCTTCCTGGGGCAAGATTTCTTCCCGTCGGTGGACGCAGGCCTCATCCGCCTGCATCTTCGCGGCCGCGCCGGTCTCAGAGTGGAAGAAACAGCTCGCCTCTGCGACCAAGTCGAAGACTATCTGCATCACGATCTCCCCAAGGGCGAAATCGCAAGCATGCTGGACAATATCGGATTGCCCAATTCATCAATCAATTTGTCCTACAGCAATTCGGGAGTGATCGGAACCAGCGACGCGGAAATTCTGGTCGGCCTGAACGAGAAGCACCAGCGCCCAACGGCGGAGTTGGTGCAGCAGTTGCGCCAGGAACTGCCGCGGCGTTTTCCCGGGGTGGAATTCTTCTTCCAGCCCGCAGACATCGTCACTCAGATTCTGAATTTCGGATTGCCCGCGCCGATTGATATCCAGGTGATCGGCGCGGATATGCACCGCAGTTACGCGATTGCTCAGCAGATTGCTAACAAGGTGCGCCGCATTCCAGGTACCGCCGACGTGCACGTGCAGCAGATGCTGGGCCTGCCCACGTTGCATCTTGATATCGATCGCAATCTCGTGACCCAGGTCGGCCTGAGTCCGCGGGATGTGGCGCAAAGCGTGCTGGTTTCTCTCAGCGGCAGCTTCCAGACTTCACCCAGCTTCTGGCTGAATCCCGCTAATGGCGTTACTTATCAAATGGTGGTGCAGGCTCCCCAGTACCGCATGACGTCCCTGCAAGACCTGCTGAATGTGCCGGTGAACGATCCTTCAGTTTCGGACGCGCAGGTGCTGGGCAACCTGGTGCAGTTGGTGCCGACGACGCGGCCGGCGGTGGTGTCGCATTACAACGTGCAGAACGTCATTGACGTCTATGCCAGCACGCAAGGCCGCGATCTGGGTGCTGTGGCCAAGGACACGCAGAAAGCCCTGCAGCCGTTCATCGATCATTTGCCGCGGGGCACGCGCATCGTGGTGCGCGGGCAGGTCGAAACCATGCAGACCTCGTTTGTCGGGTTGGGCATCGGACTGCTGGGGGCGATCCTGCTGGTCTATTTCCTGATCGTAGTGAACTTCCAGTCGTGGCTGGATCCCTTCGTTATCATTACGGCCCTTCCAGGAGCGCTCGCTGGAATCGCATGGATTCTGCTGCTGACGCATACCACGTTGAACGTTCCGTCGCTGACCGGAGCCGTGATGTGCATGGGGGTTGCGACGGCCAACTCGATTCTGATGGTTTCGTTTGCGCGCGACCGTATGCAAGCCGGCGTGAAGGCCGTACAAGCAGCTCTGGAGGCGGGCTATACCCGAATTCGTCCCGTCCTGATGACCGCCCTGGCCATGGTGATCGGCATGTTCCCCATGTCTCTGGGTCTGGGCGAGGGCGGCGAGCAGAACGCGCCGCTGGGCCGGGCCGTGATCGGAGGCCTGTTATTCGCGACTGTGGCAACATTATTCTTTGTGCCCTCTGTGTTCGCAATTGTTCACAGCCGCCGCGAAGCGCGGGCCGGGGTAGTGAAGCATTTCGACTGAGGGTCAGATTTCTTAGACGTCGTAGAAGTAATCATCCTCCAAGCATTATCATGGAGATCGGGATCAAGGAGCCATGCAGACCGAACTCGATACCAATCAGGCGACCGGAGAATCGCACCGCACTCCACCCCAGGTGACGCCACCACCCGAACTTCCGCCCGCGCCTCCGCGCAAAGCCCTGATCACCGTCGGCCTGGTGATCGTGGTGCTTGCCGTGAGCGGAACTCTGAGTATGGTAAGCCGACTCCACGACGCGCAAGCTCTGGCCAAGGAGACTGATGTTGATTCCGTCGCCACGGTCGTAGTGGTTCATCCCGTGGCCGAGAAACCGGACGAGGAGTTGGTGCTGCCGGCATCGTTGCAGGCTTATGAAGAATCCCCCATCTATGCGCGCACTAGTGGCTACCTGCTGCGCTGGTATAAGGACATCGGCAGCCGTGTGGCCAAGGGCGAACTGCTGGCGGATATCGACACTCCAGAAATCGATCAGGAATTGTCCCAGGCGCGCGCCACCCGCCAGCAGATCTCTGCCCAGTTGGAGTTAGCCAAAATTTCCTCGGATCGTTGGCAGAACCTGCGTAAGACTGATTCCGTTTCCCAGCAGGAAACTGACACGCAGACGAATGCCTACCAGCAGGCCTTGGCCAATCTGGCTGCGGCCGACGCCAACTTCCGCCGCCTCGAGCAGTTGGAGTCGTTCAAGCACGTCTACGCTCCGTTCGCCGGCGTGCTGATCAAGCGCAACGTCGATCCCGGCGCGCTCATCAACGCAGGATCGGCGGGTGTAGAGCTATTCATCCTTGCCCGGGTTGATCCGCTTCGCGTGTTCGTCAACGTGCCGCAGGCCTACTCTCCGGCGATCAAGGATGGAATGCCGGCCTACATTACGCTGCAGGAGATTTCCGGTCAGAAGTTTCGAGGCACCGTGACGCGCACCGCCCAGGCGATTGATCCAGCGACCCGAACCCTGCTTACCGAAGTCGACGTTCCCAACAGGGACGGCCGCCTGCTGCGCGGCTCCTTCGGCGAAGTGCATTTTGCACCTAAGATCAACGCAGAAAAAGTTACGGTCCCGGTGAATGCCATGCTCTTCCGTCAGGAAGGCCCGCGCCTGGCGATCGTCGGAGCCGACAACAAGGTGCGATTGCGGCCCATCACGATTGGCCGCGACTACGGCACCACGCTGGAGGTTTTGGGCGGCGTGAGCCTTGAGGACCGCATCATCATTAATCCCGCCGACTCCCTGGAAGATGGCCAGATGGTCAACGTCGCCGCTGAGAACCAGGCAGGAAATCATTCATGAAGTGGTCGGCCGCGGCAGCGCTCTCAGCGGTCGTGTGTCTTTCGGGATGCTCCGTCGGGCCGAAGTATCAGCGCCCGCCAGTGCCAACTCCTCCGGCATGGAAGACCGAAGCGCCTTGGCGCGAAGCCGCGCCCAAGGATGCCATCCCAAAGGGAGCCTGGTGGGAAGTCTTCCACGACGAGGAACTGAACGGCTACGAGCAGCAACTACTGGCTGCGAACCAGTCGCTCGCCGCCGCCCGCGATCGCCTCGATGAAGCTCGTTCACTGGCGCGCGTGGCCTCGGCCGGGCTGTTTCCAGTAGCCACCGTGGACCCCAGCGCCTCCCGTAACCGATATTCGGGCAATCGCCCCTTAACTCCTGCGCCCGGTGCGGCGCTCTCGCAAAGCGCGTACCAGATTCCATTCGCCGTGAACTACGAGGTGGATCTGTTCGGCCGGTACCGAAAGAATCTCCAGGCATCCAACGCCAGCCTGCAAGGCACAGCCGCCGATCTACAAAACGTGCAACTGATCCTGACCGCGGAACTCGCCGCTGACTACTTCAACTTACGCGAACTCGATTCCGAAACTCAGGTCGTCCAGGAGTCCGTCAAGATTCAGCAGGAAGGTCTTGTCCTCGTAAACCATCGCCATGAAGGCGGAGTCGCGTCGGGGTTGGACTTGGCGCAACAGCAAACCCTGCTCGATTCCACTCAAACGCAACTTTATTTGCTGCAGCAGCAGCGTGCCCAGTTCGAGCATGCCATCGCGGTGTTAACCGGAAATGCGGCGTCCACATTCAGCGTGCCGGTCGCGCCATTGCACGCCACTCCGCCGCCAGTTCCCCTGGGGATGCCCTCCGATTTGCTGGAACGGCGCCCCGACGTCGCCACCGCAGAGCGAGCTATGGCCCAGGAGAACGCTCTCGTCGGAGTCGCCAAGACTTCGTTCTACCCGCAGTTCACCATCTCCGGCGCGGGTGGCTTCCAGAGCACCAGTCTGGGCTCCCTGATCACCACACCCAGTGCCTTCTGGTCGCTGGGGGGAGATCTTCTGCAGCCCATCTTCAACGGTGGACGGAATCGTGCCAATCTCGCCGCCACCAAATCTGCCTACGACGAATCGGTGGCCAACTATCGCGAATCCGTACTTACGGCGTTCCAGCAAGTTGAAGATGGCTTGTCTGGCCTCAATTCCTTGTCGCAGGCAGCCGGAAGTCAGACCGCCGCGGTCACCGACGCCCGCCGCGCCCTGGAGATCGCGAACAACCGTTATGTTGGCGGCCTCACAACGTTTCTCGACGTCATCACCGCGCAATCGGTGCTGTTGACGAACGAACGCCTATCCACTCAATTGCTCGGCCAGCAAATGGTGGCGTCGGTTTACCTGGTGAAAGCATTGGGGGGAGGCTGGGATGCATCCGCGATTCAGGCCGAACAGGTTCACCCGAAGCCTGGGCAGGCGCTTCAGCAGTAATGCCGCAGCCAGTGTTGGGCCAAAATACCCCCGATCGATCGGGACACTGTGGTCACCAGGATTACATGGACGAAGGTAACCTCTATCCGGCCAATCGTGGCGATACCATGGTCAGAGCACGCCGTCCCCTCCCGACGGGATGCAGCGGAGACTTTTCTCATGCGTAAATTACGAAGGCTCTTAATTTTGCTTGCAGTATGGGCGATGGCCGCCGGCATCGCGGCATACGGCCAGGATGATTCGCCATCTCTGGGAGATGTTGCGCGCCAGTCGCGTCTGCAAAAGCAGCAGAAGGACAATCAGGCAAAGGATGGAACGCCTGCGAAAGATGCCAAGAGTGCGTCGAGCAAGGACGCTCCGGTAAAAGTCGCATCTGCAAAAGACCCGCAAACCAAGACGTCCAAGAAGGTCGTTACCAACGACGAAATCCCGGAGCACATTGGTCCGACCTCGACTTTGCCCGCCAAGAGCAAGACTCCGGCCGCGTACACCCCTCCACCGAACTACGGCGACGGAAAGGTGCCGCCTGAGTACTGGAAAAGCCAGATTCAGGCGCACAAGGCCGCCATCGCTTCATTGCAGAGCCAGATCAGCAACCTGGCGGCGTCGATTCAATATGCCGGGGCCAACTGTGTTTCCAACTGCGCGGAATGGAACGAGGAGCAGCAGCGGAAGCAGCAGGAACTGGAATCCATGAAGTCGCAGTTGGAAGCGATGCAAACCCAGCTCGAAGAAATGCAAGACACAGCCCGCAAACAGGGCTATGGCACCGCTGTTTACGATCCGTAGAAGGTTGCGAATATCGACAAGATGAAACGCCGCCCCGCGCTAAGCAGAGGCGGCGTTTTTCTTCGCCAATCCGACGGCCACCTAATCGCTGTTCTTCGTGGTGTACGGATTCGGATATTTCAGCACCTTCACCAGATCGATACCGCGAATGATGCCGGCCGAGTGATAAAGCAGACCCCAGGAGTCGATGGTGGAGTTATCCGGAAAAACGCAGGCCTCGAGCAGTTGATCGATTCCGCCCTTGGAGACCCACGCGCCGCCGGCAAAATCAGTGGCGCCGATCTCTGCCCCGCCCAGCTGTGAGCAGTAAAAAGAAGCCGGGTTGCCGTTTCCCTGGCCGTTCCATTTCACCTTCGCGTAGTAAGCCAGGGCCGCCAGCGTCGGTTTTTTGGTGGTCAGCGTTTCCAGGGACAGATGAATCCGCGAGCTGTCCGAGGCTGTGTATTGGCAAAATCGCTCGACTCCGGCCAGCCACAACCAGGCGGAGGGATCGTTATTCGTGCCGTACACCGCATGGCGCAATTCCACGATCCCACCCGTGGCCTTGCAGTAGGCTCTTGCATCGTCGTCGTCGTCCCGCTCGTGTTTTCGATTCGTGTCTTGCCCAATTGCATGCAACGCAGCTCCGAAGAGAAGCAGAATCGTCGCCGCTTTTAGAACTGTTACCGTCTTGTGCATGAACTCCCCCTTCTTAGTGTTGTGAGCAGCGGCGAGTCTATCATGGTGCTCTGTCGCGCGGCGCATCTAAGCCGATGTTGTGGCGGCCACAATCGAGCACCTCCGCGGTCCCATTTTCTGGGACGTCTTTTCTCCATTCCCCAAAACCGCCCGCCCGTGCGAAATTAGTATGTGCCTCTAGTGGTTCGTCCATCCCCCATTCACTCGGTCGGTGTTTACACCACGACTCCGATCCGCAAGGGCGCCCGCGTGGTCGAGTACACCGGACCGCGCATCACCCCCGAAGAAGCTGACCGCCTCTACGACGGCGCTCCCCGCACCTATTTGTACGGCCTGGATGATGGCAAGACCGTGATTGACGGCGAGGGTCTGGGCGCTTACCTGAATCACTCCTGCGACCCCAATTGCGAAGTCGACGAGATCAAAGGCCGGGTTTGGATCTTAGCCTTGCGCGACATTGCCGCCGGCGAAGAACTCGTCTGGGACTATAACCTCTACGACGACGAGGACCCTGCTCCCTGCTATTGCGGCTCGCCGAAGTGTCGCGGCACGATGTATTCGCGGGAATGGATGGCCAAAATGCGTCGCCGTGAAGCGCGAAAAAAGAAACGAGAGGCGCAGGCGGTGTCTACCGGAAACGTCTAGGAAATCTCCGGTGTCAGAACTTCAACGGCCCAGCCGCGGAGCGGCGAAAGAATAAAGCCCACGACGCAAGCCGTGGGTGAAATAGTCGGAAATGAACAAGCCCCGAAGGGGCGGAAGAAAAGCTACGACACAGGCTCCGTCAGGGACGACACGCCACCCGCGCACTTCTACCGATGCTCTGGCGCCTTCCCGTGCTCGCGCCATCCCTCGATGATGAGATAAAGCACCGGAATGAAGAACAGATTCAGCACCGTCGACATGATCATCCCGCCAAACACAGTCGTGCCCACCGAGTGCCGCCCATGCTCGCCCGCGCCGGTAGCGACCACCAGCGGGACCACGCCCAGAATGAACGCCAACGACGTCATCAGAATCGGCCGCAGACGGATGGTCGCCGCCTGCACCGCCGCCTCCACCAGCGGCACTCCGCGCTCGCGCAGTTGCTCTGAAAATTCCACGATCAGAATCGCGTTCTTGCTCGACAGCCCGACCAGCATCACTAGGCCGACCTGGCAGAAGACGTCATTCTGCAGCCCGCGGATCCACTGTGCCCCCAATGCTCCGAGGAGGGCCATCGGTACCGCCAGCAATACGATAAACGGCAGGACGAAGCTCTCATACTGGGCCGAAAGCGTGAGATACACCACCAGCGTCCCCAGCCCGAAGAGAATTAGCGACGTTCCCCCGGCCTGCAATTCCTCCAGCGACAGGCCGGTCCAACTATAAGAAAATCCCTGCGGCATCTTCGTAGCCAGTTGTTCCATGGCCGCGATCGCCTGGCCGGAACTGTAACCCGGCTTGGCCGAACCATCGATTTCGGCCGACCGGAACAGGTTGTAGTGGCTAATGACTTGCGGAGTCGTAGTCTGCGTGATGCTGATCAGGTTGTCCAGTGGCACCATCGCGCCGCTGTCGGAGCGCACATAGAACTCCTTCATGTCCTTGGCTTCCGCCCGGAACTGCTTGTCCGCTTGCACATAAACGCGATACGACCGGTTGTTGAAGTCAAAATCATTCACGTAGGCCGACCCCATGTACACGCCCAGCGTGTCAGTAATCTGCGACAGTGGTACGTGCAGGCTCTTCGCCTTCTCGCGGTCAATCGTCACCAGATACTGCGGGTCATTCGCCGTAAACGGCGTGTAGAGCCCGGCAATTTCTTTGCGCGTGGCTGACTGCTGCATCAGTCCCTGCGCCGCCCCTGCCAGTTCCTCAAGCTTGTGGGCAGCCTGGTCTTGCACCACGAACTGGAATCCCCCGAATTGTCCCAGTCCTTGGATTGCTGGCGGCAACGTGGCGAACACGATTGCTCCCGATACGCCGAACAACCGGGGGCGAACGCGGTTCACAATCGCCGCCGCAGCATGTTGCTCACCCTTGCGCTGGTCATAGGGTTTGAGCGGCACGAAGACCAACCCCTGATTCGCCGCCGCTCCAGAAAAACTAAAGCCCGCTACGGAAAAAGTTCCCTCAACCTCCGGTACGCCGGCCAGCACCTTCGCAACCTGTTCTCCAATCGCCTTGGTGTAGTCCAGCGACGCGCCCGACGGCGCTTGAATCACGATGATGAAATACCCCTGATCTTCGTCAGGCACGAACCCCGTCGGCACGCGCAGGAACACAAGATAAGTGAGCCCCAGGCCGGCGAAGAACAGGATCGCCATGACCAACTTGTATTCAAGCACATGATGCAGCAGCACGCGGTACCCTCGGGTGAGGGCGGCGACACCATCGTCAAACTTTTGCAGCCACCACCATTTGTGCCGGTGCCCGCCGCTGAGAAAGATCGCCGCCAGCACCGGAGCCAGAGTGAGCGCGTTGAAGGCGGAAATGGCGATGGAAAATGCGATGGTCAGCGCGAACTGGCGAAACAGAATGCCGGTCGTCCCGGGAAAGAACGCAACTGGCACAAACACGGCGACGAGCACTAGCGAGGTGGCGATGACGGCACTGGTGATCTCGGCGGTGGCTGCCGCTGCCGCTTTGCGGGAGTCGTGTTCGCCCTCCGCCATATGGCGCTCAATGTTTTCAATCACGACGATGGCGTCGTCGACGACCAGGCCGGTGGCGAGTGTGATGCCGAACAACGTCAGCGTGTTGATGGAAAAGCCGAGTAACTTCACAAAAGTGAATGTGCCGATGAGCGAAACCGGAGTAGCGATGAAGTGAATCATCGTCGTCCTCCAGTCGCCGAGAAAGATAAAAATCACCAGGATGACCAGCAGGATCGCCGAACCCACCGTGTAAACCACATCGCGGATGGATTCGCTCACCGCGTCCGTCGTGTCGAACGCGAGTTGGTAATTCATGCCGGGCGGGAATCTCTTCGACAGCCGGTCCAGTTCCGCGATGGCGCGGCGGTCCACATCAAGCGCGTTGGCCGTCGAGAGCTGCGTTACGGCGATTCCGACCGCGTCCTGCCCCTTGAATTGCAGATCGGAAGAGTAGCTCTCGGCGCCAAGTTCGGCGCGCCCCACATCCTTCAGGCGAACCAGAGTGCCGTCGCTATTCGTCTTCAGAATGATGTTGTCGAACTGTGCCGGTTCGCTCAACCGCCCCACCGCCCGCACGCTGACCTGGTATTGTTGTCCCGCAATCGCCGGCGGCTGCCCCACTTGGCCGGCCGCGACTTCCACGTTCTGCTCGGAGAGCGCACCGACCACATCGGGAGCCGTCAGTCCGCGTCCTGCCATCCGCACCGGGTCCAGCCACAAGCGCATCGAGTACTTGCGTTCGCCGAAGATAAACACATCGGCGACTCCTGGAATGCGCTTCAGCGAATCCCGCACATACACGTCGAGGTAATTGCTCATGAACAGCGTCGAGTATTTGTTATTGTCAGAAACCACAGCCGCCCCGAAGACAAAATTCTGCGAAGTCTTCGCGGTCGTGATACCTACATTCTTCACCGCGCCGGGAAGCCGTCCCTGTGCCGTGTTCACTCGATTCTGAATGTCGACCGTGGCCAGGTCCGGATTGCGCGTCAGATCGAAGGTGACGACGATGCTGCTCGACCCATCATTCCCGCTGGTAGAAGTGATGTACTTCATCCCTTCCGCGCCATTGATCTGCTGTTCGAGAGGAATTGTGACCGCGCTCTCCACCGTTTGCGCGCTCGCTCCAATGTAGAAGCTCGATACGCCCACCTGCGGAGGCGCAAGATTGGGAAACTGTGCGATCGGCAGCGTGGGTATCACGGCCGCGCCGGCCAGTATGATCAGCAGCGCGCACACCGAGGCAAACACCGGACGCCGGATGAAGAAACTAACAAACATAGGAAGTCGGGTGCCCCATTTCTCGCGCGTTCTTTGCGCGAGAAGTGGGGACTTTCAAAAAAATGCGTTCGCCAAGTCCATTTCTTGAAGACATGCGAGAACCGAAAGAGGGAAGCCGTTAACTCTGCGGAATGACCGGCGCCCCGTCCAGCAGAAACTGCGTGCCGGAGACGATTACTTTGTCGCCCGGCTTGATTCCGTCCTGCACTTCGAAATCGTTGCCCACCGTCTGTCCGATCTTCAGAGGCTTCTGGCGCGCTACGAACGAACCGCCCTTCTGCGGTTCGGCTACAAACGCGAAATACTGCCCCGCCAGCCGCGACACAGCGAGGATCGGCACCTGCGGGTTCTGGTGCGTTCCGAACACGACGCGGGCGCGCACAAACTGCGATTGCCGAAGCGCATCGTTGCCGTTGGCGATCCGTGCTTTCACCAGCACCGTCTGCGTCGCATTGTCCACCTGGGGAGAAATGAAACTCACGCGTGTCTCCGCCAGCACTTTGCCGTTGCTGTCGATCACCTGCACTGGCAGGTTCATCTTCAACTGCGAGGAATGCTCGATCGGCACGTAGACGTAGGCTTCCAGGCTACCGGGTTGATCGACGGTCGTCAGTTGCGTCGCCGTGGTCACGCGGTCGCCCACACGGACCGGAATATCTCCCACGATTCCGCCCCGGGGCGCGACGACCTTGAAGTAGTGCAACTGCACTTCCTGCTCGCGTACCTGCGCATCGAGCGCGTCCATCTGTGCCTGGGCCGCGTCCAGCGCGGCCTTCGCCTGGTCCAGATCCTGCTTGCTGACCACGCCAGCTGCGAAGAGTCCCTGGCTGCGATCGTACTGCTGCTTGGCCCAGCTCAGATTTGCCTGTTGCGCCGCTCGTGCGCTCTCCTGGCTCTTGACCGTCGCCTGCTGCTTGAGGGGATCAATTTCCACCAAAGCGGCCCCGGCCTGAACCCGGTCGCCCGAATGCACAAAGATTTGCGTGATCTGGCCCTCGACCTGCGGCATAATCACGGCGGAGTCACGCGATTTCACCGTAGCCACATAGTCGGTGGAGTCACTAATCGCAATGGCCCGCGCCTCCATCACCTTGACCGGCATGGCGGGAAATCCACCTGCCTGCGGATTCCGCGCCGGATTGGCAGAGCACCCTATCCCGCTGGCCACCAGAACCGCGCACAAAACATCTCTGGCGGCATGCCTTCGATATTTATTCCCCATGATTCCCTGAGTTGCCTAGCCTTCCACGAATATGACGACCCATTACTTTACCCCTACCAGACGCAAAGGGAAAGCCAGCCTTATCGTTTTTGTGCGGAACAAAGCGTCCGGTCACAGACCCCTGCCGTGTGCGCACCATTCGCTGGAGTTCTTACCGCACGTATCATCCCGCGATCATCTTCCCGAGAATCTCCTTCAAAATTTTTGCCGTCACCGTCGCCGTCATTCCTGCAAGGTCCTGAACAGGGTTATATTCCACAATATCCGCGCCCACGATTTCTCCCTTAATCGCGTGCAGATGAGCGATCACTTCCCGCACCGACATCCCTCCCGGTTCGCGATGCGAAACTCCCGGCGCAAACGCCGGATCAAGCACATCCATGTCGAACGAGATGTACACCGGCCCCGCCGCCTTCAACCTGTCATATGCCGGCAAAGCCCGCATCTCCACCACATCGACGTCGAATCGACGCGCCTGCTCCCGCTGATGCCGGTTCATCGTCCGAATCCCAACTTGCACCAGTCGCTTTGCCAGCCCCGCCTCCATAATCCGGGCAAACGGACACGCATGCGACAGCCGGTTCCCCTCGAATTCGTCATACAGGTCGGGATGCGCGTCGAAATGAACAATCGTCAACTCCCGATACTTCTGCGCAAACGCCTTTACCACCGGATACGTGATGGAGTGATCCCCGCCCAGTAATACCGGCCGCACGCCTTGCTCCAGAAGCTTTGCCACGCCCGCCTCAATGCCTGAGAACGCGTCCTGATCGTCTAAAGCGAGATCTCCCGCGTCTTCGTAAGCTCCGTCCCCGCCAAGATCCACCCCAGTTTCCGTCCAGTGGTTCGAAGCGCTGCAATCGAGAGCCTCCCGGATCATGGGAGGCGCCGCGCCCGCTCCCCGCAGATATGAGGAGCAAGAATCAAAACCGATTCCCAGCAGTGTTGGTTTGCCTGTCATAGATGTCCGGCCCGTTTGCGGAATCATAAATGGAAAGCACAACAGGGGCACCGGGTTGCGCTGTCCAAATCCCTGGAAGATGACCACACAGCGATGGCATATGTGGAGCGGGCACTCATGCCCGCTTGCCCGCAGCACCAATAACGCGAGCGAGCAATGGGTGCTGTCCCCGAGCGTCCAAAGACCCCCAACCCCGAATCCTGCGCACCTCGCCCCTCATCCTTTATGCTAGTAGTTGCACTCTTATGACTCCGAAATCTGAGAGCTTCAACGGCGTCTCCAGCGCCGCTCTTGCCGAAACCACCAACGGCTCCAACCCCGAACGGGAACGCGTCTTCAGCGCCTATCGCCAGTGGGGATACCTCGAGGGCGATCTCGACCCCCTCGGCTTCCTCCGTCCCCGGGAAGCCCCTGAACTCGAGCACGACGGCGCGTACGCCCGCGAAGCCCGCGCCATTTATTCCTCGACTATCGGCGTTGAGATCAACCACATCTACGCCCCCGAGCGCCGGCGCTGGATCTACGAGCGCATGGAATCCGAACCGCCCGAGGAAGACCAGCAGCGCATCCTCGACCTGCTCACCCGCGCCGACATCTTCGAGCAAGTTATGCAGCAGCGCTATTTGGGCAGCAAGCGCTTCTCGCTCGAAGGCGTCACGGCTCTCATCCCCCTGGTCGACGAAGTTCTAGAGTCGGCGTGCCGTCTCGGCGCCATCGAGTTAGTCATGGGCATGAGCCATCGCGGACGCCTCAACGTGATCGCTCACGTGGCCCAGCGCCCCGCCGAAGAAATCTTCGCCGGATTCGAAGACGTCGACCCGCGCAGCGTCCTCGGCTCCGGCGACGTGAAGTATCACATGGGCGCCACCGGCGAATACACGACGCGCAGCGGCGGCAAGGTTCATATTCATCTGGTCTCGAACCCGAGCCATCTCGAAGCCGTCGATCCCGTCACGGTAGGCCGCACCCGCGCCAAGCAAGACCGAACCCCCGAAGGCGGACGAGAAAAATATCTCCCGCTCCTCGTCCACGGCGACGCTGCATTCGCCGGACAAGGCATCCTCGCTGAGACCATGAACTACGCCGACCTCCCGGGATACACCGTCGGCGGCACCATCCACGTCGTGGCCAACAATCTCCTCGGATTTACCACGAGCTACGTCGAAGAGCACTCGACACGCTTCGCCGCCTGCATCGCCCGTCGCCAGTCGATCCCCATCTTCCACGTCAACGGGGAAGACGTTGACGCCGTCGTCCGCGTGGCCCGCATCGCCACCGAATACCGCTACAAATTCGGCACCGACGTGGTCATCGATCTTATCGGCTACCGCCGCCACGGCCACAGCGAAGTCGACGATCCCACCATCACCCAGCCGCTGCTCTACAAAAAGATCAAAGAGCATCCTCCGCTATGGGAAATCTACGCCGACGATATCGGCGCCTCCGACGCTCAGGCACGAGCCGAAGCGATCAAGGCCGAGTTTGAAGCCGCCCAGAAAAAGGCTGGCAGCATCAGGCACAAACCGACTCTGCGCGACCTCCCCAAATACTGGGCCAAATATTTTGGTGGCCTCCACCGCCCCGAATACGAAGTCGAAACCGGTCTGTCATCCGACGAACTGTCAGAACTCACCAGTCGCCTCACCACCTATCCCGACGGCTTCCACATTCACCCGAAGGTGAAGAAACTCCTCGAACAGCGCGCCGAGATGGGATCGGGGAAGCGCGCCGTCGACTACGGCATGGCCGAGGCCCTGGCCTTTGCCAGCCTGGTGAAAACGGGCATCCACGTGCGCTTCAGCGGCCAGGATTCCCGCCGCGGTACTTTCAACCAGCGCCACTCCGTTCTCGTCGATATCGAAAACGAGAACGAATACGTGCCTCTGGAAAACATCGTTCCGCAATCAGGCCCGCTGCGAGATCTACAACTCGACGCTCTCCGAAGCGGGCGTCCTCGGCTTCGAATACGGCTACAGCCGCGACTACCCCGAATCGCTGGTCCTGTGGGAAGCCCAGTTCGGCGACTTCGTCAACGTTGCGCAAGCCATCATCGACCAGTTCATCAGCGCCGGCGAAGCCAAGTGGAATCTGCTCTCCGGCCTGGTCATGCTGCTGCCTCACGGCTACGAAGGCCAGGGACCGGAACATTCCAGCGCCCGCATCGAGCGCTTCATCCAACTCGCCGCCAAACACAACATCCAGATCGCGCAGCCCTCCAACGCCGCGCAGTATTTCCATCTCCTGCGCCGCCAGGCCCTGCGCCACTGGCGCAAGCCGCTGGTCGTCTTCACGCCGAAGAGCATGCTGCGCCATCCCGACGCGAGTTCGCCCATCGAAGACTTCACCCACAAGAATTTTCTGAACGTCATCCCCGACACCGAAGTCGGCGAAGCCGACCGCATCCTGATCTGCACCGGGAAGATCGGCCACGAACTCCAGGCCGAACGGAAGAAGAGAAAAGACACCACCACCGCGATCGTGTTTCCTGGAACAGCTCTACCCGTTCCCCGAGCAGGAGGTCGTCGCCGAATTCGACCGCCACGGCAAGAACGCCGACATCGTCTGGGTGCAGGAAGAGCCCGCCAACATGGGCGCGCTGTTCAACATGCTCCCCCGCCTGAAACGAATCTCCGGCGACCGCCCGGTCCTGAGCGTAAAACGCAGCTCCGGCGCCAGCCCCGCAACGGGCAGCGCCAAAGCGCACGAAGTAGAGCAGAAGACGCTGCTGACCCTGGCCTTCACCACAAGAAGGGTAGGAAGAAATGCGTCTAGAGGCAAGAGAATATCTCGAAAAGGGTCTGTCATTCCGAACCGCGTGAGCGGTGTGGAATCTGCCGTTACCCGTCAGCCACCACAACTCATGTGGGGACAGCCGCCTTCGGCTGTCCCGCCGAGCGAGCGAGGCGATCTACTCTGGCCGCTCCGTAACCGCCTTCCCACCCGCTCCCGGCAGTTTCGCCTTCGGCCTCCATCCTCCAGCACGGCCTCCAAACTTCCGTACGCATAAATTGTCGGCGCATGGTTCGCCATCAAGCCCCCCGTATCGGCCGTCGGACCATAGTTGCTGTGCACCTCCCGCCCCAGCATGCGCAGCATCGCCATCAGCTGACCGCGATGATGCGACGTATGCGTCATCCGTCTCACCATCACCCACGCCCGCGAGCGCTCCACATCAAAGAACTTCGTATCCTCTTCCCACCATGTCTCGCTCTTGGACTGCAAGACCGCGAGCCGCTTCCCGCTGTCCTCCGCGTATCGCCGGATGAACTCCAACCGCGTCTCAACCTTCGGCAACGGAGGCGCGCCCACATCAATTCCCAGCATGTTTCGAAACCACAAATCCTCGCTCACGCACTGATGCACCATCTGCTCGAGCACGCTGCGTCCCCGAGGATCCCCGTCTCGCGGCCGCACTCGGAAGATCCTCATCCCTGAACTCGCTCCACACGCTAACCACCTTCACCCGCTCCGTGGCGTAGGTCTCCACCAAAAATGCGTATCTCATACTGGCTCTGCAATTGTTATCCTGAGCGGCGTTCCTTGCCGCGACGGACCTGTGCAACCCGCGGCCGCATCAAGAATACGTATCTCGTCTCCGCTGATGTTACTCTAACCCTCCGCACCCATGCCCCGCCGCCCCCAACCCCTGCGCATCGCCATCGACACCGGCGGCACCTTCACCGACTGCGTCTGGATCGACCGCGGCCGCGTCCGCATGCTCAAAGTTTTTTCCACGCCCGCCGATCCCTCACAGGCCATCGTAGATGCCCTCAGCAAAATCGCGCCCACCGGAGACTTCATCCTCCTCCACGGCACCACCGTCGGCACCAACACGCTGCTCGAGCGTAAAGGCGCCCGCACCGCGCTCGTCACTACCGCCGGATTCGAAGACGCCATCGAAATCGGGCGCCAGGCCCGCCCCAAGCTCTACGACTTTTTCTTCGACCGCATCGAGCCGCTGGTCCCGAAAGAGCTCCGCTTTGGCGTGAATGAACGCACCGCCAGCGACGGCGAAATCCTGACCTGCGCCCACCGCAGAAGACTTGAAGCAATCTCGCTGAGCAAGTCGCCGCCGCGAAGCCCGCATCCATCGCCATCTCGCTGCTCTTTTCCTTCGCGAATCCAAAGAGCGAAACAGCGTGGCCGCGACTGCTCTCGTCGCGCGTCGGCGTCCCACTCTCCATTTCGCACCAAATCCTCCCCGAATTCCGCGAGTACGAACGCACCTCGACGGTAGTCATCAACGCCTACCTGCAGCCGGTCATGCAGCGCTATCTGGAAACTCTACCTGAGCAGCATCCCGCGCCTCGAAGGTGGGGAACGAGCGAGGTGCACGTTCGGATGGAGACGTTGGCTGGCAGCGTCTCTCTGCGCCGCGAATGGGCACCGAAAGCCCGGGGCATCAGAGCGTCCCCGGTCCCCCCGCATCTTCGTCATGCAATCCAGCGGAGGCATCACCGCCCTTTCCACCGCCGCCCGCGAGCCCGTCCGCACCGTTCTCTCCGGCCCAGCCGGAGGCGTGGTCGGCGCAGCGGCCACCGCCCGCGCCAGCGGATTCGATCGCATCATCGCCTTCGACATGGGAGGCACCTCTACCGATGTCTCTCTCGTCGAAGATTCGATCCACACCGCGACCGACGCACAGATCGCGGGTCTGCCCATCAGTGTTCCCATGCTCGACATTCACACCGTCGGTGCTGGAGGAGGCTCGCTCGCCCGCTTCGACGTTGCTGGTGTCCTTCGGGTCGGTCCTGAATCCGCTGGTGCCGATCCCGGGCCCATCTGCTACGGCCGTGGGACGCAGCCCACCGTCACCGACGCGAATCTCCTCCTCGGTCGACTGCAGCCCACACGCTTTCTCGGTGGAGATTTCACTCTCGATCTCGACCGTACCCGTCGTGTCACGCAAGAGTGGCTGAAGAAACAGGGCTCAAATCTGGCTCTGGAAAAATTCGCCGCCGGAGTCGTCCGCGTGGTCAACGCCACCATGGAAAAAGCCATCCGCGTCGTCTCCATCGAGCGCGGTCGCGATCCGCGCCATTTCGCGCTGGTCGCTTTCGGCGGCGCCGGAGGCCTGCACGCCTGCGCCCTTGCCGAGGCCCTCAGTATTCCGTATGTCATCATCCCTGCCCTACCCGGCGCACTCTCCGCCGTCGGAATCCTCTCTAGTGACGTGGTGAAAGATTACTCGCGCACCGTTCTGTGGCGCGTCTCAGGAAGAGTTCCTACAGTGCAATTGAATCGAGAGTTTGCAGCGTTAGAAAAAATTGCCGCCGCAGATTTTCGCCACGAAGCCTGGCAGGGAAGAGCCCACCACCACCGCAGCGTCGACATGCGTTACCGCGGCCAGGGCTACGAACTCAACATCCCGCTCACGAAGAACCTGCTGCGCGACTTCGAGCAAGAACATCTCCGCCGCTACGGCTACACCCATCCAAATCGCGAAGTAGAACTGGTAACCCTCCGCCTCCGCGCAGTCGTAAAGTCCCCGCAGTCGGGTATCACCACGGCTCGCGCGGGGAAAAAAGCCTATGTGGGGACGGGCACTCTTGCCCGTCCAGGCCGAGCAAAGCTCGGCTCGATTTCCTCTCCAATAACCCCAGTCCACTTCGACGACAAGACTCTCCCCACGAAGATCTACTCCCGAGACGAACTCCACCCAGCCAGAAAGTGTTCCGGACCCGCCATCATCACCGAGTACAGCGCAACCACAGTCATCCCGCCCGGCAAGCAGTTCCATCTCGACAGCGCGGGAAATCTGCTGATCGTTATTTAACAACGCTTCCTACGTCGTGCTCTTCTTCTGCCGCTTGTAGAATCGTTGGAACTTGGCCCGGTTGCCGCACTTGGTCATGTCGCACCAGCGCCGCCGATGGTTCTTGCTGGTATCAAGAAACAGCCACAGGCACGTCTTCGACGCGCACGCGCGCACGAACGCCAGTTGATCCGAAGCCAGCAGATCGGCCGCCGAGCGCGCGATCGGCCACAGCGGAGTTTCGAAGTCGTCGGGTACGGCGTCGAAGCGCCATTCAAAACTACCGTTCACTTGCACCAGACGCGAGCGTTGCGCGGCTGCCTGCACGAACTCGTTGACTGCGGCCAGCGCTCCCTGAGGTACAGGCTTCTTCTGCATCAAGGCCCAGAAAACCAAGTACATCGCCTCTCGCAATTCGATTGCTGCGCTCAGTGCCTGCTTCGCGGCTTCGGGAGACCTCTGGCTGCGCTCGAACAAACGGTCTACCTGCGCCGGATCGAGAATGCCAGTGTCTTCGCCAAACCGTGCGAGGTCAATGTAGCTGGCGAGCAGTTCCTTCGGTTCGCTGCTAAAACGGTCGTCCAGCGTGTTGACGAAGTCGAGGCACAACGCACCGGCAACGAGCTCAAAGCGCGGTGGACGGCGACGTACGATTTTTCGGTTCGCTTTCGTAGTTCCCATATTACGCAGCGCTTTTATTATCTAACCATCAAAATGTAATTGACAAGTTAGGAATCGAGAACTAGTATACACCTAACCTATGAAAGTAAGTTAAGAGGTTAGATAATGTTCCTCCACGAACCGACGCAAATGATGGCCCTGATTCGCAACCGCAGGCTCACCACTGAAAAGATGATTAACATAGGAGGCAGACCAGTGATTGTGCCCCAGCCGCGCCCATCTCCGACCGGCCACGACAGTAGCGAGAGCATCAAAATGGCGCTGGCGTTCGCGGCGATCTACCTGGTTTGGGGCTCGACTTACCTGGCGATTCGCTATGCCGTCGAAACCATTCCACCGCTCGTGACTGCGGGCGTTCGACACTCGATCGCGGGTGCAATCATGCTGGCATGGGCGTGGGCGCGCGGATTCCGTCCCAAACGCGAGCACTGGATTTCAGGACTCATCGTCGGGGCCTTGTTCTTCCTGGTGGGGCATGGGACGCTGCACTGGGCCGAGCAGTACGTGGGTTCGGGTCTGGCGGCGCTGCTGATCGCGACCGAGCCAATGTTCATCCTCGTGCTCGCGTGGTCGATGGGCCAACAGAGGATCAGCCGAATCAGCCTGCTGGGCCTGCTGGTGGGTGTGGTCGGCGTGGCTATCTTGATGGGCACTGAGCTGACAATGAAAGGATCAAGCTTAATCGGATTGCTCGCCGTGCTCACGGGTTCGCTCTCCTGGGCTGCTGGAGTAGTGATCTCGCCGAAGGTGAGGCTGCCCACCGATGCGCTGGGACGCACGGCGCTCCCCACGATCTGCGGAGCGGCGATGCTGTTGATCGCGGCTGGTGTCACCGGTGAGTTCCAAGCCGCGCATTGGGCCAGCATTTCGTTGAAATCGTGGCTGGGTTTGGCGTATCTGATTGTCTTTGGATCCGTGGTGGCGTTTACGGCGTATACCTGGCTGCTGCAGCGCTGCCCACCGGCACTGGTCGCGACTCACACCTATGCCAACCCTGTGGTTGCTGTGCTGCTGGGCTGGGTGCTGGCTTCCGAGCAGCTGACCGTGCGTTTGGCAGTGGCGTCGGTAGCGATCTTGGGAGCCATCGTACTGATTCGCCGTGGGGAGAAGACAGCGGCACCAGGAACTTCACAAGCAACCACATTGACCGCGGAGGCGGAGCTGCGCCCTGCGGTCCGGAGGGTGTCATGATCAGCCGAGTGTGGCATGGATGGACCAAGCGCGAAAATGCCGACGCGTACGAGACTCTGTTACGCAGCGAAGTGCTGCCGGGCATTCATCGGGTGCGCGGATTCAAGGGCGCACAACTGCTGCGGCGAGACCTGAGGGACGAAGTAGAGTTCGTGACCATCACGTTGTTTGATTCGCTCGAAGCGGTGAAGGAGTTCGCTGGTGAAGACTATGAGGTGGCGGTCATTTTACCGGAGGCTCACCGGTTGTTGGCGCGCTTCGACGCACGCTCGGCGCACTATGAGACGGTTTTCAATCTCGAGTAAGAATCCTCCCTTCATGGCGCAGTTTGCATCGCGGCATTTCTTACGCCTCTTCGGGGCTTGTTTCTCTCTTCTGAACTTACCCCGGACTGACGTCCGGGGCTTTATTCTGTCGCCGCTGCGCGGCTGGCTTTGAGTTGCATATTCTACTTTTCCCGCGACCGATAGGGAACCGAAGAGCTTTGCGGTGCGTAATGCTACAAGGGAAAGCTTTGCGTCAACGGGGAGAAACGAAATGGAGCATAGCCTTGGGCCAACCGACAGCCAAGCGCGGGCCGACACCGTGCTGCTGCTGGGAATCGCGGGTGCGATCGCACTCGTCCACGTGCTGACGAACAACCGTTACGGCCTTCATCGCGATGAGCTGCAGACCTTGAGCGATGCGCTGCACATGGACTGGGGTTTCGTGGCGTATCCGCCATTCACGCCGTTTGTGGAGCGCATAAGCCTGGCGATCTTCGGACACTGGCTGGCGGGGCTGCGGTTGTTTTCCGTCATAGCGCAGGCCCTCGCGGTCGTGGTGACGGGGTTGATGGCACGGGAACTAGGGGGTGGCCGGCTGGCGCAGGCCACGGCTGCGCTGGCGGTCGCGCTCGCGCCATTGGCGCTATTCGAGGGGACCGAGTTCCAATACACGACCTTCGATTATTTGTGGTGGGTATTGATCGCGTATTTTGTGATTCGCCTGCTGAAGACCGAAGACTCTCGGTGGTGCCTGGCGATTGGCGCGACCGTTGGCGTGGGACTGATGACCAAGTACACGATGGGCTTCTACGTGGCCGGGATCGTGGGCGGGTTGCTGCTGACGCGGGCAAGGCGCTTTCTTGCAAGCAAGTGGTTCTGGGCCGGGATCGCATTGGCGGCAGTGATTTGCCTGCCGAATCTGGTGTGGCAGGTGCGGCACGATTTCATTTCGCTGCATTTCCTCCAGCATATTCACAAGCGCGATGTAGGCCAGGGGCGAGCGGAGGGATTTGTGCGCGAGCAATTCCGGATTTGTACGAATCTCTTTTCGGCGCCGCTTTGGATCGCGGGGTTGATCTGCTTTTTCCGCGACCGGCGCTACCGAATGCTGGGGTGGATGTACGTGATCCCTCTGGTGCTATTCATGGTGGGCAAGGGACGTTTTTACTATCTGGGTGCGGCGTATCCCATGCTCCTGGCGATGGGCGTGGTGGCCGGGGAGCACGGGGTCGCATCTTTGAAACGGGGCTGGCGGTGGGCCGTGGAGGGTGTGCTGTTCACTGGGATGGCGGCCTTTGGGTTGTATTTTATCGCGGTCATCATTCCCGTCGCGTCCGGCGGTCCGCTGAAGAAATTCGCGCTCAAGAATAACGGCGATCTGCGCGAGGAAATTGGCTGGGATGACCTGGCCAAGGCGGTCGCGGGTGTCCGGGATTCGCTACCTGCGGACCAACGAGGGAATTTCCGTGTGGTGGTGGGGAACTACGGCGAGGGGGGCGCGATCGAGATTTTGGGTCCGGCGTACCAACTGCCGCCGCCAGTGAGCTTAACCAACTCGGCGTGGCTCCGCGGGTATCCCACACCGCCGCCATCCACCTTGATTGTTGTGGGCTGGTCGCAGAGGCAAGTGGACGAGGCGTTTACGGCGTGCAGACTCGCCGGGCACAACGGCAATCCGTATGGCGTGGAGAATGAAGAAAGCAAGGACCATCCGGACATATTTGTGTGTGGCGGGCCGCGCCAACCTTGGGCAGAGTTCTGGGAGGAGCATCAGAGATTCGGGTGAGTCAAAGTTCTTCGCCCACATCACCGCCGCAATACGTAAATGACCCACGGGGCGATTCGCGTCTCGCTGACCCAGGGATAGGGTTCGTCACCTCTGGCCAGAGGCTTGCGCACTTCCACAACTTCAAGGCCGGAGCGGCCATAGACTTCCAGGTAAGACTCGTGGGGCCAGAGAATGTCTACCGCGGGCGAGCGATCCTCGAAGTCCGTAGTAATGATTTTCACCGGATCACCGGGCCTGGCATTGTGGTTCTCCGGGAAGTCCTCGGTGGAGAAAGAAGCCCACTCGTTCACATAAATCTCCGGTGCAGAAACGATGTTGACCAGAATGCCGTCAGGTCTCAGCAACTCGCGCAGGCCACGAAATAAGCCGCTTTTTGTTTCCGCGCCGGGAATGTTGTCGAAGGTGAATGCGGATTGAATGAGAGAAAAACCTGCGCGGGGCAAGGCGCTCATGTCGTCGCCGGGGATGAGACGGTAGTCCCGTTGCGGGTCCATCGCGCGCGCCTGCGCGATCATCTCGGCCGAGATGTCTACGCCGACGACCTCAAATCCAAGCTGGCAGAGAAATCTGGTCGACCGTCCGGCTCCGCAACCGAAGTCGAGTGCCGCGGTTCCCTTTACGTGGGTACGGAAAATTTCCGGCAAGTCGCGGAACGCGAGGTGGTAGGTGTTGGCAAATTCAAGCTCTGAGTAGGCTTCGGCGCGGATGGCATTTTCGTAGCAATTGACGAAGTCCACCAAAAATTCCTTTCCTTTTTGCGAAGGACTCTTATTCTTCGGTCAATATACGCTCCTGGAGGGTTGCTTTCCTCGAGCGCCGGCCACGGTCGGGGCTCGGTGACTTCTCTCGCGCACGACAAAAGCCCCACTTCTCGCGCAAAAGGCGCGCGAGAAATGGGGCAACCTTGTACGTTTTGTTGACCTCAACGATCAGTCGTGGCGCGGGGTGGGAGCGAAGGCGACTCCCCGGAAGACTTCGCCGGCGCGTGCTGAGCGGATTGTTTCGAATCTGCCGACCCGGTCATCTCCATGGCCGTTGCCGGTTGGTAACGTCGTTGCCAGGAGCAGGTCGGTTACGCGCACCAGTTTGTTCGGATCGGCGCCCTGATCTCCGTTGGTGCTGATGGTTGAGGTCACGGCCCAGATCGTGACCGTACCGTCCCCATTGATGCGTCCGGTCATGTTGCGGCAGCCCGCCGTTGCTGGATTGAGTGACGCCGGGTAATGCTCGACACCGTACGGAACTCCGATGTTGAGTCCGTTCTGCAAAACGTAGATATTCACCCACGTGCCGTTCTGCAACACCCACTTTTGCACACCGGCGGTGGCCAAGGTCTGCGCGTCGGCAACGTTGGGCTGGCCGTTGATGATCTGACCGGGCACGAGCACTCCGTCGCCCTCATCGCACACATAGAGTGTGGTGGCGTTGGCGAAGAACATTCCGAAGGGGAACGCAGTGGAAGTGCTGGCGGGAGTATTGGGGAATCCGGGCAAGATGGTAAGTGGTACGGCGGCCAGGTCGGTCGCGCTGCCCACAGGCAAGGTTCCCGCGGTGCCCACCTGGTAGACCGAGTTGATCCCGTTCCCGCCGCTGCCCTTGCTGATGTACACGGTGTTGTCGAAGATAGTCAGACCGCGGAAGTTGGTGTCTTTTCCCGGCTTGTCTCCCGTGAAAAGCAGTCTCCCGATCATGCCGATGTTCGGCGGCACGGTGGTTTGCCCGGGCGTGAGGGTTTCCGCCCCAGTCGCGTTGATGAGGTCGATGCCGATCGGGGTAATGGGAAGCTGCTTCTTCGAGAGGTTCCCGCTGTTGTCGTTGCCCACCATGTAGTACAGGCGGTTGCCGCCTTTGATGGCGGCGCGGCCGTTATCGCCACTGTAGGCATTTCCATCGGTCACGCGGATGCGGCCGTCTACATCCACTTCGGCGACTGCCCGATAGTAGGCGGTGGGAACCACAGGATTGCTCACAAAGCTCGAGATGACGGGATTGGTCGGGTCGCAGATCGCTGGAGTGTTGGAGGCCGACACATCGATCAGGCTGGGCGCGGTGGGAGAGACTGGACCGCCCCCGCAGCCCAGGCCACCGTGGTAGCCCATGAAGGTGAGAGAGCGTCCATCGCCGGAGAGGTTGAGGGCCAGTTCCGATTTTGAGCTGAAGCTGGTCACAATCTTGTCGGTTGGGATGGGCAGAGTGCCCAGCCGGTCACCGTCCAGCGACAGGTTGTCGAGAAAGATCGGCGAAGAAATGCCAAAGCTGCCATCGGAGCCAGCGTTGTTCCAAACATTGTGCGAGTCGTTATCGTTGGGAAATTCGCCATTGTCACTAGCAATGCCGCAGGTAACGGTTACGCTGGTGGTCACGCCCGGCGTGGTGGTGGGTACGTTCACGACATAACTGCCATTTGGGCTTCCGGGACATCCCGGCGGCAAAACCTCGCCAATGGTGACGGTGCCGGCGGTTCCCTCATAGACGCTCCGGGTGAGCACCAGAGAATCCGGCGCGAAATGAAAACGTGCATGATCATCGGCCGGGCTGGCGGCCTTGAGGGCCGCGACTGCTGCAAAACCCACGGCCCCAACTAACAGTGACAAAATCATTTTTCTCATTGCGTTACGCCTCCGGAGACGCAGGCTCTCACATTCCGGAAGTAGACTCATGAATGCTTCGTTAAAACTCCATAAATCTTCGATGACAGAAGACTTATGGTTCGATCCGATCGAAGGGGTGGCTGCTGTCGCCTACTTTGGGTGATGCCGCGACCTTGAAGAAGGCTCGGCCGGGTTGAATCCATGGGCAGGCCGATCAACCGGCGGGAACTGCTCAGGTTCTCGGTTTTTTCATTCTCCGCATGAAGGCAAAGGCCCCACTTCTCGCAAAAGGCGCGAGAAATGGGGCACCCTAGGCGTTTTGCTGACCTAGGCGATCAGTCGTGTCGCTTGACGACTGGCAGGTTAGCGTGAGGCGTCGCAGGGCGCCGTTCGGCCATCCCGTGCCATCGGTCGGCAGGTGGGTGAAGTACACGTAATAGCTCTTCCCGAGGATGTGCGGATCGTCGCCGAGGCCCACGGCGGTTGGATAGACCGCGATCGGGCCGAAGTCACCGAGAGAGACGGGCACGGTCCAATGAAGGGCATCGACGGATTCTGCGTAAGCGAACGTGGTGTCGTTGGAGATGATCATCACGTAGCGCTCGAGTGCGCGGTTGCAGTGGATATCGAGGTAGCCCGAATACGCGGATTTCGGATTGAGGTCGGTGGAGGCGCCGCCGATTCCTGGTTGGAGATGCCAGTTGCCTTCATAGAACTTTTCGAATGGAACTGTGTGCGGGCGTTTCGATCCGAAAGCGGCTTCAAGTACGGACGAGGCCAGGGCGCGCGCGACGGAAACGTTCGTCGTCGTGGTGATGTGAAGCGTGCCGTTGGGGATCCAGTCGGGAAAATAGAGATAGAAATATTTGCCATCGGGTGAGAGCACGAGCGGTCCGTCACCGATTTCAAAGCCGTCGAGCCCGACCGCGTAGGACTGGTTCAGGCGAATGATCTCGCCGAGGTCGGTCCATGTCTGACCGTTGTCCGAGGATGCAACTAGCCCGAGAGCCGCGTAGAGCGCATCGTTGGGGAGTTCGCCATGATAGGTCGCCAGCAGGTTGCCCGCACCGGGCATGCCTTCAGGAACCTGATACACAGGGCCTCCGCCCATGTAGCCATAGCTGGGATAGTTGGCGTTCACGGCGGGATCGGGATTGGGCGAAACGCTGATGTCCTGTGGATCGCCCGAACCGAGCGGGTTGTCGAGTGTTCCCGCGGTGGTGACAAACGATCCGTACTTGTTGTTGCCGACCCAATGCCCGTGCCACATCTGGCGGGTGTGCGAGCCGCCGTCGCTAGCGAAAAACTCGTAGCCGCTGTCGGTCTTGATCACGCCCATGGGTGTGTCGGGCCAGGCGAAGCCGTTCGAGGTATCTGTGATCGGCGGCTCCGCCTTCTGACCGGCGTCGTATCTCTGTTTCGGAGATGCGACGACCCGGTTGTCGGTTACTTTCGGCGTGCAGAGCGGGGCGAGGGCGGCCCGAGCGTCTTGAGCGGAACGTCAGGTGCGCGTAGAGCGCAAAAACATTACACACAATAAGAAGGCGTAGAGCGATGTGGAGTTTTGCCGACATTTGGTTCCCTCTCGTCTGGCAAAAACACGGCCTTGTTGCAAAAGTCGCGAGGGCGCGGTATTTGATCCGGGGGACGAAGGCCTGTGGCGCTGCGGGCAAGCGGACATGAGTGTCCGCTCCATATACACCGTCAGTGGTGCTGGTCGCGGCGGCGGAGGTAGTCGATGAACATTTGTTCGACGGGCTTGTCGTAGGCCATGAGGACGTGGCGGACGGTGTGTCCACTGACGAAATGGCAGACCTCTTCGGCGAGATTCTTGGCGTGATCGCCGGCGCGTTCGAGGGACTGGGTCATGAAGATCACTTGCAGGCTAGCCTGGCGGTGAACGTTTTCGGGATTCTCGATGTGGCGCAGGAAGATTAGGTTGCGGAGGCGGTCCATCTCGGCGTCGGCGCGGAGGACGTCGATGGCCTTACCGATTTCGCGCTCGGAGAATGCGCCCCCGCAATCCGTCAGCATTTTTTCGAGGATGGTGGCCATTTGCGTGAGGTCGCGTGTGTCTTCGGAATCGATGCGCCCGCCGGCCGCTTGCGCACTGTTAGCGAAACTGAGCAGCAGATCGCCGATACGTTCCAATCCGATCATGAATTTCATGCAGGCCAGGAGTTCGCGCGCCTCGGCGGGGCCAACTTCGGTGATGGCCGTGGTGACGCCGCTGTCAATCTCCATGTCAATCGTGTCGAGTTCGCGCTCGCGCTGGCGGAGGGAGTTGAGCAGAGAATTGGAGCCGGTGGCAATGCCTTCCGCCGCGGCTCCGGCGGCTTCTTTGGCCAGGCGGCAGGCTTCGACGGTGCGGCGCACGATGTAATGATGGGCCGGTTCGGGATTCGGGCTCTTGATCGCGGTACTCATAACGGCATCCGCCGGACGAGAACGTTGGCGACGAAGCGGTCTTGCGGCCTTGTCGTCACGATTCCGCCGTTCCTGAAATGGGATGGCCAACGGCTAAGCATAATTTCTTTTGTGGATTTCGTGGTTAATAAGCTGTGAATTTTTGGGCTCATTTTCGACCACCCAGCAGACCCTAAGCGAAGGGAAGCGTGAACAGGAAAGTAGCGCCGTGACCGAGTTCGCTCTCGGCGCGGATGGAGCCACCGTGGGCGCGCATGATGTGCTTGGCGATGGCGAGGCCCAGGCCGGTGCCGCCCGATTCTCGGGAGCGGGCTTTGTCGACGCGGTAAAAGCGCTCGAAAAGCCGCGGCAGGTGTTCAGAGGAGATGCCGGCGCCGAAATCTGCGACATAGAATTCGATGCCGCGCCGGGCCTGGCGCGCGCCGAGGACGATGCGGCCGCCGGCGCGTCCGTACTTCATCGCGTTGTCGATGAGATTGGAGAAGACCTGGTGGATGGCCTCGCGGTCGGCGAGCACCGGCGGCATGGCCTCGACCGTGCCGCTGCCCTTTCCGTCGTTGCTCTCGTCGATATGCAAGTCCACATCGTGACCGCGAGCGACGGCGCGGAAACTCTCTTCGGCATCGCGCAAGAGTTCGATAGGCGGGACGGGTTCGGTTTCGAATCGGGTCTCGCCCGACTCGACGCGGGCGAGAGTCAGCAGGTCTTCGGTCAATCGCGACATGCGAGCGGCGTTCTTGCGAATGATTTCGAGGAACTCTCGCGTGGGGCCGGAGTTGTCCGGGGCGGTGTCGAGCAGAGTTTCGGAGTATCCCTGAATCGAGGTGAGAGGCGTGCGGAGTTCGTGAGAGACGTTGGCGATGAAATCGCGGCGCGTTTTTTCGACGCGCTCAGTCTCGGTGAGATCACGCAGCACGGCGACGACGCCGCCGTCGGGCAGTGGAGCTGCGGTCACGTCGAACGCCCGGCCAGGAACGATGGAGGTGGCGCGGGCGGTCTTGACCTCTTTTGTGGAGGTCGCGGCCTTGACGGTGGCGAGAAAATCGGGATCGCGAATGGTCTCAACCACCGGCGCATTGAGGCGAGTCCGTTGCGGGACAAGGCGGTCCATGGGTTGATTGGCCCACTGCACCAGGCCATCAGAGCTGACGGCGATGACAGCGTCCTGCATGCTGTTGAGTAGAGTTTCGAGCTGGCGCTGGCTGGAGCGGACGGCGGCAAAGCTACGCTCGACCTGTCCGGCGGTTTTGTCGATAGCGGCGGCCACCCGGCCAATTTCGTCGACGGAATGATCCTCGAGACGGGCCCGCAGATCGCCGCGCTCGATGCGGGCGGCCACGTCGACGATGCGTTCGAGGCGACGGGAGGTCCAGATGGAAGCCAGGGCCGCGATGATCAGCGCGATCAAGAAGGCCAGAGTGGCTCCCCAGAACATACGGCGGCGGACTTGGGCCTGAACCGCTTCGATGTCGGAAAGTGGGTAGGCGAGGCGCACGGCGCCACCAGAAACGGGGGCGGCCACGTAGAGAAACGGGATCCCCAGCGTCGCGCTGCGACGTTCGTTGGAGCCCGTCTTACCGGCGAGGGCGGCGGCGAACTCCGTGCGAGCGGCGTGGTTCTCCATGCTGGAGGGATTGGCTTCAGAGTCGGCGAGCACTTTGCCGGAGGCGTCGATGATGGTGGCGCGGGCGCCGGCCGCCTGACCTTCCTGAGTAGCGATTTCAGCGAGAGAATGGGTGCGGTCGATTTCGACGCGGTGCGCGAACAGCAGAGTCTTCTGGGTGAGGTTGCGCTCGATTTCCGAGCGAAGAGAGCTTTCCCATGCGCTGCCCAGCATGACGTCCAAAATGCCGGCCGTGGCGCCGATCACGACCAGAAAGACGGCCAGCAGCTTGAAGAAAATCCGGTTCTTCACCATCTCCTCATTTGGGAACTTCAAAACGGTAGCCGGCGCCGCGGACGGTTTTGAGGTAGCGCGGATTTTCCGGGTCGGGCTCGATCTTTTCGCGGATGCGGCGGACATAGACGTCGACCGAGCGCGGCGTCACGTAGGCGGTGTCGCGCCAGACCGAGTCGAGAAGATGGTCGCGGCTGAAGACCCGTCCGCGGTGGCGGGCGAAATAGTCGAGCAGTCGGAACTCGGTCGCGGTTGTGGGAACGGTATTGCCCCGCACGGTGAGCGTCATGGCGGAGGGGTCGATTTCGATGTCGCCGACTTTCATGGGACTGGGCGGCAGCGGTCGTTCAAAGCGGCGCAGCACGGCCTTGACCCGAGCCACCAGTTCGCGCGGGCTGAAAGGTTTGGCGATGTAGTCATCGGCGCCCAGTTCGAGGCCGAGGACTCGGTCGGCTTCGCTGCTCTTGGCGGTCAGAAAAATAACGGGCACGGAGGCGAGGCCGGGCATCTGGCGCACGCTGCGGCACAACTCCAGTCCGTCCTTGCCCGGGACCATGATGTCGAGCACGAACAGGGCCGGTCGCTGGCGTTCGGCGTCGGCGAGAACGTTGGCTCCGGTGGGGTAGACGCGCACCGTGAAGCCTTCGTTTTCCAGGTGATGACGGACAAGGCGGGAAATGTCTGGATCGTCTTCCACCACGAAGATGCTGGGTTTCACACGATTATTGTATCGGAGGTAGTAGCGGCTACCTAGCGCCGAGTATTGGGTTTTCGGGCGCGGGCAAGAATTTTATCGGATTGTAACAATCAGGCTGGCAGGAAAATCCCCCATCCTAACGTCGCAAAGGACGCGACGTTAGGATGGGGCACCCAGTTTCGGATAGTCGCCTAGCCTTTGACAATCTTCTTGGCGGCGGTGTCCCAGACCGCGACCGACTTGTTGAAGTAGGAGAAGTTCGCCAAGTGACAGCCGATGGCGGCGTTGTTGCCGAAAATTTCGTTCTCGGCGACGGGCTTGCGCGTCCGCACGGCGTTGTAGAAGTTGGCCTGGTGATCGACCGTGTCGCTGTAGCCGGGAGGATTGGCGTAGGACTCGCCTTCCGCGTCGGTGTTCCACTTGAGGGCGGCCGGTTCCGGATGATCTTCGTGCCACTTCTGCAGATACTGGTCGCGTAGAGCCTTCGGCCAACCGAAGATCGAATAGCCTTCGGGCTCGGGACGTGTGTCCTGCGGCTTGTAGCTCAAGGTCGCGTCTTTGATGATCATCGTGCCCTTGGTGCCGTAGAAGCCGATGAACTCTCCGCCGTCGTTGTTCAAGTTGCAGCGTAGCGTGACGCGGCAGCTGGGTAGTCGTACAGCGTCTCGATCAGGTCGGGGAATTCGCGGCCATCCTTGAAGTGGAAGAGACCTCCGGAGGATTGTGCGCGCTGCGCGGGCTCGTTGATGCCGGTGATGAACTGGATGCCGGAGAGCAGGTGGACGAAGAGATCGCCACCCAGACCCTCGCCGTAGTCGGTGAAGCAGCGCCAGCGGAAGAAGCGGACTGGATCGAAGGACTTCTTGGGCGCATTGCCGAGGAAGGCGTTCCAATCGATCGTTTTTTCGCTGGCGTCGGGCGGAATGGGATAGACCCAGGCGCCGCTGGGAGAATTGCGGTCCCAGTAAGCGTTGATGGAGAAGACCTCACCCAGTTTGCCGGAATCGTAAATCTCCTTCGCTTTGGCGTAGAGAACAGAACTTACGCGCTGGCTGCCGATGGCCACCATGCGGTTATGTTTGTGGGCAGCTTCGACCATGGCGAATCCGTCTTCGACGAGGTGCGACATTGGCTTCTCGCAGTAAACGTCCTTTCCGGCGGCGCAGGCATCTTCGAAAATGCGGCGATGGTTGTGGTCCATGGTGGCGATGAGCACGGAGTCGACGTCTTTGCGGTCGAGAATGGTGCGATAGTCGCGGGTGGCGGGAACGCCGGGGTTCTTGACGGCTTCCTGAGCGGCGGTGTGGCGGCTGTCATACAAGTCGCAGACGGCTACGCACTGAATACCGGGAACGCTGAGCGAGGCCTCGAGGTGTTCGCATCCGCGTATGCCGGTGCCGATGGAGGCGAATCGAACGGTGTCACTGGGCGCAACTGGACGCGGAGTGGCGGAGAGCACACGAGGTTGCAGGACAGTTTTGGCGACCGTAGTCGCGGCCAGGGCACCAGAGCCGAGCTGAATGAATTTACGGCGAGACAGGGGATTTTTTGCCATGAGATTTTTTCCGCCTCAAGAAATGTTTGAAGATTTGGTCCGTGACAGCAGGTACGCCGGCGCGGAAGGTTTCCGGGAAAGAATTATCCCACAAGGGCGGGTGATTTAGTAAAACGATTTTCTAGCGAGCCTGGGAACTTAGCAGTTCGAGCCGACTCTGCCCACTTCTCGGCCAGAGGAAGAGACCGGCCTGCCATTTGTGCGTTTTGAGTTTTAGCACTTTGTGTACAACAATTCCCCAGCATCTAGTCGGAATGGAGTGCTAGACTCTAGAAGTCCCTTTACACATCACTCCGCTGTGCCCGTTATGGGCTTCGGTCTCTTGTGCAACGTGATAATTCCGCACCGGAGGCCACCTTATGCTGCTCAACAGCATGCAGGGCACACCCAGATCGCAACATGAAGAGGAGTCTTCGTTGTTACGACACAAGATCGAAGACGAGTCTTCATTATTGCGACGCAAGGTCGAAGAGTTGAACAAGAATACCGTGCTTTTGATAGCCGAGGCTGGGAGATTGATCCAAGGATCGAAACAGCTATCGGATCAGCTCAATTCCTTCGAAGACCCCAGCACGAAGCGGAAGTAACCCCGATCACCGCATCACGGTAAATGCCATTATTTTAGATAGGATTGGCACCGCTCGCGGACTTCGCCGTCGGGAATGGTAAAGCGTGTCCTGGTGATAACGCGGCTACCGATGTCTTCAGCACAATCCCGATACGGAGTGTGTAACGTGCTGCGCCAACCACGAGTTCGCGACGCTCCTTGGCACGCTCAAGTTCATGTCGTTTGGTGGCACGAGAACACGGAAGTAACTCCGTCTCCTCGTGCCCAACCAACGCAAGAGTACCTTTTACGCGGTGACGGCTTCGTGCTGCTGGAGGGTCGAGGTAATAACGTCAGCGGTGTGAACCTGGGGCGTTCCCTCGATAAATCTTGCCAGAGTCTTCAACACTTGTGGATAGGTATTGGTGTTGTAGTTGTCGGCATCTTTCTTGTTTTCCCACAGACTGATCGCGGTCACTTCAACTCCGGCGGGACTGGCGAAAGTGATTTCGTCCTTAAAGCCATTCTGCTTCCGAAGCAAAGGCAGAACTTCTTTATCAAACGTTCTCGTGTAATCGGACAACATATTCGACTTCAGATGGAAAGAGACATTGCGTGCAAACATATAGGCAACCTCCTAAGGTTGTAGTCGCTAAGAGGAAAGAACTTCAGATGGGCTGACTTAGTCTCAGGAAACCTGAAAGAGGAGAAGAATGCTCACTCGATTCAAGTTGGTGCACTTACGTGGCCTTCTGCCTCGACGCGCAACCTGTTGTTTGCAAAGCAGATCCGATGCGGAGGAGTCTGGTTCGTCGTGTATCTTTGGCGGAAAGCAAGCAAAAATGGCAAATCCTGCCCCGGACAAATGAACGATCGCGCAACTGTCGCAGAATCATCCCATCTGATTTCGACATTCAGCGACTGCGGCGGGCAATCGGCATTCGACCTCACGACCGCTTCAGTTGTGAAGTTCTTTCGGCTAGGACCCGCTCTGGGTACTGGACTGCTTTTGCGGTCATCACGAATCCTGGCCAATTCGGTGACTGCAGGCGAAACTATTCCACGATGGCTAGAAATTGGTCTGGCTGGAAGGTTCGACTTTTACTACTTGGGGATGCAAAGAGTGCAATTGGATATGCCCAGAACTTCAGCTTGAGCCATGAGGGAAACAACCGGCGGGAAAAAATTGAAAGGGCCGTGACATTGGTTATGCTCTAGCCACCAGCTCCTGCGAGGGAGCTAACAGCGTGGAAGCATGTACCGTCACAGCCCCTTGATGCGATCACTGCTTTCGCAGTTCCAAACCCCAACTGCCCCTCGCAGAGCCGTCGGTTTTTTCAGGTCTGGTCGCCCTGCGGGTCGCCCCGCCTGACTGATCACTCAGTCTACTTCGGGCCGGCTCAGTATTATTGTGCCAACCCTTTCGACCGTCGACGCAAGCAAAGTTAACAGAGCATTCACAAAAGTCAACGCAAAGTTTTGGTGCATTAGCTTGCGGCAAAGCTGTGCATAACGGAAAATGCAAATGGTTGTTGAGTCGAAAGTTACGCCCAGGTGAATCCAATTGTGCCCGCTTTTGCACAGTAGATTGCACAAGCAGGCTGCCAACCGCAAAACGATGAAAGGGAATCAAATAATCGTCTTGACGGCAGATCGAGATGGGCGCATCGTGCAGAGAGCAACAAAAATCGCAGTGATTGCAGAACTGGTGGCCTATGTGGACGGCGGTTGCCTGGGGAATCCGGGGCCGTCGGCTATTGGGGTGGTTATCGATGGCTGCGAGAGCGGCCCCATCCGGATCGCCAAATGGATCGGCCATCAGGATAACAATGTCGCCGAATACGCCGCGCTGATGGAAGCACTGCAGTGCGCGGTGTCCCTGAAAGCTGGCAAACTGCACGTCTATTCAGATTCCGAAGTGGTCGTACGGCAGATGACGGGCGAGTATATCTGCCGCAGCCCGCGTCTGTATTCCCTGCACTGGACCTGCCGCAAACTAGCGCGGTCGCTTAAGTTTTCCATCTCCCACGTGCCGCGAGAGAAGAATGCTGAGGCCAACCGGCTGGCCCAGGCGGGGCTGCGGCGGCGAAAGTCCTAGAAAACCCATCCGGACAACAAGTTAGCGGTAGAGATCTAGGCAGCAATGTCCCTACGATGGCACTTTTGGCTTAGCACTTCTGCGCACAGAATTTCTTGACACCGTGCGCGCCACGAGCGAGACTCGTCTTACTGCATCCTTTTCAATTCGTTGGAGCGAGCACGTCGCGGCGGATGCGCCTTCGTCCCGACCTCGTGTGGATGCCTGAGCACGCGCGCCATGGAATCTTTTTCGACCTTCGACCGGGTGTCGCCGGCGACTGGCTGTGAGACGGCCAGTGCGGCGAGTCTCGAGCCGAATACGCCGAACGCGGAGATGCAAATGCAGCGTGAGAGCTCAGACCGGACTTCGCAGGCCAGCATCTCGGCGGCGCTCGCCGCAGCTCATGCGGCCGCGCGCGAGGCAATGGCCGGCTTGCGTTTTCCCGGCGAAGATGGCGGCCGTTCTCTAGGCGAGATGGCGGAGCGCGATCTGGACGCCGCCCTGCAGTTGCTCACCGACCGCGCGCAATACATCACTGGATCGACCGGGGCGGCCATTGCCTTGCGCCGCAACGGAGGGAATGACATGCAGTGCCGCGCCAGCACGGGATCGAATGCGCCCGAGCTGGGTGCGCTGCTCTCGACCGAGTTCGGACTGTCCGGGGAAAGTGTGCGCACACGGCGGATTCTTCGTTGTGACGATGCCGAGCGGGATGCGCGCGTTAATCAGGCAGTTTGCCGCGAAATGGGAATCGCCTCAGTGGTGGTCATGCCGGTGGTGCATGACGACGAAGTCCTGGGGGTCTTTGAGCTTTTTTCGGGGAAGGCAAAGGCGTTTGGCGAGCGCGACCTTACGGCCCTGGTGCGGCTGGGCGAGATGGTCGAGACAGCAGTCACGCTAGCCCGTACGGCGGAGGGAATTCCGGCGCAGATCGAGACTGCGAACGCTGCCGTCACCCAGGAACACTCTGATGATGCAGAGGACATTCTGGAAATGCCGACCTCGGAGGCGGAGGTGGATGAAGTCGCGGCCGCAGAGCCCGCTGCGCCGCAGAGACTGGAAGCAACTGATGTACTCGAGACTAACGAAGTGCCGCAGGCATTGGCGAGCCTTGAGGTAAAGGCCCCGCTTGAGGCCAATGCAGTGGCCGCAGGCCAAACAGCGGAAGCCGTTGAGACTCAGGTGTCTGCACCACAGCCGGACTCGACGTCGGCCGAGTCTGCACCGGCGAACCTTCAGCCCACGACTCCTCAACCCGCGACTCCTCCATCTGCGAATCCGGTGCCTGTGAAGAAGCCACTCCTCTGGTCGGCTGCTTTGAACGTTAGGGGCGATGGCCAAAAGGCGCCGGAAAGCGATCAAAGCCATGTTCCGCCTGCCTTCCGGGATCTTCGGAAATGCGAGGCTTGCGGCTTTCCGGTTTCCGCGGGGCGCGCTCTTTGCGTGGAGTGCGAAGAAAAGAAGTGGCGAGGACAGCTGAAGATGTCCAGGGCCATATCGATTGCGGCGGCATCCGGGGCGGCAACCGCTGTGGCTCCCGCCCGCGAGGTACCGGCCATGGAAGTGCGCAAGCCTGTGGTGGCGCCGGCTTCTGCCGCGACGACCGAGGCCTGGCCTGGGAAGGAGCAGGCGGTCGCGCCAGCGGTTGAGTTAAAACCAGTCGGACAAAGAGAGCTGGCCGCGGCCGCGCTAGTCCAGGCTCCTTTGCCAGCACTCCCACAGCCGCCGCAGGAAGCGGCGCAGTCCCCGATTCCAACCCTAGTTTTGAGCGCGGGTCTCGAGCCTTCGCAGTCGTGGCTGGCCAGGAACAAGTACGTTTTCGCTGCCCTTCTGGTGGTTGCAGTGAGCATTGCGGCGATCCTGGTGCTGCGCTAGCATTTGGTCGGCAATTCTGCCGGTTTTAGGCGCTTTCGGCGTCCCGAAAGCCTTGACAACACAGGCGACTCTGCTAAAGTTCAAAGCAGCATTGTGCTCGAAACTACCCCTCCAGGTGCCAAGATGAAGAATGTGTACGAAGTGTTGCGCCAAAAAGAAATGGAGCTTACCCGGTTGGAGAAAGAAGTAGAGGCGCTGCGTCTGGTTGCCCCCCTGCTTTCTGAAGAGAAAGAATCGTTGATGTCTGAACTGGGGAAGCCCGCCCTAGCTACTGCCGTCAACGGACCGCAGTCCTCCACGGCGCGGATTCCCGTGGCAACCGCATCCTCCCCAGCCATACCCGCTCCCCAGCCCGTGCGCGCTGCGGGATGGGAAGATACCGGCAAACGCTGGCCGTAGGGCGGTTCCACCTCTAGTTTGCACAGCTCGTCCCTTTCCAGCCCGGGATGCGTCCCGGGCTGGCGTGTTTTTGGCCACCTCCACCCTTGCAGTGTGTTACCGGCGGAGTAAAATAAACGCCGTTTGCCGGGCGTACGTCTCGTGTCCCAGCCGGGAGGTTCTAATGGCAGGCTTCTGCGTAAATTGCGGTACACCTCTCACCGGAGCTTTTTGTAATAACTGCGGAGCTCGGGCAGTGTCGCCGAGCACGGCCTCGCCGGTCCAGCCTGCTGCGCAGCCGCCTGTGGTTCCGTACACTGCGCTCCCCGTGACTCAAACCCCACCTGCTTCTCAAGTGGCAGCGCCTGCGAAGGGTTCGGGACTCGGGAAAGTGCTGCTCATCGTTGGCGGAGTGTTGGTGCTGCTGTTCGTCATTGGAATCTCGGCGGCGATGTACGGCGTGTATTGGGTGAAGCACAAAGTCTCGTCTTACGCTTCTGCGGTAACGGGTGGGCCCAGCGCTCCGATCAAAGTGGTGGAGAATGGCAATAGCTGCCGGTTGCTGTCGACGGCGGAGTTACAGAAACTGCTGGGAGTAGCGATCGAGAAGAGTGCAGAGATCATGGAAAATTCCACGCCCGGGTGCGCCTATTTCACAAATCAAGAGGCCTTCAGCCAGTTGCAGCGGATGGCCGCCGAGCAGGCACGGCGGCAGACCGAAGAGGTGAACAATCGGCCCGGGCCCAAGCCAGACAATCTCCCGGCGCTCATGAAGGATGCCAATCAGTTGGAGGGGGTCGTCAAGACGCTGACGATGACCCAGCCGGTTCAGGACGGGAAGGTGTTTTCCTTCACGGTGCAAAGCAACTTTGGGCAGGATAGCTGGTCGGGCATGCGCCTGACCGAGTCAGCCGTGCCCGGCTTTCAAGAAGTGCCCGGGGTCGGAGACCACGCCATGATTGGAGCCTTTGGCCACGCTTTCTACATCCTCAAGGGGGACAAGATGATCTACATGGACATGACGACAGTCCCCGACGCACGCACTCGCGGCGCGCAATTGGGAAGAAAGATTATGGCGAATTTCTAGCGCGACTTCCGGTGAATACGAAATTTGCTCGCGGGGCGGTTTAGTTGATCAAAGTTTCCTGGTCGGCGACGCACTGCCACTTTCCGTTCTTCTTGATCCAGGTATCCGTGAACCGGCCATGATGGGAGAAAGGTTTGCCTCCGTCGGTGCCTTTGGTGCGATAAGCGCTGGTTACGATGGCGACGTCGCCGTAAAGGTACACGCTGGTGTCGGAGTTGGAAATCTCCTCGGGATGGAACGATGGATCCTTGAGGTCAGCCAGATACCTCGACCTGTTCAGTAACGTCCCATGATGATCGATGCTGATGAAGGTGTCGGCGAGAATGGCGGCCGCGGCGTTGGCATCGTGGTGGAGTTCGGCCTGGTTCCACGCTCCCTCCAGGGCGAGGATGAGGCTTCTGTCGGCAGATTCGGCGCCCTCCTGGGCGAGCGTTAGCAGAGAAGAGAACAACAGCAGGCAGCACACTACCGGAGTGCGCGTCATGACCGTCTCCATTTCCTACACAACAACTTTCGAGCCGGGGCAGATCGCTGGCTGAAACCTATACTCCGACAATCTCCTGCAGCGCTGCAAGCAGGCGGTCGACTTCCTCCACGGTGTTGTAGTGCACCAGGCCGATGCGCAGGAAGCCGCCGGATTTCTCAACATTGAGATGCTCGGTCAGGTTCAGGGCGTAGTAGTTTCCATCCCAGGTGAAGAAGCCGCGCTCGCCGAGCTTGGTGGCGAGTTCCAGCGGCGTGTGGCCTGGTTTCCCGTCATCGATTCTGATGGCAAGTGTGGCGCAGCGCTCGTGGAAGCGTGCGGGATCGGTGATGCCGTAGATTTTTAGTCCGGGAATTTTGCCCAGGCCTGACATGGCGTGCTGCAATAACGCGCGCTCGTGTTCGTGAATGGCTTCATAGGCAATCTCAATGGCCGCGCGACGTGTGGGCGGCGCCAGTCGCGCTTCGCTCGACGGACGGCCGAGGCGACTGTCCCCACATGTTTCGATTGCGCGACGGCCTATCTCGGCGATGTACTCGACGCAGGCGGTGATTCCGGCGATGCACTCGTGGTTGAGCGTGCCCCACTCCCAGCGGAAGGGAATTGCGTCGGTGAGCGGGCGCACCTTGTAGGGACGCAAGCGCTTGAGGTACTCGCGCTTCCCGAAGAGCACGCCCATGTGCGGGCCGAAAAATTTGTAGGTCGAACACACCAGAAAATCGCAATCGAGGGCGGCCACGTCGATCAGGCCGTGCGGTGTGTAGTGCACGGCGTCGATGAAGGCGAGGGCGCCCACGGCGTGTGCCAGGCCGACGATTTTTTTGACCGGATTGATGGTGCCCACGGCGTTCGAAGCGTAGCCGACGGCGACCAGCTTCGTCTTCGCGTTGATTTTCGCGGCGAGGTCGGCCATGTCGAGCGTGCAGTCTTCGTCGTGGATTTCAGCCCAGCGAACGGTGACGCCGCGGTCTTCCGCCATCGCCAGCCAGGGAGAAACGTTGGCGTCGTGATCGAGACGGGTGACGACGATTTCATCCCCGGGGCCGAGGTCCCGGCCGATGGCGCGTGAAATGGCGAACGTAAGCGAGGTCATGTTCTGTCCGAAGACGACTTCATCGGCGCCGCAATGGAAGAAGTCGGCCATCGCTTCACGGGCGGCGGCGATCACAGCGTCGGTGCGGCGGCTAGTCGGGTAGTTCCCGCCGCTGTTAGCGTTGTCGCGGAGCAGGTAGCCAGAGAGGGCGTCAATCACCCGCTGCGGAACTTGCGTTCCGCCGGGGCCGTCGAGGAACACGGCGGGATGTCCGTTCACGGTTTGGGTGAACGACGGGAACTGGGAGCGGACCCAGGTCAGGTCGAGGACTGCATGGGCGGTTTCGGCGGAGAGCATGACTGTCTCTATTTTTATCATGCCGTGGAACCGCACGTTCGGCAGTTACGTTTTGCAAGGGAGTGCGTCTGTAGACCGACCAGGGGGCCATTATGCAGCGGATAAGCTCGCAGTTTAACACAACAGCGATTCAATGTTTTTATGCGGCGGTGCTGGTTTTGGGCTTTGCAGTTTCGGCGATGGCCGCTTCCGCGCCGCAAGCCCCCGGGAGGCTCGTTGATATTGGCGGGCACCGGCTGCATGTGAATTGCGCCGGGAAGGGGAGCCCAACTGTAGTGGTGGAGAACGGGTTCGGCGACTTTTCTTTCGACTGGATTCTCGTGCAGACGCGCGTTTCTCAGTTCACGCGCATCTGCACTTACGATCGTGCCGGATACGCCTGGAGCGATCCTGGTCCCAAGCCACGCAGCTTTGCACAAATTAATCTCGAACTGCGAGATGCGCTCACTAAATTGGGCGAGCGCGGACCATTTGTGCTCGCGGGGCACTCGTTCGGCGGGCCCGTCGTGCGGCACTTTGCTATGACTTACCCGCAGGACGTTGCAGGGATGGTTTTAGTGGACGCGGCGTTCGAGGGACAGCGAGTGGGAATTGGCGGCGGTAAGACGATGCGGCTGGGCGACGGGGCGAAGGGCACAAACGTCCCGGCTCCTCGCGAGGAAATAAAAGAATCGGACAAACCGGCTGTGCACGGAGAGGTCGCCGCGGAGGCCGCGCAGCCACTCGATCCGATGTACAAGGTGCTTCCGCCGGAAGCGCAGAGGTTGCAACTCTGGGCACAGGCTTTGCCCGAGATGGAAGACGCGGAGAGCAGCCAGCGCGAATGGTCGGGGGAATACTTCGCGAAATGGCTAGCCAGGCCGCAGTCCGGCACGTTAGGCGCTATTCCGCTCATTGTGCTCACCCGCGCGGAAGGCGGATACGACAATAACCAGGATGTTCCGGCCGCGCAACTTGAGAAAGAGCGTAAGGAGGGGCAGGCGAAGCTGACGCTCCTCTCAACCAACAGCAAGCAGATCATTGTGCACAGCGGGCACAACATGGAGTTGGAGGCACTCGACGACGTTGGCAATGCCATACGAAGCGTGGTCGAGGCAGTCCGGCACCACGGCAAGCTATGAAACGTGGTCGGGGCTCCGCATCGCCCGCACGAAATCCGCCAGCAGGCCGTAGGCCGTCGCGAACAGGCCTGGATTTTCCTCGGTGAGGGCCAAGCCGGGGAAGATGTCGGTTTCGAAATAGATGTACGACGATGTGCCTGCAATCTTGCCCATCGGAGAACTTGCCAGCACTTTTTCTGGCGCGACGCTTGCCTTCACGCCATCGCCAACGCGCTGCGCGCGGCACACCAGTTTGAAGGGCCATCCATCGCGTCTTGCGTTGCGCAGGGCCTGCGGCGTCAAGTCGCGGATGCCTTCGCGCTCGATTTGAGTCGAGGCGGACGGGAATGTCCATCAGCACCGTTGACCAGCGCGGCGGTTTTGACGGCGGCGTCCCAGCCGTCGATGTCGTGGGTGGCGTCGGTTTCGGCGACGCCCAGGGACTGCGCTTTCTTCAGGGCTTCGTCGAAGCTGAGGCCTTGCTCCATTTCGCCGAGGATGACGTTGGTGGTCGAGTTCAAAATTCCGTGAAAGCCCTTGAGGTGGATGGCGGGCAACTGGTCGAACAAGGAGAAAATCGGGACGCCGTCCATCACCGTGGATTCGAACAGGAAGCGCTTGCCGCGCGCAGCGGCCAGATCACGCAGTTCGCGGTAGGCGTGAACGATGGGGCCTTTGTTGGCGGTGATGGCGTGGGCTCCATGTTCGAGGGCGGCGCGGATCTGGTCGACGGCGGGCTCGCCGGATTCGACGTTGAGCGAAGTGGCTTCGAAGAGAACATCCGCGCGGGCTGCGGCCAGCCATTCGCGGACGTTGGTGCAGTGTGGAGCGGACACTTCTGTCCGCCAACTGCCGGCAGTCGAATCAGAATTCAGGGCGAGCAATGAAGCCGCGTTCAGTCCATTTGCGTCCGCAATCCATCCCAGGCGGCGCGAGGCGACTCCGGTGATGTAGAAGGAAATGCCGTACCCCTCGCGCAGTTCCCGCGCGCGATCTTCAAGGAGCCGGATGAGCGTCCGATTGACATTGCCGAAGCCGAGGAAGCAGAGGTTAAAGGTGCGGATGGGATTCTCCTCGACGGCGTGCACATCAACGGCGCTAACCGCAGCGGCCCGATACACATGGGCCGCCGGACAGCCGGGGGCGGCTGTCCCCACACGAGCTTCTACCCCATCACGGTGGTGTGTTCAGGCTTGATCTTGTAGACCACGCGTACTTCGCCGGGTTGACTGTAAGGATATTTGTCGACGCCAAGATATTTTTTCGCCATCTTGTTGATGTGCTCGCTGGCGCCTTCCTCAGTGATCTCGACCACGCGGCCGCGGATTTCGAGATAGCGGTAAGGGTTCTCGGGATCGATGATGGCCAGCGAAACGCGGGGATCGCGGCGGACGTTGCGGTCTTTCTGGCGCCCCTTGGCGGAGTTGAAGAGGACGTGATCGCCGTCAAAGTCGCACCAGACGGGCGTTACTTGTGGACGACCATCGGGCATCAGTGTGCCCAGGCTGGCAAAGGCGCGCTTCTCAAATAAATCGCGGTACTTCTCCGGGATGAGTTCAGCCATGAGAGCCTCCAATCCAGATTGCAGTCAGCATTATAGACTGGCCGACTAAGCGGTGGGCGCGTCCGCAACATTCCCGCGGGGGATGCGTGTTCATTTAGAATGGCGAACTCACAAATTCAGAAATGGCGAAGGCTCTACCTTCGGCCGATTTACTTCAAGGAAAACTCATGACCCTTTTGCAACGGAAGTTCGCTCCGCGCACGCCGATGATCTCTCTGATCGTTTTCGCTCTGTTGGCCGCTAGTGCCGCGCAGACGCCTGCGTCCAGCCAATCGGCGCAGAAGTATCCACCAACTATTGTGTTCATGACCGACTTCGGAGTGCTCGACGACTCGGTTGCGCTGTGCCGTGGCGTGATGTACTCCATCATGCCCAGCGTGCGCATTGTCGATTTGACCCATGAAGTCACGCCGTTTTCCATTCTGGATGGGGCGCGCTTTCTGGAAGGAGCGTCGCCGTATTTCCCAGCAGGAACGGTGTTCGTGGTGGTGATCGATCCGGGGGTGGGAAGCACGCGCAAGGCGATCGTGGCGCGCTCAGGTCGCGGTCAATATTTCGTGCTGCCGGATAACGGGCTGCTGACGCTGGTCGAGCAACGGGACCGGATTGAGGTGGTGCGCGAGATTACGAATCCCGAGTGGATGATCGGCACCAAGTTGTCGTCGACGTTTCACGGGCGCGACATTTTTTCGCCCGTGGGAGCCCACATGGCGCGCGGAGACGACTGGAAGAAAGTCGGCCCGGAGATCGCGGTGAAGGATCTCGTGCGGCTGCAGTTGAAGGCGGCGACACTCGATGATCGGGGTCTGAGCGCCACAGTCATCGCGACCGACGGGCCTTTCGGCAATCTCGTCACCAACGTGGACGGCGAGGATTTTATGAAACTCGGCTACCGGCATGGGCAGGAGGTGACGGTGAAGGTTGCCGATCGTGAGATGAAGATGAACTTCGTGAATACATTCAGCGACGTGCCTAAGGGGCAGCCGTTGCTGTATATCGATTCGCGCGGGCTTCTGGGGCTGGCGGTGAATCAGAACAACTTCGCGGCTACCTATGGGGTGAAAGTGCCGGTGTCGCTTTTTATTCCGCGGGCGGGGAAATGAGACGTGGTTAGAGAGACGTAGCAAGCTACGTCTCTACGACGTTTTTTGCCACGCGGGGCAGCACTGCGCGCAGCAGCGACTCGAACGTCGACTTCACGCGCTCGCCGGTTTCCATGACTTCTGCGTGGGAGAGCGGTTGGTCGAGAATTCCCGCGGCCATATTCGTGACGCAGGAAATGGCGAGCACCTTGATTCCCATGTGGCGCGCGGCGATCACCTCGGCGACGGTCGACATGCCCACCAGATCGGCCCCAATTCGGCGCAGGTACTGGATTTCAGCCGGTGTCTCGTAGCTCGGGCCGAGCAAGCCGGCGTAGACACCTTCGTGCAGCGTGATGTTTAACTTGGCGGCTTCATCGCGGGCGATCGCTCGATATTCTTTCACGTAGGCGTGGGTCATATCGGGGAAGCGCACGCCGAAGCGGTCGTCGTTAGGGCCGACCAGGGGATTCGCGCCCTGCAGATTGATGTGGTCGCGGATTAGGACCAGCGCTCCCTGCGAGTAACTGAGATTGATGCCGCCAGCGGCGTTGGTCAGGATGACCGCGCGGACTCCCATGCGTCCAAAGACGCGGATCGGGAACGTAACCTCCTGCGCGGAATATCCTTCATACAGATGAACGCGCCCTTGCATGGCCGCGACCGGAATGTCGCCGGCAGTGCCAATCACCATCTGGCCGGCGTGACCGATGGCGGTCGAACGTGGGAACTTAGGTATTTCGGCGTAGGGGACGCGGACGGTCTCGGTGAGCGAGTCGGCGAAAGCGCCGAGGCCGGAGCCGAGGACCAGGCCGATCCTGGGGCGAAGAGTCGTGCGCGCGAGGATGAACTGCGCGGCGGAATCGGCGAGCGTGAATTGATCAGGCATGAAGATCACAAAAAGAACTGGGTAACGACCGAACAGCGACCCTCAGCGGCTAAAGCCGTCGTCAATTATGAGACGTCTACGGCACGGCTGAAGCCGTGCCCTTCCCAACCCAACCCACCGACTCGTTCTACAAATCGCCGTCGGCCAGGTAGCGGCCGTGGCCGTTGCGTTCCAGCCAATCATACAGAAATGTCTGATAGAGATAAGAGGCAACGATCTCCTCGCCGAGTTCGTGGGTCTCGGTGCAGATGAAGGGCAGGCGCAAGCCCGCCAGCACAGCGATGAGTGATTGCGTGATGCGATTCGGGTTCGCGGCGCGGTAGGGATACTCGGTCTTGATTTCGCTGAGAGGCGCGGTCACAACGAGCAGGCTGTGCGGAAGTTCGCTCATGCGCTGAAGGCGGTGGATAAAGACCTGGCGATTTGTGGTGAAAGACTGAATCAGGTCGGCCAAGTCTTTGCGCTCGACTACGCAGGAGTTCTCCATGCCATCGACGGAATAGTCGCCGAGCGGCAGGGCGCGTTCTTCGATGCGGGCGAACCAGCCTCTGAAACGACGGAAAGAAAGCGGATTCTGCTCACGGGTGTCGATGATGGCGATCGGCAAAGGTGTGCGCAGTTGTGTGCCACCTCGCTCGGCCACTACCGGCAGAAGAGGCGGAGGAACCGGCGCAGGTTGCATGGTCCATGCCAGAGGCGACGGGATTAGGGTGCGCTTGCGGGGCATGTGTTCAGCGGCCTCAGAACTTCTTCTCGAATCTGGCGAATGCCGTTTCCAGTTTCCATTGCTCCCAGGCGCGCTCGTTGGCGGCGAGGAACTTCGCGCATGCAGGCGACGGTCTCTCCTCGATGGCGGTATCCGCCGAGCAGGCCGCGACGGGGCGAAATGTGCTTTTAGTTGAGGCCCACAGGCTGTCCCCCGGCAAAAAGCTATGCTCTATGCTTTGGCGGGTCATGCGCTTCAACTCTGTGTACGGCAGTTGATAGCCCTCGACGGCGCGCAAGTATTCATGCGTCATGTCGGACCGGGCGACGCCCTCATCGTCGGTAGAAATCGCAACCGGGCACGCCGTATTTCATATAGACCGGCAGCGGGTGCTCGTCGCCACTGATGCCGAGGATCTGATCGTTCGAGGTGAGGTTGATCTCGACCAGCACGTTGCGCGCGGCCATCTCTTTCATCAGGCCGAGGGGATCTTTCTCCAGCATGACGTCGACGCCGTGGCCGATGCGCTCGGCGTGGCCGCGTTCGACCGATTCGCGAATGTGGAATGAAAGATCCTCTGGCTTTACCAGGCCCTCGGCGAGTTCTCCAGCGTGCAGGCTGATGTGCACCTTGGGATAAACGCCGTGCAGGTAATCGAGCATGGCCATATGCTCGTTGAAATCGTGGATGGGCACGTACCAGTCTTCCGGCATGACGAGATTCAGTCCGACGAAATGCGGGTCGGACGACGCCAGCTCAAAGCCGAGCACGATCTGGGCGAACACGGCTTCATGCGGAAGTCCGCGCAGCACCTGGTAGAGATAGCGAACGGCAACGCCGCATCCGGGTTCGGCGTCGGGAGTGTCGCACTTCAGTTCCTTGCGGGCGCGCGCTTCGTCTTCCGCCAGAGTCTTGCTGGTGGCGGCGACGATTTCGTTCAGGCCGCCTGCCAGCAGATTTTCGCGCATCTTGGCGAAATCGGCGTCCCATCCCAGCTTCATGCCCAGTTGGAAAGCGGCATTGCCGTCGGCGGTGTGCATGAATTCGACGTACTGCACGTGCTCGCGGGCGGCGCGGTTGATCACAGTGGCGATCGACTTCGGCCACGTGGTTGTGCGCAGTCAGCGAGAACTTGTCGAAGGTGGCGAAGAAATGGTCGTGGCCGGACTCGTCGCCGGGACGCCAGTTGCGCATGGACCAGGCGTCGATGATCTGGTTGTAGAGAATCGTGGTCGTCATAGGCGCAGCGGATGGTGGGCTTGGCCGTGTACTTCTCGCAGGAATCGCAGGGCGCGCCGATCAGGCGCGAGGTGGTGCGGTCGACGCAGAAATTGTCGGACGCGGCGAAGTCGATGAGATCCTCGGCGTAGATGGCGCCGTAGAGGTGATTGTGCAGGTCGCCGCCTTTCGGCATGTCATGGAGGAAAGCCAGCAGCAAGGAGGGTTGCTTCCGCACCGAATCGAGATAGCGCGCTGTCTTCTGCTCGGCAGTCTGGGCTACGGCGACCGCAGCGAGAAGAGCCAAGGTCAGACAATGCTGCACACGCAGCCGGACGAATCAGACTCACGGGCACGCCTCCCAGAATCAGGAAAGGCATTGTAATTCGTGGTAGGAGTGTGCGCCAACGCTGCCGTTGTGCGGGCCGCCGGGACTGTCGAGCTTCGCTCGACGGACTGCTGGGGGCGGCTGTCCCCACAGAACGGCTACTCTGCTACATTGTTTCGGTATGGCGCAGGTTCTGCCAAGCCCACCCGCAGCTTTGCCAGCGACAATAATGCCGGAGTGCATCCCGAGGTGCTGGAGGCGATCGCGCGCGCCAACCAGGGACACGTGGTCGCTTACGGCGACGATCCTTACACGCGTTCGGCGATCGCGAAATTCGAGGAGCACTTTGGCGCGGGGATTGATGTCTTCTTCACCTTCAACGGAACCGGCGCTAATGTGCTGGGCCTGCAGGCGCTGAACCGGCCCTACCACGCGGTGCTGTGCAGCGACTACGCGCACATCTATTGCGACGAATGCGGCGCTCCGGAGAAGCATACGGGATGCAAGCTGATTCCGCTGCCGCATCAGGACGGCAAGATCACGCTCGACGCCGTGCGCCACGCCTATCACGGCATCGGCGACCAGCATCATGTGCAGGCACGGGTGATCTCAATTACGCAGTCAACCGAGATGGGGACGGTCTACAAGCCGGAAGAGATTCGGGCCCTGGCCCAATTCGCGCATGAGCATGAAATGTTTCTGCATGTGGATGGCGCCCGCATCGCCAATGCCGCCGCCAGCCTGGGCGCAGACGCTGCGGCAGGCTACGCGCGATCTCGGGGTCGATGTGCTCTCCTTCGGCGGGACGAAGAATGGAATCATGGGCGGGGAAGCGGTGGTGTTTTTCAACCATGCGCTCAGCCACGGACTTTCTCTACCTGCGCAAGCAAGGGATGCAGCTGGCGTCGAAGATGCGATTCATCGCCGCACAATTCGACGCCCTGCTGACCAATGACTTGTGGCGGCGCAGCGCCGAGCACGCCAACCGCATGGCGCGTGTGCTGGAGGCAGAGGTGAGCAGGATTCCGCAGGTACGGATCGTCTGGAAAGTCGAGGCCAACGGCGTCTTCGCGCAGATTCCGCGGCATGCGATCGAGAAAATCAAAGAGCGCTACTTCTTCTATCCCTGGATTGAGGAAGAATGCATCGTGCGCTGGATGTGCTCGTTCGATACCACGGAAGAGGATGTCAAGGAGTTCGCGAAGGCGGTGGCGGAGGCGGTCACGGGGTGAATACTCCCCTAGCGAGCTATTGATTTTCATCCGCGCTTGACCTACATTGAGCGATTCACAGCCGGATGGGTCTTGTTGTCCAGTTTAGGAGATCCAGGAGTCGTTTGATGAGAGGGAAGTGGCTCAGCATTGCTGTCCTCGCAGCCGTTGCGGGCTCGTTGTTTAATGTCACCAGTTGTGGGCGGGATCAGGAACTCGTGTCAATTCAAATCCAACCTGCCGTCGAAACATTCGGGGCATCAAACATTCCCGTCCCTGACGATCGTGGGTTGACGGTGCAACTCAGGGCCCTGGGTACTTACATCCATCCACCTGTGACCAAGGACATCACGAGTCAAGTGACGTGGGCGTCGAATGACACGCAAATGATGACGGTCGACTCAAATGGGCTTTTGACTGTCACCGGGATTAGCTGCGGAGGTACTCTCATTTCGGCCACGGTTACGACCAACAAGAGCTCCGGCGGGATCTCTTCTTCGGGATCTCTGGTGACCGCTTACATGACCGGCAACGTGGTCTGCTTTACAAGCTCGGGAGGCGGAGTGTTGCCGGTACTGACTCTGACCTTCGCGGGAAGCGGCTCGGGAACGGTGACGAGTTCTCCACCCGGTTTGAGCTGCGCGAGCTCCGCGCCGTGCCTTGCCCAGGCCCAAAGTGGTGCGGTGATAACCCTGACAGCGACTCCGATTAGCCCATCGACTTTTGGGAATTGGTTGAATTGTGATTCCGGAGCCGCAAATCCTTGCACTGTAACGATGACTGGGAACAAAACCGTGACTGCGACCTTCAACTAGACGTTCGACAGTTTATTCCGATTATTCCGACTCGCCCAGCAGTTTCCCCAGAGTAGGCTTGTGCTTCTCTGCCTTCTTCCTTTTCTCAACGACAATTCTCCCGGCCGGGGGCGCACCGACGCGTTCGCGGGCTAGTTCCTTGACCGCTGTGACGGCGTGGAAGCGCTTGAGCTTTTTCTTGCGGGGCATGGCGTAAGAGCCGAATCCATGTTGCCATAGATTGTTAGTCACAAAACTGTAATAATCGTCCTTCGCCGGTTGGGCAGCTAACTACCAGCGACGAACGACGAACGACTGTCATGGAAGAACGAGATTTTTTTGACGAGAAGCAAGAGAAGAAACCGGTCACACTGAACTGTCCGCATTGCCAGCAGTCAGCGGAGTATGAGGTGACCTGGGTGGTTCGCACAAAGAAGCGTCAACTCGCCGGCCGAGCCGATGAGCGCGACCGTGCGCGCTTTGCCAAAGCGCGATCCTACATGGTGCGCAAAGACGACCAGATGGCCTGCAAGAACCTGCGCTGCCGCAAACGCTTCGAAATTTCGGGCCAGTCGACGGTGATCACCGAGTAGGACACGCTTCCGGGCGCTCCAGAAACCATAGCCGTGGTTTTGCCGCAACCGCGTTTTGATTTGAAGGGGCGCGGCTTCAGCCGCGCCGACAAGAGCCAGGAAAGAGCGGGCCTTTAGGCCCTGGGGACGCATTCCCTCAGCGGCTAAAGCCGGTATTGTTAGCTTTCCTTTAGCGGCACGGCTGAAAAGCCGTGCCCTTTCAAAACAGGCCAGGTTTACGGCGAAACCGCGCTAGATCAGCCCAGGGTTCCGGCGCGTACTCCGGCGTGAGAATTTCGGGGAGTCCTTCGAGTCCGGCCTTTTGGCCTTCCCGTTGCGCGAAGGCGATCATCTCCTGTTCGCGTTCGGCAGCCAGCGGGTGGCGCTCATAGCCTGACAGCAACTCCTCGACCCGCTGCTGGGCGCGTCCGAGAATGTCGGGCATGGCGCCGTCCGCGGCGCTGAGGCCGCGATCGATGACCGTGGAAGGGAAGTGCTGCTCCTTGCGGAACAGAGCGCGAGTTTCTTTCAGCTTCAAGAAGTCGCCGTGCAGTCCGGTCTGGGCGAACATGGCGACCGCCAGCGAGGCTTCGCGCGGCTGGATGCCCTGGATCAGCCTTTGCGCGGAGGCAATGGCCTCGGCGTCGATGACCAGCTTTTCGATGCTGTGGCAGGCTAGAAAATCGAGCATGCCCGCGCCGGAAATCATGTTGATGCCTGCGAGCGCGCCGAGCACGCACGACATGCCGCTTTCCATTTCGACCTGGGCGTCGATCAGGCGCCCGTCGCCGGCCACCATATAGGCATGCGTGGGCAAGCCAAGATACTTTCCCACCTCCGCGCATGCCACGTCGAGCATGGCGGTTTCAATCGCACCCATGGGAGTCTTTCCCGCGCGCATGTCGAAGATGGCGGGCGCTGCTCCCCAAACTATTGGCGCTCCCGGCTGCGCCAGTTGATGAATCGTGATGCCGCTGATGCACTCGGCGGCGTGCTGCACGACCGAGCCTACGAGTGTGACCGGCGCGGTCGCGCCTGCCAGAGGCATGCTTACGATTTCCGCTGGAACTCCGGCACGCGCCAGATCGACCAGATTCTGGGACGCGAACTCGGACCAGTTCAGCGGCGGCGACGGGCACACGTCGAAAACGGCGCGCGGCTGCTGGCGAAGCGCTTCGCGGCCGCCGCTCTCGATCGCGAGCAGTTCCAGCAATGTATGCAGGCTGGAGGCGGAAAACGCGCCCGTGACCACCGGCTTCTCCGAATACCAGAGCACCACCAGAAGCCGGTACCAGTCGCCGATTTCCGGCGGCACGTCATTGCAAACCATGGCGGTAGATTGCGCGGCGAACTGCGGCAGCATTTCGGCAACCTGCACCAGCCGGGACAGGTCCGCAGCCAGGGCCGGGCGAGCCTGCTGCGTCGCGGGATCGAGAATGTTCAGGCACGACGAGCCGGGATCGAAGTGGACGTCGTCTGCTCCGTAACGCACGGCAGGCTTGCCGCTGCGGTCATAGAGGCAGAACCCGCGCGGCGCCAGATCCAGCAGTCGGCGCGCCAGGGCTTCCGGGATGTGCGCGACGCCGTCTTTGACCGTGATACCGGCGCCGCGCAGCAGCTCGACGACGTAAGGTGCGACTCGCACGCCGGGGTCTTCGATGAGCTGGAAGGCTTCGCCGAGTATGCGTTCGATGAGCGGCTTGTCGAGCAATTCAAGTTTCGGTCTCATGTCTGCTCCACGACCGCAGCCTGCGTTTTCTGTTGCATTAGTTCCTGGGCCAGGGCGACGGCGCTCATTGCGTCTTTAGCATAGCCGTCTGCGCCGATTTCTTCGGCCCAGCGGCGCGTCACCGGCGCGCCTCCGACCATGATTTTCACCTGCGAGCGCAGGCCGGCTTTCTCCAGCGCTTCGACCACGCTTTTCTGATTACGCATGGTGGTGGTCAGCAGCGCCGACACGCCGACGATGTCGGCATGGAACTCGCGCGCTTTGGCAGCGAAGGTGTCGCCGGCGACGTCGACGCCGAGATCGTGCACGCGGAAACCGTGCGCCGTGAGCAGCGTTCCGACCAGAATCTTGCCAATCTCGTGGATGTCGCCCTTGGTCGTGCCCAGCACCACGACGCCCGCCATGGGCCGCTCCGTGCCGAGTTTGCGCAACTCCGGGTCGAGCACGGCCATGGCGGCGCGCATGGCCTCGGCCGAGGCCATCATGTCGGGGAGAAACATCTGTCCCTTGGCAAACTGCTCGCCCACGTCGTGCATGCCCGGGACGTAGCCGTTGTGGATGGCGTCGATGGGCGCAACGCCGGAAGCTACGGCTTGCTGCGCGAGGTTCGAAGCGGTGTCGGGCGCGCCGTCGATGATGCTCTGCCGCATGGCGGAGAAGTTAGCGTCTGGCATAAAGTTCTCTCGCCATGCTGAAGGAGGGGTGGAGGCTGGGTCTGTGATTGAAATCACAATGAGGTGACTTTGGCCGATCCCGCTGCAGAGCAGCAGCCAATGAGTAATATGGCAACATAACGCCAATTAGAAACTGTGGGAAACTAGGCATTGCCTTCTCCACACCTACGTGCAACCGGTGGACGACCTTCAGGGAGAATCAAAGGGCCGAAATGATAATTCCAGAGGACCCGCATAAGGGCTTACTAAACGATGAGAGCGCCACTGCGTTCGCTTCAGAGCAGCTCAAGCCGTGGACGAACCTGCTTCGGGATCTCGCAAACTACGGGAGTCACCTGATACCGCGCGCGTTCTCGTCGAGCGGCAAGACGCTTGGCGATGCAGTCGTGATCGGCACTCTGCTCAGACAATTCGTGGCGATGCTCGATGCGATTGAGATTCTGTTGTGCAGAAGCGCGGTACACGCAGCTACTCTGCAGCTCAGAGCTATGTTCGAGGCGTCCGTTTATATCGACTGGATGCTTGCTGGCGACCGCGAGAACAAAGCGGCTTACTATTACGTTCACAACCTGTTACGACTTCGGCTTTGGGCAATGCGCGTGCAATCCGGCACCGCTGAATCGTCGACTTTCAAGGGCATGATGAACAAAGCCGGCGTTCCGGTTGACGAGACGCTAGGAGACGAAGGCAAGAGTCAGGTCTTGGAGATAGACCGCGTTCTGTCCCAGGCCCAGTTCGTCGCAGTTCGCGACGACTTTCGAGACTGGAAGAAGCGAAATGGTCGCCGGCCAGCGTGGTATTCACCGCTTGGCGTGACAGACCTCAGGAACATGGCGATAAGCGTTAACAAAGAACCCTTATACGTGATTGTCTACGGTTCTGGGTCTGAGGTGATGCACTCGTCGAATTACGGCCAGCATATCCGCATCCAGAGTGAGCGGATCACTTTTTACTCAATTCGGCACCCGAAAGGGTTCTCCACTACAGTAAGACTCACGGCAACGATCGCGATCGATATTTTCATGAAAATCCTTCGCGAGTATCGTGAAGGGGAATGCCCAAGGTTCGGCCAAAAGTACGTTGAGAAATGGCGGCAGGCTTTTATGAACATCCCCCAGTTGAAGATCAACGAGCTAGATCTGGGCGGTTGACGGGCAAGCCCGAAATAGTTATCGAAATCGGGCTGTAGCGGTCAAAACCCCACGGTGCGAGCGACCCCGGGCGCGTGTTTCCCTCCACTGCTCGCGCTCATTTATACTTACCAGTTTTGCCGTGGCTGTTTGGGGCCACCTATGAAGGAGTCCTACTCTTGAAAATCCTGGTTTGCATGAAGCAGGTGCCGCAGAAAGATGCACCGCTCAAGCTCAACGAAAGCGGCACGTGGATCCGCGAAGACGTTTCCTACGAAGTCAACGAGCCCGACGCCTATGCGCTGGAAGAAGCGCTGCGACAGAAGGAAAAGCACACCGGGGAAGTCGTGGTCATCACCAGCGGCCCGGCGCGGGCGCAGCAGGTGCTGCGCGAGGCGCTGGCCAAAGGCGCGGATCGCGCGATTCACCTCGAAGACGACAAGTTCGTCGGGCTCGACGCCTTCAACACCGCCAAGGCCTTCGCGGCGGCGATCAAAGACGAAAAATTCGATCTGATCTTTACCGGGCTGCAGTCCGACGATTACGGCTACGCGCAGACGGGCGTGATCCTGGCCGAACTGCTGGGCTGGCCGCACGCCACCATCATCATGCAGATCGAAAAGACCGACTCGGGCATTCGCGTGAAGCGCGAACTCGAAGCGGGATACTTCCAGTTTGTCGACATGCCGACGCCCGCGGTGCTGACGATTCAGTCGGGCATCAACAAGCTGCGCTACGCCACGCTGATCGGCATCAAGCAGGCCAAGAACAAGCCGATGCGGAAGGTGGCGCTGGCGGAAGTGCAGTCGGCGATCGGGGAGAATCTGCAGAAGATCGAGCGGCTGTACATTCCGCAGAAGACGAAGAAGACGGAAGTCATCGAAGGTCCACCGGCGGAAGTGGCGAAGAAGTTGGTGGACAAGATGAGGAACGAATTGCGCGTGCTGTAGCGTGTAGCCGGGACGCATTCGTCCGCGGGCCGAGCTTCGCTCGGCTGGACAGCCGAGGGCGGCTGTCCCCACATGGTGTTTTTAGAGTTGAGGTGAAAGCGGATTTTATGCCCGATACGATTCTAGTAGTCGTCGAACAACGCGAAGGCAAGCTGAATCGCGTTTCGTGGGAAACCATTACCGCCGGACAGGCGATCGCGGCGGCCACGGGATGGACGCTCGAAGCAGCCGTCGTGGGCGCGAGCACTCAATCATTTGCCGCCGAAGTTGCCGCGAAGAAGTTGGCGAAAGTTTATGCCGTCGAGTCGGCGAAGCTTGAGCCCTACACGCCCGACGCCTTCGCCGCCGCGCTGAAGCAGTTCCTTGCGTCCAAGCAGCCGAAACTCGTGCTGATGCCGCATACGTACCAGGTGCGCGACTTTATCCCCAAGCTGGTTGTGGCCATGGGACGCACCGTCATCAGCGACTGCATCGGCTTCAAGCACGAAGGCGGCAAGCTGCTGTTCACCCGCCAGATGTTTCAGGGCAAGCTGTCAGCGGACGTAAGCTTCACCAGCGATGGCCCGTGGTTTGCAACGTTTCAGAATGGCGCTTTTCGCGGCGACAAAGCTGAAGAAGGAGCGAGCGCGGCGCCAGTCGAGGTGGTGAGCGCCGAGATCGCCGACGGCGTGGTGCGCAACAAGCCGCAGCCGGTCTTCAAGGAGGCGAAGCAGGCGGTGGACCTGACGCAGGCGGAAATCATTGTCTCGGTGGGCCGCGGCATCAAGGAGCAGAAGAACATCGACCTGGCCAAGCAACTGGCCGACGCGCTGGGCGGCGAACTGGCGGCCTCGCGTCCGATTTGCGACTCCGGCTGGCTGCCGATGGACCGGCAGGTCGGCTCCTCGGGCCAGACGGTCTCGCCCAAGGTATATCTGGCGCTCGGGATCTCGGGCGCGATCCAGCACATCGTTGGGATGAAGGGATCGAAAGCGGTGATTGCGGTCAACAAAGATTCCGAAGCCCCCATCTTCGAAATCGCCGACTATGCCGTGGTGGGGAATCTGTTCGACATCGTGCCGCCGCTGATCGAGGAAGTGAAGAAGGCGAAAGCGGGAAGCTAAGAGCGGCCACGGATCAACACGGATTCACACGGATCAAACCTCTAGAAATTGGTTTATCGGTGAAGATCCGTGTGAATCCGTGGCCCTGATCTTCAGCTGCCGACTGCTTTCTCGGGGGCTATTTTCCCAATCGCTGCTGCCGCGATCTGCACCACGTCGAGCAGTTCCGGAGGCGTAGTTGAGTTTGCGGCCAGGCCGTCGCGCAGCATTGAGTTGCAGAACGGACATGCTGCCGCCACCACGTTCGCGCCAGTGGCGGCCAGTTCCTGAGCCCGCTCCAGATTGACGCGCTTCCCGGTTTCTTCTCCGAGGAACATCAAGCCCCCGCCTCCGCCGCAGCAGAAGCCGCGTTCGCGCGAACGCGGCGGGTCGACCACCTTGCCGAAACGCGAGATGACATCGCGCGGCTCGTCATAGACTCCGCGATAGCGGCCGAGGTAGCAGGCATCGTGAAACACAACGCTCTGCCCGTCGCTGCCGACGGTAGTTTGTCTTCGGAAACGCGCGAGCAACTCGGTGCTGTGCTCGATGGCAATGTTGGCGCCGTGTTCCTTCCAGTCGGTGCCGATGGTGCGCACGCAGTGCGGGCAAATTGAAACCATCTTGGTAACTTTGCTCTCGTTGATCTGGTCAAGGTTCTGTTGCGCCAGTTCGCCGAAAAGATAATCATTGCCCAGGCGGCGCACCGGATCGCCCGAGCACTTCTCCTGCTTCAGAACGCCAAAGCTGATGCCCAGATACCGCAGCACCTCAGCCAGCGCCAGCACAATCTTGCGGCCATTCGGGTCGTAAGAGCCCAGACAGCCCATCCACAGGCAGTATTCCTGGGAGCCATCGAAATACGGCAGGTTGTTTTTCTCGATAAATTTCTGCCGCTCCGAGGGAGCGAATCCCAGCGCATTGCCCTGGCGCTCGAGCGTGACAAACAGATCGCTGCCGTGAGTGTTGTCCCACTTGCCGGTGTTCACCGCGCCGCGGCGCAAGCCCACAATCATAGGCAGATGCTGAATGCCGACTGGACACTGGTATTCGCACGCGCCGCAGGTCGTGCACTGAAAAGCCGCTTCCATCGACAGGTGCTTGCCCAGCAGCAACTCGTCGCTCTTGGGGCCAAACTCGTTCAGGTAATGGCGCGTGCCAAGAATGATTTCCTTGGGGTTAAGAATCTTTCCCGTGAGGTTGGCAGGACAATTCTCGGTACACCGTCCGCACTCGACGCAGCTATAGGCTTGCAGGCTGGCGATGCGGGTCAGATCCTTGCCGCTGTCGAGGCCGAAATCTTCGTCGCCCACCAGCGGTGGAATGCGGCTGAATCCGTCGCGCTCCAGAAATACGGTGAAGGGGCTGAGCACCAGGTGCATGTGCTTGGTCTTCGGGATGAGCGGGAGAAACACCAGCAACAGCAGCGTGTGCGACCACCAGAGCGCCAATCCTGCGGTGGTGCCTTCCGGCACCCAGAAGTTGGCGAGGTAGGTGATCATCAGGCCGAAGATGAGAAAGGCGATCAGGCCTGACTCGGCCGACAGCGGCTCCAGTGCTTTGGGCCGGATGACGAACCGGCGGAATGCCAGCCCGGCGATCGAAATGGCCACGGCCACGGCGAACACGGCCACGAAGTAGAAATAGAAGCGCCCGAATCCTTCGCGGGACAAGAAACCCAGGCCAAACGCAGTGGCGAGATGGTTCAGCGTGACCAGACCGAACACGCAGAATCCCCAGAATACGAAGGCGTGGGCTAAGCCTGGCAAGGGGCGCTGGGCGATGACAAGCGATTGCGCTCCGACTTCCCAGAGTACTTTGCGGATGCGCGGGCCGAGTGGCCGCAGTTGGAAGTCGGCGTCGGGCTTCGACTCGAGGATGATGTTCAGCGCGCGGCCGAACTTTCGCCAGAAAAGGTAGATAGAAGTGAAGAGGGCAAGCAGCAGGACGATTCGTCCCGTCCAGTTCATGGCAGGTCTCCGAGCAACGAGACAGTCTAACAGCTTGGTGAGCGATGCAGGTGTGGCGCGGGCCTCACCCGCGAATCATTGCCACGATGTGCGCGGAGTCACACAAAACCGTTTCGGGAAGATCCAGACCGGAAAGTCGGACCTCGGACACAAACGATCGTTTCCTGCGAGCTACAATTTTCCACGTATAGCTTTTTTCGTTGCGTCATGCCGTACACCAAAATAATCGTGTGCCTGGCGAATTTCACGCAAGCTGACAGGACGCTGCGTGGCAGGCAAGGAGTGGGACGGACAAAACTTCGGGGCATGGTGCCGGCCCGTCAGTGCTCGAGACCGTGGCGAACTGACGGCAGAGCGATGGTACCGCAAGACCTGGCGCGATCCGCAATTGTTGGATCTCATAGAGGTCGGACTGTTGGCGCCGCGACCCTCAGGATGCCAGAAGGAGAATCACCTGGTGGATCCGAGCGTGCGCTGGAGGTTCGCGGGGCGCGTCACCGCCATGGAGTTGCTGGGTGCGCTTGACCGGCCGGCAGGGCCGTTGTGGATGAATGGCGACTCTACCGCCGACGGCCACAATGACAAAGTCCCAGCTGCGGTTGCCGAGCGAGAGCCTTATTCTCTAGTCTTGGTGCAACCGAAGCAGTTGACGATCACGGTAGACACCGAAGGCGCGGACCGCGGGAATCCTCGGCGCAGGGTGCGGGGCCATTCTTCGCTCGTCGGCTCCGATTACGTTTTGGCGATTACCGATCCGATTGTCGAAAAACAGATCTTGTCGAATCCGGATGGTTTTCACGCCGGGTTGCAGAACCCCATCCTGTGTATTAGCCTCAGTGAAAAGTTTGAGGCGCAGAATGCCTGCTACAAGCTGATCGCAGGAGTGATGCGCACTTCGCATGACCAAAGTGGTTTATACGATTGGGCATTCGAACGGCACCACCGGGCGTCTGCTGGCGCTGCTCAACCGGCACGGAATCACGGCCGTGGCCGACGTGAGATCGCAGCCTTACAGTCGCTTCAACCCGCAATTTAATCGCGAAACGCTGCTTGGCGAACTCAAGACTGCTGGAATCGGCTATGTTTTTCTGGGGCAGGAATTGGGAGCGCGGTCGAATGATCCCGCTTGCTACCGGGATGGGCGGGCGCAGTATTTGCTGATCGCGCAGACCCCAGCGTTTCAGCTGGGGATCGAGCGCTTGCTCACCGGGATGGAAACGTTTCGAGTCGCGATTCTGTGCGCCGAGAAGGAGCCTCTTACGTGCCACCGGTCGATTCTGATCGCCCGATGTCTGCACGAAAGGGGAGTCAGCGTGCGCCACATCCTCGAGGATGGCGCGGTGGAAGATCACGATGCTTTGGTGCGCCGGCTGCTCGCTTTGCACGGGATTCAGGAGAACAACCTATTCCAGACCAGGGAGGAGCTTGTCGCCCTAGCTTACGAGAAGCAAGCAGAGCAAATTGAGTACGCCGCGAGTCAAATGCCGCAGCCGGCATAGCCGGCCGAGGACCCGCGTCCATGAAGGTCTTCACCATCGGATTCACGAAGAAGTCGGCGCGGGAGTTTTTTGAGAAGCTACGGCGTCCGGGGCTCGCGCGGCTGGTGGATGTCCGCCTGAATAATGTCTCGCAACTGGCCGGTTTTTCGAAGCGCGACGACCTTCCGTTTTTTTGTGAAGCCATACTCTCAATTGGGTATTTGCACCTGCCCGAACTGGCTCCCACGCAAGCGATGCTCGACGAATATAAGAAGAGCCTCGGTAGCTGGCAAGCCTATGAGGAGAAATTTCTCGGGCTGATGGCAGAGCGTAAAGTGGAGCAGACTGTAGCGCGGGAAGTCGTGGATGGTGGTTGCCTGCTTTGCAGCGAGCCCACACCCGAGAATTGCCACCGCCGGCTGGTGGCGGAGTACTTGCAGAACAAATGGGGCGGGATTGAGATCGAGCACATTCTGTAGCGCTTCAGCCACTCGCCGGCGAGGACACTTTCTTGGTCAACACCGAAACTAGGGTTCGAAATCCGTTCTCTGGAGGTAATGTGCACTCGAGACGAGGTCGTTTTGTCCCGCTGTTCATAGTTGTACTGCTGTCCACCTTCGCTGCTTTTGCCCAGCAACCCTCGCCGGCTCCCTCCATTCCCACCACCGGCTTCGCCGGACTGGATAAGTACCGGGCGTCGCGGATCGCCGTATTCACCGACGACTACGGGCAATTGGCGCGCTATCGCGAGGCCGATGCGGCGCTCAGTTCTCCGGTGGCGGGAGAGAATCGCGTCGTCTTCTTTGGCGATTCCATCACCGACATCTGGCATCTAGACCAGTATTTCCCGGGCAAGCCGTACGTCAACCGCGGCATCGGAGGACAGACCACGCCTCAGATGCTGGTGCGCTTTCGGCAGGATGTGATCGATCTGCATCCCAAGATGGTGGTGATTCTGGCGGGTACCAACGACATTGCCGGCAACACCGGACCAATGCGCAACGAAGACATCGAAGCCAACCTGGCTTCGATGGCGGAACTGGCGCGCGCCCACGAAATCCGGGTCGTCTTTTCTTCGGTGCTGCCGGTACACAACTACACGGACAAGTCGAAGGATTTTTTTGCGCAGCGCCCGACGGCAAGGATTCTGGAGCTCAACACCTGGCTCAAGGATTACTGTGCCAAGAGCGGCGTTGTGTATCTGGATTACTTCTCAGCGCTGGTTGATGACAAGGGGCTGCTGAAAAAGGAACTGGCGGATGATGGTCTGCATCCGAACGACGCCGGGTACAAGATCATGGCGCCACTGGCGGAGACGGCGATCGCGAAGGCGGCGAAGTAGTTGTTCGACGTTGGTGGCTGGTCGTTGGCAAACCCGATCACCCTCGGGAGTGGGAGTGCTGGGAGTAAACTCCCATCATGCTTCGGGTGCTCGCGTTGGTCATGCTCTGCTCGTCTTTCCTTTATGGACAGGCGGAGTGGCCGAAGCCGAACTGGGAGAAGGTGGACCGGCTTGGTTGCCGAAAATCGGCCGAGGCTGGTTCTTCCGCGATTGGCAAGTATCACATCCGGTTAGTCCCAGCGTCAGATCCCAGAGTCCCTGATCGTGGTTGCCGGGCCTACCTGGTCGATCGCTCAGGCAACCACACCCTACTCCTCAGTGATTGGGAAGTCGCCATTTACCAAGGCACGGGGGAGGATATTTTTGGAGACGGCAATCCGAGTCTGATTCTCGAAGGCTTTTCCGGCGGCGCACACTGCTGCTATACGTACAGAATTGTAAGTCTGGCCGAGCCGCCGGTAATTCTTTCTGCCATCGAAAACGACGCCCCGTTCTACTTCTTCAAAGACAAGGCTAGTGGGCAGTACCGAGCCATGACCAGCGACGGTGCCTTCGATTCCTTCGAAAGCCTTTGCCATGACTGCACGCCGTTCCCGCGAGTGGTTCTGCAGATCGACCGTGCAGGCCTGCATGATGTGAGCGCCCAGTTTGTCGAGCAGTACGATTCAGAGATCGCGCTGGCTCGGGCGAAAATCGCAGAGGGCGATATTGGCAAGTTTCTGGTCGCCGATTTTCAGGATGCGAGGAAGGTCGTGCTCGAGATCGTGCTCTCGTATCTCTACAGCGGCCGGGAGGCGCAGGCTTGGCAAACTCTCGCCGAGATGTGGCCGGCGAATGACCGCGAGCGCGTCCGGAAACTGATCCTCGAAACCAGGGCGAAGGGTATCTTGTCGAAACTCGGGAAAGCCAGAACCGGGTCAATGCCAGCCCCGTATACGCGCTAATGATCGACAATTTATAATGAACAAAGTTTCCGACCGCCCCGGCCTGCGGGCATACCTGAGGCTGCGGCGGCGAGGGAGAGGTTTGACGGACAAGAGTGTTCGTCCCACACTTCCCGAGGGTACGGGCGGAAACGCCCGCGCCTCCCGCGCTGTAAGGCGCATTGGAAAGGAAACGGCTGCCGGGACTCTCCCGCCTGTTCGTCTCTTTTCCTAGGAACCTTATCGCTGCCAACTCGATCCAATAGCTATGGCTGCTCTGCACGACAAATTCGGGCGCGCCATCACCGACCTGCGGATTTCCATCACCGACCGCTGCAACTACAAGTGTGTGTACTGCCGCACGGGGAACGAAGGGGCTCTCTACGGCGACCTGCCGTTCGCGGACTATCTGCGGATGGCGCGGGTGCTGGTCGGCATCGGGATCACGAAAGTCCGTCTGACCGGCGGTGAGCCTTTGTTACGCAACGGCGTGGTGGAGTTTGTACGCGAGTTGGCCAGACTTCGCCCCGCGAACCGAAACGGCGACGCCATCGACATCGCCATGACGACCAACGGACATCTGCTGGCCGATCTGGCGCAGCCATTGAAGGACGCGGGCCTTACCCGGGTTACGGTTTCGATGGATGCGGTCGATCCCGACCGCTTTGCGCGCATCACCCGTGTGCCCAATGGATATGACCACGTTCTGGCGGGCATCCGCGCGGCGCGCCGGGCCGGGCTGTGGCCATTGAAGGTGAATTGCGTGCTCATGCGCGGCTTCAATGAAGACCAGATCATCCCGTTCGGAATGTTCGCGCGCGAAGAGGGCGTGACCGTACGGTTTATCGAGTTCATGCCGCTGGAAGAGGGGCGAACCTGGGCGCCTTCGACCGTGGTTACACTCGATGAGATTCTGGCGCGCATGGCCGAGTACCGGCCCCTGGTGGAGATTCCCCATGCGCGTTCGGAAACGGCGCGGCGCTATCGGTTTGATGACGGCGTGGGCGAGATCGGCATTATTGCGCCGGTATCGCACCCGTTCTGCGGGCATTGCAGCCGCATTCGCATTACCTCCGACGGCAAGATTCGCACCTGCCTGTTCTCGGTCTGGGACCACGACCTGCACGCGCAGATGCGCCGCGGTGCGAGCGACGAAGAATTGGAAGGGTTCGTTCGCGAAGTGGTCGCGAAGAAAGAAGAGCGGCACCACATCGGCGAGCCCGACTTCGTTCCGGCGTCGCGCACGATGGTGCACATCGGGGGCTAGAGCTACTGAACTTCGATCGTAGAGACTTAGCTTGCTACGTCTTGCCGGCAGCATTTCCAATGATGGCGAGAGAGAGGTTGCAAGCAACGTCTCTCCGGCTAAGATCGTTATCGTGAGACCTAACTACCTGGTTTTGATCGCAACTGGTTTTTGCCTCCTGTCTGCTGCACAGGGCCAGTCGCAGACTTCCTACCTCGGCTTCGACCGCAACGAGTATCCCGCTGACACGAATCTCAAGACTCTGCGGCAGACTTTTGCTTACACCGGATACTGGCTCAACAATCCTCCGGGAATATCGTCAAACAGCTGGGCTGGCCACCGCGCGGCGGTTGAGGCGGCAGGATTCGGGTTCCTCGTCCTATTCAACGGGCGGCTGTATGCCGAGTTGAAAAATGTTGCCCGTGCCACGCAACTCGGCGACTCCGACGCGCAAGCCGCGGCTGCTGCGGCGCAGCGCGAGGGTTTTCCGCGCGCGACCATCATCTTCCTTGATCAGGAGCAAGGTGGACGCATGCTGCCTGAGCAAAAGGCTTACATCTACGCCTGGGTGGACGGCGTGACTTCGGTTGGATTCCGTGCCGGCGTCTACTGTTCGGGTATGGCTTCGCCAGATGAAGGCCACGTGGTTACGGCGGAAGATATTCGTGAGCACGCGGGCGAGGGCGCCCGCGCCACACGCCAAATTGTCTACTGGGTCACCAACGACGCTTGCCCGCCCTCACCCGGATGCACCTTCCCACAGCATCCGCCAAAGCCCGGCGCAGAGTGGCGTTGGCTTCGCCGAAGTGTGGCAGTTTGCGCAGTCGCCATGGCGCAAGGACGTTGCTGCGCACTGTGCCAACTACAGCCGCGATCGAAATTGCTACCCGCCGGGAGTTTCCGCCGCACAGGGGCTGCACGTGGACTTGAACAGCGCTACGTCGTCCGATCCTTCCCATGGAAGAAGCCACTAATTCTCAGAGCGCGTTTGCCACGGATTGACGCGGATTTGCGCGGATCGACTCGCCAACCTCGCTCGTAGCCTTACCAGCCTCCAACGACGAACGACCAACGACGAGCGACCGTCGGACTGTATGCGGTAAAATAGACTCATTCCCATGTCAGACCGTACCTTCACTCTTGATGAAGCGCGTTCGCTGCTACCTGTGCTCGAGTCATTGTTGCGTACTGCCATTGCCGGCAAGAAGGTGATGGAGGAATTTGAGGCCGCGCAACAGGAATTGAATCACCGGATCTTTCTGAATGGCGGCACGCACGTCGACGTCGTCCCGCTGGCGCGGCGCAAGGCCGAACGTGTGAAAGCCGAGCAGCGCGCCAAAGACGCACTCGCCGAGATTGACTCGATTGGCGTTCAGGTGAAGGACCTCGACATCGGTCTGCTGGATTTTCCCTGCGAAGTCGAAGGTGAGATTATTCTGCTCTGCTGGAAGCTGGGGGAGACGTCGATTACCCACTGGCACGGGACGCAGGAAGGATTCGCCGGCCGCAAACCCATCGACGAGAGGATCGCGCGCGGCAGGAAGACGAATTAGTTCTAGACCTCTCGTGTCGGGCGATGGCTGCGTTGCTTCGATAGAATTCCTCTCAAAACCATGCGCTAAATGGCGCATCGGTCACGGCCGGAAGCTCCACATTCCAAAATAGTTCCGGCTCCGTGCAACATACCCCGAAGTTCAGTGTTTACAGGGGAAGAACGTAACGGCGCCCGATGCGGCTTTTGCGCCAGAATGACGGCACGCAGTGCAAGGAATTCGTTCAGCATCGGTGATCAAGGGGCAAGGACAATGAAGATGAATCGATCGGTAGGGCGCTGGTTGTTGTTACCAGTAATTTTACTGACTTTTTCGGCTGCGTCGTTTGGGCAGATCGCGGTCGGTATTTCGGTGCGCATCGGTCCTCCGGCGCTGCCGGTTTATGCGCAGCCGATCTGCCCGGGACCTGGCTACTTTTGGACGCCGGGCTATTGGTCCTGGAACGACGACGAGGGCTACTACTGGGTTCCGGGAACCTGGGTGGTCGCGCCCGTGGGCATGCTCTGGACTCCCGGATACTGGGGCTGGAACGAGGGATTGTATGTGTGGCACGGCGGATACTGGGGGCCGCACATCGGTTTCTATGGCGGAATTAACTACGGGTACGGTTACGGCGGCGTCGGCTTCGGCGGAGGTGAGTGGCGCGGCAGAGAGTTTTACTATAACCGCTCGGTGACCAACGTCAGCGTCACGAATGTGACCAACGTCTACAACAAGACGGTGATCGTGAACAACACGACCGTCAACAACGTGAGCTATAACGGCGGCACCGGCGGCGTAAGGGCCGAACCGACCCAGCAGGAGCGAATGGCGGAGCACGAGCAGCACACCGCTCCGCTGTCGACGCAGACGCAGCACGAGCATCTGGCTAGTCAAAACAAAGAGAACCTTGCCCGCGTCAACCAGGGTAAACCTGCGATCGCTGCGACTGCCAAAGCAGGCGACTTCAGCAGTCGCTCCGCCATTCCGGCCCGGGCTGCGGGCGCAGCGTATCATCCACCAGCCATGTCGCCGAAAGAGGCGCGCGGTCCGGCGGTGGGGGGAAATCGTCCGCTCACCCCGGCGAACTCAAATAACGCGAACCGTCCGACTGGCAGCGCCAAGCCGAGCCCCCAGGACAAGTCCAATCAGGGATTCCGGCCGTTTACGCCACCGTCGAAGGGCGGGTCCGGAGGTACGGTGGGCGGGAATCAGAGTCGTCCGAGTGGCAATTCGAACGGCGCGAGCCAGAACAAATCCAACGGTGAATTCCGGCCCTTCACGCCGCCGTCGAAGGGCGGCGCTGGGACCGCGGCGGGCGGGAATCAGAACCGAGCGAACGAGAGCCGCGGGAACGAGACTCGTCCGCAGAATCAGACTCGTCCGCAGAATCAGTCTCGTCCGGAGAGCGCTTCGCGGCCCACGCCCCAGCCGAAGCAGAACGCGCCCCGGCCTGAGACGCACAAGTCGAGCCCGCCCCCGCCGCCCAAAAATCAGCCCGAGCATCACAAGGGCAAGTAGAAGTTAGGGGCCGGATTCTGTCGGGGACCAAGCGGCGTAGCGGCGAAACGCAAGACGACCGGGAAAGCCCCACTTCTCGCAAAGAACGCGAGAAATGGGGCACCCGAACTTGCCGGCCCCGGTTGCAGGCTCTTTGTCGAAGAGCAAAGAAACAGTCCCGGTTCGGACGTAGGCTGAAACCATCGGTTCTCCCCCAAAAAACCTGCTGCCGGACGGAATCTGTGCAAGCCAGCACGAGTCGGTCGTTCTATCCGGGAAAGAGCTTGTCCAGCGGACTGTCTGAAGCTGTCTAGAAACGACTTACAGAGCTGGTGACCAGAGCCGGATAGGGACCGGTCCGGCGCCGTAAGTTCAAGTACTGCGGTGCGCGCCGGGCGAAATCGTCTCTGCTACAATTTTTTGAAACCGGTTGGCAGGCGGGATGAGCCGATCTAGCGTACCCAAGGAGCCGTAACCAATATGCCCTCATTAAAGTCCAAACTGCGCTTGATCTGCGCCTTCGCCGCGCTGGCGACATTAGCCCTGGCAGTGAGTTGCCGGGGATTTTTTGTAAAGCCCACCCTGAGTTCGCTCGTGGTCACTCCTGCGATCGCCGACCATTGAAACCGGGACCACGAACAACACGGTTCAAATGTCTGCCACAGGCACCTTCAACGACGGCAGCACGGGCAGTGCATCGGTTACTTGGAGCATCAGCGATCAGTCCGTTGCGACGATCTCGACTGGCGGATTGGTGAAGTCGGCTAGCACGGGCACGGCAACCATCACAGCGACTTCCACGCAAAACCCGACGATTACCGGGACACAGTCACTCACAGTGACTGTGTGTGTTCAGTCGATCACGCTGGACACGACAAGCGGAACCATAACGACCAACAACCCTACGCTTGCAGATAAACGCATCGGCGACGCTTTGCGGTGGGGGCACCAATCCGAACGTCAACTCGATTGCAACCTGGACCTCCGACAACACGAGCCTCGCGACGGTATCCTCGGGCGATGTGACAATGGTCGCGGCGAAATACAACGGCCGGAACCGTGCACATCACAGCCTCCATTGGTAGCGTTACCAGCAACACCGCGACAATAGCCGTTTCGCCGTAGAGACGAGGTCCGAAGCCCAAACATCTCCCGCCGTTGGGAAAGTCCGGCCTTGGATTCTGACTGCGCGGGTGCCCATTTCTCGCGCTTTTGACGCGAAGCGGGGAGCAAATCAATTCATCATCCAGTGGTTCAGAAGTTCGAGAAGAACGACGCCCAATGGCGCGCTTCTCGCCGAACGGCTCGGGCTTGCGTCGCGCGCACCTTGTTTCCAAGTTCGCGCGAACTGTGACTCCAATCACATTCCTTATTTCAGCCTTCGTGGGAAGATCCGACATCGATCGATCCATGGCGGAGACCACCACATCCCAATTAACTCTGTCGCCAGCTCAGCGCGACGAGCGCGAGTTGCAGCGCGGCGCGGTTTGCCATGCGCTTGTCCCTGGCGGTGGGCGTTCTGATGCTGCTGGGCAAGACCTCCGCCTATTACATGACCGGATCGGCGGCCATCCTGTCGGACTTCGCCGAGTCGGTGGTGCATGTCATCGCGGTGGCGTTTGCCGCATTCAGCCTGCGATTAAGCACCAAGCCCGCAGGCCCGACGTTTCTTTACGGGTACGAGCGCATCGCTTTTTTCTCCGCCGGATTTGAAGGCGCCATGATAGTAGTGGCCGCCATCTGGATTCTGGTGGAGGCGATTGAGAAATGGCTGGCCGGGCTGCCGCTGGAGCATCTTGGATCCGGCGCCTTGTTGTTGCTCGCCGCCGGCCTGCTGAATGCCTGGCTGGGCTGGTATCTGCTGCGCGTGGGGAAGCGCAGCCACTCGCTGATTCTCGAAGCCGACGGCAAGCACGTGCTGACCGATAGCTTCACCAGTTTTGGCGTGGTGGCCGGACTCGGCCTGGTCATGCTGACCGGATGGAAGCCATTCGATCCTCTGATCGCGATCGCGGTTGCGCTCAATATTCTCTGGTCCGGGGGACGCCTGGCGTGGCGCTCGGCCGTGGGATTGCTCGACTACTCCGATCCTGACGTCGGCAAACAGATTCGCGAAAAGCTGGATGCGATTTGCAGCCAATTAGGCGTGCACTATCACGGTGTGCGCTTCCGCACGACCGGATACCGTCAGATCATCGAAGTGCACTTACTGTTTCCGCAAGCGACGGGCGTAGGAGAAGCCCATCGCCTGGCGACCCTGCTCGAAGAACGCCTGCCCGTGGAATTGGGTACGCCCTCGGAAGTAATCACCCACCTGGAGTCTTTGGAAGACCACGAAGACGTGCACTCTATAGAGCACTACACCGGGCGGCCGGAGTGAAGGGCGTCGTTAGTCGTTAGTCCTTCGTCGTTGGCGCCAACGACCAAGCAGCGCACCGGCCAACGACCATCAACTAACGACCAACGACTAGTCCTTCATCATCGCGTCGATGGTCGAGTACAGCTGCGTGTTGTCCTTGACCTCGATGTACGGCTTGCTGGGGTTCCGGTTGCTCACGATATACACCGTGGGAGTGTGACTCAGCTTGATGGCGGTGCCGAGGTCACGGTCGGCATTGACCTGGCTGGCGAGTTTCCCGCTGGGGTCGATCACGAAGGGGAAGTCGACCTTGTGTGCGGTCGCGAATTTCTCCGCGTAGGCGCGCAGGTTCTGGGGATTGATTTCGAGCTGGTTCTCGAAAATGTAGTCGCGGAACTCGTTGCCCAGCGCCTTGGAATGAGTGTCGAAATATCGTGCCATCACGGCCGCCTGGTACGACCAGTTGTGCATGGGGAGTGGGAAATCATGCCGCACGACCGGGATCTTATAGGTCTTCGAAGCCTGCTCGACCAGCGGCGCCGTGCGCCGGCACATCGGACACTGCAGGTCTTCGAAGACAACGATGGCGACCTGAGACCCTTTGGGAGGACGCAGAACATCCGGCGTGTCCTGCGCCGCAGCGCAAACGTTTGCGGCCATGGTCAATAGAAGCACAGATAAAACGGCGAAACTGCTCTTAAAGATCACTCGCATCATTTCTGTCAGCATATTTCGTGGAAAAATCCCCATGTATTTAGACGCCGGAAATCGCTTCCCGGCAGCCTGGAGCCTAGCTCTCGAACCTCTATCTATGGTAACCGAAGCGCCGCGGTAGCGTCAGTCGATTGGCCCCGAATGTTGCTTCTAGAGTCCCCAGGCGCACCTGGCGCAAGACGTGCAGCGGAGGTAAACCCTTCATGCGGCGAAGCAATTGCGAGAACGCGCTATAGTGGAGAGTTCTCCTCATTACACCCTGTGAGATGGTTGGTTTCATCGCGCGTTGGCTGCCTTTCGCTGGCGCTGGGAATGTCCGCCTTGCTGCTTGCGGGCTGCGGCCACGGACGCCACCGCGTCCTCGAGGTGGCCTACGTGTCCGCGCCGCAGGCCGCGCTGCGGGACCAGGTCTCGACAATTTATAGCCGCGTTGGCAACGTCAAAAACGGCGAACGGGTCGAGGTCCTGGACCACGAAAAACGCTTTGCGCGGGTCCGAACGGCCAGCGGCATCGAAGGCTGGATTGAGCAGCGGTACCTGGTCGATCAGAAGACCTTCGACGCGCTGCAGAAGCTTACCCAGGACAACCAAAATGATCCGGTGCAGGCTCCCGGAATTCTGCGTAACGACACGAACCTGCACGTCACTCCGGGCCGCGAAACCGAGCACCTTTACCAACTGGCTTCGGGCGCGAAGGTCGCGATCCTGAAGCGAGCGACCGCCGAGAAACAGGCCGGAGCGTTGCCCGCGGCGCGGCCTGCGGTGCGCCCTGCCGGTACGAAACCTGGGGCGAAGGCCGCGCCTGCAGCGATGCTCGAAGACTGGTGGCTGGTGCGCGACGATCAGGGCCGTGTGGGGTGGGTTCTGACCCGCATGGTCGACGTGGACGTCCCGCTCGAAATCGCACAGTATGCCGAGGGCCAGCGTTTTGTCGCCTTCTTCCTGCTTGAACGAGGTGCAAGACAACGACAAGGGCGTGCAGAAAAAAATTCCGCAATACCTATGCGTGCTGACCGATCCCCACGACGGCTTGCCGTACGACTTCGATCAGGTGCGCGTCTTCACGTGGAACGCCCGCAAACATCGCTACGAAACCGCCTATCGCGAGCACGGACTGAACGGAGTTCTGCCCGTCAAGGTGACCCAGGAGAATTTCGACAAGGAAGGAATCCTGCCGGTATTTATTCTCCGCGTCAAGGATGAGGCGGGCAATATCTACGATCACAAATACAAGCTCAACACTCCGATTGTGAGGCGCGTGTTAGCTCCGGGTGAAGTAGTTTCGAGGCCGCAGCGGTCCCGCGCGGAAGCGTCGTCACTAGCGCAGATCGCCAATCGAAATCCCCGCATTTTTTCTGGAAATCATAATGTCCCGCCAGACTGTCTACGCATTTTCGTACTGACATTCTGTACACCTCTGTCTTAGACAATTGGAAAATAAGTGTGTGTTTTGATCTTCGTTTTGGATGGTTACTTGCACAAATAGTTCTTCAGTGAGTGTGCGGCAAACATCGCTTCAGTTTGAATTTTCATCAAGCCCGCCACCGAGTGGTTCACGACCATAACACTTGTCTGCAGTGAGATCAGTCTGGGGGTTTTCCCGCGCGGGCGGGCGCTGCTCCAGGAAATCAAGGAGAAAATAGATGAAACAGGTCATACGGAATTTCGCCATCCTCGCACTATTGGCCGGCTCGATGGGGTTGCTGGTCACCGTGCAGCCAGCCTTTGCCGACAACCTATACGGCAGCATTCGCGGAACGGTCACCGACCCTACTGGCGCTGCGGTGGTGAACGCATTGGTTGAAGCGATAAATACCGACACCGGCATCGTGACTCGAGTCACCTCAAATCAAACTGGAAGTTATGTCTTTCCCCAACTCGCGATCGGCAACTATCGGGTGAGTGTCTCGGCGAAGAATTTCAAGACCTTCCGCGCCGGTGGCGTTCATTTGGACCTCGATCAAGTTTTCTCGCTGAACGTGAAGCTGGACATTGGAGCCGTGGCCGAAGTCGTCGAAGTCGAAGCCAATCCATCCCAGGTGGAAACCACCAGCATGCAACTGGCCACCACGATCACCGGGACCCAGATCGTTGACCTGCCGTTGAACGGGCGCGACTGGACCCAGTTGCTGCAGCTTCAACCCGGAGTGCAAGGAGCCTCAGATCGTTTCGGCACGGCAGCGGTGGGCAATTCCTACTCGAGCAGCGGGGCGGAGACTCAGCAGAATTCTTTTCTGCTCAACGGAACCGATTCCAACGACACTTCGTTGAATACTCCGCTGGTCGTCCCCAGCCCAGATGCCATTGGTGAGTTCAACATGGTATCGAGCACGATCAATCCCGAGTACGGGCGCAATTCTGGCGCGATTGTGAACGCAGCCATCAAAAACGGAACCAACCAGTTTCACGGTGACGTGTTTGAGTTCTACCGCGATACCTTCCTCGATGCCAAGCCCTGGTTCCAGCAAAAGGCAGCGCTCTTCCACCAAAACCAGTATGGTGGCACCGTTGGCGGCCCGATCGTGAAGGATCGCGCGTTCTTCTTCTTCTCCTATCAGGGCAGACACTCCGTCACGCCGCAGCCGGCCGGATTCGCGAATAGTTACAACAGCTTTTTCCTCGGCCAACCCACTCCCACGGTTTACAGTCAGGCGGAACGGGGTGGAGATTTTTCTGCGGACGGTGCCTTTGGCGCAAAGCCCATTCCGTTTGCGATGTATGGAGACAGTGCTTCGATCTGTCCGGTGAGCAGTGGCACCCAGTGCCAGCCCAACGGAACGAACACCTTCCAAAGTCTGTTCAGCACCGGCGTCATCCCCACACAGGATTTCAGCCCGCTATCGCAAAAGATCCTGAGCCAGTACGTTCCGCTGCCGAATGCTGCGAACAATTCCTATCTATTCAATCCCCTTGAGGTCGCGAAACGAGATCAGTATCTCGGCCGAATCGACGAAAAGCTCAGCAGCAAGGACGCGATTTGGTTCTACGGGTTGTATGAGAACGACACTACAAACGACGATCTGGCTTTCGTTGGTTCCAACCTTCCTGGTTTCGGCTCGGCCAATCCATCGAAGACGTATGAATACACCGTGGCCTGGAACCACACGTTTTCACCAACCATGCTGAACGAAGCGCGCTTTGCCTATCTCCGCTTCAACTATCCGTCAGTTACCCCGCTTAAGACCCAGAGCCCGTCGGACTATGGCTTTACTGGCATTACCTCTTCCCAGGCAGAGGCGTTTTCGCAACTTCCCATCATGGCCGTGGCAGGTCGATTCAGCCTTGGCTTCAGCGCAGACGGCCCGCAACCGCGCGTGCAAAACACCTACCAGGCAGTGGATAACCTCAGCAAAGTTTGGGGGCACCACACCTTCAAATTCGGCTTTAACATGGACCGGCTGGAAATCAATAATCCGTTCTACAACAACCTGAACGGCACCTATCAATTCTTTGGCTCAGGGCCGTTTTCAACCGGCGACGCCGCCGCAGATTTTCTGCTGGGAATTCCCGACTCATACGCGCAGGGCAGCGGTAGCATCATTCGAGCGCGTGGACGGGAATATTATTCGTACGGTCAAGACCAATGGCAGGTCAGACCCAGCCTCACTCTGACTCTGGGCTTAGCTTGGGACATCGAAACGCCCTATCAGAATCTCTACGCAAACGGACTGGTCCTGGATGCATTCCACCCGGGCCAGCAGTCCACCGTTTTTCCGAGTGCTCCAGTTGGCCTTGTCTTCCCCGGCGACAAGGGAGTCAACCAATACGGCGGCGCTACGGTGAAATACAACCACTTGGCGCCCCGCTTTGGGTTTGCCTGGAGTCCGGGAGACTCGCACAAGTGGAGTGTCCGCGGCGGCATCGGGCTCTACTACAACCGAACGGAATCGGAAGCTACGCTGCAGACGCTGACCAATGTGCCATTTTCGCTGACCACGGCCGGGGGAGGCATCGGTGGCGGCTCACCAGCATTTGCCAATCCGTACAACTCCGTAAATCCGGTTGCAATCGGGAACATTCCAACCGTGTGTCCCGCTGGCTGCACAGTGACGGACAAAGCTTCTCCATTTCCGTTCTCCCCGCCCACGAACGGGGCAGCCGTTCCCAGTTTTGCTCCATTCGAGCCCATCGGGTTCAATGACGTTTTCTACGATCCGCGGCTAACGGTTCCCAGGGCGACAAACTTCAATCTGAATGTGCAGTACCAGATTTCGAAGTCAACCGTGGCGACGATCGGCTACGTCGGATCGATCGCGCGGCACCTGGAGGGCGCCTACAACATGAATCCCGGTGGGACCGCAACCGGCAACCCGGCCGCAGTCGCAGCCGGTGCCGTCAGCGATTTCGGCCTCGCTGCCACCGTGTGCCCGGCCGACCTTGAACACCAGTATTTCGGGACTTCCTAAGGGAGCATGCCTGCCCGGTACGTTCCAGTACAACGCAAACGTGTACGGAGAAATTGGCGTGTTCGCCACGAACTGGAGCTCGAACTACAACTCGTTGCAGGCTTCCATCAACCGGCATTTCAGCAGCGGCCTGCAACTTCAAGCTGCCTACACCTGGTCACGCAACTTCGATTACACCTCGAACCTGGAAAACAGTGCCTTCAACAATCCCGGGTTCAACGCGCTGAACTTCGCTCGGAACTATGGTCCGTCGGCGAATGATGCGCCGCAACGGCTGGTGTTGAACTACGTCTACACGCTGCCGTTTTATAAGTTTGGGCACCGCTGGAAACGGCTGACCGACGACTGGAATCTTTCGGGAATCGCCACGTTCCAGAAAGGATTCCCGGTCGCTGTCTTCGACACCAACTTTACGGACCTGCAGTATTCCGGGAATCAATCGTTCTTCGCTGCGCCGGATTTCGTCAATGCCACTGGTGCGCCGTTGAACCTAAACCACAACCCCAGGCACACACTGCAGTGGGTGAATCCGGCAGCCTTCGCAGCTCCAGCTCTCGGGGTTCAGGGCAATGCCAATCGCAATCCGTTTTATGGCCCGGGGATAAACTTCTGGGACACAGCTTTGGAGAAGAACGTTCACTTTACCGAGTCCATGTGGGTCCAGTTGCGGCTTGAGACCTTCGACACCTTCAACCACGCAAATTTCGCTCCGCCCGTGAATAACGTTTCCGCTGGCCCAGCCTTCGGGACAATTGATAATGTCCTGCCGATCAGCACAACCGGTGCAGGCCGAGTGGTACAGCTAGCGGGGAAGTTTTACTTCTAGCCGAATTTCAGACCGATGGTCCGGGCCGGGCTTTTTGCCCGGCCTTTTTTTTGTGCACTGAGATCACGCCCGCAAGATCCGTCGCGCATCTTTCGCGCACAACATTGCCGATCACAAATACAAACTCGATAACTCAATCGTACTGCGTGTCGTGGCTCCACGTGAGCTAGCTCCGAAGCCAGCGATTGCCCCCGGCCGAGGCGATCTTCAGAGCCATACACGCCAGCTTAACTTCCAGCGCTGACCCGACAACCTAGACCAAAGAATATCGTTTTTTCTAGAAATCATAGAACGGCGCGGCCGAGCATATGCATTTTGGTAAACATGCAGGAGTGGCTAGGTGCTAACTAGCTGAAAACTGGGTGTTTGTTATCGACTTTTGTTTTGGATTGTGACTTGCACAAATGATTTTGGCGTGTGTGTCCATAAGTATTGTTTCGGTCTTCACTTTCGTAGGTCATTCGAAACAAAACATTTGTGTGTTGCTGGCGAGCAGCCGAGGATTCCCGCGCGGGCGGGTCGCCGCTCTTCAAGATTGAAGGAGAAAAATCAATGAAACTGATCATGCGAAATTTCGCGATCCTTGCACTAGTGATCGGTGTGATTGCACTATTGGTCGCTGTGCAGCCTGCCTTGGCCGACAATCTCTACGGCACCATTCGCGGCACCGTTACCGATCCAAGTGGAGCGGCCTTGTCGGGTGCCGTCGTCACAGCCACCAATACCGAGACCGGCGACGTGAGGAGGGAAACCACGAGCCAGACCGGGGGCTTTGTATTCCAGCAGCTCGCCATCGGGAACTACAAGGTGAGCGTCTCTTCGCCCAATTTCAAGACCTACCAAGCAGCCGGCATTCATCTGGATCTCGATCAGGTCTATTCTCTGAATGTGAAATTGGAGGTCGGAGCGATCTCCGAATCAATCCAGGTCGAAGCCAATCCGACCCAGGTCGAAACGACGAGCATGCAATTAGGAACTGTCGTCTCGGGCAGCCAGATCGTAGATATACCCCTGAATGGCCGGAACTGGACCCAGTTGCAACAGCTCGAACCGGGTGTCGTTGCTTCAAGCGACCGTTTTGGAACCTACTCCACCAACGGATCCTCAAGCCAGCAAAACGCCTATCTGGTAAACGGGACGGATACAAATGATTCGTCATTGAACAGTCCGCTGATCATTCCGAGCCCGGATGCCATTGGCGAGTTCAACATGGTGACCAGCACCATCAACCCCGAGTACGGGCGAAATTCAGGCGCCATCATAAACGCCGCCATCAAGAATGGCACCAACTCTTTCCACGGGGATGCTTTCGAGTTCTATCGCGACACCTTCCTGGATGCCAAGTCTTGGTTTGAGCAAAAAGCCAGCCCATTCCATCAGAATCAGTACGGCGGCACAATCGGTGGACCCATCGTGAAGGATCGTGCGTTCTTTTTCTTCTCGTATCAGGGCTTGCATGAAAGAGTGCCTCAGGCATTTTCCGTGCCTAAAGTCTTTAGCCCAGCAGAACGTGGAGGAGATTTTTCAGTCGACGCAGGTTCTTTCAGTACGAACCCTATCCCTTTTGCTATGTACGGGGACAGCGCTTCGCCATGTCCAGTGACCAGCGGCGTCAAATGCTCGCCCAGCGACGCCACCTCTACCTACGACAACCTGTTTAGTACGGGCGTTATTCCGTCGCAGGATCTGAACCCATTGTCGGTAAAACTGATGAACCAGTTCGTGCCGCCGCCCAATGCTGCAGGGAACCAATACGATTTCAATCCCATTACCACCGAAACGTCCAACCAGTACATCTACCGCCTGGATGAAAAGCTGCGGGAGCAGGACTCGATCTGGTTCTACGGCCTGTACCAGAGCACGCCTTCGCAAGACACTTTGCCGTTTACCGGATCGACATTGCCCGGTTTTCAAGAGCAGGCGAAGCGGCACTATCAGGAGTACACCACCTCCTGGATCCACACCTTTTCTCCGACAACGTTGAACGAGGCGCGGTTCGCGTACCTGCGCTTCAACTTTGCCGCGGTTGAGCCCGTGAACCCAATCAATCCGACCAGTTACGGTTTCACCGGGATTATTCCGCAGACTCCACAGTCTGCGTCATTGCCGGTCATGAATGTCGGGGGACTCTTCACCATTGGTTTCAGCGCCAACGGACCGCAACCGAGAATACAGAACACGTATCAGGTGACCGACAACTTTAGTAAAGTGTGGGGCCACCATACCTTCAAAGCTGGCTTCAGCATGGAGCGGTTGGAGATCAACAACCCGTTCTTCAGCAACTTGGGTGGAAACTTCGCCTTCAACGGCAGCGGACCCTTCTCGACGTCAATTCAAGGAGTGGACTTCCTGTTGGGGCTTCCCGATACGTACGCCCAGGGTAGCGGTTCGATCGTGAGAGGGCGAGGGCGTGAATATTACTCGTATTTCCAAGATCAATGGCAAGTAAGACCGAACCTTACCTTGACGCTGGGTGCGGGGTGGGACATCGAGACGCCATGGCGGAACCTGTTTGACAATGGGTTAATCATGGGCGCCTGGCGGCCGGGGCAGCAGTCAACAAGGTTCCCGACGATGCCGGCTGGGTATGTTTTTCCGGGCGACACAGGCATTAACAGTTATGGGGGTCCGACAGTCCACTACACGGACATTGCGCCACGCCTTGGCCTTGCGTGGAGTCCGGGAGCTTCGCATAAGTGGAGTGTCCGCGCTGGCGTCGGCCTTTACTACAACCGCTCTGAAGAAGAACTCGCACTTCAAACGCTGTTGAACGCACCGTTCGCCCTGGGGACCACGGGTGGCACAGCGGATGGTTCGCCGCAATTTGCAACACCCTTCGTGGGATATGTGGCGGGAAGTCCTGGTACAACCAACTCACATCCCCAACCGTTCCCGTTTACTCCACCCGCTGTGGGCAGTTCGTTCGACGCGAGCGTGTTTGCGCCGATCGGGTTTAACTTTACGACTCAGGACCCGCACGTGACGACGCCCCGGTCCACGAACTTCAATCTGACGGTCCAGAGGCAGATTTCCCCATCGACCATCGTTTCGGTGGGTTATGTTGGAAGCATAGGTCGGCATGAGGAAGGCGCGATCAACGGCAATATGGCTGGGCAGGCTCCGGGTGTGAATCCCGCGGCTGCCGCAGCCGGTTGCACCACGGGCCTTGCTCTACCGTTCGCCTCCGCGGGATGCCCTCAGACTCCAATCACCGAAAACGCCAACTTCACTTGGACCAATGGCGCCCCGGTTGCTGGCGCTACTCCATTCAACATTGGCGTTTATGGTCAGCCGGGTATTGAAGCGACCAAGTGGAACTCGAACTACAACTCACTGCAGGCCGAATTCAAGCGTAGTTTCAGCAATGGACTGCAGGTGCTGGCTGCCTACACCTGGTCGAGATACTTCGACGAGACCTCGAATTTCGAAAGCAACGCATTTAACTTCCCGGGTATTAATCCCTTCGACGCCAGGTCAATGTATTCACCTTCCGCCAGCGACGCTCCGCAGCGCTTAGTGGTCAGCTACACCTACACTTTGCCGTTTTACAAACTCACTCACCACTGGCGGCGGTTGACGGATGACTGGAACATTTCCGGCATCTACACCCTGCAACATGGTTTCCCTGTGGGAGTCTTTAACCTCTTCGCGAGTTCGTTGACGTGTGACGACAACGGCCTCTCGTTCTTCACATGTCCGGATAGGGTGAACCAGGTCAGCAAGCTGGCCTACACCGGTCCCCGCACATACCAAGGCGCCGGAAATGGGTCAACAGGAAGCGCCGGGAACTTCTGGTTTACGAACGGGCCAACGGCATTCGTCATGCCAGATCCCGGAACTGGTATCGGAACCGCAAAGCGTAACCCGATCTATGGTCCCGGAATCAATTATTCGGACTTGGCGCTGGAGAAGAACATTCACATCGACGAGGCGCGGTATATCCAGTTGCGCCTCGAAACTTTCAACACTTTCAACCACGCTAATTTCGCCAACCCACAAACTCCAGGCTTCAACGCGGAGGATGCATCCTTCCTCAACACGGCAACTCTTGGTCAGATCTTTGGTGTAAAGACCCTGACCACACAGGGTGACGGCCGAGTCGTGCAGCTGGGAGCGAAGTTCTACTTCTAAACCCCTAGCTCTAAAGACTCAGGTGGGCCGGGTTTTTGCCCGGCCCTTTTTTTGGGTGAGAAATCACAACCACAATTTAGACGATGCCTCGCGCATTGAGCGAGGCCCGGCAGAAATCCAAACAACCTACTTCCCGAAGATCACATAGTGGGAACTGGTTGCCATGAAGAACAGCAGGGGCACCGACAGGAAGAGATTTGTGCGTGAGGCGAGGAATGCCTGGCGCGCCAGCGTGGCGGCGTTTGCCGGGGGCGCGCCGGCGAGGGTTCCGCGAATGATCTTCTTGTTGTTGGGCCAGATGATGCCCCATACGTTGAACAGCATCACGATGCCAAAGCCGCCGCCTACGCCGATCGAAAGCACGTGGTTGTCGTCCTGCCCCACGGGCGTGTAGTTTACAAACAGCCATCCTGCGGCGATGCAGACGATGGCGGTGATGGCGCCGAGGATGTATCCGCTGGGCGTCATCTTCTTAATCACTAAGAACAAGATGGCCCAGACCACGATCCAAAGCAGCAGGAAGAATCCGATGGTGCTGCCTGCGCCGCCGCCTTTCAGGTCCGCATCGGGTCCCACATAGAACTCTGCCCAGTACCAGAATCCGACGAAGACCGTGACTAGCGCGCTCCAGCGGAACCAGTTCAGCGCGGGCAGAGTCATGTACTGGAGAATCTTGGGCTTCATGGCGGCGTCCACCTGCTTCATGAAGGGGACGTTGATCAGGTTGAAGAAATAGAGCAGGCCGACCCAGGTGATGCCGGCAAGAAAGTGAAACCATCGCAGAATCAACTGTGTCGCCTCCTTGCCCGTGTGTTGCGGTGCCATAAAAGAGGCGATGAAAGAGGCTGCCGTCGCGGCGAAATGGTGCATTAGGATTTCCTCCGACCAACTTCAAATTGAAGGTTGTGGGCCCCCGAACGCCTTGAGACTAGTAGCGCTCGACGAAGAAGGAAAGCGAGCTGCATCGACCGTTAACGCTCAGGAGTCGCTAAATTTGGTCCAGGGCGGCTGCTGAGTCGAGGAAAGTCTGCGCTCTACATGCAAGGTCTGTCAACATCTGCGCAAAGTTTTGTAACTTCGCGGTTGAAAAGCGGCGGAGATCGCCGTATCGTACCTCTATTATCTGTCTGCCGGAAGCGCCCCGTTACGGCGCGGGCCGGCGAGATTGTCCCCCCTTGTTCCCGTCGCCTGCGGGGAGGCTTTCGGGAACATGCTGTTGGCCTTAGCCCTGCCAGGGATGCGGTTCTTTGGAAGGGTCAGTGGTTTGTTCGCAGTCTAAAAGGCGAGGAGATCGGCGATGGATAGCAATAAGCCGGCGCAAAATATTCAGGATTCCTTCCTCAACACGGCCCGCAAGGAGAGAGCAAGCATTACGATTTATCTGCTCAGTGGGGTAAAGTTAACGGGCCGCATCCGCTCTTTCGACAAGTACTCCGTGGTGCTGGAGGCGAACGGTCAGGAGCAACTGATCTTCAAACATGCCATCTCGACCGTGGTGATGGGGCGAGTGGCGGCGACGCACGGCCCGCACGTGACGCATACGGACAGGCCGATCAGCGCCGGAACCGCGGCCGCGCCGGCATCGGCGGCGAGCGCTTCGGGCACCGACGGGTAAGGTTCTTTCGGTTTGGGAAGTTCGCAATCCAAGACATCCCGCGAAGTTCTGCGCCCCGGCAGGCGTGTGCCTCTCAGGAGCCAGGTGGCGCGCAACGAGGTGACGCGCGACGAAGCCGAGGGCGAGCGAGCGTTTCTCGTTGGCCTCGACGTGCGCACGCGCGGGCGGAGTGCTAAAGGAACCGTCACCGCGCAGGCCGCGGCCGCGCGTGATGCGGTGGCCATGCAGCCGGCAAAGGCGGGCGCGGCTGCGAGCGTGGTGAAGTCCAGCGGCAAGCCCAGCATCCCGGAGTACGACGCAGATGAGTCGCTGGCGGAGTTGCGCACGCTGGCCGAGAGCGCCGGGGCGAAGGTGGTCGGCGAGATTTTGCAGCGTCGGGACCGCGTGGATCCCGCGACGTTGATTGGCGCGGGCAAGCTGGAAGAAGTTGCCGGCGCAGCCGCTTCGGCGAACGCTGATGTACTTCTGTTCGATCACGACCTCAGTCCTTCGCAGCAGCGCAATATTGAAAAGATCGTGCACCGGCGGGTGATCGACCGCACCCAGCTCATCCTCGACATTTTTGCGCGGCATGCGCGCACGCGCGAAGGCCAGTTGCAGGTGGAACTGGCGCAGTTGCACTATTTGCTGCCCCGGCTGGCCGGGCGCGGCGTGGAAATGTCCCAGCTTGGCGGCGGCATAGGTACTCGTGGTCCCGGCGAAACGAAACTCGAAACCGACCGCCGGAAGATCGCGCGGCGCGTCCGGCACGTGGAGCAGCAAATTGAGAACGTGCGCCGCATTCGCGCCCAGCAACGGCAGCGGCGGGAATCGGCGCCAGTGGCCACCGTGGCCCTGGTGGGCTATACCAATGCGGGGAAGTCGACGCTGTTCAATGCGCTGACGCGAGCTGCGGTTTTGTCGTCACCGAAAATGTTTGCCACGCTCGATCCCACGATTCGCGGCGTGGAATTGCCCTCGAAAAGAAAAGTGCTTCTGTCCGACACGGTGGGATTCATCCGCAGCCTGCCGCATACGCTAGTCTCGGCTTTTCGCGCGACTCTGGAGGAAGTGCAGCGGGCTTCGCTCATTCTGCATGTGTCCGACGCCAGCAGCCGGCTTTCGGCGGAGCAGGACGCCCAGGTGGAAATCGTCCTCAAAGAGTTGGAAGCGGAGAAGAAACCGCGCCTTCGCGTGATGAACAAAGTCGACTTGCTGGACGAGGAAGTGGCTCAGAATTTAATTGCCGATGGGGAGCACGGTGCGGCGAAGACTCTGTATGTATCGGCGGTGGAGGGCACGGGGTTGAAGCGCTTGCTAGAACGCATCGACGCGATGATCGAAGAAGACCCGGTCAGCCGCGTGCATCTGCGGGTGCCGCAAAAAGAAGGCAAAATGCTGGCGCTGCTCGAAGCACGGGCGCGAATTTATGCGCGTGCGTATAAAGATGGGGCCGTGGAACTCGAAGCGGATGCGCCGGAGTCGGTGGTGCGGAGAGTGAGACAGTTCGTCGTCGATTAGGAGCACTCGGGCCTTCGTGGTGGGGTAAACTTGGCGGCTTGGATTGCGAGGCTCAACCCCAGCGCGTATTTTCCCTCGGGCCTCCACAGGAGGCAGAGCATGAGTGCGCGCCGATGGATTGTCAGTCTCTGTGCGGCAGTCGCGTCGCTTCTTCCCGCCATGTTGGCCAGTGACGTCGTTCTCGTTCACGGACACATCTACACTGGCAATCCCAAGGCGCCATGGGCGCAGGCGCTGGCCGTCTCGGGAATGCGTATTGATGCCGTCGGAACCGATCAGGAAATATTAAACCGGAAACAGCCCCAGACTGAAGTCATCGATCTCCAGGGGCGGACGGTGATTCCGGGCATCTCCGATTCCCACGTCCATATGTGGTTTGGTTCGCTCGCCCTTCATGGACTCAATCTGTCAACGCCGGAGGGCAGCACAACTCCGGACGATGCCGACGCGCTGGTCGATAAGCTGAAGGCCCACGCCGCCAAGCATCCCCACGACAAAGTTCTGTTTGGCCGAGCAGACTTTAGCACTACTCCCCCTTCCACACCCACCCATGAATTGTTGGATCGAGCCGTTCCGGACCGGCCCGTAGTGGTGCATCACACTTCGGAACACGCGCTGTGGGTGAACGCGAAGGCGCTGGCCTTGGCCGGAATTAACGACCAGCCAGTCGCTGATCCCACGGAAGAGAAATACATAGTCCGCGATGCCAGCGGGCATCCTAGCGGGATCCTGATGGAATCGGCCATGGCGCTGATGGAACGCGCCCTGGCGGACCAGTTCTCTCAGGACGAGAAGCTCGTGCTGTTGCACGATGGCTCCCACTACTTGAACTCCTTCGGCATTACCAGCGTGGTGAACGCAACTGGAAATCTGCAGGAGATTCAGCTATACGCTGCGTTGCGCGATCACGGCCAGCTTACCGTGCGCACGCGGACTTCTTTCGGAGCCGTAGCAGTGAACCATCACTTGACGCCGGAGTTTCTGGCTGACTTGGAGAAAGCGCGCACGCTCTATCACGACGATTGGGTTTCGGCGAACCTGGTGAAATTCTTTGTCGATGGCGGCACTGGGCTGATCCCCCCGCTGACCTACCAACCGGCGGAATACAAGAAGCTGGTTCTCGAACTGGACAAGCGGGGATACCAGATCATGACTCACACCTATCGTCCGGACTCCGCGCGATTGGTGGTCGACACGTACGAAGAGGTGGAGAGAATCAACGGACCACGCGACCGGCGTCTCCGGCTTGAGCATGCGGATTTTCTGCCCGCACAGGATATCGCGCGAGTGGCGAAGCTTTCTTTGATCGTCAGCATGCAGCCGAGTTTTTGCTGCGACGAGAATGGCCCTAATTATGATCCGAAGGATCGGACGACGACCGATCGGTGGCAGAGCCTGGAGAAGAGCGGCGCGCGGCTCGCTTTCGGGAGCGACTGGCCGTGTATCTGGCCACCCAACCCCTTTGTGGCCATCCAGGAAGCTGTCACTCGCCAAATCTGGCGGCCCGGGAGCGGTAATGATTTTCCCGGTGGAGCGTTCGACGGCGCAGGTCAGGCCGGAACCGTTGCCACCAAGGACGCCTACACTCCCGACGAGCGCATCACCGTCGAACAGGCCGTGAACGCGTACACGCAAGGCTCGGCGTACGCGAGATTCTCCGAGGATAACCTTGGGACGCTCGAGATCGGGAAAGAGGCCGATCTCGCCGTCCTTTCTCAGGACCTCTTTTCCGTAAAGCCTGAAGAAATCAGCAAGACCAAAGTGCTGACGACCATGGTCGCGGGGAAGGTCGTCTTTGCGGAACGGAAGAAGTAGACTTCACACTGCGCTGAGGGAGAGCGAACGAAGGGAGAGCGAACGATGTCAGAAATTAAATGGGCCGGCAACCAAGAAGCGGTGACATTCCTTGGCTATCGGCCCATTCGATCCTGAATTGGATCGGAGGTGATGTTTATATGCTAGCCCTTTGGGCCGGGAAGTCAAGCTTAATGTGCAGAATATTGCCTATGAGGCCAGCGGCAGGCCGTCGTTGCATCCCGAACTCCTTCATATAGTTACACTTACGCTTCTGTCGTGTAGCACCATTCAAGGGGACCGAGATTGAACTAAGGTTCTCCTCAGATTTTGTGGGGCGAGAGAGGTGCGCGGTCCTTGCGTCCCGTTTGCTGCTGTGACTTCGTGCTGTGACTTCGTTGACACAAACTGCTCGGGACGTTAGACTTAACAGTTTTCATAGCCCTCATTTTCCGGTCTATATCAGCACCACATGGATCAGACGCTTCATCAACTAGGGGAATTACTGCTCGGATCGGTGCCGACCATAATTCTCGTGGCGTTGCTCTACGCGCTCTACTCGGCGATTGTGCACAAGCCGCTGCAGCGCGTGCTGGCCGAGCGGCGGAGCAAGACTGAGGGAGCGGTGGAAAAATCGCGCGCCGATATCGCCGCAGCCGAGGCGCGCACGTCGGAGTACGAGCAGCGGCTTCGAGAGGCACGGGCCGCGGTGTTTCGGGCCCAGGAAGCGCGACGGCAGGCGGCGGTTGATGCCCGCAGCGCCGCGGTGAATGAGGCACGCAGCAAGGCGCAGGCGCAGGTGCAGGCAGCCAAAAAGGATATTGAAGCCGATCGTGTGGCGGCAGAGGCGGGACTGCAGAAGGAAGCGTCCTCGCTCGCGGCGGAAATCGTGCGGCGGGTGCTGCAGCCCGCAGGAGTGGGACGTTAGTGATCGAAGCCATGATGATTTCAACGAGGAAGATTCTGCAAGCCGCAGTTCTGACCGGGCTCCTGGTAAGCTTCGCCGGGCTCGTCCCGGTACGCGCGGAGGATCAATCGCCTGCGCAGCCGCAAGTGAAGAAGGATACTTCCCAGAATTCTGGAGGTCCGGGGCGGCAACTGGCCCATGAGAGTCGTGAAGCGGCCGGCGAAGAAAAAGACGAGACCGCGGAATTCAAGCAGTCGGCTTCGGTGCGGCTGGTCTCACAGCTCACCGGTTTGGATTTGCAAAAATCCTACTGGTTGAGCGTAATAACAAATTTTGTGGTGATTGCGGCCATCCTTGTCTGGGCGGGGCGCAAGTACATGCCAGGATTGTTCCGCGACCGCACCGCGGCCATCCAGAAGGCGATGCAGGAAGCGCAGAAGGCGAGCGAAGAGGCGCGCCGCAAGCTGGCCGAAATTGAATCGCGACTCATGAAGCTGGATGTCGAGATCGGCATGATGCGCGACGCGGCCGAAAAGGAGGCGGAGGCAGAGGCAGCCCGCATCCATGCCACAGCGCTGGAAGACGCAAGGAAGATGGTGGCGGCATCGGAGCAGGAAATTGCAGCGGCGGCCAAAGCCGCGCGGCGCCTTTTGACCGCCCACGCTGCCGATCTGGCCGTCGGGCTAGCGCAGAAGCAGATTCATGTGGACGCGTCCACGGATCAAGCTCTGGTGCGTAATTTTGCCATGCAGTTGGGCACGGCGTCCGACAGTCCGGGAAAGGACAGGAATTAGGCGTGGCCTCCATTGCCAGCACCTACGCCCGGGCGTTCGCGGACGTGGTTCTCAGCGCCCGCCTCGACGCGAATCGGGCCATTGGCGGATTGCGGCGGATCGCGGGGTTGCTCGCGGAGAGCACGGAGTTGCGGCGCGTGTGGGAGAATCCTGCGGTTCCGGCGGACCAGAAGCGCAATTTGCTGGACGCGATCGTGCACCGCGAGGGGATCGAACCTCACGTTCGCAACTTGATGGCGGTGCTCATCGATCACCGGCGAGTGCAGTTTCTCAGCCGCATTACCGAGCAACTGGAGAAGGAACTCGACGCCCGGCTGGGATTCGCCGAAGCACACATCACCAGTGCCCGCGAACTGGGAGATGCCGAGAAGCGGTCTCTGGAAGCTCAGATCGAAAAAGTAACCGGCAAAAAAATCCGCGGCCGGTTCGGACTCGACGCATCACTGCTAGGCGGTGCCGTCGTCCGCGTAGGCAGCACGATCTACGACGGTTCGGTGAAGGGACAGTTGGAGAAGATTCGAGAGGCTATTAGCTCCTAGCTTTTCGCTTCTAGCCCAGAACCTGGAGTGGGTTAGCGAGTAGCTGAAGACAACGAGCTGACTTTATGGCGCAAATCAAAGCAGACGAAATCACAAAACTGATCCGCGAGCAGATCGAGAACTACGAAACCAAGATCTCGGTGGACGAGACCGGCACGGTCATCACGCTGGGCGACGGCATCGCGCGGGTCTACGGGCTCGACAGAGTCATGGCCGGCGAACTGCTCGCCTTTCCACACGACGTGGCCGGCATTGCCATGAACCTCGAAGAAGATCAGGTGGGCGTGGTGCTGCTCGGCGAATACACCGAGATCAAGGAAGGCGACGAGGTCAAGCGCACCGGCCGCATCATGAGCGTGCCTGTCGGCGGCGCCATGATTGGGCGCGTGGTCAACTCGCTCGGCCAGCCCATCGACGACAAGGGTCCCATCTCGACCGACAAGTTCATTGCGCTGGAACGTATCGCGCCGGGCGTGATTGATCGGCAGCCAGTCCGCGAGCCCATGGCTACGGGCCTGAAGGCCATCGACAGCATGATTCCGATTGGCCGTGGCCAGCGTGAATTGATCATCGGCGACCGGCAGACCGGGAAGACGGCGGTCGCGCTCGATACCATCATCAACAGCAAGGGCAACGATCTGATCTGCATTTATAACGCGATCGGTCAGAAGCGGTCGTCCATTGCCCAGGTGGTGAAGATCCTGGAAGACGCTGGAGCGATGGAGTACACCATCGTCGTGGCGGCTTCGGCGTCGGAACCGGCGCCCATGCAATACATTTCACCCTATGCCGCGTGCGCGATGGGCGAATACTTCCGCGACAGCAAGCGGCACGCCCTGGTGATCTACGACGATTTGTCGAAGCACGCAGCGTCGTATCGCGAGATTTCGCTGCTGCTGCGGCGTCCGCCGGGACGCGAGGCGTATCCCGGAGATGTATTCTATCTCCACTCCCGACTGCTGGAGCGCGCGTCCAAGTTGAGCGACAAAATGGGTGGCGGTTCGCTCACCGCTCTGCCCATCATCGAGACGCAAGCCGGAGACGTTTCGGCCTACATTCCGACCAACGTCATTTCCATTACCGACGGCCAGATCTATCTGGAAACGGATTTGTTCAACCAGGGGATACGTCCGGCAGTCAATGTGGGCTTGTCCGTGAGTCGCGTCGGTGGCAGCGCACAGATCAAGGCGATGCGGCAAGTTGCCGGCACCTTGAAGCTGGAACTGGCGCAGTATCGCGAACTTGCGGCGTTTGCCCAGTTCGGCAGCGATCTCGACAAAGCGACGCAAGCGCAGTTGAATCGCGGCCAACGGCTGGTGGAACTGCTGAAGCAAAATCAGTTCTCGCCCCTGCCGTTCTCCAAGCAGATTCTGATCATCATGGCGGGCACGGGCGGATTCCTCGACGACATGCCGGTTGCTCAGGTGCGTGAGTTCGAGGGGGAGCTTTACAAGTATGTGGAGTCCACCAACCCGGGACTGCTGCGCACGATCATGGAGAAGAAGATTCTCGACGACACGCTGAAAGGCCAGTTACAGGGCGTGATCAAAGAAGCGAAACAGCAATTTGTGACGCAGAGGGAAGCGGTAGCGAAATAAGCTGTTGGCTCTTGGCCTTTGGCTCTTAGCGTGAAGCGGATAGAGCCGGGCGCTAAGAGCCAAAAGCGGGTTTTTCAATGCCTAACATTCTCGACATCCGTCGCCGTATTCGCAGCGTCATCAACACGCGGCAAATCACTAAGGCCATGAAAATGGTCTCGGCGGCCAAGCTGCGCCGTGCGCAGGAGCGGGCCCTGGCCGCCCGTCCGTATGCTCAGATGTTGACGAATGTATTGAAGTCGCTGGTGGCGCGCGCCGAGATTTACGATCCCGAGACCGGCGAGCCCAAACATCCTCTGCTGGCGCAACGGGAAGAAAAAAACATTCTGCTGATCGTGGTGACCGGCGACAAGGGCTTGGCGGGCGCATTCAACGCCAACATCACAAAAGCTGCCATGCGCTTCCTGGAGTCGAAGGCGGGCAAGAACACCGACATCGAGGCGGTCGGGCGCAAGTGCCGTGATTTCTTGCGCCGGCGCTATCCCGGGGCGAAGGTCCAAACCCGCAGCCTGGCGGAGTTGGCTGAGTCGATCGAGATTGAACCCGAGACTGCGGAGCGCGCAGCAACGATTCAAGTCACCGGTGAGCACGTCGGCGTTCTCGGCAAAGTGGAATTCGCGCAGGCGTCAGCGCTTGCCCAAAATGTGATTCAGCGCTACTGCCACGAGGAGATCGACGCGGTCTACATTGTATTCAACGAATTCAAGTCGGTGATCGCGCAGCGGCTGATTGTGGAGCAGATTCTGCCCGTCGAACAGATCGGCGAGCAGGCAGTACGACTAGCCGAGGAGATGACCGAAGAAGAAAAGAAGAGGGCCAAAGAAGCTGCCGTGAGCGCCGGTGTGGGCATGCGTGGCACCGAGGGCGCGGCAGAAGCGGCCTCGCAGTTCGGCACCGCGCAAGTGGATTACATCTACGAGCAGCCCCCTGCGGATCTGTTCCGCGCGCTGCTGCCAAAGTATGTGAGCATCCAGATTTTCCGGGCTCTCATGGAGTCGGTGGCTGCCGAACATGCGGCGCGCATGACCGCTATGGATTCGGCCACCAACAATGCCACCGACATGATCGATTCGCTGACGCTGATCATGAACCGGGCGAGACAGGCGAAGATTACGAAAGAGATCATCGAGATCGTCAGCGGCGCGGCGGCAATGTGAAGAAGCTGCTAGCTTCTAGCTACTAGCTTCTAGCCAAACAGACTTTCGTGTTTGAGATTATTGGTTAGGTCAGTGCGTCGAAAATGATGTTGACCCAAGCTAGGAGCTAGCAGCTATAGCTAGAAGCTAATTTATGGCTGAAAACGTAGGACATGTCATTCAAATCGCGGGTCCAGCTGTGGATCTGCAATTTGCTGAGGGAAAACTGCCTCCGATCTATGAGGCCGTGAAGGTCGTGAGCGACGGATTCACTGTGCCCGACCCGATCAACGTGATTCTCGAGGTGCAGCAGCACCTGGGTGAGGGCCGTGTGCGCTGCATCGCCATGCAGCCGACCGACGGCATGGTGCGCGGCATGAAGGCCATCGACCAGGGCGGACCGATCTCCGTGCCCGTGGGCCGTGGGACGCTGGGGCGCGTGATGAACGTGATCGGCGAACCAGTGGATCAACTCGGGCCGATCGAGTTCCAAGAGCGGATGCCGATTCACCGCCTGGCGCCTGCGTTCGACGAGCAGGCCACCACTGCCGAAATGTTCGAGACCGGCGTGAAGGTCATTGATCTGATCCAGCCCTTCTTGAAAGGCGGCAAGATCGGATTATTTGGCGGCGCGGGCGTGGGCAAGACCGTCGTCATCATGGAACTCATCAACAACGTCGCCAAGCAGCACGGCGGTTACTCCGTGTTCGCAGGCGTCGGCGAGCGCACCCGTGAAGGCAACGATCTGTGGCTGGAGATGTCAGAGTCGGGCGTCATCAAGCCCGGCAAGCCGGCGGAATCAAAAGCTGCGCTGATCTATGGCCAGATGACCGAGCCTCCCGGGGCGCGTCTGCGCGTGGCGCTGACCGGGCTGACGGTGGCGGAATATTTCCGCGATGCCGAGGGCGCTGATACGCTCCTCTTCATCGACAATATCTTCCGTTTCACGCAGGCGGGATCGGAGGTTTCAGCGCTGCTGGGCCGCATGCCCAGCGCCGTAGGCTACCAGCCGAACCTGGCGACGGAGATGGGCGAGCTCCAGGAGCGCATCACTTCGACCAAGAAGGGCTCAGTCACCTCGGTGCAGGCTATTTACGTGCCCGCCGACGACTTGACCGATCCCGCGCCAGCCACGACGTTTGCTCACCTCGACGCAACGACGGTGCTTTCCCGAGCGTTGACGGAGATCGGAATCTATCCCGCCGTCGATCCGCTGGCTTCGACGTCGCGCATCCTTGATCCGCGCATCGTTGGACAGGAGCATTACGACGTGGCGCAATCGGTGAAACGGACGCTGCAGACCTACAAAGACCTGCAGGACATCATCGCGATTCTTGGCATCGACGAACTCAGCGAAGATCAGAAGCTGACCGTGGCGCGGGCGCGCAAGATTCAGCGCTTCCTCTCGCAGCCGTTCCACGTGGCCGAGCAATTCACGGGCGCGGCCGGACGGTACGTCAAGATCGCCGATACGGTGAAAGGCTTCAAGGCCATTGTGGAAGGGAAGTACGACGACATCCCCGAGCAGGCTTTCTATATGAAAGGGCCGATCGAGGAAGTACTGGAAGCCGCGGAGAAGATGAAGGCGGCAGCGTAAAACAAGCTGTCAGCTTTCAGCCATCAGCTTTCAGCTCGACTCGCAAAGAGAGCTGAAGCTGGACCGGGCTGACAGCTGATAGCTGATTTCATGGCTGATACTTTTCAACTCGAGATCGTCACGCCCGAAAAGAAGGTTGTAGAGACGGCGGCGGAAGAAATTCAGATTCCCGGCAAGAACGGATATCTGGGCATCTTGCCGGGGCATGCACCGCTGATCACCGAACTGGCGGTCGGCGAGGTCACGTTTCGCGAGAATTCGACCGAGCAGCATCTGGCTGTGGCGTGGGGGTTCGCGGAAGTCCTGCCCAACAAGGTGACGATCCTGGCCGAGACCGCGGAGCGTCCTTCGGAAATTGACGTGAAGCGCGCTCGTGAAGCCAAAGAGCGCGCGGAGCAGCGGCTGACCAGCGGGGACGTCAGCGTTGACGTGGAACGCGCGCTGGATTCACTGCATCGCGCCGAAGCTCGGCTGGACGTGGCAGCGAAGAACCAATAATCCGCTCCCGAGTTCCGCCTGTTACTACATCGTTCTGTTCTAGCGTGCTAGCGCCTCGTGGCGTTCAACTTATACAATTGGGCGGCTTACGAAACCTGAGGAGCTCCCACGATGAAGCTTCACCTCGTCCTTCTTATCTTCTGTCTTTTCGCTTTTCTCGGTCTCGCAACGGCTCAGCAAACCAAACCCGCGGCCCAACCACCGCAAATGCCACCGTGGCTGGTCACGCCGGAAGTACATCCGGACAACAGTGTCACCTTCCGATACCGCGCCCCCAACGCACAGGACGTCAAGCTAGCCCGCGAAGGCGCTGATCCGGTCGCCATGCAGAAAGACGATCAGGGAGTGTGGAGCGTGACCACTGCGCCGCTGCCCCCGGACTATTACGGATACTCCTATAGCGTTGATGGCGTGCGCAACCTTGATCCCTATAACCACATGCTGGTTCCGAACTTGATCATGCCGGGGAACACAGTCCACGTGCCCGGGCCGGGGCTTCCTTGGGAAGTAAACGATGTGCCACACGGAGAGATTCATCATCATTTCTACAAGTCCGTGGTTGCGAGCGATGATCGTGATTATTACGTCTATACGCCAGCCGGATACGACGCTGCAGCGAAGAAGACGTATCCCGCCCTGTATCTGCTGCACGGATTCAGCGACGACGCCAGCGGATGGACGGCCGTCGGCCACGCCAACGTCATTTTCGACAACCTGATTGCCCAAGGCAAAGTCAAACCGATGGTCGTTATCATGCCACTCGGCTACGGAACCATGGAGATGATTCAGTTGGGATGGGGCGCCTGGAGCCACACTGACGTGCGCGACAAGAACTTCTCGCGGTTCCGCGAAGCTTTGCTGAGCGAAGTTATGCCCAAGGTCGAGAGCGAATATCGGATCACGAAAGACCGCGGTTCCCGCGCGATTGCCGGACTTTCGATGGGTGGCTCGGAGTCACTCCTGACCGGGCTGAACAATCTCGACAAGTTCGGCTGGATCGGGGCTTTCAGCTCCGGCGGAATTCCAGACGAGTTTGACAAGGACTTCCCCGGCCTCGATGCCAAGGCCAACCAGCAGATTCGCCTGCTCTGGATCGCATGCGGCACCGAGGACCGCCTGATCACGGTGAATCGCAATCTGCGGGAGTGGTTGAAGTCGAAAGGCGTGCAGCATACCGACATCGAGACGTCGGGCATGCACACCTGGATGGTATGGCGGAGGAATCTGGCGGAGTTCGCAGGCCTGCTGTTCCGCTAATGGAGTGGGCGCCATTCCAAGAAACCTGACGCGGCCCGCGGTTGGTTCTCTATTTCGTTTCTTGTGACGATGCCCGCGCTGCGATCCGATCAGCCTCGCTGCGGATCGTGCTCGCGAGCGACTCTGCCTTTCGTAGGGGCAACCCGTTTTCCACCAATGCAGCCTGTACCAGCGATTGTGCCACGTCTCCGTACCGTTGAAGTTCCGCTCGGCTCACTCCTTGCGCCGCAACGATCACATGGGCAGAAGCGGAGGCAGTCCCCCGGGAAGAGAAGAGACGACTGATGCGTTCCGTCAGGGCGACGCCGACGCGCTTGCCGCCGTCCTTTGCTGCATCGCGAGCGCCCTCGAAGAATGCGGTCAGAAGGAGCGCGGCTGCTGACGCCACAAGGGTGATCGGATCAAAGTGGCCCATCTCATCATTTTCCAGGTAGGCAATGTCGGTCCCGATCGCTTGCGTGATCGCTAAGACCGATTGCTCTACTTGTTGGCGTTCAGTGTCCATGTTAGCTTCCACTGCAGGTCGGATTTCTCACCGAGCAAATACGGCTCCATGCTGCGAGGATAGAGCAGCTTGTGCGTGGTGAAGTGCGCCGCTTGTAACGCGGCTGCTGCAGTTCCTTCCGATGCCATTTTTTCGACCACTTGTTGGCGATTTCGAGCGAATAACATGCCGGCGATGTCTTCCGCGTCCTCGGTCAGCGAGTCCGATAGCCGGACTCTCTTCTCTTCAAGTGCGTGGCGCGCCTTCTTTACGAACTTTCTAAACGAAGGTGAGGCGAATTTCGGAAATAGCTTATACGCCTCGTCCACGTATTTCGTGAGTTCATGCGCGGCGCGGATCGGAGGCACGGCATTGCAAAGAAGGTCGAAAAACAGGCCATGGTCCGTCGAACCGAGTTCGAGCGCGCCAGTTATGTATGTTTCTCCTTCATCTTGCAAGCTGTCGATTGCTCTTTGCAGGTGGTGCTCCCGCCCCTGCTTGATGGCTTGAACTGAAGCGATGTTGGCCATCCCTCTGGCCCTGGCGCCGGGTTCGCGTCGATCTTTCATAACATCCAAGAACGCGAACGTGGTTTCATCCACAAACGTGAATTGAGCCTCTTTGGGACTCTTCGCGTCTTCCTTAATGGCAAAAAGGACAGCGCGAAGCATGAGCAGTTCCGAATACGTCGAGCTGTCCACAGCGATGGGCGGGAACCGACTCCAGAAATCCGCTGCGATCGGGCTGGAGTCGATAGCGAGCATCGGCTCAACCGCAACGAACCGGCCATAGCATGTTCCAGCGTCTTTCACCAAAGTATTCAGCAATTCGGCAAGGAAGTCGGTTCGAGAGACCAACTCGTTGGCGGACAACTTATTGGATCGTTTAAGCGGAGATATCTGTTGGAGCCCATTCCGGACAATCACTTCAATCCGCCTATCGTATTCACTGGCACTGGCAGCCCAATCGAGGAGCTGACGAGCGGGCGCGAGAAGCCTGGCGGCGCTTGTATTGCGTCCGGAGTTGAGCGCCAGTTCGGCGTTTGCGATATAGGCCTTCAGTTGTTCCTTTGCCGGCGCGCGGCTTATCGCATCCAATTGGAGCTCGACCACTTCTTCGGGGCGAACGCCCTCGGGCAGACTGGCCGAGTATCTTCCTGATTCCTCCTCAATCAGGATGTAGCCATCACCGTCTGGGCCGCGTGCGTGAATCCATTGGCCTGGCTTAACTCCTTGTTGCCTGACAGCTTCAGGCAACGCGAGCGAGAGCTCAACATCCGGGAAAGCATTGAGCAGACGACACCAGGAAAGCAGCCATTCTCCGAGCGGATCGGGCGCGAACAAAGATGCATGAGTCGAGCTGGAGCGTCCCGCCGATGACTCTCCCCGCTTCCACAGACGACCGAGGGCCGATGCCAACTTCATGCTTGCTCCTCCGGGCACTTAACGAATGGAGGGGGACCTTCAAACACGATAGAGGCCGAGATGATACCGCGAAAGGAATCCTCTGGGAAAGTATGAAATCAACCCAGGCTAGTTCGCTTCGACCAAGCAAATGGCTCACTGTCAGCGAGGCCGTCCTTACGGCACGTTGACCTGGTCCCGGGTTTCCGACGGCACATACTTCACTGCGGCCGTGCGCTCCAGTTTGTCCCAGGAAAACTTGCGGCCTTCCAGCGCGCGCTTCAAGGTCTTGAACAGCACAATCGAAAATAACTGGCGGTAGGCGAAGCGCTGCAGCCAGACCTGGCTGAGTAACCAGCCATCCTCCTTGTCGTCGGGACGACGTCGTTCCAGCGCGAACGCGATCGCCGATGCGAAGAAGTCAATCACTAGGAATGCGAAGAAGAAGGCGACCAGTTTGTGGAAGCTGGCCGGATCGGTCGAGTCCGGGTGAAAGTGCTTCTGGATCAGATACCAGATCGTGCCCACCCCGAACATGATGTCAATGAGCGGCGACACCAGCGGCAGCAGAATCTGGAAGATCACGATGTTTGGCAGTGCCACCCATCCCAGCGCGCCCTTGCGCGCGAAGACTCCGCGATGCTTGTAGACCGCCTGCAGAATGCCAAAGGACCAGCGAAACCGCTGGCGCATCAGGCCATTGGCGTTGGTCGGAGCCTCGGTGTAGGCGAGCGCCATGTCTTCGTACTCGACGCGATATCCGCGGCGCAGCAAAGCCATGGTGAGATCGGCATCTTCCGCAACCGTATCGGTGTGGTATCCGCCGGCCTCGCGCACTGCGGAAACCCGCCATGCGCCGATCGCCCCCGGCACGACGCTGACCGCGCCCAGCACATCAAGGGCGCGGCGTTCGAAGTTCTGGCTGGTGATGTACTCCAGCGCCTGCCAGCGCGTCCAGAGGTTCACCCGGTTTCCAACCTTGGCATTGCCCGCAATAGCACCGACTTTGGGATTGATGAAATGGGGAACCAGGCGCGAGATGGCGTCGGACGCGATGATGGTGTCGGCATCAATGCCCACGAACAACTCCGCATCGCCGATATGCTCGATGCCGTAATTGAGAGCCTCGGCTTTGCCGGAGTTCGCCTTGCCCAGGATCAGGACTCGTCCCGCAGCCGCTTCCGACGCGAAGGCCCTTCGTGCGACTTCGAGCGTGCGGTCTTTCGAGCCGTCGTCAATCACGATGACGCGCAGATTTAGATAATTGGAGTTCAATGCGGCGCGTACCGTCCGCTCGATCACTTTCTCTTCGTTGTAAGCCGGGATCAGTACGGCGACTTTTGGCCGGTAAGAAGCGACTTCTGCCGGCTTGCCGAAAATCTTCTCATGTACCCGGTCATAGACCGCGGCCGCTCCGATGAACAGCAGACGGCCTGTCATCAGCAAGTCACCGACGAGGAAAATCCAGGTGATGCCGACGATGCCAACATCGAATAGCCAGAAGCCCAGCCGGTCCAGCCGCGCTGCCCATCGCTCGCCTGCCGGCAACGGTCCCATCACATCAGCCCTGGTTTTTCCCAGGAGATCGTAAACGGACGCGATCTCATAGCCGCGCGCCCGGATTCCGTCAATGATCATCGGGAGGGCGCGAACAGTCTCCGCGCGATTGCCGCCGCCATCGTGGAGCAGCACGATATTGCCGCATCGCAGGTCCTCTTGGCGGCAAGGCGGCAAGTGCGAAAGCACATAGGCCGTGATCTGCTCGGCCGAGCGGCGCGGATTGTTGCTCCAATCGTTGGGATCAATGCGGTTGCCCACCGTGATGTAACCCATTTCTTGCGGGATCTCGAGGGGGCGTACCTGGTCGGCTGTGTCCGGCTCTTCGTCAACCGCATAGGGGGGACGCATCAGCGTCACTCGGACTCCCATTAAGCTGGCGAACAGGCGCTCGGTTAGATTCAGCTCCACCTTCATATACGAGGTGGAAATGTTGCTGACATCGGGATGGGTGAACGTGTGGTTCCCAATGGTGTTGCCTTCGTTATAAATGCGCTTGGCAATGCCGGAAAATTTGTCCGTCTGGATGCCAATCAGAAAAAATGTGGCGGTGGCGTGCTTGTCCTTCAGCACGTCGAGAATCTTTGGCGTCCACTCCGGATCGGGTCCATCGTCAAACGTGATCGCAACCCGGTTCGGGCTGTAGCCATACCGTCCGACACGATACGGCTCAGGCATGGTCTGGAACACTTCATCGGTGATCAGTTTGCTGTCGGCGTCAATGGTCAGATCACGAGTGCCGTGAGCGGGTTTGTCTTCGATGCGCAGGATCTCACCCTGGCCCTCCATGTCGACGTCAGCGCCGGGGGGCACGTCGTGCAACCTGTCAGTGGCAGAGGGATCGCCAGGCATGTCCCAGACCCGCCACAGCGAGCGATCTTCGCCACCGAGGCGCCAGAGAGCGAAGGTTTTAATTCCCAATGTTTGCGCGGCTCGCATGTGGTTAAGAGCGGTGACCGCGTCGAGGAACCAGACATCGTGGCGCAGGCTGCGTTCGTCGAGATAGCTGAAGTGCGGGTTCAGCGCGTCGTCATCGAAGTTGACGTCTTGCTCGGAATCGCGCGCGGCGAGCCATGCCTCTTGCACGCTGACGCTGGAATCGTGTGCCTCGGGCGGCAGTTTTCCTTTCGGCGGCTTGAGGACCCAATCGTAGCCGTAGTTCGCGATGGCGCAGATGATCTTTTCTTTGGGGACGACACTGGTGGCGTAGGTCAGGTTCTTGACGAACCAATCCTGCGAGGCCACCGGGCCCGACGCCGCTCCAGGATAGTGTTCATCGTAGTTCATGAGAACAACGCCATCAGAAGCGGCCGCGATCGCCGGGTAATCGTATTCCCCATTGTGCGGCGGGACCGCGACGTACAGCTTCATTCCGCGGGCGTGCAAGTCTGCCGACAATTCCTTCAGCAACGCCACGTAACCGGGCTGCCCGCTGGGCGGGAAGGCTTCGAAGTCGACCATTAACCCGTGGTAGCGCCCCGAAGAAAGAAACTGAGCCGCCTGGCGGCGGAAGGTCGCCCGCGCGTCGGGATTGTTCAGGAAACCCGTGACGCCCCCGACCCAGACCGCGCCATCGAAGTTATTCACCATGGGGAATACTTCCATGCTGGGGTCTTCCGCGTTGACCAACGGCATTACGCGATCGTCGACCGGACGGACGGTGCTGCCTTGCACGACATCGAAAAACTTGCTGGTCTGATCGTCAATGCCCTGCAGATGCCCGTCGGCCGTGAGCACGTGCAGCCAGTCGGGATAAAGAATGTCGATCTGGCGGCCGTAATCGCGCAGCGAAGAGATACTGGCGGCGTCCCAGGGCACGTAGAAGGCAGCGCGAATTCCTTCTTCCTGATTCAGCTTCACTTGGGACGCCGCCAGCTTCGACTTTCGGTGCGAACGGGCCGCCAGCTTCTTTTGCCGGTCGCGAGCCTTCTCCTTTTCGCTTTCCTTTAGAGCCTTGAAGGCGCGTTTCTGCGGGGAGAACAGAAGTTCCGGCAAGGGCTCATCACGCAGGGCCGTGTAAACGAAGAAAATCACCAGCGCGGAAACAAATACGGCCGAGACGTCGAACAGACGCCGCAGGCGTTTCCAGCGGGCGCGTCGCGGATCATAAAAAACTGGTCCAGCCATGGGAATAGATCATTCCGCATGCCGCAAAGCGGCACACGGTCAATTTGCAACGGGACAGGGCGAGTGTCACTGCTCTGCGTTATAGAATACACTTTCCTGCCTCCCGGTTGCCGCAAACGCGCTATAGTCGCTCCTTGCGGGAACTCGTAAGGAAGAAGGCGCGGTTCTTTCTTGGGGCGGGCCTGGTGGGTCTGGGCCTGCGCCTGCTGCTGGTCTGGCGATTTCCGGGGGTGGTAGACGATTCCCGGCTCTACGCCAACATCGCGGAGAACTGGCTGCAGCACGGAGTTTACGGCGTCACCAACTCGGGCGTGATCATGCCGACGCTCTCGCGCCTGCCGGGATACCCCGCATTTCTGGCCGCGATCTTCGCTATCTTCGGAATCGAAAATTTTCGCGCCGTCCTGCTGGTGCAGGTTGTCCCCGACTTGGGGACGTGTTTCCTGATCGCAGATCTGTCGCGGCGTCTACTTTCCCCACGAGCTGCGCAAGCCGGTTTTCTGCTCGCCGCGATCTGCCCATTTCTGGCGAATTACGCAGCTACGGCCCTGACTGAGACGCTGGAGATTTTCTTTACGGCGCTGGCGCTGGACTTGGCTATTTGCGGCCTAGGAGCGGTGGGCGCGGATGGGCAGGGGCGGCATCGTGGTCTTATCTGGCTCGGTTGCGGCCTGTCGATCGGGGCGGGCATTCTGCTGCGCCCCGACGGGGGCATCTTGCTCGCCGCCGTGGGCGGATATTTATTGTGGCTGCTCCTGCGGAGCCTGCGCCGAACGAGTGGCCGAGTGCGGGGGAGACCGTTTTTCCATTGTCTGGGCGGGACTGCTCGTTGCCATCGGAGCCACTGCTCCCTTGATTCCCTGGACGTTGCGAAACCTGCACACAATGCATCGCTTTCAACCCCTCGCGCCACGGTACGCCAACGACTCCGATGAATTGGTCATGACCGGCTTCAATCGCTGGGTCAAAACTTGGATCGAAGATTACGTTTCGGTGCAGGAGATTTATTGGAACGTGCCCGGGACGGAACTCGACTTCACACGGCTTCCCACCCGGGCTTTTGATTCCCCCCTGCAACGAGACCAGACTCGCCAACTATTCGCCGACTACAACCGTGATCACGACTTGACGGCTGAACTCGATGCACGCTTCGCTGCGCTGGCCGCGGAGCGGATCCACGCGGCGCCATTGCGCTATTACCTGTGGCTGCCGGCGGTTCGCATCGCGGATATGTGGCTGCGTCCGCGGACCGAGTTGTTTCCGTCCGACCCGCGCTGGTGGGAGTTCAACGACGACCGCCGCTGGCTCGCCCTGAGCCTGGGCCTAGGGTTGATCAATTTGGTTTACGTCGCGATGGCAGCTGCGGGCCTGATGCGTGTCCGCACAATCGTCGGACTCGGTTTGTTTGTTTTGTTCTTGTTTCTGTTTCTGCGATCTGTGTTTCTCGGCACGCTGGAGAATCCCGAGCCTCGTTACACTCTGGAATGCTATCCCGTGGTCATATTTCTTGCGTCCGCGCTGTTCCATCGAAGCTGAATGAACCTCCAGAATCTGGAACGTCCATATGTGATGAAGTGGAGATAAAACGTTTCACTCTAGCCAAATCTTTGAAAATGAGCTTGAAAATCGTGGTCTTACAATTGCACAATAACCGCCATTAACTCCACGGCCCACATTCTGTGTTCCCGGTTCCCGTCGGAGACACCCGTGTTTGCCTCACTTTGTTTAGGAGACCCCGCATGTGTGTAGGTCGTTTTGTCACAGCTTCCAGAGCTGCTGGGCTTGCCGCAATCTGCCTTCTGCTGAGCAATAGCTTCAACCTTCAGGCGCAGCAAGCGACGGCTCTCCTGACGGGAACCGTGAAGGATGCCACCGGCGCCGTGGTGGTGGGCGCAAAGATTACGCTCAAGAACTCTGAAACCAACGTCCCCCGGAGCACGGCCTCCAGCAAAGACGGCGACTACTTGTTCACCCTAGTTCCAATCGGGACGTACGAATTGACCGTCGAGCAGCAAGGCTTCGACAAGTATGTGCGGAAGGGAATTACGCTGCAGATCAATCAGAACGCGCACCTCGACGTCGTTCTGAAAGTGGGCACCACCAGCCAGGTAGTCGAGGTCACCGGAGACGTCTCCCAGGTGGATACACGTCAGCGCTACCCTGGGGAAAGTGGAAACGACGCAGCGCATCCTCGACCTGCCGTTGGTGGAGCGCGACACCATGCAACTCGGCCTGCTGCAGGCCGGAGTCTTCGCGCCGGACCAAGACGACGGTTCGGGCAATCCCTTCTCCGTCAGCGGCCAGCGCTCGGAGTCGCATGACCTTCCTCATCGATGGCGCCGATAACAATGACTTTCTGGGCAACAATATCGTTGTCAATCCCAACCCGGACGCCGTCGATGAATTCAAGATCATCACTAACAACTACACCGCCGAATATGGAAGGACCTCGGGCGGCATCGTGAATCAAGTGATCAAGTCAGGCACGAATGCCATTCATGGCAGCGCATTCGAGTTCTTCCGCAACACCGCCCTGGACGCCAGCGATTATTTCCTGCAGGAAGTACCGGTGCTGCGGCGAAATTTGTTTGGTGGGACCATCGGGTTTCCCATCAAGAAAGACAAGATGTTCTTCTTCGCTTCGTACCAAGGCACACGGCGCAGTGAAGGCCAGAATCCCGGCCCAATCCAGGTGCTGAGCCCAAACGAGCGTACGGGCGATTTCAGTGAATTGCTGGCGGGAGCGAATCCAATCCAGCTGGTGAACCCCGCCACCGGGAACAATTACCCGAACAATCAGGTACCAGTCGATCCGGTGATCGCGAACTATATCAACAACTACCTGCCGTCTCCCAATCGTCCTGGCAATACGTTTGTCGCCGACCCCGTCGCCAGTATTAAAGATAACCAGTTCATTTTCCGCTCGACTACAACATTTCATCGAAAGACGTGTTGTCGGCGGTGTACCTGTTTGACGATAATCCGGACGCATATCCGTTCGAGATCATTAACGGCGCTTCAAGCGGAGGTGATGTCCCGGTCGGATCGGGCTTTACCGATAATCAGCGCTATCAGAATGCCGCGTTCACTTGGACTCGCACCATCTCCCCCACCATGGTCAATGAACTGAGGTTCGCGACGAATCGTGTGGCCACTTTTAACGCAGTGCCCACGACCAAGACCTCACCTTCTGCTCTAGGTTTTCTCAGCGTGAACCCGGATGACCTGAAAGGTACCGCCCCACCGCTGATGAGTGTCGTGGGAAATTTCAACTTGGGTCCGACACCGCGGCGGTCCCACCAAGATCCACGACATTACCTTTCAATATCAGGACACGCTCTCCTGGACTCGTGGCCGACACGACATGAAGTTCGGTGGAGACTGCGCTGGGTCGCAGAACAATTTCAATTTCGACTTCTACAACAATGGCAGTTTCTTCTTCGGCCAAGGCGGAATCTACACGGGAAGCACATTGGCCGATTTCGTCGGAGGATTCTTCGATAACTACTACCAGTTCTCCAACGCGGCTTATGGCATCCGCACGCACTCGCTCTATTTTTTCGGAGAGGATGCATGGAAGGCACCAAGCGGCTGACTCTGAATTTCGGCGTTCGCTACGAATTCAATTCGCCACAGCAAGACCCACACAACGAGATCATGGGCTGGTATCCCGGGCAGCAGTCGTACGAAGTATTCCCGGGGCTCCCCGAAGGTTCCTTTATCCCGGCGATCCGGGGACGCCGAATCGGGGCTTGATTTATCCTGACCGCAACAATTTTGCCCCGCGCTTTGGTTTTGCCTGGGACCTGCTCGGCAACGCCAAGCTGGTTGATGCGGGGCGGGGGCGGCATCTTCTATGACCTCGAAGACGGCGCGCTGAACCTTCAGTTCGGAGGCCAGCCTCCCTTTGGCTATGTGGCCAACAATTTTCCCTGTTTTGGCGTGCAGACGAATAATTCGGATGGGTGCCTGGCCGCTCAGCCCAACGGCTCTTATGTGGCAGATCCGTTCCAGAGCCTCTATTCCGATCCTTTTCCTTTCATCGCGGGCGGACATCTAGGCCAGTTTTTCACTCCGGCGCTGCCCTTCGCTTATGTCGTTTACCCGCACTTCCGCACTCCTTACTCGGAAAACTTCAATTTTGGCTTCCAGTACCAGCTTTCGAAAGACACGATGGTGGAAGCCGCCTACGTAGGAAGTCTCAGCCGCAAAGCCATCGCTACCGCCGAGGTCAATTCCCCCACTCTGTCGAATCTCATCGCTCAGTACAACAGCGTCGGGTATTCGGGTTTGAATCCCGAGTGTGCCCGCCCGCTCGCCAATTGCGATGCGAGCGGTGTCCCACAAGGGGCTCAGCAGATCTACACCAACGTGGGGGAAGCAGGTTCCTCAAGCAACCAGTTTCAACTCACCATCGACAAGCGTTTGAGCCACGGCGTGCAGTTTCGTGTGGCCTACACCTTTGCCAAGACGATCGATACGACATCCGGATTCCGTGCGAGATCCTCAACCTTCTCTGACCCGACGAATCCAGCTCTGGATCGGGGCTTGGCAGATTTCGACGCGCGGCAGCGTCTGGTATTGAGTCCGATCTGGCAGCTTCCAATCGACAAGCCGTTTCGGGGAAACGCGCTTCTGCGAAAACTGACCGAAGGATGGACGGTTGGTACCATCGCCAGTTTTCAGTCCGGTAACCCGTTCACCCTGTTCTCCGAAAATAATTCCAGCCAGTTGGATAACTATCTTGATCGCCCGGATGTCGGCGGGCCCATTCAGATTTTTCATAACCCCAGACAGCTTCAAACGCTGTCGGGAAGTTGCGGTGGCGGGTCACTGGGGCACTATTATTTCGATCCCACAAACCTAATTTGTGCGGTCGGAAATCCCATTGGTCTGCCTTCCGACCCGAATCTGACGCCCGGGGGTGTACCGCTATTTACCCACGGCACTATGCGGCGCAATGCGCTGCGCGGCCCCGGCATCAACAACTGGGATTTCTCGATTCAGAAGGAATTCAAATTCGGCGAGGGCAGAGCGATAGAATTCCGCAGCGAGTTCTTCAACGCCTTCAATCACGTACAGTTCTACAGTCCCACGTATCAGAACGGCGCTATCGGTGGCGATGGACAGTTCGGCCAGGTTACTTCGGACCGAGGGCCACGCGTCATTCAGTTCGCGCTCAAAGTTTATTTCTGAACGGATTGACCCCGAGACGTGTTAGAACGCCGCTCTACCCCAACGGCGAGTCGCTCATGCGGAATCTGGTGCGAACGTGTTCGGAGATGAGTTCGATCGCTGCGCGGTTTTTCACCGGGTCGACCTGGGCCAGGTACTTCATCGCCTCCACCAGCAGGCGTTGCCCATCCACATATCGAGGATCGGACGTGCGTTCCCGTCGCTTGTTTCCCAGCTTAGGAGGGACTGTAATCGTAAAAACTTTGGCCATGAATAAACCCAACTGAGGTGCGGTCAGTATATCGTCTCACGTACACTTTCCAGCACACCTTCTTGCTCTTTTAATTCAACAACTTAACCGCGAGGCGAGATGGTGGTTGTCTTGCCTGTGGTCTTGAGTTGAAAAACGTCGTTGCCGATCTTCTCGTTTACCCGGATCGCCGTGTACTTGGCCAGGCGATAATCGCCCTGCGGCTCAAAAAACTGCTGCTGCACGGAGATGCCGCGATCGAGGTCGATCCAGAGAAGAATTTGCTTGAAGTTATTGCGTACCCGTTCCGACTTCGGGGCCAGTTGCAGCTTGGCGGTGGCAACGCCGTTGATGGTCTCCGAGCCCTGGTAGGTCACATCAAATGCCTTCACCAGATCCTGCCCGCTTCCTCCGAAGCCTAGAACCAGGTAGCTCTCAAAATCCGAACTGTTCTTGCCGAGATCATAAACCGTCACCTGGTCGGGCTTGGGCTGATACATGCGAATCTTACCTTCGTGGAAGAGCACAAATTTCGGCTCAGGTTTCAATTGATCGGGACTGCTGCCTGCCTTCTTGACGTCGATCATCATCTCGATTTCTTTACCGGCGCGGCGATAGTAGATGGTACCCGACTGGATGTCGTCGACTTCGTTGATGACTTTTTCATAGCGGTCCCACTCGAAGTCTGCCTGCGTAGTTCGGAAATTTGCGGCCACTGTGTCCATCTTCTTTAGGACGGCATCCAGAGCGCCGGAGTCGTCGGGTTTTTGAGCCGGCGCTTCCCCTACCTCAAGAAAGCAAGAGCACAGCGCGATTGTGAGGACCAGCGAAAAAGTTCTCATAAGGCTTTCTTAGTTCCGAAGCACCGCGACGGCTAATCTCTCCTCACCACGACTTTGTAGCTCTGTACATGCCCCTTGTGGTCGGTGACGGTCTCATAGTTGACGATCGAGACCGCTCCCGAGATTGGCTCAATGATGCCGAGCAACTGCTCCCGTGTGGAACGATCATCGCCCGCCGAAATCGCACTCGCCGCTACCTGGTACAGCAGGCGCCCCTCACCATCGGTCGTAACCACTACATCAGTCGGATGCGAGTTGCGGGCAATGGGTTTGTCGTTGAAATCGATCACTCGCGGGGAAAAGAAAATGAAGATCAGGATCAGCGTGACCATGATGTCGTAATGCAGCGTGCCCCGCTCGTACTGCCACAGGATGTATCCGCGAATTGTGCGCCAAACGGCGTTCATTGGCAGAGGCGCGCTGGGCGCCGTGGTCGTAATTTCCGCTCTCAAGTCTAGTGACCGCTCCCTTTCTTGGCAATGATGACAGCTTCTAGCTTCTGGCTACTAGCTACTAGCTAACCCAGACCTGGCCTTCGGTTAGCTAGAAGCTAGCAGCTAGGAGCTAGAAGCTTTTCGCCGTGATGCACTCCGCGCCAATATACGGCCGCAGCGCCCCAGGAATCACCACGCTCCCATCCGCCTGCTGATAGTTCTCCACAATCGCCACCCAGGTGCGCCCGACCGCCAGTCCGCTGCCGTTCAACGTGTGCACGAGTTCGGCCTTGCTCTTGCCCTCGGGGCGGTAACGAATGTTGGCCCGCCGCGCCTGGTACGACTCGAAATTCGAGCACGACGAAATTTCGCGGAACAACTGCTGTCCGGGCAGCCAGACCTCGATATCGTACGTCTTGGCAGAAGCCGCGCCCATATCGGCGGTGCAGAGCGTCACCACCCGGTAATGCAGGCCTAACTTCTGCAAGACCTCCTCGGCATCGCGGGTGAGCTTCTCGTGCTCTTCGTAGGAATTTTCCGGCCGGGCGAACTTCACCAGTTCAACCTTCTGGAACTGATGTTGGCGGATGATCCCGCGCACGTCTTTTCCGTACGATCCGGCTTCGCTGCGGAAGCACGGGGTATAGGCAGTGAGCGAAATGGGCAGCCGCGTTTGCTCCAGAACTTCATCGCGAAACAGGTTCGTGACCGGGACTTCGGCGGTTGGAATCAGCCAGAGATCCTTCTCGCCATGCGGTACGCGAAACGAGTCCTCGGCGAACTTGGGAAGTTGTCCCGTGCCGTACATCGAATCGGAATTGACCAGATATGGTGGGAGAACTTCGGTATATCCGTGCTCGCGCGTGTGCAGGTCAAGCATGAAGTTCGCGAGTGCTCGCTCGAGTTTCGCGCCCAAGTCCCAATAGACGGCGAAGCGCGCTCCTGTAAGCTTGACCGCCCTCTCCAGATCCAGAATGCCGAGTTCCGCACCCAGTTCCCAATGCGGTTTAGGAGTGAAGTCGAACTTCGGCGGAGTTCCCCAGCGACGCACTTCGACGTTATCTTCGGCGCTACGGCCAACCGGCACGCTGGAGTGCGGGAGGTTCGGAATTCCGACCAGAATGTCGCGCAGGCGAGCGTCCAGATCGGTCGCCGTTCTTTCCAACTCTTGAATCTCTTCCCGGAGTTCCTTGGTCTGGGCCATAGCGGCGCTGGCGTCCTGGCCGGCCTTTTTCGCTTTGGCAATTTCTTCAGAAGCCTTGTTGCGATGGGCCTTGCGGGTTTCGGCTTCGGTGATCGCGTGGCGGCGCTGTGTGTCGACTTCGTGGAAGTCTTTGAGAACAGCCGGGTCCATGCCGCGCTGGCGCAGCTTTTCCTCCACCAGGGGCAAGTTTTCGCGGACGAAATTCAGATCGAGCATGGGAACTCACTAATGTATCGGAAAAGAGGCGAGCTGTGCACGCCCATGGTGGCGCACGTGGTGGGTAAATTTGGAAACGAAGTCGCCTCTCTCCTCGGCCGTCATCCTGAGCGAAGCCGTCCTTCAAGCGGAGCAAAGGACCTCCCGCCGACGAAAACGCAGGCGAAAGACGCCGTCGGAGCTCTGGATCAAACATCACGGCGGACGCGACTATAATTCTCCCGTCATGTCCTTCCTCCGCTTCCTCATGTTGCTCTCGCTCGTCGTCTGGATCGGCGGGTTGATCTTCTTCGCCTTCGTGCTCGCTCCCACCGCCTTCCAGGTCCTGCCCGACACGCATCTCGCCGGGAATGTGGTCGGACGTGCGCTGGGCAAGTTGCACTGGATCGCCATCGTCTCCGGGAGCGTGTTTCTGCTCAGTTCCCTGATCTACAGCCGCCTCACCGACGGCACCGCTCACCTCTTCGCCCTGCGCCACGTGCTTGTCTGCCTGATGCTTGGGCTCACGCTGGTCTCGCAGTTCGGGATCATCCCACGAATGGACACGCTACGCGCGCAGGTCGGGGACTTCGCCACTGTCACGCTTAACAATCCCGCCCGCGTGCAATTTGATGCACTGCACGTCTGGTCGACTCGTGTGGAAGGCGCAGTGCTGTTGCTCGGATTGGTCGCGGTCTATTTGACCGCCAGCCTCTTCGATCCCAGCCGGCGGTGACCGCACGTCGATGCGACTTAGGGGAGGCGTTTCCCGACGAGTCGGTAGCGGAAGCAATCCACAACGTGATCGTTCACCATGCCGACTGCCTGCATGAAGGCATAACAGATGGTTGATCCAACGAAGTTGAAGCCACGGCGCTTGAGATCTTTGCTCATGGCGTCGGATTCGGCGGTGCTCGCAGGAACCTGGCGGAGCGACTTCCGTTTATTGACAATCGGGTTGCCTCCCACAAATTGCCAAACGTAGCCGTCGAAGCTGCCGAACTCCTCCTGCACGAGGAGGAACGCCTTCGCGTTCTCGATCGTCGAGGCGATCTTCAGCTTGTTGCGGACAATGCCCGGGTCGAGAAGGAGTCGCTGGACTCTGCGGCGATCAAAAGCGGCTACGCGCTTAGGGTCAAAACGGTGGAAGGCTTTGCGGTAATTCTCGCGCTTGTTGAGGATGGTGCTCCAACTGAGACCGGCCTGTGCGCCTTCGAGAATGAGAAATTCAAAGAGCGTGCGGTCATCGTGCACCGGCACGCCCCACTCTTCATCGTGATAGCGGATCATGAGTTCGCTGCTCGCCCAGCCGCAGCGAACTCTGTCGGAGGAATTCTTAACCAAAGAGGACCCTGAGTTTCACAGAGTATCGGTCTTTCTTATCGACCCGACGATTCTACTCCAGCGATTTCGGATCGGACTTGTTCACCGGGGTTTTCTTGTCAAGGAGGGAAACCAGCTGATGCGCGCACGCCGGGATGCCGACCTTACCCTGGCGAATGATTTCCTTCGCGCTCAGCTTTTTTCCATATAGCTTCTCGTTGGCGCTGCCATCGGAGCGCAAAGTCGAGCCTTCCAGCGAGACTCCGGCGAACAGGCCTTTGTTCCGCGAATAAGAAAGGATCTCGGCACTCATTACGATATCGGTGGCGCCCTCGGCGGTTCGTCCCTTGGGGCCTGCCGCGGCCGACGCGTCCGCGCCCAGCTTCACTTTGCTGTAGAGCAGCGATTCCGCGCCCTTCGGGTTCATCACCAACAGCACGAAGTCGGTGGCCTGACCGCCCAGCTGAAATCCGATGCTGACACCCTCGAGCGCATAGAGTGCGGGGGCGCCCCATTTGCCCTTGTAATGCTCGCCGCCGCGGCACACCATCACGCCGCGCCCATAGCTGCCGCCGATCCCGAACGCACCCTTCTTTACCGAAGGCAGGATGATCAGGCACTCGGCCTTGTCGAGCAAATCTTGCGGAATGTCGTCGGGAATGTTGAGGATCTCCTTCAGCACTTCGCCAGCATCTTTCACGCGCTCTTCTTCCCGTTCGTCATTGACCGCGAACGTAGCCACCGACGAGAAAAGCACGGCCAAGAAACACACGATGAGTTTCTTCACGATTACCTCCAAATGGATTGTAAGAAAACGCGGCGGAATTGAGTCGAATATTTCTTGTACAGTGAATCCGACTGGCCAATGCCCGGTGGTCAGTCCCCGTCGCGCAAACTACACAATCTGCAAGTCTTCTGCCATGACCAAACGTGTGCTCCTTTTGTAACTTGGCACTTCAGCGACACGCTCCTAGAGTCAATGAGATAGCGCCGTACGGCGAGGACCTGCTTTCGGCCTCTGGCGTGCATCTAATAGTTTAGGAGTGTCCTCTGGCCGTGTTAAGGATGAAAAAATTGGATTCTCTGGGCATGAAGTACACGAAGACCTATCTCCGGCTCCTGGCTCTATTGTTGGCGACTGCCGGCCTTGGGTCGCAGGCACGAGCGCAGGAGGCATACGCCTCGGCGCCCAGCTTGAGCGCGTACAACGCCGGGGGCGCTGCAGAAAATCTGGACGACCCGCAAAGCGCGATGATTACGATTCGCGCAAAAGTAAACGAAGTCAACGTGCTGTTCATTGCCACCGACAAGCACGGAAAATTCGTTCGCGATCTGACGCAACAGGATTTCACGATTCTTGACGATCACAAACCGCCACAGTCGATCGTCAACTTCCGGCGCGAAACCGATTTGCCGCTGCACCTTGGTCTGCTGATCGACGTGAGCGGATCGGTGGACAGCCGCTTTGATTTTGAGCAGACGGCAGCCACCAGCTTCTTGCAGCACACGCTGCGTGCCGGCTTCGACAAAGCCTTTATTGTCGGATTCAATAGCCACAGCCAGATGGCCCAGGACTTTACCGATAATGTGCAATTGCTTTCAGCAGGCGTTCACAAACTGCACGATGGTGGCGGAACCGCGCTTTACGACGCGGTTTATCGGGCCTGCAAAGAAAAGTTCCTCAAAGACCACTCCGATCATCCGGCGCGCAAAGCTATTATCGTGGTGAGCGACGGCGAAGATAACCAGAGCGAATACACGAAAGCGCAGGCCATCGAGATGGCGCAACGCGCCGAAGTGATCATCTATGCGATTTCCACCGACGACAGCGGCCTGGTGATGCGTGGCGACAAGGTACTTGAGCAACTGGCCGAAGCCACCGGTGGACGAGCCTTCTTCCCCTTCAAGATGAAGGACATCACGCATTCCTTTGCGGCCATCGAAGACGAACTCCGCAGCCAGTATGTGGTTTCGTATAAGCCCGCCGATTTCGACGCGGATGGACGCTATCGCACTATCGAAATCTCTACGTTGAAGAAAGACCTCCAGGTAAGGGCGCGCAAGGGCTACTTCGCGCCACAGCAGTAGCTGACGCTCTTCGGCCACTCTCGCCTTCCTGCTTTCCCCCGGGGCTTATGTTTCTGGAACTCTTACGTTCTCGGGCGTGGCCCGCTGCACCGCTTCAGCCACTGGATCGTCGGCTATTGCGTCAATTAGTCCGATGCGCAAGGCCTGCTGCGCGCTGATCTTCTCCGCGGCAACGAACATTTCGAGGGCGCGCGCTTTGCCGACCAGTCGAGGCAGTCGCTGGGTTCCGCCCCAGCCGGTGATCAGTCCCAAAGCGGCTCCACGGTGTCCAAAAACGGCATGCGACGATGCGATCCGATGGCGACAGGCTAACGCGAGGTCGAGCCCACCGCCCATGCAGTATCCAGAGATGGCGGCATACACCGGAGCAGGGAAACGCTCGATCACTGCCATCAAATCCTGTCCCATTTTCGCGAACTCGAGTGCAGATGGACCATCCAGGCTCGCGATTTCCCGCAACTCAGCACCGGCCGAAAAAAACCGTTTGTTCCCGGCGATCACCAGCGGCCGCCGCAGGGGCGCCATTTCCCGGAGGACTTGATTCAGTTCCAGCACGACGGCTCTGGTGAGCCGGTTGGTTGAATCATTGGAGCATAGATGGAGAACCGAAACCTCCCGCAGCGTTTGCACTGAAAAGAACGAACAGCCCATCGGGTGTGCAACCTCGTATGACCAAAGCCAGAAAACTAGGCCCTTCGCTCTATCCACTCGGCCAACCGGCAGCCGTCTTGCTCCAGCAGAAACGTCCCCACTCCGTAGCACTCCCCGAAGATGCGGTGCGAATCAGGATCGCGGGCGGCGCGGGTGATCCACTGCTGGCCTACCTGGTATTGCGCCCCAGTGAACCACTTCTGCGGCAGAACCTCCACCAATCCCGCTCGCAAGTAAAAAACAAAAAGGGCAAACGCGGGATCGTCGTTCGACAGCGCCTTGTAGCTAGAGGGGACAATCATCTCATCGACGCTCTGCATCTCAGCCGGTACTTCGACCTTGTGCGTGCCCGGGCCCAAATCCAAGGGGACTTCGAAATCCGCAATGGGAGCGGTCGCCGCATACATGCGTTCCGCGGAAGGTTTGAACCAGCCCGCGACCTCGGCCAGGTCAAAGGCCTTCAACTGATCGGGATCGAAACAAGTCAGACGGATGTTGCGCCCTTCCGGGCACCAGATGCCCAGAAAATGCGGAGGCACCAGAAAGGGCCGGCAGTAGGTATTCAGAGCGAGGCGAGCGTGATCCGGCTCTTGCTCCAGGCCTAGCGTTACCAGGTGTGCAATCGGACCCTGCTCGCCGTGGTGGGTCCAGACGAAGCTCTGACCCGCTAGAGACTGCAGTTGAGGAAAAGTCTTCCAGTACCAGGGAGCGGGACCGACGGTATTCGCCAGCGTCTCTCGGATGCGTGAACTGTTCACGTCGGCCATTAGCCGGCCGCCGGAACGGTGGGGCCTTTCACGTTCGCCCGAATGAACTGGACGATCTCATCCATCGCCGTGCCGGGCTGGAAGATCGCAGCCACCCCCGCTTTCTTGAGCCCGTCGATATCCTGATCCGGGATGATCCCGCCCACCAGCACGATCACATCCTCCATCTTGTTGTGCTTGAGCAGGTCCATCACGCGCGGGACGATGGCATTGTGGGCGCCAGAGAGAATCGATAGCCCGATGACTTGCACGTCTTCTTGTAGCGCCGCGTTGACGATCATCTCGGGAGTCTGCCGCAGCCCCGTGTAGATGACTTCCATGCCCGCATCGCGCAAGGCGCGAGCAATGACCTTGGCGCCGCGATCATGCCCGTCAAGGCCGGGCTTGGCGACCAGCACACGGATCTTCATCTCAGCCATCGACCATCATTTAACCACAAGGGCACAGCCGATCACAGAGGCAAGCGCTGGAAGTCATGTTCTATGGCCGGTGTGTTAGAGGGTTTTGATATCCAGACTCCGCCACAAATACCAGCACGCAATGCTGCGATATGGCACCCAGGGCTTGGCGATCTTCTCCATGATGTGAGCTTTCGGCATCTGGCGCTTCTTGTAGTGTTTCTTGATTGCCGCCTGAACCCCGTAGTCTCCCGTGGGCAACACGTCGGGACGCCGCAACGTAAACATCAGAAACATTTGCGCGGTCCACACGCCAACGCCCTTTACCTGCGTCAGGTGCTGGATCACTTCAGCGTCCGGCATTTCCAGCAATCGCGAAAAGTCGAGCAGTCCGGCCGCTGTTTTTGCCGCCAGGTCTTTCAGATAAGCCGACTTCTGCTTCGACAGTCCGACGCTCCTCAACTGCTCGTGACTGAGCTTGAGAATTCCCTCCGCAGTAATCGGTTCCCCCGCCAGCGCCGCAAAACGCTTGAAGATCGTTACCGCCGCCTTGCCGTTCAGTTGCTGGTAGACAATGGCCTCGGCGAGGCTATGAAACTCCGGCGGGCCAAACTCCATCCGGCACGGTCCCACCTTTTCGATGATGCCGCGCAGTATGGGATCGCATTTCTTGAGATGATGAATGGCCTTTCGCATGCCCTATAGACTTACCACAAAGCCGAGCCTCAAGGCGAATAAAAAACGAACAAGAGCTCGGCTATTGCGACTTTTTGATCGCGATCCCCATTACCTCGAATCTTCCGCTGCGCAACAACTTGTCGATTCCGACAAATGCCCGGGCGGGGTAGTCGGCCTGAAAATAGGTTTTGTAGACAGCATTGAACGTGTCGTAGAGCTTCAGGTCGGTGCAGAAAACCTGCAGTGACACTACGTCGTCCATCGACATCCCGGCTGATTCAACCGTCTGCTTGAACCCATCCATCACGAGTTTGGCCTCTTCTTCAGCGTTCGCGGGAGCCTGCCCGGTTTTCGCGTCCAGACCAATATGGCCTGCAATGTACAAGGTGTTGCCGACTAGCACCGCGTCACTGAAAGGCAAGGCCTTGGTGTCCGCAGGGCGTGGCTTCACGATGAACTTGCGGTCGGCTGCGCCGGCCGCGACACACAGCACGAGAAACAACATTCCTACAACGAGTTTGCGAAGTTTCATGTTCTCCTCCCTCGATCAAAAGTAGGATCCACAACCGCTCTCAACGAAAACCAGCGAACAGCAGTCCGACCAACCCGCCACCCAGCACGATCCACGCCGGATTCACCTTCCACCGCAACAATACGCCAAGAGCCGTTACAGCGATCAACAACGCCGGCCATCCTTGCAGTGCGTCGACCCCCAGTCGGAAGGTGACCCCAGCCATCAGGGCAACAGCGCACACATTCACCGAATCCAGGAACGCCGCCATCCACGCCGACTGCCGCAGGCGAAACAATACTGGGGCCAGCAGCGCGACGTAAAAAAATGACGGCAGAAAAATTGCCACCGTGGCCACGGCGGCGCCCGGCACGCCTCCCAGAATGTATCCAATGAACGTTGCCGTCGAGAGCACCGGCCCAGGCGTAAACTGTCCGATCGCCACAGCATCCAGCAATTGTTGATGCGTCATCCACGCATGCTGGCGAACCAGTCCCTGCTCCAGGAAGGCCAGCAAAACGTATCCACCGCCGTACAGCACTGCGCCCACCTTCAGGAAAAACAATCCGATGCTGCGGACCGACGGTCGCGCCGCTACGGGGGCAGCGGCACCCAAGACGATAGCGACCGCTCCCGGCGAGCGTAAGAGTCTAGTCCAAGGGCCGCTGGCGGCGTCTGAAACAAAGAGCCGTCGCAAAAGCATCGGCCACGAGAACAGCGCCGCTGTGGCGCGAGTGAGAATCAGTCGTCGGGCCAGCATGCCAACCATGCCGCCGCCGAACAGAATCGCAATCGGGTTCAAGTTGAGGAAAAACGCCGCCAGCGACAGAGTTCCGAGCACGGCCAATCCCAAATCCTTCACTGCAGTTTTTCCCAGCCGCCAGATCGCGATCGCAATCACGGCAATCACCGCCGGCTTAATTCCTGCCAGCACCGATGCGGTCTGGGGCAGCGCCCCAAACCGTGACATAGGCCCACGCGAACGCTCCTGTGATCAGGGCCGCCGGCAGGATGAAACTTGCTCCCGCCACGGTCAGCCCCATCCACCCAGCGCGGGCGAAGCCGACGGTGATCGCGAGTTCGGTGGAAGTGGGGCCCGGAATCAGATTCGCCGCGCCCACCATGTCGAGAAATTGCTGCCGCGTCACCCATTGGCGCCTGCGGACGATTTCGGCTTCGATTAAGGCGATGTGAGCCGCCGGACCGCCGAAGCTGATGGCACCGAGCTTGAGGAAAAGAACGGCGAGATCGCGCAACCGGCCGGCGAGTGAAGCCTTTGGCGACTCCGGCGTCATGGGCAGCAGGTCGGGCACGCTCGGCCTACGAGAGGAATTTCACCGTTCGCTCTACGAGTTCCGCGGTCGGCTTGTACGGATCCCCCGGCGCATCGTACTCAATCGAACAATAGCCCTTGTAGCCGTGCTTCTTCAGGATGCCGAACGTCCGCGCTAAGTCCACGTGTACAGCTTCACCCTGCTCGTTCACCTCGCCATCTTTGACGTGGCAAATGCCATAGGCATGCGCGAACATCGCATCCATCGCGCGATCCGAGAAGTCTTCACCATGCGCCGCCAGCGAGTTGCCGAAATCCGGCAGGGCATGCAGCCAGGGGCTGTTCACCTTCTCGATCACCTGGACGATGAAAAACGGATCCTCGCTCACCGGATCGTCATTCTCCAGATGCACCACAACATTCTTCCCGGCCGCGTATTCGGCAACGCGCGAGAGCGTGTCGGCCGCACGCCCCACGTCGGGCTTGGAATCCGTTGCCTTTTGAATGTGCGTCCGAATGCTGGGAGATCCAAGAGCCGCTCCCACGTCCAGCCATTGCTTGCTCGACGCCAAGGCATTCTCGCGCTCGGCGGCATCCGTTGAGTATTGGCTGAACCGGGCATCCACCGCAATGTCTACGACTGCGGAGCCCGCTTTCGCTACCGCGGTGCGGAACTGCTCCAGATAGTTCGCGTCCGTCGAAGGAAAAATCGGGCTCCAAGCCTCAATCTTGTGCACGTTGAACTTTTGGGCAACGTGAGCCGCAAAATCCTTTAGCTCGATCCGCTGCGCTACCGGAACCGAGGTGAGAGTCTTACCGTCCTCGTCCTTCCATCCCACAAGGTATTCCCGGAACGGATATGCCGCCACCGCGACCCTGTCGCGCGCCGCAGACGGAAATTTAACATTGGGCGCGGAAGCAACCGCTGCGTGTCCGAGTTCAGGCAGGAGCCACGCCCCGGCCGCCGCGCCGGCGCACTGTTCGAGAAATTGTCTGCGGGAGGTCGCGCTCATGCGCGCCAGTGTAACAGAAGCCAAGCGGGGCAAAATTGGTAGAGGCAGCGGCAGGTCGACCGTATTCTCTGAATATCCCCGGACCCGGCGAAAATGCCAGTTCGTACAACCGAAGCCGAATGCGGCGCTATCCAATAAGTTAGGTTACCCGCGTAACGCCCGTCGCCACTTGCTTGCCGGGGCTCCGTCTTTTATGCTACAAAGCGTTGGGCTTGTAAAACGCGAGATGCTACAGCTAACAAAGCTCGAAGGTTCGCGCAGCAGGGGTTGGAGTGCACTCGTAGTTTTGTTGGTCGTCTGCTCACTCACCGCGAGCGTGGCCACTCGCTATAGCTTCTTTCGGGGATCTTCCGATGACACGGTAACGAAGGTGCAGAAACACATGTCGCCGGAACCCAGCAGGCAGCGCCTGATGAAGAACGCTGCCACCTGGATACCACCCGTTGTCGTGTCCGCCGTTCTTGAGGCGCCGAGTTCTTATCCACGCATTGCCCCCGCGGGCCCTCCGATCCCAAGTCTTTTCTTCGAAAAGAGTCTTTACAAGCGACCTCCTCCCGCATCCGAATCACTCTCCTAGGTTCATTCGCAGATAGCCCTGCGTCGTGGTCCCCGAGTACTGATCGAGTTTTCTCCTTGCGAGTGGCTAATGCCGTCGACAAGGGGGCCCTCGAACAAAGGGATAAACGGTGCAAAGCTTTCCGACATCTCAACAGGGATACGGCACATCCCCCGTCTTGCTCTGATGAGGCAGGCCGAATGGATTTGCTTGCGGGGGGATGCGAAGCGGATGTTTTGAAAGGAACCATACATGGCCGTTGCACCCTTGTTGACCGAAGAACAGCTGGATGCTCTTCGCCAGTTCGATACCTGCATGATCGCGAATGCAGTCGAGACGTTCAACGTCAGGCTGCGCAACACGGGCTTTACAGACGCTGGTATTCAATGCATGTTCACGGACGCGCCTCCGATGGTGGGTTATGCGGTTACCGCTCGTCTGCGCAGCGGGGATCCGCCTATCAGCGGCCGCACGTTCCATGACCGAGGCGATTTCTGGAATCGCATCCTTGAAATTCCTTCGCCACGGGTCCTGGTGCTGCAAGACATGGATCATTCTTCTGGTCGCGGGGCATTCGTCGGAGATATGCATGCCGCGATCCTCAAGGCTCTCGGCTGTGTCGGCTACTTGACCAACGGGGCCGTGCGCGAATTGCCATCGGTTCGCAACATGGGAATCCAGGTGTTTGCCGGAAACGTCGCGGTCTCGCATGCCTATGCCCACATTTTTGACGTTGGCGCCCGGGTAACCGTCGGCGGAATGGAAATTCAACCGGGCGACCTACTGCACGGGGACCGCCACGGAGTCCTTACCATACCGTCAGAGATTGCCGCTGCGGTTCCGGAGGTTGCGGCCGGATTGCAGCGGACCGAGCAACAAGTCATTGACTTTTGCCGATCGAGCGCTTTTTCCGTGGCGAAGCTGGGCGAAGTTATGAAGCGAATGGGATAGAAAGTAACAGTAGAGCTTCCCGTAGCCCGAAGTTGAGCACAAAAGAAACAGCAGAAAAGGCTGGTTAATAGATGACGACGACTCAAAACAGTAGCAGATCCAACATAGCGCGAGCTTGCATTCACACGCGATCGATTCCCCTTGCGCTAGCGGTCCTTGCAGTGACGATCGCCGCCAGCCTGTCTTCCTGTTCGGGAAGCGGGGACAAGAGAGTTCAAGCGAGTGGACCAACCATCACCGTCGGGGTGACGAAGGTGGCGAAGAAGTCCCTCGGCCGCCACATCACACTCTCTTCGGAGTTGGTGCCCTTTCAGGAGATTGATGTGTACGCGAAGGAGTCAGGCTATGTGAACAAGTTGCTCGTCGACTACGGAACGCACGTGAAAGCCGGCCAGGTGATGGCCATTCTTGAGATTCCTGAGTTGGAGGCGCAACTTCAGGAAGATCAGGCAGAAATCAAGAACGCAGCCAATCAGGTATCGAGGGCGCAACACGAACTGACGCGTTACCAGGCGCAGTACAAAGCGCTCCATCTCCAGTACACACGCTTGAACGGAGTGTTCGAGAGCCAGCCTGGCATCGTGGCGCAACAGGAAGTAGATGACGCCCAGGGAAAGGACTTGGCTGCATCCTCGCAGGTCGACGCTGGCCAGGCGGCACTGGAAGCTGCGCAAAGTCAACTTTCTGTAGCCAAGGCGAAACTGGCTCACGATCAGACTCTCTATGACTATTCAAAAATCACAGCTCCCTTTGCCGGAATCGTCACCGAGCGTTACGCCAACCTGGGGACGCTGGTGCAAGCGGGCACCGCTTCGAGCACGCAGGCGATGCCCATAGTCAAGTTGTCCGAGGATGATCTGTTTCGATTGGTGATACCGGTACCGGAATCGTACGTTCGGTTCATCCATGTGGGCGATCCCGTCGATGTGCATGTGCCGTCGCTTAACCGGACCTTTCCTGGCCGGGTTGCGCGCTTCTCCGTGGGAGTGCGGGAGGACACGCGAACCATGCATACCGAAGTCGATGTTCGCAACAAGGACGGTTCGCTGGTTCCTGGCATCTACGCCCAGGCCGACGTAACTCTTGAACAGAGAGACGGTGTCCCGACGGTGCCGTTGGAAGCTGTGAATCACGGGGGCGATAAAACAACGGTCTTCGTGGTGAACACCAAGGGCGCGATCGAGGAGAGGGACGTCAGCCTCGGGATTCAGTCTGCCAGTGATGCGGAAGTGCTCGCGGGACTGGGCGAAGGGGAGCAGGTTGTAGTCAGCGATCGCGCCGGATTGAAAGTGGGAGAGATGGTCCATCCTCAGTTGGTCCAGGTCATGCAGTATCACGAAAGCACTCAGGAATAGGCAAGGCTCGGAAGCGGCGAGCATCACAGGTGAATACTAATGTCGCGTTTCTCCATTCGTAATCCGTATTTCATTGTCGTCATCTGCCTGGTGTTGACCGTCATCGGCATTACCAGCGTGGCACGCATGCCGGTGGATTTGTTTCCGACGATCAATCTTCCGGAAGTGGTGGTGGCGACCTTCTACTCCGGAATGCCCCCCGAGGACATCGAGGTCGACATCACCGATCCGCTGGAGCGGTTCTTTACCTTAGCCAGTGGGATCGACCACATGGAGTCACGCTCCCTGCTGGGCGTTAGCATCATCAAACTCTACTTCCAGCCCGGAACCAATGCTGATGCAGACGTGACCGAGATCTCGAACCTTGCGCTGGCGGACTTGAAGCGCTTGCCCCCGGGAACACTGCCTCCCGTGGTTTTGAAATTTGACGCCTCCAGTTTGCCGGTCTGTCTGGTGACGCTCAAAGGTGCAGATTTGAATCAGACCCAGCTTCATGACGTTGGGCAATTCTCGATCCGTAACCAGATTGCTGTCGTAAAAGGTGCCGAGATTCCTCCACCCTTCGGCGGCAAGTATCGTCAGATCATGGTCTACGTCGATCCGTTCAAGCTGTCTTCACGACAGTTGAGCCCCATGGATATAGTTGGCGCAATCAACAGCTCAAACCTCATCTTGCCCGCGGGCGATGTGAAGATGGGGCCATTCGACTACTACGTCTACTCCAACAGTCTGGTCGACAACATGGATCAGTTGTCGAAGCTTCCGGTTAAGACCGTGGGCACCTCGTGGGTCACGGTGAACGATGTCGCTAAGGCGGAGGATGCGAACCAGATCCAGTACAACTTGGTGCGTGTCGATGGCCAGCGTTCGGTTTACCTGCCGATCATGAAGCAGGGAGGCGACACCAACACGATTGAGGTGGTCAACGGAATTCGGGACGCGATTCAGCACCTGTACGATATCCCCAAACAACTCAAAGCCAGCGTGGTGTTCGATCAGTCGGCCTTCGTGAAGGAAGCCATCAAAACGTTGCTGCATGAGGGCGCGCTCGGACTGGCGCTCACCAGCTTGATGATTCTGATCTTTCTGGGGAGTTTTCGAGCTACATCCGCGGTCTTTCTGTCCATCCCTCTCTCCGCCCTGGCCACATTCGTCGTGCTGAGCTTCGCGGGCAGCACCATTAACACCATGATCCTGGGTGGTCTGGCGCTGGCCTTTTCTCGCATTATCGATAACTCGGTGATCTCGCTGGAAAATATTTATAGACATCTGGAGGCTGGAGCCACTCCGGCAGCGGCCGCCGAGGTGGGGGGCACGGAAGTAAGCCTGGCTGTGCTAGCAGCCACCCTAACGACCGTGGTCGTATTCTTCCCCGTTACATTTCTTTACGGCGTCAGCAAATTTCTCTTCACGGCGCTCGCACTTGCGGTCGCGATCTCCCTGTTCGCCTCTTACTTGGTAGCGATGACCGTGATTCCTTTGTTCTGCTCGCGGTTTCTGAAGGCAGTGCCCCACACCGGAGGCCACGCAAACCACGAGTATGAAATTGAACCCACATCCGCTGTGGCCGGGTCGTGGTGGGACAGATTTACTGCCAACTTCAACCATCATTTCAACAGGCTGCTGGACTATTACGAGTACTGGGTGAAGCGCGCAGTCGCTCGTCCTGGACTCACAGTCGCCGTCCTCAGCGGCTTATTTGTAGTGAGCCTAGCCATCTACCCGCTACTTGGCCTGGCGTTTTTCCCACAAACTGACGCTGGCCAATTCACCATCAATCTGAAGGTTCCCACCGGAACGCGGCTGGAAGTGACGGAGCAATACGTCGCCAAAGTGGAAGATCTCATCCACCACCAGGTCGCCGCCAAAGACTTAAAAATGGTCGTCTCCAACATCGGTGTGGTTCCCGATTTCTCATCGCTATATACAACCAATGCCGGTCCCTACATGGCAACCATCCAGGTGGCTTTGCAGGAATCCCATGAAAGGACCAGCTTCGAGTACATGGACCGCGTGCAGAAGGCAATGGCAGACCAGTTCCCGGAGATCCGGACCTTTCTCTCCAGTGGATCGATGGTGGACGCCATCCTGAATTCCGGAATGCAAGCCCCAATCGATGTCCAGGTCAGCGGCCGGAGTATGCACCAGATTTACGGTGTGGCCCAGGATCTGGCCAGCCGCATACGAAACCTGCCGGGGGTCGGTGAAGTCTACATCCCGCAAGACTTGAACTATCCAGGCTTGCGGCTGGATGTCGACCGCGTGCACGCCGGCGAGTTGGGATTGACGCAGAAAGAAGTCGTCGACAACGTCATCACCGCACTGAATTCGAACACGATGATTGCGCCCAACTACTGGGTCGACCACAAGACTGGCAACGACTATTTCCTCACTGTCCAGTATCCCGAGCACGGCCAAGCCGCCATTCACGACCTTACCGATCTGACGAACATACCCATTCGGGCTCCTAGCCTGAAGCGGTCGACAACGCTGGATGCCGTAGTGAAGCTGGAGAATATTCAGACCCCCACGGAAGTGGATCACTACCAGATCCAGCGCGTAGCAGATATCTACGTGACGCCGGCCAGCGAGAATTTGGGCAAGGCAGCCGACGAAGTGCAGCGAGTTTTGGACAGCACGAAGCTTCCGGAAAATGTACGCGTCAATCTTCGCGGCATGGTGCAGGGCATGAACGCGTCATTTCGCAGCTTTGCCATGGGACTCTCGCTTTCGGTCGTTCTCCTGTATCTAATCCTCGTGGCGCAGTTCAAGTCTTTCAAAGATCCATTCCTTATCATGCTGGCCATCCCGATGGGCTTCATTGGGGTGCTGATCGTTCTGCCTCTTACGGGCACGACCCTCAACGTAATGTCGCTCATGGGCGTGCTCATGCTCGTCGGCATATCGGCTTCCAACAGCATTCTGATTGTGGAATTCGCTCATCGTCTGGAGGATCAGGGGAACTCGGTCCAGGACGCCATCATTACTTCCTGTCGAGTACGGTTGCGCCCGATTCTCATGACGTCGCTCGCTACCATCATTGGAATGGTCCCCATGGCGTTGAAACTCGGTACGGGAAGCGAACAATATGCGCCTCTGGCGCGGGCCATCATCGGAGGGCTGACCTCTTCCGTGGTGCTCACCATTTTCATCGTGCCTGCTGCCTACCTGTTGGTGTACGGGAAACGAAACCAAGAAACTGCGATGGCTTCACCGACGGAGACGGCTGAATGAGTTATCTCGCAAGAGTCTACGCAATGACTTGGGTTGATCGATTCATGCTCTGCACGCTGCTGTTAGGTTTTTGCGCGATTGTGCCGCAGTCTGGTTCAGCACAAACGCCCGCCGCATCGCGATCTGCCGATGCGCTACCATCCGCTCCCCAGCCGCAGTTGGCGCAAAACCTGCGCCGTTTCGTCGCTTGCGCGGAAGATCAAATGGGGCTGGTTGCAAATTTTCGCTGGTCCGGCCGGGGATCAGGCCGTTTCCTCTTGATCCCCAATCGTCGCCCGCCGCGCTAACACCAGGCAGCACCATGCGTTTAACCCGGACCGAGGCAGAACAGTTCGCCATCAAGAACAATCCCCGAATCAGCGTCGGGCGTCTGCTTGCGCTGGCACAACACCAGATCTATCGGGAGACAAGGGCGGCAGAGCTTCCGAATTTCAATGGCGCTATAACGGCAGTCGATGCCAATGAAGGCAGCCGGATCGGCGCGGGCAGCCTCACTGCGTCTCGCTTGCTCGAACATGCGGGCGGCGGCGTAACCCTGAGCCAACTCGTCACCGACTTCGGGCGCACGATGAATCTAGTGTCCTCTTCAAAGCTGCAGGAACAGGCCCAAAACGCGAATGCAGTGGCGACCACCGAAGACATAGTGTTGGCGACGGACCAGGCTTTTTACAACGCGCTGCAGGCCCAGGCTCTCCTCAAGGTCGCGCAACAAACCGTGTCGACACGACAGTCTGTGGAACATCAGATCGACGAACTGACGAAGAACAAGTTGAAATCAAACCTGGACCTGTCGTTCGCCGAAGTGAATCTGTCCCAGGCGAAGCTGTTGCAGCTGGATGCACAAAACAATGTCGATTCCACCATCGCTGCGCTTACGTCCGTTCTGGGCCTCGACAAACAGGTCCGCTACGAATTGGTCGACGAGGATACCCAAGCGGCGGCGCCCCCACCGGATGTGGATGTGCTTATCAATACCGCCTTACAGCAACGTCCCGACCTGCAGGCGCTTTCCTACAATCAGCAGGCAGCGGAAAAGTTCCGCCGAGCCCAACGCGACCTCCTCTATCCAACGATCAGCGCGCTCGGCATTGCGGGAGGATCTCCCGTGCGCCCTGACTGTTTCGGCGGTTGTTTCCCCAACTACTTCGTCTCCAGTTGGTATGGCGCCATCGGCGTGAACATGAGCGTGCCGATCTTTAACGGTTTTCTTTTCACAGCAGCGGGTTCGGAAGCAAATTACCGAGCTAAAGCAGCGGCGGAGAACACCCGGGACCTGCGCAACCAGGTAGTGCGCGATGTTCGCACGGCCTGGCTGTCGGCGAATACGGCGTTTCAGCGCGTCGGAGTGCAAGCGGAACTCGCCAAGGAAGCCGACCTGAGTTTGAGTCTTGCCCAAGGCCGTTATCAACTCGGCTTAGGCTCGATCGTCGAACTCAGTCAGGCACAGTTACAGCAAACCGACGCCGCCATTGGTTACGTGAACTCGCAGTACCAGTACCGGCTAGCTCTTTCAACTCTTAACTTTGAAATTGGGGTGCAGCCCTGACCACCTGGCAAGAGTCTCATGGACTTCCCGACGGGTTCAGCAAGGTCTCGATTGAAAATCGCGGAGTGGAGGAGCAACAGGTTTTTGCCGGCGCTCACGAAGGTATTTATGAATGGAAGTGCGCGAAAGAACAGAAAGAAGAAACAATTGCCACTCACGACGGGCCAAGGAATACTGCTTTCACTATCAATCGCCCTACTCGTTGCCCTCATGTATGTTCTGGTGCACTATGTCTACCTTGTGCCGATGCAAAGGTCCATAGAATAGTGGCCGCGCCTCTTGCGCAGAACCAAGGTCCGTCAGGCATTCTTTTATTTCTGTAGCAGGCTAATGATCTCCTCTTCGAAGACTGTGATGTCGGTCGCACCAATGTGCTTTCCGTAGATGCGTCCATCTCGCCCTATGAGGAACGCGATCGGTAATCCGAGGACGCCTCCATAAAGTTCGCCTATCTTTGCGTTGCCCATGACCACCGGATAGTTCATCTTGAAACGCTGGTAGAAATCACGCACCGGTTCCGGTCCATCGTCCATGGAAACGCCGACGATCTGCAAGCCCCGATCGCGATACTTGCTCTGCAGCTCCACGAAATGAGGGATCTCTTCCCGGCAAGGGTCACACCAGGTAGCCCAAAAGTCCAGAAGGACTACTTTGCCGCGGTAGGTCGAGAGACTGAGCCGTTGGCCGGTCAAGTCCGGTAGTGAGAAATCCGGAGCGATCGCTCGGTCCGCAGGAGCAGCGCGAGGGCCGCTGGGTCGAGAAAGATGTTCGAGGAAATAGATTCCGAGGCAAACCGCAACGAGCGCCATGCCGATAAGCAGTTTTGCCTTCATGGGAGGATTGATTCCTAGTCGCCCTTCGCCACGGGATAGCCTTTGTCCACCCAGTCAGCGCCGAAATTATTGGCGATGTACAGAACCTTTACGTTGGTAAAGCCTAGCGCGCGCAAAGCATCATCCGCCGGTTTGACATTAGGGCAATGGCTCCAAGGGCAACACCCGCAATAAATGACGATGAACTTGCTTCGAGGCAGGGATCCCACTCGCTGCCGCAGTTGTTGCAGTCCGCTTTGACTGCTAGCCGGGCCAATGTATTCCGAGTCCGGGATATGCGCCTGCGAATAAAGCACGTGGGAACCAACCTGAATCATCAATGGCTTCTCGCCCTTGGAGGACTGAAGAATCTTGACCAGTTCATCTGGGTTGATCAGCCGTGAGGTGGGTACGAGGCTCGCCTGGTATGCAAAAGCCAAGGACACCAGCACAATCGAGGCCAGCCCAAACGTGAGCAGGATTCCCCCGTTCTTGAAAGTCCGATTCATCTTCATCTCTATCTCTTTCTCATTATCAATTGTTAATCAGGAAGCCCGCAAGGATTGGGCGAGCCGTTGAGAACACATAAGCCTGCCCGGTGTCTGCCGACATTTCTCTGTAACAAACCCAACGTTTCTGCATTTATTTGGTGAACTTCTACTGCAGAGATTATCGGAGGCAGCAATGATTACCGCCGAAGTCGAACTAACTCAACCACTTAAGCAGCAGCGGCAGTTTGTGGCTCATACCGGCAGCGGCCACGACTTTCTGCTCGACGATGCGGCTGGGAGCACCGGTCCCAAGCCAATCGAACTGGTGTCCGCCGGTCTGGCCGGATGCACCGCGTTCGATGTGATCACCATCCTGCGTCAGAAATATCACCAAAAAGTCACCGCCTACGAGGTGCGGGTGGAGGCGGATCAGGCGGAGCGTCCGCCGCAGGTGTTCACGGCGGTCCGGATTCACCACGTGATTACGGGCTTCGGGATCGACACTGCAGCGGTGGCGGAGGCCATCCGTCTCTCTGAAGAAAAATACTGTTCGGTAGGAGCCATGGTGCAGAAAACGGCAAGCTTCCACACTACCTACGAGATCGTCGAAGACAAGACCGAGTGGATGAAGCCACTTGCAGCCGTCGGAGTCCAACTGTGAGACTCCGTTTCAGGTTCGGTCCGCGACTGGTGGGCGTCGTAGCGTTTATGGGCGCCGCTCTTGCGCAGCAGCGCTGGTGTCCGATGATGACCACACCATTGGCCGGGGCGGCCAACTGATGCTGGGAGTGGCTCCCGACCAACGAGGACTGTTGCCTGAGGCTGACGTGAAGCGACTTGAAGAATTTGGGGTGGCCGTTCGGCAACGCTATGGGAAAAACCTGATCGCGAACCATTCTCACATTGACATGAATACCGAGGCCGCGTTGGACGGGGATCCAGCAACATTTTGGGTCGCACCTGTGGGTTCCCACCGTGCGGTGCTTGAGGTCGCATTTTCAGAACCTGTAACCCTCGACCTCGTTAAGCATGGAAAGACTGAACAACGGACAACATATCGAGCACTTTCGCGTTGAAGTGTGGGACGGAAAATCGTGGAAGCCGGCCGTTGAGGGAAACGCGATCGGGCACAAACGAATCGATAGCTTTGCTCCGACCAGGGCAACCCGCATCCGGCTGAACATTCTCTCGTCGACGGCGGAAGCTGAAATCCGGGAGTTTCAAATCTACCGGGTTGGGAGCAGATCCGAAGATCGTGGACCAGCAAGATAGTTCGGAGCGTTTTTGCCATTCAGGAATCTGATAGCTAACTGAAGATCGGAGTTCACACCATGAAAGGCAAGATCGCTCTTGTGACCGGGGCCAATGGAGGCCTCGGAAGCTACGTAACCAAGGCGCTGCTCGATGCCGGCGCGGCCGTTGTCGGCGTATCGCGCAAGATTCAGCAGTCGGAATTCGATAGTGCCTTGTTTACCGCGTTGCCAGCGGAAATCTCGACTGCGGCGGGCGCAAAGAACATGGTCGACAGCGTAGTCGCGCGCTTCGGCCGGCTCGACGTCGTGGTGCATACCGTCGGCGGTTTCGCAGGGGGCCAGTCGATCGCGGAGACCGACGATGCTACCTTCCAGCGCATGTTGGATGTGAACCTCAACAGTACGTTCTACCTTGTGCGTGCGGTGCTCCCCACGATGCGGAAGACGGGGAACGGACGAGTTGTTGCCATTGGGAGTCGTGCGGCGGTGGAACCCGGACCTCGAGTCGGCGCTTATAGTGCCTCGAAGGCGGCCATGGTTTCACTGATCAAGACGGTGGCTCTGGAAAACAAAGATGTGGGCATTACCGCCAATGTGATCTTGCCGGCTACGATCGACACTCCGGCCAATCGGACGGCCATGCCAAACGCAGATTACTCCAAATGGGTTCAACCTGCGTCGATTGCCGCGCTCATTGCGTGGTTAGTTGGCGACAACGGCAGAGATGTCAATGGGGTTGCGATCCCCGTCTATGGAAGCGACGTTTGAAATTCGGCCGGCCTCGGACCGATATTTGCCCTTCCGTTCGTCCTTCGACATATTCTTCCTTTTCGGGTGAGGATGACATTTTATGACCACTGCCTTGATCCCCGCTCCGAACTCGAGCACGGACGAGGTTGTTCGTGATTCGCACCAGACTACGTGTTGTGTTGTTGGCGGCGGTCCCGGCGGAGTGATGCTTGCACTTCTACTGGCCCGGCAACGCGTGCCAGTCACGCTGTTGGAGCAACACAAAGATTTCGACCGTGAGTTTCGCGGCGACACCATCCACCCTTCGACCCTGGAGTTGCTGGACCAGATATCGGCTTGGCTGAGCCGCTGCACCAACTTCAACACGCGAAGATCTACGGGCCCACTCTCCGTTTAGCGAACACCGACTTCAGTCCAATTGACTTTCGGCGGCTGAAAACGCGATTCCCCTACATTCTGCTCGTACCGCAGGCGCGATTCCTCGACTTCCTTGCGGCGGAAGGGGGCAAAATACCCCGATTTCAAGTTGGCGATGGGTGCCAACGTTGAGCACCTCATCGAAGAGAACGGACGGGTGCGCGGGGTGCGCTATCGCTGCAGACGGAATGCACGAAGTGCGCGCCCCACTCACAGTTGGTGCGGACGGCCGATTTTCTCGTGTCCGGCATCTTGCCGGTTTCGAGGCGGTCAAGACCTCGTCGCCGATGGATGTCCTGTGGTTCCGGTTGCCACACATTCCAGGAGATCTTCCCGAGGCCGAGGGCCGTGTGCTCGGCGGGATCGGCGTCGGTCGTATTTTAGGGGTCTTCGACCGTTTCGACTACTGGCAGGTGGCGTTTGTATTTCCAAAAGGACAGTATCAGAACCTCCGAGCAGATGGCATCGAAGCGTTCCGGCGAGCGATCGTCGAGATCGAACCGAGCCTTGCCGAGCACGTGAAGACCATCACCGACTGGCATCAATGTTCTCTGCTGTCTGTCGAATCCAGTCGTTGCCCTCGTTGGTTCAAGCCCGGATTGCTGTTGATCGGCGATGCCGCGCACGTGATGTCCCCCGTCGGCGGCGTGGGGATCAACTATGCGATCCAGGACGCGGTGGTAACAACCAACCTTCTGGCCGCACCACTCAAGGCGGGACGGTTACAAGTCGGCAATTTGGCTAGAGTCCAGAAGGAAAGGGAATGGCCCACGAAGGTGATTCAGGGAGTCCAATCCGGAGTGCAGAACCGGATTCTAGCAAACGTCTTGCGTTCTCAGACTGCGCCCGAGATTCCGTGGTTTGTCCGGGCCTTCTTTGCTAGTCCCGTCCTTCGTGACATTCCAGCGCGAGTCTTGGCGTTCGGTGTGAAACGAGTGCGGCTACTTGAAGACCACGCTGGTTCTTCTTCCTAAGTGGATTTGCACATCCTTCTCGATCTACTGATTGGCTATCGCTGGGAGGGTGCTTTCCTGTCGAAGATTGTCCGGCGTTGCGGGTGTGGGTCGCCGTAGTTGCAACACGTCTTCAGTGTAGGCGCGCAGAATCTCTCCAACGCTCCAAGCCTGAGCGATACAGCCGCAGGGTCGGTGGGGCGGATCCCCATCGAAGATTTCCGAAATGTGCCCTAGTCCGGCGTCCGTGAGGTGATCCTTAAGCGGAGAGAGCCATGCGTTCGCCTGGCGGCGGGCAGCATCGCTTCCACCGTTCACCTTCACGTATGCCGCGATAAACGGCCCCATGAGCCAAGGCCATACGGTTCCCTGATGATAGGCTCCGTCACGCTCGACCGGGCCACCTGTGTATCGGCTGCGATAGTGCGGATCACTTGGCGCGAGACTGCGTAGCCCGTAAGGCGTAAGCAGCTGTTCCTGAACTTTGTCGACCACGCTCTTAGCGCGTTCCGGAGACAGCATGCTGTGAGGCAGGCTGACGGCAAAAATCTGATTTGGGCGAATTGCTGGGTCCGGGCCCGCACCGTTGGTAAGGTCGTACAGGCAGCCGGCCTTTTCATTCCAGAACAACCGATTGAAGCTCAAATTGGCGAGCGCCGCTATGTTGCGATAACGCTTCTCGGCGGCCTCGTCGCTGAAATTGCGAGCGAGGTCTTCCATGATGCAAAGCGCGTTGTACCAGAGGGCTTGAATCTCCACGGGCCTGCCGCGGCGCGGGGTCACTATCCAGTCGCCCACCTTGGCATCCATCCATGTGAGCTGAACTCCTTGCTCGCCTGACGCTAGCAGTCCGCTTGCATCGACCTTTATTCCGTAGCGTGTGCCTTTTACGTGCCAGCAGACAATATCCGCAAACACCGAATAGAGTTCATCGCGAACAAACTCCAGATCGCCGGTATAAGTGAGGTAAGACCGCGCTGCTTCAAAGAACCAAAGCGTGGCATCCACCGTGTTGTATTCCGGAGTCTCACCGGCATCCGGAAACCGGTTCGGCAGCATGCCCTGATCCACATGCCTGGCGAAAGTGCGCAAGATGCTGCGGGCGACATCCAGTTTGCCTGTGGGAAAAGTGAGGCCTGGCAGGGCGATCATCGTATCGCGGCCCCAGTCGCTGAACCAGTGATAGCCCGCAATGACCGTCTTTTGCTCGCCGCGCGACACAATGTATTGGTCTGCGGCCGCCGCCAGCGTTTGGGCAAAATCGTCGTCGGCGAAGCGCGAGACTCTCGTATTTCGGCGGCGCATGATCTCTGCTTGTTGGTATTCGCCCACCCGTGTGACCTCGCGTTGTTCCGTTGATGCAATGATGGAAGCCTTGCCGCGAAGGCGCAGATCGAAACTCAGCGACAGCGGATTGAAGAGATCTTCCGAGAAATCGAGCCCGCGCTCGCGCTCGGCGTCGTATTCAAAGTTGCGGTACCAGTCGCCCGTTCTTTGTAGCTCAGCGGCATCGTGGGCCAGATGCAGAGAGGGTAGCCCCAGATACGGTGTGACCGTCGCCAATCGGTAGCGTTCTTCCACCGACGGATTGATCGCACTGTTTTGGTGGGTTGTACTGTGGTATTCGCGAAATGCTATCAGAGGCCGGATTTCAAGCCGCAAGTTCTTTGGCCGCTCTGGAGGATGCTTTTTGAGTTCATAGTGAATGACTGTGCTGTTCTCTCCGTAAATCATGAATACGGACTTCTCGATTTCGATGCCTTCGATTTCATAAGTAAAGACGGGAAATGGGTCCAGGCGAAATTGCTTGAGAAAGCGGAATCCCTGCGGGTAGATTACGCCGGGATAGTGATTTGCGGACAGATCGAAAGTCTGTCCTTCGATGAGCAGGGTTTCTTCGAGTTTGGAGAGAAGGACATAGCGGCCCACCGGTGGTTTCGTCGCGGCTACCAGCAATCCATGGTAGCGGCGTGTATTCAGACCGATGATCGTCGAGGAGGCGAAACCCCCAAGCCCGTTGGTTTCCAGCCACTCGCGACGAAGAGCAGCGTCCAGGTTCCCGCATGTTTCTTGCTTGAACTGAATCATAAATTACCATCTGCCCGCAGATGTCTTTTCCCTCGTCAAGACGCGTCCAAGCCAAACAGTGATAGCCTTCGTTGCGTTTCGATGAATTCAGTCTGCGACTGCTTCAGAAACAGCCGGTGCCGTCTTGCGTTCACGAGATTCTCCGCTTTGTTGCATTAACTTGGTCACCACGCCCGTCCATCCCGTCTGGTGACTGGCCCCGATTCCCGCACCCGAGTCGCCGTGGAAGTATTCGTGGAAAAGGACCAGGTCGCGCCAGTGTGGGTCGGTCTGGAACTTCTCCAGATCCCCGAATACCGGTCTGCGCCCTTTCTCATCCTGGAGAAAGATATTGGTCATGCGGCGCGACAATTCTCCCGCCACCTCCCACAGGGTCATCATCTCTCCTGATCCAGTCGGGAACTCAACCTTGAAGCCGTTCCCGAGGTAGTGGTGGAACTTCTGCAGTGACTCGACCAGCAGGTAGTTCACCGGGAACCAAATGGGGCCGCGCCAATTGGAATTGCCGCCGAACAACCCAGTCGAAGTTTCTCCAGGTTCGTAGTCCACGCGATGTTCCATCCCATTGACGTTGAGCTTATACGGGTTGTCACGGTGGAACTGTGACAAAGCCCGAATCCCGTAGGGCGACAGGAACTCGCGCTCGTCGAGCATGTACTTGAGGATCTCTCTTAGTTGGTTTTCGTTGGCGATCGACAACAACCGCCGCTGACCCGCCCCATGAGTCCGCATGCAGGCGATGTCGCCCGTGAGATCGGGCCGGTTGTCGATGAACCATTCGAGACGCCGCTTGAAATCCGGAAGCTTGTCGAGGACTTCCGGTTCCAGCGTTTCGACGGCGAACAGGGGGATCAGCCCTACCATGGACCGGATCTTCATGGGGAACTGAACGCCCTCCGGCAACTTGAGCACATCGTAGAAGAAGCCGTCCTCCTCATTCCAAAGGCCCATGCCATCATGGCCGCGATGGCTCATGGCATGCGCGATGTAGACGAAGTGCTCCCAGAACTTGCTGGCCACGTCTTCGTAACACGGCTCCTCTTTCGCCAGTTCCAGCGCGATCGCAAGCAGATTGAGCGTGTACATCGCCATCCAACTGGTTCCGTCCGACTGCTCGATGTATCCCCCGGTTGGCAACGGCGCACTGCGGTCGAAGACGCCGATATTGTCCAGGCCCAGGAAGCCGCCCTGAAAGATATTCATCCCCTCGGCGTCCTTGCGGTTCACCCACCAGGTAAAGTTCAACATCAGCTTGTGGAAGACACGTTGCAAGAATGCGCGATCGCCCTTGCCCTTGCGCTTCTTGTCGATCTTATACACGCGCCAAGCCGCCCAGGCGTGCACGGGAGGATTGACGTCCCCGAATGCCCACTCATAGGCAGGAATCTGCCCGTTGGGGTGCATGTACCACTCGCGCAGCATGAGCGTCAGTTGTTCTTTGGCGAAGTCAGAATCCACGAGAGCGAGCGGAATGCAGTGAAATGCCAGGTCCCACGCGGCATACCACGGGTATTCCCACTTGTCCGGCATGGAGATCACGTCGGCGTTATACAAGTGAGTCCATTCATGATTGCGCCCCTTCCGACGTTCGGGCGGCGGGGTAGGATTGCCCGGGTCGCCTTGCAACCAATCCTTGATTACGTAGTGATAGAACTGCTTGGACCACAACATGCCCGCAAAGCCCTGGCGCATCACATTCTGCGCGTCCGCCGAAAGGTGCTGAGGAATCACAGTCGCATAGAACTCATCGGCCTCACGCTGCCGCAGAGCGGAGGTCTCGTCGAAGTCGGCAAAAGCGCTCCCACCTCCGAAGTCGGAGTCAGCCAGACGCAGGCGGACCGTCACAATCTGGCCAGCACCAACCGCGAGTTGGTAATGCGCCGCTGCTTTCGTGCCTGTGAGGTTGGGATTCACCGCATTTCTGGCACCATGCACGATGTAGTCGTTAATACTGTCCTTGAAGTAGGGAGTATGGTTTGAAACTCCAAACAGCCGCTGCGTATTAGTCTCATTTTCCGTGAACAGCAATTCCGGTGAGCCTTCGCAATGCATCCAGCGATTGCCCGGCTGATTGTGTTTCAGTTCGATCACCGGGTTGGGCGCAGGACGTGCCTGGTGCAGTTCGGGCTTTCGGTGCGAGGTTCCCCAAGACCAAATATTGCGGAACCACACGGTGGGCAGCAGGCGAAGATTCGCCGCCTCCGGCCCACGGTTAGCCACCGTGATTTTGATCAGAATGTCCTCGGTGTCGGCTTTGGCGTATTCCACGACAACATCGAAATACCGGTTGTCGTTGAACACACCTGTGTCCAACAGTTCGTATTCAGGCTGGCTCTTGCCGCGCCTCCGATTTTCTTCCACCAGTTGGCTGTAGGGAAATTCCGCCTGCGGATATTTGTAGAGATACTTCATGTAGGAATGCGTGGGCGTGGAATCGAGGTAGAAGTAATATTCCTTCACGTCCTCGCCGTGATTGCCCTCGTTCCCCGTCAAGCCAAAAATGCGTTCCTTCAGGATAGGATCGCGCTCGTTCCACAGTGCTAAGGCGAAACAGATCGTCTGCCGCCGATCGCTGATGCCAGCCAACCCGTCTTCGTTCCAGCGATAGGCCCGGGAACGGGCGTGGTCATGCGGTAGATACTCCCACGCGGTTCCATACGGGCTGTAGTCTTCGCGCACCGTGCCCCACGCCCGTTCGCTGAGATAGGGGCCCCAGCGCTTCCAGTGCTTCCTGCGCGCTCCAGACTCCGTGAGTCGGATCTCTTCTTGCGTCATAGAAAGTATTTCTTTCTTTTCTGAGTTCATTCTCAGCAAACAAGTGATCTCTCGGCTAGCCGATTAGCCGCCATCGCCATCCGGTACATTCACAGGTTCGTCGATGTTTGGGTCATTGTCTAGGGGTGGCACGAGCTTAGTTTCTTGCGATCTCTGCCCAGTTGAGATGACCAAGGCGGTTCAACGGATGCTGAAGCGACCTCGTCTGCAGGCTCAGAAGATGCTTGCTGCGGATGCATTCGTAGCGCATTGCTGTCGGCTGACAATTCCGCTGCAAGGCACGAAACGGGACGTCCGCATATTCCGGCTCTCCAGAGCTTTCTCGCTAAATCTCTGCAAGAGAGTGTCCGGATGCCCTCTTAGCGAACGTTGTTTAGGTGAAACACCTAAGATCAGAGGGACACATAAGGAGAACCCAAATGGCGATCCATCAAAGTCCAAAGAAAAATTGTCCGGTGTATGGGTCCTCCAAACGTCTAAAGTTCGAAGTAACAAAAATGAATGGAACAAGGAGAAACGATCATGAGCGAGTACATATTTCTTTATCGTGGTGGCGAAGCAGGGAGATCGCCTGAGAAAATGCAGCAGACGATGCAGAAGTGGGTCGCATGGTTGAAGGGGCTTGCCGAGAAAGGTCATGTCAAAGACCAAGGTCAGCCGCTCGAGCATACCGGCAAACTTGTGAAGGGGAAGCAGAAAACAGTGACGGATGGCCCGTTTGCCGAGGCCAAGGACATCGTAGGCGGCTACACGCTGATTGAGGCCCGCGACCTGGAGCAAGCGGTGGAGCTTTCGAAGGGCTGTCCGATCCTTGACGTCGAGGGCGCAGTGGAAGTCAGGCCAGTCATGAAGATGAGCATGTGATGGAGCCTAGCGATCATCTATTCCGGCGCGAGGCGGGGCGCATGGTCTCCACGTTGACGCGGATTTTTGGAGTCCACAACCTCGCCCTGGCAGAAGACGTCGTGCAAGACGCCTTCTGCCGCGCGCTGGAAGTGTGGAAATTCAGCGGGGTGCCGGAGAATCCTTCGGCGTGGCTGATGGCCACAGCAAAAAATCGCGCGCTCGATGTTTTACGGCGCGAGCGCACGGCACGTACATTTGCGCCTGAGTTGGGACGTCTTATCGACAGCGAATGGACGCTCGCGCCTACGGTGGTGGAACTTTTTGGACCCCATGCGATCAAGGATGATCAGCTGCGCATGATGTTTTCGTGCTGCCATCCCAGGCTGCCCGAGGAGGCGCAGGTCGCGCTTGTGCTCCACCTATTGTGCGGTTTTACCGTGAACGAAGTGGCCAGCGCGTTCGTGAGCGGCCATGCGGCCATCGAGAAGCGTCTCTCTCGGGCAAAGAAGGTGCTGGCGGGATCGAGGAAGCTCTTCGACGTCGCCAACGCCAATGACTTTTCAGCGCGCCTTCCTGTCGTGCAGAGAGCCCTCTACCTGCTCTTTAACGAAGGGTACCACGGGGCGTCGACCGAGTCCGCGGTGCGTGCAGATCTGTGCCAGGAGGCGATGCGCCTTGCGGCGCTGCTCCTCGAGCATCCTCTTGGGGCAAGGCCGGCAACGTATGCACTTGCCGCCCTGATGTGCCTCCACGCGGCCCGCCTTCCCGGTCGGATTGATGCGGCGGGAGATCTGAGCTCGCTGTTTGATCAGGATCGCTCCCGCTGGGACCACAACCTGGCGACCGAAGGGCAAAGACTACTCGATCAGTCGGCCAGCGGTGATGAACTGACCGAGTATCACGTGGAGGCTGCCATCGCCTCGTTTCATTCCCTCGCGCAACGCACGGAGGAGACAAACTGGGCACAGATCGTTTTGCTCTATGACCAATTGATGATTATTCGTCCGTCGCCTGTGGTTGCGCTCAATCGTGCGATTGCCGTAGCGCAACTTGAGGGTCCCGAACGTGGACTGGAAGAACTCAAGGCCGTCGACGGCAGCCGACTGGCGACCTACCCGTTTTACTCGGCGGCGCTGGGCGAGCTGGAGCTTCGCCTTGGAAGGAAGGACGGGGCACGCGAACACTTTCGCGCAGCGCTCGCTCTTGCGCGTAGTCCGATGGAGCGCCGATTCCTCGCTCAACGAGTCGATGACTGTGGCCCAGGTGAAACGCGGCAGGGGAGACCCCTTTCGGGAGTTTAGGACAAGCGAATTGAAGCAATTCGATAGGCAAAGCGCTGCCCCGAACACGGAGATTGATGCAATATCAGCGAGATCAACGCTTCGGGTTCCGGAGAGCATACCAAAGGGGCGGCAAATCCGCTGAAAAGGCTTCCGCTGTTCGATTGCCGAAAGAATGGCCAGCCCAAGCTATTATCCTGAAATGTGACTGAAAAGCCAGAGACACACCTCAAGACACCGCTTCGCAAGGGTTTTCTCCGATCCTTTGTTCGATGGCTTGCCATCGGCGTGGTGCTTCTTTGGTCGCTTGCCGCACTGATCCTTCTGGCCGCTCGGTGGATCGACCCACCGTCAACCGCGGTGCACATCCAGCGCCACTTGCAGGCCTGGATTCACCACACTCCGTATCACGAACGCTTCAAATTCATTCCGCTCAACCAAATCTCGCCCGATCTCCAGCACGCTGTAGTCGCCGCGGAGGACTCGCGCTTCTACCAGCACCACGGGTTTGATTGGCACGAGATCCAAATCGCTGCCGAAGACGATTTGGAAAGCGATCGCACTCGCGGAGCTTCCACCATTACGCAGCAACTTGTAAAGAACCTGTTCTTCGGAACGGGTCGCTCAATCCTCCGCAAGGGAGCGGAGTTCACGCTCGTACCGATCGCCGAATTCGTCCTCGGCAAGCGGCGCATTCTAGAGATCTACCTCAACGTGGTCGAATGGGGCCCTGGTATTTATGGTGCAGAGTCGGCGTGTCGTTACTACGACGGAACCGCGGCTCGGAATATCGGCCGGGAACAGGCCGCACGGCTCGCCGCGATTCTGCCGGCTCCCCTGAAGCGACGGCCCGAGCGCATGAATAACTACAGCGCGCGCATCCTTGAGCGGATGCGCCAAATGGGTTGGTGATCGCGAGCGGCATCTTACCAATGCAGCACGCATGATTTCTCTTGCGCTGCCCGAATGGTTGCCGATTCGGAAAGTGCAGTAGCAACGCGGCTGACTCGGCTCGTACCGTACACGGCCGACTACTACTTCTTCGCGCGGACGAGTAAGTAATTCACTGCCCTAAACTCGGGTGTGCACGCGGAGTCGCTCCGCTGTTGGTGCTCCTCGCGTGCGCGCCCAGAAGCCCGGAATAGATTCCATTTGTCACTCGCGGCGTCGTCCTCCCACTTTCGGCCACCGTTTAGAAAAAGAACGTGGCAGGATATTGAGTATGGGGAAAGAGAATCCAGTGTTGGTGCTGGCGTCGGGATACGATCCGCAATTCGCCATGCTGAACGGCCTACCACATACAGTATGTGGGGAGGTTGCCGCGTGTGCCCAGGCAGGGAAAGATGCGACGGTGATTCTGCTATGGTCGGGTACGCGGGAGTTGCTGCGCGAATTGTTTCCGATTTGCAGGAATGTGCACTGGGTACATTCCCGGGCAGCGGGCCTCGACAACCTGTTGTTTCCGGAGCTCGTTGAGAGCCAAATAGTGCTGACCAATGGCCGCGGCGTGTTCAGCGCGTCACTCGGGGAGTTTGTACTGGCAGCGATCTTGTATTTCGCGAAGGATTTCAGGCGGATGATTCGCAACCAGATGGCAGCCGTCTGGGAACCGTTCGACGTGCAAGAGATAAGTGGACAGGTGGTTGGGATTTTGGGTTATGGCGACATTGGCCGAGCCGTAGCTAACCGCGTGCATGCGATGAGTATGCGTGTGCTCGCGACGAAGCGGCATGTTCCCGGCACCGCCGATCCGCTCGTGGAGCACTTCTACAAGCCGGAGGAGCGGCGGGAGATGATCGCGCTTTGCGACTACATTGTGGCGACGGCCCCATTGACCGAGGAGACGCGACACATGATCAGCGACACGGAGTTCGCGGCGATGAAACCGACAGCGGTGGTGATTAATGTGGGACGCGGGCCGGTCATTGACGAAGCGGCACTCCTGCGCGCGCTAACGGCCAAGAGGATCAAAGGAGCGGCGTTAGATGTGTTTGAGCACGAACCGCTACCGGCGGCACATCCGCTGTTCAAGCTGGAGAATGTTTTGTTGTCGCCGCACTGCGCGGACCACACGGCCGACTGGCAGGATCAGGCAATGCGCTTTTTTCTGGAGCAGTATGCCAGGTTTGAGAAGGGCGAGCCACTGAACAACATTGTGAATAAGCGGCTGGGATATTGAGGGATGGGTGCCTCCAACGAAAATTGCTCAGTGGCCCCTGCAGCGCATTCCATCATGGTCAGGAGCCTTGTGCTCCAATCGAGCGAAGGCCGGCGGACGATACATCCTGGTTCGCCCCTTATTCGATCCCAACACTCGCTAGGCCCCGGGTCCACACTGCGACTATCGCGGTGACGTAGTGGCGTCTGACGCTAAGCGTCTGCGATTCTGGAGCTGGCTTCGTCGTGCTCCCACGCCTCTGCGGGCTCATTCTCGGGGACGGGTCGGATGTCCGGATTCTGCATGATCACGCGCGCACAGGTGTTCCATCGCAGAATAGCGTCGTCGTTTCCGGGTATCGCAAACTTCATGGCCTTCTCATAGTGATCCATTGCCTCCCGCAGCGCGTGATATGCGGATGCGCCGGCTCCAGTGCCGCCATGGCGAATGCGCGCATTTCCCAAACGCTCCCAGATGATGCCCTGGTAGTAGGCCCGCTCGTAGTCGCCCTTAATTTGTGCAAGGACCTCTTGTGCGGGTTTCACATGCACGTGCGAATCGAATTGGTCGGTTCGCGCGAGCAGAAGCGAAATCAGCGCCTGCTGGTGGTCGGGCACAATGGCTAGAATATCGAGGCAAATGCTCTCCGCCAGGCTAGGTTCATTCAATAGTCTGTAGCGCTCGACCTTCGCCAGCGCTTCGGGAATACTCTGCTCGGAAATAGATTTCAGTTCGAAATGCATAACATCTCCTATCTTTTCGAATTGCTGAATACCCGGAACAGTCTCGACAGAGGATCGAAGAAGCGATCAACGACGCGTTCCTTGAGCGGGATGATCGCGTTGTCGGTGATCGTTATGCTTTCAGGACAAACCTTGGTACAGCACTTGGTGATATTGCAGAGACCTATGCCGAATTGCTTCCTCAGATCTTCAACGCGATCTCCCACGTCCAACGGATGCATTTCGAGCGCCGCCGCATACACCAGAAATCGCGGGCCGATGAATTGTTCGTGCATGTGATGGTCGCGCAGGACGTGGCAGACATCCTGACAGAGATAGCACTCGATGCACTTTCGAAACTCTTGCACCCGTTCGACATCCTCCTGGGCAATGCGCCAGGTGCCATCGGGCGCGTCGGGCTGCCGCGGCTGAAACTTCGGGATGCGCTTCTTTACCTCGTAATTCCACGACACGTCCGTGACCAGATCCCTTATATGCGGAAATGCCTTCATGGGTTCGACGGTCACAGGCCTATCCAGCGGGACCGTGTTCAGCCGCGTCATGCACATCAATTTCGGCACCCCATTAATTTCGGCCGAGCACGAGCCGCATTTTCCCGCTTTGCAGTTCCAGCGAACCGCAAGATCGCCGGCCTGTTCCGCCTGTATTTGATGCACGGCGTCGAGGACCACCATACCCGCTGAGACTTCTGCAGCGTAGTCCTGGAACTTCCCTTCGCCTTTTTCCCCGCGCCATATCCGAAAAGTGGCCGTCGCCATTACTTCATCTCCTGGATGATTTGCTGCAGATCCTCTCGCAGCGGGTGGATGGGCTCGCGCGTGAGTTGCATTTCTCCACCAGCGCCTTTTCGCACTACGATGTTGAAGCCGTCGTACTGCTTGTCCTTGGTGGGAAAATCATCGCGGAAATGCGCCCCGCGGCTCTCTTTCCGTTCCAGCGCCGCCCGAGTAACAATTTCTGATACGGTCAGCAGGCTGTGCAAGTCGAGCGCCGTGTGCCAGCCCGCATTGTATTCCCGGTTTCCATCCACGCTGACCCGCTCGCTGGCACCTTTCAACTCTTGAATACGTTCGAGCGCTTGCAGCATCTCCTGTTCCTGACGCACGATCCCCACCAGTTCCTGCATCAGGTCCTGCAATGTATGTTGTACGACGTACGGATTGTCGGACCCTTTGCGCTCGAAGGCCTGCAGCGCCCATTTTTCCGCGGATCCCAGTTGATCCGTATTCACCGCGCCCAGCGAGTTCTCTTTTGCATAGGCCGCAGCGTACTCACCGGCTCGCTGGCCGAAGACTAATAAATCGGAAAGTGAATTCCCGCCGAGCCGGTTCGCGCCGTGCAGACCTGCCGCACACTCTCCCGCTGCAAACAGGCCGGCCACGTCCGACATTTGGGAATCAGCGTCCACTTTGACACCTCCCATCATGTAGTGGGTCGTAGGACCAACTTCCATCGGCTCCTGGGTAATGTCAATGTCGGCAAGCTGCTTGAACTGGTGATACATACTGGGCAGCTTCTTCTTTATATGCTCGGCCGCATTCGGAATTCTCTCCTTGATCCACGCAATGTCCAGGAACACGCCGCCGTGAGGACTGCCCCGCCCTTCCCGAACCTCCCGCCGGATGCAGCGAGCCACGTGGTCGCGGGTCAGCAGCTCGGGCGGGCGTCTCGCGTTCTTGTCACCCTGCGTATACCGCCAGCCTTCTTCTTCGGTGTCCGCGGTCGAGTTGGCGTACAGCGGAGGAATATCTTTGAACATGAATCTCTCGCCATTCCGATTACGCAGCACTCCTCCCTCACCGCGCACTCCTTCCGTGACCAGAATGCCGCGCACGCTGGGTGGCCAAATCATTCCCGTAGGATGGAACTGCACAAATTCCATGTCCATCAGCGGCGCACCGGCATGGTAGGCGAGCGCATGGCCGTCCCCCGTATATTCCCAACTGTTGCTGGTGATTTTGTAAGCCCGTCCAATTCCTCCCGTCGCCAGCACCACGGCTTTGGCGCGAAACACGTGAAATCGGCCGCGCTCGCGATCGTATCCAAACGCCCCGGCAATGCGGTCGCCGTCCTTCATCAGCGTGACGACTGTGTGTTCCATGAAAACGTCGAGCCCCAGATGGATGCCATGGTCTTGAAGAGTGCGGATCATTTCCAGGCCGGTACGGTCACCAACATGGGCGAGCCGTGGATACCGATGGCCGCCGAAATTCCGCTGCAGAATTCGGCCGTCGCTGGTGCGATCAAAAAGCGCGCCCCAGGCCTCGAGTTCCCGCACGCGCGCCGGAGCTTCCTTGGCATGCAGTTCCGCCATCCGCCAGTTACTCAAGTATTGACCGCCGCGCATGGTGTCGGCAAAGTGAACGCGCCAGCTGTCCCGGTCGTCCACATTCCCCATCGCCGCGGCAACGCCACCTTCGGCCATGACGGTGTGTGCTTTGCCGAGAAGAGATTTCGAAATGACCGCGATCTTTCCGCCAGCGGCCGATACCTCGATGGCAGCCCGCAGACCGGCGCCCCCGGCTCCGATGATCAGAACGTCGTGCTCATGCGTGATGTACTCGCTCACTAGACGATCCTCCAATCCGTCCAGATACCCATCGAGCACATCCGCACATACAAATCGGAAAACGCAACCGAGAAGAGGCTGCACCAGGCAAACAGCATGTGACGCTGGTTCAGGCAACTCACGCAATCGTAAACTTGCTTGCGGGCCGGCGCCCCCGCCAACCGATCCCGAAAACCGCCGACCAGATGACGAAAGGAGTGGCATCCCGTGTGTAGGAACTCAGTAGTACGAGGTTCGTCAACAAGACGAGAGTGCCAACGCCGATGCCAAACCGGCCGTCGAACCAGAAAGCATCCCACACGTCCCGCGCCAGAATTACGAGAAACACGAGGGCCAGATATAGAAAATACCGGTGGACGTTTTGCAGGATCAGAGGAAACGATCGTTCGCCGAGATATGTCTTCCGCGGCTCACCCACGGTGCAGGAAGGCGGATCGGCCCAAAAAGCCTTGTAATATGCCCCGCGATAGTAGTAGCACGTCACTCGAAATCCGCCCGGCGCCCACAGAATCAGCACCGCTCCTGTGACCCAAGCAGGCATCCAGCTTGGGTTCGGACCAAACCAACCCTCATGGGCGGGGCCGAACAATTCGGGCGAATAAAACGGTGAAAGATATGGTCCGAACCTGAAATGCTGCCCCTGCAGAGCAGCCCACGTGGAGTAAATTATGAATGCCGACAAACCAAGAAACACAACCAGTGGCTGTACCCACCAATTGTCGGCTCGTCGAGTCTGTCCAAAACCCGCGCGCAACAACGGGACGTCAATCTGAGACATCGAGCCTCCTCACGCGTCCGTGCGGACCTTGCATCCGCTTTCCACCGCTAGCCTGATTGCGATTGAATTCGGGCGGTAGCCATAATACAGCGAAATTCACTGTCATGTTTTCGGAAACGCTGCCCCAAGTAAAGGTGGAGCAACAATGAAGCGGAAAGCAGGGCCGTACGCAATCAAACTCCGGTACGACCGCGCTATGGTACAGTTTTCGTGACCACCGGTTTGAAGACTGGCAGTCTGGCTGGACGGAACGATGAGTACAGGACGTGAGATTCGCAGCTACGACTATGTGAACCGTCCCTACGAGCGCGTCCGCGATGCATTAAGGCAGAACGCACTCACTGTATTCCAGTCGGCTACGAAGGCGGCTGCTTCCCGGGCGCAATCAGTGGCGGCTGAACTGCACGTCGATTTTGGCGGTATCGGCGTGAAGACCGACATCAATATTTCCGTGAAAAACATTGAGGAAAAGACCGTTGACGCCACTTCAACTCCCAGCACGCGGTTGCTGCTGGAATGGGAGGCCGCGACTATGCCGAGGTTCTTTCCGCTCATGAAGGGCGAGCTTTCCGTGTACCCGCTAACCTCGACCGAAACGCAGTTGGATTTCTCCGGAGTGTACGAACCACCTTTCGGTGCCGTGGGAAAAACCATGAACGCGATCGTCGGCCACCGCATCGCAGAGGTGTCGGTGCATCGCTTCGTTAGCGACGTTGCAGGATATCTCCGGCAGGCCCTTGCCTAGATAATCATATCGGCGTGCATGTGAAGACGCTCGAGCCAGAGCGCGATTAGTCACTCAGATAAGAAAAGGCTACAGCGCGCATTAATCCCTTGTGGACCTGACCATTCCACGTTTTCCAGGGAACTCAAGAAAATGAGCCTTGCAATCGATACTCGCAGAGGCCGGCATCGACTCGATGCGGCGGCCACGACGGCAAAGAACCTCGGAGATGCTGTGGAGCGAACCGTCGGGGAGACGGTGGCCGATACCGCCCGCCATGAGAATGCGAATCGATCTGCGTGCGTTGCCGCCCATCTTGGAATTCGGCCTCCCCCACGAATTGCTTGAACATGCCGCTACAACGATTTTTTCCTACATCTTTATAACGGCTTTATTTTCCCATGTTTATAGTGGTGGAGGCGGCGGGAGTCGAACCCGCGTCCGAAAATGTTACTGGTCAAGAGAACTACATGCGTAGTCCAGTTCATGCCCTCGGCATTACCCGAGGACGTTCGCGGACCGCGCTCAGAACGGACAAGAAACGCGTTCCGCTAGCCTGAGATCTTAGCCTTCCGGCCCAGACGTAGCCGGAAAGAGCAGCCCGCTGTGCGACGTCCTTCGGAGGCCCACGGGCGAAGCCTCCTGGGACGGCTGCCTAAACTAGTTAGGCTGCGTATGCCATCTGTTGATTGGCAATTATCATTTTGCACGCGATTACGGGTGTGTGCACCCCGGCATGCCTCTTGGCCGCAAGCATCTCCGTCGAAGCCGTGACGCCCCCACTGGTGGGTTGGGCCTTGCAAAGAACTACTTCCAGACTAGGTTGCCCCAGAAAGGAAGTCAATGCATTCGATGACTGGAATGCCCCTTTAGTTCCAATCGCTGGAGCGCTTTGGTGGTTGCCGTCATCGCAACGTCGGATATAGTCCGCCAAACATAAGCAGGACGTCGAGCGTGTCCGTAATGCCGTGCGCCACGATCGGGACAGCGAGGCTCTGCCTGCAGGCAAGATAAATCGCGCCCAACACCAGTCCATCGAATGAATTCTCCAGTTGCCCCGTGATCCCTTGGCCGAGATGGCTGGCGCCAAAGACTAAACTGCTCACGACAAGACTCACGATCCATGCTCCTTTCGTTGGCGCTAGGAGCCCGGCAATCCGGTTCAGCAGGTAGCCGCGATAGACCATCTCTTCTCCGAAGGCCGCGAGCGTCCAGCTCCCTGCGATTGCAAGCGAAGTCCACGTCGCGTTTCCGTGCAGCGCGCGAAAAACCTCGAGATCCGGCGCCCGGCCCGTCCATCGCATCAGCAGCGGCTGCGAAACAAATAACTCAAAAAGCTCTATCGCCACGCCGCAAGCCACACCGATCAAAAAGGTCCTTTTCCAGTTTCGATAGCGAAGCAGGCCAACATCCCTCCATCGCAAGCCTCGCACTCGCAGCGACACCGAGGCAAGAGGGAACAGGTACAAGGTCTTGCTGAAGAAGATGTGATGATGAACATCTGCCCAGAAAATCACCGCGATCAGGCCACACTCGCACAGCGCCACCAAGGGACTCTTAGTCCATCGGGGCGGTGTGGCTTCGCCGATAGTGATCACCTTGATCGGTTCAGCCATCTCTCCTCAATCGGCGCCAGCTGGCCGGCAATGCGCGCGAGCGGCGATACACTCGCGTGCACCAGAGTGCAAACGTCGTGGTTGTAACCGCCAATCCGCAGCCAACCACCAATCCAAGGGGCACGATCCACCAGCCCAACACTTCCCTCATGCCTGCTGGAGCGGTGCCGAATCCCATGCGCAGAGAAAAAGCAAGGCCGCCCTTAGCATCCTGAGAAACCCATAATCCCGCAGTCTCCGGGTGAAACGGCTTCAGCGCCGCCACCAGAATGAAAGCCGCCCCCAGGAAATAGCCCGCGATCGATCCCAGCAGCACAAAAAAGCCAGCCACACTAAGGCTGCCCCAGCGGAACAGGCTCTCGAGGATGTGAATCGGCGATCGGGTGACTTCCGCGCGGGCGAGCAACTCATCTGTCAGGTATTCACTCGCTAATTCTTCCGGGCTCCCCAGCGCTGCCAAGGCCGCATCCACGGAGGCAGCAGTCATCTCTCCGCCCGCCGCTGCTTTCTCCGTGATATGGCTGCGCAACTCGGCAAGAATTTCGCCCGTCGCCTGGCCGCTCAGGCCGCGCAGGCGACTACGCATTCTGTTCAGGTAGGCGTCGATTTTTTGCTGTGCGTCGTCCGCCATGGTTTATTTCCCCTCTGCTAGTGGAACCAGCAATCGGCTCATGCTCGACGAAAACTTCGCCCAGATCGCAGCCATCTCTTGGGCTCTTTTTCTTCCCGCTGCCGTCAGCGCATAGTATTTGCGCGGATGCCCGCCCTCCGACTCCACCCACTCGCTCTCTACCAGCCCCAACGCCTTCAGACGACTAAGCAGGGGATAGACCGTCCCCTCCGACACGATCAAATCCGAATCGCGTTCCAGCCGCCGCAGAACTTCGAGCCCGTAAAGTTTTCCGCCCCAGAGCGCCGCTAGAATCGCCAGTTCCAGAAAGCCTTTGCGAAGCTGGACCTCCCATTTGTCGGTAAGTAAATCCCGGCTGGTGGTGTCAAGCACGCTATGTATTGTATTACATAGTATAGTGTTATAAATAATAAAAAGAAGTAAAAGGAATGGCCCTTCCTTTGTTTTTCCGTCAGGTTCGACCATAGCCAACTAGACAAGCATAGCATATATATGCAAGAATAGCATGCATGTGCAGCCTGCTATGACTAATATCAAGACTGCTACCCGTTCCGTTTCCGAGTTGGTGAGACGGCATGCCCAGGATGCTTATTTGCGTCCAGCACGGCATCGGGGCGCCGACAAATTTGAGATCAACGTGGGCCAAGTGCACCGTGCCTTGGCGTTGAAGAATCGTGTTCCACTGGTCTGTCAGGCCTTGAAATCTGAGAAGTTCCTCAATGCAAACGCTCTGCGTTTGATTTCTGAAACCGGGCCGCCGTCAGGGCAGAGTACGACGGTCACGTATACCTACGCGTTTATCGAGAGCGAAAAATCGTCCCCGCCTCCTCGCGATCCTTGGACCGACCTTCGTGGTGCCCTCAAGAACATATTTGCAGAACTGGGGGGAGGGGAGAACTATCTCCGCAATGAAAGAGACGCTTTCTATCCTCCCAAGGAGAGCCAGTGAGCAGAATCTACTGGGACACCATGTTGTTCATTTATTGGTTGGAAGACAATCCGCAGTTTGCCAAGAGAGTGGATGCGATCCGTTCGCGTATGCAAGAACGCAATGATCAGCTCCTCACGGGAGCACTAACCTTCGGCGAAGTGCTTGCGGGAGTATACAGAAAAGGAGCGTCGGCTCTTGCCGGCGAGACTAAGCGTTTGCTCGAAAGCGTGGTTTCTGAAGTGGTGCCGTTTACGGTTGACACCGCAGATCGCTACGGGCAAATTCGTGGCGCTCTGGGCCTGCCGGCGGCCGACGCGATTCATCTGGCCTCTGCCGCCCAAGCCGGTACAGATCTCTTCCTAACCAACGACAAAAGACTTGTGGGGAAGTTTGTGCCGGGTGTGCAATTCATTGCTTCGTTGGACACGCAATTCTTCTGACCCATCAACAGGATTGTTCTCCTAACATTGCGAACGCTTCAACCCTGTCGTCATTTCCCACCCAGCTTCGCTTCGAGCCTCGCTTTCACTTCGGGCCACTCGCTGTCGAGGATGCTGAAATATACCGTGTCGCGCACTCGCCCGGTCCATGTGATCAGGTGCCGTCGCAACGTCCCTTCTTCTTTCGCACCGATGCGCAGAATGGCGTTGCGCGACTTCTGATTCAAGCGCGTCGGTCTTGAGTTCCACGCGCACGCATCCCCACACTTCAAATGCTTGCCGCAGCATCAGGTACTTTGCCTCGGTATTTACTCTAGTTCGCTGCCACGCCGGAACGATCCACGTCGATCCAATCTCAACTCGCCGGTTGACGCGGTCGATATTCATGAATCGAGTGCTGCCAATCACCCGTCCCGAACTTCGCTCGATAGTCGCAAACACCACCGACTCGCCACGCTCTTGCTCGTCAAAGGCTTTTTCAACCAGCCTCTGAAAGTCCTCGGCCGTCTTCATGGAGTAGGGAATCCAGCGAAAGATCTCTTCCAGATCAACCTTAGCCGCTTCCCAGAAGAGTTCCGCATGTTCGTGGCGAATCGGTTCCAGGCGCACAACCGACCCCTCCAGCGTCAGCGGCACAATGATATTCAGTGGAGTGGTGGGTGAACTCACGCTTGTCCTCTTCACGCAGCCTCCCAACATGTACCCATGCATCCACGAAAGGCGCGAAGCTACACGAAGACCTTAATTTCGTTCATTCCATCGCATCCTTCCTGTTTACACTAAGACACAGCCATTATCTTGCATCTTGCGGCCTTTTCCGGCATCTCAACTACGGCGCGGGTTCTCGGGACTTCGGTCCAGCTAGACTTTCGTTGACATGCGATGAATTCAAACGTCCAACCGTCAGTGCGTCAGATCCCAACAGCACCGTGTCAGGAGTGTCGTCCGTGAAGGCGCACTGTCTTCCTTTCTCCCAAATCCCGCACAGCACGCGCCTTTTCACAGACTTCCTCGCATACTCGCCTAAAGTCCAACCTTTCTACCCCAGGCCTCCACATTTCCGCGATTTCCTGAAGCAAGAGTCTGCAAGCCTGCGCTACGATTCGTCACGTCGTCAGCGCGTGGCTGACCTCCTTGAGCGCCAGAACAAATCGCAGAACGGGGACGCCCCCGCCTCCCCAAGAACGCTGGCCAATCTCGACCGCTTCCGTAATGGCGCCGCCGCCGTGGTTACGGGCCAGCAGGTTGGCCTTTTTGGTGGGCCCATGTTCGACATCTACAAGGCGCTCACCGCCGTGAAACTCGCCGACGAGGCCAACGCGGCCGGCGTCGATTGTGTCCCCATATTCTGGCTTGCCACCTACGATCACGATCTCGCCGAAGTGAATCACATTTCTTTCCCCGGGGCCGAAGGCAAGTTGCAGACGCTCACGACCTCGAGCCAAGGTGTTCCCGGTGGTCCAGTCGGTAATGTGCGACTTGGCGATGAGATCTTGCCCTTGTTGGAGCAGGCCACATCTCTGTTGGGGGAGAGTGAAGCGGCCACGATGCTTCGCGAGAGCTACCGTCCAGGCGAGACCCTCGGCAGCGCCTTCGCCCGCCTGTATGCCAAGCTTTTCGGCGATTGGGGTGTGATCGTACTCGACGCCTCCGATGCGGAACTCCATCGCGTGGCCGAGCCCATCTATCGCGCTGCGATCGAGCGCGCGGGCGAACTGGCTGAAGCTCTGCTCTCTCGCGGACAAGCCCTCGAGGCTGCCGGCTATCACCAGCAGGTGAAGGTTACGCCGTCATCGGTTCTGCTGTTCACTTTGCAGGATGGCGTTCGCACGGCTATTCACCGTCACGGAGAAGGCGAGGCCGAGGAATTTCTGATTGGCAGCGAGGCCAACGCTCCGAAAATTTCTCGAGCTGATCTATTGCGCCGCGTGAGTGCGGCTCCGGAGCAGTTCAGCCCCAACGTGCTTTTGCGTCCCACTGTGGAAGACTATCTGCTTCCCACGCTTGCCTATACCGGAGGAGCGGCGGAGACCGCCTATTTTGCCCAGGCGAGCGCCGTTTATGAAATCCTGCTGGGCCGTGTGACGCCGGTCCTGCCACGTTTTTCCGCCACGATCGTCGAACCGAAAGTGCAGCGCCTACTTGAGCGCCACGAAATCTCCGTCACCGACGTGTTCGCAGGCCCCGAGGCATTGAGCCGCCAGCTCGCGGCAAAATGCCTGCCCGAAGAGCTACAGGCGGCAATCGACGCTGCCCAGAAATCGATCGATTCTCATCTGTCCACCGTAAAAGAAAAACTGGCCAAGCTCGACCGCACACTTGTTGACGCCGCAGAAACAGCGCGCTCGAAGATGCAATATCAACTCGAACGCCTCCAGACCCAGGCCGCCCGCGCTGAAGCACAGAAGGGCGAACTCGTGAGTCGCCACGCCGAGACTCTAAGCCAGGCGCTCTATCCCGACAAGGGTCTGCAAGAGCGCAGCATCGGCGCGATGTACTTCGTGGCCCGCTACGGTCGCGACCTCCTGCACCAGCTCTACGATGCCGTCCAGCCCGACTGTCACGACCACCAGATTCTGGAGCTGTAATCCCCGTGCTCGGGCACAGTACCTCTTCGATTGCATGAGGTGCGTAATGCGTGCTATCTTGCCGCGACTTGTCATAGAGAGTTGAACGTGACGAAGAACGTGCATCATCCATACCCACACCGAGCGGACATTCCCCACGCGTCGCGACTTTCTCTCGTCGCTCATCTCCGCTGCAGTTCTAGCCCCGTGGGCCTTGGGCCAAACACGGAGCCCGGCCGATATGGCGGAGCGCTTCCGCCAGTGGTCCGAGGAGTATGAGCAGGAAGGACTGGCAGCGCCCTTCCGGGGAATCACGACAGACTATGACGTTATTCCAGGACTATTTGAAATCAAGCCGAGTGGGGTTTCCACCGAACCCGTGCGCAATGCGGCGGAGAAGTTCATTGCTTCGCTGACAAACGCTCAGCTCGCCAGAACGATGTTCCCGGTCGACGACATTCAATGGCGGAAGTGGATGAATCAGCATTTCTACGTGCGCCAGGGGATAAGCCTGGCGGAGATGACCGATGCGCAGCGGGACGCAGCCTTCGGCCTCATGAGTGCATCGCTCAGCGCGAAAGGGTTGGAGCTAACGCGTAACATCATGCGCTTGAACGAGACGCTGGCCGAACTGGCCGAAGACCATGTGTTCCTCGGCGAGTGGCTATACTGGTTCACCATCCTCGGTAAACCCTCGGTAACCGAGCCGTGGGGTTGGCAACTTAGTGGCCACCACGCCATCATCAACTATTTTGTCCTTGGCGATCAGGTGGTCATGACACCGCTCTTCCTGGGTTCGGAGCCCGTGCGGGCGCCCTCAGGCAAGTACAAGGGAATCGAGGTTCTACAACAGGAACAGAACGATGGTTTGGAAATGCTGCGCTCTCTCTCGGACGCACAGAGGCAGCAGGCAATCCTCAACTTCTCCAAGACCGGCGACAATAATCTGACCGAGGCTTTCAAGGACAACGTCGTTCTCGAATATGCAGGTCTACGCGCGAACGATCTGACGAGCATGACGCGCCAACGTTTGCGTGACCTGGTGCACCTGTACGTCAGCAATATGGACGCAGGGCACGCGCGCGTGAAAATGGACGAGGTTGACCGCCACCTCGACAACACGTGGTTCACCTGGATCGGCGGCACACAGCCCGACAGTGTCTTCTATTACCGTGTACAGAGCCCGGTAATCCTGATTGAATTCGACCACCAGCGGCCGGCGAACCTAAAGCAGTTTGCGGCCGATGTCAAGAAGCCGACACAGCAGCATATTCACTGTGTGGTGCGAACGCCCAACGGCAATGACTACGGGAAGGATCTATTGAGGCAGCACTACCTCGCGCACCCGCACACGACTTGACGATGGGCGGGATCAGCGAAGGTTCCGCCATGCGCCCAGCCCTGCTCGGATAACACGAAACAAGCGCCGGCGCTACTTGCTCTCGCTCGTCGCCAGGTAAGTCCCCAACCCAATCATGATCGCTCCGGTGACCGTCCGCTGCCGGCGCCGGAAAGTGGCCGACGAACGAATGCGCGCTCCCAGCGGCCCCGCCAGCGCAATCACAATCAGATCGGCCGTGGTATTCAGCACCACCGAGATCGTCCCCAGGGCCACGAACTGCAGGAAAACGTGTCCCCCGGCGCGATTGACGAACTGCGGAATGAACGACAGAAAAAACAAGGCCGTCTTCGGATTGAACACTTCGGTCGCCACGCCTTGCCACAGGGGGTTGCGCGCGGACGGACTGACGTCAAATACATCCGCCATTTTCTCTTTTCGCGCGTCAAGAATCATGCGCACGCCCAGAAAACACAGGTAAGCCGCGCCCACGTATTTCACGGTGGCGAATGCCGCCACCGACTTCGCCAGGATGATCGAAACCCCCAGCGCTGCCGCGATTACATGCACCATGCCGCCAAGAAAGGTTCCGAACGCCGAGAGCACACCTTCGCGCTTCCCACCGGCGAGACTCCGCGCGAGAACGTAGAGCATGCCCGGGCCGGGCGCGATCGCCAGCATCACGGCCGCCGTTAGAAAGAGAAAGAACCGCGTCCAATCGAACATTGCTTGCTTACCTCACTATGAAATCCGTTATCTCGCCAGCCAGGTCTCGAGCCCCGCGAGCGATTCCACCCGCGGAAGCTCGCGGTCGCGGTAAGCGCCGGCCACGTCAAACAGTACCGCTTGCATGCCGAACCGGCTCGCCCCGACATAGTCAACCGAGTATACGTCGCCCACGTAAAGGCTCTCGTCCGGTTCGGCTCTCATCGCGCGTAGCGCCGCCGCAAAAATCTCTGGATGCGGCTTCTCGTGCCCCACAATGCCCGAGTCCGTGATGCTCGCAAAGCAGTTCGCAATTCCGCAACGCTCGAGCACAGCGTTGATCCTGCCGTCGGCGTTTGAGATCACCGCAATCGCGTACCGCTCCCGAACCCGTTCGAGTGCCTCGCGCGTGCCGGGAAGCATCTGGTCCCAGTTGGCTGAGTCTTGCGTGTTCTCGACCAGAGTATTGCGCACCCCATCATCCAGAGAGTTGAGTTCCTCGAGCAGATACGTATGGAACGTCCACCAGAAGCCGTGGTCGACTCGGCCTCCCATCATGCCCTGGTCGAATTCCTTCTTGGTGCGCCGCTCCAGCGCCTGCCAGCGCTCTAACGTGGGATGGCGATCCTCCGGCAGCGGCGCCAGCATCCGTGCTCGATTCGGAAACAGCAGTGTATTGCCCACGTCGAAGAAGATGAAGCGGAGCTTGGCCATGAATCCATATTAACCAACTCGCTTGAATCCGGGGCCGAAGCACTGCCCCAAAATCGTTCTGAGTATTTCTGGGTAGTGACCCGGCAGAGAGCAAAGATGTAATATCCATTTTCAGCCCCGGCCCGCCTGCCAGGCCTTGGCCCCTTGACCATGGCTCTACCCACAGGATTTTCGCTAGTTTCGAATGTCACTCGGACTACCCGGGCTGCGCTTGCCCTTTACCCTGTTGCGCGGACTCAGACCACCGTAGGCTTCGCGCTCATTGCCACATTTGCCGCCCGCAGCTCCCGGCAAGACGCGTACAACGTTCTCTGGGCCGTGGTGTTTGGATTTGCGACCCTGAACATTCTCAGTCTCGCCGCCCGGCGCTTCGAGCCAACGCGCCGCGGTCTCAGTTTTGGCGAGTTGCTGGCGGTTATGGTCGTGTTCATCTCAGTCTTCCTGCTGGGATGGGAAATGCTCAACCTGTTCCACATTTTCCCAATCAAATTGCACCGTTGACACAAGCGTGCATGTCCACTATGCGTCGTCGTGTGCTCTACTTCGTGGTCCTTCGTGGTTTACCGCCTTTTGCGGTATGATTCGCTTAAATGGCGAAGACTTCCCCCAACTTCGAAGTCACCTGTCCTTGCTGCAGTGCGGTCCTCAAAATCGACACCGAGACCCGAGCCGTCATCGCGCACACCGCCGCGGTGAAACCGAAAACGTTCAATGACATGGAGGCCGCGGCCAAAGCTATGCGGGAACAGGACAGCCGCCGCGATTCTATCTTCCAGCAATCGGTCGAAGCCCAGAAGCATGCGAAGGATCTGCTGGAGAAGAAGTTCCAGGAAGCAGTGAAGAAGGCGAAAGAAACGCCCGACACCGGGAAGCCGATCCGCGATTTCGATCTCGACTGATTCATCCGAGCTGATTCAGACAAAGAATGAATGGCCTGAGCAGAGATCTCCAAAGTTCGTCTCGTCCTCTTCTCCTAGGCCACCGCGGCGCCCGCTCCGTCAAATCGATCCCGGAAAATACGATCGCTTCATTCGACCGCGCGCTAGCTGACGGCTGCGACGGCTTCGAATTCGATGTGCGCCTCACCGCTGACGGCGAAGCGGTGGTCAGTCACGACCCAAAGGTCGCCGGATTTCAGCTTTCTCGCACAGCCGCGAAACAGGTTCCTCAGTTGCCGCGGTTCCGCGATGTTCTCCAGCGCTATCGCGATTCGTTCCTCGATATTGAACTGAAGGTCAAGGGTCTGGAGAGAATCACCCTCGACCTGTTCCTCCGGCACAAGCCGCGCCGGGGATTCGTGGTCTCATCCTTTTTGCCCACAGTGTTGAAGTTCTTGCGTGCCGAGGACGCCACAATACCGCTAGGTCTGATTTGCGAGACTAAGACTCAACTCCGCCTCTGGAGCGACCTTCCGGTCGAGTATGTGATCTCGCACCATTCGCTGGCCGATCCTGAGTTAATCCGGAAGGTAAAAGGTGCCGGGAAGAGACTCATCGTCTGGACGGTGAACGATCCCGCCGACATGAAACGTTTCGCGGAGTCAGGCGTCGACGGCATCATCTCCGACGATACGACCCTCCTCTGCCGAACGCTGACTGCATAAAAGCACTAAGTTACCCGTCGACTTGTGCGCCAGCTTATTCGCACCGATCCAACCGATGCCAGGAACCGCGGATACGGGCAACTTCCCGGCTGGGATGAGAGTCCAAATGGAGTAGGATTGACAGAAGCGGGTTGCCCTCCCGGGCAGCCAACCCGTTGTCAGGTGGAAGGGGATTGATATGAAGAAATCCACCTTGCTGAAGGCTCTTCTCGCAGGAATCACGTCACTCACTCTCGTCGGTGTGCCCCTGCCTGCTCTCGCCCAACATGGCGGTCATGGCGGCGGTGGTGGTGGAGGTTTTCACGGCGGCGGTGGAGGCTTCCACGGCGGTGGAGGCTCCGGCGGCTATCACGGCGGTGGGGGGTTTGGTGGCTCCCACGGTGGTGGATCCTACGGCGGCTATCGCGGCGGTGGACGAGGGGGTTCGATGTATGGGGGTGGTGGCCGCTACGGGAGCACGCGCGGATTTTCGTCATCGCCGCGTAATTCCGGTGCAGCACGCTCTTGGTCCTGGCAGGGCCGGGGCGGGGCTCGTGACGCTTCGCCTGGTTGGCATGCATTCTCGAGATCGGGCAACACCGCGGGCGCGGCTGGGAGATCCGGCGTTGGAAGCTTAACTGGTCGAGTAGGCACTAGAAGCATGGCCTCGACCCGTGCCCCCCTTGCTGATGGCCGGTGGCACTCCTTCGGGACTGCCCACGGTGCAGTTGGATCGGCCTTGGCTCTGAACTCCCGGTCAGGCAGTGCGTTTAACCGTTTTGGCGGTGTGGGAACTAGGGGCGCATTTCACGGTGGGCGCGGAGGCTTCTTTGGCGGGCGTGGGGGCTTTTACCGTGGAGGCTTCGGTTGGGGCGGCTGGGGCTATCCAGCTTTTGGTTTTGGTTGGGGGCTGGGTTGGGGCCTGGGACTCGGCTGGGGTTGGGATCCCTTCTGGTACTGGCCGCCGTTCGGGTACGACCCATGGTGGTACGGCTATCCACCCAGCTACATTTACCCATATCCGTAGTAGGTGAGGATCCGGGTCGCAAAGCTCTCGCTGCGAAACGGAACGGGCTCGCTCGAAGCAGCGTGTTGTTGATGAGCGACAGGATTGCGTCTGACTCTTGTTACTGTGTCCCGGCCGCGAAGGCGTTTCCTCCGCCCATTGCATTCTTCGCCTCTTTGATCCCACTCCGGATGTGCTGCTCCCAGTCCAAATGCGGGATCGGCGAGGCCGCTGCCGCCTGATAAATGGCGAGCGCATCCTTGGGCCGGTTCAGTCGCTTCAGGCAGAGCCTGGCGGCACTGAGCTGCGCGGTCAGCGCCTGCCGCTCCGCAGGATAAGCCGCCGCCAGTTGCTGATACTCGCTGAGCGCACGTTCGAAATCCTGTTTCTCTTCCGCCGCCTTGCATAACTCCAGCCATGTAGCCACCAGAATCTTGCCGCCGCCGCCATCGACAAAATCGGCGTAGTCCTGGAACGCCGCTTCGATCTCATGCGCCCTCAAATGCAGCCCGCAGGTCTTGACCGTCGCATCTAGGTAGGCCTTGGTGTCGTTCTGACGCGTATAAATCTGCCGCAGCATGGCCCAGGCATCGAGCGAATTCGGCTTCTTGGCCAGGTAGGTGGTCAAGTGCGCGACCGCATCGGCAAGCTGGCCATGCTCCATATTGTTACTGGCCAGTTCGAGTTCCGGGTCGTTGCTCCACCCAAGTTTTTCCTCGATCGCCTTGTTCGCCTTCTGCTCCAGCCCCGAATGCTGGATGGCAACGGCCGCCACCGCTCCGAACAGGAAGCCGCCCACGTGCGCCCAGTGGGCTACACCGCTCATCGAGCCAAATAGAGCGCCATAAAAAATTTCGCCAAGCAGCCACAGCGGCAGCAGCCAGTAGGCCGCCGCCTTGAAACGGTAAATGCGAAACCAGAACAGCCAGGCCATCTCGATCTTCATCTTTGGCAAGCGCACCAGGAACGCCCCCATCAGCGCCGCCACCGCACCCGACGCACCCAGAGTCGGAGTGATACTGCCCGGATTGGTCCACGCATAGAACTGCAGCGCCGCGGCCCCGGCGATCAGATAGAACACGGAATACAGCCAGCGGCCCCACAAGTCTTCCAGCACAAATCCGGCGAGCCACAAAAACCACATGTTTCCGACCAGATGGAGTATGCCGCCATGTAGAAAGTTTGCTGTGAGATAGCTGATGGGCCTGGGGTTCGCCGGCACGAACGCATACTGTTCGGTAATCGAAGACGCCGATAGCTTCGCAAGCTGTTCGTTCAGCGAATCCGCCTCCTGCTGCAGCTTCGACGTGTCCTGCATCATTTTGAGTCTGGCGTCGTAGACGTCGATGATGTCGCGGTATGGGTCCTGCAAGTGCTTCCACTGCTGAGGATGGCTCTGCTTGAATCCGTCGACCAGATGCTGCGACTCCGGTTGCAGCTTCACCTCGGGATGCAACGCCGCCAGAATCAGAATGTGGCTCTTCACCTCGCCCAGTTCCGGGGCCTCGTCATTCATCGCCCCCATGGTGAAGAGAAAGACCACCGTATTGATGGCGATCAATGCCAGCGTGACCACCGGCCAGCGGCGCGCCGTCATATTTTCGTGCTTGATGGGAATCAACATCGCACTATGCCCCTGTGCAGTTGGAAAAAGCGCAACTCCGCGCCAGTGTAGTTTCGTAGCTGATTGATTCCCAGATGACCTCCGGCCACGGCCAATCTTTGGTAACCAGGGGGGAATTACGACAGGGCGATCGCCGGCCGGCTAATCGGCGGCAGCTTCCAGGGAGGAAGAATGGCGGGCCGGGCGCTTGAGGAAGCCGGCTCGCTCCATTTCAAACGATTCCAGATTCGATCCCAAGGCTTGCTGGTCCCAGCCCAGCACAGCTCCAATGCGCAAGGCCGCTTCGCGGCTGCAGGATTCCGACCAGCAGGCGCCCAGCGCCACTGGCACACGGCGAAGCAATACGTCGCCCAGGGTGACGGCGCACTCGCGCCGGTAAGCCTCCACGACTTCCGCCACGATGTGCGAAGAATGCGGGCAGATAGGCGCCCGCAGATCTGCACTCACCAGCGCTGTGCGAGCGATATCGATGGCGCGCTGGCCATGCCACTCCATCATGCCGCGCGCAGTTTCTTCGCTGACCGAACCGGCCCGCGCGATCTCAAGCACTTCCTGGTCGAGCAATGGATCAAGCGCCGTTCCGGGGCCTACCGCGATCGTATTCGGCTCCTTGACCTCGATGCCAATCTTGCGCGCGCACTCGCGCGCCAGTGAGGCCGCTGTGGTCAGTTTGCCCCCGATCACCGAGATCATTTTCGCTGCGCCTTCCGCTGTGTGGTCGTGCAGGAAATGACGGCGCGTCACTGCCGACGGTTTGTCCTTGGGCGTACTTGGCAGCGGACGCACTCCGGCGAACGCGTACTTGATCTCATGTGCCGAGAGTTTGGCTTTGGGAAATAACTGCGACACCGTGCGCAGCAGATACTCGATCTCTTCGTTGGAGGGAGCCGTTTTTCCCGGATCCCCCGTATCTGGCACTTCAGTCGTGCCTACCAGCATCTGGTCATTCCATGGGATAACGAAGACCGGACGGCCGTCCGCTGCCTCGGTGTACAGCGCCGCATTCGGGGCGCCGGAGAATCGCGGCAGTACAATGTGCGATCCGCGTACGCCGCCGATCATTGGCTTCGTCGTGCGGATGGAAGACCGCTGGCAGATGCGATCCGCCCATGGACCGGTGCAGTTGAGAATCCATCCCGCATCCACACGCTCATCTTTTCCCGAGGTGCGATCCCGCAAGAGCACGCCCCGCGCGCGGCCATGGGCCACGTCTACCGCAAGCACCTCACAATGGTTGCGTACGATCGCCCCAGCGTCGACCGCTTCGGTCAACCACTCCGCCACCAGGCGCTCGGGGAACTCGCATTGCGCGTCTTCGTAGTTTAAGAGCGACCACTGATGGCCGGCGTCAAGCGCCCGCTCGATGCGCTTCAATTCCATCTCGGTCAACTTGCTGGACTTCCTGCTGGCAAAGCGTTGATAGAGCCACAGCCCGGCGCGCACTGTCATCGCGCTGCGCTGGCTCTTTTCGTTGAGCAGAAAAAGGAAATGAACCGGATGCACCAGGTGCGAGCGTTCGCGCAGCAGCCGCTCTCGTTCCCGCACCGACTCTCGCACCAGGTCGATCTCTCCGTGCTCCAGATAGCGCAGCCCCCCATGAATGATTCGGGTCGAGCGGCTGGTCACCCCGGAAGCGAAATCGTTTTGCTCAACCAGCAGAGTGCGCTTCCCGGCGCGGGCGCACTCGCGCGCCACGGCCACTCCATTAATCCCGCCGCCAATCACCACCACATGGAAGTGCTGGCCTTCCAAGGATGGTCGAGGTTTAGCTGCTAACGTCATGTTTTTAAAAGAGATGTGATTGTCGGTACTGTTCTGTTACGACGCCGAATACACCACTACCTGACTGATTTTGAGCTTTCGCCGCAAGCACATAAAGGTAACGATAGTCCAAACCGCACGTGAGCAATCTCCAGATTTTGGTCCCACAAAGATGATACCGAAAGTAACCTGACCGTGGGGCCGCGTCTTGCCCAGAAATCGGGTTCGGTGATGATTTCTTTCTAGACCGCGATTCGGGGGTCCGACTTTTGCTGTGCCTCGACGCATTGCGACTTGCCTCCGCCGTCATTTACATTGGTTCCCTCATGCCCAGCACAGGAGAACGTTTCGAGCGCGCCGTTTCCATCATGGAGCGGCTGCGTGCCCCCGGCGGCTGTCCCTGGGACCGCGAACAGACTTTCGATTCCATCAAGCCCTATACGCTCGAAGAGACTTACGAAGTCCTGGAAGCTATCGACAACCGCGACTGGCCTGAACTTGCGGGCGAACTCGGCGACCTGCTGCTGCAAGTGCTCTTTTATGCAGAGATGGCAAAAGAGCAGTCCTCGTTTTCGATCGATGACGTCCTCGACCGTCTCTCCACCAAGCTTATTCATCGCCATCCGCACGTTTTCGGCGATGTGAAGGCCGACACTTCCGCCGAAGTGAAACGCAATTGGGAAGCGCTCAAGGTAGAAGAAAAGAAGAAGCAGCAGGACGCGCAGAATGGGCTCGCCGGGGCCACGAAGAATGAAAAACAGTCGATCCTCACCGGGATTTCTTCGGCGATGCCTTCCTTGCTCGAAGCCTATAAGATCAGCTCTCGCGCCGCCGGCGTGGGGTTCGACTGGCCGAATGTTGAAGGCTTGTTTGACAAACTGCACGAAGAAACCACCGAACTGCGCGAGCACCTCAAAGATTTTCCCCCGCCCGGTCCGCGCCCGCAAGGACGCGGCATCGCCGGATCGGGACGCACTGCCGTCCCCGAAGAACTGCAGGCCCGCCTCGAGGAAGAAATCGGCGACCTGTTCTTCGTGATGGTCAATGTCGCGCGCTACTTGTCGGTGGATCCCGAATCCGCTCTGCGCAAAACCAACCGCAAGTTCCGCCGCCGCTTCCAGTGGATGGAAGAACGCCTGCACCAGGCCGACCGTACCCCCGATCAGGCTTCTATGGAAGAATTGGAATCTCTCTGGCAACAGGCCAAAGCCGAAGAACGAGCCGAAGCACGAGACAAAGTCCGGCCCGCCGGAGAGAAGGCGTGACCACCGATTCCGTTGTGATCCGCCGTTGTCACGGTCTCGAAGAACTCCGCTCCTGTGTTGTCCTGCAAAAAGAAGTGTGGAATTTCACCGACGCCGAGTTGGTGCCGCTTCGCATGTTCGTCGTCGCCGAGAAAGTTGGCGGCCAGGTCATGGGCGCTTTCGAGGGCATGGACATGGTCGGATTCGCGCTCTCGGTCCCGGGCACACGCTCCGGCCACGTCTACCTGCACTCGCACATGCTGGCGGTAAGAAAAGATCACCGCAACAGCGGCCTCGGCCGCCGGCTGAAGTTGTTCCAGCGCGAGGACGCCCTCGCCCGCGGCATCGAACTGATCGAGTGGACATTCGATCCCCTCGAGATCAAGAACGCCTATCTCAATATCGAGAGATTGGGTGCGATCGCTCGCCGCTACACCATTAACCAGTACGGCATCACTTCGTCGCCGCTGCAGGGCGGACTTCCCAGTGACCGCCTCATCGCCGAATGGTGGTTGAAGTCGAAGCGCGTCGAAACCCTGCTGGCGACGGGAAAGACTCCGCCGTTCGAACGCCACTCGGACATCGCCGTCCCCGCCCAGATCTATGAGTGGAAGGCCAAGGCCGAGACTCGCGCGAAAGCGCAGCAGGTGCAAGAGCATAATCGCGAACAGTTCCTTCGCGCCTTCTCCCATGGCCTGGCCGTGCTAGGCTACGAGCGCGATCCCGAAGGCAACGGCAAGTTCCTGCTGGGCCATTGGGAAGAGAAGTGGTCATACGCATCAGAAGCATAGGAAGCAGGTTTCAAGGTTTCAAAGTTTCAGGGTTTCAACGCAAGAACCACTGAAAGTGTCTGGTCCTTGAAACCTTGAAACTCTGAAACTTTGAAACTTTGAACAATGAAGATCGAAGCCATCACCCTCCGCGAAATTCACATGCCCCTCGTCCATTTCTTCGAGACGAGCTTCCACCGCCTTTACAGCCGCCGCATTCTCCTGGTTACAGTTCACAGCGAGGGCGTCGATGGCTGGGGAGAGGCCGTTGTCGGCGAAGATCCCTTTTACAGCAGCGAATGGATCGACAGCGCCTGGCCCACTATGATTCAGTACCTGATTCCCGCCCTGCTCGGCCAGCGCCTGGAATCCGCCCGCGAGTGCCCCACACTGTTTGCGAGAGTGCGCGCCCATCGCATGGCCAAAGCCGCGCTCGAAAATGCCGTCTGGGACGCCGAGGCCACGCAGAAGCAGCAGCCGCTATGGAAGTTGCTCGGCGGCACGCGCCGCGAGATCCTTTGCGGCGTCTCGATCGGCATCCAGGACTCCGTCGAGCAGTTACTCGACAAAATCCACGCCGAACTGGCCGCGGGCTACCGCCGCATAAAAATCAAGGTCAAACCGGGTTGGGACCTGAATGTGCTCGAACGCATCCGCTCGCGCTGGGCCGACATCACGCTTAGCTGCGACGCCAATTCCGCCTATACCCTCGATCAGGTCGAACACCTGCGAAAGTTCGATCAGTTCAACCTGCTCATGATCGAGCAGCCGCTGTGGAACGACGACATCTATTACCACGCGCGCCTGCAGAAAGAGCTCCGCACCGCGGTCTGCCTCGACGAATCGATCGTGAGCGCCCGCAGTGCCGCCTTCGCCGCCGAGAGCGGAGCCTGCCGCATTGTGAACATCAAGGTCGGCCGCGTTGGCGGATTCTCCGAAGCGCTCAGCGTGCACGACGTCTGCCATTCGCACAAGATTCCCGTCTGGTGCGGCGGCATGCTGGAAACCGGCATCGGCCGCTCCCACAACATTGCCCTCTCCACGCTCGCCGACTTCAGCCTGCCCGGCGATGTCTCCGCCTCGAAGCGTTACTGGAAAGAGGACATCATCGAGCCGGAGGTGGAAGTATCGCTCAACGGCACAATCGCGATCGGCGACCACCCAGGTACGGGCTACCGCGTCAGGCCTGATCTGATCGAGAAACTCACGGTGCGAAAAGAGACCCTGCGGCCGAGCTAGCGGGTCGTTCTCTTTGTAGCCTCCGCCTGCTCATCGTGGCCAAGCCTCTCCCGCTCCGCCTTCAAGAGTTTCACGCCCTGCTCAAAACTCAAGTCGTCCGGCACCCGCCGGAAATCGCTGAACACCTCATCCGAAACCATGCTCAAGCTCTTGAACAGCAGGATCTTTCCCGTAAGGCTCAGGCTCATTTCCGTGATGTCCCACGAGCCGTCGCCAACGTCAGCCTGCTGCACCCGAAAGTGCCCGCCCTTGTCCAGGTGGCCGATGATTCCCCATCCGAATGTGACGTCCTTAAACAGCGTCCCGTCGATGCGGGCAATCCGCATGCTCTTGCTGTCGATCAGCAGATACCCCTGCATGCCCGCCAGCACCTGCTCCACGTGCGAGGGCGGCGAGTACCCGGGGTTGGGAGTGAACTTCAGCCGCACCAGTTGCGCACCTTCCGCCCCCAGTCCCACGCCGCTATCTTCTGTTCCCGCGTACTCGTAGCGGAAGGCATCGGGCAAGGCTTTGACGATGCGAAGAGTCCGGTCAGCGTCTTCCTTCTCTCGCGCCTGCTTCTTGCGGAGTTGGTCGGGATTTCCCACGAGCCACGCCAGATGGTTCGTCTCTGCCTGCTGCTGTTGCGGAGTCAACGGATGGTCGTTGACGGCAATGAGCATTCCCGCCATCGCGCTGGTGGTCTCCACATAAAGCCTGGTCTGCGAGCCCCTGGGAGTCTCCTTGCGCGAGCGGAACATATGTTTGACGGCAGCATGGTTAGCGGCTGCGACCTCATTGGCCACCGCGGCCCGAACCAGCTCGCCGGGCGGCATCTCGGGCGGCTTCGGGTCCTGGGCAACAACCGCCGCGGGCCCGCCCATCAGCACGAAAGCGGCACAGGCGGTCCGCAGCCAAGCCGGCCATCGTCCCTCCCTTGAGCGCTTCATCCAAAGATTAGTTTAGCAATCAAGGGCAAAGGTTTCCTCCCGCCTCTGTTCTCGGCCTTACGTGGTGGCTCAATTTGGACGCGCAGTAGCCATTTCTACTCGGGCGCATCCTGCGAGTGGCCGTTTTTCACTCGGAGGGAAGGGCCAGCCCTCAGCGCCGCCGAAGGGACTTTCCGCGCACCAAAAGCGAACTGAGTCGTTACGCCGGGCTAGACGCCGCTTGCCGCTTGTGCGGACGGTTGGGTATAGTCGATGCAGTGACGCGGCCGTCCGGTACCTGCCTTCCCAGACTTTCGGTCGTGCAGTATCCCGCTTCCTGAAGGAGAACATCCATGAGTGCTCCGTTGTCAGGCGATTTGGCGCAGATTGGCAAATCCGTGGTCATCAAAGGTGAATTGTCGGGCAGCGAAGATCTTTATATCGACGGCCAGGTCGAGGGCAGCATCGCCCTCAAGAACTTCGTCCTGACGGTCGGTCCCAACGGCCAGGTCAAGGCCTCGGTCGAGGCCAAGGGAATTGTGGTCCAGGGCAAGCTCGAAGGGAATCTGCAAGCCAGCGACCGGGTTGAGCTACGCAAGTCCGCCATCGTCAGCGGGGATATCAGCACGCAGCGGATCTCGATTGAGGAAGGTGCCTACCTGAAGGGTAAGGTCGATATTCAGGGCAAGTCGGAAAAGGCTGCGGGAAAGTAACTTCCGCCGCTGATCTCCGCCGGTTAAAGTGATGGCGTCAGTCACGCAGAACTTCATGAAGCTTTTTCGCGGCTCATCCGGCGCATCGCAGGCGGCAACGCCATCTGCCGGTGAAAAACTGACTCGCCGTTCCAGCGGCCTGGGCGAACTTTCCCGCTTGTGGAGACGTCGACACTCCACTCTGTGTGCTCGACCTGGGCTCGACTTCACCCTCCAACATCCGTTTCTTCACCGAACGCAGTCACAAGATTTACAGTGAAGACCTGCTGGTCGCCTCCACCGATCCCAACCTCGTCACCAAAGACGAGGAAGGCAAGGTCGTCCTCGACAGTCGTAAATTTCTAGCCGACAATCTGGTCTACCCCGCGGCCCATTTCGATGTCGTGCTGTGCTGGAACCTACCGGACTATCTCGACGAAAGCCTGGTCCGTCCGGTGATGGGCCGCCTCTGGTCCGTTCTGAAGCCTGGAGGCATGCTGCTCGCCTTCTTCCACACCAAAGACGCCGGCCCCGATTCCCCCTGCTACCGCTTTCACATCATGGGGAAAGATATGCTCGAAATGCAGAAAATTGTCCTGCGCCGCGAGGCCCGCCGCGGCCCCACCGGAGCCGTCCACACCGCTATCACCGACGGCTTCCGCCTGCAGCGCGTTTTTAACAATCGCCACATCGAAACCCTGTTCCGCGACTTCGCCTCCATCAAGTTCTTCCTTGCCCGCGACAATGTAAGGGAAGTGCTGGTGGTGCGCTAGCTGTCTCGGAGATTTCCGTGGAAGAGCGGCCCTTCAGGGCCGCGTAAGGATGAATCAATTAGGGCTTTAGCCGCAGTGGTTGTTCATGGCATATCAACGCCCTTTTTTTCGCAGCCTGTGAAGCCGTTCCCAAATAGCCTGCAGCGCCCCCCCACAGGAGTTTCCAGTTCTTCTACGATTCCTTCGCAGGTGATACGATATCGGCCCAGTGTCCAGACTGAGAGAACGGAATGGCGATCCGAAGTTCCGCCATGTTCTCTTCGAGTGCATGCCTTAGCAGTTCGGTCTGCGGTACGCAGCAGATTCCGTTCGCAAGGAGATGGTTATGCAGTGGACTCAGGTCTACGACCCATTTGGCCATTGGTGGCTTTCCACGCTGGTAGCGGCTCTCCCCATCATCGTTCTCTTCACCCTGTTAGCCGGCCTCAAGGTAAAGCCGCACTGGTGCGCCTTCTCCGGCGCATTGACCGCCGTGCTGGTGGCGATCATTTTCTTCAAAATGCCTCCAGTGCTCGCGGGACTAAGCTTCGCCTACGGCGTCGCCTTCGGCGTGCTGAAAATCGCCTGGATCGTTCTGGCCGCGGTATACCTCTACGACATTTCGGTGGAGACGGGACAGTTCGAAATTATGAAAGAGTCGGTCGCCGGAATCACGGCGGACCGCCGGCTGCAAGTCCTGCTCGTCGCTTTCTGCTTTGGCGCGTTCATTGAGGGCGCCGCAGGATTCGGCGCGCCGGTAGCGATTGCTGGAGCCTTCATGATCGGCCTCGGTTTTAAGCCCTTTCATGCGGCTGCCTTGAATCTCATCGCCAATACCGCGCCCGTAGCCTGGGGAGCGATCGGTACCCCCGTTCATACGCTCGCGGCGGTCACCGCTCTGCCGGAATCCGATCTCAATGCCATGATCGGCCGGATTCTTCCTTTCACTGCGGTCATTGTCCCTTTTTGGCTGGTGCGAACCATGGTCAGCTGGAGGGAAACCTTCGAAGTACTCCCCGCAATCTTGGTAGTCGGCATTTCCTTTGCTCTCACCCAATTCTGTTGGTCGAATTACGTCGACAGTAATCTCGTGGACATTATGGGAGGCGTAGTTTCCATTATCGCCACTCTGGCTTTTCTCCGATTCTGGAAGCCAAAGAAAATTTGGCGCTTCGACTATGACGACAAGACGGCTGCCCTTCCGCCACCAGCCGCCGAAATTACCGATCAAATGGGCACCGAGTGGGCCGCGAAGGAATACGATGGATTTGTTCAACCCCGCACTTTCACCGCCGCACAGGTTCTGAAAGCGTGGATGCCGTTCGCGATCCTCTCGCTTTTCGTACTTCTCTGGGGCCTGCCGTCAGTGAAACTCGCCATGAACCGGGCCACCACGCCCGCTTTTCGCGTCGTACTTGCGGACGGTAAAGTCCGCCCCGGGCCTCCGGGATGGGATGTGCCTTATTTACACAACGCCATCTCTCGCGCCACGCCGGTGGTTACCAAGCCTACCCCAGAAGCCGCGCGCTACGATTTCAACTGGCTCTCGGCGACCGGCACCGGCTGTTTCTTCGCCGCCATCGTCTCCGGATTGCTTCTCGGCCGAAGCCCGCTCCAACTGATGCGAACTTTTTGGAGAACCCTGGTGCGCATGCGCCTCGCCATGATTGCCATCTCATTCATGCTGGGACTTGGCTACGTGACCCGCTATTCGGGCCTGGACGCGGTATTGGGCCTGGCGTTTACGCGCACCGGATGGTTTTATCCTTTCTTCGGCACATTCCTCGGCTGGCTGGGCGTAGCGCTCACCGGAAGCGACACCTCCTCCAATGCCCTCTTCGGCAGTCTGCAAAGAATTACCTCGCAACAACTCGGCATTGATCCGATTCTCATGTGCGCGGCCAACAGCGCCGGCGGAGTGATGGGAAAGATGGTCGATGCCCAGTCCATCACAATCGCCACCGCCGCCACCGAGCAGGTCGGCAACGAGGGAATCATCTTCCGCTTTGTGGCGTGGCACTCGGTTGCTCTCTGCTCGATCGTCGGAGTGATTGTGCTGCTCTACGCCTACGTTTTCCGGGCCGGGGTGCCGCACGGGTTGCTGTTCGTGAAGTAGAACTAGCCGCGAAGTGGCGACAGAATGCAGCCCACAGCCTACCCTTAGCTTGCCAAAGGGGCGTAAGCCGTGGTCAGCAAATGGCAATGGTCCAGCCCCAGCGGGGCGAAAGAGGCTGTGTCTCGCGCTAACTCGCTATGCGCTGTTCGCCCGGACTGCGGCCTCTTTCCACAGGATGACACCCATCCGAAAAAGATAATGTCGGCGAATTTCGAGCGCTGAACCATTCGGACAAGCCGACCTAATCATGGCGCGCATCTCCTCCGGCACATAGGCCCGGCGGACCGAAGCCACGCCATCGACCCGCGACACATGGCTCCGCATAAGGGGAAAGCCCGCGTACACCAATGCCAGATGTAGAGGATGCCGGATTAGATCATTAATCAGCACCGCGCGGCGGCTCACCCGTAACGCTTCGCGAGCGAATCGTGCGAGTTCCTCCGGTCCCAGATGATGTGCGAACAAGTTGCAACTCACAAGGTCGAAAGCGCAGTCCGGGAAGGGAAGCACAAGCGCGTCGGCGACTACCGAACGATTCCCGGGCAGCAAGTGCGAGCGAGCCCGATCAAGCAGAGTCACCTCGACCGCGATTCTCTTGCGCGCAAGTTGCCGCGCTGCGATCTTCGGAACCTCGCCGAATCCCGCAGCCACTTCCAGCAGAGAGAAATGTTTTTGTCCGGTTGCCGTTGCGACCCGCCAGATGAGTGCGCGGGTAGTAGCCACGCCGCCGAACCACCGGTTTATGCGAGACAAGTCTCGAAGCGACGCCTCGACCTCCTGGGAAGGGCACTGGACTGAATCAAGAATTTCCGGTGTGTTGACCCGCTGCATGGTGAGTGTAAAGCAGTCCCAACCGAAGTCTAGAAGGCTCGATGCGAAGCTGCGTCAAGAAAATCTCAAGTCTGCACGTACCCTTTCCAGGGCGCATGCCGAAGACGCCGCAGCTCAGACTTCGGCCAACTCTTCTTCCAGCAGTTGCTTGTTATACAGGTCGCTGTAGTAGCCGTTCAAAGCCAGCAGTTCGTCGTGGGTCCCCAGTTCAACGATGCGTCCGCCGTGCAGCACTGCGATCCGGTCAGCGTTACGCACGGTCGAGACGCGGTGCGAAATGAAAATGGTGGTTCGCCCCCGCATCACGTCGCGCAGGTGATTGAGAATCTTATCTTCGGTGTGCGTATCGACGCTCGACAGCGCATCGTCCAGAATCAGAATCTTCGGATTGCGAATCAGCGCGCGAGCGATCGCCGTCCTCTGCTTCTGCCCGCCGGAGAGCGTGATGCCGCGTTCGCCCACCAGCGTGTCATAACCTTCCGGGAAGCTCTCAATGTCGGCAGCAATGTTGGCCGCCTCCGCCGCGTCATGAATCTCACAGTCAGTGGCTGAGTCCACGCCCAGCGCGATATTCTCGCGGATGCGGTCGCTGAACAGAAATGTCTCCTGCGGCACGAACCCAATATTCCGCCGCAGCGAGGCCACGGAATACTCGCGAATCGGCCGCCCGTCGATCAAAACCGTTCCCGGCTCGGCATCGTAGATGCGCGGGATCAAGCTCACAAGGGTCGTCTTTCCGGATCCCGTCGGTCCCACGATCGCCAGGCTAGTTCCCGCCGGCACAACAAGGTTCACGCCGTGCAGCACCGGCTTCCCTTCGTAATCGAACTTCAACCCGCGGAACTCGATCTCGCCCTCGATCTCGCGGTCCCGGGCGCCCGGCGCATCTTTGATTTCGGGCGGTTCCTGCATGATCTCGTTGATGCGGATCAATGATGCCGTCCCGCGCTGGAAGATGTTGATGACCCACCCGAGGGCGATGATCGGCCAGGTGAGTTGCATCATGTAGGTGCTGAACTTGACGAAGTCTCCCACGCTCATCGCGCCAGTAAGAACCAGCGTGGTCGTGATTCCAGGACTCGAACTTCGCAGGTTCGAAACCAGCGGCACGTGCATGTGGCCGCTGAGCACCTCGCGTCCGCCCAGCCATAACACCAGCACGACCGCGCATCCCAGCATCAGTTCGAGCGTCGGCCACAGCATGCCCATAAGCCGCACGAGTTTCAAGCTGCGCCGTATGTACTCCTTGTTCTCCCTTTCGAAGGCGCGAATCTCCGCCTCTTCCTGAACGTAGGCACGCACCAGCCGCGCTCCGGAAAAATTTTCCTGCGCCCGCGCCGAAATATCGGAGAACATTGCCTGAATGCGCTCAAAGCGGTCGTGAATCTGCCGTCCAAAATACTGGATCACAATGCTCGCCACCGGCAGCGGCAGAAACGTATAGAACGTCAGCTTGGGGCTGATCGAGATCATGAACGCCAGCGCCCCCGCCGTGTAGATGATTGTGTTGGCGGAGTACATAATGGCCGGCCCAAGCAGCATCCGCACCGCGTTCAGATCGTTGGTCGCCCTCGCCATAATGTCGCCCGTGCGGTGGCGCTGATAATAGGAGTAGGAAAGCCCCTCCAGGCGAGCAAAAAGATCGTTGCGCAGATCGAACTCGATATCGCGGGAAATGCCGATGACGATCCAGCGAGTCAGGAACTGGAAGATTCCCTTGCTCACCGCGACCGCCAGCAGCAATCCGGCATAGATCATTAACTTGTGGCGCGTTACGCCTTGATTAAGATCGTCAGCCGCATTGCCGATAACCTGGGGAAAGAGAATCCAGATGCCGTTGGTCAGAAGCACGCACAGCGCGCCGATGACGAAGCCCCAGCGGTAGCGCTTCAGATAAGGCAGCAGCGGGCGCAGACTCTTCGGTACCATGCAAGTTCAGTAGATGAAATTCTAGCAGGCGGGGTGCAGACTTTTCCTTTTTCACAGTTGGTTCCAAAATGAGGAGCAAGCGGCGCGAGCTATATCGCTCGCGCCGCTTGCGGGGTGGACTCGGTCCTTATTCGTGGTGGTTGTGGGCCACGTGGGAGCCGAAGAAGAGATAGAAGTTAGACGGCGCCTGAATCGCGTCGCCTGCCTTCTCGGCGGCGACAATCTTAGCCACCGAAGTGATCCCGGAAGTTCCATCCTCCGTAGGCCAGTCGGCCTGATGCAGCACCAGCACCGGAATTACCTGCCACCAGATCGGCTGGATGTTGACATCTATTCCCAGAACGATGTGGCTGTGGTTCGGGCTGGGCACAAAGACGTTGCTGACCGGTCCCGGCAGGAATCCCAGCTTTACCAGCACCGGCCCCAGGTCCAGCCTTGAGGCGTGCATGGTGCAGGTCCCCGCCGGCAGACCGGGGTCCGGACACTGCGTGTACACCAGCGGTTTCGCTTTGAAAGCCTCAGGCAGCGCGCCGAACAACTTGATGAGCGTGCTTCCCAACGCTGGCCCGCAGGTCGTCCCGGGCACCACGCCCTTGCAGGAGATGGCGTCGTTGGGATTCTGGTCGTTGTCGACCGAGAACATCGGAACCAGAACATACAAAGGTTCGGTGGGATCGGCGTTCCCGCTTAGACCGCTTGGATCAACAGTGGGGTTAATTCCAACCTGACAAATCGGAAACTGAAACTCCCAGGGATCCGACTCCGCCTGCTTCCCGTTGAAGTTGAGATCGTCGTGAGGCTGGTCGACGCAGTCAAAACTCTGAGTGTAGGTGAACTTCACAATCTGATTCACTCCGTAGCCGAAGGTCTGGTTGGGTTTCAGTGGCGCATCGTCGGCTTTAGAATCAGTTTGTGAAAATGACAGCACCGCGCTGCAACACAGTAGAAGAAGCAGTGCGGAGCGATAGATCGTGGTGCTCGCCGTTCGGGACAAGCCATTCATTGGGGATTCTCCTCAATCGAAATAGGTGGACATCGCCACTCGGACTCGCCTGGGGCACGGCAACAAGCCCCAGTTGTTCCGCTTGGATCTGTCTACGCACTCAGTACGCGGCAGATCTGCTGTTGGATTTCCGAGGTGGGTTTTAGGTCAGTTGTTGGCCGATTGAGAAAAATTCTTCCTTTGTAAAATCCAGTTCCTCTCTCACTTCGTATATTGCGACCACGCTGAGTTATTTTGCCTTGATTGGGACAACTTCGAATCATCGCAATCCACAGAACGCGAAACTTCGTAATCCCTCATGAAAGCGCTTCAAGCAAGCGTTTCATTCCAAGAAGAAATCAGGAGAGATTATGAAGAACAGAGTTGCAGTTCTGCTGTTGACCATGATCGCCCTCGCCGCAACTTCGGCGATGGCCGGTTCCAAGAATCCCGTTGTGGGCGGACAACCGATGTACCCCACAAAGGACATCATCGATAACGCCGTTAACTCTGCCGACCACACCACCCTGGTTGCAGCCGTGAAGGCCGCTGGATTGGTGGAGACGTTGAAGACCCCAGGTCCTTTTACAGTGTTTGCGCCAACCAACGAAGCCTTCGCCAAACTGCCGGCCGGCACCGTCGAGAACCTGTTGAAGCCGGAGAATAAAGACACTTTGACCAAGGTACTTACTTACCACGTCGTCGCTGGGCGGCTGAGCGCTGCGGATTTGCGCAAGCAGATTCAAGCGGGCAACGGACACGCGGAGTTGAAGACGGTCAGCGGGGGTACGTTGATGGTGATGATGAAAGGCAAAAACATCGTCCTGAAAGATGAGAAGGGCGGCATCTCAACCGTGACCATACCCAATGTTTTCCAGTCGAACGGAGTGATTCACGTCGTAGACACGGTGGTTTTGCCCAACTAACTGCCGGAGGTTTTCCAACAGGCGCTTCACAAAGACGAAGCGCCTGTTTTCTTTCCCGGTCGACACTCCTCACAGCGGATACCTCGCCGATCCCATTGATCCTAATGGTTGGGCGTTACCAAGGTTCTGTTAACATGTCCTCGCCGGCCGTGCCCGCATCGTATCCAAAGCACGAATCCGCGCACCGTCGCCGGACGTACTCAAGAAGGGAAGAGATAAAGGCTTGTCGCACGCTGCCTCCGACGTCGTTTTGACAGACGCCATGCTGGTGTCAGCGATTCGCTCCGGGGAGGAGCGAGGCATGGCCCAGCTTTACGACCGATATTCTGGCATCGTGTATTCGGTGGCGCTGCGGGTCCTGGGCGACACCGGGGCGGCCGAGGACATATTGCAGGAAGTGTTCATGCAACTTTGGCGCAATCCCGACGTGTTCGACGCCAGCCGCGGCAGCCTGGCGGGATGGCTCGCCGTGATTACGCGCAACCGCGCCATCGACTCCCTCCGCAAGCGCCGCCCGGAAGATGACATCGAGGACGTGGTCGTGGGCATCGAGCCCGACATGGTTCGAAGCGTCGATTGGAACCGCTTGCTCGAGAAGATTCGAGGTGTCCTGGGGACCATGCCCCCACCGCAGCGTTCCGCACTTGAAATGAGCTTTTTCGAAGGCCTCACACATAGTGAGATTGCTCAGAAAACGGGTGAGCCCCTGGGCACCATCAAGACTCGTATTCGCGCGGGCCTGCTGACCTTGCGCAAAGCATTTAACCGATGAACGCGCACGAACAATTCGCGGAAGACCTTGCCCTGTACGCGCTCGGAGCGCTCAAGGTTGAGGAACGCCTCGCCGTCGAGAAACATCTCGAGGAATGTTCCAGCTGCCGGACAGAGTTGGAACAGTTGCGCGGCGATGCTGCGCTGCTGGCTTTCTCGGCTAGCGGCCCGCGGCCCCCTGCGCGTTCGCGCGAGCGCCTGATGGCCGCCATCGCAAAAGAGCCGCGCCGGGTTCCGGTTCGCCCCGTCGGGCGAGTAGCGTGGTGGCGTGCTTTGGAGTGGGCTGCTGCTGCTACCGCAGTCGTAGTCGTTCTTTTGTTGGTTCGCCAGAACAACAATCTCGAGCGCCGTCTCGCTGGCCTGCAATCCAGCTCCGCGGACCAGCAAAAGCAACTTCAGCAGGCCAAGCAACTCATAGCCACCTTAACTGCTGCCGACGCCGAGCGCTATGTTCTGGTAGCGGGCAAGACACCGCCGCAACCGCAAGGCCGAGCCATCTATCTATCGAGCAGCGGAACTCTCGTATTCCTGGCCAGCAACATGCCGGCACTGCCGCCGCAGAAGGCTTACGAATTGTGGCTGATTCCCGCAAACGGCGCGCCCATCCCGGCCGGAGTCTTCCGCCCCAACGCACAAGGGAGCGCCGCAGTAATCAAGCCGCCACTGCCGGCGGGAATAGAAGCCAAGACCTTCGCCATCACGGTCGAGCCGGAGGCGGGCTCTAACGCACCAACATCTGAGCCGGTCATGGTAGGCACTCGCGGGTAGCGGGGCTGGTTGTGGCTGCTGTCGATGAGTCGCTCTTCCCGGTGAAAGACTCGCGCGAATGATCGTGCGTCAACGCGCGGATTCACCCGGTTTCGTCGGCTTTTGGAAAACCGTGTCGTGCGCGCGCTCGGAACGAGCGAAGGTAGGGAACAAGTCCTGGCCGAACGCCGCTAGGCTCACGATGAAAACCAGCGCGCTCCAGGCGGTGAAGAACACCCATCCAATATCGAACAAATAGGAATCGCTCATCGCAATGGGTCTCCGCAGTTTGAATCCTCGTCTGACGGCGCGAGGCCAGATAATCAGCCCCGCGCCTTGAACGACCGACTCTGTTTTGGCAAGGTCTCACACCTAGACAGCCTTGCGCCTCAGGCCCTACTGCTCCGGAGTCGCAGGCGGCGCGTCCTGCATGTGCTTGTGCGCCCGGGCCATCCGGGCTTCGTGGTTGGCCTCGATTTCTTTCATCTTGGCCTGCTGGTCAGAGGTCAGCAACTGGAACAGTTCGTTGTGGATTCGCGTCTTCTGCACCGTCAATTCGACCTCGACCTGCGCCTTCTGGGCGGCCAGAGTCCTGACTTTGGCCTCATCGTAGGTGCCTTGCGCGTACTGGCGGAGCTGCATGTCGATCTGCCGCGACTGCTGCATCAGGGGCTTGATCACCGGATGTTCCTTCTGCAGGACGGCCTTGATCTGCGTCTGCTGAGCGTCGCTGAGGTTCAGCATGTCGGTAAAAAATCCCAGCATGTGCTCGCCCATTTCGAATCCATGGTGACCTTGCATGGGTGGGGGAGCGGAAGCGTCCGCGGTCTGCGACTTGGCGATGGCGGTGCCCAGCAATACTGCCAAGGCCGCGACGAGTAAGCGAAAGCGTATGGATCTCATTGAGTAACTCCTAGGTTTCTTCCCGATTTCAGGGATTCTACGTACGCTAATAGGAACACAAGTCTGCCCCGAAAAGCGGTAAAGAGTCGGTCAACCGGAGTAAAGTTTTGTCAAAATTCTCGGCCCCGCCCCGCAACTTCCCTCTCCAAACCTTTGACAATTCTTTACTTCTAGACATTTTCCACATAGTGCACAATGATCTGAGAGATGGAACGAATCCTGGTTATCGATGATGACGTCGAGCTCTGTCACTTGGTGGCGGAGTACCTGCAAGCCGAGGGCTTCACCATCGAGTACGTCCACGACGGTGAAAGCGGATTGAAAAAAGCCAAGAGCGGCGACTACCTGCTGGCCGTACTCGATGTTATGTTGCCGGGCATGAACGGATTTGACGTGCTGCGGCAGATTCGCGCCACCTCACGGTTACCCGTCCTGCTGCTCACCGCGCGCGGCGAAGACGTCGACCGCATTGTCGGCCTCGAAATCGGCGCCGACGACTATCTGCCCAAGCCCTTCAACCCGCGCGAATTGGTGGCGCGCATCCGGGCCGTGCTGCGGCGGACTCGGTCCGAAGGCAGCGGCTCCGCGACCGCTCCCGATCTGGTGCGAGTCGGCGATGTGGAACTCGATCCGGCCACGCGTTCGGTGCGCCTTGAAGGCAAGCCTGTTGACCTGACTTCGGTGGAGTTCAACTTGCTCGAGGTTCTTCTGCGCGAGGCCGGTCGCGTTGTGCCACGCGAGCGCTTGGTGAACGCCGTACTCAGCCGCAAGTTCTCGCCCTTTGACCGCAGCATCGACATGCACGTCAGCAAAGTGCGCAAGAAACTGGGGGACACCGATAGCGACGAGCACATTAAGACAGTGCGCGGTGTAGGCTACATTTTTGCCCGCCCCAGGGAGAAGGCGAAAACGTCCTAAGCCCAACATGAAAAGCCTTTTTCTACGAATCTTTCTGTCGTTCTGGATGGCGCAGGCGTTGTTCGTCGTGCTGGCCATCATCGTCACGCTGGCTTTCCGGCCGCGCAGCGCCACGTGGGAAGGTTTGCGCACCACGGCTCTCAACGATGCGGTGAATGGCTACGAAGAAGGCGGCGAACCTCAACTCCGCCAGTACCTGAACAGCCTGGAGTCGACCCAACATCTGCGCGCTTTTCTGTTTGACGAGAAGGGCATAGAAGTTTCCGGCCGCCCCGCTCCCGACTGGGCGATACGAATTGCCACCGGTGGACCGCGGATGCCCCGCGACGGATTCATCATCCCGGCGCCTCCGGTGCAGCGCGATTCGCGAGCGTCCTCTGACGGCAAGCATCGCTACACTCTGGTTCTCGGCTTGCCGCCGGGGCCGAGAGTATTTTTCGGGCCGCGTGGTATGCCTGTCCCCGGATTGATCATCGCTATCATTTCTTCCGGACTCGTCTGCTATCTCTTGTCGTGGTATCTGACCAAGCCGATTGTGCGGTTGCGCGCGGCCACGCGCCAGTTGGCGGCCGGCGATCTTACGGCTCGCTCTGGCGCCCCTGCGAGCGCACGCCGCGACGAAGTGGCCGGCCTGATGCGCGACTTCGACGCCATGGCCGAACGGCTGGAAACGCTGTTGAAAGCACAGTCGCGCCTGCTCAACGATATCTCCCACGAACTCCGCTCGCCGCTGGCCCGCTTGAATGTTGCGTTAGGCCTGGCCCGTCAGCGTTCGTCGGGCGAGAACGCCGACATGCTGGAACGCATCGAACTCGAAGCCAGCCGCCTGAACGAGCTGATTGGCCGAATCCTTACCCTGGCGCGTCTGGAAGACGGCGAACAGCGGGTGCCTCAGACTCCCGTGCCTCTCGACGAACTGGTGCTGAATGTGGCCGAAGACGCCGAGTTTGAGGCACAGGCGCGGCACTGCCACGTGGTCACCGTGATTCCCGAGGGCGACTGGGGTGTTCGCGGGAACGCCTCCCTGCTGCACAGCGCGATCGAAAACGTGGTGCGCAACGCCATCCGCTACACCCAGGAGCGGACATCGGTGGAAATCGAATTGAGCAGTGAGCATGGCGCCCAGGGCCCCGAGGCAGTGCTTAAGGTCAGCGATTGTGGGTCGGGCGTGCCTCCGCAGGCGCTCCAAAAGCTGTTTGAACCCTTCTACCGCCTCGACGACGCTCGCGAACGCCAGACCGGAGGCGTCGGCCTGGGCCTGGCCATTACCGAAAGAGCGGTTCGTTTCCACGGTGGGAAAGTCGCCGCGCGCAATCGCCCCGAAGGCGGCCTCCAGATCGAAATTCGACTCCCGCTGACCTCGGGCGGCCAGCAAATCAAGCCGTCCCCCGAACCGGTGACATCGGCGCAGGAAGCATAAGATCTAGCCGCGAAGTAAACTGCTCTGAAACGGGCAACTCCTGGACTCTCCCAAGGTTCCAATAAGTCGTTGCGCCGTTTGCGCTTCCCGCGCTTTCCTGATACACAAATGGATTGAGATTTCCCAGATTCTGGATCGCGAGTGCCCGACCCGGCGGGGCGCCGGGGAGTGTGTCCGCTCGCATAACCTCACGTAAGCATTGATTCAGCTAAACACGGAGATCATGCACAGAATGTCGAAACGATTCGCGTGGCTGCTCGGGTTGGTGGGACTGGTTGTGATTGGATTGCTGGTCGCATGCGGGACAACGTACAATTCGTCGTCCGATGGCCTGGTTCTGACCAGCAGTCAGGGGTCAGCGCTGATGGAGACATTCAGCTACAGCCTGGCCAATGGTCACATTGCAGCAGTGGCCAATCCCCCTTCGTCGACGTCCAATTCGACCTGCGTTCTGCCCGGCATCCCCTCATCGATTGTGTTGGATCCCGCTGGAGCCTACGCCTACGTGATCTTCAATTCCAGCCCCGTTTGTAGCGGGAGCAAGACCGGCATCGCCGCATTTAAGGTGAACTCTGATGGGACCCTGACGTCGGTGGGATCCCTCACCGCGGACCCATCTCCAGTCGCCCTGGCCATGGACACGGCGGGGAAGTTTTTGTTTGTGGCTGAGGGTCTGAATTCGGTTCCCACAGCTCCGAAACCGATACCTTGTCCCGGCACAACGACGCAGTTCGGGGTATGTGTGTATTCGATCGGCAGTGGCGGTTCCTTGACTTCCGTTCCCGGAACTTTCACGTTTACGGGCCAGGTAGGCTTTCAGACGCCCAATCTTGCGGCCTTGGCACCAACTCCGACAGTCCTTCCCGGCAACGGTATAAACGGAATTCAGAACTCGGTGTGTTCGGATCCAGGCAATAGCCCTCCGACATCGGAGTACTTATACGTCGCCGATTCCGCGAACAGTGTAGTTTGGCAACTTAAAGTGAATACGTCGAGTGGCGCTCTAACAGGCCCGATCGGCACCAGTCCCGTTGTGGCCGGGACCGTGCCTTCCGGCGTGGCCGTCGACCCTTGCGCCCGCTTTGTGTACGTTTCCAACATGACCAGCAACAACATTAGCTCGTACACCATCTGCAATGGCTTGACGACTCAGTCGTCAACCTGCTCAGGTCTTCCCCCTTGGGTCCTGGCTCCGGTGACTGGTTCCCCCTTCAGTCTTCCCAGCAGCGGCAATGGTCCCGGCCCGCTTCTGGTCGACCCGTTTGGTAAGTATCTCTACGTCCTGGAGACGCTTTCGTCCCAGGTCACGCCCTTCACCATCAGCCAGGTGTCGGGCAGTTTGACCGCTGGCACGTCAGTGGCCACCGGCATCCAGCCGACGTCAATGGCGATTCGCGGCGATGACAACTGGCTATTCGTCGCGAATTTCCAATCCGCGACCCTGTCCCAATACTCGATCATTCCCGCTTCCGGCGCCCTGTCCCCGCTCCCGGCCGTCACCACCGACAACAATCCCTGGGGCGTAGCCGTCAAGTAAGCTGGGCCGTCGGAGTCCAGCCGCGAAGCAGCGAAAGAATAAAGCCCACGGCGCAAGCCGTGGGGTGTCAGCGGGAAAAAGAACAAGCCCCGGAGGGGCGAAAGAGACTTGCGCCACGAACTCCGTGAGCCTACGTCGGCACCTTCAAAATCAAATATCCCCCCACCAGAATGAAAATCAGATCGGGAGACCAGGCTGCCAGCGCCGGAGGCAGTTGGCTCGAATCGCCCATCGCCTCAAACAGCCGCGACATAACCGTGTAGAACACCGCAATCCCCACCGCGACCGCGACTCCCCCGATCGCTCCCCTCTTTCCCGTCGAAACAGAAAACGGAATCGCAAGCAGGGCCATGATCAGCGTGATCAGCGGATACGAAAGCTTCTTGTGTAGTTCCACGCGCAGGCGGACCACGTCGAATCCGCTCTGCTGCAGATCGCGGATGTAGCGCCGCAGTTCCTCGTAGTTCATCTCGGTGAACTGCTTGACTTCCTTCTTGAAATACGACGGCGTCTCGGGAAGTTCCGGGAACGTCGCTACCTCGAACGCCCGGTAGTTGGCAATCGCCGAGACGTTGAGGGAGCGGTCCCATCCCCGCTCGTAGACCCATCGGTTCAACTGCTCCTCCCAGTGCGCGCGCTCAGCGTGAATGCGGCGGGTGACGGAGAAACTGGCGCGATCCAACTGAAAGACGGTCAGATTCCCAAACTGATCGCGGTCGGGATCAAAGAACTGATAATAGTAAATGTCACTGTTCTGCCCGAAGATCCATTTGCGATCCGGCCGCAGGTAGGTCTGCGCCGGCTTGCCCTTGATCTGGTTGTGCAGCGCCTCCTGCCGCTTGTTGGTGTGCGGCAGATAGAACTGATCCGCCAGAAACAAACCGACAGCCAGCATCGCGGCCGCCACGACCACAGGCGTTACGATCCGGTAGATGCTGATTCCCGTAGCCTTGATCGCCGTGATTTCGTTCGACCGCTGCATCAGCCCAAACGTGACCAGCACGGCCAGCAGCATAACGAGCGGGGCGACGTTGTACAGCAGATAAGGAGTGACATTGAGCAGATATTCCGCGACCACGGTTGGCGGAACCTGGTTACGCAGGATATCTCCCAGCAACTCAAACAGTGTGAAGACGAGCACCAGCACCAGGAATGTCGAAAGGATCATCCCCAGATAGATGAAGAAGTCGCGCAGTACGTAGTCGTCAATGAGAGTCGGGAAGCTGGCGCTGAAGACGCGTCGCCGACTCGCCGCGCGGTCGAAGGCATTCTCGCGCCCGCGCTGATTGCTCGCAAGCCGTAGAGTGTCGCGCCCCCACAATGGCCGCAGCGTCGCCAGTTCAAACGGACGTTTTTCCGCGTGCCACAGCAGAAACAGCGCTAGCGCCAGAAACACCAGATCGGCCAGCCATGCTCCAAACCACGGAGCGACTCGGCCTTGTCGGGCCAGCGAGACTCCCACCAGCGACACCACGTAATAAACAAACACCAGCACGATCGTGAGCACGAATCCGCCGGACTTGCCGCTCTTCTTCGACGACAGGCCCAGAGGAATTCCGACCAGTGCCAGCACCAGGCACGCCGTGGGCAACGCAAAGCGTCGGTGAAATTCGATCAAATACCACCGTGCCGAGACGGGATCGACGCGGGCCGCCTTTTCCCACAGCGCCCCGGTCCGCATGACTCCGGCCGGCAGCGACTCGTCGGCCTTGCTCTCGGCAGACGGCAACTCGATCGGGATGTCGGTCTCCTGAAAAGTCGAGATCTGGTAGTGACTCGGGTCCTTAGGGTCGGTTTCATGCGCCGATCCGTCAAGCAAATGCAGATGCAGGCGGTCAGGCCCTTCGCTGACCACAATGCCTTCCTTAGCCAGCGTGATCTTTGGGTTGGTAGCATCGGTCAGATCGGCCATAAATACGCCCTTCCACACTGCGGCCCCCTGCGCGCTCTTCACGTCCTGCACGTAGACGACGTACTTGGGGAAGCCCTCGTAGAAGACGCGAGGCTGAATCTCGAAGGAAACCTGCGAGCTTTTGAGCCGTTCTTCCAGGTGTCCCAGCGCGGCCTGTGCTCGCGGCGCAACGTACAATCCATTACCCAGAGCCAGCACCCACGCGGCGACCACAAAAATCGAGAGCACGCGCAGGAAGGTCCACACCCCCATCCCACTGGCGCGCATGGCCGTAATTTCACTGTCGGCCGCAAGTCGGCTCAGCCCGATCAGGATTCCCACCAGAACGCTCATGGGCAACGTGTAAGTGAGCGCGAGCGGCACGGTGAAGAAGAAGATTTCCGCCACGCTGGGCAGCGGCGCGCTGGCTCGCACCACCAGTTCGAGAATGCGTCCTAAGTCTCGCGTGAAGAGAACAAAGGTAAAGATCCCCACGCCAATCAGGGCGTGCGCCGTCACCTCGCGCAGGATGTAGCGGGTCAGAATCCGCATGGAACGCGCTCAAAGCGAGGATAGCACGGCCCAGACAGGTGGGAGGCGACTCGGGCCTGCCCGTTCGTGCAGTTCTCCCTCCGCTACTTCAGGGCCCCGGAGGGGCCGCACTCGTTAGCCCAGCGCGTTAGCGCTGGGAAAGCTGAGAACACTGAGCAAGCCCCGAAGGGGCGTCACTATCCGAACACGTATCGGGGATCGTAGGCCACACCTGACTTCTTCAACAGCAGCAAAAATTCTTCTTCGAAATTCCGTTTCCTATGGTGCTCAGCCTGATTGCGAGTGTACTTCTTGACGGTTGGCGCTTGCGACGGGCTGACGCTGAATGCGCCGAATCCTTCCTGCCACGAAAATTGTGAGCAATTCTCCGACATCCATCGAGAGGAATTCGCCTTGAGATCGCGAACCGCGAACGACAGCGATTGCTTCGCTGGCATCGCCAGCAGAAGGTGAACATGGTTCGCCGTGCCTCCCAACGCTAGAATCTCAATTCCCGATTCCGAACAGGTAAGCGAATAAGCGCTCGCGCATATCGTCGGAAATCAGATCAGACCGTCCCTTGGTACTGAAAACACAATGAACCAAATTCGTGCAGTATGTATGCGGCATGAGTGTCGTCCCTACGGGACTCCCGCCCGCGGCCTGAGAGCACCCAGCGCTGACGCGCTGGGCTAACGAATTCCGCCCCTTCGGGGCTCAGGGCTGCAATGCGCGAGACTCATACTATTAGGCGAGACGCGCTACAAGTCTGTGTTGAGGGTCACCAGGCAAAGGAAAATTCTAGTCAGGGCTCCAAATTGGGCTGGATGTTCGGTGTACCCGTTTCAACTCGCCTTGAAGAACAGCGCGGCCAGCGGCGGCAACGTCAACTTCAGCGAATACGGCCGGCCATGAACGGTCTCAGCCTCGGCCTCTACGCCGCCGAGATTACCCATGCCGCTGCCACCGTATTCGCGCGCGTCGCTGTTGAGCAGTTCGCGCCAATAGCCGCCGTGAGGCACACCCACGCGGTATCCGGTGCGGGGTACCGGAGTGAAGTTGCACACGGCGAGCACAGTTTCTTGCGCCGACTCGCTCTTGCGCAGCAACGAGATTGTGCTGGCGGCGTTGTCGTTGCAATCCACCCACTCAAATCCCGCGGGATCATTGTCGAACACGTGCATGGCAGGTTCGCCGCGGTAGAAGCGGTTCAACTGCTCCATAAACGCCTGCATGCCCCTGTGATATTGATACTGCAGAACGTGCCACTCCAGGCTGGTGTCGTGACCCCACTCTCGCACCTGTCCGAATTCGTCTCCCATGAAGAGCAACTTCTTTCCGGGCTGGGCATACATGTAGGCAAACAGCAGGCGCAGGTTGGCGAAGCGCTGCCATTCATCCCCGGGCATCTTGCCGATCAGCGATCCCTTCCCGTGCACCACCTCGTCGTGCGACAACGGCAGCACAAAGTTCTCATGCCACGAATACAGCATGCGGAAGGTCAGCAGGTTGTGGTGAAACTTGCGATGAATGGGATCGTTCTGGAAATACTTCAGCGTGTCGTGCATCCAGCCCATATCCCACTTCATTCCGAAGCCGAGGCCTCCGACGTAGATCGGCCTTGAGACCATCGGCCACGAAGTCGATTCCTCCGCCGTAGTCTGAATGTCGGCGTGCTCCTTGTAGGCTTCCTGATTAAAGCGGCGCAGGAAATCGATCGCGTCGAGGTTCTCGCGTCCGCCGAACTTGTTGGCGATCCACTCGCCTTGCTGGCGCGAATAGTCGAGATACAGCATCGACGCGACGGCGTCTACCCGCAAGCCGTCGATATGATACTTGTCCAGCCAGAACATGGCGCTCGACATCAGGAAGCTGCGCACTTCTGGACGGCCGTAGTTGAAGATGTGCGTCTTCCAGTCCGGATGGAAGCCCTGGCGCGAGTCGGCATGTTCATAGAGATGTGTGCCGTCGAAGTAAGCCAGCCCGTGGCCATCGGAAGGGAAGTGCGACGGCACCCAGTCAAGAATTACGCCGATGCCGTGCTGGTGCAGATAGTCCACCAGGTACATGAAATCCTGGGGCGTGCCATAGCGCGACGTGGGCGCAAAATATCCGGTGGTCTGGTATCCCCACGACCCGTAGAAGGGATGCTCCATCACCGGCAGAAATTCGACATGGGTGAATCCCATTCGTCCCACGTATTCGGCGAGCCGTGGCGCAGTCTCGCGGTAGGTCAGGGGACGGTTGTGCTCCTCCGGCACGCGCATCCACGAACCCAAATGCACTTCGTAGATGGCCTGAGGCGCGCGCAGCGAATTGCGCGCGGCCCGCTTCGCCATCCAGTCGCGATCACTCCATTCATAGTCCAGATCCCAAACCACCGACGCGGTGCGCGGCGGCTTCTCATGGAGCAGTCCGATGGGGTCGGCTTTGTCGACACGGAATCCGTGCCGGTTCGATTCGATGTGGAACTTATACAAGGCACCCCTGTTGGCGCCCGCCACAAATCCTTCCCAAATGCCCGACGAACCTCGCGGCACCAACCGATGCTTCTTGGGGTCCCATTCGTTGAAGTTGCCGACCACCGACACCGATCTCGCATTCGGCGCCCACACGCTGAAGACCGTGCCCGCCTCACCATTGTGGGTGAAGGGGTGAGCGCCCATCTTCTCGTGCATGCGATAGTTACTGCCCTCGTTAAACAGGTAGAGATCCTGGTCGGTGAGCAGCTGAGGCGTGGAGGTGATTTCGGTGCTCATGCGGCTATAGAAAGTGTGCGGCCATTAGTGTACCGGAAGAAGACCCCGTTGGGAGTCGATATAACCCCGTAGACCGTATTCCCGACGATTAACCACAGCAGCGCCGAGTGCCGCTGTCCCATCCTAATGTTTCGTTTTTTGCGGCGTCAGTGTGGGGAGTTTCGCGGACCCCGCTCGCGCGAAGAGGCAATCCCTCCGCTCCTTTTGACAAACAATTGACAAGGGCGAAACACATCGCCGGCGAAATTGCGGTATAAAGCTGCACCTCGGAGACCGCAGGAAAAATCTCAGTCACCAACGCGGGCGGAACGTCGATGAGCTCCAGGGAATTCACAGTGCAATAAGGTCTGAGTGACCAACCTGTCGAGAACAGGCCTTATATACGTTTGACCCCTGGTCATTGAGCGTAATGAAGATTTATCGTCAACCACATCCCGGCCAACACTATCATAACTTCCGGGGGCGTGAAGCTGCGGGTAGTGATAGCTAATCTTTCTTGTTCTGGTTGCCTGCCCCGTGCATGCTCCCATCCAAGGGGCAAAACGTGGGTGGCTCGGTATTATCCACGCGATGGTGGACCGGCTTCAGCGTCTTCAAGTACGCAAAAATTCCCGCTAGGTCTTCGTCCGTCATATTACCCAGCGCCGACCACGGCATCGTCTTGTTCAGTTCGCGCGTTCCAACTGCACCAGTCCGCATGGCCTCGATGAATGTGGCCTGATCGTAATATGGGATTCCCGAAGCATCCGGGGTGAGATTGGTACTTGCGACCGTCCCCCAAGGCGCCTGCAAAACCTGTCCTCCTGAGAATTCCAGTGCCGGTATCGGTGCGTGGTGGTTGTCGACGGGAGTGTGACAATCTGCGCAGCCGATCAGGTTCACGAGAAATCTTCCTCGCTTCACCGGATCAGAAACATCGGGTGAGGCAACCGAACTGGTAATCGGCTTTGGATCGTTGCGCATGATGTACTTCACCGGGAAAATGATTTCGGTCTTCGGAAGAGGGTTCTTGACCGGCCGCAAGGTTCGTAAATAGACGATGATCGAGGCCAAGTCTTCATCCGGCATATTTCGGTAATGGATGTAGGGCATGATCCCGAAGAGGGCGCGTCCGTCATAGCCAATGCCCTCGCGAATGGCGCGTGCCAACATGTCGTCGGTCAAATTGCCGGCGCCGGTTTCCTTGTCAGGCGTGAGATTCGGCGCGAAAACCTTGCCCGGAAGGTCGGTATAGGGGAGCTGCTGCCCGGCACCAGTCATCCCCGGGAGAATCGGATCATCGCGCTTGCTCCAGTCATGCGGTGAGTGACAATACAGGCACCCGATTGAGTTCGCCAGATAGTGTCCGCGTTGCAGCCGTGCAGGTGTGACGTCGAAGGTACGAGAGGTCAGTGGTCTCAAACGCGGACCGAGAAACGCTCGTGGCCCGAGCACTTTTATCCCACCCACTCCGATAACAACAATCAGAACGATTACAACGACGAGCACGATTCTCAAGCCCAACTTCATGCGAGCCTCCGAATTAAAGGCATCATAATTGCACCTAGAAGCCGAGTGTCAAGAGCAGGCGAAACGTCAGTTGTCGCTATCAGGCCATTTCATTTTTTGACGCCTGGTGTGCCACTTTCCGATATTTCGGAGATCTCAGATCGGAACTCCACGCGTCAAAATCAGGTCCGCATAAACAACTCGCGAGAGTCTCGGAAAATCCCCATGCTAGACTGACTTCTTCCAGCCATGCCCGCCTTGCGTGTCATCCTGCTGTGGCATCAGCACCAGCCGTTCTACAAGGATCTGGTCACCGGCGAATATCGCCTGCCGTGGACACGCCTGCATGCGCTCAAAGACTACTACGGCATGGTCAAGTTGCTGGACGAGTTTCCCAACGTCCATCAGAACGTCAACCTGGTCCCGTCGCTGATGGTTCAGATTCAGGATTATGTGGCCGGCACGGCGCAAGATCCTTTCTTGAGCGTGGCCTCCAAGCCCGCCAAAGACTTATCAGTCGAGGAACGCCGCTTCGCCCTGCAGTACCTGTTCCAGGCGAATCCCCAGAACCTGATCGGACGCTATCCCCGCTACAAGGAATTGTGGGAGAGGTTTCGCGAGCACGGCGACCATCCCGAGCGCGCCGAGCGCTATTTTCAGCCGCAAGACTTTACCGACCTGCAGGTTCTGTCGCAGATCGCCTGGTTCGACGAGTTCTTCCTCGAGGAAAAAGACGTCGCGGCGCTCGTGGCCAAGGGACACAACTACTCCCTCGACGATCAGAAATTCGTGATTGCCCGGCAACGAGAGGTCCTGGGCCGGGTGTTGCCGGTTCACGCCGACGCCGCGAAAAAAGGTTCGATTGAGATTTCGGCAACGCCCTTCTATCACCCCATTCTGCCCCTGGTTTGCGATACGGGCGTAGGTGCGGTTTCGTCTCAGGGCTTGCCGTTGCCGCAAAACCGCTTTCGACATCCCGAGGACGCGCGCGAGCAACTCACCCGCGGTCTCGATCTTCACGAGAAAGTTTTCGGCGTGCGCCCTAAAGGCGTCTGGCCCTCCGAAGGAAGCGTTTCTGAGGAGGCGCTCGCCATCGCCGCCAGCCTGGGCATCAACTGGATGGCGACCGATGAGGGTGTGCTCGGCCGGAGCACGGGTTTATTTTTCGCCCGCGACGGCAATGGACGCCTGCCCGCCAATCTTGCCGAAAAGCTCTACAACATCCATCGCTATGAAAACGGCTCGACCGCGATGCACCTGGTCTTTCGCGATCATACGATTTCCGACCTGATTGGCTTCGTCTATTCCGGCATGCCACCGGCCGATGCCGCCCGCCACCTAATCGGCAACATCAAGGAAGCCGCTGCGTCGGTGCTCGCAAAAGGCCGCGACGCCATAGTTTCCATCATTCTCGACGGCGAGAATGCTTGGGAATACTACCCGAAGTCTGGACGCGAGTTCCTGCGGCGCTTCTACGACGGATTGCAGCGCGAGCCGGGCGTGGAAGCTGTGACCATCTCGGAGGCGATCAAGCGCCACAAAGACTTCGGCAAGATGACGTCACTGGTTCCAGGTTCGTGGATCAACGCGAATTTCAACGTCTGGATCGGCGCTCCCGAAGACAATCGTGCCTGGGACTACCTCTATCACGCCCGCGAGTTTTACGCTCAGAACGCCGCACGCGCCACCGACGCGCAACGTAAGCTGGCCTTCGAAGAAATTCTGATCGCCGAAGGCAGCGACTGGAACTGGTGGTACGGCCCCGAACATCATTCCGCCAACGACCGTGATTTTGACGAGCTTTACCGCAAGCATCTCTCTAACGTGTATCAAGCCTTGGGAGCGGCTCCCCCGGACTACTTGTCTCAGCCCATCACCGGCGTCGAAATCAGGCCCACGTTCCAGCCGCAGACCGCATATATTCACCCCAGAGTTGCTGGCGACAAAGTCCGCTACTTCGAGTGGATGGGCGCGGCCGCCTACACCGCCGATCACCGCGCCGGGGCTATGCACGGCAAACAGTTTCTGCTCGACTCCGTCTACGCCGGCATCGATGCCACCCACTTGTACGGCCGCCTGGACTTCAAAGACAACATTCCAGAAACTGACTCCGACCTCGTGGTCAACGTCGAGTCATGGGCTGTGGGCGAGCCCCGTCCGCGGCGCGCCCTTCGCCTGGAAGCCTCAGTTAGCGGGCGCAAGCTCAAAGACTGGAAGATTAAAGACGGTGGGGACGCCCGGTCCTTGGCATCCTCGGCGAAGCCGGACGAGAATGCCAAGCTGGCTTTGGTACGCAATTTCGAATTCAAACTGCCCCTCGCATGGCTGCTGGCGACTCCCGTCACGCCGGTCGAACCAGCCTCCAGCCAGAAGCCCGGTCAAAAGCCCGACCAGAAAATGGCGAGCAAGCCCCCGGCCAGCGTCGCGGCCACCAGCAAACTGCGCCTGCGGTTCAGCTTGTGGCAGAGCCGTTTGCCCGTGGATTCTTTGCCCCTCGAAGGATGGATCGAACTGCAGGTCGTCAGCGAAGGGGAGTTGTTGTTCGGAGCCTGAAGGTGAGAACTGGATTCCGGGTAGAACAGTCGAGCCAAACCCTCCGAGATCCAGCCGCGCAGCGGCGGCAGGGGAAAGCCCGGTACGGAAGTGCCGGGTAAGTGTTGAAAAAGGGACGGCACAGTTCTCTCGTAGCGCCGTAATCACTTCCGCGGCAAATCTGAAAAATGAAAGCCGGAAGCATCTGCCTCCGGCCTATGGTCGAGAATTGGAACAACCGTTTACTTGCTGCCGCCCCCCGATGCCGGGGCCGCAGTCGTCATCGTCAGCGGCCGATTCAATTCCAGTGTGAGTTGTGTCCCTGCAGGCAACGTCGCCGAACGATGCTTGGCCAGCCAGTGCGCGGTCGTGGAGGTCGCGCCCACCGCACCGCCAATGAGGACTCCCGGCCCTCCGCCAATCAGCCCGCCAATGAGCATTCCGCCCGCTGTGCCGCCTCCGGTTTCGACGACGTCACGCCGGTCGTGGCCGGTTCCCTTGAACTGACCTTCCGCGTTCACATCGGTTCCCGGGATGTTAGTGTCCGTCAGAGTCGCGTCGAGAAAGTAACGCTCGCCGGTCGGCATAATCACGGCCTCAGGAAGAATGGTGATCGTCGGCCTTCCCGAGATGCGGCGTGGTTCGCTCACTTTGGTGACCCGCCCTTCGACCGTCGCCCCCGCCGGGATTACGGTCTGGCCGTTGATCACAACCGCCTGCGTGATGTTCCCCCGGAAAGGATCTCCCGCCCGGTTGCTGAAGGTGGCGAGAGTCGTATCCAACCGGACCATCAAGGCGGTCCCAGCCGGTACCGGAGCGCTGGTCTGAGCCACCAGCATCGTCGCCAGCACCAGGCAAAGCAGTAGCATCCATTTCTTCATGGGGTACCTCCAAAAGATCCCAAACGTAATAACTCTAGTCCAGCCGGGAAGTCGCGACAATACGCCGTCGGACAGGGGAACCACCAGAGGCAAGGGCCTGCATACTCGTCCTCGCGGACATTCCCGGAGGGGGAAATCGTCACGAACAGCTGTGCGCCGCATCACAGAGCGTTGATGTCCATCCGATATAATCGTTGGTCTCGCACAACAGCATGGGCAAGACTTATACGGGCACAGGCCACCTCACGGGACGCCGCATCTCGGTGAATAGTTAACTTTCCCGAGGTCGCGACCACCGAGGCCGCCTTGTCTTAATTGCTGAATCAAAGGAAATGGACTTACCTATGTCAAACATTGCAGGCATTCATGCACGAGAGGTTCTGGACTCACGTGGCAATCCTACCGTAGAAGCAGAAGTCCTTCTGGGTGACGGCTCATTCGGCCGCGCCATCGTCCCCAGCGGCGCGTCGACCGGCGAGCACGAAGCCGTCGAACTCCGCGATGACGACACCAACCGCTTCGTCGGCAAGGGCGTCCTCAAGGCCGTTGAAAACGTGAACGGCGAGATCGCCGAAGCACTGGCAGATTTCGACGCCTTCGACCAGCGCGGCCTCGACAAAAAAATGATTGAACTCGACGCCACCGACAACAAAGGCCGCCTGGGCGCGAACGCGATTCTCGCCGTGTCGATGGCTGCCGCCCGCGCCTCGGCCGACAGCTACAAAACTCCGCTTTACCGTTACCTCGGCGGTGCCGGTGCCAACACTTTGCCCACACCGATGATGAATATCCTGAACGGCGGGGCCCACGCCGACAACAACGTCGACTTCCAGGAATTCATGGTGATGCCCGTGGGTGCCCCATCATTTTCCGAAGCGCTGCGCTGGGGCGTCGAAGTCTTCCATACCTTGAAAGGCGTTCTGAAGAAGCGTGGCTACAACACGGCCGTAGGCGACGAAGGCGGTTTCGCCCCGTCGCTTAAGTCGAACGTCGAGGCCATCGAAGTTGTTCTGGAAGCGATCAGCAAGGCCGGCTACAAACCCGGAGAAGAAATCGCCATCGCCCTCGATCCAGCTGCCAGCGAGTTCTTCCAGGACGGAAAGTACGTCTTCAAGAAGTCCGACAAATCAGCCAAGAGTTCCGACGAGATGGTGAAGTACTGGGCAAAGTGGGTAAACGACTATCCCATCGTGTCGCTCGAAGACGGATTGGCCGAGAACGACTGGGACGGCTGGGCGAATCTGACGAAAGAACTCGGCGGCAAGATTCAGTTAGTGGGCGACGACATTTTCGTGACCAATATCCAGTTCCTGCAAGAGGGAATCGACAAAGGTGTCGCCAACTCGATTCTGGTGAAAGTCAACCAGATCGGCACCGTTAGCGAGACTCTGGACGCGATCGACCTGGCCCGCCGCAACGGATATACATCCGTGATCTCGCACCGTTCCGGCGAAACCGAAGACACCTTCATCGCGGACTTGGCAGTGGCGACCGGCGCCGGCCAAATCAAAACCGGCTCCGCCTCAAGAACCGACCGCATCGCCAAGTACAACCAACTCCTGCGGATTGAAGAAGAGTTAGGAGGGGCGTCGCGGTTCCTCGGTCTCAAGGCGCTGAATTACAAGGGATAAAGGGTGTGTCGTGTAGATTTCAATCGGAATGGCACTCTGAAGAATCTAATCGGTCATGCGCCATAGACGCGGTTTAGTCGGCTTCATCGTGGTCATTCAAACAGTTCTTTTCCTTACGCACCTTTTGCTCTATGAAACCTGGAGCTTTTCGGCGGGCGCAGCGGAGCGCGCCCTCTGGATCAAACTGACTGTCGCCGTCCTTTCGGTCAGCTTTGTTTCCGCTTCGGTTCTGGCCTTTCGTTACACGAATCCCGTTCTGCGGGTGTTCTATCGGGCGGCGGCGATCTGGTTGGGCTTGCTGACGTTTCTTTTCGTCGCTGCAGTTTTTTCGTGGGCGATCCTGGGAGTCGCGACGATTGCCGGGCAGCATGTGAACTTCCATCGCCTGGTGGAATGGCTTTTTGCGCTGGCCTCGGTGGCTGGCATCGCCGGAGTCGTCAATGCGAGTTGGACGCGGATCACTCGCACGACCGTGCGTCTCGCGAACCTGCCGGATGCCTGGCGCGGGCGGAAGGCGGCGCTCATCAGCGACTTGCATCTGGGTCACGTGCGAAACGGCAGTTTTCTGCGCCGCATGGTCGCGATGATCCTGAGTGAAGCACCGGATGCGATCTTTATCGCAGGGGACTTGTATGACGGCACCGCGATCGACGCGGACCGGGCGGCGGAACCGCTCAACCAGTTGACCGCGCCGCATGGGGTATATTTCGTGGCCGGCAATCACGAGCAGTTTGGAGACGACAGCAGATATTTGAAAGCGGTGGAAGCGGCGGGTGTGCGGGTGCTCCACAACGAGAAAGTGGAGGCCGATGGATTGCAGATTGTCGGCGTGCCCTACCGGAACGCGACGCAGGGCGAGCATCTGGAGTCTGCGTTGAAGAGCGTTCGCCTCGACCGGGAGCGCGCCAGCATTCTGCTGGTTCATGCGCCGGACCATCCGGCAATTGCAGAGGCGGCCGGCGTTTCCCTGCAGTTGTCCGGACATACGCACTTGGGGCAGTTTGTCCCTTGGAGTTGGTTTGCTCGGAAAATCTACCGCCAGTTCGTGTACGGACTCAGCCGGATCGGGAAGATGCAGGTCTTCACGTCGAGCGGAGCAGGAACGTGGGGACCGCCGCTGCGGTTGGGCTCGAATCCGGAGATTGTGGTTTTGCAGTTTGAATAACTAGCTTGTGCGGCGCTGAATCGAGAGGATAACGAGCTGAGGAATATAATTGCAGCCATGACCGACAGTGAAATTATCTTTTCGGTGCACGATTCGCCCGAGGGAGGCTACGAAGCCCGGGCACTAGGTCACGCTATTTTCACTCAAGCAAAAACGATGGATGAGTTGGTGGCGAATGTAAACGATGCTGTCCGCTGTCACCTTGCCCACAGAAAGACGCTGCCCACGATTCGTCTGGTCGAAGTTAAGTCCGAGGGGTTTCGCCTCAGCTCAGCGAAAGATGAGTTCACCGTTCCCGACGATTTCAATGACCCGCTGCCCAAAGAGATCGAGGTTCTCTTCTGGGAATGAAAGGGCATACATCAGGGGCTAAAGCCCGTAATCCTTTAATGCCATTGGGTGGCACGGCTGAAGCCGTGCCCTTCCCGTTTTTTGGGGTTACTAAGAGCCAAAAGCCAAAAGCCAAAAGCTAGGAGCTAGAAGCTAGAAGCTAGGAGCTAGAAGCTAGGAGCGAGAAGCTAGAAGCTATTTTATGTCCCGTCCTAAACCTCTCATCCTCATCATCCTCGACGGCTGGGGATACCGCGCCGAAACCAAAGCCAACGCCATCGCGCTCGCCCGCAAGCCCACCTATGACCGCCTGCTGCGCGAATATCCCAACACGCTCATCCACACCAGCGGCCCGTTCGTCGGCCTTCCCGAAGGCCAGATGGGCAACAGCGAGGTCGGCCACCTCAACATCGGCGCCGGCCGCATCGTCCACATGGACATCACCCGCATCGACCTGATGATCCAGAACGGCGAACTGTTCTCGCATCCCGTGCTGCTCGACGCCATGAAGCACGCCCGCACCGGCGAGCGCCGCCTGCATCTGTTCGGTCTGCGTTTCCGACGGCGGCGTGCACTCGCAGCAGGCGCATCTCTATGCCCTGCTGAAAATGGCCAAGCAGAACGGTCTCGACCGCGTCTTCGTCCACGCCTTCATGGATGGCCGCGACACCTTGCCCACCAACGGCGCCGGCTACCTCGAGCAACTGCAGCAGAAAATGCGCGAGTACAACTGCGGCAAGATCGCCACCGTGAACGGCCGCTACTACGCCATGGACCGCGACCGCCGCTGGGAGCGCATCGCCAAGGCCTACAACGCCATGGTCTTCGCCGACGCCGAAGGCGGCAAGCGCGCCGATCCGGTGCAGGGCATGAAAGACTCCTACAACAAGGGAGTCACCGACGAATTCGTCATCCCCTTCGTCTGCACCGACACCCACGGCCAGGCCCTGGCCACCATTCGCGACGACGACGCCTGCATCTGCTTCAACTTCCGCGCCGACCGCGTTCGCCAAATCACCCGCGCCCTCACCCGCAACAGCGGATTGAACGACAAGGGTGGCAGCGATCTCCCCGGCGCCGCCGATCTCGATGCCACCATTCCCCGCGATCGTGGCCCGAGAAATCTTCGCTACGTCTGCATGACCCAGTACGACAAGAATTTCAGCCTGCCCGTGGTCATTCCTCCGGAGTCGATGGCGAATATCCTGGCCAACGTGATGGGCAATCAGAAAATGCGCAATCTGCGCGTGGCGGAAACGGAAAAGTACGCCCACGTCACCTACTTCTTCAACGGAGGTGTGGAGACGCCATTCCCCGGCGAAGATCGCATCCTGGTGCCATCGCAAAAAGTAGCCACCTACGATCTGAAGCCGGAGATGAGTGCCGCCGGCATTGCCGACGCCGTGGTGAAGGCCACCGAAGACGGCTCGTTCGACGTAATGATCGTGAACTTCGCCAACGCCGACATGGTCGGACACTCCGGTAAGATCGAGCCCACGGTGAAAGCCGTCGAGACCGTTGACGCCTGCCTCGCCCGCATCGAAACCGCCGTCCGCGCCAAAGGTGGAGCGATGCTGATCACCGCCGATCACGGCAACGCCGAGATGATGATCGATCCCGCCACCGGCGGCCCGCACACCGCCCACACCACCAATCCCGTGCCGTTTATCATAGTCTCGGAAAATGCAAAGCAGTTCACGCTGAAACCCAACGGATCCCTGCGTGATATCTCACCCACAATTTTGGCGATGCTCGGCGTCGACGAACCAACGGAAATGACAGGAGCGGATCTACGGTTCCGCTTAAGAAATGAAACCCGCAGGAATGCGGGACGGACCTCCTGTCCGTCGCCTTTGATCTTGGTGTTGGTTTTTGCTGTAGTTGTGGATGTTCGACGATCTCCGGCCGGTTTCTTCAATGTTGGGCCCCGCCCCTGGGTCAACCCGTGGCAAAGTCAAAAGCCCGACGGACGAGGAAGTCGTCCGTCCCACATTTCAGTCTCAGTTCGCCAGCAGCGCCGGCGCCGTCGCCAGCAAACCCGCCGCTAGCTCCAAATCATGCAAATCTTCGCGGCTGAAATCCTGCGCGAACTTCGGATCCAGTCCCTTGCGCGAAATCTGAATCACACCCACCACATTCGATCCCTGATCCATGATCGGCACTGACATCAGTTTCTGAATAGGTGCAGGCGCAGCCGCCTCGTCGGACGAACTATCTGCCCCGGGTTTGATAGTTTCAAAGATGCTGGCGTGCTTCACCCGGGCGAAGTTGTTAAAAATCTCGGCCTTCTTGCTCAGCGCTGTGTGCGCGGCCACCGCTTTGCTCGACAGCGGAATCGCGCCCGTTGTCCGCAGGTATTCAGGAAATATGAACCGCAGCAGCCCCTTTTCCAGCCGCAGCAGCGCTACTTCGCTGTACTGTACGCGAAAAATCTTGGCCAGGACCATACACAGGTCGAGTGCCGAAACTCCCTGCCCTAGCACCGATCCCAGGGGGAGCAAATGTTCAGGCAGTACGATCTCTTCCATCGCTTGATCGTTATTGGGGATCATAGAGTAAGCCCTACCTTCCGCAATCCGCGGAAGATCACTTAACTCTATCGCACTTTACGCACCACTCGGTACTCCCCGAAGTAACCAGATCGGCCAGCGCAAGTGCTTTATTTTCAGCAATCATCACGACGGGAACCGCCCTTTTGCATCTGCACTCCGACTCTGTTACCAGCCGCAAACCATCACTCCGGTAACAGTTTTTGTCACTTGCACCATTGCCGAAGCAGCTCGGTTATTCATTGCAACCCTGCCCCTTTCCCCTCCCAGCCAGAAACTCGTTTACACTTCCACCCTATGAGCCTTCCAACCCAACCCAACGTGAAGCTAGTCAACGCCCCCGAATATCGCGAGAACTACGCCAACAGCGTGCAGATGCGCGTCAACATCTGGGATTTTTTTCTAGTCTTCGGGACGCTACAGCAGCAGACCGAGACCCAGGTCGAGATCCAGAATTTCCAGGGCATCTACCTCAGCCCGCAGCAGGCGAAAGCCTTACTCGGACTTCTGCAGCAAAACGTGGCCGGCTACGAAAGCGCCTTCGGCGAGATCAAACTAGATCCCCGCATGGGCCCGCAAGGCCCAGTGCACTGAACCAATGTGGGGCGGACACTCCTGTCCGCCGCCGTCGCTGTTGATCTTGGTGTTGCTGTTGCTCTTGCGAACGCAGTTCAACTGCTGGGCCGACACCCCTGACGTAGCACCATATCTCGACAGGTAGAATAGCCTCTCCCATGCGATCCTCCAGCCCACACCCGGCCCTGGTGTTCGCTGTCATCTTCGTCACGATCTTTCTACTCCACGCCCCCCTACTGCAGCTTCCATATTTCTGGGACGAAGCTGGCTACTACATTCCCGCCGCCCGCGACATCTTTCTCAGCGGTAGTCTGATCCCTCACTCGACAGTCTCGAACGCACATCCTCCATTGGCATTGGCTTGGATCGCCTTGTGGTGGAAACTGGTGGGCTATGCGCCGCTGGTGACGCGCTCGGCGATGCTGGTCGTGGCAGCGTTCTCGTTGCTGGGACTATTCCGCCTGGCCCACCGCGCCGCCAACGCCGAGGTAGCGATCGCGTCGACTCTATGCACCGCGCTGTACCCGGTCTTCTTCGCGCAGAGTTCGCTCGCCCAGGTGGATCTGGCCGCAGCCGGCCTCACCTTCTGGGCCCTGTATGCCTATCTGGAAGAGCGCCCAACCGCCGTCGCGATCTGGTTCTCCCTGGCCGCCCTCGCTAAAGAGACGGCAATCCTCGCCCCCCTAGCTTTGGTCGCTTGGGAACTCCTCCGCTTGGTCGTACTGCGACGTGGAAGAGCTCTCCTACAGGACCAGGTGAGTCAGCAAACTGGAAGAGTGTCCCAGAATTGCGAAAGTCCGCAGGGTGGAAGAGCGGCCCTTCAGGGCCGCGTAAGTGACCTTGGATCAGGAAGGGGTTCAGCCCCGGTGGACCGCATTCTCCCGCTCTTGATTCCCCTCCTGCCGCTCGCCCTCTGGTACGCCTACCATTATTCCCGCACCGGATACATCTTCGGCAATCCAGAGTTCTTCCGCTACAACGTCGCCGCCACCCTCAATCCGTTGCGATTCCTCCTGGCGCTCGTCCTGCGCCTGTGGCAAGCCTTCGGCTACCTCCACCTGTGGTTGCTCACGCTCAGCATGTTCCTGGCATTGCTCCTGCCACCGGTCAGAGACTATGTGGGGACAGCCGCCCTCGGCTGTCCGGTCGAGCGAAGCTCGACTGCCGTCGCTCGCCAGCGCATCGCAATTCCGGTGCAAATGATCTTTGTCGTGGTCGTAGCCGCGTACGTAATTGTCATGGCCCTGATCGGCGGCGCCGTCCTGGCTCGCTACATGCTCCCCGCTGTGCCGCTCGTCATCATCCTCGCCGTCTCCACACTGCGCCGTCGTCTCCGCTACTGGCCCGCCGCCGTTGCCGTAGTGGCAGTCTCATTCATCGCCGCGTGGTTCTGGAACCCTCCCTACGGATTCTCACCCGAAGACAATCTCGCCTACCGCGACTACATTGTCCTGCACCAGAATGCCGAGCGCTTCCTCGAAGCCCGCTACCCCATGTCGCGCGCTCTGACCGCCTGGCCCGCCTCGGACGAACTGACTCGTCCCTGGCTCGGCTACACCACGCGTCCCGTGCAAGTCGTACGCATCGAAGACTTCTCCCTCGACGAACTCCTCTCCGCCGCCGAATTCCGGCAGAATTTCGAAGTCGCGCTCGTCTTCTCGACCAAGTACGAGCCCCCACGACCGCTGCTCGATCGTTGGAAGACCTGGACGGACCTCAAGCGCCGCTTCTTCGGCTACCATCGCGACTTGCCTCCCCCAGCCGCCGCGCAGATTCTCGGCGGCCATATCGTGTTTTCAGAAGAGCGCAAAGGCCAGTGGGTTGCGGTCATTGAGATGGAGCGGAGTGAAATGCTGAACGCAATGTACTGGGGGGAGAGGTAGTGGTGCTCACGCGATTATGCCCAAAAGGGGGCGCCACTCACCACATGCGCGCGTTCACCTTTTCTGCATCAAGTGGCACGAATGCGTCTTGATCACCAGCCACACCTCGCGCCCTGGCGCGAGTTGCAGCGAATCGCGCGCCGCCAGCGTGAGGTGGACTTCCATCTCCAGGCGACAAAACACGCGCGCACGATACGATCACGTCGCGTTGCTGTAATGATAGGATCCGTCCCGGAATTACATTCCGCGCACTCAATCCATGGGGCAAGGAAGTCGCCAGCAGAATATCTCCCGCCCGAATTCCCACCTGCAGCGACGATCCCACTCCTGCCCGCACCAGCGGAGTTTCGAGCAGCACCGGACCCGTCTGCCCCGTAGTCGCCAGAGCCACTCTCATCGTCCCGCGCTCCGGTTGCACCGCCTCCACGGTGGCATCGAAAATATTCTCGAAGCCAACCAGTTGCGCTACCGTCTCCTGCAGCGGAGCCGTCACGACCTCATGCGGCGTGCCTTGCGCCACGATGCGTCCCGCGTCCAACACCAGCACGCGCTCGCCCAGAGCGAAGACCTCCTCCCGGCTGTGCGTGACATAAAGAATCGGAATGTGGTGGATCCGGTTCCACTCCCGCAGATCGTCAATGATCTTCGCCTTCGTCGCCGCGTCCAGCGCCGCCAGCGGTTCGTCCAGCAACAACACCGAAGGACCGGTCACCAGCGTCCGTGCCAGCGCCGTCCGCTGGCTCTCTCCACCGGAGATTGCCCGCGCGTTCCGCTGGGCCAGATGAGCTAATACGGAAAGCCGCAAGAATTGCGGCCACGCGCTCCCGTCGCTCTGCCTCCGGCAAATGCGCGAGCCCGTATTGCACGTTCTCCTCGACCGTCAGATGTGGGAACAGGGCCAAGCTCTGAAACACATATCCCAGGCGCCGCTTCGCGACCGGAAGATTCGTTCCCCCGTCAGCGTTGAACCAGGTGCGGCCGCCAACGGAAATACGCCCCGACTCTGGCTTGGCTAACCCGGCAACGCAATCGAGCAGAGTCGTCTTACCCGCCCCTGACGGCCCGAACAAAATGGTGAACCCGGCCGCCGCGGTGAATTCAACTTCCAGAACAAATTCATGCGTCTGTGCTGGGAACCGCTTGCGGAAGCGGACCTCAAGCAACGCGTCTGCGGCGTTGGCATCCGCACGGGAAGCCGACGGAGCGACAGTGGCGGTGGAATCGGCAGTGCGCGCGTCGCTCATTTTAAGGGGCCGATCATCCACACTTTCCGATTCGCACCGTACACCACGAGCAGCAGCACAAAGCAAAGCACCAGCAGAAGCAGCGCCGTCTGATTCGCGCCCGAGTAGTCCGACGCCTGCACCCGGTCGAAGATGTCAATCGAAACCGTTCGGGTCACGCCCGGAATATTTCCGCCCACCATCAGCACCACTCCGAATTCCCCCATGGTGTGGGCAAAACTCAAGGCCGCCCCCGTAATAAGCCCGGGCACCGACAGCGGCACGATCACGCGAAAAAAAGTCCGCAGCGGGGAAGCTCCCAGCGTCGCCGAAGCCGCGATCAGCCGGCGATCCACGCCCGCGAACGACGCGGCAAACGGCTGCACCGCAAACGGCAAGCTATAGAAGATCGACCCAATCACCAGCCCGCTAAACGTGAACGCCAGCGTGTGTCCGGTGAGCGCGATCCACCAGCGTCCCAGCGGGCTGAGCGGCCCCAGCGCCACCAGCACATAGAATCCCAGCACCGTCGGCGGAAGCACAATCGGCAGCGCCACCACCGCCTCCACCAGAAACTTCCAGCGCCACTTGGAAAACGTAATCCAATAAGCGATGGGCAGCCCCAGCACAAGCAGCGCAGCCGACACCACCACCGCCAGTTGCAACGTCAGCCAGAATGCCTGCCAGTCAATCGCCATAAGTAGCGCCGCCGTCCCGGCGGCTGGAGCCTGCCCTGAGCTTGCCGAAGGGCGGGCGTCCCGCCCGCCGCTCCGCCTTCTCAAACAAAACTATGCGCCCTCAAAAGTTCATTTCTCCGGCAGCGCGAATCCATACCTCCGCAACAACTCCGCCGCTTCTTTCGTCTTCATGTACGCCAAAAACTCCGCTCCCAGCGTCTTATGCTTCGAGTGCGCCAGCACCACCACCCCTTGCGCCAGAGCCGGATAATACTCCGCCGGAACTTCCCAGTACTTGCCCTGACCTCGCATCGCTGGAGCAATAGCGTGCGCCAGCGCCACGAACCCCACCTGCGCATTCCCGGACTCCACGAACTGCGCCGCTTGCGACACATTTTCCCCCAGCACCAGCCGGTCCGATAGCCGCTCGTACAATCCGGCATGCTTCAGGGCCGCAACCGCGGCCCGTCCATACGGAGCATGTTGCGGATTGGCGATCGCAATCTTCTTCACCGCCGGATCAAGCAGCACACCCATCCCCTTGTGCTCCACATCGAGCGCCGAATCCGCCGGCACCCAAAGCACCAGCTTGCCCACCGCATACTGATAGAAACTCGCCCCGTCGGCGTCGCCAGCAGAAATGAGTTGCCGCGGATAATCCATGTCGGCCGAGAAAAAAATATCAAACGGCGCCCCGTTTTGAATCTGCTGCGTAAGCGCCCCAGAAGCTCCGAATGAAAGTTTCACCTTTACGCCGGTCTGCTTCTCGTAGCCGTCGGCCACCTCTTTCAATGCAGCACTCAGATCGGCCGCAGCCGCCACCACGAGTTCCCGCGAGTTTGCCTCTTGAGCCGCAGTCAAGGACGCAGTCAAAAGCAGAGCAATCGCGAGCTCGCATAAAAAAGATTTGCTCATTGCCACTTCTCCCCCCTCAAGCCGTCCACGAAAAGCCGATTGTACAAGGCGAACGGGGTGCCCCATTTCTCGCGTTCGTTGCGAGAAAGCCTGCCCTGAGCTTGTCGAAGGGGGGCTTTTGGACCGAGGCACGCCGCCGCGGCCTTTCCCGAACTGGGCCGTCTTTCTAGTGAAATCCAGCTTTTGCATTGCTTCGCTTCCGCGCCCTTCCCATACTGGCAGTGTGAGCGCTCATCCATGCCAAGTCGTCATTGTCGCAGTTTCATTCGTGTCTTTGCATTCATCGTCTTCATTCTGATCTGCGGGTTGACAGGATCGATTGCCCTGGGCCAGGGCGCGAAGCAAAAGCTCCCGGACACTTCCATCCCTGACGCCGACGCCGACCACGTCCAACAGCGCAACGAATGGTTTTTCCGCGGACGCCTCGTCCCCCGCAAACCCTCCGCCGAACTGCGCCGCCGCGCCTATCAGGCCAAGTTGCAAATGCGCGCCCAGCGCGCCGCCATGGCTGCCATGCGCCCTAACGGAGCGGCGGCGCCCGCTTCGTCCGGTGGGTGGATACCCCTCGGCCCCGCGCCGCTCGCTTCCGATGCCACCGGAAACGGCACGCAGGACTACCACCAGGTCGCCGGACGCGCCACCGCCGTCGCCATCGATCCCGCCGACTCGACCGGCAACACCGTCTACATCGGCGGCGCGCAAAGCGGAGTCTGGAAGTCCACCAACGCCGCTAATAACACAGCCAACAGCGTGCTTTGGACTCCCGTCACCGACGACCAGGCCACGCTTTCCATCGGCGCCCTCGCCATCCAGCCCGGCAACAGTGATCCTGCCAAGAGCGTCATTCTCGCCGCCACCGGTGAAGCCGACAACTCCGCGGATTCTTATTTCGGCCTCGGCATTCTCCGCTCCACCGACGCCGGCAACACCTGGACCCTGATTCCCACCGCCAACGGCGGCGCGCTCTCCTTCAGCGGTCTCGGCGGAACGCGCATGGCGTTCAGCACCGCCAATACCGTGGTCGCAGCCATGGCCACGACATCGGAGGGCCTGATCGTCGGCGCCGTCACGGCCAATACGAAACGCGGCCTCTATACCTCAGTCAATGCCGGTCAGAGTTGGACGTACGATGCGGTCCTCGATCCCGGCAACCAGCCCACGGACGCTACCTCTGCAACCTCCGTCGCCTACAACGCCAGCGCCGGACTATTTTTTGCCGCGATTCGCTATCACGGCTTCTACTCCTCACCCGATGGCGTGACCTGGACCCGCCTTGCCAGCCAACCTGGTGGCAGTGTCCTCAGCGCCGCCGCCTGTCCGCCGCAATCCACATCGAACAACTACGCCTGTCCCATCTACCGCGGCGAACTCACGGTCGTCCCGACGCGAAATGAGATGTATGCCTGGTACGTCTCCCTCGATTCGAACGGCAACCCACTCGACCAAGGGATCTGGCAGAGCACCAACGGCGGCGCGTCCTGGAACTCGATCTCCGAGACCGGCATCACCAATTGCGGCGACTCCTTCGGATGCGGCGTCGAGCAAGGTTTCTATAATCTCGAACTCCTCGCCGTCCCCAGCGTCGCGGCCACCGACTTGTACGCCGGAGCCATCAACCTCTACAAGTGTAAGATCAGCAGCACCCTGAATCCCACCTGCGCCGTCTCTCCGTTCCTCAACCTCACTCACGTCTACGGATGCAATCCCATCGCAGCGCCCGCTCACGTGCATCCCGACCAGCACGCGCTTGCTTACATCCATCCCCACTTCCGGAACCGACTCCGGTAACGCCCTCCTCTACTTCGCCAACGACGGCGGCATCTACCGCGCCCTGAACGGATTTTCCTTTTCCAGTTCCAACAACTCGGGCTCGTGCTCCGGCATAAATCAATTCGACGATCTCAACCAGAACCTGGGATCGATGACCCAGTTCGTCAGCTTCTCTCAGCATCCCACCGATCCCGACACGCTGCTCGGTGGCACCCAGGATAACGGCTCTCCCGCAACCAATCAGGCCACGACGAATTCGAATTGGGGCAACGTTCTAGGCGGCGATGGCGGCTACAACGCCATCGATCCTCAGGGCGCGTCCAACTTCTACGCCTCAAATCCCGACATCCCGCCCGGAGGCCTCGGCATTCAACACTGTTCCAGCGGCGTAAATTGCCTCGACAGCACCTTCAACTTCGTCGTCACGAGCAGTGCGGTCGGCGGCGACGACGGAGCCTTTTACTTCCCCTACATTCTCGATCCGCAGTCCTTAACGGCTATGCTGGTCGGCACCTGCCGCGTCTGGCGCGGCCCGCGCACGGGAGGCTCTTACACTGCCCTCAGCCCGAACTTCGACACCTTGGGCTCAGGTTCGTGTTCTGGAAGCGAAGTGAATCAAGTCCGCGCCATCGCCACCCGCGGCCCCACTGACAGCAACGGCTCCCTCGTCATCTACGCCACCACCAGTGGAAACGGCCCCCTCGATGGGCCTCTCTACACGCCGCCGGGCGGCCACGTCTGGTTCACAGGCGATGCGACCAGCGGCCCTTCCACCTTCTTAGATGTCACCAATAACGGTCCACAAGGCAGCATCAACCCCAACCAGTTCCCCATCTCGAGCGTAGCCATCGATTCCTCGGATCCGACCGGATACACCGCCTACGTGACTGTGATGGGATTCACCGGAGGCTCAGGCCACGTCTGGAAGACGAGAAATGCCGGCGTCAGTTGGACCGACTTCACCGGCAACCTGCCCGACGCTCCGGTTAACGCCGTGCTCGTCGATCCCGCGTCCGCCAAGGTTTACGTCGCTACCGACGTCGGTGTCTTCCTTAGTTCAACTTCGGCTGCCGGTTGGACAGAACTGGGCCCAAACCCCGCCTCCAACCAACCCGGATTTCTTCCCAACGTCGCCGTCACCGCACTTGCCCTCTTCAACGCCGGCGGACAGAACTTGCTGCGCGCCTCCACCTACGGCCGTGGCATCTGGCAATTCAATCTCGCCGCCCCGCCCGACTACCAACTTTCAATCTCCAATTCTCCCCAGACCGTGATCTTCGGCCAGACCGCAACCTTCAATGGAACCGCAGCTGCGCTGAACGGGTACGCCAACTCCGTCGCCTTGAGCTGCGTTGCCGGCGTCACCGCTCCTCCAACCACCTGTACCATCGCACCGCCTGCCGTCATTCCCGCGGCCGGAACGCCGTTCATATTTGCGGCTGGTGGAAAGGTCGGCGACTATTATTTCAACCTGCAGGGTCTGGGTTCCGATTCCGCTCAGACAATGCACCAAACCGGTGTGGTGCTGCATATTCTCAGCAACAATCCCGATTTCACGCTCAGCGAGCCAACTTCTTTTCCCACTGTGAATGCTGGCAGCACCACAACCAGTGGGCCGATCAGCGTCACGGCAGTAAACGGATTCACCGGGACCATTGCCCTGACCTGCTCTCTGGTTTCTGGAACCGGCAGTTGCAGCGTGAATCCTGCCACCGTGACATCAATCCCGTCGACTCCTAATGTCACCGTGAACGCCGCCGCTTTGAGCGTGGGCAGCTACCAACTCCTCGTTCGCGGAACCTCCGGCGCGACAACCCACACGATCGTGATCCCGTTCAACGTTGCGGACTACCAACTTTCCGGTACACAACCGCTCACGCTCGCCCCGGGAGTGCAAGGTACGGCCAGCTTCACCATCTCGCCGTCCACGTATTACGCCGGCCGAATCAACGCGACCTGTGACGCCAGCGCCCTGCCCGGCACAACCTGCGCATTCAACCCGGGAAATCCAATAACAGTCAGCCCGGGATCGCCGGTCGTGTTGGGGGCGATCCTCACGGCACCGGTAAATGCCGCCCCCGGAGCGTACAACATCAACATCAACACGCACGACACAACCGGAACGCCCAGTCACAACTCCGCCATTGCTCTAACCGTCGCGCAGAATTTCACCCTCACCTCTTCTACCGCGCCTCAGACTGTCACCTCTGGGCAGACCACCGGACCCTACAATCTGACGGTTGCACCCTTGGGAGCGTCGTTCAGCAACCCCGTAACCCTGTTCTGCTCCGCCGGACTGCCCTCGGGGACTCAATGTTCTTTCAATCCCGCGCCCCCCATAACTCCCGGGAACAATACCGCCTCCGTCGTGATGACGATTTCCACAAGCGCTTCCACCAGTCCGGGCACTTACCCCGTCACGGTTACGGGAACTTCGGGGTCCCTCTCCCACTCAGCAACAGTTTCGCTCGTTGTCACGAGCATCATTTCGAGCGGCGACTTTCAGCTCAAAGTTACTCAGCTCTTCCCGGCGAACATTGACGCCGGATCGTCGCAGACGGCCAAGGTTTCCGTCACCCCCAACTACAGCGGCACGGTCAATACAAGTTGTGATGCCAGCGCGATCGCAGGCGCACAGTGTGCAGTCACGCCATCCAATCCGCTGGCGATCACCGCGAACACGGTTCTTGCGCTGACCGTAGCTCTGAACGTGCCCAACACCACGGCGCCCGCGGCGTATACGGTGAATCTCACGGTCGCTGACGCTTCCGGACAGCCGAGCCACACTCTCCAGTTGCCGCTCACCGTGATCCCGGACTTCGTGATCAGCTCCACCACGCCCAGCCAGACCGTGCATGCGGGCCAAACGAGCGGCCCCTACAACCTCACCATTCAGCCAGTCGGCTCTTCCTTCAGTGCCGCCGTGACCCTCACCTGTTCCACCTTGCCCGCTCTCGCGCAGTGTTCCTTTAATCCTTCCGTGCCAGTCACACCGGGCAACTCTCCAGCTTCCGTGGTGATGACCATCAGTACCACGGCGACCACCGCCGCCTTGCGGCGCTCGACCAGCTTCGTCTACGCCATCTGGTCGCTCTTCCCAGGAATCGTCATTGGTTCAGTCGCGGTCGCCGGAAGTGGCACACGACGAAGAAGTCGATTGCTTGGATCAATCGCAATGCTGTTTCTGTTCCTGACTTTGCTCTCCTGTGGCGGCGCCAGCACCGGCGGTGGCGGCGGTGGGCACCAGGGTACCCCGCCGGGCAACTACAGTGTCACCGTCACGGGCACATCGTCTGGTAACGTCCACAGCGCCCAAGTGACTCTCGTCGTAAACTAGTTCTTGGCGCGGTGACGCTCGCAAAGGTGGCGTGACGAAAGCCGCCAGAACAGCAAAGAGTGGGGATCTTCGACAGAGCACAGCCGGAAGGGGGCGAACGAAACGCCACGAGATGGACTGCGGCCCGACTCCCCTCAATTATTCCGCACGAAGCTCAATGACCGATTCCCGTAACAACGTAATCATCATCGGCGGCGGCGTGGTGGGTCTCGCGGTCGCCCTCGAGATCAGCCGCCGCTTCCCCCATCTCCGTCTCCTCGTTCTCGAAAAAGAAGACCGCGTCGCCCGCCACCAGAGCGGACACAACAGCGGCGTCATCCACTCCGGCGTCTACTACAAGCCCGGTTCGCTGAAAGCCCGCCTCTGCGTGACGGGCGCCGCGGCCATGGTCGAGTTCTGCCGCGAACACGCCATCCCCCACCAAGTCTGTGGCAAAGTCATCGTCGCCACCCACCCCGACGAACTCCCGCGCCTCGAAAACCTCCGCCAGCGCGGAGAAGCCAACGGCCTGACCGGCCTCCGCCTCATCGGCCCCGAAGAACTGCGCGAGATCGAGCCCCACGCCATCGGTCTGCAGGCCCTGGTGGTCCCCTCGACCGGCATCACCGACTATGCCGTCGTATGCGAGAAATATGCAGAACTGATATCCGCCCGCGGCGGCACCGTTCTCACTTCCGCCGCCGCCACCAACATCCGCCGCTCGTCCGACGAAATCGTAGTCGAGACCTCACGCGGAGCATTTTCCACCAGCGCGCTCATCAACTGCGCCGGCCTGTTCAGCGACCGCATCGCCCGCATGGCCGGCGACGCCCCAGGAGTAATGATCGTCCCCTTCCGCGGCGAATACTATGACCTCGTACCCGAGCGCGCCGCCCTGGTCCGAGCCCTGATCTATCCCGTTCCCGACCCGCGCTTTCCTTTCCTTGGAGTGCACTTCACCCGCCGCATCACGGGTCGAGTCGACGCCGGCCCCAACGCCGTCCTTGCCCTCGCACGTGAAGGCTACCGTCACACCGACATCAGCCTGCGCGACCTCGCGGCCTCCCTCGCCTTCCCCGGTTTTTGGCGCATGGCTTGCCAGCACTGGCGCAACGGTATCGACGAATGGCGCCGCTCGCTATCCAAGCCCGCCTTCGTCAAGGCCCTGCAGCGCCTGCTCCCCGAGATCGCCGCGCCCGACCTCGTTCCCGGAGGCTCAGGCGTCCGCGCCCAGGCCCTCAAGCCCGACGGCGCGCTGGTCGACGACTTCCAGTTCGTCCCCTCCGGCAAAGTCCTGCACGTGCTGAACGTCCCCTCACCCGCCGCAACCGCATCTCTGACGATCGCACAGACAATCGTAGACTTAGCCGCGAACAATCTCGGGCTCGGCTAGTTCAGTGAAGTAACTATGTGGGGATAAGTCGAACCATGTAGGGACAGCCGCCCAAGCTTGCCCTGAGCGAAGCCGAAGGGGCTGTCCGTCGAGCGAAGCTCGACTGCTTCTCCACGGTGTACAGTTGTGATTTGGAAAATCCGATGACCCCGAAATCCCAATGCCCAGATCTTCTGGCGATCGCGCTGTTTGCGTGTTCCCTAGCCGCCGCCCAAACCGCCCAGCAACCCGCTTCTTCCAACTGGTCCCTGGCCTGGAGCGACGAATTCAACGCCCCCAACGGCTCGCTCGTCGATTCCTCCAAGTGGGTCACCGAAACCGGTGGAAACGGCTGGGGCAACCACGAACTTGAGTACTACACCGCCCGCCCGCAGAACGCCTACCAGCAAGATGGCAACCTCGTCATCAAAGTGCTCGCAGAAAAATACACCGGCTCCGACGGCGTCACCAGAAACTACACTTCCGCGCGCCTGAAGACTCAAGGCAAGTTTTCCCAGGCGTACGGCCGCTTCGAAGCCCGCATCAAAATTCCGCGCGGCCAGGGAATCTGGCCCGCCTTCTGGATGATGGGCGACGAGATCGACAAGGCCGGCTGGCCCACCGACGGCGAAATCGACGTCATGGAGAACATTGGCAAAGAGCCCGCCATGGTTCACGGCACCATTCACGGCCCCGGATACTCCGGCGATAAAGGCATCACCGCTCCCTACAGCCTCCCCACCGGCCAGGGTTTCGCCGATGACTTTCACCTCTTCGCAGTCGAATGGGAGCCCAAGGTCATCCGCTTCTACGTCGACGATCACCTCTACGCCACTCGCACTCCCGCCGACCTCCCGCCAGGAACGAAGTGGGTCTACGACCACCCCTTCTTCCTGCTGCTCAACGTTGCCGTCGGAGGCGATTGGCCCGGCAACCCCGACTCATCAAGTCCCTTCCCGCAGACGATGCTAGTCGACTACGTCCGCGTCTACAGACGTGAACGTTCGGCCACCCAAAAATGAAATCGTCCCAAAGATTTTCTCCGTCCAGTTCGCGATTCCTTAGTGGTCCTTAGTGTCCTTCGTGGTTAAGGCTTTTTTCTAGCGGAGAGCTACACGAATCCGATAAATCGCCCAGCAGCCACAATCCCAATCCACAACAGAATCGAGATAGCCCCCGCGACCTTGGCCTTCGCAGGTAAAACCGCACTGGCGTCCCACGCCGCCACATCTCTCTCCACGCCCCAATGGAAAATCAGGGCATGCACCCCCGCCAGAAGTATCAAGACCATCTTCACTCGAAACGCGGGATTGCCGTAAACCTTCACCGCCTCCGACGAAAACAAGATCACTCCCGTAATCACCTGCACCACAAATCCCGCCCAAGCCCAAGGCAGCAACCGCGCCCCCAGCTCCGAAACCCGCTTCCCCCGCATCACCCACCCCAACAGCCGAAAATCGAAAACGCTGACAGTACCCACCAACGCCGCCATCCCCAGCAAATGCACGGTCTCGATCGCCGGAAACAGCCACAACGATTCCCGCACACCCCCGCCCACCCAACTCTGTTCCAGCCACTTGCAGAACGGCAGCAGGTCGGGCATCTCTACGGAGCCCCCGGCAACGACTTACCATTGGAAAGCTCGATCCTTCCCACAGACATATAAGCGGACCCGTCCTTCGCCCGAAACCCAAAAACCGTCACCTGATCTCCGCGCTTCAGCGAATCCGGACTCCATCCGTGCCGCCCCAACATGGTCGGGCTCCCCAACTCCAGCACCCAGTTCGCAACCTTGCCCTTCTCATCCTTCAGGTCCGCGTGAATCACCGCGTGCGGTTGGATCCATTGGAAATCCGTAACCGTCCCTTGCAAGCTCACAATATGCGTCGTATCAAACTGCGCCAGCCCATGATGCGCCAAAAGGGAAGGCACCCCCAACAAAAAGCCCAGTACCACCAAAGCGGCCTCCGCTCTACGCTTCATCCACTTCCTCCAGCGCATGTGGGGACAGCCGCCCTCGGCTGTCCGGCGGCCCGGGTGTATCGGGCCGCTCGCCTTTGTGAATCGTGGTCCCCACTTCCGCAGCGTCCCCAAAGATTCCACAAACGTAACGAGGCCACCTACCAAACGTGAATCAGAATATTCCCGCCTGGATCAATGATTCTGATCTTCAGATCCGCCGAATCGGAACCGTCGAAGCCGTTCATTTTGGCGAAGACCTCGGCTTTCCTGATGTCGTGATCGTTCGCCGGTAACTGCAGGCGAAGTGGATCTCCGGCCCGATTCGTCGCGTGTTTCCCATTTCCTCCCAAAGTATTCCCTACCGCATTCAGACCTGTAGCTCAACGAGTTGCGGGGGTTGCGGAAGAGGTCCCTGCGGGCCACTGGGCTCGCAGCACGGTTCCGGCCGATCAAAACGTTTGGCGCGGCAGCCTTGGTAGCCCCTGTGCCGGATACGGAACTTCAATCGCTATTTGTTTCTCCTGATCAACTCCGTCGCAAAGCATCGGAGTTAGGTCTTGAGTGGTACTAACTTCCGATCCCGCACGCAGGCATACCGGGCGAAGGTTTCTTCCGATCCTCAGCCCGCGTGCTGCTGTCTTCACTCACCCGATAAGTGTGAGGGCGTGACATTTTGCATTGACAATTACTCTACCTTCATCCATTATTCACGGCGCTGTTTCGGCCAAGAAACCTCAGACAACGAGAAAAGGAGAATCCGGATGCAATTTCGCACTCTGCTGTTAACCGTTCTCTGCGCACTGTTCCCGAGTCTGGCGGCCAGCGCACAAGAGGCACGTATTATCACTTTCGACGCTCCCGGTGCGGACACTAATGTTGCCGATTCTAACGGGACATTCTCCAGCGCCATCAATGGTTGGGGAGCAATCACGGGCTATTACATTGACTCCAACAATGTGTACCACGGGTTCCTGCGAAGCCCTGAAGGTAAGTTCACGACCTTCGAGTCCCCCGGCGCGGACACAACCATTGGTTCCTTCACGGGACTATCCCATCAAACATCAACGACTTGGGCGTGATCGCGGGAAGCTACTATGACGCGAACGGCTTCGGCCACGGGTTCTTGCGAAGTCCAAGTGGGAAGTTTACAACTTTCGACGTTCCCGGCGCGACGAACAGCAATACCACTCCAAGAGCGTTTAATGTCGAGGGGGCCGTCGTAGGAGTCTACACCGATGCGAACTTTTCGTTTCACGCTTTCCTGCGCAGTCCCAACGGCAAGTTTACGACGTGGATTGGCCCAGACGCCTGCACAGGCAACGGTTCGCAGGGATGTTTTGGGTCGGGAGCTTCCGGCATTAATGCCTTCGGAACAATTGTGGGAGGCTTCGAAGACAACAACGGCAACTTTGTTCACCACGGCTTTGTGCGCGATGCCGAAGGCAAATTGAAAACGTTTGACGTTCCCGGCGCTGGCACTGGGAGCTACCAAGGCACAGGTTGTCCCGGTTGTAACCTCGGCCTCAATCAGTGGGGGACTGTCGCCGGGATTTGGATTGACATCAACAGCGTGAACCACGGCTTCGTGCGGAGTCCTGAGGGCAAGTTCACGACCTACGACGCTCCCGGTGCGGGCCTAGATGCTGGTGAAGGAACGGGCTGCCCGTCTGATTGCCCTGTAAGCCTAAACGACTGGGGGGCGGTCACAGGCGTCTACATTGACACGAACTTCGTGTATCACGGCTATCTGCGCAGTCCCGAGGGCAAGATTGTGACGGTCGATCCTGCGGGTTCAGTCTTTACTTTTCCTGTTGGCATTAACGACCGTGGGGCGCTCACGGGCTATTACGCTGACGCCAATAGCGTGTTCCATGGGTTCCTGCGAATCCATTCTGAGGAGTGAATTGAGACTATGAATCAGAAGTACGAACTTCCAAGCCTGTTTGCACTTCGGCGATAAGAGCAAAATGGCGATTCAGTCTGTTCGCAAAAGCCCGTCCGGGCGCGAATCGAGAACCGCTTGCAAGAAACAATGCGTCTTGAGCGGAACTGCTGTCGATAATTTGCGTTTGAGTTGATGTACGGAGTAAATGGTCGGTTCGGCTCGGGGAAAAGATGCTGCCGCTTTTCGTCGAGCCGAGCATTTCGGAACATAGGCTGGATGTTCAGAAAGCTATGGGCTTCTTGATTTGTTCGGTTTGCGCAGCTTTGCCATACCCGGGCATTTCTTTGGCGCGATGCGGATCGACGGCTTCATTGACGCTGATTCTTTTAAGACACAGGTGGATGAGTACATTCGAGTGTTTCGTGCGACCAAGCCAGCGCCGGGAACCAGCGGTCCCATAATTCCGGGTGATCCAGAGCGGCAAGCCGAGCAAGAGCGACGGAAGAATGGTGTGCCGCTAGTGCCAGCCGTCATCGTGGAACTGTGCGACATCTCCGCGAAAACAGGTATACCGTTCGACTGAGGATTGCGGCGTTTTCAATGACGATGGACGGCTACGGTCGCGGCGTTCCTGAAGCCAACCGGGAAGCAAATTCCCGGCTCGTAGGCCAGTTTTTAAACGAGGGAAGCGTGCAGTAACGGCTTAACGGACTGTTATTGGACTGCACGGACGCTTAAGTGATTGAAAAACTGGTGCGAAAGGGGGGACTCGAACCCCCACGGTTTTACCCGCCAGATCCTAAGTCTGGTGCGTCTGCCAATTCCGCCACTTTCGCAATGGTACAACCCGATCGCTGCGTTCTTCTGCCGGCACAGTCAATCGAGCGAATTAGTGACAAGAGACTATTCTAAATGCATCCTATCCCGCCGCGCCAAGGTCGGTGCGCAGGCAGTGAATCAATTTGAAGGGAGAGTAGCTGTTTCCACCAAGGCGTCATCCTGTCTCTAACGACGTGGGCGCGTGTCAAGCACATTTTGCCGACAGCTCTCCGCTGGCGCGTCGGGTTTTAAAGAAGCGCCATTTCGCTCTAGCAGAAAAGGTTTTGACGTCCAGACCAAGGCCGTGTCCTTTAATCTCGCGGGGGACGCAAGGTCCCGCCATCCATCTCTTCGGGTCGTGCTCCCATGATTCGTGCTTCGAACTCCCCGCTGCTTCGGGGAGGCAGGCTGCCTACTCAAGCGCTCGGTTCTGTCGTCCCACCACAGGATGACTCGGGCTCGCCTGCACGACCGCCCTGCATAGTTGCGCGTAGGTCCAGTCTTCGCGCAACATCAGGTACAACCTGACCGCCAGCTTGCGCGCCACCGCCACTTTGGCCAGGGCGCGATGTTTGCGCCCCGCCAGGCGACGATAGAAGCGTCCCAACTCGGCGTCGTAACGTGCCGCCGACTGGCCCGCCTCCACCAGCAAAAAGCGCAGAAACGAACTGCCCTGCTTGCTGATGTGCCCCAACTGCTGCCGCCCGCCGCTGCTATGCTCGCTGGGAATCAGTCCGAAGTAGCTCGCTACTTGCTTGCCCGAAGCGAACCGCTCCGCCGGCCCCAGCGTCAACACCATGGCCAGCGCCGTCACCGGCCCCACTCCCGGATGCGTCTGCAACCGAACCGCCGCTGGCCGTTGCGCCACTTCTTCTTCCACCCGCCGGTTCAGTGGCTCGATCTCGGCTCCCAGTGCGTCCAGTGCCTCCAGCAGTTGCTGGCGCCGTTGCGCCGCATAGGGCAACATGGGCAATTGCTCCAACTCCGCCCGCCCCGCCTCCGTCCACAACTTGCGTTTCTTCTGCACTCCCTGGCTCAGCGCCATGGCCTGCAACTGATTCTTCACTTGCGTCCGCGCCTGCACCTGCTTGTGCCGATGCACCAGCAACTGCCGCACGTCCCGCTCCTCTAGACTCGGCACCCAGATCCGCGGAAACCGCCCTTGCAGCAGCAGCTCCAGCACATGCTCGGCGTCCCGCCGGTCCGTCTTCTGCTTCCGCACCACCGCGGCCCGGATCGCAGCCGCATCCCCCAGCCACAACTCGAACCCCAACTCCGCCAGCAGCCGCTCGAACCACGGATAGTGTCCGCAGGCTTCCATTCCCACCCGCACCACTTGGCCCGCCAGCGCGCGGTAAAACTGTTCCGCCTCGGCGCGGTGCCCCAGACGCCGCTCCTGATACTCTCCCGTTTGGTTGTCAAAGATCGCGACCTGCTGAAAACCCGGATGAAAATCACAGCCTATAATCAGCATGACGTTGGCTCCTTCTCTCGAGCCTTGGTCTGTTTCGTCACAACCAATCTACTCGCTGCGACGAGCCAACGTCGTTATGCAATCAAGCGCAGCCGTTTTTCAGGCGGAGCGAAGAGCCTGCCCTGACCGGAGCCGCGGGATCTCGCGCGAGGAATCCCGCGTAGGTTTTGGCTCGGTTTGCGCTTTGGCCCGCGTGCCGCGGAGAGTGCGACTTAGTCGGCGAGGAGCAGCACAATAGCCAGTCTCAGGGCTTCGATCTCCCTTTGCACCTGCTTCAGTTCCTCCCGCTTCCGCCGCAGACCTGCGAATAGAGCCTGCGGGTTGCAGTAATCGCGCCCTGATCTCGCTGGCTCAGGCGAGCCTTGGGGAAGGGAAGCAGACATCACCCCGGATTGATCCCCCGCTTCGGTGTCCGGAGGAAGTTGGCTCAGGAATTCCAGGCCCAAACATTCCCCAGTACGATTACGCACTACCGCGTTGACGCGCGCCGGAGTCGAGGTTGGAAACTGAAGCCCCATCAGATCGCCCGGCCTGACCGCAACCGGAGCGCGCAGCGCCATACCCGCCCGGCTTATTTCGCTGCCACGAGCAGCCACCGGCGTGGTGAGAATCCCGTTGAGCGCGATGATCCGAACCGGCAGATCGACCTGATGTCGCGGCCATCGTCGCGTGCTTCCAAAGTGACACACTTGTCCTGATATCTGTTCCATTTCGTCCCCAGCTCCGTGCCTAGTGAGTCGGTCCCGCCGCTGCCACCTGCAAACGCTCAGTGCGCCGCATCAATTTCCAGTCGTATTCGTAAGCGGTCCCACAATCCGGGCAAACTTGATAGTAGTGGCCATTGGCATCGGCCCGCGGCCAGGAAAACCGGTGCGAGCATCCTCTTCCCAAAAGAAATCTCAAGAATTTCATGGTCTTACTCCCTGCGCTCGCTGCTTCCAGTCGTAAAGCCAGCGATAGAAGAATGGTTTGGGCGCCCCGTCCAGCATTTGCTGAAGCGTGGATAACAGAATCATCGGAGGTTGCGTTTTCGACAGAAAAGCGTTCACCGCCTTAAGCTTTGGCTTCGGCAGTGGCCCGTATGCCGATAGCAGAAGAATTGGAACTTGCGGGCTGATGGATTTCATTTTTGCCGCCACCACATCGCCGCTCATCCCGGGAATTTGGTAGTCGAGAATCACCGCGTCCACCGGATGCGAGGCAAATATTTCCAGTCCCTCCGGACCATTCGTCGCTTCCAGAACCTGATACCCGTTCTGTTCCAGAAACATCTTGCGGCGGATCAGCCCATTCCAATGGTCGTCAATACAGAGAATCGTGGGTTTTACTCGAGACATGGATTTCGCATTCCGTTCCGGCCAGAACTGGATCGACAGGTCCGAGCGGGTTGCTTCCGGGCAGGAGGCTACCGCTGGACTACGAAGTGGTGGGCAAATCCATTCTGATTGCAGCGCCCGATGCTTTCAAATTACGAACGGTCACTTCAGCGACAGTTACCGCCCCCTTTCCAGGCCCTCTCTCATCAGCTCTGCGCTGGCGACAACCCTCTCCTGCAAAAGGGCAACTTATCTTCTGAAAGCACAGGTCGCTGTATGCCTCAGCACTGTGGGGCAACTAATAAAGGAGATTTCTCGATGACAAAATTAAGTCGCTTGCTGTTGTGTTTAGTTCTTGCTGGTCTGACTACGGCGTGGGCGGTCGCGCAGGACTCCGACTCTGACGCCAAATCCAAGAGCGAGGTCAGGAGCATTACCGGGTGCCTGACCAAGGCCGGAAGCGGGAACGAATACCTGTTGACCGGCAGCGACGGCAGCACCTGGGAAGTGCACGCCAACAACTCCGTCGATCTGGCAAGCAACGTCAACCACACCATTGAGGCCAAAGGCGTGGTCTCTCATGCCAAGATGCATAACATGAAGGAAGACGAGAAAAACATGGCGCACGATGCTGGCATGAAGAAAAACAATGCTGAGCACGGACACCTGAAGGTCACCGACATTCGCACGGTTTCCGACTCCTGCCAACAGTAGTGCTTCCCATCGCCACCGGCAACGGACGGAACCCGCAAGACCGTCCGTTGCTCCCACCAAATTCGCAGCCCGAACAAGTGCTCGATAGAGGGAGCAGTTTCAGCTGCACGGCAACCGGAACAGGATCAAGCCGCAAAGCGGCGCAAAGAAGCCACCGCGCAAACCATGACTTAAGAGTGCAAGATGAAACCAGCGCCCTGAAGGGGCCGAAGAAATGGACAACAAAGCCCTGCGGCGCTCTTGAATCGCGGCCGCTTCGCACAATACCGCGCCGCTATGGCTGAATGGCGCAAGCCCTGGCGAATGACGCTACTGGACTTCGTTCAATTTCTGGTAGATCAACATCGCCACCAGCACCAGCAGAAATACTCCTGAGCCGACGCTGAAGACACGCACAGGAAGCGTCAACCGGTTGACCTTGGTCAACAGTTCGGTTTGCTCCTCTTGCATGTGCGAATTGGCGTCATCCAGAAACAACTGGTCATCCTCGTGCATCGTCAGCGTGCTCTTGTAAATCAGGAGGATGATCAGACCAACGGCGAAAACCCCGAATACAACCGACACCACAGTCAGCGCCATAAGCCACCTCGGCAGATTCCAACCCGCTGCAGCAGCCTTTCTTCTTACCGGCTAAGGGTCAAAAACTCCGCTCACAGCGCCGGAAGAAAGACCTTAGCGGGATGATTATAGCCCTGTTTGGCAACCCCGGCGTGAAGAAATCTCCGCGGCCTACGGGCTGTTTAATGGACGGGAAAACTGGCGACTTCCGGCCCCCACTCGCATCTAATAGGTGGAGATAGTGGAAACCTGTTCTGCTATAATCAAGCAGCTTTAAAGCCAAGGAGATATGAATGGCCACAACTACCGTCCCGGAAGTTACCAAAAAGGTTGCCCCCGTTACCCTTACCGCCAATGCCGTCGCCAAGGTAAAGGACATTATGGGCCAGCAGAACCCCGTTCCCGCAGGGCTGCGCATCGGCGTGGTCGGTGGCGGCTGCTCCGGCTTCTCTTATTCGATGCAGTTTGAGAACGGTGCCGGCATGATGGACAAGACCTTCGATATGGACGGCCTCAAGGTCTTTGTGGACGCCACTTCGGTCATGTATCTGAACGGCTGCATCGTCGACTACGTCGAAACCCTCGAAGGCGCCGGTTTCAAGTTCGAAAACCCGAACGTGAAGAGCACCTGCGGCTGCGGCAGTTCCTTCAGCGTGTAAAGGTGTTATGTGGGGACAGTCCAGCCGTGCGAAGCACGGCTGCCAGTTCTGCGAAGTTTGCATGAGAAACGGCCTCATCCCAATGAGGCCGTTTTCAATTCACTCTGATATTTCCCCTACTTCTGTTCTGGAGGATTGTTCGGATCGTTCGGAGCCGCAGGCGGCGGCTCAGTCCCAGGCGAATTCGGATTGTTCTGTAACCCGGTCGGCGTCGTTCCGTTCTGCCCATTGACATTCTGCTGGCCTGGCTGCTGCTGTCCAAAGGGCGTCAGCGGAGGCTGGTTCGGCGTCATCAGCAGCCCCCCCCGATCAGTCCCCGGATCATAGATAAACTGCCACTCGTTATATTTTTTCTTGTGATTGAATTCGCGGATCGTGTCCTTCTTGTTGGTGCTGACCACGCCCACGATCGGCCCGCCCCCAAAAACCTGGCCCGCACCCGGACCGCCGCTACTGCCCGTATTTCCACCGCCTGGGCCGCCTGGAGTGTCGCCGCCGGAATTGCCACCGTTGTTGTCCGAACCGGACGAACCCGATGCGCTCGATCCGTCGCCACCGGTTGTAGACGAATCCGATCCCGTCTGCCCGGCGCCTTGATTGTTCGGGAACGACGAATTGTTGTTTGCCCCGAAACCACCGCTCGCCGCCATCGCAGCAACCTGCCCCGCAATCGCGGCGTTGCCACTAACCGCATTAGCCTGCCCGTTGGCCCCTGTCGGCAGGATGGCTCCCGGACTTCCGGCTACCTGCGCTCCGGGAATTCCCATCATTGCCCCCGTCAGTCGCACTTCCCCAAAATGCAGCAGTTTGAAGTCCTTGCACGCCCCGCCGGCGCAATTCGTCGGATCCTTGTACCGCTTGCGCAGAAATCTCATGTTGTTGGTGCTCTCCAGATCCTCAAGCTTTACCGGATAGCGCCCAAATTTCTTGTAGTACCCGCGAATCGCACGCGAGTACTGCGTCCCGCGATGAATCAGTTCCTCTTCGCGATCGCGTTCGATCTGGAATTTGATGGTGGGCATAATCGCTGCCGCAAAAATGACCAGCAGCCCCATCGTCAGCAGCAGTGCAAGTAGAACGTAACCCCGCTCATCTCTCCGGGAACCACGCCGTGTCTGCAAGGGCAACTTCATGGGAAGAAAATAAGGATCCAGACGACTCCGCAAACTTTGAAATCTTGAACCCGCCTCACCCCTGGGTCAGCGGAATATTCTGCGGGGGCCCGCTGTTCACCACGTCCTGCATCTCGACCGACGTCGGCGAGATCCGGATCACCTTGTACCGCCGGTTCACGATCTCACCCTCGCCCGCCACCCAAACGTCCTCGCCCTGAGATAGGAATATTTTCTTGGGCTCTCCTGGCTTGCTTGCGAACCCGAAAAATTTGAGCGGAATCGGTGGCGGCGGCGGAACCACGGGCGGCACGTATTCCACTTCCTTCTGGTCGGTCACGGCTGCTGCGACCGGATTGGGAATTGCCACCGGCTCCGCCTGCGAAACGAAAATATTCCGTCCGTTTCCTTCGTACTGCGTCTGCTCGGCGGTCGCCAGCAAATCCAGCTTCAGGGTCGGGTCCAGACTCTCTGGCCGCTGTTTCTTTCCGGCCCTCCCGCCCCCGCGCGCCGTCACTCGGGGCGCGACCGGTGGCGCCGCCTGCGCGCTCGAACCCGGCGACGACGAGTCCATCATCATGGGGATGAACTCGTAGGCCACCAGCAGCAATGCCAACACGCCTAGCACGATCGCCCATGTCGTCTTCTTCTTGTTGTCCAGTCCCAGCTTCACTACGATCCCGCCTTCAAATACGCCTCAAGTTTCACCCGCAGTTTGACCGCACCCTGCGGCTCGCCCCCCAGGGTCACGCTGTTGATGATGAAAAACATGTCGTCGCGTTCCAGCGCATTGATGAACTTCGCCAGCGCGGTGTAATTTCCCACCAGATCTGCTTCCATCTCCACCGGCTGGAGCTTGCCCAGCCGCTCCTCGCTCGGCTTGTATTTCACCTGGTCGATCGAAACTCCATTTGCCGCTGTCAGCTTTCCAAGCTCTGCATAAAGCTGCGAGTTCTGCTCTGGGATGCGCCTCTTGTAGAAGTCCGTGATCTGCTGGCTCGCCAGGTGCACCTTCTGCGGCAGATCTTTCAGCGGCGCCACCTGGCGCGTCTTGGTGGTTAACTCGACCTGAAGCTGGTTGATCTCCTGCCGCCGCCCCTCCGCCGACCCCACCAGTGGCGAGATGTACACGATCAGCGCCAGCAGATCCACGCCGGCCATGACCCCCAGCGCGATCTTGATCTTCTTCCGGGTTTGCCGCAGATCCGGCATCAGTGCTTGGCCCCCCTTGCCGCCGTCGGCTTCGCGCCGGTCTTCATTATTCCCGTTCCGGTCTCGGCCTTTTTCTGTGTCGGAGGGGTCACTTCCACTTTCTTCGCCGCCGGACCAATCTCCGGAATGTAGATCGCCTCCAGTTCGGTCTGCTCGGTGTCTCCCGTGGTCGACTGCGTGGAGTGCTCCGAAGTAATGTGGGTCTGCGCGAAGCGCTGCGATTCTTCCATCCGCCGCGCCAGTTCAATCGCCCGGTCCCGCGACTCGCCCGCCACCGACATCTTCAGCGCCAGCTGGTTATCTTCATCCAGTTCCGGATTGATCGACACCAGATGCACTCGCGTCGGCATCACCCTCTCCAGGTTTTCCAGCACTAGCGTCCACGAGAACCCCTTGCGCTCAATCAACTGGTTCAGTACCTGCGACTCGTCGCGCGTGCTGCGGTTTTCCGGCGAGTTAAGAATTCTTTCCGCATTGGCGCGCAGCTGATCGCGATCGGCAATCATGGCCCGTTTCTCCGCCATCGCCCGGTGATCCCGGCGCGCGTTCACCCAGCCCGTAATCGTCATCGTCAGCAATACCAACGTGACCACTGCCGCCGCGCCCACCGCCGTACCCCAGCGCATCCAGAACTGCCGCGCATCCTCGTACGGCTGGCTCGCCAGATTGATATCAAGTCTCATGAATTCAGTACCCAGTACCCGGTACTCAGTACCCAGTTGCCAGTGAGAAACCATTCACTGAGTACTGGGTACTGAGTACTAAGAAACAAGCGCTCCCACCACTCCTGCCATTCTCCACCGCGGCACCGGCCCACCTGTGCTTGACCCTAATTGCGCGGAAGCCACCAGTTCCTGCACCTCGGCTCCCGTTTGCGCTCGCAGCGCCGGAGCCGCTCCGCCCGCTTCCGACAATCCCGCCACGTAAATCCGCTCAATATTCAGATGGTACGTATCCTGAAAAAACACCACCGACGGATAAACCTCCTCCGCCAGTTGCTCCCCGCTGATCGTAACCCCGCGCGCGTTCTCCAGCGTTCGGAACAACTGCAGCTGATCTTCATTCAGGATCGCGATGCTGGTCGTGTGGGCATCAACCTTGATCACCAACGTCGGTTTCTTGCCCTCAGCCGCGCCCAGCGCCGCCAGCATCGACGGAAGCACCACGCCCGGGCTGTATCCGGCTGCGTGGAAAATCGATTCGTAGTCTTCGATCACGCTGGCTAGTCCCACCGCCGCCACCACCTTCATCTCATCCTTGATCTTCTGCGCGTGGAAGGAAACTTTCGCCTTCTCCACGTCAAACGGCAGCGACTTCTTCAAACGGAACCGCACCACGCCCAACGCTTCTTCCGCATCGGAGGGTAGCGTGTCGAATTCCACCAGCATCACTCGCACCGCCGCGTCGGGCACAACCGCGATCACATCTTTCGATCGTCCGGCCACCGTTCCCAGCGCTTCCGCGATCCCGGCGCGAACCGCCTCCCGCTGGCGGACATTGTTCTCCACCAGGTCTGGAATGACGCTCCCCGGCGCCAGCGCATGTGCAGCGCAGATCTCCAGCCCGCTCCCACTATCCGAGAGCCGCCCCGCCAACACGCGGTCCGCCGCAATCTCGCAAGCCAGCTTTGGTTTCGGTATGTTCGAAGTAGGACTCATGTGTCTGAAAGGTTTCAAAGTTTCAAGGTTTCAACGAGCCGGGTGCCCCATCCTTGTCTCCGCGCCCTTTGCGGAGACAGGGTGGGGATTTTGGCCTTCCTACCGCGTCGAAAACCTTGAAACTCTGAAACCTTGAAACCTTGAAACCTTTTTCCTTACCGCATCGCCTCGATGAACGTAACCTTGTTGATCTCCTTCAACGTGGTCATGCCCAGCCGCACCTTATCCAGCGCCGACTCGCGCAAAAAGCGCATGCCTTCTTCCCGCGCCGCACGCCGGATCTCCGACGTCGGCTTCTTTCCCAGAATCATTTCGCGAATCCGGTCGCTCAAATCCAGCAACTCATGAATCGCCGTTCGTCCGCGGAATCCCGTACCCGCGCACTCAATGCATCCCGGACCCTCATACAGCGGAACCTTGCCCCACTGCGCCGGATCCAGTCCGCTCGCCTCCAGAACCTCCGGCGCGTAGTGCACCTCGGTCCGGCACGAGTCGCAGATCAACCGTACCAGCCGCTGCGCCAGAATGCAGTTCAACGCGGAAACAAAGTTGTACGGCTCGACGCCCATGTTGAGGAATCGTCCGATCACGTCCACCACGTTGTTGGCGTGGACCGTGGTAAACACCAGGTGTCCGGTCAGGGCCGATTGAATCGCGATCTGCGCCGTTTCCGTGTCGCGGATTTCGCCGACCATGATCTTGTCCGGGTCGTGACGCAGAATCGACCGCAACCCGCGGGCGAACGTCAATCCTTTTTTCTCGTTCACCGGAATCTGCGTGATGCCGCGTAGTTGATACTCGACCGGGTCTTCAATCGTAATGATCTTGTCCTCGTCGGTCTTGATCTCGTTGACCGCGGCGTACAGCGTGGTCGTCTTGCCGCTGCCCGTCGGCCCCGTCACCAGCACCATGCCGTAAGGCTCTTTAATGTAGCGTCGGAACTTGCGCAGATCTTCTTCGTCGAACCCAACTACATCCAGAGTGAGCGTGCGGAACTTCTCGCTCATCGACTCTTTATCCAGGACGCGCAGCACGGCATCTTCACCGTGAATCGAGGGCATGATTGAAACGCGGAAGTCGATGGCGCGCCCGTTGTACTTCACGCGGAACCGCCCGTCCTGCGGAACGCGGCGCTCGGAAATGTCCAGCTCGCTCATGACCTTGATACGCGAAATCACGGTCGAATGGTGCTCTTTGCCGATGGGCGGCATGGCCTGGGTCAGCACGCCGTCAATACGAAACTTGATGACGACGGAGTCGTCGCGCGTCTCGATGTGAATATCGGAAGCCCGCCGCTGCAGCGCCGTAAAAATCGTGGTGTCAACCAGCCGGATGATCGGGCTGGTATCGCCCGTCGCCGTCAGTTTGTCGATGCTCAGCGTCTCTTCGGCGCCAGTATTCTCGTCTTCGCGGATAATCTGGAAGCCTTCGCTAGCCTCTTCCAGAACGCGCTGTGACTGCTCGGTCTTCTTGAGAATGTCCGAGATTTGCTTGAGCGTCGAAACCTTCGTGATGATGCGCTGCTTCAGCAGCAGGCTGATCTCGTCGATCATCATCAGTTGGCTGGGATCGGCAATCGCGATCGCCAGCCTGCCGTCGACCGTCTCTTCCAGGGGCACGAAGTTGTAGCGGAACATCAGCTCGACCGGGATCTTTTTGAAGAGCTCGTGATGCAGTTCAAAATCGGTGAGGTCGATAAATTCGCAGCGATAGCGCCGCGCCACGTCCTGCGCGCGTTCCAGATCAGTGACCGGGTTGCCGGTGGGGCTGATCGGCCCGCTGTTAATGCCATTCGCGAAGAGTGTTTTCTTTTCTGCCATCGCCATTCACTTATCCCCACCGCAACTTGTTTTTCTTGACCCTTGTCATTCCATCACCACTACTCTTGTCCTTCCGACCCTGACCAAAGGGAAGGGGAGGAATCTGCTTTTCCCGCCCTACCGCACTCCCAAGGTGAAGATCGGCAGGTACAGCGAGATCAACACCCCGCCCACAAAAACCGCCATGATAATCAGGATCAGCGGCTCGATCAGCGCCATCGCCGCTCCCAGCGCCGTCTGCACATCTTCCTCATAGAACTCGGCCACCGAGTTCAGCATGGCTGGAAGCGCTCCGGTCGACTCGCCCACCTCGATCATTTCCACCGCCAGCTCGGGAAAAATTTCCTGCTCTTCCAGGCTCCCGGCCAATCCCTGACCTTCGCGCACCCTCACCCCGGCGCGCATCACACCTTTTAAGATGCGCCGGCTCGACATCGAGGAGCCCGCCGTTTCCATCGCCGGCACCAGCGGCAACCCGCCTTGCAGCAGCGTCGAAAGCATGCGCGAAAAACTTGCCACCTGATGCTTCAGCCGGATTCCTCCCAGTAGCGGCAGGCTCAGGATCACCCGGTCAATCTGGTCGGCGCCGCTGTCCGTGTCCTTCCACCGCCACAAAACAAAACCAGCCACGATCAGCCCAACCAGCACATAGGGCGCATACTTCTGCGCATTCTGTCCCACCGCCAGCATGAATACCGTGATCGACGGCAGCTTTGCGTCCAGGCTGTTGAACAGCTCGGCGAACTTGGGCACGACATAGGTGAACAGAAACAGCACCATGATCGTCACCACCGAAACCAGCAGCGTCGGATAAATCAGCGACACAAACAGCTTCTTGCGGAAGGTCATCGCCATCCGTTGGAAGCTGATGTAGCGCGTCAGCACCTCGTCAATGGCACCGCTCTTTTCCCCCGCCAGCAGCGTCGTGGTGTAGATCTTCGGAACAATCCCCTGCGCCGCAAACGCGTCCGACAGCAACTCGCCGCCCTTCACCCGGTCGCGCACGTTCTCCAGAATCTGCTTCAATAGCGCGTCTTTCTGCCGCTTGATCAGCAGTTCGAGCGCGTTCAAGATCGGCAAACCGGCCCGGACCAGCGTCAGAAATTGCTGGTTGAACACCAGGAAGGAGGCCTGTTTCAGCTTCCGCCGCCGCCGGAACGAGATTCCGCCGGTCATCACCCCCTGCGGCTTGACCCAATAAACAAGGTATCCCTGCTGCGCGAAGCGGTCGCGTACCTCCGCCTCGGAATATCCCTGCTCGACGTGCTGCAGGACCCGCCCGCGCTCGTCTGCGATTTTGACTACAAATTCCGCCATTTCCCGCTTTTTCTACGACTTTCCTGAGACTCTTTACCGCCTAAGTCTAACATTCCTATCCCCTCATTCTAAGCCGCTAACAGAGGCACAACCTACTCCGCTGAGTACGCAGGTAACCACAACATCTTTGATCTTGCCATTCCGACCCTGACCGAAGGGAAAGGGGAGGAATCTGCTCTTGGCCTGCAGGCCCCTACGGCCCCAGTCCCCCCTCCACCGTCTCAGTCCCCGCCGGAGGCTTGAACTCAAACCGCGCATCCGACACCGCCACATCTTCCTTCTGCTCTGTAAAGCGATATTCCGTCGCCGCCCCATCCACATCCTGGATGAATATTCTGGCAATCTGGTGGTCCGGGGTGACCTCCAGCACAATCTCGTTGATCCGATCCGCCAACCCCTGCGGCACTCCCCGCAGAACCACGTCCCCCGCAGCCAGCGGCGTCACATCTGGAGCCAGCGACAATCCTCGTAATTCCTTCTCCAGCTTGGTCTTACCCAGTAGGAACGCCAGCGGGGACCTTACATCTTCCAACTTCTTCGCCGCCGTCTTCCGCGCCTGCCGGTCGTCGGGAACGTAAAACCACGCATCCCGGCCGTCCGAGACAAACAGCTTCTCCCTGGGAGAACGGTACTCCCACCGCATCTTGCCAGGTTTTTTCAGCCACAGCGTCCCGGACTCGGTCCGATCCATCCCGGCCCCGCGGTAGACCTCAGTAAACTGCGCCTCAAGCGTCCGCAGATGGTTGTAGTGGGCATCGACTGCTGCCGCTACGGACCTGACGTCCACCGCCAAGCTGCCCGCCGCGATCGCGCTGCGACTCGCCGGGAAAACCACGGCCAGAATCACCAAAGCCAGTAACGAAAGCGCAGAAATGATTGGCCGCAACTGAAATCATCCACCTTGCCCGGAAGTTGGTCGCCTACCTGTGATGTCCCGCCGGCGATCTCTGTCACCAAGGACTGGTGCTCTTTTGGGGGAAGCTATGTTAATTGTACAACCATCCGCTGGAACATCGCCCCAGATTTTTTTCTTTGCCCGCACGGCGTGCCGTGTGAAAATCGCTGGTCCGTGCCAGACTGCCCCTAGTCTCTCGGCCGGAGCAGAGGTAGGTCGCGCATGTTCCGAGTCCTCGCGTACAGCCTGGCGATCGGGCTGATCTCGCTGTGTGGTCTTGCTCAATCAGGTCTCGCTCAATCAACGACCCATTCCGCTCCAACTCCATCAACTCCTGTTGCGGGGCCAGCGACCGGATCCTCGTCGGAGGCGGCAAAAGCCGCCGAAGTTTCCGCGCCTGCCACCAGCGCCCGTGCGTCAACCATTCCCTCCAGCCCGCTGGAGGCGGCGCTCCTGTTCTACCGCAAGGGTGAGTTCGACAGTGCCCTCGCTAAATACCACGAAGTGCTGGAGGATTATCCGCAATCGCCCGACGCCTACGCTGGCATCGTTCGCGTCTACCTCAAGCAGAAAAAGGTCGATGAGGCCGCAAAGGCCGCCGATGAGGGCCTGGCACACCTGGATCATCCGCGCCTGCGCTCCGCCCGCGCCGAAGTATGGTTTCGTCAGGGCAGAATCACCGATGCCGAACGCGAGTGGGTGCAAGTCGTCAACTCCGGCTATCCCGACGCACACGCCTACATTGGTCTGGCGCGCATACGCAACGCCATCGCCATGTACAAAAGTGAGAGGCAGATGATCGACAAGGCCCACCAACTCGGCCCGGACGACCCCGATGTCCAGCAGGCATGGGTCGGCACGTTGCCCCGAGCCGAACGCATCAAATACCTTGAGGACTCTCTGGCTGGCGAGAACAACTGGGACGCCGATCAGCGCGCTAACAGCGCGAGTTATCTCGAATATCTCAGAGAACGCGCCAAACAGAAGAGAAGCACTTGCCGACTGGTGAGTAAAGTGGCCGCGACCGAGACGCCTCTCAATCGTCTCATGATTGATCCTCAGCATCTGCGCGGCTACGGTCTTTCCGTCATCCTGAATGGACACAAGAGTTCGCTCATGCTTGATACCGGGGCCAGCGGCATTTTGGTCAAACGGTCCATAGCGGAACACGCCGGCATCACTAAGATCACCGAGACGAAGGTGTGGGGTATCGGCAGCAAGGGCCGCAGGAACGCCTACATCGGCATCGCTGATTCCATCAAGGTTGGAGATCTCGAGTTCCGGGATTGCCCGATCGAAGTCATGGAGAGCCGCTCTATCGTTGGTGAGGAAGGCCTGATTGGCGCCGATGTGTTCGAAGACTTTCTCGTGGACATCGATTTTCCCAACGAAAAACTGAAATTGGGCGAACTTCCCAAACGCCCGGGCGAGTCTGAACAGAAACTCGCGCTCAAAAGTGAAGACGACGACTCCGACGATGACGCCGCCGAGAACGCCAAATCAGCGGCCGCCGGAACCGCTCAACAGCCGCATCCATCTTCAGGCCCGCAGGATCGCTACATTGCACCCGAGATGCAGTCCTACACCCGCATCCTTCGCTTCGGCCACGATCTGCTCGTTCCCACCACCATCGGCGACGTTCCCGCCAAGCTCTTCATCATGGACACCGGGTCAGTCTTCAATTTCATTTCACCCGCCGCAGCCCGCGAAGTCACCAAGGTTCACGGAGATTCCGACACGATCGTCAAAGGCATCAGTGGCAACGTCGACAAGGTCTATAGCGCCAATAAAGCAGTGCTCACGTTCGGCCACATTCGCCAGGAAAATCAGGACATGACTGCCTTCGACACCAAATCCCTCAGTGATGGCGTAGGCACCGAAGTGTCCGGTTTCCTCGGCTTCGTCATGCTCCGCTTCCTCGATATAAAAATCGACTACCGCGACGCCCTCGTCGACTTCCAGTACGACGCCAAGCGCTGGAACCGCTAGGAGAGAACAAGTCTAGTCGCCTTTCTTTGTGACCAGTTCAGCCCTCTCGCCCCCGCTCGGATGCATCTCAGCTAAAGATACTTTCTAGGCAACCTCACACCCGCTCGATCTCTGGCGGCATTTTCGGCAGTGTAAACTGCCACAGGAGAGGAACGTACTCGATGAAGCTCTGCAAGACACTGATTGGCAGAACAATAATTGTCCGGGTGTGCTTAGTTCTCATGGCCATCGCCCCCGCCTATGGCCAAGGTCAACGAGGGAACGTCGGGATTGATTTTGGCCAGACCTCCGACCGATTCGGCGCCCTGCCGCGCTCCAATGCAGCCGTCGGCGATGTCAATGGCCTGTTGGTAGTGAAACAAGGCAAAGCAAAAGATGGCTCGCCCAGCATCGTTGCCGGAGGCGAAGTCCGCTTTCCTTCCGACACCAGGAATCATGCCAACGAGTTCGCCCTTTTCGGCGGCGTCATGTTCCGCTTCAAACCCTCCTTCTCCGCCGGATTCCACGTCCAGGTTCACAAACTTCTTGTTCCTCCGAGCACGGTCGACAACCAGATCTTCAACCGCAACAACATGGAACTCCTCGAGATTCCTCTCGTCCTCGAATATAAGTTCGGCCCCGAAAAGCACTTCTTCGTGCAAGCCCAGGGGGCGCCCGAATTCCGCCCCCGCTGGCGCACTCCCGCCTCCGGACCAACCCCACTCCCGAATCCCGCCTTCGATCACGCTTACTTCGTCCGCGGAAGCCTTGGCTACCTCTTCGGCAAGTGGTACGCCAAAGGCACCTACGAAACGCGTTACTTCAAATTCACTCCGTCCCTCGGCAACCCCAGCAACTTCTACAACTGGCGCACCGACATGATCACCGGAGGCGTAGGTCTGGTCTTCTGACCGAATTATGTGGGGCGGGCACTTTTGCCCGCCAACTGCCTGCAGCAGCAATAGCCTCCGCAGACACGCGCCGCGTAGTCTGATGCTCTCCGCCCGCAAAAGTTACGCCGCGTAACTTTTAACAATTCATTCACGCACACCAGTAACTTCCTTCGCCGCCCTGCATCCCCTCTCCGGTCGTCTCACGACCGCCAAAAATCCATCAAGGAGCTGTACATGATCAGGATGAGTCGCACGCTGCTGATTCTTGCTCTGGCCTTCACTTCACTGCCAGTCCTAAGCCACGCTCAAGACGATCGAAATTCCGGCGCCGTATTCGTCATGACGAATGCCGCCGCCAAAAATGAAATCATTGCCTACAAACGCCACGCCGATGGCTCGTTAACCGAGGGCCGCACTTTCTCCACCGGCGGCCGCGGCAGCGGCGGTGTCACCGATCCCTTGGCTTCTCAGGGAGCACTCACGCTCACGCAAGATCGCTCGTTGTTGCTAGCCGTCAACGCCGGCAGCGGCGAAATTTCCGTCTTCCGCGTATTCGGTTCCTGGCTGGCGCTGGTCAACAAGACTCCTTGCGGCGGCAGTGAACCCGTCGCCGTAGCTCAGCACGGCAACCTCGTCTACGTCGTGAACGCCGGCGGGGCCAGCAACGTGACCGGCTTCCGTCTGCGGCGCAGCGGAGACCTCGACCAAATCCCCCACTCCACCACCTTTCTGACCAGCGGCAACTCCGGAGCGGCGTCGTTGTCCTTCAGTCCCGACGGCCAGACTCTTCTGGTCACCGAAAAACTCACCGGCAACATCGACGCGTTCCACGTTCAAGCCGACGGCACGCTCTCGGCGATCGTGGCCAATCCCAGCGCCGGCCCCGGCCTGTTCGGCGTGCTGTTCGCGCCCAACGGCACGGCCATCACCACCGAGACCGGACCTGCTGGCGGACACGACGCCTCCGCGCTTTCTTCCTACACTGTGAATTCCAACGGTACTCTCTCCGTAGTCAGCACAAGTGTCCCCACGCTGGCCGCGGCCACCTGCTGGCACGTCATCACGCCCGATGGACATTACGTCTACACCACCAATCCCGGAACCGGCACGATGAGCGGATTCTCCATCGCTTCGAACGGAGCGCTGACCCCAATCTCCGGGACGATCGTCGCAACCCTTCCCACCGGCAGCGCAAATCTGGACATCGCCGTCAGTGCCGACGGCAAGTTCCTCTACACGCTGAATTCCGGCACCGGCACCGTCGGTATTTTCGCCATCAACGCCGACGGAACCCTCAACCCTCTCCCGGAAGCCGGAGGCCTCACGTCCGCCGCAGGCTTCAACGGAATCGCGGCAAACTAGATCCGCAGTGCGGCATCCCCACCCTTCGAAAACCGCGAAGGGTGGGGCAGCCCGCAGCGCATTACGCACGTCAGTCCGTTTGACTTGTTTCATTTGGGCGGAGTGCTCGATGCGGGGACGCCAGAGGCGAAGAGGCCTTTTCTGATTTGCTCGCGGACTTGTTGCCGGACATCGTCCATGTCGATGTGGGAGGCGGGCTTCTTCTTTTCGACGCTGGGCGATGGGACCACGGCGCTGCCGGTGGCTGTGATTTCTGCCGCGGGTTGCTCGGTGGCATCTGCGTCCTCGGCTGCCTGCCTGCGCTTGAGGGCTTCGAAGGAGCGATCGACGTAATCTTTTGCCCAGTGCTCCATGGCGGATTGTTTTTTGGCGCGCTCCACGGCCTCAACGGCTTCCTCTACCTGATAGTCCTCTTCGTCCTCGAAGTCTTCGTCTTCCCAGATGCTTGCTTCGAGCGGAGTGTCCGCGACGGTGCGCGGGTCGAGGACGACATCGTGGCGGAGGGGATCGAATTTGGTGAGGCGCAGGTTGGTGCTGGCGGTCTGCAGGGCGTAGAGGAGGAGGCTGGCGGTTTTGTGGTCGATCTGCTGGGAGACGAGCAGACGCATGACCTGCATAAGGGCGATCTGGATGGAGTTGGCGTCTTCGAGGACTGGGAGGACGAAGGTGGCGACGCCGCGACGGGCGCGGTCGGCGCCGAGGCGGATGCGTTCGTCCTGAAAGCGTTTGTGGAAAAAGCAGAAACGGTTGCGGCGCAGGGCGGGCGAGCCGCACTGGGTGCCGTTGACTTTGAGGTGCTGACAGCGACTTGGAAAATTTGCCATTTGAGTGCCCCTACCCCTCCCCTAGCGATCTATTGGAATCTTCGGGTTAGCGGGAATTTGAGAATTAATCTATGAGCTGCAATCAGTTGCGCGCAAAATCTTGAGCGACAAGGAGTTGTCTGCGGGTTGATTGCTGACTCATGGGGCGAGTATTGGGCAGGGAGATTTCTCAGTCAAGGTTGGATGAACATGGGGGATGGGAGGGCTGTGGAAAACGCCAGTTTGTCGAAACCCGCGAAGGGTAAGCGCGGTGTAGGTGGGGCAGTCACCGTAGGGTGAGCCGCAGTTTTCAAGCGCATTCCCTAATGCTTTGGGCACTAACGCGCAATGGCCTTATGGGGTCGCGGCGTCACATCTGCCATCGACCACCTCGTGGGGTCATTCTACACCGGCGAACCCGCCGTTCCAGCGGTGAAACTAAGTCCCCCCCGAACACCGATTACACTTTACTTTCAATCACTTACCTCAAACTAGTCCCGCCAATGGGAAGAGTGTGTCTTGCGGGCGGCCCTCTAAGCCGCCCGCGCTGGAGTCAGCATGAGAAGGCGGATCAAATCGCTTTGGCGATTCGTATTGGTCTTGGAAAAAATACTCTTCAACTGCGAACGCAGAGTGCTTTCCATCACCCCCAGTTGCTCGCAGGCTTCCTTCAGCGTCGTACCACCCATCAGGATCTCCGCCAGACGAGACTCCGCCCGTGTAAGGCCGTAAAGCTGGGCGAGCATATCGGGCTGAGAGAGAGGCTTGCGCTCCGGATCGGCGATAAAAATCGCGACCACCGGGACATCCTTCCCAATGTGGATGGATTGGGTGCGTAATGGCGAAACGAGCAGCTGTAGAGGCTTCTCATCGAAAGAGCGCGAAATCGTCATCGCGCCGCCGGAGTGCAATCCCTGGCCGCCGGCCGTGCGGATTGCGCCCTTGACCAGCGCCTGGAGTTGCTTGTTTTCCGAGGGGATCATTGCAACCAAACCACGCGGGGTCAGATGCAGCGTTTTTCCTTTTGCCAAGAGCGTACTGGCTGAACGGTTGGCCATCAAGACCCCTCCACGGGCATCGAGCAAGATGATTCCCTGAGACAACTGGTCGAGCGCGTCGGCGGCAGCGTCCGCTTTTCTCTCCAATCCCTGGATGCGAGTATGCAACTGAAAGGCCCGCTGCAAGTGCGGCATAAGAGTCCGGAGGATTTTGCGCTCCTGCTCGTCAAAGGGATCGTCCCGCGGCGAACGAAAGAGGCTGAGGTTCGAGGAATTGTCGCCATCGTTGCGTAAGGTAGCGGCGACACAATGGAGGAGATCAAGGTGCTCGAGAAAGTCGTTGTAGAACTCACTCCGGATCAAGAGTTCTTTGGGACACAACATTTCCAGCGTATTGACCGCGCCGGTGCGGATGACCTGTGGCCGGGTGGTCATAAACGGGTTGTGATAGCCGTAATAGGTGGTGTAGAGCTGGATCGCATCCGGGCTGAGGCCACACTGGGATGAAAAGTTGCTGTCCTGCGATGAGCTGTCCTGGTGGTGGATGGTGCCCGCCCTGGCTTGAAATACGCTGACCAGCCGCTCAAGAACTACGGGCCACTTGCCGGGATCGCCCGCAGCCCGGTAAATCAAGTCCACAAGCTCAAGCAGTGTATCTTCGGAGTCCATTTCGCGGCACCTCACAAATAGGAAATCGGACCCACGACTGCAGAAAGGGGCTCAGTCGCTCTTGCCTGTTAAAAAAACTCGTACATTTCCCCCATTTGGAGGATGCGCTTGCTGCCTTTCCTTCTTACAGTGACGTTCCGGAACCGGGCTGAGAGCGGATTTGCGGACTAGGGGCCTGAGAAAACAGCGGCAAAGTATCCCGCAAAACGGAAAAGAACGCAAGCCCCAAATGGGCCAGGCCATGGCCTGCCCGGGGACAGGCAGTCCGACTCACTGATTCGATTCTGGTCGCTGAAAAATTTTCCGGCAGTAGTCAACCCTCGAGCCGGAATTGGAGGCAACATGAAAATCACTCGTCATTTCGGGGGGACGATGGTCCCGCATGTATTGGAAGAGGTAACAAAACACTTCAATCTACAGGAGAATTTTCCATGTCAAAGACACGGATCGTATATCGCCCCGCCCTGCTGATGCTGCTCCTGTTAGCACTCATGGCGGTTGGAGCGCGTGCCGACGGAGATGAATTTTCTGTCCCGTATAAGTTTCAACCTGAGTCGGTCACCAGTTTTACAAGTCCGCTCGGGTCCGAGCCCGATAGCCGGCCAGTCTTGGGTTCAGACGGAGCACTCTATGGGATGGCCTATGGCGGAAGCAATGGCAACGGGGTCATTTATCGATTCGACTTGCAGTCGCAACAGTACACTCTGCTCTACACCCTTAGCGCCACGGACGCCAACGGAAACAACAGCGATGGAGCTATTCCGGGAGTTGCACTCACGCGCGGCCCCGGCGATGTGTTCTATGGCATGGCCCAGTTCGGCGGTCAAAACGGAAACGGCACGATCTTCAAGATCACTAAGTCGGGTAAGTTTACCTTGCTGCATACTTTCACGGCGCTCGATGGCAATGGCAACAACGAGGACGGCGCGTCTCCGCTGCGCACAATCGTTGTTGGGCAAAATGGCAACCTGTATGGCACAACGCGCATTGGTGGCGAAAATACTTGTGGCGTACTGCCGGTCCCGAATGGTTGCGGAGTCGCATGGGTGATCGATAATGCAGGCAACTTCCGGGTTCTGCATCAGTTCAGCGCTGCCGAAGGACACGCGGCCTCGCTGCTTCCTGCTCGGGATGGATTCTTCTATGGCTGCGCGGTGTGGCCAAACACCTCCTTGCGCAACGGACAGCCTTTGCCTTCGGGGATTTTGTACCGCATGGGAGCTTGGGGAGACCACTTCGAGGTTCTCTACAGGTTCAGCCAAACCAATTCCGCTGGCGAGAATCCGGACGGAGCCGAGTGTTACGAACCGCTGGTTGAGACCAAGAGAGGTGTGTTCTATGGCACAACTCGTCTGGGTGGAGCAAATGCCAATGGAGTCGTATTCCGCTACACACTGTCGAACCCAGGCGCGGTTGACGTTCTCCATACGTTTAGCGCCACAAACACAAACGGGTCGAATTGGGATGGAGCCAATCCGTACGCGCGTCTGACTCTTGGCGACGACAGATCCATGTACTCGACCGCCTCCAACGGAGGTGCCAATGGCAATGGCGTCGTCTATCGCATCAACGCGGACGGCGACTTCCACGTCCTCCATACGTTCAGTGCCACCGACCCAACCACCGGCACTAATCGCGACGGAGCGATACCCGATTGGGGTGTCCTTCTTGGCTCCGACAACTCTCTGATCGGCACTGCCGCCTTGGGAGGTCTTGGCAGCCCCGCCGGTCTTGGGAACAGCGGCGGCACGATTTACGAACTCCAGATTGAGGAAGAATGAGCGGCGGGCTCGCCCACCCTTCGCGGGGGTCTCGAAGGGTGGGTACCACAAAAGCGTGCACAATGATTACTTAGAGCGCTGCGTCCGGGCGGGGGTCACGCACGATTGCGGCGCGATCGGCGTCGCCCGGGAGACGCGTTCGGCACGGGCCGCCGGGTCCCGACCTGGGGAAACGGTTCGGGATTGAACTGGTCAAGCGCCGCGAACCAGCGCTCAAAATCGACCACCCCCTTGTGGCGGAGTCGACTCTTGAGTCGACGCAAAATCCATCCATCCGGGAACTCTTCGGCGAGTTCTCGGATCACTTGTTCGCCGGGGATCGTCTTCACCCGGCCCGAGCGAATATCGCCGACGCGACGCTTGATCTCCTCGTCCCAGGCGGTCTCGACTCCTTCAACCTCAGGCGCTTCGTCGAGGCTGGCAATGAGCTTATCGATGAGCAGACCGCGCTCTTGGGTAGAGAGCGCCAGAGCCTTCTCCAACAGCTCTGAGACTTGCGGCGTCAGTTGTGCCATGACTCCCTCCGCGCTAGCCTATCTTACGCTCAGGCGCTCAGGCTGAGCGCCACGGGGAAGGCAGCTAGTCGTGGTCGTGCTCGTTCCAATCGCGGTCGGTGTGCCAGCGGTGGTCGTGTTCATCCCACCAGCGATGTTGCTCGCGCCAGCAACGCTCGCGCGCCTCGTGCAGTTCACGGCGCTCGTGATTTGCCTGCTTGCTGTGGCGTCCATGTTTCTCGATGGCCTCGTGGAGTTCATGCTCCGCGTGAGCCACCCGGCGTTGACACCGGTCGATGTCTTCGGCGTGAAGTCGGGGCGCTGCGCTGAAGAAAAGGACTGCGCTCAGGATCGCGCCTGAAAGGATCGACGTGGCTGCGGCTGAAAGCTTGTGCCGACGAATCATAAGGGGCCCTCACCTGGTCCTAGGGATGTTTTGAGAGAATCGTTGCCTGACGACGACACTGGGAAAGTCAACGAGCGGGAGCGCGGTCATCCGGCAGTGGATTCTCGGGCTTTTTGGCTGAACAAGAAATTCGCGGTTCATCAGGAGCCACCTGCCAGTGACGGTTTGATCACTTTTCAGCCCAAGATCACTGAGAGATTGGGAAGCGGCGGTCGTGAGGGTCAGAATGTCAGCTACCAGGCACTAACCCATGACCGCCCCCTAAAGGGCTGTCCGCCTTGTCAGGAGACTGCCGCGTCAGAGTAGATTGCACAATACAGTTTTCGCCAATCGAACGGCTGTTCAGAATTGCACACTTTCAAGGAAATCTTTGCGGACTGCCGGTCGAAGGGAGTGTCCCACCCACACGACTCAGTCCTTTGCTTTCAATAGCTTAGGCCCGTATAATCCCGGAAACCACCGCTAAACCTCGAATTTGCACCATTCGTTGGGATGTGGATGCGGCATTCCTTGGCGATCCAATAGGATAGGTGCAGATCAAGACCCAGGGACAAGTGTAGGACCCAGGCTTCCAGGCCCAGGCCTCCTTACCAAAAAGTGGTTCAGAAGTTTGGGGAGAGCACTTACCGGGCGAAGGGTTTTGGCTAGAAGCTAAAAGCTAGGAGCTAGAAGCTAATATGCGCAAGCCGATCAAGTACGTCGAGAAAGCAGCCGTTGCCGCCGCCAAGGGAGCTTGGGTTGTGTTCGATCGTTTGAACCGGGTCAAGCCGAATCCGTCGCCCACGCCGAAGTGGTCGGACAAGCCGCTGCTCAAGTCTTACGAGAAGTCGAAGCCTCCGCTGGGTTGGCCGCGTACGACGGACTCGCTGTGCCCAAAGTGTGTGCCGGAGATCCGGCAGCAGATTCTCGACGGGCACCTGCCGCACGAAGTGCTGATGAATGAGAAGGTCGGCGAGATCAAGGCGCAGATCATTGAGCGCGACGGCAAGATCCTGATGGTGAAGGACTGCCCCACGCACGGGCACTTTGAAGACGTGATGTCGATCGATACCGATTTCTCGAAGCATCTGGAGGACGTGTTCCCGGGCCGCGACATCGTGGCGCATAACGACGAGAAACTGCATCATCACGGGTCGTCAACGGTGAAGTATGGGCGCGGCTCGGTGCTGACCATCGATCTGACCAACCGCTGCAACATGATGTGCGATCCGTGCTTCATGGACGCCAACCAGGTCGGCTTCGTGCACGAACTGACTTGGGAAGAAATCAAGACCATGCTCGACAACGCCATCACCATCAAGCCGCGGCGGCAGATGAGTGTGCAGTTCTCCGGGGCGAGCCGACGTTGTCGCCGTATTTTTTGGATGCGGTGCGCTACGCGCGGAAAGTTGGATACAACTCGGTGCAGGCTGCGACGAACGGCATCGAGTTTGCCAAGAGCTTTGAATTCTGCCAGCAGGCGGTCGAAGCCGGCATGCGCTACGCCTACCTGCAATTTGATGGCATCGGCAATGCGGCCAATGCGCATCGCTTGGTCGGCAACCTGTTCGACGTGAAACTGAAGGCGATCGAGAACCTGCACAAGGCGGGAGTGGAAATCGTTCCTGTTGTGACGATCGTCAATGGGATTAACAACGAGCAGGTCGGACGCATCATCAAGTTCGCGCTGGACAATCCGAAGACGATCAGCTTCCTCAGCTTCCAGCCGGTCAGCTTTACCGGCCGCGACGAAGCGGTCACGGACGACCGGCGGCAGGCGCAGCGCTATACGCTGTCGCACCTGGCGCACGATGTGAAGAATCAGACCGGGTTGGGTGAGCCGTCGCGCGACTGGTTCCCGATTTCGTTCATGGGAACCTTCAGCGACTGGGCCGACCTGATGCACGCCAACGACGCCAACAACGACTGGGGCCAATTGTCATGTGGGTGTCATCCGAATTGTGGGACTGGGATGGCGGTGATGATTGACAAGGAAACTAAGGAAGCGGTGCCGGTGACGGCGTTCCTCCATGGCGACCAGCTGGCGAAAGACATTGCCAAGGTGAACGATGCGGCGCGCGGGAAATTCTTGACCGGTGTTGGAATGGCGCTATGCTTGATGAAGAACTACGATCCTTATCAGTCGCCGACGCACTTCAAGTTGATGGATCTGCTGAAGAAGTTCGACAAGAACTATCACGTGACTGGAAAGGACTACGGCAAGGTTGGTCCAGACCGTACTATCGACGACGTGATGAAGCGGCGGACCAATGATCGCTGGAACTTCCTGTTCATTGCGGGGATGTGGTTCCAGGATCTGTTCAATTACGATTTCCGTCGCACCGAGCAGTGCATTATTCCGTATGCAACGCAGGAAGGGGAGATTTCGTTCTGCGCCTACAACACGGGCGTGGGGTGGCGGAACATCATTGAGAAGATGCATATGACGGCTACGCTCACCAAGTGGTACGAAGAGCACGGGCGGCATGAGATCTTTGCCGGCGGCAAGAAAGTGAAGATGGAAGAGACCGCCAGCGACTATCTGAAGCTGCGCGAAGAAATCGTGACCAACGAACTGCAGCGTGATCTGGATAAGCTGGGCATCGCGAAGAATGCGCGCGAGGAGAAGACGCGGGCGCGGGATGCGAAGCAGAAACAGAATGCCGAGGCGCGCGGGCCGGAAAAGAACGATGAGGCTTACAACGCGCGCATGGCGTCGCTGTATCGGGAAGTCGTGTTGAAGGAGAAGCCGGTGCAGTCACAGGATGGGTTTATTCCGCTGGGGGCGCTGGCGAAGCCGAATGGGAATGGGAACGGAGCCCAGGCACCGAAGGCGGAGATTGCTGAGCCGGTGGCGGGGGATTAGCTGCTAGCTAGTAGCTTCTAGCTTAGAACATATGGGCCGCCTTCGGGCGGCCCGATTTGTTTGGGCGGAAGGCCTACAGATCCATGACATCGTGTTTTTGAGCGGGGATCGCTCAGGTCGATAGTGAGAGACTTGATGGGAGAGTCAAAGTCCCCACCCTCTCGCAAAAAGCGCGAGAAGGGTGGGGCACCCGGCGAGAAATGGGGCACCCACGATTTCATTTTCTTTGGGCCGTCAATCTTATGGAGCGCATTCTGGGTTTAGGGGAAGGATCGGCCCTCCTGTGAGGCGGGACAGGAGGTAGAGATAGCTGGTCAGAATGTGTTGGGCGGCGATGTCGGGCTTGATCAGGAATGCGGGCGGCGTGAGCGTGACAGAACTCAGGTCGTAGAGGCCCAGGACATGTTCGTAGAGCGGAGGCAGGGGCAGTTTGGGGACGAGATCGACGCGGTTGGCGATGCGAATGGTGTTGGGGACGGCGTGGTTGTAGATAGCGACAAACTGCAAGTCGCCGGTGCGCGGGCTGGCGTAGGTGTACACGGCAGGGAAGAACGGGGTGTTGACGGCTACGTCGAGGGCGAGGAGAGTGGCGAGTGCGCCTCCCAGGCTGTGCCCGCAAATGGTTATCGAGGTGATCGGTCGGTGGAAGGGTAGGGTGGACAAAGCTTTTGTGACGCTGGGTGATGCTGCATCGACGCCAGTCTTCATGGATGAGTACATGGCGGTGAAGCCGTCTTCGGTGTTGCCGGCTGCGGCTATGAAGGGGCAGTTGACAGGAAGGAACTGGGCGTCGTGAATCCATTCGTCAACGCCCTCGGTGCCGCGGACGGCGATGACGACGTCGCCGGAAGCGGTGGTCTGGAGGATGAGGCCGATCGAAACCCGGGCGTTGCCGCGGTCCGGTCGCATGTCGGTGGCAAGGTCGTTGGCGTAAATCGTGGCGACAACTTCGTAGGTGGCGGCTGGTGTGCCGGCGGGAATGATCTGGCCCGCGGAATTGGCCAGATTGGCCGGGTCGACGGCGTAGGCCGCGTTCACCAGTTGTGCGTAGAGGATCGCTTGGTTGAGGTCCATGATAGTGAGGTTCCTTTCGTAGAATTTAAGGTCCGTGAATTTTGCAAGTCCGTGCTCTGACGGGCATGCGGGGCGCACGCTGCGGAGCCGGAGTGTGAGAGTTGCCTCCCGGGGTAAAACCGCGCACACGAATTCGTGCCGCAGGTTACGCGTATTCGGTTGAAGGGGAAAGCCGCGAGCGAGGATTTCTGAATCCCGACCCCTCGACGGGATCATCGTCGCCCGATGGGCAGCAACAACTTAGAACAAGGGAAGGAGTGTGTCAACAAGAACGAGGAGTGAGATCAGAATGACGAGTGAACATAGAATTTAGGTCCGTGGTGCCCCACGCTTCGAAAATTGCGAAGCGTGGGGCAGCCTTATCGTGGCGGTGCAAAGGCGGGTCAGCGTTGCCCTAGCTGAAGATGTTCAAGTCCAGGAACTGATTGCGGAATTTGCCGTGCGGATCGTAGGTCTGGCTCACTTGAATAAAGTCGGGCAACTTTTTGTAGATAGATTTCAGTTCGCTCGGCGGGGTGGTAAACAACTTTCCCCAATGGGGGCGGGCGTGAAATGGAGCTAATTCTTTTTCAATCACGGGCAAGAGTTTGCTGACCGCGGGCCAGTCTTGCTTCCAGGTGAAGTGGATGGTTACACAGGGTTGCTCGTAGCACGGACTCATCCATAGATTGTCGGCGGCAATCGCGCGGATTTCCGAAATCAGCAGGTGCGGACTTACCTGGTCGCGCAGTCGTTCAACCGCGAGGATTGCCTCGACGGCCTGCTCACGCGGGACGAAGTACTCTGATTGCAACTCCTTGCCGGCGCTCGGTGTGAAGCCCATGCGAAAATGCGGGAGGCGTTCGTACCACGGGCCTGGCACACCCATTTGTTCCGTGCAATTCTCGGCGGAAAGTTCTGCAATCGGGTGGAGATTCCTGGTCGCCCGTTTCGCCCCGAAGAATTCCGGGGTGGCGTCGAAGGCTTGGCCGTGCTCATCGCGACTTTTGATCCAGACTTCGTTGATACGCTGGTGTTGCCAGTCGGTAAAAAGGCTGACGCTATAGGCGCTGGATTCGATGGCGTCGAAGTGGTCTTTCATGGCGGAAAGCGGCAGGTTTTCATACACGTACTGCCGCATCATGTAGGTGGGCTGAATATCGAGTGTGACCTTGGTGATTGCGCCAAGCGCGCCAAGCCCCACAACGGCTCCCCGAAAGGCTTCGCCGTCGTGCGCGCGTGACAGCTTAACCACCTCGCCCGACGCGGTGACGATCTCAAGGGCTGAAACGGCGGTCGAGAGATTTCCATTCTTTTCTCCCGACCCATGGGTTGCGGTGCTGCATGCCCCGGCTATGGAGATGTGGGGTAACGAGGCCAAGTTGTGCAACGCGAAGCCCTTTTCGTGCAGGTACGGACAAAGCTGTCCGTAGGACATGCCTGCTTCGACGGTTACGGTGTGGGCCTGCGAATTCAATTCAACCACCTTGTCCATCGGCTTCAAGGAAAGAAGGCTATGCGTGCTGTCTGCAATGTTGTTGAAGCAGTGGCGTGTGCCCAGCACTTTTAGTTTGCTTTCTTTCTTGACGTAACTTCGTACCTGATCAAGGGAGTTCGCGGAGTACAGGCGGTCCGTGCTGTATGCGAGATTGCCGGCCCAGTTTGTCAGTTTGCTCTTGGAAGCCCAAGTCAGCAGAGGAGAAATGACAGGGCTTGCGGCCACTGCGGCAAAGAGTCTGATGAAGGTTCGCTTATTCATGGCTATCGCCCGGTAGCTTCGGCATGTCCGCGCAGTTTTCCGCCTTCTTGGCTTTGAGGACGCGGCAATTGTACGCTTTTCTCATTCTTCGACAACGATTCTCGATGCAGGTTTGTTTGGCCGATCTGGTATCTTTCATTGTTGGCGAGGACAATGAATCGGCGCACGTTTTTGATGCGAGCAGTTGGCTTGGTTGCGGCTGCAATCGCCGAGTCGGGTTTCGACGGCACTCTCCAGGCTGCAACTGGCGAAGCAGAGGTGCGCGTCACACTTGAACCTGCACGGACGCTGGCTGTCATTCCGCCGGACTTCATTGGACTCGGCTATGAGATTTCGTCCGTGGCGCGTCCAGGCCTGCTCAGCGCTCAAAACTCAGTTTACGTTCAACTCGTCAGGACGTTGGGAGCGCGTGGAGTCATACGCGTTGGTGGAAACACTTCCGACTATTCCTCTTATTCCGCAACGGGAAAGCCGCTTTCGTCGCCAGAGGGAAAAGCAGGATCGGTGGTCAACGACGCGGTGCTGCAGGAGCTTGGTTCTTTTCTCGATGCAACCGGGTGGACGCTAATTTGGGGGCTCAATCTCGGCAATGGCGGGGTGGAAAACGCGATCGCTGAGGCAAAGGCGGTGACGGAGGCGTCGAAAAAACATCTACTGGCTTTTGAAATCGGCAACGAGCCCGATTTGTTTCCCCACCAAGGTCATCGCCACGCGGGCTATGGTTATGACGACTACATTCGTGATTACCGCACATATCGGGACGCCCTGCGGAAAGCCATCCCAAACATTGCCTTCGCCGGACCTGACGTGGCAGTGGCGACCGAGTGGGTCGCGAGGTTTGGCGCCGACGAAGGAAAGGATATTAAGCTACTGACTCACCACTACTATCGAGAGGGCCAGAACCCCACGAGCACTCTGGACAAATTGCTCCATACCGATCCTAAGCTCGCTCCGATTCTTGCGAGACTCAGGGCCGCGTCGGAGTCTTCGGGCGTACCCTGCCGAATCTGTGAGACGAACTCATTCTCGGGAGGCGGCAAACCTGGGGTGAGCGACACTTTTGGCGCGGCGCTCTGGGTGCTTGACTTCATGTTCATTCTGGCTTCCGCAGGTTGCGCCGGAGTGAATATGGAAACCGGAGTCAACCAGCGCGGATTCATCAGCTCCTACTCGCCAATCGGCGACGATGAGCAAGGACATTATTGGGTGGCTCCGGAATACTACGGGATGCTCGCGTTTGCCCAGGCTGGCGCGGGTCGGATCATCGGGAGCAGCATCAACGCGGGGGGCAGGAACATCTCTGCTTACGCAACGCAGCCGACTAAGGATCGTACCGTTCTCACCGTGATTAACAAGGAACCGTCATTGGATGCGGTAGTTGTTATAGACGCGAGCGCGTCTGCATCTTTTCGGACTGGATCGGTTGTCCGCCTCTCAGGGCCCTCGTTGGAAAGCAAGTCCGGCGTGACTTTAGGCGGCGCAAGCGTATCTGCTGCCGGTTTATGGAAGCCTACCCTTCCGGAGGAGGTCAGTATGTCTCGCCGAACGCCGCGAGTTCGAGTTCCGGCGGGCAGTGCTGCCGTGGTCACGCTGCAGGCTTGACCATTTCATTCTCTGTCACAAGGACGCGATGATGTCGTAATCGCGCAAGCGTCAGAAACCCTCGAGACGGGGGAGTACTGGCTTGATGTCAAGCACGGGCGTGGCGTCAATTGCCTCGATGGGACCGATCTGCACCACAGGGGCTAAAGCCCGCATTGATTGCATGTGCTTTACGCGGCCCTGAAGGGCGGCTCTTCCACGGAAACGTGCGCGTTCCGAGTTTTTTCCCCACCCTGCAGGACTCTTAGAGTGTCTCAAAAGCCCCACTTCTCGCAAAGAACGCGAGAAATGGGGCACCCTCTTCAGTGATGGTGAAAAGCGGCCCGTCCGTTTAACCAGCTTTCTCTGTGGTCGCGCCGCCACGATACATGTTGAACAGCTTGGCTAGCGTGCCGAGTGCGCCCAGAGCCGTCGTGACGTAGGCGGCGGAAGATTGCCACAGCGCGTTTTGGGTGGTGAGCAAGAAGGCGCCGAGGAGAATCATGGTAGTGAGGAACACGCCGTGCATTTTTCCCCAGCCGCTCAGCCGCGATTCGCGTACCCACTGCTGCTTCAAACCCACGGACGGCGCGGAACGGAGGAAGCGACGGAAGCTCTCGTTCATGAGGCGAAACTGCGGGTCTGTGGTGATGAGACCTTGGCGCACTAACTGGCGAATGGCCCTTCCATTGGTTGGATTCAGCAGTCCATCCTCGGCAAGTTGAGTGAGGACGAATTTCTGTTCTTCTGAACATTCCTTCCAAACCAGGCGGTAATATCCATCCGCCCGCTCCAGGATCTCGGAGACAACCGTTTCCTCGGAAAAAATGTTTTCCTTGCGGATGTCTTCGGCGAGTTGCGCGCCGATGGGCCAGAGGGCAGCCATGGGGCCGCACTCTTTCCAGATAAAGTCGCGCGCCGGACCCTCGTACTGCTTCAGCCAGTGGAAAGGCTCTTCGCGAAGATCAACGAGTTCGAGAGTGGGGAACATGCGGCCGTAGTCCTCTGAAGAGGCGGCGACGGTCATGATGACGGCGAGTTGGGTGTTCTCTTTTTTCTCAAGGCGCTGGAGCAGAATGGACTTTTGATTGTCGAGTTCAGGATCGTTCCAACTGTGTTCGAAATGGAGGATTTCGATCAGGACATTCGCGGGCACCTTGTCCAGATCGAACTCTTCGGCCCATTTTGGAGTGGCGGCGATTTCCCTCAGGTCCAAGGTTGATTTTTGAGCCTCGAGCTGCCAGTCCGAAACGGGTGGCACAAGAATGAGGACATTGTGACCCTCGCGAATTAATTCGGCCGCCTTGAGCGCGCCGGTGATTTTCAACGGGGCGACATGAAAAAGAAAAATGCGGCGGGCGAGGGCCCAGACAATGAAGCCGATCGCCACGATTACGACAACCGCTACCGTTGCCCCGGACATGATCTGGAGAAGGGAGGAGGACTGGATGGTGGAAGTGATCACGAAGTCTTGTTCGAGTTCCCCTGGCTGCGGCGGTTCACCTGTTGGTGTTGGCAAATGGACGCCATGCCAGCGAAGCGTCACCGTCGATCCATCATGGTTCCAGAACCAGTCAGGCACATTGTCGGTCTTGGAATGGACACGGTCGGAAAGCACGCCTAACATCTCCGCTGCCGTCTGGTTGTAGTCGTGATGAAAAGCATAGATGAGATTGTGGAACCATCTTGCGTAAAGGTCCCGGCTTCGCTGATCGTCCAAATGCCCTTGAACGGGAAGTTTGCGGTCGAACAAAGGATCGAGCACAATCATCTTCCATGCGGGGCTGTCGATCTTCTTGAATTCCTCACACGCGTCGGTGCCGAGTTGATCGATGCCGGGAAGATCTTTGCACCGCTCGATCGTTGACATCAGGCGTCGATTCAAGGCGGAAGCCAGATGCAGCTGCGCTTGTTTGATCGCTAGTCGCCGTTCGACGTTCAGGCTGACGCGAAACAGCGCCAAGGGCGTCAGTACCCCAACCAAGAAGAGCAGCAAGACCGCGCTCAGGACGTAACAGCGCCTCCAGACGGATGGAGCCATTTCAGGGCGCGAGGAAAGATAGTCTTCAACTTTATGTCGATAGAAGCGCCTTAACCAAAGAGCGAGATAACGAGGCGGGCGATCGAGCAGAGGCAGAGCCGCGATGACCAGGAAGAAAACGAAAATGGTAAATGCGCGCAAATAGGGCCGCCACCAAATCGCCAACAGCAAGGCAGCCAGGACGATCGACATGCCGACGTTGGCGAGCACGGAGCGGGGCCCCTTTGGACTCGGTGTCAGCCCTCCCTGTTGTCTTGGCGCGTATGCCCGAATGCTCCAGAGTGTCAGTAGAAAAGCGGCGTAGGGGACGGCGGCGCAAGCGATAAGGTTTTGCTCGCTAGGACCGGTGAAACCCAAGAACAGAAACAAGATGATCAGGAGGACGTAAGTAACAATCAGATATACATAAGTGCTCATGCGGGCGCGATTGGGCCATAACCACTCGGGTGCAAAACCGGGCCGGCGGATGGCGCACCAAATCACAATGGCCAGGAAGGGTGCCGCCAAAATCGCCAAAAGCAAGGTTGCCACCATCGTCACGGCCTGCAGGTTGAGGGTACGGACGTGGGTCAGATCCCTGTAGACAATAAGGGTCCATGGTGCCTGAGATACGCGCGTCACCGGCATCACGCGCGCCTGGTAATCGCGCCCAAGATACTTGATGGTCAGGGAGCGGCGAGTCGAATGGCCGAAGGCCTGGGCATAGAGTTGCTTGTTCCAATCCGTCTCCTGAAGGAAATTCTCGTGCAGGTTCTTGGTCTTATCGGCATGGAACAAGACGAGGCCAGTCTGGTCGAAGAGCGCGAATCCGTAACCGAAGGGCAGAATGGGGTCAATCAGGGAAAGGGGTTCGGCCGTCAGAAACGCGGAGCCCCCTTTCACATCGTCTCTGATATCGGATTTGCGGAGTCCTGGATTGCACTCCGCGGTGGTCATGGTCATGGCGGCGAGGTATTCGAGCTTGTTGGGAGGTAGAGTCGAGTCGAAGTGAAAGGCCGGGGCCTGGTTATCGAGGTAGGTTGATTTCGGTTGCGTGTTGATACGCGTCCGAGACAAATCAATCATCGGGGTGAGATATCCGCTCGTACTCCACTTGACGATTTGCATGCCGTCATCATTCGTCCAGAACGCGTTGTTCACGTAATGGTACTTGTTCGCTGCGGGGGTGATCTCGGCTTCTTGGAGAGGCTGGCCGGCAGCTGTGGGCCTTCTCCTAATGACTTCAGGTCTGCCGTTCTCGATTAACTTGAGATCGTCCTTGAGATTGGACCCAGGGTTTGACACGTTACACCACTCAATCAGTTGTCCCCGCATCTCGCTTAGTTCTTCATGGATGTTGTTCGAGAGAGAGTCGCCAAGATGCTGTAACTGCTGTTCGGTGTCATCGTTAAGGGGAAAGCCCACGGCGTTGAGCCCGGATAGAGTGAAGACGCTGGTCAGCAGAACAAGAAAGAGCGCCAGGAAGCCAAATTCGCGGAGGCGTAATCGCTCCCGCCGGTTGAGGAAAAGAACCTTCAGAATTGGGCCGCTCATCAGGATGGCAAGAAACAGGGCCGTCAACCAGACCATGGATGTGGAGGAAATGGACAGGGCCTCCCACTCCAAAGTTTTGGAGGATCTGAGCCCGCAAAGGACCCACTCTTGTGCTGGTTCTTCCTGGGATGCTTCGTCGTTGAAGACGTCGAGCAGCACCGGTTGAAGGAAAAGCTTGTAACGGGTACCGGCGAGCAGGACATCGGTTAAGTGAATGGGGTTTTTCCGCCACGCCTGATCCGAGTTCCGACGGACGGCACCGTGCCCGGCGCCCTGGCCGCGTCCGGACGCCGGAGGTGAGTGCCGGTCGCCCGGTTTGCCCGAGGGCTTTTCCGTGTCTGCGCCGCTTTCGTCTGAGTTCGTCTCTTCTTTGGTCTCTCCGGCACTGCTTGACGGGTTGGCGGTTGGAACCTCGGGTTGGGCTTCGAGGAGATCGGTGAGGGTGGTGAACTGCGGGCCGGCCATATTGCTCTGATAGACAATGGTTCCGTCTTTTGAAACCAGGAGGATGTCATCAAAGGGCAGGGAGCCGACGAGAGGCGTCAGCACGCCGCTGAGTTCCAGTGAACCGACGTAATCTTTTCGACCGACGCGTTGTTTCTTTGAGTCTTCATGTCTACGCGCGGCTAAGACTAACTCCCAGCTTCCGTTGCGTCGCTGCACCTTTAGTCTCGATCCGGGTTTGGGCGGCTTGACGGGCGTTTCCTCGTCCTGTGGCAACTCGAAACTTGGCGCCAGGTACTTCAAATAGTCCTTCAGCGCCTCGCTTTCCATCTCGGCTTTCTCTTTCGATAGGTCCTCAATCCGAGGCACGACAAACTGCTTCAAATCCTCGTGCTTCCGGTTCGCCAAGTCGGCGCTGAACTCTAGGATGCTGCCGTGAATGGAGACCAGCGCCTGGACCTGGTCGCCCAGAACCGCAAGAGATCGAAAATTTCGGTTGATCAGATATTCGCGTTGCGCCGCGACGTAGACGAAGTAATAGGCGCAGAAGGCGGAGGCCAGAACGGCGACCGTGATGACGGGAAGAACCCAGGAGGTCTTGGGTTTTACGCTGGGCTTCTCGGACTGAGAACTGGGCTTACGGCCTTCAGAAGGCGAACTGGCGTCAGAATCATCAGCCATGATTTCCTCCCTCGACGGCAGGCTGGGGAGGTCTGCTTGAGTCGCGTGAGCATATACGGATCACATAATAATCGCTGAGAGCGGCAACTGTCTGAGTTTTGTTACGAAATCCGGACAAACGCACCGGCGCCTTTCCAGAATTCTCATTCGCTTTGAGGGAATTCCCTCAAGAACGTCGCTCTTACAAGTGAGCGGGAAAGACTGCTCCGTCCAACCGCCGATTCAGAACGGAGTTCGCAGATCGACGATCTCGGCTCCCGATTCAGCAACAGAAATCTGACCTTCGCGGTCATAAAAGAGGAACACCATGAACCTGGATCGCATTGCCCCGGCTCTCGGCTTGGCCCTGCCGCCATGCCTGTCGAATTCAGCGCCTGAGCAGCCCGACTACAGCTTCGAAACGATCGAGTATCCCGGGGACAGCTTTACGCAGTTGTTGGGGATCAATAATGGCGGAATCATCGCTGGTTACCACGGAGTGAAAGCGAACAAGGGATTCATTTACGACGTGTGGACCAAGATGTTCGTCGACGAGAACTTTCCGGGGTCGGCGCAGACGCGGGTCACAGGAATCAACAACCTGGGCCGGGTGTCCGGCTCTTATGTTACGACGAGCGGGAGGACGCTGGGCTTCACGGCCAAGGCGGGAGTCCACACCCTGGTGGCGCTTCACGAGACGCCTTATAACCGACTGTTGAGCCAGAACGACTTCGCGCAGGCCACGGGGCATTACAACACTGAAGCGGACGGTTCGGGAACGGACCAATAAAGAAGGCGGCGAAGTGTTCGAAACATTTACCTTTCCGGACTCGGTGAGCGCGCAAGCGACGGGGATCAATAATCTCGGGGACGTTTGCGGATTCACCATCGATGGGTCCGGGAAAATGCATGGCTGGCTGCAGGTTTGGGGGCGGGTCACGCAGTTCGATTTTCCGGGAGCCACGGCGACGCGAGCGCTGGGCCTGAATAATAAGGGCCAAGTGGTTGGCTCGTACACCGACAGTTCGGGCAATACCCACGGATTTGTCTACGTGGTGAGCACGAAGAAATGGCAGTCGGTCGACGATCCGAATGGCATCGACGCTGTGGTCAACGGGATCAACGATAACGGAGCGTTGGTGGGTTCCTACGGGACTTCGCCCACCAATAGCGGATTCGTGGCTACTCCCCGGTAGTTGACGAGTCCCCCCCATCGCAGAGGGTCGCCGAGAGGCGGCCCTTTTCGTGTTGGAACAGAGATCACTGGGATAGTTGCGGTCAAGGGGCTATTTTGCGGCGAAGACTTCCTTCAGCAACTCTGTGGTTTGGGCGGCGGGATTTTTGCGGATTTTGCTTTCTTCGATTCCGAGAACCAAGAAGAGTCCGTCGAGAGTTTTGTCGACGACGTATTTGTCGAGGTCGAACTCGCCGGCCAGGACGCTGCCGCCGGGGGCTTCTTTGATGACGCTGTCGTACTGCCGGAGGACGCCGACACGCTCCAGGGAGCGATGGACGATGGGAGTGAAGGCGGCGGCGAGATCGGAAGAACTGGTGCTGCGGAAGTAGTCGGTGGCGGCGGTTTCATTTCCGGTGAGGATGCGCCGGGCGTCGTCGAAGGTCATCTTTTTGAGGGCGGCGAGAATGATGGGCCTGGCCTGGGGGGTGGCCTGCTCGGCTGCCCGGTTCATGCCGATTTCCAGGTCGTCGACCTTTTCGCCCTGGCCCAGCAGGCGCATGCCTTTGCCGAGGGCCTGGATCTTGGGAGGCAGGAGAATGCGGATGTCTTCGTTCTTGAGAAATCCGTCGTGCTTGCCGGTGAGAGCGATGGCCTTGGCGGCGCTGACCTGGAGGGCCTCTTTGAGTCCGGCGATGATTTTTTCGTTGCTGAGGCCGGAGTTGTTGCGCTCGAGGGCCTCGTCTGTTTTTTTGGCGGGCTGGTCGAGTTGGGCGGTGGCCAGGGCGGAGCAGAAAGCCAGAGCGATCGGGAGCAGGGAAGGGCGCAAGGGATTTCTCATGGATAGTTGATTTTATCGCAGACGGGGAGCCAACTCGGGAACAGGGACAGAAACAGCAGATTCCTCGGTTGCCGTCGCTTTCGCTCCGGCTGCCCTCGGAATGACAGGGTTGATGGGGAGAGTTATGTGGTACCGGGTGGTTATCCTTGTGGCTAGAGTTCGCGGGCAGGAGTGCCCGCGCCACACTTGGGACAAAGATTTAGCAAATTTGTGACATTGTGCTGACAAGCCGAGGCGGGGTGCGGCCTAGCATCGGTGGGTCTAGTCAGAGGAATTGTGGTCTGCCTGCGATGAATTCTGACGTGCGGCCCTTCCCTATCCCTGAACTAGCAATTCAAAGGAGATTCCACATGCTGCGTCGCATGACTACGCTCGCCCTTGCCGTGGGACTCGCGCTGGTGTTTGTTTCCAGCGCGGCGATGGCACAGTATCAAGTTACCAATCTGTCTTCGAACCAAGTCAAGCGGGCCCTCCACATCGACCCCTTGTTGGTGAATGGTTGGGGGTTGGTCCATGGACCGGGCTCTCCATGGTGGGTAAGCGACAACGGGTCAGGGTGGTCGACCTTGTACGACGGCGGAGGAGTTCTGAATAAGAATTTGAAGGTGTTGATCCCGACGGCGGGAGAGAACGGGCCGGGGTCACCGACTGGGATTGTGTTCAATGCATCTTCAGAGTTCCAACTCGGAGGATGGCCGACGTTCTTCCTGTTTGCGGCGCTGGACGGATCGATCACGGGCTGGGCGCCACAAACCAACTTTAACCAGGCGATCGTGGCGCCGCTGGTGAGTGCGCCCAAAGGCGCGTCCTACACCGGTTTGGCGATCAGCAACAATGCTACGAAGAACCACTTGTACGCCGCCGACATTGGGACTAACACAGTGGATGTGTACGACGGGACTTTCAACCTGGTGATGCAGTTGACGGCTTCGAAGGTACCGGCGGGGTTCGCGCCATTCGGTATCCAAGACATCAACGGACAGGTGTATGTGACGTACGCCAGCGTTAGCGGGGGCGGCGGCGGCTACGTCGTGGTATTTGAAGAGGACGGGACGCCGGTGAATCAAGGGATGCCGTTAATCTCGAACGGGCCGCTGAACCAACCTTGGGGGATTGCCCTCGCGCCAAAGAACTTTGGGCCGCGGAGCAACCTTCTGCTGATTGCGAACAACACCAATTCGGCAACGATTAACGCCTTCAACCTCCAGGGACAGTTTGTGGGGGTGTTGAAAGATACGACTGGCAAAGCGATCCGGATCGACCAGCTTTGGGGGATCGGGTTTGGGGACGGCAAGGGGAAGAACGGAGCTGCGAATACGTTGTACTTTGCCGCGGGACCGAACAATAACTTTGCGGGAATATTTGGATCGATTGTATTTAAGCCGTGAGTGAAAGCTCGCAACAGGAGTAGTGGCTCACCTCGAGCTTTGGTGCGCGTGAGATCCTTCGCTCCGCCGGAAGAACGGCTACGCTGAGGACGACGACGCAGTGGAAGTGGCCATACCGCTTCCTCCAAATTGAGCTAGGACGTGGCATAGAGGCCGCCCCGGGGGCGGCCTTTGTTTTTGTGCGGGTTTAGTGCCCGACCGCACCTTCTATTTCGGCGGCGACCTTTGCGATCGCGGCCGCCACATCTTCCAGGACTTTCGCTACTACCGGGACTTGAGCTTCGGCTTCCGTCCATTTTTTGGCGTCCATGTATTCACGGACGGCGGCGATGGGTTTGGCGCCGTAACCGGTATAGGCGCCGGGGGCGTAGACCTGATGCTTGAACCATGGGCGTTCGGGGAGTCCGCGGTCGGTCAGGAAAGTGCGCTGAATTTTCAGAAGATCGGTGTTCACCGCATCCAGAACTTGCGGGGAGAGAGCGGGGGCAGCTTCGGATTGTAGCTTGGCGACGGCGGCCTGGTAGCGATCGGCGCTTTGTTTGATTGACTCGACTGCATTTTTCAGCGGGGCGAAGTTCATGTAGGGCGGATCGGTTTCGTGGGGCGGAGGGACGGAAGTCTTGCGGGGATCTGCTATGGCGCTGAAGACTCCTTCTTTCAACTCCAGGTTGCGTTCTTTGATTTCGTCCTGCTTGTCCTTGAGAAGCTTCTCCAGTTCGGAGACGTACTTGGAGATGGTCTCGCCCATTCCGGAGTATTCGAAGGGGATCAGGTCGGCATCGGCGAGGCGCATGACCGTGGTGCCGCCGGTTTGCGCCAGGACGCGGCCGTAGGAGAAATCCGTGTCGATGAATTTGGTGTACCAGGAGAAATCGTCGTAGATGGAATGGTAGGCATCGGCGTCGTTCTCGCCACCGTAGCCGATGTTCAGGGCAGAGATGCCGGCATGATCGAGGAAGGAGGCGTAGTCGGAGCCGTCTCCGAGGGCGCCGATGGTTAGTTCGGCGCGTTTGCGAATCTCGGCACGTTCTTCCTGGTTCTTGGCGTTGGCGATGCGAGCTAGGCGCGCTCTTTGCCAGACGGGGATATTTTTCTCTGGATCTTTGAGTTCGCGAATCACGTCATTGATGAGCTTCTCGAGATCGTGCGAGCCGGCGGCGCGAAAAAAGCCACGGCCGTTGCTGTCGGAATTGATATAGGCGACGGCGTGCTTTTGAAGATCGTCGCCGTGAGTTTCGACCCACTCGGTTGAGCCGAGGAGTCCGGGTTCTTCTCCGTCCCAGGCACAGTAGATGATGGTGCGCTTCGGGTTCCATCCTTGCTTGTGAAGGTCGCCGAGAACGCGAGCTTCTTCGAGGACGGCGGACATGCCGGAGAGTGGATCGTCGGCGCCGTTGACCCAGGCGTCATAGTGATTGCCGCGAATGACCCACTGATCGGGAGCGTCGCCGCCGCGCATGGTTGCGATGACATCGTTGACGGGCTTGAGATCCCAGTTCGACGCGACCTTGAGATGGACTTTGGCTGGGCCGGGGCCGATGTGGTAGGTGATGGGGAGTGCGCCACGCCATTTTTCCGGGGCTACTGGTCCGGCCAGGGCGGAGAGAAGAGGCAGGGCGTCGCCGTAGGAAATCGGGAGCACGGGAATTTTGGTGATGGTGGGGGCTTGGCTGATGGGGAGGCGCTTGGCGTCGGCGGTGGCTCCGACTCCGGGCGTGAGCGGGTCGCCAGGATAATCGGTGTCCATTACGCTGCCGCGCTGGACGCCATCTTTGGGGCGCCAGCCGCCTTTGGGATAATCGTCGCCGTTAAAGTAGCCGTCGTCTCTGGGGTCGGAATAGATGATGCAGCCGATGGCGCCGTGCTCGGCGGCCACTTTGGGCTTGATGCCGCGCCAGGATTCTCCGTAGCGGGCGATGACGATGGCGCCTTTGACGGAAATTCCGAGGCGGTCGAGTTGTTCGTAGTCTTCGCGCAGGCCGTAGTTCACGTAGACCAGAGGCGCGGTCACGTCGCCATCAATCGAATACGCGTTGTAGGTGGGTAGCTGCTCGGAGGTTTGGCTCGAGGTGGGATCGCCTGGGACCGGTGGTTCCTGGAGTTTGGCGCGGAATTTAGTTGGCTCTACTAGTTCGACGATTCTCTCTTTCGGAGTGGGGAACAGGACCTGGAAGGTTTCGATGTGAGCATCGAATCCCCAGGCTTTGAATTGGGAGAGAATCCAGTCGGCGTTGTCTTTGTCGTAGGGCGAGCCCACGTGATGAGGGCGAGCGCTCATGCGGCGGTTGTTCTCGCGCAGGTTGTCGGGGACGATGGCGTCTTGAAACTTCTTCTCCCAGTCGCGCTCGGGCTTGGAGGATTGGGCGGTGAAGCCGGAGAGCTGGTCCTTCGCGGCTTGGGACCAGGTCAATGGGGCGAGTAGAAGTACGATGCAGGGGATGAGGGAGCGGATCGGCTTCAAGGGGAACGCCTCCTGGAATGTTGGCTTGGTTCTATGGATCTTTTATTTTGGCGAAGGGGAATTATAGAGCTTGGACGGGATTTCCCTAGACGCAAGAATTCTGGGGCCAGGTTTTGGTCCGCGGGAGATCCTTCGCTCCGCCTGAAAAACGGCTGCGCTCAGCATGACGCCCCCACTTTCAAATTTAGGCACCGCTCTTGCACGCGCCCTATGGGGATTGAAGGGCCGCTTTTCCACAGATCCTGTTGAGGATTGGGGGCTCGAGGGCTTATTGTGTTATTCCTCCGGAGGGAATGACCTTGCGAACTACCAGACTCGTCGTTCTTGGCGTGTGTCTTACCAGCTTAGTGTGGGCGCAGAAACAACAGACGAAACCGAACTCAGCGGCGGCGCAGAAGCAGGCAGAGCCGCAGAAGACGGCGGAGGCTGCGGGCGCTACAGCCTCAACCAGTGCTGACGCCGACAAAGATGAGAACGAGTGGCAGGGGCCGTTTCGGGGGATGCAGTACCGGCTGGTGGGGCCGTTTCGAGGCGGGCGCGTGGTCGCTGTCGCGGGCGTGGTCGGGCAGGATGACGTCTATTATTTTGGCTCGACGGCTGGCGGTGTGTGGAAGACCACGGACGGCGGTCTCAATTGGAAGCCTCTTTTCGATAAGACCAAGGACGCTTCGCCGTCGATCGGGGCGATTGCGGTTTCGGAGTCGGATCCCAATGTGATCTACGTGGGGACGGGGGAGGCTTGCATCCGCGGCAATATTGTTGGCGGGAACGGGGTGTACAAGTCGATCGATGCGGGCAAGACGTGGAAGGCGGTGGGACTGAGTGATACGCATGCCATCGGGCGGCTGATCGTTCATCCCAAGAATCCGGATGTGGCCTTTGTGGCGGCGTTGGGGCATCCGTTTGCGGACAATGAAGAGCGCGGGATTTTTCGCACGCTCGACGGAGGCAAGAACTGGGAGAAGGTTCTTTATAAGGACGCGAAAAGTGGGGGGATCGACATTACTTTCGATCCCAGCAACGCCAATATTCTTTTCGCGGCGCTATGGCAGGCGCGGCGGACGCCGTGGAGCATGGATAGCGGCGGGCCGGGGAGCGGGCTTTACCGGTCGATCGACGGCGGGACGACGTGGAAGGAACTGAAGGGGCACGGGCTGCCGGAAGGAATTTTGGGGAGGATTGGCGTGACCGTGTCGGGCGCGAATCCCAATCGGGTGTGGGCGGTGGTGGAGGCGGAGAAGGGCGGAATCTACCGGTCTGATGACGGAGGCGATTCGTGGCGGCTCATGACCGACGATCATCGGTTCCGGCAGCGGGCCTGGTACTACTCGCACATTTTTGCCGACCCGAAGTCGGCGGAGACGGTGTACATCCTGAACACGGGGGCGTATCGGTCGACCGATGGCGGCAAAACGTTTAATCAGATTCGCGCGCCGCATGGGGATAATCACGCGCTGTGGATCGATCCGACGAATCCGAAGCGGCTGATGAATGGGAATGATGGAGGGGCGACGATCTCGACCAATGGCGGCGAGAGTTGGAGCACCGTCTACAACCAGCCTACGGCGCAGTTCTACCATGTGACGACCGACAACCAGTTCCCTTATTACATGTATGGCGCGCAGCAGGATAACTCTACGGTTGCGATTGCGAGCGCGAGCGCGAACGGCACAATCGACCGGCCGGACTGGTACGACGTGGGCGGGGGCGAGAGCGGGTACATCGCGCCTGATCCTACGGACCCGCTAATTGTGTATGCGGGATCTTACGGCGGGGAAATTACGCGACACGATCAGCATACGCATGAAGAGCAATCGATCAATCCGTGGCCGGTGAATCCGATCGGGTGGGCCGCGGCGGACGTGAAACATCGCTTTCAGTGGACGGAGCCGATTGTGTTTTCGCCGCACGATCCCAAGACCCTGTACTTCGCGGGGGAAGTGCTGTTCAAGACGACCGATGGGGGAATGAGTTGGACGATTATCAGTCCCGACCTGACGCGCAACGATAAATCGAAGCAGGCGGCTTCGGGTGGGCCGATTACCAAAGACAACACTGGCGTTGAAGTCTACGACACGATTTTCTCGGTGGTCGAGTCGCCGGTGCAGAAGGATTTGATTTGGGCCGGGACCGATGACGGGCTGGTGCAGCTGACGCGCGATGGCGGGCAGAAGTGGGAGAACGTTACTCCGAAGGCGATGCCGGAGTGGGGCACGGTGAGCATGATCGAGGCTTCGTCGCACGATGCGGGGACGGCGTATATCGCGGTCGAACGGCATAAGTCGGATGACTTCGCGCCGTATGTGTTCAAGACGACCGACTTCGGAAAGACATGGACGAAGCTGGTGACGGGACTTCCGGCGAACGATTACGTGCACGCGGTGCGGGTGGATCCGAGGCGTCCGGGGCTGCTTTTCGCGGGAACGGAGCAGGGAGTGTACGTTTCGTTCGATGATGGCGGGCAATGGCAGGCGATGCAAATCAATCTGCCGGCCGTGCCGGTGAATGATCTGGTGGTCAAGAACAATGACCTGGTGGTGGCGACCCACGGGCGCAGTTTCTGGGTGCTGGACGACATTACGCCGCTGGAGCAATACGAGGAGTCGATCCCGCAGCAGGACGCGCACCTTGTTCAACGCCGGCGGCGGCGAATCATACGGTGTTTCGAGGGTCATTTCTTGCCGCTCTTGGAGCGGGCGGCAATGCGGGCAAGAATCCTCCGGCGGGAGCGGTTATCGATTACTGGCTGAAGACTTCAATCAAGAAGAGACAAGAAGGAAGGTCTCGGGAGCCGGCGCCGATGCAACGCAGGCGAAGGCGGAAGCGGGGAAGGGCGAAGAGAAAAAAGAGGAGGCTCCGAAGATCACGCTGGAGATTCTCGATTCTTCCGGGAAAGTGATCCGGAAGTATCCCAAGAAAGAGGAGCCGGCCGGGGAGGAGGAAAGCTTCTTCACACGCGGCCGCGGCGACGGCGATCTGCCCGCAGAGGCCGGCCTGAATCGCTTCGTGTGGGACCTGCACTATGAAGGAGCGACGAAGGTACCGCACGCACCACTTTGGGGCGGCAGCACGGACGGGCCCGAGGCGCTGCCGGGCACGTATCAGGTGCGGCTAACTGTGCTGGGCAAGAGTTATACGGCGCCGGTGGAGATCAAAGCCGATCCGCGGCTGAAGGTGAGTCAGGACGATCTCGCCAGACAATTCGATCTGCTGCTGAAGATCCGGGATAAGCTCACCGAGACCGACGATGCCATCATTCAGATTCGCGATCTGCGTGATCAGATGACGGCGCTGAACAAGCGGCTCAAGAATGATCCGCGGGAGAAGGCTATCGCCGATGCAGGTAAGGCGCTGGACAAGAAGATGACGGAAGTGGAGGAGGCGCTGATCCAGACCAAGGCCAAGAGCGGGCAGGATGTGCTCAATTTTCCGGTGCGGCTGAATAATCACCTGGTCGCGCTAAGCGGCGTTGTGGAGAGCGCAGACACGGCTCCGACCAAGCAGTCGTACGAAGTGTTCGACAAGGTCAGCAAAGACGTCGATGAACAGTTGACGAAGTGGAAGGCGATTGTGGCGACCGACTTGGTGGCCTACAACAACCTGGTGAAGGAGAAGGAAGTTCCGGCAATCATCGTGACCCAGCCGGAGGCGGGGAAATAACCGGGAAGACAGCGAGGACCGACGCTGAAGACCCGGCGTTCACAGAGCGCCGGAGTGTGGTCGCTGAATCGAGGGGCCATTCTGCGGCATCGAAAACAGGGTGAGTGAATATCTGAAAAAACTCGAAGCTGAAGTGTCCGCATGGGCGGATGTGTCGGTACATCCGCATCGTTTTGGCGGCCGGGAATTCGTCTTCGGAAGCGCAGAAGTCGGGCATGTCCACGTTGGCGGCATCGTCGATGTACCGTTTCCGCGCGCAGTTCGCGATGCGCTCTTGGCGGAAGGTCTGGCGGAAGCGCATCACTGGGTTCCCGATTCTGGTTGGATCACGTTTCGCATTCGGAGCGAAAACAACCTCAAGCGCGCGCTTTGGCTGATGCGGCTGTCTTACCTACGATATGCGATGAAGACGGCGCGCGATCCTCGGCGGCTGCTTGAGCAAGAAAGTGAGGAACTGGGATTGAGCCCGCAGTTCAAGTCCTTGCTCGAACCGTTCGTTCCGCGAACGGCAGGCCACGACCCGAGAGAACCCATCACGGCCTAGAAATTCAGAGAGGGTCCACGGTCCGTGTTGATCCGGTGCAGGCAGCGGATTGAGTGTGACCTTCGCCAGGCCGGTGGGGTTATAATTTCGTCGAAAACCGGAGTTGACTTTTATGTCTCCGCGTCGTGAGTCCAAGAGCTTAGGGAAAATTGCACGACCGAAGCGAAAAACGCGGGAGTCCGCAACCTTGCGCAAAGCCTCCAAGAGCCAGCAAACGTTCGTGCCAGAAGCGTTCCTTGCCAGTATCTGCGAGGGCGGGAAAGCCCTGCTCTTTGCGAAGAAGGGAGCCATCTTTCAGCAAGGCGCCGCTGCGGACGCGGTATTTTATCTGCAGACGGGGAAGGTCAAACTCACCGTAGTCTCCAAGACCGGCAAGGAAGCCACGATCGGAATGTTGAGTGAGGGGAGCTTCTTCGGCGAGGGCTCGCTGGCGGGTCAAGCTTTCCGCATGTGCTCCGCGACCGCATTGACGGATTGTGCAGTGGTGCGAATTGAGAAGGATGTCATGATGCAGGCGCTGCGTCGGGAGCACGAGTTTTCCGATCTGTTTGTAGCGTATTTGCTGGCGCGCAATATCCGTTATGAAGAGGATCTGGTCGATCAGTTGTTCAATTCCAGCGAGAAGAGACTGGCCCGTGTGCTGCTGTCGCTCGCTCATTTTGGCAAGGAAGGGGTGCCGGAGACCGTGGTTCCAAAGATCAGTCAGGAAACGCTGGCAGAGATGGTGGGCACGACTCGATCGCGGGTGAGCTTTTTTATGAACCGGTTCCGCGAATTGGGATTCATTGAGTACAACGGCGGGCTCAGCGTCCACAGTTCACTTCTCAACGTCGTTCTGCACGATTAGCCGACGGGAGTGTGTGTTCCCGTTCATCCCTCCGCGGGCAAGGGAGCGACAAGGAGGTTTTCGGGATGCGGGACCGGCAAGGCCTGATCTGATCCTGCCTAACCGGCGCACTTCCTCCAGCAAGTGTAGTGCGCGTTGCGCGCGGTCGTGAACGTCCTCGGAATACCACGAAGGGGCGTACTCATCCAGCAGTTCGCACAGATCGGCAAAGACTTCGATCGCTTTACACTCGATCTGCGCAGCTTGTTCCGCGGTTGTTGCCGCGTTGATTGGTTCGTCGTCCATCTGAGCGATCCCCATTCCAGGAAGGGACGCTGATTCAATTGTTTGGCCCCACACGCCCAAGCGTCCGTTACAGCACAATTGGCTAGAGATATTACTCGTAAGGAACGAGGCGAGTCTGTTCAAAACTGCTCACTCTTCGAAAATTAGCGATATCGGACAATAGCCGCCGGGAGCCTGTTCTCGCAGTTTTCTCGCGCCGGTTCGGCTCGCTCAGGGCAAGTTGGGGGTATTCTTGCGCCGCCCGTCGACTGCGCTCTGGGCAGGTTTTAACGGCTAGAAGCTCGCGGAAACGCCCGCTTTCATCTGCAGCACGCTCAAGCTCCGACCCCGACTCCGCCGTGCCGAACTGGGTCTGGGCGCGTCTATAGAGGCGACAGTTCATCTTCCTTTTCTTCTTTTTTGCCGGTGGCGAGCCTTCTTTCGAGGAATTCACGGGCCAGGTCTTTGCCTCCGAGGCCGAAGGCAATGGCCATGCCGAGCATGACCGCTCCGAACACGGTCCCGAAGGCCATGAGCATCGTCTGCTCGGCAACTCCCAGGACTTCGAACATCATGGAGAGAGCGAAGATGCTGATGATGATCCGGACTGAAGCACTCAACAGTCGAGACGATCGGAAGTTTGCATTAACCGCGGCCAGCAGTGCGGCGCGGGAGAAAAAGCTGGCGGCCAAAGAACCGAGAAAGAGAATCACCAGGGCCACACACAGGCGAGGCAGGAAGAGGAAGAATCGCGAGGTGTATTCCTCCAAACCCACGATGCCGAGTACGCTCACGCCGAGGAGGATGAAGCCGACCCAAGCGACCCAGAAAACAAACCGGCTGAGTAGTTCCGTGGAGGAAGGTAACGCGGCCTGGTTCAGGAGTGCGGTGGCGCCCGCGCTTTCGGAGAGCTTGGAAAATTTTGTCACGCGCAGGATGCCACGCACGATGACCTTCAACAGGTAGGCAATTACCCATCCGATGAAGGCAATGATCAGCATGACGACGGCACGTGGCAGATAGTGGGCAAAGCCTCGGGCCAGTTCCTGCAAGGCATTGGTCAATTCCGTGATGATGATTTCCCGCATTGGCGCCTCACTTTCTATCTGCCCAGACCTCGAGCAGGTAGGGCTTTAGTCGTTCGAACTCGCCACACAGAGATTCCACACTGGTCTCCATGTTTTCATCATGGTCATCTTGATTTTCGAGCAAAAAGGCCAGAGCCCGCCCGCGATAGAGCGGAACCAAGGCCTGCACGATGTGGTCACGACTGATAACGGATTTGTGATAGGAAGCCGCGAACTCGAAGACGGTCCTGGCCCACAAGTCCGCGGGGTAGTGGAAGTCATTGACATCGAGAGCAGCGATGGTTTGCAACTCGGAAAGGGTGGATGGCGAGAGTATCGACCGGAAAACAGGTTCCAGTTGACCGACGCCGGTAGCGAACATCTCGCGCAGCCGCTCGCGGTCTAATTTAACCGGCTCCAGCGCAAGGTCTGATTGCGTGCCGAGAGTCGGCACAGTTTCAGAGGCGGCGATGGTGCTCCAAAGCGGAAAAGTACGATCGAGCGAGGAGAACAGAGCGCCCACAGTGCGGCGCATGGCGGCAACCAGATCGCTGGCACTTCGATCTTGAGCCTTCGTACCGAGGAAAGACTGGCAAACCCGATATTTTCCGGTGATGGCGGCGATGGTGAGGCAGATTTCGGCACCGGTTCTGCCCCACTCGTCGTTCCACACGTCGTTGGTCAGGAAATCGGTGGCCAGGCGGCCGGAGATGGCGAATTCCGAGGCGTAGGGCTCGCGCACTCTGGATCCGTAAACGGCGCGTGTCATGGGATACAGCAGATTCCGCATGAGGACGCCTTCGAATTTCTGCCGGCGATAGACGGGCGAAACCAGGTCGAAGTGGTCGTTGTAGACAGGTCGGGCCAGGCGCTGGAGCCAGTCCGGTTCGATGGTTGTGGAATCGGGTGAGACGACCACACAGGTTTGGGCACGCAGCAGGTCGGCGGCGGCGAGGATGGTCCGGAGGGCGGTGCCGGGCTCCGGAGTACGGGCATACTGAGTGCTGATGGCGTGTAGAGTACGCAGCGTATATACCTTGGAGGCTCGCCACACGTCATCGATGGAGGCGCCGGTCACCAAATCGGGAGTGCCGTCTTGCGATCCGCCATCGGCGTTAATGATTACGACCCGTTCGCGGGGAAAGCATTTGAGAATGCCAGCCTGAATGGCGCGGAGGACGGGCTCGATGGTTTTGGCATTGTTATGGGTGGGGAGTCCGACCAGGATATCGACTTCGCCGACGTTGATGAGTTGGCGAAGGAAATCATCGGTCAAAAGTGTTTCTTCCGCCAAATCATCCTCCAGAAGCGGGTTTCAGCGCAGCCGTTGAGATCTTTTCTTTCGCCCTTGCGGGGCTTGTTCGTTTCCCACATTTTCACCCACGGCTTGCGCCGTGGGCTTTAATCTTTCGCCGCCCTTCGACTGCGCTCAGGGGGCAGGCTTTCGCGGCTGAAGCATCGCCCCTTCCACTTTTCTGAGCGGCCCGAACTGACCTGACGTGATTTCAGATCCGGCGCAGGCGGAACCAGTAAAACTGGTATGGGCCCATGGTTAAAAGGTACGGCAGATCACCGACGCGGGGGAAAATATTTCGACCGAACATCTCAATCAGAATATTTCCTTTGTAGCGATGCAGATCGAGTTCGACGGCTTGTGCGGCACTGGAGAGATTGTTCACCACCAGGATCGTCTCCTTCCCTAATTGCCGGACGTAGGCCAATACGCGGTGATTGGCGGGAAACAGAAACTCGATCGATCCTGCACCGAAAACGGGACTGGAACGGCGGATAGCTATGATGCGCTTCATCCATGAGAGCAGCGAATTTTCGTTGCGTCTTTGAGACAGAACGTTTACCGCCTGGTAGCCAAACACCGGGTTGAGAATTGGTGGTGAGTAAAGCGCTTCAGGATCAGCCGCTGAGAAACCTCCATTCCAGCCCCCGCTCCATTGCATGGGAGTGCGTACCCCGTTGCGATCGCCGAGGTGAATATTGTCGCCCATGCCGATCTCATCTCCGTAATAAATGATGGGAGTGCCGGGCAGAGACATCAGCATGCCATTCATCAATTCGACGCGCCGGCGATCACTGTCGAGCAGAGGCGCGAGGCGCCGGCGGATGCCAAGATTCAAGCGCATGGTTTTATCGCGGGCATAGATGTCATACATGTAATCGCGTTCCATGTCGGTGACCATTTCCAGGGTCAATTCGTCATGGTTGCGGAGGAAGAGGCACCACTGACAGGAGGGAGGGATCTCGGGTGTCTGTTGCAGAATTTCTGTGATCGGTTTGCGGTCTTCCAGGCGCAGGCCCATGAACATGCGAGGCATCAGCGGGAAGTGGAAGGCCATGTGGAATTCGTCGCCATTGCCGAAGTAAGGCCGAAGATCGGCGGGCCACTGGTTGGCCTCGGCCAGCAGCATGGTGCCGGGGAATTGTTCGTCGACTTTCTGGCGCAGTTCGCGGATCACCTCGTGGGTTTCGGGAAGGTTCTCGCAATTGGTCCCTTCGCGCTCGATCAGGTAGGGGACCGCGTCCAGGCGGAAACCGTCGACTCCGATTTCCAGCCAGAATTTCATTACGTTCCACATCTCCTCGCGAACCGCGGGGTTGTCGTAATTCAGGTCGGGCTGATGACTGAAGAAGCGATGCCAATAGTAGGACTTGGAGACCGGATCCCAGGCCCAGTTCGACATCTCGGTATCAACAAAGATGATTCGCGTTCCGCGATAGGCGGTGTCGGTGTCGCTCCACACGTACCAATTACGTTTTGGGTTGTCGAGAGAACTCCTGGATTCGAGGAACCAGGGGTGCTGGTCGGAGGTGTGGTTGACGATCAACTCGATGATCACGCGGATGCCACGGTCATGAGCGATGGAGAGGAAGTTCTTGAAATCTTCCAAGGTTCCGTAGCTGGGGTGGACTGATTTGTAGTCGGAGATGTCGTAGCCGTCGTCGCGCAAGGGAGAGGGGAAAAAGGGCATCAACCAGATGGCATTGACGCCGAGTTCCTGCACGTAATCGAGTCTCTGGGCTAGGCCCTGAAAATCGCCGATACCGTCGCTGTTGCTATCGGAGAAGGCGCGCACGTGAACCTGATAGATAATTGCGTCTTTGTACCAACCGGGTTCGCGCTTCAGTGTCAAACGTGTTCCTCCAAGTAGAGGCTGGCCGTGCCGGGTCAGCGTAAATAGGATAGCAGTGCGCGCGGCGATGGACCGTTTTGCCGCCAGCGGGAGGTTTCGAGCAGCGGCTTTTTGGTGCACTTCTGATTTTGTAACTTTTCGGAGTTTTCAGTCTGCAACTTCGCGGCGGCCTGTTACACTTACTCCCTAGCTGTATTGGTATTAATACCCAGCGGACAACAAACTGCGGTTTAGGCTCAGCACGACACCCGGCGCCAGGAGATCCTCGCGGCAGCCTCGGCACCAAGGTCAGTTCCTGGTGAATCGGGAGCTCGCCCAATGCAGTTGGGGAAGAGCCCGTTTCGATTAAGACGACCGGAGAGCAATGACGTGCGACTACTCAGCGTTCGCCTAATCCTGTCCCTAATCCTCGCGATTACCCTGGTATCGCTTCTGTCCTCGTACAACCAGGTGCTGGAGGAGAAGCGGAGCCTGCGGGGCGATCTGGAGCACCGGGCGGCGGTGCTGGCCGAAAGTCTCGCGGGGAACGTTGGTCCTCATCTCGAAAATGGATCGGTCAAGAAACTGCAGGGGATTGTTGAGCAATTCAGCAATCGAGAGCGCCTGGCAGGAGTGGCGATCCTGGATACAAAGCTGCAGCCTATCGCACAGTCAGCCGGATTGGCGCAGCGGATGCAATCGCAACCACCCGCAATAGCGCAGGGGATTGCTCAGAACCAAATACAGAGTGTGTTTGTGCGTACCACAAACGGACGCCTGCACGTTTACGTGTTGCCCCTGCACCAGGGCGGGGAATTGGCGGGTGAGTTGGTCATTGTGCATGACGCCAGCTACATTGATGCGCAAATCGCTCGCGTGTGGCGCGATACGTTCTTGCGTGTGCTGGTGCAAGTGTTTCTGATTGTGCTGATCACGGTGCTGATCGTCCGGTGGAGCATAGCCGGGCCCATCGCGCGGGCAGCGCAGTGGATGCGAGCCTTACGGGCGGGCAAAGTCGCACCGCCTTCGGCCGCCATGTCGGAGTCGGACTTGCTGCGGCCGCTGACCCGAGAGATGGCGAGTATTGCCGAGAGCCTGGCTGCGGCGCGTCTGGCGGCGGAACGAGAGGCCAAACTGCGCGAGGCTTCGGAATCGTACTGGACTGCGGACCGGCTGTCGGTCCATGTGCGCAGCAAATTGGGCGACAGCCAGCTTTTCGTGGTCTCCAACCGCGAGCCGTACAGCCATGTCCATCGCGGCAAATCAGTGGAAGCCATGGTTCCTGCGAGCGGCCTGGTCACAGCGCTGCAACCTATCTTGTGTGCTTGTGACGGCACCTGGATCGCGCATGGGAGTGGGGACGCCGACCGTGAGACGGTGGATGGGCATGACCGGCTGCGAGTTCCGCCAGAGGAGCCCAAGTACACGCTACGGCGGGTCTGGCTGACAAAAGAGGAGGAGGAAGGCTACTACTACGGCTTTTCAAACGAAGGAATCTGGCCGCTATGCCATATCGCGCACACCCGGCCGATCTTTCGCGATGCGGATTTTGAGCACTACCGCCAGGCCAATATGAAATTTGCGGAGGCGGTGTTGGAAGAAATGTCTAACACCGAGCGGCCTGTGCTTCTGGTGCAGGACTATCACTTTGCCTTATTGCCGGCTTTGATCAAAAAACAACGGCCTGATGCGCGGGTCGCCATTTTTTGGCACATCCCGTGGCCGAGTTCGGAGAGTTTTGGAATTTGTCCATGGCAACGGGAATTGCTGGATGGGCTGCTAGGCGCGGACCTGATCGGGTTTCACATTCAATCTCATTGCACCAATTTCTTGCAGACGGTCGATCGCACAGTGGAGTCTCGCATTGACTGGGAGCACTTCACGGTAAACCGTGAGGGGCATTCCACGATGGTGAAACCGTTTCCGATCAGCGTGGAATTTCCAGATCCGCCGGGTGCGGGAGCGGAGGATTCTCCTTACGAGGACCGAGTGGCGTTGCTGCGGGAGTTGGGAGTAGAGGCTCTGTTTCTTGGGGTCGGAGTCGATCGCGTCGACTATACCAAGGGAATACTGGAACGTTTTCTGGCGGTCGAGCGGATGCTAGAGAAGAACCCGACGTATCAGGGGAAATTTACTTTTGTGCAGATCGGCTCGCCGAGCCGTACCCATATCAAGCGCTACCACGACTTGCTGGCCGATGTGGAGGCAGAAGCGGAACGGATCAATTGGCGCTTCCAGACGGGGAATTGGAGGCCCATCGTTTTTATCAAGAGACACTGCAGCCATAAGGAGATCTCGCGCTACTATCGCGCGGCCGACCTGTGCCTGGTGACTGCTTTGCACGACGGGATGAACCTGGTGGCCAAGGAGTTCATCGCCGCCCGTCATGACGAACAGGGAGTGCTGATCCTGAGCCGCTTTACGGGTGCGGCGCGCGAGTTGCTGGATGCGGTGCTGGTGAATCCGTATGACACCGAGCATACGGCGGATGCCATCAGGGCGGCGCTGGAGATGCATCAGGAAGAAAGAACCGCCCGCATGCAACGGCTGCGCAAGCAGGTGAGAGAACAGAATATTTATCGCTGGGCCGGGAGCCTGATCGGTGAACTGTGCGGAGTGCGCCTCGACGTCTCGGACAGGACCCAATCAGCGGACCGGGCCACCGCTTCTGCGGTTCGATGAGGGGTTTGGGTCGGGTGCGAACAACCTTCCGCGCGTCACCGGAATGGCGCGATATACCACGCGTAGTAAGTCCCCACACCGGTTAGCACGACAACAGACCAGAGCATCAGTTCCGCCCGCATCCAGCGCTTCCAGTTTTTGAAGCGTAATGACTGGGGAAGAACGCGCGTGCCTGCGACGATGACGATATAGAGTCCCAGCAGTTCAGCCGTTGATCCAAGAATCGCATGGACGGTGGCGGCCACGTAATACCAGTTATGGACGCCCCTAGGAAGCGCTGGAGTAACTTGCTGATGGAACGAAGGCCACATCACTAACCCGATCATCCCCAGATTCAAAAGCAGCACGGTCGTTTGGCAAATTCCATGCGCTGCGTAGCGCTTTCGTCTTGCGAGGAGAGCCCCGGCGACTAACGCCCCTCCAATGAGGAACTGCAACACGAGGTTTAGATCGGCCTCGAACGTGCTGCCCGTGCCGAGGAATCCCTGGATTGGGAAAAAGGCCGCCACCATCAGCTCCTTACGAATATCTGTGCTTCTTAATTGGAAGACGAGTGATGCCGTGCGGCCGTCCCGGCTCATTGCTATTGTGAAGTACTCGGTCAAGTGTTCGCGATGCTGCCGTGTTTCACTGCACCACGATCTTGCCGGTCATTTTCGGGTGGATCGAGCAGTAGTAGGGATACGTTCCCGCCTTGTCGAACGTGTAGGAGAACTTTTCTTCCGTATCCCGCACTTTGGACTTGAACACACCGTCTGTACTGACCACGGTGTGGGGGATGTCGTCGCGGTTTGTCCAGGTAACCGTCGCTCCAACGGGTACAGTGAGCGTTTGCGGGCCAAAACTGAAATTGTCGATTTTCACTTCTGCGCTTGCCGTTTCGGGTTGCTCATTTGCCTTAACGCTCGACGATCCCGCGAACAGCAGCATTGCAATCATCATCGGCACGGCCAAAACTGCAACCCACATATTTCTTTTCGTCATTTTTCTGTCCCTTTTTAACTCTTGATCTTCTTGGGCCCTGGGCCGGTCTATCCAAGGGTTGAGTCAACTAACGCCAGGGAATGCTGGCCAAGGACGTAATTCACATCGGTGATTCCTAGCAGGCTCCGCAGTTGCTCCGCCGGCACTTTCATCGGTCCGGGAGAATCGGCCTTGCCTGGCTGCGGTTGTGGAAATGCCGTCGAGGTCGCGGTATGGAAGGTCACGTTGCCTTCGACCTTTTGCATGGTCTGGTGAATGTGCCCGTTCAGCACCGTCACGGAACCGAACTTCTTCAGGTAGGCCAGTGCTAGAGCGCTGTCGTCGGTGCCCCAGCCCCACTCTGGGTACACCGCCCACAGCGGTATGTGTGCGAACACCACGATCGGCGTGCTGTGTTTCAGACCCTTGACGTCTTTTTCCATCCATTCGAGTTGCTCACCGCCCAGCGAGCCAAGCCCACCAGACTTTAAATTCAGCACGTTTACCAGCCCGATGAAATGCACGCCCTTCTTGTCGAAGCTGTACCAGCCTGCTCCCTTGGCGTTCTTTCCGTAGCGTTCGAGGTACGATTTGCCGTTATCGTCGAGCACGTCGTGTTCGCCGGGCACGAAGAATACATCTTTCGCGCTCGCGCTTTTCAAAATCTGATCGACAGTGTCAAACTGCTCCGGCTTCGAGAGATGGCTGATGTCGCCCGTGTGCAGCAGAAACTCTGGCGGCTTCGCCAGCCCATTGATCTTGTCCATCGCGATTTGCAGGGTCGCCGCCACATCCGGATTCGCAGGCTTGTTGAATCCCATGTGGCTGTCGCTGATCTGTACAAAGCTGAAGTCTCCGCCTTTGCCGGCATTTTGATGCATGCCTTTGGCGAAGGCCCGAGACACAGGAATGCCGCCGCTCATCGTCCAGACCAATCCTGTACCGGCCCATGCCATGCACTTCAGAAACCCACGACGGTCAACGCCATCGTTGTTGAGGTCCTGCAACTTCTGATCAATAAGTTCTTGCTTTTTGTCTGTCATCTTGTTTTGTTCTCCGCGGTTTGCACCGTTCTGAGGTGATAACTGGCGCGTGTCGGTTTTATTCCCGGCTATTTCGAAGGCGGGCAGGAGAAATCTATGCGCTGCGACGGTGGAACTCATCAGCACGACTAGCCTGGTGTGTTTACGCCACTCAGAAAGCCGCCCAAGTGACCGGTGAGCGCGATGATCCCGACGCCCAATAATTCAACCCCCAGGCGGTAGCTTGGCAAGGTTCCGACGCGGCGTCGTGCACGGAAATGCAGCCACCAGACCAACCAGATCATCACACTCGAGATGCAGGCGAGTGCCAGGTGCAGCAACAGAATGCCTTTCAGTTTTTGCCCCTCGAGTTGGAGCTGCCACGCGAGGATGCCGGTGGCGAGAACTGGAAGTGTTGAAATCGCTGCGAGCAGCAGGTTGTAGTAGGCAGCATCTGCCAGGCCTTGTCGTTTCACCCAGTGTGCTATCAGGTCGAAAGCCACGGCTGCGATAAAAAGCGCGATTGGAAAATGGATCAGCACGACATGTTGAGCGTGCTTCGCCAGAAGTACTGTCTTGAGATCGAAAGGATTTATCATGTCTAAGTCGTTCCTGGATTGGCTCAACCTTGCATACGTCCCAGAGCTTCGGAGGTGTGGGCTTTAAGTTCCTGCACCGTCGAATCGGCCAGCGTTATTCCGACGCTCATCGTGGATAACCGTCCAGTCCGCGTTTTATTCCGGGACCTGTTTTATTTGTCGTCCGAGGGAATAAGAGTCCCACGCTCTGGTTTTCATTTGTATAGAGCGTTCGAGTATTAATGAGGCGGACGGCAGGCGCGGGTGGCGGGTCCGAGAGCGAGAATGGTATAGTTTCAAGCGGCGGCGCACGGAGTGAACAGTGAACGGAGGGTCTCCCAAGACCGACGGTGCGCGCCTTTTAAAGGACCGCTAAAGTGTTGCAGTTCAACAGCTTGGACGGTCGAGTTGGATAGGATGGGCGCGTAGCTCAGGTGGTAGAGCAATGCCCTTTTAAGGCATGGGTCGCAGGTTCGAATCCTGCCGCGCTCACCAAGACTTCAAAGTACTTAGCTGATTTCGGCAGGGTTGAGTTCGGGCACCCCCGGACACCCAGAGCGAGCGGCGCTCTAGTTTCTACGCCGTTGCGGCAACCGTCCGCGCCTTCAATTTCTCCGGGAATGCTACAGGAAGCATCATCTGAACGACCTTGTTGTGCGCGTCCTGCTGATCGGCTGAAACGGCCTGTGCGTAGAGTTCCAGGGTAATCTTTGGGGTTGTATGACGAAGCTGTGATTGCGCGACCTTCACATTCTCCCCGTTTGAGATCAGCAACGTCGCTAGTGATCGGCGTAGTGTGTGCCATCCGATCGGTGCTACCTTGCTGCTCTTTATTCCAGCAACTCTCTCGATAACGGGACGAATGTGTCGTCGGAAGAGAATCTGATAGGTGTATGGAGTCTTGCCATGATAATGCGGACTGGCAAAAATCCAATCCTCGTCCGAGCGATAGGCCGTGTTCTCCCGCCAAAGACGAAGTACCTGTAGAACGGACTCCGCCAGAGGCAGAGGGTTGTTCCTGCTCTTGGTTTCCTTCAGTTCGCCTTCGACCAATGCGAATTCGGACTGAAGGATTCCTGTCCCCCACCCGATATTCTTCCACTTCAATGCGATCAACTCTGATGCGCGCAGAGCCGTGACTGCATCTACCAGCGCCATCGTCGCCTCTCGTAACGGCAACTGCTCCAGAGTTTGACGAACAACATCTGGGGCAAGGGCCACACGCCGGATTGAAACTCTGTTGCTTTGACGAACTCCGGTTGAAGCACCGCGATGTCCCGGACTTCCTCCCTGGCCGCACACCGGGTTGCGTTCTACCAACTCCCAGCGAACCCCGTGCGAGAAGATCGCCGACAGCACGTTCTTGATCTTCACCTTGGTTCCGTCCGGTCGCTGGATTCTGTCCAACCATTCTTGAATTTGCATGGTCTTCATGCTGCAGGCAATACGACCGTGCCAATTCGGTTCGATCCAGTTCTTGATGTACGACTTGTTCGCCTTGCGAGCTGATTTTGACAGACGTAGAAGCTCGTGGTCGAGGTAGTGGTTGATGAGTTCCCCGAACGTGATCGCCTTTAGGCTCAAGTACTGTTTGTTTTCGTTGAGCCGGCATCGTCGCCGATCGGCCTCTTTGTTCGCTGCCGCTTCGGTAGGGAATTGTTTCGTTGTGCCGATGACATCTTTGTGCTGGCGCCGCTGTCCGTTCGCTTCCTCGCTCCAGCGGAACACCCACACCGTTCCGATTGCTCTCTTTTCCTTGCGAAGCATGCCCCGGTTGTAGCGGACAGGCTTGCAGTGATCGTGACTCAAATGACCCTCCTCTGTGTCTTGTCACGACCAGCTTCTCCATGAGCGGAATTTACCTGACCGCGAAGATGTTCCGCAAGCTCTGAAATGAGGAAATACCATCTCTTGCGAGCCCCGGATCCGAAAGGATGAGCGGGAATCCGCCCCTCTCGGGCCATCTGTTTTATCGTTCGAGAGGAGTAATTCAGAAATTCCCCAGCTGCATTTGCCTCTACAAAAGGCTCGAGTGATTCTGCACCTAGATGCGGAAGAGCTCTAACGCTAGGTTTTCTGCTGCTCGTGTTCCAACCTACGGTATCTGCGAAATGAAGGGAAGAAGGTTTTCTTGTTCGATTTGGCTGGGGCATGGTTGATCAACTCCTGGCTGGTATTGCGCTTGTCAATAACGCAGGCGTACCAATACAGTCAACATGTATCGTTACATAATTTTGTTGGGAGGGCCGATGGCGGAGAAGGCAGCGACGTTGCACCAACCGGTGATTTCCATTCGGATTTCCGAGGAACTCCGCTCAAAGATGTACCCGTCGTGATCTTTTGTCCCAGTTGTCGAGCAGAATGCCCTCTGAACTCGATCCAGCTATTTTGTTGCCCGAAATGCGGTACCCCAGCCTCTGAAGTCGTGCAAGGAAAAGAACTCAGAGTCGTTGCCGTGGAGATACAGGAATGCGCCCCGAACCCCGTTTGATCGAAGTCCGAAAGAATGTGCTGAAGCAAAATGACCTCGTCGCGCGGAGCCTCCGTGACCGCTTTCGCGCCGCCGGAGTGTTCGTGGTGAGCCTGGTCTCCAGCCCCGGTCGGGCAAGACCGCATTTCTCGAAAAACTCTCACTCTGCTTCGAACAAATTACCGGGTGGCGGCTCTGGTCGGGGACCTTGCCACCGAAAATGATGCGCTTCGTTTGGCGCGCAGCCAGGCCCCAGTCAAGCAAATCACGACCGGCACTCTCTGCCACCTCGAAGCCGCTATGGTTCAAAGCGCACTGGAGGAATGGAACCTCAACCAGTTGAATTTCCTCTTTATCGAAAACGTCGGCAATCTAGTTTGTCCCTCTTCGTATGACTTGGGAGAAGACCTCCGGCTCGTCCTTATTTCGGTAACCGAAGGCGAGGACAAACCGCTCAAGTACCCGACCATTTCGGCCTAGCGGCGGCGGTTGAATTCAGCTGGGAGACCGCATACAACAACATCCAAGCGGTCCGCCCGGGCATGCCGGTGTTTAAGCTTTCCGCTAAGGCAGGGACACGAAGCACCGGCGGCGACTGCGGCGGCCCCAATCAGAAGCTCTCTGCGATTGATCCTCATGCGGTCACCCCAAAGGCGGCGAGGGCGCGCTGATAGTCCAGAGCCAGGCGCACTGCGGCGAGAGTGCTGCTGTCTTCGACTTGCTGCAGGCCAAGAAGACTCGAAAGTGACTGCACCAGGAATTCGATCGGGCGGTCATGAGCCGCCAGCGCCAGAATGGACCAAGCGAGACTCCAAGGTGCGCCAAGTGTTGGCGCAACTCGCTCCAGCCAATCAACACTCATCTCTACCGTTGGTTCTTGTCGGCGCCGTGCAAAAGCCAGTAGTGCAATGGCCGTGTCGTCAGGATGGGGAGCGAGGGCGACGTCGTAAACGACTCCGTTGCCGGCGTTCCACCCGCCGCCCGGACATGCACGATCAAGCAGCATTGCAATCCCGAGCTCGACACGGGAGGATCCGACGTCGGGCGCGCAGGCGCACCTTTGGTTGAGAGCCAGAATCGAGAAAGCGGTTGGCGCAGGGAAGAGGGAATCTGAACCTCCGATCCGCTTGTCCCGAAAAGGCATTAGGTTGTTGTGCTGAATGTTTTCAATCTCTTGCAGTGGTGCTTCGACCATCTGATTCCTACTCAATCACCTCAGTCGGGAACGTTTGTAAACCCTCGAATGGCAATCGTCGGGTATTTCATGGGAAGTTCGAGAGCAACCAGGAATCAAGAGAGGGAAGGAGACAAGCCTTCAATGAACTCAGGGACTGCTGTCATGAAGGGGGTCCTCTCGACGAAAGGAGCGGCCGTTTAGTGAAGCTGGCTTTTGCAGTTGGAGCGGGGCTGGAAGGTGCCACTTACTCTGCAGTGAGGAACGCGCGCCAGAGCGGCGTCACACCGGAAGAGATGGAGCATGTGGCGTTGCTGGCGATCACCACCTTGGGGCTGCGGGCAGCCACTCGGGCGAGGACCTGGATCGGAGACATCTCCCGCCGGAAGTAGCAGGCTGGGATCTTCCTTTTTCCTCTAAACGGTCAATTGTCTTCCGTTTCGAATCTGCGCGCGAAGCACGTTACGAATCAGAGCACAAGCTTTCTTGACCTCTGGGATCGCGAGGTGGCAATGGACTCGATTTCCATTGCGATGCGTGGCGATTACGCCAGCGGCTTTGAGAATCGTCAGATGCTGTGACAAGTTGGCCTTGGAGATCGAGAGATGTTTCAAAAGTTCCGAAGCGGGATAGTCGTGCCGGCCCACCAGATCGAGGATCCTCAGGCGCGTGGGGTTCGCGAAAGCTTTGCAGATGCCGACCTGCCGGTCGTAGAGTTCTTCTTCCAGTTTGTGTTTTGTGCCGTTGCCATTCATAGACACCTCCCATTTATGTGTTGCCGCCCAACTATTGCATCGCGCTCATCTGTCCCGCGAAAACGAAAATGTAGCGCAGCAGGAAACCGCCGCCCAGAATGAGCAGCGCGGTACTGGCCGCAAGAAGCCGGTTGTAATGGAATTCACGATTCGAGACGATCACCGGAACCAGTTCGCGGAGTTCAATCACCAGCGGCGTCAGCAGGCCAAGCCCCAGGAAAAACACCCAGAACAAGATGGTGAACGGCCCCCCCAGAATGAGTTTCAGGGAATCCTGCACCGCCTGGACGGAAAGCTCTCCGTGAATCAGGTAAGGCAACACGATGAAAAATTCCAGGACCATGAAACAGATGTCGAGGCCATAGAGCAACCTCAATTCCTGGGCGGATTTTTCCTGGCCCGATAACCCGAGAATAAGCGCCGCACACCCCGTAGACAGGGCCGAGAACAGAAACAGTTGCGCTACCAGATTTGTGTTCCAGAATGGACGCGACTGAACCGCGCCCAACAAAACGCCGGTGTAAATACCCACTCCTACGCTGATGGGCAGACCGGCCAACGCTAGCCAGCGTCGCCAGTGGTCAATGTCGTAATTGAATTTCGAGAACAAAGCCAGCGCTCGGGGCAACTTCGTAAACAAGGCGTTCCGCTGACGCTCCGTCAACCAGGCGTAGGCGTTCAGGAGCGCCACCAGGTTGAACAGCACCAGCAGCCACGATCCAATCGACATCGGGCTGACCAGGCGCAAGTGTAGGAACAACTTGTAAAAGTGATACCAGCGGCCGAGGTCGAAGATCAGCAAGAAGCAGCCGATCGCTACCGGCCAAGGGGCAAGGAAGGCTCCCAGACGCGCGATGCGGGTGTAGGGAGAGGGCTCGTCGATCTTATAGAGGAAGGTGGCCAGGGCCGAGACGAAGAACAGACCAGCGGATAGACCTCCCAAAAAGAGGTAGTTTACGATCAGGAAGCCCCATTCAATCGTTTTCATCTTCTGGCCTCTCTCCTCAGATCAGGTAATAGATTTGCGGCCCAGTGCCCGCTTCGGGTTTCTTCGTGCGATATTCGCGGGTACTGAGCAGTTCCGCCAGTTTGCTGCCGGGGTCGTTCAGATCGCCGAACACGCGCACCTTGCTGGGGCAAGTCTCAACGCATGCGGGAAGCTGTCCGCGTTCGAGCCGGTGGACGCAGAAATCGCATTTTTCGACCACACCCTTGTCTTCGCGGAAGAAGCGCGCGTTATAGGGACAGGCGATCATGCAGTAGCGGCAACCGACGCAGTCTGCTTCGTTGACGACCACAATGCCGTCCGACCGATGATGGGAAGCGCCAGTCGGGCACACCCGCACGCACGCCGGATGCGTGCACTGGTGGCATTGTTCGGGCTGAAACGCGGCCATCAGCTTGGGCCACACGCCGCGGGTCTCTTCGTTCATCCAGTCGCGGCTGTACGCCAGTGGAACCGAGTTTTCCGCGCGGCACGCCACCACGCAGGCTTTGCAGTTGATGCACTTCTTCGAGTCCACTATCATCGCGTAACGCTTTGGACGGGCAGCCATGGCTTAAACCTTTCTCACCGAAACGAAGGTTTCGTGCAGGGCGGCATTGCCGGAGACCTTGTCCCATGCGGTTTCCAACAACTCGGCATCGGCGCCACCGTTGCCCGCAACTAACCGTTGCCACTTGGATTTCTTGCCGTAGCCGTGCAGCATGAACACGCAGTCGGAACGAATTTCTTGCGTGACTCGCGCCTTGAGCCGAACCGTGCCCACCGTGCTTGCCACTTCGACGCGATCCCCATCGGCAATCCCGAGGTTGTCAGCTGCGGATTGATTCAGCCACAGGCGGTTGGCCGGTGCGAATTGGTTCAGCCAGGCATTGTTGGTACTGTTAGCATGGGTGAAATAAGCACGGCGGCCGGTAATGATCCGGAACTTGCCTGCCGGCGGCTGAGCCGGAGTTTGGTAGACGGGCAGCGGGTCATAGTTCGCTTCCTGCAACCGCTCCGAAAATAGCTCGATCTTGCCCGACTTGGTGATAAAGCGGTGGTCGGGGTTCAAGGTTGTGCCGTACTTGGGAAATCCGGGCGGCACGTAAACGCCGTGTTTTTTCAAATGCTCAAGAGGTGCTTCCAGGGGCAACTCTTTCACCTGGGCCGCGACCCACTGGTCCATTGTGAACTCGAAGTACTGGGACAGCCCAAGCCGTTCGGCCAGACCTTGCGCGATCTCGAGCGTGGTTTTGGTGTCGTGCGCGGGTTTGACTACCTGCTGCCGGTACACGACGACCGGCGTAATGCCGGACAGCACTTCGACCGGATCGGTGCGTTCCAGATAGGTCGACTCGGGGAAAACAACATCGGCATACCAAGCCGTGTCGCTCATCTGGACGTCAACCACGCCGACGAAGTCCATCTGTTGCAGCATCTCGAGCGTGCGCGCCTGGTTGGGCAGCGCGTTCATCGGGTCCTGCTTGTGGACCATCCACGCCTTCACCGGGTAGGGCGTGCCGGTAATCACGTTCTCCCGCAATTTGAGATAGGCGCCGTCGCCCTTCGCTGCGAGTGGGAAATTCTTGTCCATCTCGTCGACGCGCGGCGCGGCGGGATCGTCCCAGGGCAGAAACAGATATTCGCCGAGTGCGATCTTTCCATTCGGCACCATGCCACCTTCCCGGTCCCAGCTGCCGACAATCGCGTTGAGAATGGCTTGCGCGCGCCGGGTGTGGAAGTCCTGCCGGTACCAGGACGACCGGCGCCCGGCGTAGTACACGGCGCGCGGCGCGGCGTCGGAAAACTCCCGCGTAATGCGCGTAATGTCTTTCGCCGGAATCTCGGTTTCCTTCTCCGCCCAGTCAGGCGTAAAGGGCTTCACATGTTCGACCAGTTTGTCGAAGCCGACCGTGTAGTTGGCCACAAACTCCTTGTCGTAACGGTTCTCGCCCACAATCACGTTCAACATGGCGAGCATAAAGGCGAGATCGGTTCCGGGCCGGATGGGATACCACTCGTCAGCCTTCGAGGCGGTTACCGTAAAACGCGGGTCCAGATAAATAAGTTTGGCCTTGCGGTATTCGGCCGATTCGATCAGGTCCATCGTGTCGGGCGTGATGAACGATTCCAGCCGGTTCGCGCCGGACATGATGATGTATTTCGAGTTCAGCAAATCGAACGAGGGGACTGTCCCGAACGTGAGCGAATACGCCAGATTCACCGAGGCGAGGCAGAGCGAGGGATGCCGGACCAGGTTGGGAGATCCAAAGGCCCCTGCCAGGTTCTGAAAGAAAACCTCCTGGAAGCTCTCGGTGGAAGACCATAGCGTGCCTTGCGGACCATATTTGTCCTTGGTTTCTGAAAGCTTCTTGGCGGTAAAGTCGAAGGCCTCGTCCCATGAGGCTGGACGCCAGTTGCCCTCTCCGCGGTTGCCAACGCGGATCAACGGACGCTTCAGGCGCGCCGAATCGTAGACCTGCTGCATTCCGGCGTTACCCCGAGCGCAGAGCATGCCCCGAGACTTCGGGTTCTCAGGATTTGGATTGAGTTTGTGGATGACTCCGTTTTCCACCACTGCAATCAGGGAGCACTTGTTCACGCACATCTCGCACGTGGTGGGTATCTCGACTCGCGTAACTTGCTTTTCGGGCGAGTGGCTGAATGGCTTCACATAAGCCAGCGAAGCTCCAATGGCCGCGCCTGCAGCGCCCCCCGCCGAGAACTTAAGAAATCTCCGCCGATCCATAAGCTACCTCGCTCCCTTGGGCGAACCCCTGAAAAAGTGAAAGAGCTGGCTTACTTCTTGCTTCCAGCCCTGTTCTTGAAACGAGCACGCCCGCCTCGACAACCGGTATCCTGACTACTTGCCGCAGGTTTCCGGTTGTGGTGAATCTGCCGCATGCTGAATCAGGAACGTGGATGCATCCAGCAACTGGTCGGGAGGCAGGTGTACCGTCAGCGGCTCTTTGCCGTGGTTGTGGGTGCCCTTGGCGAAGTACGCCCGCCACTGCGCCATAGTTTTGTTCAGGGGCGTAACTTCCCCTCCTGCCGCCCCCTTGGTGTGGCACTCCTTGCAGGTCTGGCGGAAATAGTAGCGTCCTTTGTTCTCGCTGCCCTTCTGGGCAGCGAAGATGGCGGAAAACAGGCCGGATACGAGGATAAGAACGAAAGAAATCAACAGATGCCTTCAACAACCGTGCCATGACTTGCCCTCCAGTCGTTTATAGTTTCGATGTTTCGAAACCAGTGACAGCGTATCCTGCTGCGCCGTGGGCGCCTGGCTGTGATTTGCGACACAGCCATTGCGTGATTTCGAAGTTTCGATGTTTCGTAACACATTGATATGTGATTGGAGTCACTGCCGACGTCTGGACCAGCCTGCCACTATGTACATGCCATGCTCCGGCGGCGTGTCCAGTCTCTGGATGCCGGCGCGGCCCGGCCCCGCCATTCCACCGTGCAGGCCGCGTATTTCATAGGCGAAAGGAACTCATTTATGCGGAAGCTCCTATTGGCAGTACTGATGTCCCTGCTGACCGCGGGGCTCTGGGCCCAGTCGACGCCGGCGCCATCGGCGACCGACGATGCCGCACAGCTCCGGCAGGAGATCGATCAACTCAAGAAAACCGTCAACGCGCTCGAACAGCGCCTCGATACCGCACAGGAGAAAAACGCACAACCAGAAGGCTGCACAGCCGGCCGCACGGCAAAGGATGAGGTCGGCATCCGCCGCCGATCTGCAGACCAATGTCCGCGATCTGAATGACCGTCTCCTGGAAACAGAGAGAAAGGGCTCTGCGCGACCGGCTCGAGTGGGGCGGCGACTATCGCTTCGAGGCCCACACCATCATGGGCAACGTTCCCGCCCACTACGACGGCATGCAACTGCAAAACCTGACAGTGAAAACGTTGTGGCTGTTTGCACCAACGACGCAGGGCGGTCTGGGCATGACGTTCAATCCCAGCCTGCTTCAACAGATGACTCCCGACCAGTTTCGCCGGTTTCGCTCAACCAGCAATCAGCAGCAGAACTACTGCCAATACCAGTTCTTCAGCAACAATCTGACCTTCCCGGGACTGAAGCAGGCCATTGGCCAATTCTCGCCGCAGATGCAGCAGATGCTGATGCAGTACCTGCAGCAAGTCACTGGCGTCTACCAAAGCGCTTACTCCGCCAACACCAGCCGACTTGCTCACCAACCGCCTGCGGCTGAAGTTTGAAGCCAAGGTCGCCGACAACATCAGCTTCGGCGCTCGCCTGAGCATGTACAAGGTGTTCGGCGACTCGCACCGGAGTGCAAGTCTTCAATGGTCAACCCAACAGTCGCTTAATATCGACGGCACGACCGCCGGTGTTCCCAACTAGCGACCAGTTCGGGTCGAACGGATCTTCTTCAATTGGAACAACATTGGCGGATCGAAGTTGTATCTCTCGATCGGCCGTCGTCCTTCCAATGGAGGCCCGCCGCTCAACTTCCGCGATGACGAACCCCGCGGGGCCACACCCTCGGGCGCGCTGTTTGACTTCCAGTACGATGGCATGACCGTCGGCTACCACGTCACCGATAAGATGACGCTGCGCGCGTGCTACGGACTGGGTTACTCCTCCGGCTTCGGCAATGGCAACCTGATCAAAACTCCCGCCGACCGTCTGAAGGATGTGCATTTGGCTCGGTGGCGATCGTTGATTTGTATGAGACCGACCACACCTTCGTGCAAGCGTTAGTCGCCCGCGCCTGGAACGTGACCGACGGATTCAACGGCCTCGTTGTCATGCCCAACAATCCGCTGACCGGAGATGTGGTCGACCGCACCAGTGGTCATGCGCTATACTCCTTCCGCCAACCTGGGCGCGAATCAACCTGTATGGCGTAGTCCTGCAGAAAAAACTGGGGAATTTCGATCTGTTTGCCAGCGTCAACTGGGACAGCCTGCGCCCCAACGGCCAAACCACTCCCTTCGGTGGACTGGGAAGCGATCCCTTTGACACTCCCGTCAACCACGAGGGACAGATGTTTTATGTGGGCGCTCGTTACAGCATTCCAAGGATGATGGGCGGACCAAAATCGGCTTCGAATTCAACCAGGGCAACCAAGTACTGGTTCAACTTCTCGAACGCCGAAGATGACATCATCGCGCCCAAGACCAACACTCGCGGCGAGGTGTACGAAACTTACCTCACCCACCGCATCTCCGATCACTTCATGTTCAAGGCGGATTTCATCCGCTACAACTACACGTGGTCCGGATCCGGCTGGCACATCGGTGCGCCAAAGCGCCTCGACTCCAGTCCGATTCTCGGATTTCCTGGCTACGATAAAGCGAACATGGTCACCGTGGGCCTAACCGCGCAGTTCTAGGCGCAGGCTCGACAGACAACAGGGGGCCCTTCCGGCCCCCTGTTGCTAAAGGAATCAAGGAAAAGTCTTCGAGAACGAAACAACCGGCGGCCACGTACATTCATAGTCCATACACGCGGTGCTGCACATATGTGCGGTGCTCGCTTTGGCTCTCGGTGGAGGCGCCACGGACCCCAACACGCAACGCATTCTGTTTATTTGTTCGCCGAGCAAGACCCTTCACACGTTCGGCGATGTGCTCAGGGGAAAACGTCTGGAGCCGATTGTAGCTGTGACGCTACAGGATGCAGAATCAATTCTGGCCGAAACGCCTCTTTCCCTCGTTGTCTGTGCTTCTCAGTTGATCGACGGCACCTATCGGGATGTCCTGCATATACTAGCTCGGGAGAAACGCACCGTCCCCGTCATAGTGGTGGCGTTGACGTCCCGGGACGAAGAATGTGAGGAGGCAATGCGGTTGGGGGCGGCGGATTGCGTTCCTCGGCCTTTAACCTCTGGGGAGGTACTAACCGTGGTACAGAAAGCGTTCGAAGTCATGTCGCACGGAGAATGTGCCGACTCACCGGGAGCCTGTCTGGGAGATTCCCGAGCAGCCAACCCAGTCAAGCCAGCCGCAGAGTAGGCTCATTGGAAATGTGCTCTTTGCGCAGATTCGAAACGGAAGAAAATTGACAATTTAAGGGCAAAAAGAAAGATCCCAGCCTGCTACTTGCTGCCGGAGATATCCCCGATCCACCTCATTGCCCGAGTGGCTGCCGGCAGCCCCAAGGTCGTAATCGCCAGCAATGCCACATGATCCATCTCTTTTGGTGTAATGCCACTCTTGCGGGCGTTTCGCACCGCAGAGTGAGTGGCACCCTCCAGACCCGCACCAATTGCCAAAGCCAGTTTCACTAAACGGCGGCTCTTTTCGTCGAGAGGACCCCCTTCGTGACAACGGTCCCCGAGTTCATTGAAGGCTTTCCACACGTTGGAATGACGCTTGCGGAACTCGTTTATGGCTTTGGGCAGTCGTTTCGCCACGTGAAATACCTCCGGATGATTAGAGAATTCAGATCGTCAGCCGCTGACCGTTTCGGACTTGTGCGCGGAGTACGTCCCGGATCAGCCGGCAAGCACTCTTCACTTCAGGCATTATCAACGAGAAATAAACCTTCCCACCCTTTCGCCGCGTCACTACGATGCCAGCGGCTTTCAAGATTGCGACATGCTGGGAAAGGTTAGCCTTAGAGATTCCGAGTTGTTCTTGAAGATCAGACGCAGCCCAGTCGCGCTTGCCGAGGAAGTCGAGCATTTGTAGCCGTGTTGCATTCGCGAAGGCCTTGCAGATGCGTGCTTGGCGTTCAAAGACCTCCACCTCAATACCGCCGCGATCGCGTTTTGTCCGATTAGCCAATCGCGTGCACTCCGAAGCCTATCATAACGAGTAGACTCAATTTTGTCCCTTGTGGGTCGCGAATAACACAAGGGCAACGCCGACCCATATTCTCGCACTACCTACCTTGCAATGGGAGCATGACCCTTGTGCCATGATGCTGGTCACCAGCGATAGCGATCTTGGGATCGCGAGCGTCAAGACGTCTCGATTCGGCGAGCAACAGTATTGTCGCACGCTTTCGCAGTCCGGAAGCATAATCCCTGCTCGGCGTGGTATCGCCAAACTTGAGTCCCTGGCGATTCGCATCTCGGCCTCTAGAACTGGTTTCGGTGCATTTCTCTGGATTGATTTGCTCGGTTCTGTTGACGGTCTGCGTGACAGTCACTCCACGTATGCCCGAGGGCGATGAATGGAAAGGATTGCCTTTTGGGTCATACCCGTTTCACGAAATGATCGGAGTTTAGGCTATTCGCACAGCACTGCGACCTTGGCACAAGCAGGCAGAGTAACTGCGCGGGCCAATGGCGCGGGCGCGCTACCTCCCGCAAGTCTCGGGCTGGAGGGAATCGGCGGCATGAGAAACCAGAAACTTCTCGACGTCGCGCAATTTCTCCTCAGACATGATATCGGTGAGCGATCTCTTCCCGTGTTCATGCCTTCCGGTCGAAAAGTAGGCCCGCCATTGCTCGCTGGTCTTGTTAAGCGGGGTAATCTCTCCACCCACGGCGCCCCGCGTGTGACAGTTCTTGCAGATTTCACGCATGTAAACCCGTCCCCTGTCTTCATTGGGCTTGCGATCTGCGGACCAGGACAACGGGCCCAGTACAGTTGCGATTAGAGCAAATACAACGAGAATTCTACGCATAAAGAATCTCCCTCTAGGTTCAAGGCGCTTATGATCTCGCGAGGCGGGCACACGCTTTGAACTGGTGTGTCAATAGCCATCTCCATTCGCCGAAACCGGAAGCTCGAGTATGCCTACGAATTCAGTTGGCTTGCGGTTCTCGACCTTGGGCTTGAACTTCCAATCGTGGGCCGCTTTGACCGCATTTGCCAGCATCAGGGGATGGCCGCTCACGTCCCACATACAGATCACGTCCCCCCCCGTGTTTACCATGATCTTGATCTTCACTAGCCCCTCGAAGATCAACCCTCTTATGTGAACCGGTTCCGGCATAACCTGCTTCAAAGCCATGCGGTGAAGCTGGCTGGAGGACAACCAGACCAGACTACCCACCTCGTTTCGCAACAAGCCCGGATGCGAGCCGCACTTTTGCATCATGTCCTGTGCAGCTGCGCCGGAAGAAAACATCGTCAGCGCGAAGAACATAGCTGCCACTCTCACGACTCCTCCCGGAATTACTTTCGAATCAGCCGATGTCCGAGCTTCTTCACCCAAGCCTCAAGATCCTCGTTGAAGGCTGGATCGTCAGCGCGTACCCGAAGCCTCCAGCCCGCCAGCAAAGCCTTCATAGCAAGACTGATCGTGACAAGCGGCATGGGACATCTCAATCCCGTACAGTTCAGGGTTTGCTCCCTTCATATTCTTCCGATAACACGCATCGCTGAAGCCGAAGCTTGATCGTTCATTGTCGCTGCACGTGAGATGGCAATCACTCTCGATGTTTCTTATCGGCACCGGCTGCTGAAGTCTTTACCCAGGCGTCGACCAGCTGACATTTCATTTTCAGCGCACTTAGGTAACCCGCTCCGTGATCTAAATCACAGGCTACAAACTTGGGTAACCAGCCTGCAACGAGCGTCAGCCTTCCCTCGCATCCGACCGCGGGCTGGAAGGGGTGATCTGTGACAGATCATGCCTCTAAGTGGTGCGGCTCCGGGCAAGGCTTTTCGTCGCAGGTGCGGACCGACAGCGCGTTGCTGGCGCAGCGTTTCACTACTTGGCAGGGAAAACGATTGCGGGAGCGAGCGTCGGTCGCTTTCCCGGGAGGGGAAGACCTCGTGGGCCGCCTGGACGGGATGAGTTTGCGATTCTTCTAGACAACAGCAAGGACGTGAGCGATGCCTTGCGCGTGGCTGACCGGATTGGCGACAGCCTTCGTGTCCGATTCACCTATGTGGCAAAGACCTGTCCGTTACAGCCAGCGATCACGACTAGCGCCAGCCGGTATCCACGGATAGCACGGGGTATTAATGTTCGTCACGCGTTGGACCGTCGGCCGCCCAGGCTTAGACACGAAAACAGCGTGCTCGATCAATCCAAAGCTTGCAGAACTCTCTCGATCTGAGCTTTGTGATGCTGCACGATGTCGGGAGGTGTTCACCACTGTTGGGACTTGCGGGCCAAGATCTCCACCGCTGCCATCAAGCCGCGTTTGGTCGGATGATCGAAATCTCCGGCAGCCTCATGCTAAGGGGTGTTCACGCGCAGTCGCTCGAACCAGAGAAAATCGGAGCGCTCATTCACTTCATAAAAGAAGATCTCGGATTCCACCTGCACCGCGCCGTACAGAAGGTTAAGTGCGATTTGTCGAATGATCCGGCTGCCACCTTCCAGTTCTCGGACGGGTTTGTGGATCTGAGAGCGAGGGTGGAACGAACATCCTTCGAGGAGTGGATTTCTGAAGAGCTTGGACAGATCGCACGATGCGTCGATTCTCTCCTCAGTTCTTCTGGTGTTCTGCCCAACGATGTCGATATGGTTTTTCTGACGGGTGGCTCTAGTTAGCGGGGCGGTACCGGCCGGCCGCTCCTTTGGTCGACCTGCGCGGGCGAAAGGCCGAAGCCAGCGAATCTGTCAGACAACTCTTGCAAGAGAAACTTGATGCCACCCGCGCCAAGCCTGATCGGTCTAGCAATTCTTTTCGGCGCGATCGTCCTGTGTTGCCTTCCTGAGTTGCTCTTTGGAAAGTATCGCCGTCATTGAACCGACCGTAGATCTGGATGGCCATGAACATGATCGAGCTTCAATTGCGTGGCGAAAACTCTGGGGTGTGCTGGGGAGCACACTGCGGCAGCCGCTGCAAACGGACCTCTTTTCTGACATGACCAGCGCCTTTTCTGTCATCCGATCAGTCTTATCCTGCATGCAGCAGCAATCCGACCCCTCCGATACTTATGACTTCCTTATCTCCCTGCCATAACCTCTATATGTGGGCGCGAAATAAAGCCGTGGGTGATCGTTTAAGCCGAAATCGGTCATACAGGAGCCCTAAATGCCGTTGATTGAAGTTAAGCTCATCGAAAACCTCTTCTCGACGCAGCAGAAGCAAGAGATGATCACGAAGCTGACTGACGCCATGGTTTCGATCGAAGGGGAAAACATGCGTCAGGTGACGTCTGTAATCATTGAAGAGGCGAAGGCTGGGGATTGGGGCATTGGTGGTAAGCCCATGTCAACGGAGGCGGTCAAGGCGCTGGCTGCTTAGGGCGCTGTCCGAAGACTTCTGAAGATCTCGGCGCGCTGTCGCCTGCCATGTGACGGCCGTTGTGACCGACGAAGGGAGTGGAATGCGGCTAAGCCTCGATTCAATGCTCGGATCATCCATCCTCGCCAAGGATGGTGAGATCGGCAAGACATACAATGTGTTTTTCGATGATCGATCTTGGGAGGTCCGCTATCTAGTGGTTGAAACCGGTTCTTGGTTTACTCGCCGGAAAGTCCTAATCTCGCGAGCAGCCCTGGGAAGGGCAGTCTGGGCGGAAAAGACAGTCCCTGTGCTGTTGACGAGGCAACAGGTACAGGACAGCCCAGACGTGGATGCCGACCAGCCAGTGTCTCGGCAACAGGAACTCGAGTTGGCTCGCCATTATGGATGGACGCAGTATGTAAGTCTGGAACCTTTTCCGCCTTTCGCATGGAGCAGTACGCCTGGTGCCACTTTCGACGCGTCCGAGAAGGCCGGGTACTCACACCTTCGGAGTGCGAGAGAGATAGCTGGCTACCACACAGATCTCGGCGATGGAGCGCTCGGCACGGTCACCGACTTCATCATTGACGATGACAAGTGGGCAATAGTCGATCTGGTGGTGAAGACGGATGATCACAAAGTGCTCATCCCCACACGGTGGGTCTCGGGCATTTCGTGGACCGCACAACATGTGCAATTGAATCAGCCATTGAAAAGATCGATGTTAGAAGTCACACCCGGCTGATGAATCAGGGGCACGTAGTAGCACTCTACCATTTACGAACGCCACGGGCGATTGCACGGCTATGAGCGCCGGGTTAAGGGTAGCTTCCCTCACCATCCTCATATCAGGTCGCCGTGTCGCACAATGATGTGGCGTGTTGCGCAACGATCAAGACCCAGCGCTATGGACCCTACATTTCGCTTACAGATTTATTGTGAGGCGGGGCCGCGGACGACCTGAACAAAATCGTCGAGACGTATATGCCGGGAAAATGCGGCCTTCACTTCGTCGGCATTGAGATCAAAGTATTTCCTCGCGGCCCGTATCGGCTCGTCCAGAGGAAGGCCAATCTCTGCCCGCCCGAGAAGTCCTCTAGCCACCGCATCCTCACTCGACTCGCTCAAAGGGATTTGCCGCAAAAGCAGGGCCTTGGCCTGATGCAGTTCGTCCGCAGAAACATCTTCAGTCCGCATCTGGTCAAGGTCACGCTGAATCAAGACTCTCGCTTTCAGGACATTTTCTGGATTACAGCCATAGGTGACAGCATAACTGGCTCTGGTCTTCGATGCGTCGAGGCTGACGTCCACGGTATAGACATAGCCTGTCACCTGTCGCAGATCGTGATAAAGACGCGTGGCGTAGAAACCTCCGCCCAAAACATGATTACCCAGTTGCAACGGATAGTAGTCGGGATCGAAGCGGTTGAGATTCAATTGCTCGGCAAGCACCACGGAATCCTGTACCCGTTCTGGGTCAGGCACATTCACCGTCGAAGGTTTGTTCACCGGGACGGGAGGCAGGGTGGTATTGGGCTTGGGGCCGACTGCTTTCCAATCGCCGAACCACCTCTCAATGACTCTCCTGGCTTCCTCCGGTGACACGTCGCCAATGACCACGATAGTGGTCAGGTCCGGACGTATAGTGGAGCCGTGATATTGTTTCACATCGCTTAGCGTGACCTTGTCGACGGTAGCTGGTGTAGCCTCTCGCAACGCCGGGTCACCGGGGGGCAACAAAGCCAGGTCGAGCGTACGTGACGTCCGGTAGCCTGGGCTCTGCAGATTGCCGGCAACAAACTGTGCGGTTTGTTTCTGGACCACGGCGAAGGCCTGCGCTGGCAGGGCGGGGTGAAGTTCGTTGTCCGCCAGCAGTTGAACGCCGCGGGAGAAGTGGTCCTTGAGGATTTTCACGGAGAAGCTGAAGCCCGCACTCTCATTTGCAGCGATGTCGTCCAATGCCTCCTGAAAGGCAAGCCGATCGAGCGTCTGCGTTCCATAAGAGAAGAGCCCACCGAGAAGATCAGATAGGCCTTCCTGTCCAGGTGGCGTCTGAAGGTCGCCGTTATGCTTCACCGAGCCCAGCACCGAAATAGTTGGACTCGTCGGATCAGTCTTCACGATTAAGCGAAGACCGTTAGGCAGCGTCGTATCGGAGGCCGTGATGTACTCAGCGGGCATTTTGAGCTGAGCCAGAGCACCGGCGGCCCACGAGGGAAGCTGTACTGGTTTGGTGGGATCGCTCGTCACTTTTTCCCCGCCGCCAAATCCCTTTTCGGACACAGGTTCTCGCGTGGGCACGGGTTTCAGTATTGCCGTAATGGAGTTCTGATCGACCAGGAATTGTTTGGCGACTCGGTTCACATCCGCAAGCGTGACGCGTTTGATGGCTTCGACGTCTTCGTCGGGAGAGGTGCGGCCTTCGGCCGCCAGAGCCTCTGACCAGACGTTGGCCAAACCCGGGATCGAATTACGTTGAAATTCCGCAGAGGCTACCTCATTGCGTCTCGCTGCCGCCACCAGATCCTCCGGAACACCCTTTTCGCCGTAGTCCGCCAGAATCTCTCGCATTTCATGGATGGCGCTCGATGCGTCGGTTCCGGAAGGCAGAGCCACCATTCCGTATCCGATGCTGGCCTTGGGGTAAGTCTCCGCTAGGCCGAATTCCGCCGCCAATGCCTTGCCCGCCGGCACCATACCGTAAAGATCGGCGCGCTGGCTGGCCAGCACATCGGCCAGGATCTCTGTCGCCGCATAATGCGGTGAGCTTGTTCCCGGAAGGCGATAGGCGATGAAGCCCAAAACGTAGGGAAGATTGCTGTCGAGAGTGAAGGTTTCCGACTTCACAGGTTTGAGATCCACGATTGGCCGTTCAGGGAGGGGATGTCTGGGAATCTCGCCAAACCACTTCTTAATCTTTGCCACGGCTGAGGTCGGATCTACGTCGCCCACTATCACTAGGATCGCATTGCTCGGGGTGTACCACTTCTTATAGAAATCCTTGAGCATTTCCCCCGTAGTCGCATCGAAGGAACTTTTGGTGCCCAGTGGATCGTGGGAATACGGAGTGGCTGCGAACATGTCTTCGTTCAAGCGAGTAATGAATTTATAGGTGGGATTGGAGAGGTCACGGGCCACTTCCTGTTCAATGGCGCCTCGTTCCTGAGACCACTCCTGCTGCGCGTCATCGATACCGTGCAGGCACGCTGCTTGTGCCTGGAGTGCGACGTCAACATCTGCTGCGGGAACGGTAGCAAAATACTGGGTGATATTCTGCTGCGTGTCGGCGTTGTCCTGGCCTCCAAGCTGGGCATAAATGGCAGCCGTCTGGTCGGCCGTCATGCCATCGCATCCGCGAAACGCCATGTGCTCCTGCGCATGGGCCATGCCTGGAAATCCTGTCGGAGTCTCATCGCCGCCGACCTGAAAATTCATTTCCACCGTGACCACCGGGGCCAGGGAGTTGCGGATGATGACGACACGCATGCCGTTCGGCCACGTGGCGCGAACAACGTTGGTCTGCTCCTGGGTCGCAGCCGCGCACAGATATGACGTGAAGGCAAACAGCGAAAACCCCAGGAGCAGAAGGAGTTTTGAGTTCACTTCGATGTTCTCCGATAGATCCGCAGGAGCAGACACGGTCACAAAACTTATGGCACTCTGCAGCGCAGTCTTGCAGAGAAGAGACCTCAGTCCTGCTGCAATACATTCAGATACTAGTGGCGACCTGTAAGGAAGTCATAAAGAGACGCAGTGACTGTCGGTGTCCTGAGAGCAATTGCGGGACAGCTATCCTAAGCTGTTCTGGTTGCGAGGGTCGAACGGTCGAAAAGCTTCGAGGTCAGATTTCCCTACCAGCCTCGACGGTGCACGCGCGCCGAGGTCACTTCCGAATGGAATGAGCTCGTCTACGGTCGGAGACAGTTGGCCTTTATGATTTCCTTATCCCTCTTCACTAATCTGGAAGCGTAGCTCAGAACTTGCACCTGCACAAATCGGCAGGTGTTGGTGGGCAGCTCAGAATAAATAGCGTTGATACAAAGATGTGTAGTTGCACGAGGGAAGAGTGACGGCCACGTCGCCAAGAGCCAATGCCGCCTTCCCGGGCGCGAGGGAACTTTCCACGTTCCCATCTCTGGTTGTGCTGGTTGTCGTTATGCTTCTTCCGGGCTTCGCTTGGCCTCAAGTGCCGACTCCTTCCCAGAGCCACCAGGGTGACAACTACACCTTCAGAATCAATTCCGACCTTGTAGTGTTGCACGCTACCGTAGAAGACCACAAAGGCGCTCCGGTTTCCGGACTCGACCAGAATGATTTTCAGGTTTACGAGGACGGAGTGAGGCAACGAATCAAGTATTTCAGCCACGAAGATATCCCGGTCACAGTCGGCCTCGTCATCGACAACAGCGGAAGCATGGGATCAAAGCGCGGGGATGTGATCGCGGCAGCCTTGGCGTTTGCCCGCTCCAGCAATCCGCGGGACCAGATCTTTGTGGTCAATTTCAACGAGAAAGTTTCGTTTGCTCTCCCCGAGGACGTTCCATTCACGGATCAGGTAAGCGAATTAGAGGTTGCCCTGTCCAAGTTCTCTGCCAATGGTGAGACGGCACTGTACGATGCGATTGCAGCCGCTTTTGAGCATCTAGAGAAGGGCACCCGGGATAAGAAAGTGCTGATCGTGATCAGCGATGGCGGCGATAACGCCAGCAAACACAATCTAGCCCAGATCAAGGCCATGATAGGGCACCCGGATGTCATCATTTACACCATCGGCATCTTCGGAGAGGAAGATCCTGACCGCAACCCCGGCGTGCTCAGGCAGCTTGCAAAGGACACCGGCGGCGAGGCCTTCTTCCCGCAATCGTTGAAGGAAGTTGTCCCTATTTGCGAGCGGATCGCTCACGATATCCGTAATCAGTACACCATCGCTTATGTTCCGACGAACAGGAAACTGGACGGAAGCTACCGGGTCATTGAGGTGAAGGCCAGTGCGGCGGGTCATGGGCGATTGTTTGTCCGCACCCGTGCTCGCTACCACGCGCCATCGGAGGTTCCATCGCCGGCTCAGCAGACCACAAAGGGGCTCCATGAAGCGATTTTGGACGTGGGGCTTTCAACTCTCGGCACCTCTAGTATTGATCGCGCTTTTTTGCGGATGCGGATCCAACCCGGCGAACTCTAGCTGAGAAAGAAAATCGAAGGCGACCCCGACGATCCCAAATATCTGCTGACCGAGCCTTGAGTCGGTTACCGCCTCGCGACGTGGATTTCGATGAGCTCTTCACCAGGAACAAACCGGTCATTTTCGCCTTCCATGGCTACCCTTGGTTGATCCACCGGCTGACTTAGCGCCGCATCAACCACCACAACATCCACGTCAGGGGCGACAAGGAAGAGGGCAGCATTACCACGCCTTTTGACATGACGCTGCTGAACGATCCGGACCGCTTCCATCTCGTGATGGACGCCGTCGACCGTTTGCCGCAGACCGGCGGCAAGGGTGTCTACCTGAAGCAGCAACTGAAAGACAAGCTGGTCGAGCACAAGCAGTTCATCGAGAAATACGGCGAAGACTGCTGAGGCGCGGAAGTGGTTGGGCGAAACAAGCGCCCTCGCATGACACTACCCTGTGTCCACAGGGCGAGCCCACCGGTAACCGCTGAAATCGCCGAAGCGTTAGCGCGAACGGCTTTTGATCACCGTTGTGTACACTTGGGGGCACAAACAGAAACAATCTATGGATCCGGTTGGCTTACCCGGGGGAGGAAATGTCGATGATCGAAGGGGTGCCAAAGGAACATGGCGAGGAGCGCAATTAGGAAGATGAGGACGAGACGTATCCGATTTGGCTCGTATTGGGGATTGCGATATTCAGCCAACGTGAATGTCTGCCTCGAATTTCGCTAGCGGCATCGTTGGTCGTTCATCGGGCAGCCTGCAGGACGGGGTCGTCCTCGCGAAGTAAACGGCGGCAGGTCAACAGTCCAGCCATCGCCTCAGTTCTCCGTGCACCCACATGGGAATGTACCGGCACACCTTCCTGCCATCAAAAATAAAGACAAGATATAAGGAAGTCATAAACGCTGTGCTCTACTATCGCCAATGGTATGACAATCGATTGGCCTCCACCTTTTTTTCAGTCCTGAGGAGCACTGGAGCCGAAAAGAAGTCACGAACCAGAAAGCAATGTCCAGGAAATGACCTCCCTTACGCAATTCCTGTCTATTCTCGTGTGACTTAATCGACTGTGGATCTTGTACGCAACAGGCCCGACCGGTGAGGCATCTAATTCCACGTGTCGGAGGCCTGCATGAAATCCAAGACGCTCCGGTCGATCCCTTCTGCCGTTTTCGCCATCTTCCTCTTGTCCTGCTGCTTCATTGGGTTCTCCCGGGCCGATGAAGGCATGTGGACGTTTAACAATTTTCCCTCAAAAAAGGTCCAAGCAAAGTACGGCTTCGCCCCCTCGCAGTCCTGGCTCGATCACGTTCGAGATTCGTCATTACGCATCGCCCAGGGATGTTCCGCATCGTTTATCTCTCCGAACGGGCTGGTAATGACGAATCATCACTGCGTCGTCGAATGCGAAGAGCAACTCTCCACGGCTCAGGAGAATCTTGTTGAAGCCGGCTTTTCCGCGAGGAGTGCTGCTGAGGAGCGTAAATGCCCGGATTTCGAACTCGACCAACTAACTCAGATTGGCGATGTCACCGGGGAGGTCAAGGCTGTGTTGGCCGGCAAGACAGGCGACGACGCCAACAAAGCGCCGCGGGCCGAAGAGGCGAGGCTGCAGCAAACTTGCGGCACCGATCCCAGCATCCGCTGTGATCTGGTTTCTCTGTACCACGGAGGGCTCTACAACCTCTACTATTACAAACGTTACACCGACGTGCGACTGGTGTTCGCGCCGGAATTTGCTGTGGCCCAGTTCGGCGGCGATCCCGACAACTTCAATTTTCCGCGTTTCGATTTCGACATAGGCCTACTGCGGGCGTACGAAGGTGGAAAACCGGTACCGAGCGGCGAGTACTTGCACTGGAGCCCCAACGGTTCGAAAGCGGGTGAACCGGTCTTTGTTTCCGGCAACCCCGGGGGCACTAGCCGGGAGCTCACCATCTCGCAACTGGAGTTTCTCCGGGACCAGTCCTTTCCACACCTCATGCCTTACCTGGCCGAGTATCGCGGACAGTTGGAAGAGTTCATGAAGAGAGGCCCGGAACAGGAGCGCGCGGCACATGAAGATGACTTCTTTGTGGCGAACTCCTTCAAGGCAGATTACGGACGGCAAGCAGCTCTGCTTGACCCGCAGCTCTACGTCACCAAGGTGCGGGAAGAGGAGAAGTTGCGCGCGGCCGTCGCTGATAACCCCAAACTCGCCGAGGATGCCACTGCGTGGAACAACATCGCTAAGATTCAACACGTCCGGGGTGAGCTGTACATGCGCTACGCAGACCTGGATAGTTTCTTTTTTGGTACGGGCCTTATCGGAGATGCAATCGAACTGGTGCGCGCGGCGGCTGAGCGAACCAGACGCAACTCGGACCGCTTGCCCGAATACACCGATCAGGCCCTGGTTACGCTGCGCCAGCGAATGGCAGCCAATATTCCGATCAATAAAAACTTGCAGGAGCTCACTCTGGCATATGTCTTCACCACCACCAGGCGCGACTTGGGAGAAGGCGACCCCGTCGTTCGCAAGATGCTGGGAGATGAATCGCCGGCGCAGCTTGCCGATCGCCTGATCAGCGGAACTCATCTGGACGATCCCAAGGTTCGCGAGGCACTCTACGATGGCGGTGAAGCGGCGATCGCCTCCTCCAGTGACCCACTGATTCGGTTCGCGGTTTCCATCGACCCCGATCTGCGGGCTGCTCGCAAGGAATATGAGGATCAAGTGGTGGCGCCAACCCGCTCGAATGCGGAGCGAATCGCCAACGCTCGCTTTGCGGTGTACGGCACAAGTGTCGACCCGGACGCCACCTTTACGCTTCGCTTGAGCTACGGCACCGTCAAGGGTTTTGACGATGCGCAGGGTCACTTCGTCGAGCCCTACACCACCATTGGAGGATTGTTCCACCATGCCACGGGTGCGCCTCCTTTTGCCTTACCGAGAAGCTGGCAGGAGGCCAAGTTGTCTCTGGATATGGAAACGCCCATGAATCTTTCGACCACCAACGACATCATCGGTGGCAACTCCGGGAGCCCGCTAATAAATGACAAGGCGGAGATCGTTGGCCTCATCTTTGACGGCAACATTTTCTCTTTGGGTGGCGATTTCGGCTACGATGCGGATCGAAACCGCGCGGTAGCCGTCGACAGCCGTGCTCTACTGGAAGGCATGCAAAAGGTTTACCATCTCGACCGCATTGTCCAGGAGATTAACGCAGCTCGCTAGCAGCCCCAGTGCGGTTCAAATCTTGAGCTTAAGGGAATAAAGGATAGGAGAGAATCACGGCCGGTGGCGAGTGTCCTGCACTCCATGCGCTGTTTTTACCCCAGTAGTGACTTTGGCATCCTTTTGCGTGGCTGAAGCAGGATCGTTTGACCAGGAGGGATCACACATGTCGCGCTCCGCCGTGCAGGACAATGCATCGCGCTGATGTTCCGCTTCCGCGACTTGTCGCGCATCCGATGGTGTCAGTAAGGAATCATCACAGTAGCCGTTGCCGGTTTTGCAAGCGAGGAGATTCGTCTGATACTGGATGCCTGCGACCTCTTTTATCTCCGATGGCGTTAATAACAACTGGTCGCATTGCTGGTCTCCTGTCTGACACGCAAGAAGATTATGCTCCCGCTCGAGGGCATGAACTCTCACCGCCTCCGTTGGAGTGAGTAGGGAATAGTCGCAAGGCTCAGCGCCAGTCTCACAATTCACTTGGTTTTGCTCTTTTTCAATACGGGTAACTTTTTCGGCTTCAGCGGGAGTCACTAACGATTTATCGCAAATGCCCGTTTCGGTTTCGCAAGCCAGCAGGTTACGGCGGCGTTCCACACTTGAGACTTCTTTTGCGTCCGTCGCGGTGAGCCTCGAATGATCGCACTCGTTGTAACCAGTCAGACATCCCCGAAGGTTCTCCTCGTCGTGCAGTTCGTCAATCTCGCGCGCCAGAGATCCCGTCAGCAGCGATCGATTGCAGGTGGCGAACCCGTCCACGCAATCACGAAGGTTCTGATTGCCGCCGTCAGAGGTTCCAGTTGTCTGGGCAAAACCAAAACTGACAAGAGCGCTCAAGAACAGAGAACCGAGCAAAACGTACCGCATCCCATCCTCCCGAGTAGAATATGCCAGCCTGTGCCTCAAGGGGCTGTGCCCCGTGTCCTAAATGACTTGGGGCCCAGCCGGCGGGGTGCCACCACTTCTGTTCTAGTGCGCCGCTTGCAGTGACGCAGTCGTGGTCGTATGGTTTGTGGCCGATTCGACCTTGTGCAAACTCGGTTGAGCCCGCTGCCACAGAATCCGCGCGTCGGTGGCATCGTTCGGGTACGCTTTCGTGGATTGCTTCCCTGTGGGTTCAAGGATGATATCGACGCGACGGTTGTATGCCAGCCAGGTCGGCTGGGAGCGACGCGTCATCCACTTCTCTGGTTTTTGGGAATCCGCTGCCTGCAGCTTCGAAACCTCTTTTTTGCTCAGTTCCTGCTGCTTGCCATCGGCGCGGGTCTGAATCTGGTCCGCAGAAATTCCTTGCGATACCAGGTAACTCTTCACGAGATCCGCTCTCCGCTCGCTGAGCTTCAGGTTGTACTTCCTCGATCCGCGAGTGTCAGCGTGCCCGACGACCATAAGGGTGGCGTGGTCGTTGTCATACTCCTCGTGGCTCTTGAAGGTATTCGCTGCACTTACCAGAGCGTCCTTCTCGGTAGCTACAAGGCCGATCTTGCGGTGTTTGGAAGTCGGATAATTCGTCGGGTAGAACACGCTGGCAAGCGTTACCGCCGGCGCAGGATCGATCGAACCAACTACATGCAGGGCTGCGGTTTGTGTGGTGGTTCCACCGCAGGCGTTGGAGGCCGAGAGCGTATAGTCCACCATCTCGTTCACCGGGCCAGTGGTGGTTTGCTTCGGCTGCGCGTTAATCGTTTGGCTACCACTCATGCCTTCGCTGCCAAGCGAAGAGATCGTTAGGTGATTGGCGTTAGCGGAAGTCCAGTTCAATGTCGTCGAGTCATCCTGCACGACCTTATCCCCGACCTTGTGATAGTGCACTTCCGGTTGGGCCAGGGTCAGAGTGGCGGTCGGTTGGGCATTGACGTCTACGGTAGCTGTCTCGGTAGCTTCACCGCCCGGACCCTTCGCAACCAATTCATAGGTCGTGGTTTTTGTCGGGGAGACCTGGCTGCTACCGCTGCCCGAAACCTCTCCCAGGTTCGTTATCGATACGGCCAACGCGTCGGCTGAACTCCACTTCAACTGATCCGACTGTCCACAGCCCAGTTGAGTGGACTGAGCGGTGAGTTGCGCGGTCACCGGGGCGATGGGTACCTCGGCACTGGCAATGCCAGCCTCAAATCGCGGCTGCGGCCCGAGGGTATTTCCTTGTGGCCAGCCCCTGGTTTTCATTGCGCCATTGTTGTTGAGGTCGACAATCACTCGCTGCCCGGCATTCACCTGCACCGGGCCTGACCAGATAGCGTTTCCTTTCCTCGTCACCATCACTTGATAGGTGCCCGGCTTGACCAAGAGACGCTGGTGCCAGATCCAGTTCCAGTCGAACTCATCCACGTGGCCCACAAAGTAGTCCGGCGTCGTACCGTTGAGCAGGACTGCAGCGCGCGGGTGGCCTTTGAACTCGATGTATCCGAAGGGACCCGACACTTCGCTGCCCGATCGCTGCAGGGTTACCGGGACGTCAGTCGTATCCCGTGGGTCAATGCGCACCACCTTGGTGTAAGGGATGTATCCGTAGTTGCGAACGCTGACTTCATGGGATCCAGCAGGAAGCTTGATCGTCTGACTGCCATCGCGGATGGCCTTCCCGTCGACGAAGACGTACGCCTGCTTCGGACTTACGTGAATCTTCAAGTTACCTGTGCCTTCATTGCTCTGCGCGAAAACCGGCAATGCGGCTAGTAAGAACACGACGAAAATCAGAGAAGCGAAATGGGTTTGACGCTCAACGAACGTCATTTGGAATCCTCCTTAGAAATCACGATTTCACCGTCCTCGCTCATACACGGAGGCAGGTGCCTCAGAACTTCAGAAGGCGGGTCACTCGTACTAAAACCGCCTTATCCTTTGGCGCTCAACTAATACAGATTCGCCGTAGGCAGATTTTAGTTGTATCGTCACACGATATAACTCTGTAACAGCTGGATAAGCCTTGTACCAACAGGCCCCCTGCATTAGCCGGTTTACCCATAGAGACGCCGCTTATTGTCAACAGCTCCAGTCCCTTTCGTTGTCCAATTGCACGCTGAGGACAGCTCGCATGTTCACTTCCTTCGCACTTTCAAGCCCAATATTGTTCGGTGGACTGTAGGAAATGAGTCTTGACTTAACGCGCCCCGTATAGACCCTATCGTTTACTACCCAGCGGACGTGGTCTCCCTCGACTGGCACCGAAGTTGCCTGGTCGGGCGAGATCTCAAGCTCGCTGATCACCCGTTCATCGTCTGCCGAGGCAAATACTTGCGTGATCCTCATCCAAGCCTCCTCGTTTCGTTTGGGACCCCTCTCATCTTGTCGACGCTAGTCTCGCACCCAGCTACGGCGACATGTAGTCCAACATCCGTCGCGGGTTCTGGCAGCCGCCGGAACCGATGATGACCTGCGCCAGTCATGCCACTTCTCAACGGGCACGAGCAAGTAGAGATTTCCTCCGCAGTTCGAAGGTGCGCAACGGTACTCGCCGACCTTGAAATCAACGTCCGCGGTGTCTGATGCTAGCGCTGCAGCATAAAGAAGTCATAAGGAATCCGCTGATAATTGAGTGAATTCCGCAGGCCAACGCCTAGGCAAATTCTTGGCTCCAGCGGTCTGATTGCTTGCTCGGTGACCATCAATTCTGCGAGCCACTGAATCAAGACGTTAGCGAATACTTGGAAGGAGTTCGAGTTTCGCAGTGCGAGGCGAAAACGCTGTTGGCTTACCTCAACTCACGCCTTATGACTTCTTTAGGTTGGGCCACTAGGATGAAAGTGAGACTGTGGAGCGGCGCTCCAGAAACGTCGAGACAAAGGGACTTCGAGGGCGAGCCAGAGCGCTGGTCGTCGCTTTCGTCGCGCTGGCAGTGTCGAGGCGGGAGCGATGACAAAAAATGACAAGAAAACGTTTGGCGGGCCCTGAGTCTTCTCTCCCGAGTGAGGACCTGGATGCTCTTCGGAGTTTTGATACCTCTACCGTGTCGAATGCTGTCGAAACGTTCAGAGTCAGGCTGCGCAACGCAGGGTTCGCAGACGACACGATTCGGTGCATGTTCGCTGATCTGACGCCTATCGTGGGATATGCCGCGACTGCACGGCTGCGCTGCGGGGATCCACCCATGGTGGGAGGCATGTATCACGAACGCAAGGAATGGTGGACCAACATTCTACAGGTACCGCCCCCACGAATCGTCGTGTTGGAAGACACTGACGACCCGCCTGCAGGCGGAGCCTTCCTGGGTAGCATACACGCTGCAATTTTAAGAGCACTGGGTTGCGTGGCATTTGTGACGAACGGCACGGTTCGCGATCTTCCATTCGTTCGCGGTCTGGGAATGCAGTTGTTTGCCGGAGGTGTCTCGGTCTCACATGCCTACGCACACATGTTCGATCTTGGTGCTTTGGTCAAGGTGGGCGGGCTGGACGTAAAGCCGGGTGACTTACTGCACGGCGACCGTCACGGGCTACTGAAGATACCAAAGGAAGTGGCGGCGAAGGTTCCCTCAGTGGCAGCCCGGCTGCAACAAACCACGCGAAAGATTTGCGACTTTTGTCAGTCAGCCGACTTCTCATTGGACCAACTGTGCGTGAAGTTGCGTGAACTCGACTAACAAAGACCGGACCGACACTGATTTGCATCTAGACGCAACTCGGCTCGCTGATCCTGACATCTACAAAGATGTGGCGCCAGCGTGCAGAGAAAGAGTTGGCAAATCTTCTGCGAGAGTTCGCAACCCGTCCACCAACTGGGTCGTCCTGCATTTGCAGCCGCGCAGCTTCTTATCGGCAAAGAAAAGACGCGGCCGGGCATTTCCGGTCGGATTGACAGTTGTACTGGCGATCATTGTCCTGCTTCTTTTCGAAATCATCTCTCCGTGGTTCCAGGCGCACACACTGGCAAACATCGCACGCAGCATGCAATTTTCGTTGGCAGAGGGTCCAAGCAGTGCTGTTCACTATCCGCATCCGGGGCCGTACGACTACCGGCTCGGCTATGCTAACCTGCCTCGTAGTCGCCTCGAAGCGTCGGGCTACAAGATTGCCGAACAGGCTCGCGACTCGAACGCTTACATGCAGCTCACCGGTCTGGGACTGTACCCGGTGTATCGCGAAAAAAACCAAACAGGCATCCAGATCCTGGATAGTGCTGGCCAACCGATCTATACCGTGCACTATCCTGGCAGGATTTATTTGGGTCCCTCCGAGATTCCCCCACTGGTGGTGAACACCCTCCTGTTTATTGAGAACCGTGACCTCCTGGATGCAACACGTCCTTACCTGAATCCCGCAGTGGAATGGAGTCGGCTCAGCCGTGCCGTCGTGCAGTACAGCGTTCACCGGGTGGACCACAACATACCGCGCATCGGGGGTAGCACGCTGGCCACGCAGTTGGAGAAGATCCGGCATTCCCCGAAAGGCAAGACCCATTCTGTGAAGGAAAAATTCTGGCAGATGGTCACGGCTTCGTTGCGCGCCTACCGAAACGGTCCCCAGACTCTGACTGCCCGCCGCGACCTCCTGTGCGACTACATCAACTCGATCCCGCTAGCCGCTCTTCCGAACCAGGGTGAGGTAACCGGCCAGGGGGATGGCTTGTGGGCTTGGTACGGTGCTGATTTTGCAACCGTCAATCGTCTACTCCAGGCTCCGCCGCAATCCTTGGGTACGAAGGGCCAGAAGCAACAAGCACTTGCCTATCGGGAAACGCTGTCCATGTTTCTCGCGATGCGCGCTCCTTATTATTACCTGCTTCAGAATCCGAAGGGCTTATCCAGCCAAACTGCGCGATACCTGCGGGCTCTTCGTACGGGCGGGATCATTTCCAGTCAACTGTACGATCTGGCCATGAAGCAGCGTACGCCGCTTCACCCTCAGATTCGCGGCCGAGAAACGGGCGCCTTCGTGGCTAACAAGGTACCCGATCTCGTCCGAGCGCAATTGCTACGTCTCCTTGGCGTAAATGACGTTGAGACCCTGGATCACTTAGACCTTACTGTACGAACCACGATCGACAGCAAGGTTGAAAACAAGGTGACCGTGTTCCTTCGGAAGTTGACCAATCCTGCCAAGATGCAAGGTCTGCAGCAATATCAACTACTAGACCAGGGTGACCCCAGGTCGGTAATTTACGCCATCACGCTGTACGAAAGGGAAAGAGGTGCGAACGTCCTTCAGGTTCAGGCCGACAACTATGACGAACCGCTCAGTATCAACAACGGAACGAAGCTGCAATTGGGATCCACGGCAAAGCTGCGTACGCTGGTCGAGTATCTGCAGATCGTTGAGCGCCTGCACAAACAATACGCCGCTCTGTCTGCGGAGCAACTGAAGGAAGTATCGGTGCAACCTCCGGACAGTCTGACTCAGTGGGCCATCCAGTATCTATCGAGTGCACGGAGCAGGAACCTTGAACCCATGCTCGAGGCCGCTCTGGATCGGCAGTACTCTGCCAGTCCGGAAGAAGGATTCTTTACCGCCGGGGGGCTGCACTACTTCAGCAACTTCGAACCATCGGATAACCAACGAATCCTCACCGTAAGCGACGCATTTCAGCAGTCGGTGAACTTGGTTTTCATACGGTTGATGAGGGATATCGAACGGTACTACATTTTTGCTCCGGGCGCGGCAGGCTCGCCCGAAGATATGGGCCCTCAACTCCGCCAAAGCTACCTCTCGCGGTTCGCGGACGGGGAAGGAAAGCTGTTCCTGGGACGTTTCTATGAGCAATTCCGCGGGAAGACTCCCGACCAAGCTCTAAGCGTGTTGCTCGAAGGCATCAGTCCGACGCCACTCCGGCTAGCCGTCATTTATCGCTCGGTACGTCCTCGGAAAGGACTGGGGGAGTTCTCGGTTTTCATGGAATCGCACTTGACACGGGAATTGCTGCCGCAACAGGATCTGAAAAAACTCTACGAAAACTACGGTGTTGATAAGTTCAACCTTGCTGATCGTGGTTACTTAGCGCACGTCCATCCGTTGAAATTGTGGATGATCGGTTATCTGCAGCGGCATCCGCGAGTAACGCTTTCTGATATCTTTCGGGCCAGCGCGAAGCAGCGGCAGGAGGTTTACTGGTGGCTTTTTCATACACGGGACCGCGCCGCGCAAGATGTGAGAATCAAGTCGGTCGTTGAAGAACAGGTGTTTCACGAGATCTGGCGTGACTGGAGAGCGGTCGGCTACCCCTTCGAATCGCTGGTTCCCTCCTATGCGACCGCGCTCGGAGTCTCTGGTGACACGCCGTCGGCTCTTGCGGAGTTGATGGGGATCATTCTGAGCGAAGGCGTGCGCCAACCCACCATCACGATCCGCGAGCTCCATTTTGCGCGTGCCACTCCGGTGGAGACAGTATTCGTGCCTCAGACTCAGCGAAGCCAGCAAGTGCTTTCGTCCGAGATAGCAAAGCTCGTACGAAAGCAACTCATTGGTGTCGTCGAAAATGGTACGGGCCGTCGTGTCCACGGGGGAATGACGCTGGTCGACGGAATCGTACTACCGATTGGGGGGAAGACCGGGACCGGCGACAACAGGTTCAAGGTCTTTGACGGGTCGGGAAATCTTGTTGATTCGCGCGCAGTCAACCGCACGGCCACGTTCGTCTTCATGATTGGCGACCGCTTCTTCGGAACGGTAACCGCCTTCGTTCCGGGCAAACCGTCAGCCAACTACGACTTCACCAGCGCCCTCGCAGTGCAGGTCCTCAAAGACCTTGAGCCGCGGCTAAAGCCGCTGCTCGAAAGGAGAGAGGAAGCGTCGAGACACGAAGGGTGATTCGATGAACGGCAGGGTCAGATTTTGAATGCGGATGAAGGTCTGCCTGATTGCGATTCGCTCCAGGGAAACTCGTGTCGTTTCGAGGATCCGGGAGATGGTTGATATATCGCTACACGATATGAATGGGACAACCCCCTGCGGGCCGGATCCATCCAAATTAGTTGCGCCGCGGGGTACAACACGTCGCCGGACAAAGCTCCGATTGATGCGCGGCCAGCCTTTGGAGGATGACCTCACCAATGCCGCAGTACGCTGCACGTTATCTCGGTCTCTTTGAGGTCGAATGGTTTAGAGGAGGAATTTATGAAAGCAGGATTGGGAATGGCTGTCTTCTGTTCAGGATTGTTGCTCGGCTGTAATCTTATCGCTTCGCCAAAAAAGCAAGTAAGCAAGCCCCCAGCGGATAGCCTCAGTATGGCAGACCGCACTTTCATCACAAGTGCTGCAGAGTCCAATCTCGCGGAGATCGAAACCGCCAAGATGATAGAGCAGAAATCGAAGGATCCCGGCGTAAAGGACTTTGCGAAACGCATGGTGACGGACCACACCGTGGCCAGCCAAAGCTTGGCAACGGTAGCGGAAATGACTGGGGTCACTCTGGCAACGACTCCGGGTGCAGCCGATCGCACTCGAGATGATGAACTCAAGAAACTTTCCGGAGCGAAGCTGAACAAAACCTACTTGCGCGACGAGCTGACGGGTCACAAGCAGGTGATTTCTGATTTTGAGTCAGAGATTGAGCACGGTCAGAATGACGCAGCAAAGAACTACGCTGCTCAAACGCTCCCCACGCTGCAGGATCACATTCGCATTGCCGAAGACGTCGCTGGCAAGATGGGGATGTCGGGTAAGGCCGGCCTCTCCCAGGAGAGTGACGCCATCACAGTAAGATAAGTGCGGCATTAGGCTGGACGATCGCACTGAGGGACTTGTTGCGGCGCCCGCGAAGGCTCACTTCGCGGGTCACGAAGATGAGTTGTGTCCGAATCGCGAACCAGTGCTTCAAAAAAGCCATGTCTCTGTGCAAGATGATTCCGAAACAGGTTTTCCAGTATTTCCATGATGCGCTCCCGCGTCTGGTCTTGGACATTCGTCGGGGCAGCCAAGAGTAAATCGCCACAAATAGAGCACTCACCCAGGGCACTGATTTGAATATTTTTCAGTACTGCTTTGGGGCCCAACTGCTACTGCCTCTCCTTACGCAGCCTGCTTTGCCGGGTTGTAGGACAAAAGCAACATGGCAAGGCAGTCTAGAAAACGACTAGCCTCGGTGGAAGCCACCACCGTGAAAGCCGCCCATCGATCCGCCGAAGCCCCTGCCCCTCACCCCACCGAAGCCCCGCGCTACGCCGAACCTGCCTGGTCCTGAACGGTAGACTCCTCTCTCCGGGAAGTGACCTGGCCGGGACCAGCGAAACACGCTGAAAGTATGATAGTGGGGCCGGTATCCATGCCCAAAACCGTACCAATACAACGGTGCTCGGTACACCCACCATGGCGAATAGAAAACGCAGCCAAACGGGCCGTACAAAAAGCCGTCTCCGGGTATGAAGGTGTAGGCGCTAAACCAAGGATCCCAATACCATCCAGCACCCCACCATCCAGCTCCCCACGGACCCCATCCGTTGATCTCATATATGCGAGCAGCATCTACGTTTGCTTCGGCGAGGTACTCCGACCGCAGGTCACTCCAACGGTACAAGTCGTTTTCCTGGTAGGCATCTTTGTCGAACTTATTCGCTTTCAGCGGAGCTCCGCTGGCGAGGCTCAGCTCGTGGCCACCCTTGACCTTGACTTGCGCGCCTCCGTCCTCGACGAGTGCTTTGCCGTCAAAGACGCGCAGCTCCTGTTGTTTCTGGTCAAAGTCGTACAGCCCCGTTTTTAGCAGTTGCGCTGTCGCGCCGTCTTCAGTGACACGGATGTAATTCTCGGGATGGATCTCTGCGACTTCGATCATGGCTTCGCCCTGGTTCACACCCACCTCGGTGTTGGTAAGGCTAGGCGAGATCATCTTGACGGAACTGTTGTCGCCGACTCGCAGGAACACTCCCGGCGTGAGCAATACTTCGGCCTTGCCGTTTCCCGTGTCCAACGATTGGCCTGGCTGCACCTCCGCCGAACCAATAGATTTCGAGTTCAGGACTTCCTTGCTAATCGAAGTCTGACCTTCCACATAGTTGAGGGTTCCTGGTACCGCAGAATTTGCGTTCGTCGTTTCATAACCCCAGGCGGGCGCAGATAGAATCGCGGCCAGCAGGAACGCTCCCATTGCCTCCCAGCTTGGCAGCCACATACCTCATCTCCTTCCAAACCTCTACTTACTTAGATGAGATGATCAGGTATCACGATGCGAGTGAATATCGCGACACGATATATTGTGGTCGTGCCAGGTTGCTGTCACCGTTGGGGAAAGCAGTACATTGCTGTCCCTGCTTTTTACAAGTCTGGTGCTTGTGACTGGCAAAGGGAACACGTGCCGCGTGGTGAGCACGCCCCACCCGCGGCGGTGCGAATCTAAGCGAAGGCACATATTGTCCGAGGCGATCACTGGCGTTCAGCCGGAACGTAGACATTGTCTGCGTCCACCAGCTCTACATTGGGTATCTCGGTCGTCAGTCTTATAGGCTGCAGTCCGGATTGTTTCCCCGGCACTGCCAGGAAGGTCAGCCAGTATTGATGATCGAGCCGATGGCCAACCTCGTCCAAGTAGGGGAGGAATGAGACCGGCGGTCCGAGAAACCCGACACCATAGGACTCACCTCCAGTCTCCTCACATACGCGGGAAAGGTAAATCTGGCCCCACCAGGTCCGCCAGAAGCTATGGCCCGAATGCCCTGCGGCCGGCGTGTAAACTCCAAATACGATCACACCCGCACGCTTGGCCTCGTCAACGACTGAATCAACATAAGGGTCGGTGGGACCGCTTCCCCAGTAGTAATCAATGCCGCTCGAGATCATGAGAACTTCGCGACGCGCAGAGCTCTCCGGCCAGCGTTTGATCAGGTCGCCGAGAGAAGAGTACGGGCTGCCGTTGATGCCGGCGACCTCAAGCGGAAGGCGCAAGGCCTTTGCAGCCAGGGCGTGGTCAGATTCTGCAGAATATTTGCGGTCCCATTCTCCATGTACGCGACACCAACCATGGTGGTCGCCGCCTGTGATTGGATAAAGTGGCGAACGTCGTAGAGCTGCAGGTCGAGATTGCTGTTGGACGCATCATCGATGAGGACAAAGATTTCGAGCCCGGAATGGTCCCCTTTCGCCGGAACCCAATCCGTAACTTTGTCACGCTCATGCCCTTGATAGACCATCACGTCCTCGCGATGCACCTCTGCAACCTCTCGGCCATTGCGGCTTTCCGCAGTAACCAGCATCTTTACGGGAACTCCGTTCGGCGCTGCGGTCTCCTGGGGTGCTGCCCATGCCTCAGACAACAGAACAGTCGTTACTATGCCGAGAATGAATCTGGAAATCATATGCGTCTCCTCTCGAATATCACGAGTGTGCGGTGCTGCGCTCCATCGCGGCCCTCGATCTTGCGCGCTGCGTTTTCACCCGCTTCTCGCGTACGTCGATCTGGTACAGCCGGGAAAAAGACATATCAACGGTCTACCTCAACGCAAAAGTCGCGTTCACATGCGCCGTTATAGAGACGGTCTGAGGCGAGAACTCCTGGGTGGGCGCCGGGGCTGTCTGCGCCGCCATCCTCGCCATCGAAAATCGAACGGGGAACACCCTCAGATTTTGCGAGACGTCAATGGTCGCGGATGATAGCTCTCCCAAAGTGCGTCCGCTGGTGGAAGCCAGAGCCTCGGCCAAATCCCGCGCCCGCCGATATGCCTCCTCGACGGCTTTTCTCTTGGCAGCTTCGATGTTCTCGAGCGTGTAGCTCACGGAATTGTTGGCCGTGATGTCGGCATCAGCAAGCTGCTGTATAACCAGCGCAACTTTCGAAAAATCCTTCAATTTCAGCGTCACACTGGAATTGACTTGATAGCCCACCAGCTTGGCGTGGCCTTCGTGGTATTCCTCGACCGGTGCAATGGAGTAGTAGCCGATTTCCGCAGTTTTGGGATCAATGCCATTGGTGCGCAGAATTTCGCGTACCTGCTCGGCCTCCTTAGAAGCGCGATCGTAAGCGACGCGGGCCGTGCTTTCCTGGGCGGAGATGTTGAACTGCATCACCGCGGTGTCGGGATTTGCTTCGAACTTTCCGTCCGCGCCGACATACACGGTGTTTGGCGCCGCGCTTGGCGCCCGGTCCTGCCCGAGCACCGTGGTGGCGGCGCAAAGCATAGCAATCAAAACCACTCGATTTATTCTCATACCTTCTCCTTTTGGATCCGATCCAGAAATCCGGACTTTGCTCAGGATCAGATCCCCTAGGAAGCCTGATTCCTTCCTCAGAGCCAGGTGCTGCCTACCCGCGGGCTGGTCTTGCTCGTGGCGCACGAGCTCTACTGGGCGACGAGGTCCTCGCGGATTCCCCTCTTACAGGCCATGCCAATAACCTCTCCTTCTGCCCGCAACCAGTCCTCTCTCGCGTGTCCTTCTCTGCGGCCACCTTCCACATAGAATTGATAGGCGCGCCGACGAATGACTTCCTCGATGGCTGGTGATGTTCTGGGTCTGCGAATGGTTGCACCTCGCAGAACTTGCTGCGTGGTCTTAACATTTACTGCCATACCCTTCCTCCTTAGGTCGAAGCGGGTGGCTCCTGGCTGATAGCGGGCTTGGCGAAATGGTTGTACAGCCAGGCGACAAATGCGCCGCCGATGAAACCATCGCAAAGTCCATAAACTGTTCCAACGATGACTTCGGCAATGCTGCGATTGTCATGGTAGCCGGGGTAGACCGACGACATTGCCTGGAGAAACTGTTGACCGTAGTGTGCTGCGATCAAGTTGGTCATGCCCACAGCGAGCATGACAAAACCCCATACAACAGCGGATGCCAAAGCCAGAGCCTTCGTATTGAATTTCATGATCACCTCACTAACTGAATTTGCAGAACTGGTGGGAGCCAGGTTGCATCGTAACCGACTACGGAACCAGACTCTGCTCGCTAAGTTGAATACTGGCGGATCATCTCCGGATCTTGGCTGCGCTGTGTCGATCCAACAGTGCGGATTGAATCCGACGCTGAGAAGACCAGTGAACTGCTACCGCCAAATCCGTGGCCGTCGCGACTATTAGCAGCGGAGGACTAGATCGTCGTGAGGAGGGGAATGCGGCAGAAACAGAGTGCGGCACGCGGAGCTGAATTTGTGAAGACAACTCGTCACAGACAAGCTCGCGAGGTGAATGGCAGGCAGCGCGATCAGAAATCGCATTCTCAATCCGGCAACCATCGCCCGCAGCCCGGTGACCGGGCCGTTTACAGCCGAATATGGCCCACGCACCGCGGGAAAAAGAAAGATGAGTACCGTGCAGATTATCGTCACGAGAACAGTGGTGAAGTCGAGATTGCTGGTGTTAGCCAACTGCAAATCCATACTACCTACTAAGTGGGATGGGGTTCGGAGGGGAGAGGTTGGCTTAAACCAGCGGTGAAACTCTTCCAACTCGACGCGGCCTTGACCGCGACAAAGCCTCATTATTTCGATGTGGTCGAGTCAGCTTCGTGTTCGTCCTTATGACTTTCTTAGTTGTGGTCGCTACCATGAAAATCGTCAATCCGATGCAAGACAGCACACGATCCGGGACATGGCGATGGAATGGCTTGGAGCGCGTTGGTGGGGCAACTGGGCTTAAGCTGTCATTCGTGTGCGCTACTGAGCCAGATGCAGGAGGGCGGCGGCCGCTGTGTAGCGAACTACGTCGACATGATCCTCGAGAGCTGGAAGGATATGAGGCGACAATCCCGAATCGCAACGCGTGGCGATTGCCTTGAGGGCAGCGGTCCGCACAATCCAGTTCTTGTCGGACAGAGCTTCGGCGAGCGCTCGACTGCTGGAAGGGTCGGGATCGTGGGCCAGCGCTGTGGCGGCAGCCGCACGCAAAGTGCAGGAGGTCGCCGTAATCAAAAGTCAGATACGCGGCACCGGAATGATTAGCGGCCGCTGTACCGAGCAGGAAGCCAAAGACTTCGCCATGATCTTACGCTCGGGTGCGCTGGCGGCTGGCATCAAGTATTTGGAGGAGCGTACCGTGGGCGTCCTTGGGCGGCGACTCGATCCGCGACGGGGTTTGCGCAGCCATCGTCGGGATGTTGGCAGTGTTGATCTTCATGCCGGTTTACTACCACGTTGCCGGCATTAACGCCGACGTGGCCTTGATCCTCAATTTGGTTATTCTCCTCGGCTTCATGGTTTCAGCGGGGCGACCGTCACTCTGCCGGGCATTGCTGGCGTGATCCCGACCGTTGGTATGGGCGTGGATTCGAATGTGCTGATTTTTGAGCGCATTCGTGAGGAATCGTGCAACGGGAAAACCCCGTCTTCGGCGGTCGAGCAGGGTTTTCACCACGCTTGGATTACGATCGTGGATACTCACATGACCACGATTGTTTCCGCTGCTATTCTTTTTATCTTCGGCACCGGTCCCGTGCGTGCATTTGCGGTCACGCTCAGCTTCGGGTTGCTTGCCAACCTGTTTACCGCTGTATTTGTCTCGCGGGCGATCTTCGACTGGACTCTGAGCCGCAAACGACGAGGTGAACACCTGAACATCGGATAGGGTTTTCGGACATGGGAACGAGGAAGAGCGCGTGGCGTGGTTCTACCGCAGACGTTTCGATGGGAGGCATGACGAAAGTTGACGCTTGCATGGACACTCCTTGCGAGTAACATGACTCATTGTTGCGTCGCAATTGCGGTGGACCTGGGGCTCCCAACTCGGGGCAAGGGCGGAGGCTCCAGGCGTACACGTCCAGGCGTACAACAATGCGAGAAGTAACTGTGATCTGCGCTGATCCGGTTGAGGCGCGTCTCGGCGACCTAGCTGCAAGGCTGCAGGTAGAAGGTATTAGGGTCATTCCAGCTGACTCGGCCTCACGGTGCCTGCTTCTCACCGCCAGGCGCCAGCCGGTTGCAGTCGTTTTGGACTCCGATCTTCTGCGAGTGGATGAGGAAAACATGGCAGAATACGTTACCCGGCTTAGCGCTTCGACAGCGGTTTTTCTCGCGGTCGAGGATCCTTCTCACTGGAACAGCCAAACACCGTATGTTCAGGCAGTCGTCAAGCGTGGCGCAGCACAAGTGATAGCTACTTTGCTCCGCATGGGCAGACGTTAAGCAGCGGTCAGCGTCGGACTCACCGGAGCGTCGTCAGCACTTCGGTCCAATGCTGGCGAATCTGACCTGGGTGACCCGCAAAGTTCCCCCAAGGTTGATAACAGAGCCTCCGTGGAATGTCCTTTCTGGACGACGCTATCGACTAGCTTCAGCATATGCTCCGGAACGTTCTTAATGGCTCCGGAAAGCAGAATGATCGGAACGCGTGGTTTCAGCTCCCGCAGGACACGTGCCAGGACTTCCCCGTCAAGATCGGTCATCCAATAGTCGAATACCACAAGGTCGACGTGGTTTTTCGCGAACAGACGCAGTCCCGAACCTGGAGTCGAAGCAGCCAATACTCGGTAACCCAGAGCCTCGAGAAGGATTTTGCGAACCGCAAGCCCTTCAGGATGATCATCGATGCACAGGAGAGTTGGCGCCGAAGAATTCGGGCTTCTGACTGTTTCGTCTCGAGGAGGCCCTTCTGCGGCGACGGATTCGCTATTTCCTACACTCGCCATCGTACTTGTTGACCAGCGCTGAATTTCCGATGGTACGGCTATCACCGCGCTGCGAGTTCGGCCGGCAGGTCGGCGCACGGGAAAACCGAACTGCTTTTCCCACCGTTGTACAGTTCTCTCGCTACGTCCAACGTAGCGCGCGATTTCCTTCCAGGAATTTAGTAGCGCCTCACTTGTCATCCTCTCTCCCTCTGTACAACCTTCCCCACAGAAACGGCTGCTCAACTGTTGCTAAACGACTATAGGGCCAAGAAATAAAAAAGGTATAAAGAGAGCGCTCGCTTATGTCCTCTATGTTTTTGGAGACGACGACCCGGCCTGCCGCGCTTTGTCGCAAGTTGACGGTTGCGCCGGTCCGTCAATGCTGTACCGTCGTGGGGGGATGTCACGTTCTTAGAGGCGAATCACCGAGGGCTGGATTGATATCGAACTAAATGAGTTGGTCGGCAATTTCGTTAGCTCTTAGAAGCGCAGGGATAGGTGCTTGCCTTGTCATTTCGACCTGCGCCCTCCCGCATGCTGCTGCGCAGGTTGGAGCGCTCGGGTCTGTTCCCCGGATCAGTCGGGGCCAGCTGCCCCTCACCCGGTTCTACAACACTCCCGTACCTTTGCCTTCAGGAAAGCCAGGCGATCTCATCCGCTCCGAGCCTGTTGATGAATATGATTTGCCGCTGGATGTGTCGGCGATTAGGATTCTGTATCGTTCGCTTTCTGCCAGCGGCAAAGATGTCGCGTCCTCAGGGGTCGTGCTTCTCCCCGATGGAACACCACCGGCGTCGGGCTGGCCTGTCATAGCGTGGGCCCACGGATTCCTCGGAACCACTAGGCTATGCGCTCCTTCACTCGACCGTACGCTGCACAGCGGCACTCTTCTCAGCATGTATCTCAATCTCGGCTATGCCGTCGTGGCAACTGACTATGCGGGATTGGGAACCTCATTTCGTAACGCCTCGCTCGACGTATGGTCGAATGCAACCGACGTAATCGATTCGGTTCGCGCAGCGCGCAGGGTCTCTCCGCAGCTCAGTACGTCATGGATCGCAGTGGGAGAGGGCGACGGAGGAACAGCCGCTCTCAAGGTTGCCGAACTCGAGTCTCAAACCCGCGATCCTGGCTACTTAGGGAGTGTCGCGATCTCCGGAGCTTTTACATTAAGTACAGCTGCTGTTCAGCTGTCCCGGAAGACATGGGAGGACCGGTTGGCATTCCTGGCCTACGGTATTAAGACAGTTTCTCCTCAATTCTCTACCGAGGAGATTCTTACAGCGAGGGGTCTTGCCCGGTATCGCGACTTGACTCGAGCCTGTTCAACCCCAAGCATGACTCCAGCTCCTTTGACCGACGAGATGCTGAAAGCAGGCTGGGAGGATAACTTATTTGTCCAGAGCTTCGTAAAGAGCAACGCACTCGGGCTGCAGCCGGCGGACGCACCGCTGCTCTTAATCAGTGCGGACGAGGCTCAAACGACTCCTTCGATGACCGCACGGGTCGTTGCCCTTCTATGCCGTCAAGGGGATCATGTGGATTTCGAAAACTACCCCGGAGCGGATTCCGAGCGCCTGGTCGGTGATTCGGCCGCTAACCAGCTTGCATGGATCAAAGCGATCTTTCAGCGGAGGGTCACTCCGAGCAACTGTCACTAACCATACAATTTGTGGCTGACCAGTATCGCAAGGACGCCTGGCAGATAAATCACGGAAGCGTGGAGCAGCCTTTTCGCCTCAACTCTCGATCCAAGTCGTACAAGCCTTAGGCAGTAAACGAGAAAAAATGCGCCAAAACCGGCCATAAGGGGCAGGGAAAAGAGAGGGCGAGTATCGCCGGCAACGTACGCAGTGGTCACGAGAGCGAGGATCATAGCAAAACCGAGGATCTCCGCCCGCGTGAAACGTCCTTCGGCATCAAAGCCCGGCAGCATCTTGTACCCCGCACGTTCGTAGTCCTCGCGGTACATCAGCGCAATTGCGAGAAAGTGCGGAAATTGCCACAGGAACAAAATCACAAAAAGCAGCCCCGCCCGAAAGTCGAGGAAGCCCGCGGCGCCTGCCCAGCCAATCAGAGTAGGCATGGCACCAGGAATCGCGCCGATTAGGGTGCAAAGCGACGTTCTCCTCTTCAGAGGCGTGTAGATCAAAAGATAGGCGGTCAGGGTAGCGATGGCGAGGGAAGCGGCTAATCTGTTCACGGTGACAAGTAGCAGCAAGCTACCGATCACGCTTAGCAGGACGCCAAAACCGAAGGCTTCACGAGGGCTCAATCGCTTGGACGGAAGAGGGCGGGTGGCGGTGCGCCGCATACGCGCATCGTGGACTCTCTCCTGGAACTGATTCAGCGTGGCAGTGCCGCTTGCCACCAGCAGCGTACCAATGAGAGTGCAGAGAAGCCTCTTGGGATCCGCGGGGCCAGTCTTGCCGAGGAGGTAGCCCGTGGCAGTGGTCATGAGGATCAGCACGTTCACTTCCGGCTTCGTTAGCGCGAAATAATCCGCCAACTTCGAAGTGGATGATCGTACTGTCTTTGCAGGGAACATGTCCAAGTCCGTCATCGGCATCTACCGGTGCTTCAATCGAATCGCGAAAGGTTCTGGACTTCGGTTTCCAGATGCAAGTTTGGCGCATCGTCATGATGGCTGTCTGAGAGATCGCTCTCTCTGAATTGGTTGCGCTTGCGATACGCGAGAACGGTGATACCAATTGACAAAAACATAGGCGGAATCACCAGGATCAGAATTCCGTTCCGCAACGCGTGGATCATACGGTTTCCCGAGGACGCAGCTTGCGTGTAACACAAGGCACAGCCTTGACTGAATGCGGGCAGAGGAAAGAGCAGTAGGGCAAGAAGCACGACAGCGGTGGGTCCCAGCCTCCTGCGCGACTTAGCCGGTTTCTTCACGAACACTTTCCCCCGCAGGTGATCAGCCGGAAACTGTCTGTCCAGCCGTATTGCATCGCGGCCAAAACAAATAACGTGAACACGGCAACGAACACCACAAATGCCCGATTTTCGGCTTTCAGGTGCATGAAGAAGAGGACTCCGAGCGAGGCTTCAACGATGGCGAGAATAAGCATCCGCAGCACCATCTGCGCGCTCGAAATGTTGGAGTAAGCAACTACGAACTGCAGACCTGCAATCGCCAGAATGCAGACGTAGACCACCAGATACTGTCCGATCTTGCCGGAACTCTCAGACTTGACGCTCGTTGCCATAGACGCACCCGCCTTGCGAAATTCAGTGAGCCAGATTCAACAAGTAAACGAACGGCACCACGAACATCCATACCAGGTCGACAAAGTGCCAATAAAGCGCGGTGCTCTCGACGTGGTCCGAATTGAGGTGGCCAGAGCGGTAACGCACCCCAACCACGATTAATGCAATGACTCCTCCGATCACATGCAGCAAATGCAGGCCCGTGATCCCAAAGAAAGATGCCCCGAACAGCCCAGTGCCCCAGGGGTTTTTCGACAGCGTCATGCCTTCGCCGATCAGCGCCAGCCACTCTCGGATGTGAAGGAGTGCGAACAAAAGCCCGCCGACGGCGGTGACGAAGATCCAACGGGTCGCTGCCGATCGGTTGCCCTCTTTGCCGGCTCGAACGGCTAACAGCATTGTCAGACTGCTGGTGACAAGAATAAGGGTCATGAGTCCAACGTTGACGGCGCTGTGGAACGGCCTCGGCCAATCTGCTGTCCCATTACGCAGGAAGCCATACGCCACGAGAATCGCCGCAAAGGTGGCAGCATCACCGATGATGAACAGCCACATGGCCAATTTCTTGGAAGGAATCGCGAACGGTGATTGTTCCATCACCTCTTGAGGCGGTCCACCCATGATCAAGTTAGCTTCGCTCACAGCTCCTCCCCCGTAATCGTCATAGCTTCATCCAAAGCAACGCTAGTAAGTAGATCCAGAGCACGTCCATGAAATGCCAGTATCTTGAGGCGATGTCCAGCGTGCTCTGGCGCAGGGTCAGTTTTCGCGCCTTCGCCATCACATAGATGAGGCCCGACAAGCCACCCATGACGTGGAGCGCATGGGTGGCCGTCAGTACATAAAAAAAGGAACTGCTGGGGTTGCTCGCAAGGTATATTCCCTCCGCTCTGAGCTGGAGCCATGCAACATACTGGCCCGCAACGAAGAGAACTCCCAGGAACACGGTTGCATAGAGCCAAGGTTCGAACCGATTCGACTCGTTGAAGCGCAACCCGGCAGGCGCAAAGTGGCGGCGAGAGGCTTCGAGGGTTATGCTGCTGGCCAGCAGAATCAGAGTATTCAGGAAAAGGATGTTGGGTAGAGCAATACGCTGCCAATCCATGCCTGCACCTTGGCGCACGACCAAGGCGCTGGTGAAGGCTGCAAATGTCATCGTGACGGCGGAGATGATGACCCAGATGACCGTGCTCCCTGCGGGAGGCCGAGGATCCTTCACCGACCGCAAAGCAAAGCCCCGCGGAGGCAACTGGCGTGCGCCATTGTTGCCGGAGTCTCCCAATCCGGGGAACTGATAGGCTTCCTTGGGTTCCTCAATAGTTGCTCGCATACCGAACAGAGCCTCCTGGTTCGCTGCCCAAGTTGCTAGGCCTTGACGTCTTCCGGGTTCGCTTCTTCGGGGGAGTCCTGCATCACGTAGTCTGCACCGGATGCAGTTTGGACTCCGTATTGATAAGGATCGTGATAGACGATCGGATGCTTGCCGCCGAAATTGTCATACGGCGGAGGAGACGGCACCGTCCATTCCAGCGAAGTGGCCTCCCAAGGATTCTCTGGGGCCTTTTCACCCCAAAATCGGCTATGGATTAGGTTGTAGAGAAAAATCAGCTGAACTGCCCCAGTGAATAACGCGAAGACTGTGCTGAAGCGATGTATCGGAATCAGATGCATCGTATAGTCATCGACAAAGGCTTGATATCTTCTGACGTTGCCCGCGATGCCTAGGTAGTGAAAGGGCATAAAGATGCCATACACTCCGATGAACGTCAGCCAAAAATGGAGTTTCCCGAGATTCTCGTTCATCATCCTGCCGAACATCTTGGGAAACCAAAAATATGTGCCGGAGAAGATTCCGAAGATCGCGGCAACCGCCATCACGAAGTGAAAGTGACCAACCACGAAGTAGGTGGCATGGAGCATGATGTCAATCGATGGCTGCGCCAGGAAAAAGCCACTTACTCCACCGGTGACGAACATCGAAATAAACCCGAGGGCAAACAGGGAAGGGGTAGTGAGTCTAAGCCTGGATTTGTAAAGGCTCCCCATCCAGATCAGCACGATGATGGTGGCGGGGATAGTGATAATGAGGGTGGGAAACGAGAACGCAATCGAAGACGCAGGATTCATGCCGCTGACGAACATGTGGTGTCCATACACCATGTAACTCAGAAACGCGATCGACATCATGCATCCGACGATCACCTTGTAGCTGAGCAATGGCCTCCTCATCGAGGTAATCAGGACGTGTGACACAATGCCCATCGCGGGGACGATGGCGACATAGACTTCGGGATGCCCAAAAAACCAGAACAGGTGCTGCCACAGTAGGGTCGAACCGCCGGAGTGCGGCAGCAGTTGGTCACTGACCACTAGGTTCGATGGCACGAAGAAACTCGTTCCCGCAACATGATCCATGATCAACAGCACGCATGCGGGCAACAGCACAGCGAATGCTGTCAACCCCATGCACGAGGTGATGAACCACGCCCAGACGGTTAGCGGCATGCGCGCCAGACTCATGCCTTTGGCACGCAGGTCGAGCGTGGTGGGAATGAAATTCAACGCTCCCAGCAGCTGTCCGATGCAGAAAATTCCAATTGCCGCCGCCCAAAGAATCTGACCTGTACCTTGCCCCGGTCCAGCGACGGCTCCTACAGCACTCAGCGGGGCGTACGCGGTCCAACCGGAGAGAGCCGGGCCATCGCCGAAAAACAGTGAAGAGATTAAGACGCAGAAAGCTACAAACGTCACCCAGAACGACATCATATTGATGTGAGGAAAGGGCATGTCTTCGGCCCCGACTTGTATGGGCAGAAAAAAATTGCCGAAGGCGGCGAAGGGTGCGACGGTCAGCACGAAGAACACCATAACCGTTGCGTGCATGGTCATCAGTTGCAGGTAGTATTCCGGCGTCAGGACGCCGCCAGGAGCTCCCGTGTGAGAGAGAAACTGCAGAAAGGGAATCCGTATACCGGTCCATCCCAGATGAAGGCGCATGATCCAGGAGAGAACCATGCCAGTAAATACGGCGACCAGTCCCAGTCCGTAATACTGTTTGCCGATCACCTTGTGATCGATGCTGAATACGTACTTTCGAATGAAGGTCTGGGGTGGCCCAGGATGATGCTGAGTTGCCTGCTTCGACATCTCGTGCATGGTGTTTACCTCAAGTACCTGGCGGTGTGCCGCACCTACTGCAATGCGGCTTCCTTGTTCAGCCAACTGTCAAAATCCTGCTGTGACATCACTTCGAGATACGCCTTCATGTTGTAATGTCCGAGTCCACAGAGTTGCGTGCAGACAATCTCGTATTTACCAATCTTGGTTGCGGTGAAGTGGATCGCAAGATCCAAACCTGGGACGAAATCCTGTTGGATGCGCAATGCGGGAACGTAAAAGGAATGCCCCAGATCTTTGGAATGCATCAAGAGGCGAATCTCACGATCGACGGGGATCGCCATCTCGGCGGTAACAATATCGTCTTTCGACGCCTGGTCGTTGGTCTGGTCGAGACCGAAGAAGTTCTCGGTCGCTTCGCTGATCATTTCGGGATGAATAGGGCCGAACTTGCCATCGGGCCCCGGATAGCGGAAGTAGAAAGCGAACTGACCCGCCTGAACCTGGATGGGCATCGCGTCGGCGGCCGCTGGAGCAAAGTACACGCTTCCCCATGCCCTCGTTCCAACGACTCCCAAGGCAATGACTTCTGTCCCAACGAGCAGAAAGCCGGCGATGACCAGCCCTGCTGCGCCCCCCGGAAAAGTTCCGATCGGTTTTTCCCGTCCTCGGCCCGCGAACATCCAGATGAAGGCAGCGAGCACGAATTGTGCCGCAAGAAAACACACGCCAGCTTCAAGCATCGTTTCCGAGAACTGGTCGTCAATCATGTGGCCGTGGGTGGAGATGTCCGCAGGGGGCTCCCAGTAGTGACGGATGATCGGGATCGCGGAGGCGATCGCGATTACTAAGATCGTGATTGCTAATAGCTTTGCCATGTGTCCTCACCAGGACCACAACAACCGATGCGACAAACGTCAGTCACGAATTAGATCGGGCGCCAGAGTGCCTTACTTCGCCTTGTAGGTGAAGTCCGCCATTGCTGACTTCCCGGCCGTTACGGTCACTTTTTGATCTTGTTTTCCGTAGGTCTCTTGCCACGCCGTCAATGTGTAATTGCCGGGCGGAACGTTTTCAATCGTGTACGAGCCGTCTTCATTGGTCATGGCATACGGGCCCTTCACTACCACAAACCATCCGTGCATCCACGGGTGAATGTTGCATTTGACGGGGATTGCAACTTCTTCAGCCTTCCAGTTGGTAACGATCGGCTGCGCCCCGGGCGGCTGAGAGCGGTTCCACGGAATGTTTCCGGTGAGCGGGTTGGGCTCAGGGTGAATGTTGTGGGTCGTCTGATCGCTGGTGATCACTTTGTATTCTTGGCCCACATCCATCGCGAGCACGTGAGGTGTATACATGCAGCCTTTCTGATCAAAGACGGGGATCGCCTTGGGCTTTTCGTTTGCCTCACTTCCCGTTAGCCCCTGAGAAAGATAGAGGACGACGTTCTCCAGTCCGTCGTTCTTGCCAACGACGACTAGTTCAAGATGTACTGCGTTATTGGTGTGCTGCTTGACGCAGTACGGATCCTTGGACATGTCGATGCCCTTCATGTGAGGAGCTGCGCCCTGAAGCTTCACCGTACCTGTAATCGATCCGTCTGAGGCCGCGCGGACCTGCCGATTCAATAGCAATCCACCCACACACACCAGAACGAGAACTGACAGTCCTGCTGCCAACCGTCGTGGAAATCTAGAATTCATTGCTTTTTCCTCATCTTATCCATTTATCCATCTGCCGATTCCTACTGAGTCGGGCTCACCGGCTTCAGACCGAGTTGCCTTGCGATGTCCTTTTCGCGCTTGTTGTATTTGTTGTTGTGCTCCAGGGTCCGTAAATAAAACACTAAGTCCCAGGCCTCGTCCGGCTTGATGTTGTCGGAGAACGACGGCATGGGTGTTCCATCCAAGCCGGTCATAAAGATGCGGTATAGATCCCGGTCCGTATCCCCACACATGGGCCGCGCACCCTCGGTGAAGTTGAAAGGAAGAGTGGGCCGGTTCAGATCGTCGGTCAAAGTAGCCGCAGAAGGCCCATTGGCTTCTCCTGTTACGCCATGGCATTTCCAGCATTGCACTCTTGCGAACACTTCACGTCCGGACTTGACGCGATCCGGCGTAACCTCAGGTTCAGGAGGGATCGGGATAGAAGTCCCCGGCTTTTCGGTTGCGAAGCGGGGAGAAAAGTGCTTCACCCAGGCGACGAGATCGGCGCGCTGCTGCTTGGTGAAGGTGTTCCAGGGCGGCATGGCGGAACGGTCCAAACCACGGGCGATCGTGTCAAACAGGTCCTCGTCGGTCGGCAACGTGCCGGTCGGGGTGGAACGGCACTTAAAGATGCCCAATTGGAAATCGCGAGGCTTGGGCCACATCGGCGGATCGAACCACTGCGCGACCTCCCCGTTCCCGTCGCCGAGATCGCCGTGGCAGCCAACACAATAGCGGCGGTAGTCATATTTCACGCGCCCCGAGTTGGCGTGGCCCGTAAGATTTCCAATGTGGCTTTCCATGTTCAGGCGCGAGTCAATGTCCTCTTTGGTGATCTGCGCCGATGAGCTCGCTGGAAATGCCAAAGCCGCGGTGGCGCCCAGACAAAGAGACCACTCTAGCAATCTTCTTCGCATGTCATACCTCTCCCAGCACGAACTCTAGAAGTCAAAGTCAAATCCCATCAGGTATTCGCTGGTGTTGATGTTGAGGCCCGTCAACCCAACCATCGGGCCGGTTCCATCCTGGTGCAGCCAGTTGTACTCGTTGTGCCAGGCGAATCCGGCGCGGCTGGTCATGAAGGGGTTGTAACGGAAACCGACGGTATAGGTGGAAACATTGCCCAGGTTGGAAGGCGTTCCCGGCGTCGACTGTCGCGACATTCGCAACGTCTCATAGCGGCCAAGGAAGATCAGTTGCGGGCTGACCACGTAGTGCGGCTCAACCAGAACGCCGTTCCAGGTAGGAGCTACAGCTCCAGCAGGCAATGTCGTGCCGGGCGTGTTGTTTAGGGTCGTGACGCCGTCGACCAGGTCGCCATAGCCCTGGCCGAACCACACGTTATCCCAGCCGTGCTGAGTAACGACTGTCACGTCGGCGTGCTCGCCGAAGTAGAAGAGCCCGACGAAACCTTCGCGGTGGAACCCCTTGTTTCCGAGGCCACCGCCGGGGAGCAGAGTCGATCCGCCGTTCTGGGTGCGCCAGTAAGTCGGAGCCTGACCGACCATGGCGTAGCCGCCGATCCGTTCGACACCTAACCTGCCCGCGTCGAAGGCTTGACTAGCGGTAAAGAAGCCAGTGTAGGAATTTCCATAGGGCAACCCGACTTGCCCGTCATTCGAACTCAACAGTGCGGCGGAGTATCGCGTCCGGTCGTCAGCTGAGTGGCCCATGAGCTCGGCGCCGAGTTGATTGTCGCCCATCTGGCCGAAAGTATTTCCGTCACCCACGGGGCTGAAGTGGTAAAGCTGATAGATTCCGCCGTTGCCGGTCAGCGTGAGAATCCGTTTCTCTGAAAGTAGGTTGTCGAGCTCAAACTTACCCAGCTTGAGGTTGAGCCACGAACTGCTGAACAGATTGTCGAAGCGGGTCATGACCGTCTCGAAGTGGAAGGCTCCTGTATTGTCGGCTGACGGGAGCGCGTAGAACGAGATGTTCTTGTAAAGCGTGCCGCCGGTGTGAAAGTCCAGACCGCTGAGGTCGAATCCGGAGGTCGTCACGCGCTGGATCGAAGACCCCGACACTGCACCGCCAGAATAGGTGTCGACCTGCACCTTACCCGTGCTTACCCGATGCCAGATCGGCGTGATGCGGAACGTGACTGGCCAGTACGAGGGGTTCTGCCAGATTGGCGAATCCCGGTCGTTCATCAATTGGTAGCCGTTGTCTTTGAATTTCTGACCAAAGTAATTCAACATCGGCCATGACTCGTGGCATGCAGAACAGCGCAGGCCGTACTTGCGCGCAAAAGCCGGCAAGGCAGAGGCAGGTTCCCAGCAGCCAAGAATCAGAAGAGCGAGAAGTGCCCAAGAAAGATGAGGCTTGCGCGACGAATTCATTCGTCCTCTCAATCCGAAATCCACGGCAATGGTGCCGTAGGCTCGAGCCTGCTGGGGTCGACGATGATCTGCGATGTGCCCAGCGATGCGATCCCACGCTCACCCTACGCCCGGAAATTGGGAGAGCAAGCGACAAGTTGCGACATCGTATGTGGATTGCCGCATGTGGAATCTGGGAAACGAAATGCCCAAGGTGTCCGTGAGAGGATCAACTCGGATTTAAGTCCTGACAGGTGTATGACTGCGTTTGGCCGCAGTGGTTATGTTATTGGCCACACGAGCTAGTGTAGTGTCCCATAAGTAAGTGGCATTAGTATTGCAAGGTAAATAGGTGTCTCTGATGCACAATGGAGGTGCCTATGGCGATGGGACGACCGAAAGCGGCGTTGGTGTTGAGCCCGGAGCAGCGTGCGCAACTGGAAAGCATGGCCAGTTCCCGTTCGCTTCCGGCGGGACTGGTAACTCGGATACGAATTGTTTTGCTGAGCGCGGCGGGAAAGATGAATCAACAGATTGCCCGGCAATTGGGATTGAGCAACGCCACCGTGGGCAAATGGCGGCGACGCTTCGTGGAGCAGGGGGTGGCGGGACTGCATGACGAGTTGCGCCCAGGCCGTCCGCGACCGATCAGCGATGAACGAGTGGCCCAGTTGGTGCGCAAAACCCTGGAGACAAAACCGAAAGGCGGCACGCACTGGAGTGTGCGGCAAATCGCAGGCCAGACCCGGCTTTCGAAATCCACGGTGCACCGCATTTGGCGGGCCTTCGGGCTGGGGCCGCACCGGCAGCGCCACTTCAAGCTCTCGACTGATCCGTTTTTCGTGGAGAAGGTGCGCGACATCGTGGGACTGTACTTGCATCCCCCGGAGAACGCGGTGGTCCTGTGTGTGGACGAGAAGAGCCAGATTCAGGCGCTGGAACGCACCCAGCCCATGCTACCCATCGGGCTGGGGTACGTCGAAGGCGTCACCCACGATTATCGGCGTCATGGAACCACGACCCTGTTTGCCGCGCTGGACACAGCCAAGGGCACGGTGCTCACGCGCTGTCGGCAACGACATCGGCATCAAGAATATCTGGACTTTCTACGGCAGATCGACAACAACGTGCCGCCGGACCTGGACGTGCACGTGATCGTGGACAATTACGCGACCCACAAACATCCGCGGGTGAAGCGCTGGCTGGCAACGCGACCCCGCTTTCATGTGCACTTCACTCCGACCTACGCCTCTTGGCTCAATCAGGTGGAGATCTGGTTCCACCGGATCACGCAGCGAGCTATCCGGCGCGGAACCTTTCGCAGCGTGAAAGAACTGGTGACCAAGATCGATCAATTCGTCGAAAACGATAACCAGAACGCCCAGCCCTTCGTCTGGACGGCAACAGCAGATTCCATCTTCGCTAAAGTCCAGCGACTATGTGAACGTATTTCCGGGACAGGACACTAGCTGTTCTGGTGAGGACCCTGCCGATGAACCAAGGTCGTTTCCGCAAGAGCCCTCAGAAGGGCTGTCGCATGCTTTCGACAATTTGACTCAACATCCTCTGTGCAGGATAGTGCTTGATGATCTCGTCTCTGCCCCAGCCCACGAGCCTCGATTCAACAAACATATAGCGCGCAGCCAGGCGCGAATCGTCCTGGTTGCCCCACACGATTTTGAGGCAGCGTTTTACGTACAGATCCAGAGCCGAGGGCACCAGAGTCGCGTCAGCCCGCGACAATTCGTCCGCCAACGCGGAGGCCGCACGCAAGGCATTGGAAGCTCCCACCCCGGCGGTGGGAAGAAATGCTGCAGCGGCGTCCCCGCAAAGGGCGACGCGGCCGACGAACCATTCCCGTGCGCGAATGTCGATCATAGGCCATGGAAATATGTGTTCGGCATCTTCGATGGCCAAGTGAACGGACTCGTCCCTGGCTGTTATTTCGCCGGTGGCCGCGGCGATCACAGACCGAATCTTCTCAGTTGGTGTGTGAAGGTCGGCGATTCGGTCATTCGGCAGGACAGCACAAAACATGCAGCGTTCTCGTACAGGATAAGCGCCAAAGAAAAAGCCGTCTCCCCAATACTCGTGCACGGTATCCACCGGAAACAAACCTCCCCGGCCCCACCATGTCCAGGCCGTCCAACCCGTGTCGAAACTCTCCTGTTGACCAAACACAGTGGTACGCACCTGAGAGTGAATACCGTCGCATCCCACAACGAAGTCGAAGTCCTCCTCTGTTTTGTCACCAAAAATAACGTGCACAACTTCATGGGCCTGGTCGATTCTCACGACGGTTGTATCCATGCGAATCGGCAGATCGCCGCACGCCTTCCGCAATACTTCGATCAGGTCGCTGCGGGGTAACATTACCATGGGTCCCGCGTTACTGGTCAGTGCTGACAAGTCCATGGTTCGCAACCTCTTTCCCGTATGATCAGTAATCTCATACCGGCGAGACTCGATACCACGCGCCAGGAATTCGGCGTAGACGCCCAGCCCGTGCAGCACGCAGCTTCCCAGAGGATAAAGCCCAATTGCGTAACCCAAATCCCCGTAGTCTGATAACCGTTCCACGACCACAGGCTGCCGTCCCTGCTGACGCAGCTTCGCCGCAAGTGTGAGTCCGGCGATCCCAGCACCGACAATCAGTATTCTCACGTCCTAGTCCTCGTTTGGTTCTCGCCTTCCGTTGCTTCGCGCCCGGTGTATGTCATCCGATTGATCTAGCCGACAATCTATAACCTGTGCGATGGAGCCGGACGCTCAACGCGTCCGGCTGCGCATGCACGAGGCGTCGACTGCCCTGTGTTCAGGCTGCTCGCATGAGATGCGCTGAGATATGGTTGAGTTCCAACGGCCCGTGGTCTCCCACGACAACGGTTCCGCCGAGATTGACCAAGTGTCTTCCAATGGCGCAGTTCGGTTCGCAGGCGAAGGTCATCCCCGATTGGATCTCCACATCACCTCCAACCATGGGAATGTGTCCGACTCGTCCGTAGTGATCAGCACCCGGCACGTTGGACAGACCGTCGACACCGCTAATTATGCCGAAGGGATTCATGGACTGGATCCAGGGATGCACGTGTCGTCCCCCCGCTTCGCGCACCGGCGCCTCCATCGCCTCCACGACCTTCTTGAAGGGGCGGCCTGGTCGCAACTCCTTCAGCCCGACCTCGTAGGAGCGGCGGGCGACCGCCGCGGCCTTTTCAAAATCGGGATGAACGCGTCCGACCGCGATCGTCGGCTGATGTTGCGTCTCTAACATGCCGAAAGAGCAAAACACCTCCGCCAGAACGACATCACCCTCCTCAATGATGCGGGGAGCGTGGGGACGGTAAATCCATGAGGGTGGGCCCCAGGCGAAATATTCGTGTCCCGACCCGAGAAGGATCATGCCAGTGAAACCGGCTTCCTTGGGACAGGCGTCGGTCACGGCCGCGTAAATCTCTCCCTCTGAGACTCCGGGGCGCGTCGCATCCAGCATCGCCTCGCACATCCGTTCCCCGACCTTTCCGCACCACTTGAGAACCTCCAACTCCTCGTTGCTGCGTGCAGCGGTGAGCTCAAAGAATTGCTTCTGTACCGGCAGAAACGTCGTTTCGGGAAAACTGTCGATCACAGTCTTCCATGTGTTGTACGGGATAGGACCTTCGAAATAGTAAGGCGGGTAGGTCTCGAGCCCGATCACACCGACCGAGCCTCTCGTCAAACCGTGTTTCTTCAAGACGTCTACGACCGCGGCACCCTTCTTGCCGGCGAAGACGTTCTCCGGTCGGATCCAGACAGACTCATTCCGCAAGCGGGCCTGCATCTGGTCGACCACAGCCATGGGAAAGGCCACGAGGGAAATGGGCTCAGCGTCTCGTGGAAAGACGACAATTGCCCCAGGACGATCGTTCGTAAAATACGTGTCTATAGCGAACGGAGCGGGAAAGGACCCTTCGCGATCGCCATAGATGATCAGCGCCCTCAAACCGTGCTCGTCCATGAATTGACGACCCAGTTGCCAACGGCGATCCCTTTCGGCAAGTGAATAGGTAGGCAGTTTAGTGAACTCTTCTTTTTTCCTTGCTGGGAACGGGGACCGATTCTCTAGAGTATTCTTCACGATGACAAAAACCTCCTCGTTATGATGTTTCCAAATTGAAGTGGCCCCGGAATCCCTTTGGAAAGTGGTTAGAGGCAGCAGCCAGCGATATAACAGGGGATAGGAGATCCCCAGCGCGAATGGGCCATTCGCTGAATGTCATCGCTCGCCATTCTTACTGGATTATTCTCTTTTAGTTGGTTCGATGCCGCATCTGCGTCAATTGGTTTTCTATATATCGTATTGCGATATAAGTGAGTAGCAGGTTGAGCATCCGTGCGTCTTCTCTCGATGCATCTTTTCAGCTCCTGTATAGAGCTGGGTGCTTTAGCGATTGCTGCCCCTGTTTCCGTTGTGGCTCGGACCAGCGGTCAATGTTTGGGATTGGAGAGTGAGGTCGGTGTCTATCTCCAGCCTACTCAGTGCTGAGCGGGCGTCCATCGCCTCGACTGAATTGGGATGGCGTTCGATCAGGCTCAAGAACACATTACGGGCGTCGTCCAGGCTCCCGAGTCTCGCGAGAGAAAGTCCCCTCTTGAGTTCTACACCTGCTGCGTCGGTCTGGGGATACTGCTGTTCGAGTTTGCCGAAATCGTTAAGTGCGCCGGGATAATAGCCAGACCAATACTCACTGTCGGCTAGGTAGTATTGTGCTTGGCCAGCCTGAGTGGCGGAGTAAACTTAACGTACTCGGCGAACTCTTGGCCGGCCAGCTTGTAGCGGCCGGCTTCGTAGTCTTCCATCCCACTGCGAAAAAGGACGTCCGGGGGCGGGGCCTGGCCGGCCGCTACCGCCGCCCGAGTCGGCAGCCCGATCTCAGCGCCTAGGGGTTTGCACCTGGCCTTCGATATTGTGCAGTTGGACGCCAGCGTCATTCGTCGACTTTGCCGAGGCTGTCAGTTGCAGGTCTAGGGCTGCGGAACGGGTCATCGGAACCCTTTCTTGGACAGCCTGCTGGATTCTCTCGAGCTTCGTCTCACTCGCAACCAATTGCGCCGCGCTTTGTTGGAGCGACTCGCTGAGCACATCGAGGTCTTCATCCAGGGACTGCTGCATGATCATGGTCTGATCATTCAGATCTTGCACTTGCACCTGCAGCCGGATCACATTCCGGTTAGTGGCAAACGCGAAAGTGCTCGAAGCGACCATGAGCATTATGATCGAAGTCAAATCATGCCACTTCATGGAGACCCTTCCTCATTGAACATCCCAGCTTGGACGCGCCAGTCCCCGTGCCGCAAAACTGACCCAAGATTCCCCCCGCGCAACCCGCCGGTTGAACTTTCCTCAAATTCCAAGTTGTTCAGGTGGACGCTCGTTGTGCCTCCTTGGCTCACATCCCGTGACCTCGTCCACGCACTCCAGCAGTTGTTCGGCCTGCATTGGTTTTTCGACAAATGCCTCCACCTGCTGCCGGAGTTCCCGAGGAAGATCCGACCCCGAAACTATGATCACGGGCGGGGGTGCTTGATGCTCTCGCATGGATCGGACCACAGCCGCGCCATCCATCTCAGGCATCTGGTAGTCCAAAATCACGCAGTCCACGTGGTGGTGCTTCATGAACTCAAGTCCGTCCCGCCCGTTCGAAGCGAGAACGGCCTTGTATCCGTGACCTTCGAACAAACTCTTGTACAGCGAAAGAATCTGCGGAGTATCGTCGATGCAGAGAATTGTCTTGGGCATAATGGTTTCCCCTCTCTAACGCTCACATCCCCCAGGCTCATTATTCAGCTCTTTTAAGGGCTCTAGTCAGTTCGAACCCACAACTCCACCAAAGAGTTGTCCGGCTTTGTCGATCTCGCATCTTCGTTATTCCTTCAACTTAAACAGGATTGACCGTCTCAGAGTTGTCTCTACGATATTTGCATTATATCGTCTCACGATACAACAAAAGATCTTGCAAGCAGAATCTATCCTTAATAGGAGTGATCGGGTTGATTAGAGCCCCCGGATGTTCTTCCTGGGCACCCTGAATTTGGCATTGCAGGAGCCCGGTGGCTTTGGTCAGCCCGTCCATTCCCGAACGAAACGCTTTGGCAGGATTGCTGCAACCCCAGCTGCCATTCCTGGCAAGTGTGGGCATGTGATTTGCCGGAGAAAGTAAGGAGGTTGAAATGACAAGTACGGTGGTTTCGATGCCTAGTTCAGAGGGCGGGAAACTTACTCACATGGCGCTGGCGAGGATTGCGGCGCCCTCGATTCTTGGAATGTATGCCTTTGCAGCGGCAGCCTTCGTTGTTTCGGCACGCTGGGTGCATTGGTTCGGGGATCCGCAAACCGCGGCGGTCCTATTTCCGTTAGTTTTGATTTTCGGTGGGTTGGCGCAGTTCTACGCCTGTACGAGATCCTTTCCGACGCATGATGCAGTTTCAGTAGCAATGCATGGTACCTGGGGTTCGTTCTTCACCGCATTTGGGATTCTAGAAGTCCTCTATGCAACCGGGCGCTTGGTCAGGCCACAGGGATCGTTCCCCGAATTGGGATTCTGGTTCATTGCGATGGCTGCCATCACGTGGTCGATCACCTTGGCGGCTCGGGAGCGACCGGGAATGATGATGGTTGCAGGGCTGTTGGCCTCTAGCTCCACGCTCGAAGCGATTGCAGCCCTGGAGGGTAGCGGCGTACTACAAATTTGGGCCGGGTATTTTCTCATGGCATCCGCGCTCGTCGCCTGGTACGTAGCCACCGATCTAATGCTCCGCTTTGGGAGGCTTGAAAGTGCGGAGCCTGCCGTACCGAAGTCGCCAAGCGAGTCGGTACGCGCAGCGTGAAGGAGACCAATGACGGAGAGCGGTCAAACGAGTCGCGCGAAACTTCGCGCGGCCCTCCGGGAGCAAGGCGGCTCAGGCCCTCCCCTCGCCGCCGAACTCCCGTACAGGTGAGGGAAGCATTGTTTGTCGTTGCAATAACCGATAGGAGGTATAGGAAATGCGCAAAGTAGCAAAATTTACGGCGTTGCTTTCTTCGTTCGTCTTAACGGTAGCGGTTTCGTTTGCTGCTAACGGCTCGAACTCGAAACCGTCAGTGAATAAGGCTGCCCCCGAGATGTCCACGAGGAGCAGTGCTGCTATGGGTCAGACCACAGTCAAGTACACGAAATCTTCCTCAGATAAGAGCATGCATTATGTGCTCGCACCGGCCGAAGATCTCAGTGGAACCATTGCGTTCATCGCACCGTCGGATAAAGAAGTGACGCTGATCGGTGCGAACGGTACACCGTATGACTTCCGAGTGACGCCCACAACCCGGATCGAGTTGCCAGGCAGAAGGGTAAGTGAGATGCAGCTAGCCGGCGAGGATCACAAGTTGGCGACAGTTCGCTTCCTTCCGACTAGTCAGGGGAATCTCGCAGAGACACTAGAGATTACCGGATGAAACTTAGCCGGTTCGGAAACTCCTCGGCTGCATTGCCGGGTGATCGATCCTCGACACCGATCGCTTGCATGTGAGGAGCGAAGTCTCCGTGCTCAAAGGAGGACATCTCTATCAAACGTGGTTCCCCGAGGAAACGTTACAGGTGTCCGCATTCTGTGCCTGTAATGGAGAGGTGGCATGAATTCGCACGCGGTCGTAGAAGATGAGGAAAGAACCCAGACGGCAATCAAAGAAGCCTTGCCGCTGGCAACAAGAAGACTGCGGATCTCAACCGTCCGCAAGAACCTATTCGAAGACAGTCTGCTCGAAAGCAGCCGCGGTCCCCGGGGCAGACGAGCCTGGGCGACGCTGCTTTCGTTGGCTTTGCAGTGCTTCTTGGTGGGCGTTCTGATACTAGTTCCGTTCCTGTACACGGAGGTTCTACCTCAGCAGCAGTTAGTAACCCTGCTCGTGGCCCCGCCTCCCCCACCCCCTCCGCCACCTCCTACGGCGCCTCTGACCCATGTGAAAGCAGTGAGGGTGGTCAGCGACATTGTGAACGGGCAGCTTCGCGCTCCCAGCAGAATCCCCAGTAAAGTTTTGATGACTAGGGAAGTTGAGCCCCCGACCGCTTTCACAGGCGGAGTGGTTGGTGGTGTGCCGGGCGGAATTCCTGGAGGTCAATTGGGGGGAGTGATCGGCGGAATCATCAGTGGAATCTCTCGTCCGGTTCCTGTGCCCAAGCTGTACAAGCCCGTATCCGTGCCGCAGCGTGTGCGAGTTTCACAAGGCGTTACTCGGGGGCTGCTCACTCGACAAGTGCAGCCAACCTATCCAGTGTTGGCCAAGGAGGCGCGCATTCAAGGTGTGGTCATGTTGACCGCCATTATCGCCAAAGACGGAACGATTCAGAAGCTGCAGGTCATGAGTGGGCACCCCATGCTGATTCCTGCCGCCATAAATGCAGTGAAGCAATGGCGATACAAGCCTTATCTTTTAAACGGGCAACCCGTTGAGGTCGTGACCACGATTACGGTCGATTTCAGTCTCGGCGGGTGACGAGACGAGCGCAAGATTTAGAATCCTTTAACATGACCACTGACTGGTCACTGCGGGTATGCACGTTGGTTGCGGTACCTTTGGCTAGCGTCAGACATCTCTTTCACTCCTCCTGTCTTCTCTCAAGTCCGTCGGGGTCGCGCGCTCCTGATTGACAAACCTATCAGATTCAGCAAAGTCAGCGTTCGATACACGACGGGAGATGGTGTGCCAACCAGACCGAGGAACACCAATGCGCTGCCCAGCGGATTGATCAATGGCAGCAGAGCGCTGAAGGAAAGCGCAAAGAATTTTCCCAGATCCACCACGGGGCAACAGCATAACAGAACGTTATTCAACATCTCGATGGCAAGTACAGGAGCAGACGGAGATCAGGTTAGTGACGAACTGGGCGTCCTGCGCTACATACAACGCAGCCGTGACAATTCTGCTTCGGTCCCGGAGGCAAACGTATGGTCCAGCCCCGCTCGCACCGGTTTAGCGCCGATCGATGGAACGGCAGCAGGAGCTGTTATCTAGTTCTTCGGAGATCATGAAAGAAATGAAGTTCTAGGCGTCAGGCGGGAAATACGGCTGTCCACCGTTCGCGCACTGTGATTGACGATTTCCTCCTGAATCGCAGCTGGACGAATTTGGATTCTCGCCGAGGGGGCCAGGATGCTCAGCTGCAAAACCGACCACGCAAACAGCGACCCGGGCTAAAACAGGTACGCCCTTGAATTCTCAGATATAAATTCGAGCAATGCGATTTGAGGGCCTGCCCTTGCAGCTAAGGTAAACGGCTGATTTTATCTCAGAGCGTGTCACAGCATCGGCCGACGCGAAGAGCGCGACGAAGCTGGCATGCGACAGATTCATTGGCCATTCAAGCGTGAGAACCACCGGATTTCTGTTCCGTGACATCTCGGGGGACAAAGTGCTCGGCGATCCGGCTTCGTGCCCTGCTTGATCCGATAATGAGAAGGCGGTCATTCTGCTGCAGCACCGTGTTGCCCTGTGGAAGGAGCACCTCTCCGTTCCGCAAAATAGCGACACCTCAAGTGCTGTTCCCGCTGCAGCTTCATAACAAGCCTGGATCGGCTTGCCCACGAAGGTGCTCTCAGGGCGCAGAACGCCTACACTCAATTCTTTCCGTCCGGGCATCTTGATGGGCAGCCCAGAGTCCAGCAGAGTCACCAGATCCAACTGACCGACGATGTGATTGACAACCCGTAGTGTGGTCTCGCCTCCGCCATCTCGGCTTCAAGGGAGCTGAAGTCCTCATAAGTCGGCTAGGCTGGAGACAAAATCCTGGATGCTTGCCCGTTTATGGGACCGATCCGACGGCTTAGTTCCAGAAGGGTTCGTTCCGGAGCAATGAAGAAGAAGCCAATGTTTGTTAAAGCCGTTCGACTCGTGGCTCTGATCCCGTCGCGATCCTCACTTACACGAGAGCCGTCATTGAGGAAGCACGTCGGCGAACACAAATCCATCGCGCTCGACCACATCTCCCCTCCGCACTCCGATGGGTTCAGAGAACACCGGCGCATCATACACGAAGGTGTGAAATTCCCCGTTTTCGCCGCACGGGTCGACACCGGTTGGCAGAGCGTGCAGCAATTGAAGGTCGTAGTCATGACCGGCAAAGTTCTTCGCGAGTCTCGACGGGTCCACACACGTAATTCTTGCCTTCACGCCGGCTGCGATCATGTCCCGAGATAATTGGTCCGTGGGAATTTGCCAGACCGGAAACAAGGGTTCGAGTCCGCTTCCCTGTAATTGCCGCACTCGGTAGTCGCGGATCTCCTGAAGGAAAAGGTCCCCGAATGCAACAGCGGTGATTCCCTCCTCCGTTGCACGCTGGCAAACGGCGCGCATCCGCGCTTCGTATTCGAGATTCGAGCAGGGCCAAGGCAGTTCCACTGCCCAGAGCGGGATCCCGGTTCGCTCGGCCTGCGCTTCCACTAACGCACGCCGGACCGCATGCATCGCCACGCGGTTCGCTTTGGAGTTAAAGGTCGTAACCAGTGCTGCAATCTGGATGTCCGGCCTTTGCCGGAGGAGGTGCAGCGTCCAGGCGCTGTCTTTACCGCTGCTCCACGATAAGAGAACCTTCGTCAAGTTCGGCTCACAGTCATCCGGCGCGAATCTCCCTTCGCAACTGCTTCGATCCAGCACCAAGACACTCCTTCGGTCGGCCTGCCGAACGAGACACCATGGAGGATTTCTGCAATCACCTCTGCAGTTTGAGAGACCGTCATGCCGGAGCGGTTGAAAAGCAGATTACCGTCCGCAAACGCGACGTTGCCTCGGCGCACCGCCTGCAACTCCGGCCACCACGGGTATCGTGCGAGTACGGCTTGCTCCCGCAAACTTCGCTCCAAGTTGAATCCGCACGGCGCCACGATCAGGTACTCGGGATCGGCGGCTCGGAGTTGTTCAGCGGGGACGGCAGCGGAATACTTGCCCTTTTCTCCAAGCAGGAGTTCGCCATTCGCAATTTCCACCAGTTCGGGCCCCCAGTTTCCCATTGCGAATAGCGGGTCCGTCCATTCCAGCATGACCACGGTTGGCCGACGGAAGCTCTGAGCCTTGTCCCTCACTTTGTCGAAGCGCTCATGTTCGCGACGGACAAGGACTTCGCCCTGCTCCTCGAGACCAAGTTCCTGTGAGATCCGCAGAATACCTTGGAAGATTTTCCGCAAAGACAAAGCGGACAGTGCCACTTGCCGCACATCGGACGCGCACGCACCACTGCGCTGTACCTCGCCGGGAGTAACGGCACACACTTCGCAATGCGATTGTGTGATCAGCAGATCAGCACGCAACTCGCGAATCAGTTTTCCGTTAATGTGATAGAGCGGCTCGCCGGAGCGGAGGCGACGCCGAACCTCCGCATCAATCTCTCGGCTGGAAACTGAGACGTCAAAAGCGGGGGCGCTACAGGGTGGAAGTCGCTTCACCCATTCCGGGTTATCGCACTCATGCGACCGCCCTACAAGCATGTCACCGGCACCCAGGGCGCAGACGATTTCTGTGGCGCTCGCCAGCAAAGAAACAATGCGCACGTTATGCAGCCTGCCGTAATGGTTGAAATAAGCGGTTGAGAACCGCGTAGCCTCCGAATATAGCAAATGCTCCAGATGGACAACTAGAAGAATCGGTCCCGAGGAGCGGGCTTTGGGAGCTCTGGCGCTGCCAATCACTGAGATTCCTATCGAGCGCCCGCCCTCTTCGAGGTCGCAGGCAAGATTTCGGTTGACACTACTCTCGATCGTTTTATAATGGTTCTCATCCAATAATCATGCGCCTCACCCATGAACAGTTCCGTGAGCTGGCCGCGAAGCACGGTTTGGCGGTCACGCACCAGCGTCAGGTGGTCTACGAGGCCGTCATCGCTTCCCACGGACACTATTCCCCAGAAGACATTTACGCCGCGGTCCGCCGTCGCATTCCATCCATTTCTCTGGCCACGGTGTACAACAATCTGCGGCTTTTCATCGAGTGCGGGTTGCTGCGAGAGGTCACTCCTCATGCGTCCACTTTGCGCGTGGACGGCAATCTCGAACCTCATCACCACCTGGTGTGCTCCCGCTGCAAATCAGTGCAGGATATCGAAGGAGACTTCATCGATTTGAAGCGGCTATCCCGGCAACTGCCGGACGGCTTTGATCTGACGCAGCCGTTGATCGAGGTCTTTGGCCTCTGTCGCCGCTGCAGCGCCAACAAATAGTTTTTTCACGCAGTACGCAATCAAGAATCGAAGGACGAAAACATATGGAAAATACACTCGCGACTTCATCGGGGAGCGTTGTCCCCGAAGCTAAGGAAAAGAACACCGCAACCGAATCGAAGTGCCCGGTAGCGCACGGCGCTCGCAAATCCTACGTAAATGTTGATTGGTGGCCGAATCAGGTAAACCTGAAGGTGCTGCACCAGCATTCCCCACTGTCCGATCCGATGGGGAAGGAGTTCAATTACGCAGCAGAGTTCAAGACGCTCGACCTGAATGCGGTGATCAAGGACCTGCATACCCTGATGACGGACTCACAGCAGTGGTGGCCGGCCGACTTTGGCCACTATGGACCACTTTTCATTCGTATGGCATGGCACAGCGCGGGTACGTACCGCATCGGCGACGGGCGCGGCGGGGCTGGATCCGGTCAGCAGCGCTTCGCGCCACTCAATAGCTGGCCTGACAATGTGAACCTCGACAAGGCGCGCCGGTTGCTCTGGCCGATCAAGCAGAAGTATGGCCGGAAAATCTCATGGGCTGACCTCATGATTCTCGCCGGCAACGTCGCATTGGACTCGATGGGTTTTAGGACGTTCGGTTTTGGCGGCGGTCGCGAGGATGTCTGGGAGCCCGAGGAGGAAATTTATTGGGGACCTGAGGGCACGTGGCTGGCGGACGAGCGTTACTCTGGGGATCGTGACCTTGAGAATCCTCTCGGCGCGGTGCAAATGGGCCTGATCTACGTGAATCCGGAAGGGCCCAATGGAAAGCCCGATCCCATTGCTGCGGCTCGGGATATCCGGGAAACGTTCGCCCGCATGGCGATGAACGACGAAGAAACTGTAGCACTCATCGCCGGAGGACACACCTTCGGCAAAACGCACGGTGCCGCCGTTCCCGCTCAATATGTAGGCGCGGAACCAGAAGGTGCCGCGATCGAGGAGCAAGGCCTCGGGTGGAAGAATAAATTCGGCAAGGGCTTTGGTGGTGACACCATCGGCAGCGGCCTGGAAGTCATTTGGACCACGACGCCCACGAAGTGGAGCAACAACTTCTTCACCAACCTGTTCAGCTACGAATGGGAACTGACGAAGAGTCCGGCCGGTGCGCATCAGTGGACGCCGAAAAATGGCGCAGGCAACGGCACGGTTCCGGATGCGCACGATCCATCGAAGCATCATGCGCCATCTATGCTGACCACCGACCTCGCCTTGCGGTTCGACCCTGTTTACGAAAAGATTTCACGCCGCTTCTACGAACATCCGGATCAGTTTGCAGACGCGTTTGCCCGGGCGTGGTTCAAGCTCACGCACCGCGACATGGGACCGATCGCGCGCTACCTTGGCCCGCTCGTCCCCAAGGAACAACTGGTGTGGCAAGATCCTGTTCCCGCCGTCGATCACAAATTGATCGGGGAGAAGGACATTGCCGCTCTCAAGGCCAAGCTCCTCACATCCGGACTGTCGATCTCCCAACTGGTCACCACTGCCTGGGCATCTGCGGCGTCGTTCCGTGGCTCCGACAAGCGGGGCGGGGCGAACGGAGCACGCATTCGTCTCGCGCCGCAAAAGGATTGGGAAGTGAACCAGCCTGCCGCACTGGCGAAGGTTCTCAAGAAGCTGGAAGCGATCCAAAAGGAGTTCAACAGCTCGCAGTCCAACGGGAACAAAGGGAAGAAGGTCTCGCTGGCTGACCTGATCGTGTTGGGTGGCTGCGCAGCCGTCGAGGAAGCTGCGAAAAGGGCCGGGCACAAAGTGAAGATTCCCTTCTCGCCGGGGCGCACGGATGCTTCGCAGAAGCAGACCGACGTGCACTCATTCGCCGTAATGGAACCGATCGCTGACGGGTTCCGCAACTACCTCCGCAGCGGACAGGTCCTGTCGGCTGAGGAATTGCTGGTGGACCGGGCGCAATTGCTAACACTGACTGCCCCCGAGATGACAGTTCTCGTCGGCGGCATGCGCGCCCTGAATGCGAACTTCGGGGAGACGAAGCACGGCGTCTTCACCAACCGGCCCGAGACGCTGACGAATGATTTCTTCGTCAACCTGCTTGACATGAAAACGAAGTGGGAACCCTCCTCTACATCCGAAGCCGTGTATGAGGGGCGCGATCGGTCGTCGGGCAAAACCAAGTGGACCGGCACGCGCGTCGATCTGGTCTTCGGTTCGAACTCGCAGCTCCGAGCACTCGCAGAAGTCTACGCATGTAACGACGCGAAGGAGGCGTTTGTGAAGGACTTCGCGGCTGTGTGGAACAAGGTAATGAACCTTGATCGCTACGATCTGGCCTGAACTCGGCGAAAAAGAAAGCTGTCAACTTCGTGCCGTTGCTGTTGTTTGGATCGGCTAAACCATAGTTGTCGCTTTTCTTGGTCCGCGGGGGCGCATCGCGCGCCCCCACGCCGCCTTCTGCGGCGAGAAGCGGCATTCACTGTGAAAGCGTAGACTCCGCCTCAGGTATGGGTTTCCGTCCGTCTGGCTCTCGCCCGCTCCCTCCGCGTGACAGCTATATCCAACACCCGCCTGAAGATCGTAGAAATGATCGGCGCTGCAGGCCGGAACCCTCAAAAGGACACGCCGTCTGGCAATAGGAACGGCGTTGGCCAAAGGAAAATCTCAATGGGGGCAGGAGGGCGGAGTTCCGTTGGAGGGAACGACGAATCCCGGTGGCCCCCAACCTCCAGTAATTCCGGGAAATAGGACGGGTGAGTTGAAAACTGCGCTTCCGGTCGCTATTTGGTAGTTCCACCCAGAGAGTTGCGGATTTTCGTACACGGGATGGGTATCGCTGCCCATCGCCACATTTCCGGTAGTTTTGATCGATGAACCCACGTAATTGTAGTAGGCGTTATTGCTAATGCTCATCGGATTTGCCGTCTGAGTGCCACCAGCGAATCCAGCGCCACTTCCGGTGCTCGCAGAGATTACAATATTGTGGGCGAAGACATTGCCTGTCATGGTATTAAACGTACGCTGTCCCCAGGTATAAATCAGAATACTGCGATATCCGGGATCAGCAGCCAGGTCGCAAATGTTACCCGTAATCACATTGTTTTCAGGATCGCTCATCTCAAAGCAGCTGCTCATGACACCGGCAATAATATTCCCAGTGACTTTCACGTTGGCGGTCCCGTCATCTAGATAAACCCCTATAGCACAGCAGTTCCCAGAATCACCAGCACCGTTCGAGGAGATATTAACGTCCCTGACATAGTTATTCACAACCTGAACATTCGTAGATGACCTTAGCTTATCGTGTAAATAAATGGCTCCGCAGTCGCCACCGTTTTGATCATTTCCGAATCCAGGAACGGCGGGCCAAGTGCAGGAATTTTCAATGATGTTTCCTGACACCACATCATTGGAAATCCCCCCAGGACAAGGAGATCCCGCTAGCAGTACCATCCCCGTATAGGCGAGATTGTACATGTAATTATTTTTCACCAGCGTGCCTGGCGCACAGGCCATCGCGACCGCGCCCGTGTCCCACGCTGCCGCCGTGAGACCGTGAACCACGTTGCTCGTGAACGTAAGATTGCTGCCGTTATCAACCCAAAAAGCGGAGTAAAGGTAGTTTTCAAATTGAAGTCCAACGATAGTGATGTTTGAAAGGGTATTTCCTGAAAAGCCACAACCCGTACCGTTGCCTCCGGTTCCCCCAGAATTGCCAACCGTCGATTGCCCATCAAGAATCGCCGAATTGTATCCGTCCGGTGGATAAACCGACCAAGTCTCACCCTTGTCGGCCCGAGTCAACTCAACGGAGGCGCCACTACCTTTGCCGTTCAAGCAGCTTGCGGTCACCGGCGCAGGTTTGTAGGTTCCAGCTCGGATGTAGGTCGTCTTGACAGACGAACTGGCCCGCATGGCCTGCTGGGCTTTGCCGAAAGTTGCAAAAGGCTGGGAGAGCGTCCCGGGGTTATTGTCGTCTCCGTTGGTCGCGACATAGAAGCCGGGCGCCAGTATTCCCGTGCTAGACACGGGGGGGGCCCGCCCGCCAAGTTGCTGGTGTTTGCCGAACTCAGTCCCTGACAGGCTGCCATCACCATCCCCAGTAGCAACAGCACTCCAGCCAACAGCAGACGCCAAAAAAATTGCACGTTAAGCACCGAATTAACCTCCGCAGCGCCATTCCTGGCCACTCTTCGCAAACCTCTCCGGGTAAATACGAGCTGATTATGCTGGCTGATGGCGCGGTTGGACAGGTGTCGAAAGGGCAGATTGCCTGATGGATAAAAGTGTCGAGCGCCTTATCGTGTCAGTGCATTTGAAGCCGGTGGATCGGAAGTGCGGGGCTGTATCAACGATCAATAGCGGCACCGTTCGCGGCAATTCTGGCACCAGCAGCATCGACAAGTTTCACTCGGAGTGCCGGAAATGTCTGCTAGCCATCACACGTGACATATATTTCGAAGGACGGGGCGATTAGTAGGATGCGGCGCAGATCGGACAAGAACCATGCAGGATCGAGAAGATATTGCCGGTATCGACTCGGACATGAGTCTTGCGCCCTTGGCCGGGATTCTTGTCCTTCCTGGTATGCTTCACACTATCAGAGACGTGGGTGTTGAAAAACTCCAGCGCACGAAAGTAGCAAAAACAAAATTGCGCTAGGATGCCCTACAAACGACTTTTTCAATTTTCTGGACATTTTGTACCCTAACAATTTCGGCACTTTGGGAGGAAACTGGAGGTTTCAACACCCACAGACCTTTTGCACTCATCAACAAGAAGTCAAAGCGGTTTTCTCCACGCGCACTTGTGGGCGAATCACAGCAATATTTGAACAGGAAACAAGGAGTACGTGCGAGCCGTGGCTATGGAGGAGACAGTGAAGAATCAGCTCCATTCTCGCAGCGTTGTAGAGAGATCGGGTTCACGGCGCAAGTTCTTAGGGCAAGCTGCCGCAGCGGCGATTGGTCTTGCGATCGTCCCGCGCCGGGTGTTGGGTGGCACGGGGTACGTTCCGCCCAGCGACAAGGTCAACATCGCGTTCATCGGCGTTGGCGCCCAGGGTTTGCGCGTGATGCTTCGCTTTCTGCGCGAGCCCGACGTACATGGGGTGGCGGTCTGCGACTGCAACAAAGCCGGCGCAAATTATCCGCAATGGGACACGCATGAGTTCTGCAATTCCGTGCGCAAACTGCTCGGCGTCGACAGCGGCTGGGATTGGCTCAGCCCCGACCAGCCCATTCAGCTGTCCCATTCGCTCGCCGTCACCAGCGGCGTTGCTGGCCGCGAGCCCTGCCAGAAAATCGTAGACGGCTATTACGGCACGCAGCAACGCTCAGGCGAGTACCGTGGCTGTGCAGCCTACAGTGATTTCCGCGAGCTTCTGGAGAAGCAGAAAGATCTCGACGCTGTTGTTGTGTGCACCACGGATAACCTACATGCGGCTGTCTCGGCCGCGGCTATGAAGAAGCGCAAACATGTTTTCTGCCAGAAGCCTCTGACGCACACTATCTATGAGGCGCGGCGCATTGCCGAAATCGCCAGGGAAACTGGAGTGGCGACGCAGATTGCGGTTGCCAACCAGGCGTCCGAAGCCACGCGCTTACTTTGCGAATGGATTTGGGACGGCGCCATTGGTCCGGTGCGGGAGGTCAGCAATTGGTCAAGCCGTCCCTTCTGGCCGCAAGGCCTGGAACGGCCAAAGGAAGCCGAAGCGGTACCGGAGGGTTTGGATTGGGACCTCTGGCTCGGCCCGGCGCCGGAACGGCCCTTCAACCATGCTTACTTGCCCTTCGTATGGCGCGGGTGGAGCGATTTTGGTTGTGGCGCTCTGGGCGATATGGGTTCCTACAGTTTCGACACGATCTTTCGGGTCTTGAAGCTGGAGGCGCCGGTGAGCGTTGAAGCGAGTTCCAGCGACCGCTATGATGAGACCTATCCGCTGGCGTCGATCGTGCGCTACAACTTCCCGGCGCGTGGCGACATGCCACCAGTGAAATTTACTTGGTATGACGGTGGTCTGAAACCGGCGCGCCCCGAGGAACTGGAAGAAAACCGTCCACTCAAGGGTGACGGCGAAGAAGACGAGGGGCTGCTCTTCGTCGGAGACCGCGGAAAAATTCTCTGCAGCTTCAATGGCGGCAATCCAAAGCTCATTCCCCAAACCAAGATGGACAGCTACAAACAACCACCCAAATCACTGCCAAGGTCGCCGGGCAACGAACGAGAGTGGCTCGACGCCTGCAAGGGAGGCAAATTAAAGCCCGGCGGGAACTTCGAATTCGAGGGCCTCGTCACAGAGACGTTGCTCCTGGGAAATGTCGCGCCTCGCCTGGGACAAAAACTCACTTGGGATCGTTCCAGCCTGAAGGTTGATTCTGAAGTCGGGCAGAAATACGTCCGGCCGGAACGCCGAAGCGGGTGGGAACTTTAGCGAGCGCGTTCGCGGGCAATGATTTTGGTCGTTTAGCGAGCAGGAGGGCATCCATGTCTGGGATTTCAAGAAGAGAGTTTCTGGAGAGAATGGCTAGGTACACTGCCGCGGCTGGCTTTCTCTCCGCGAGTGCGCTCAAGCTTCACGGCAATCCGCTTGGCATGCCGATTGGATGTCAAACATGGGGATGTTGATTATAAGGTCGTGCGTTATCCCCACGACTGATGCCAGATCCGTTTTACTCTGCAGGCCGAGACCTCTCCCGTCAGCAGACCGTATTTTACCCTTGACAGTCGAGCTGCTACGAAAGTAAAAGTTACGAAACGTAATGTTGCGTAACCATACTTGACTTGTACTCGATCCTCGTCTTTCGCATGCGCAAAGCGTTGCACATGTTACGTGTGAGAAGTTCGTGCTGCAGTTCGGAGTCAGGTTCGAATTCTAATTGTGTAGCGAAGCCGGCAACCAGAATCGATACCAATTTCTTGCCCAATCTGAAGGGAGAACATCGAGGAAACCATTCGTCAATGAGGAAGCGCGAAGCTGAAAACGTCGCTTTCAACCGAGAGCGCGACGTACTGGACCCCATCGACTGCATACGTCATAGGTGAAGCGTGCATCGTTTGGCCCGTGTTGAAGTGCCAGAGGGCGCGTCCGCTGCGTGCTTCGACCGCCTCCAGAGACCCGGCGTCATCGCCAAAGAACACCAATCCACCCGCCGTCGTCAGGGTCCCGCCCCAGGAATCACCTTGGCCGGCCTGGGGGTAACGCCAGACGGCTTTTCCGTCTGGCAGGGAGAGCGCCACCAGGACCTTCTGGGCGTGCTCATCAGGCGGAAGCTTCGTACCTGTACCGTAATAGGTCTCGCCTTGTTTAAACGGTTTCGGGTCCGCGAGAAACAGGTTGCAGCTCTCCAGTGTCATTACATAAAAAAGCTTGGTGTCGGGATTGTAAGAAGGCGAAAACCAATTCGTGGCCCCGTTGATACCCGGGCAGATGTAAGTGCCTGCCGGAGTGGGTATTCGTCCTGACAAAATCGGGCGGCCGGATGGGTCGATGCCCTTGGCCCAGTTCAGCTTCTCCACGAACGGTGCAGCATTCAAGAACTTGCCGTTGGTCCGGTCCAGGACATAGAGAAAACCGTTGCGGTCGGCCTGCACCAACAAGCGACGCGCCATACCATTCTCGTCGAGGTCCAACAATACAGGCGTTTCGTTGGCGTCATAGTCATAAAGGTCGTGAGGTGTGAACTGGAAATACCATCTCAATTTCCCGGTGTTGGGGTCGATTGCCAGGACGCAGGCTGTGTACAGGTCGTCGCCCGGGCGGGAGTCTCCCGCAAAATCAGGTGCAGCGTTACTGGTGGTCCAGTACAGCGTGTCGAGTTCTGGATCGTAGGTGCCAGGCATCCAGGTTGTGCCGCCGCCATGCAGATAGGAATCGCCGGGCCAACTGGAGGATCCGAACTCTCCCGGAGCCGGGATGGTCCACAAACGCCACTTCAGCTTGCCCGTCAGCGCATCATAGGCGGCCAGAAATCCGCGAACGCCGGAATCGCCGCCTGAAGTGCCGACGATCACTTCGTCTTTCACCGCGAGGGGAGCGCTGGTCGCACCATAGTGCTTCGCCTTGTCGGCGTATTGGACGTCCCAGCGCAGACCTCCCGAACGAGCGTCGAGGCAGAGCAAGTGGGCATCATCGGTTTCCATGTAAACAAAGTTCTGCCACACCGCAACCCCACGATTTTTGTGAGCTGCAGCATCGTCCAGTAAACCTGAACTCACTGGCCGTTGGTAATGCCACAATACCCGTCCGGTCCGGGCATCGAGCGCGAATGCATCGTTGGCCGAGGTGACGTACATTATGCCGCGGACCACCACGGGCGTGGCTTCTAGCCGCTGGGAGTTGCCGGGGTGGAACACCCACGCTGCGCGGAGCTGAGAGACATTTGCGGCATTGATTTCATGCAAACTGCTGTAACGGCGCCCGGTGTAGTCGCCATTATAGGAAGTCCAGTTGACGCCGACCGGACGGGCCAGCAAGTCATCTGCGCCAACGCTGCTGACGGCAGTGAGAGGAGATTTCCCGTGAGCCGCCGCCGTCGGCAATCCGGGCCGAGCGCAGGCGGCTGCGAGCAGGAACAGCATGAATGTTTCATACGACGTCATTTCAGCGATTCTCCTCGGCTATTTGAACCTCCGAAAGAGAACCGCGGTCCACACCATTTGAATCTTCCAGGTGAAGGGAGAGTCGCGCAGGTTTTCCGGGAGGAGCGATTTCGGTTTCGAGCGACACCGCCTCGGCTGGACTCACATCGACCACGGGCACAGTTCCAAGACTTGTTCCGTGTTCGTCGTAGAACCGCGCCAACAGCCGTCCGGAGAAGAACAATCCGAAGGAACCTGAAAGCTTGATCTTGCCATTCTCCAGACGAATACCTTGCAGGGGCCGAATCACGACACCCGCGTCAGTTACGCCGTGGAATTCACTCCCGACTCGTGTGGGAAACCATTCTGTGTCGAAGCTACAGGTCTCCCCGGGACGCAGCCGGCAGAGGGGAGAATTGAGTTCAGCTTCCAGGTAGTAGGGCGATGCATCATCCGCCTGAAGGCATCGACGGAACGCCGTCATGACTCAACTTCACTTCGGGGCCATTCGTCCAAAAAATGACCGATGCCTTGCCCGGGTAAGTTCGGGATCCTTCAAACTGGAAGCGCTCCACCATGCCATACCCGCTGCTACCGTCCACAACCGCCAGCCAGCCAGTGGTCGAGTCCAGCCAGAGTTCGGCGGCCATGTGAACGTAATGCAACATAAAGAATCCGTCGTCCCGTATCGATGCAGCGGGGTTTTCCGCTGGGCCGAAGCGGACGTGGTAGCGGTTAAGATAGCTGCTGGCTGGATTCGCTGGAGTGAAGGTGCGGAAGTCGTGGTTGAATCCCGAAGGAGCGGACCGGATCCGCGGTGTCGTATTGCGAAACCGACTGCATCGACCATTCCAAACTGTGACCAGTTATATTCCTCATGGTGGCGTGAAACCGGATTCGCGGAGAATCGATATCCAGTCGAATGGTGCGGACAAACTGAACTCCCGTCTGGGGATCGGCTGGGCCCGTGAGCTCGATCTCACACTCTTTTCCTTCGGAAAGTTTCCGAAAGTCGAATGGCCCGTCGTCCAGCAAGTCGGAGTTTCCCGACCCAATGTTGTTCGTCCTTGTTCCCCTCGGGCAACAGCCACAGCTTGTCGCCTCCGTAATTGAACCATTGGCTTGAGCTTGGAGGCAGATACTTGCCTTCATATTTTGGATTGACGAAAAGGTACGGGTGTCCGGCGAAACTAACTTGCATCAGTCGTCCGCCATTTTGCGGTACCACAACGAGCTGAACCCATCGATTGGAGAGTTGTTGCGCGTGCCAACCCTTGTAGTCCACGGTTTCGACGCGGCAGTCGGAGGGGGCCGATGATTTTGTTGAACCGTTGGCTTGAGCATCGGCCAGCTCTAAACCCATCGAAATGAAAAGGAAAAACAGGGCGAGATCTCCCATCAGATTCGTCGGCCGAAACTTTCGTGCCATGGTTGCGCCTTTCTGAAAGCGGACGGGCGTCGAGGGTACTATGCATGCGGAGATGTTCAAACCCCTCGAATGCGGAAACGAAATGAAACTCAATAAAACGGAAGATTTCGATTTGCGTCAAGAACATTCTGTGGTATACGGAAATTCGCGTTAGGCCAGTGGACCGTCCTGCCGTCTGGCCAAAATGGAGACGCCGATGCGCATCCGTAATTCCAGTCGTCGATCATTCGTGAAATTGTTGGCTGCCGCTCCACTGTTGAGCCAGATTACCGCACGCGATCTCTACGCGCAGGCGGCAACGGCTGTCGGTAAGGACCCGCGTCAGAATGTATACACTCGCCTCGGGGTGAAAACAGTTATCAATTGCCGCGGCACGTGGACCTATCTCAGCGGATCTCTGGAGTTTCCGGAAGTTCGCCAAGCCCAAGTGGAGGCGGCGGATTACTTCGTTAACATGCTCGAGTTGCAGCGCGCTGTAGGCCGGCGCCTGGCGGAGTTGACGGGCGCGGAATCCGGCATCATCACTTCCGGTTCGGCCGGCGCAATGGCCGCGGCAACAGCCGGATGCATGGCCGGCACCAATGACAAATATATCTGGCAGCTCCCCGATACCACCGGCCTGAAGCACGAAGTGATCATGATGGGAGGCAGGAGCGCTTTTGATAGTGCCATTCGCCTGACCGGCGCCAAACTGGTGCTCGTGTATTCCCCAGAAGAACTCGCCAACGCCATCAACGAAAATACGGCCATGATCTATACCACGGATCTGGGAGAAAAACTTCAGCGACAATTGGCGATAGCGAAGGACCACAAGATTCCCATACTGCTCGATGATGCGGCGGGAATTCCCCCCGTCGACAATGCCAAGCTCTACGCCCGGATGGGGCTTGATCTTTACTGCTTCTCAGGCGGAAAGGGTCTCTGTGGACCGCAGTGCAGCGGCTTGCTTCTGGGGCGAAAAGATCTTGTCGAAGCGGCCCTGCTGAATTCCAGTCCGCGGGAAGGAGCTGTGTGCCGTCCCATGAAGGTTGGAAAGGAAGAGGTCATTGGCTGCCTGACTGCGCTCGAGACCTGGCTGAAGATCGACGAGAAGAAGCTGTACGCCGAATGGAACGGGCGGGTGGATCGCATTCGGAAACTGGCGGATACGGTCCCCGGCGTTAAAACCGTCATCTATATTCCCGACGACGGGAATCGTTATCCAACTTTGAAAGTCTCGTGGGATCAAAAAGCATGGGGCTATAGTTTGGTCGACTGTGTACGGGAGTTGCGCCAGGGCGATCCTGTCATCGAAGTCGTTGGAGTGGACAACCCAAGCCTCGTGACGGCGGTTCGCGAAGGGAATCCGAATCCCAACCGCAAAGAGCACAAAGATCCCGACCATATCGAACTGGTGTCGATGACCATAAAGCCGGGTGAAGAAATTATTGTGGGACAAAAACTGCGGGCGATTCTGGGTGCCGCCCAAAAAAAGTCCGGAGCATAAGCGGGGAGCGGAGTCTGTTCTGAAAAGAATCCACCGGAAGGCCCAAATGCGATTGCTATTGCTTGGATTGCTGCTCTCGCGGACGCCATCAACGTTGGCGCAGGTGCGAGCCGTCGTTCCCGCGCAGACCTCTGCTCAGGCGAGTCATATCTACTCGCCCGGGGTAGATGCCGGAGACTACGTCTACATCTCCGGCCAGGGGCCTCGTCGTCCAGACGGCAGTTTGGCGCCTACTTTTTCTGCACAAGCCCGCCAGGCGCTCGACAACGTCAAAGCGATCGTCGAATCCGCCGGTTTGACCATGGAGCACGTGGTCTACACCCAGGTTTATTTGGAGGACATCAGCAAGTACGGAGAAATGAACGGAGTCTTCGCGGAGTACTTCGGGAAGACTCCGCCGGCTAGGGCTGTGCTGGGAGTTGCCAAGATTCCCCAGCCGCCGATTCAGATCAACGCGGTTGCGGTACGCAGTCTGGCGGACAAGCGTGCCGTCTATCCCCCGAACTACAAGTCGGACGAGTCCGCCGCACCAGGCGTCCTTACCCACGACAGGCTGTTCGTGTCCGGCATGCTCGGCAGCGATCCCGCGAGTGGCAAGGTTCCTGACGATCCGGCAGCGCAAGTCGATCTGGCCCTCGACCGCGTGCAGGCAGTCGTGAAAGCCGCCGGCCTCGAGCTCAGCAACATGGTTTTCGTCAATCCGTACTTGACTGCGGAGATCCCGATGCGGGTCATGAATGAGCGCTATGCCCGGCGGTTTGAATTTGGCAACACGCCAGCGCGGGCCACGATCGAAGTAGCGAGCCTGCCCGGTGGCATTCGGATCGAGTACACGGGCGTGGCGGTGCGTGATCTACAGCAAAGACGGGCTGTGCGTCCGAAGAACATGCCACCCAGCCCGACGGCGAGTCCCTGCGTCTTTGCCGGTGATACCTTGTATTGTTCGGCGAAGAGTGGCTTCATTCCGGGGCCGCATGGCGGCGTCTATGCTTCTACCACACGGCATCAACTTCGCCAGACCATGCGCAATCTTCTCGACAACCTTGAGGAAGCAGGCATGACCTTCGACGAGGTTGTGGCCACGAATGTCTATCTCGATGATGTGCAGGATATGGAGGCGTTCGACGAAGTCTATGCCCAGTATTTCAAACCTGTGCTGCCATCCCGAACCGCCATCCAGCAAATTGCCCCCACGGAGCGCAAACCCGACAAAGAGGACCACTACCCTGACCTGGAGCAGGTATCGCTCATCGCTGTCCGGGGCCGCTCTGAGCACTAATGGACAAGGTGAGCCGTGTTGGTCACAGGCCTCTGGTTTTCCATCATCGTGCCGGGCTTCGTCCCGGTGACTGCCGCGTTAAGCCCCTGCATCGGAAGGCCCGACACTCTTCCTACCCTCAGCTTGCGGCCAGCAAATCACCGCATCGTTGGTAAGGAATTGGCAATATAATGGGCGTTTTATGCTCGGAAGTACCATATCCTTCGGTGGAAAATTAGCAGGGCTCCTGATCATTGTGCTGCTCACCATTGGCGTACTGGTGCGAGGGACGCGCCTGCTTCCCAGGTGGTCCAGCGACCAGGTGCACTTCAGCCGTGATATCCGACCCATCCTGAATCAAAACTGCATGCACTGCCACGGTGGCGTGCGGCAGAAGAACGGGGTCTCATTTCTGTTTCGTGAGGAAGCCCTGGGCGTGGGCAAGTCTGGACGTCGAACCATCGTTCCGGGAAAACCGGACGAATCAGAACTGATAGCGCGAGTCACGTCCACGGACCCTGAGACCCGCATGCCCTATCATGCGCCGCCTCTTCCGCCGCCGCAGATTGCCTTGCTGCGCCGCTGGATCAAGGAAGGGGCAAAGTGGGAGGATCATTGGGCCTTCGTCGGTCCGAAGCCGCAGCCCTTGCCTGCGGTCAAACGTGGCGTTTGGGTTCGCCGGCCGCTTGACCAGTTTATTCTTGCGCGTCTGGAGAGAGAAGGGCTTGCACCGTCGCCTGAAGCTGATAAGTCTGCACTACTTCGCCGGGTTTCTCTCGACCTCACCGGACTCCCGCCCACACCCGAGGAGCAAGCGGCATTTCTGTCGGACCGCTCTGCTGATGCCTATGAAAAGCAGGTCGATCGCCTTCTGGCGTCGCCCCGTTACGGCGAGCGCTGGGCCTCATTGTGGTTGGATCTGGCGCGCTATGCAGACACCAAAGGGTACGAGAAAGATATGGAGCGTCCCGGTGTTTGGCCATATCGCGACTGGGTGATCGATGCCTTTAACAGCAACCTTCCCTACGACAAATTCGTGATCACTCAGTTAGCGGGCGATTTACTTCCTGACGCCACGTTTGAGGATCAGATCGCTACTTCCTTTCACCGCCAGACCCCGGTGAATGACGAAGGCGGTACGGACGACGAGGAGTTCCGCATGGTGGCGGTGATGGACCGGTCGGCGACGACGTGGTCCGTGCTGAACGGCCTGACCATCAATTGCGTGCAATGCCACTCGCATCCCTATGATCCGATCCGCCACGCCGAATACTACAAGTCGCTTGCATTCTTCAACACCACTCAAGATGCGGACCTTCCCGAGGATACCCCTGTTCTGCGCGTTCCAAAGGACAGAACGCGCTACTCTGAGGCTTCCAAACTTCAGCGGGAGCTTGCGAAGGTGAGGCAAGCGGTCGTGTCCCAGGGTCGCTTAACCGAGGCGCAATCGCAATGGACGCCACTGCCCATCAACGCGGCCTCGGCCAGCGAGGCACTCGCGTTGCAGTGGGTGACATCGGAACTGGAGCGGCAGTTGGCCCGCCTGAAAGAAAAGAAGTTGCGGCCGAAGAAGGAAGAGTCCGTGCGTAAGAGTTTGGTAACGGCGATTGCCGAGACCAGAAAGGCGGCTCGAGCAAAGGCAGGCAAGGTGACTGCGCTTCAGATCCACGATGGAGGTGTTCAAGCCGGTCCCAACGTTCCGGGTAACGTGGTCTACGAGCTGACGGCTAAGATCGATGTGCCTGTGATGACTGCGCTCCGCATCGAGGTCGCGCCGGCGAATAGTGAAACTGCGCGCCATACGCCCGAAGCGGGGTTCATTGTCGATCGCATCGATGCCTGGATCGTGCGGCCGGACGGCCAAGAGAAGAAAATCGCTTTTCGATATTTCGTCCCTGATTCCGAAGCGAATCTGGAAGCTGCTCTGGCCGATGCTGTCGAATCGAAACGCGAACTCACTGCTGATCCGGGGGCGAACGGATTCCGGGCGAATCCCAATTTGTTCCGGACGCGCTGGACGGTAGGAGTTCCGGCCTTACCCCTCAAACTCGTTCGCGGCAGCCGGCTCAAGCTCCGCCTCACGCAGACGCAGGAGATCAACGACAAACCGGCTCCCCTGCGACGCGCACGTTTGTCAGCGAGTGGTGATCCGAGGTGGCATGACCTGGCTGACGATCTGCAATTTGTCGCCAAGCTTGCACAACTCACCAGGTTGACACGCCAATTAGCAAAGATCCCCAGCGTTGAACTCCCGGTCATGGCCGAGGAACCTGCTTACGACCAGCGGACAACCCTGGAGTTCGAGCGCGGTAACTTTCTCACCAAGATCGGGCCTCCACTGGACCCAGACGTCCCGGGCATATTTCCAAAGCTCCCCGCGGACGCCCCCCGCAATCGCTTGACACTTGCGAAATGGTTCTTTTCTCCGGGCCAGCCGCTGACTGCGCGCACGGCGGTCAATCGCTATTGGGAGCAGCTATTCGGTACAGGAATCGTAGAGACCCTCGAGAATTTCGGCAGCGTGGGCGAGGAGCCAAGCCATCCCGAACTACTCGACTGGCTCGCACTCCATTTTCAGAACGACCTGCATTGGGACATGAAAGCTCTGTTGCGCGAATTGGTGACGAGCGCTACCTATCGTCAAAGCGCGGTGTCAACTCCCGCCCTGACGGAAAGAGATCCTCGCAACCGGCTCCTGGCACGTGGACCACAACAGAGGCTTACGGCAGAAATGATCCGCGACCAGGCTCTGCTGGCAAGTGGATTACTGAGCAGTACCATGGGTGGCCCTCCAGTAATGCCACCCCAGCCGCCCGGTGTGTGGAACACTGTCTACAATGACAGCAAATGGAAGGATGCGACTGGACGAAATCGCTATCGGCGCGCGGTTTATACGTACATCAAACGCACCAGCGGCTATCCCAGCTTTCTCACCTTCGATGCTTCGGACCATGATACGAGTCTGGCGCGGCGCATACCGACCAACACACCACTCCAGGCATTAGTAACGCTGAACGATCCCGTGTACGAGGAAGCTTCAGAAGCCCTTGCTAGGCGAATAATGAAGGAGAGACAGGGCCTCGACGCCAGGCTTGTCTACGGCGCACGCCTGGTATTGTCCCGCGACCCGACCGATCGCGAGCTGGCAACGTTGCGCTCATTCTTTGAAAAGGCTGCTGGCATACCAACTCTCCAGCTGGCTGCTGTGAGACCGCAAGAAAGGTCCCGGGACTTGGCGGCCATGACTGCCGTCGCAAGTGTTCTCTTCAATCTTGATGCAGCTTTGACCAGGTGATCGTAATGTCAGATTCCGAAATCCGTCCGAGCGCTCCAAGCGACCTGGAAGTCGACGAGAGATTGCACCCCGGAATTGAGTTGGCGCTGCTGCGAGCGCGAACTCGTCGCCATTTCTTACGCACATTGGGCGGCGGCCTGGGCACACTCTTCATGGGGACGTTGGCGGCGAAAGTTGCAAGAGCTGCAGGAGTGTCACCCGAAGGCGAAGCCCACGACTTCACACGCGATCCCTCAAGTCCCCTCGCGTCGCTGCCGCCGCAGTTTCCTGCAAAGGTCCAGCGGGTCATTTATCTGCACATGGCTGGGGCGCCGAGTCAGTTGGAACTGTTTGAATATAAGCCTGAATTGAAACGGTTCGATGGTCAGGACTGTCCGGCTTCGTTTCTCGCGGGAAAGCGCTTTGCTTTCATCAGCGGAGTTCCCAAACTCCTCGGATCGCAATATCCATTCCATCAAACCGGAGAAAGCGGCCATTGGATCTCGGATCGCCTGCCGCATATCGAGAAACACATTGATGATCTTTGTTTCATCAAGTCCATGCGCACGGAGCAGTTCAATCACGCCCCGGCGCAACTTCTGGTGCATACCGGCAACCCGCGCCTCGGGTATCCTTCGCTGGGGTCGTGGGTCGTTTACGGACTGGGCACTGTGAACCAGAATCTACCCGGATTCATCGTGCTGCTCTCCGGAGGCAAGTCACCTGACGGCGGCAAGCAACTTTGGAGTTCGGGTTTCCTGCCGAGCGTTTACCAGGGCGTGCAATGCCGCTCGCACGGCGAGCCCGTGCTGTATCTGGACAACCCACCGGGTGTGACGCGGCCTTTACGTCGTGGAATGCTGGACACGATTGACGAAATCAATCGGCAGACCTATGCCACGTTCGGGAATCCGGAAACCGTCACCCGCATCGCGCAGTACGAGATGGCGTTCCGGATGCAGATGGACGCCACCGACGCCATGGATATTCGTAAGGAACCCGATGCAGTGCGCGCACAATACGGCGCGAAACCGGGCGAAGCCAGCTTCGCGAACAATTGCCTGGTGGCGCGGCGCCTTGCGGAGAGAGGCGTGAGATTCATTCAGCTCTATCACTGGGGCTGGGATTCGCATGGCGCAGACGCCAAGGAGGCTCTGAACCTGGGTTTCACCGATCGTTGTCGTGAAGTAGATCAACCGACAGCGGCTTTGCTGGCCGATCTGAAGTCGCGCGGCATGCTCGAAGACACACTCGTGGTCTGGGGTGGGGAGTTTGGACGCACACCTATGCGAGAAAACCGCGGCGGTCAGGAAATGAAATATATCGGCCGGGATCATAATCCCAGTGCTTTCACGGTGTGGATGGCCGGCGGCGGAGTCAAACCGGGCATAACTCATGGCCAGACCGACGACATGGGATACGAGATCGTGAAAGACCCAGTCGAGATCCGCGACCTGCACGCGACGATGCTCTACCTGCTGGGCTTTGATCATCACAAGCTGAATTACAGGTTTCAGGGCCTGGAACAGAAACTGACAAGTGTGAAACCAGCCCGCGTCGTTGCGGAAATCCTGGCATGAGCAATTCCGGCTCGCGGTCTTCCGTTTCTTGAGAGATCTGATGACTCATGACTCTGCCTAATCGACTATCCGCATCGACTGGCGTCGGACTTCTCGCGGCACCGATTTTGGTCTTGCTTGTTCTCCTGGTGTTCTTGCCGCCCGACGGTACTGAGCGCGCAGCCTGGGCGCAATTCATCGGACGCTTTCATCCGCTGGTGGTGCACCTGCCCATTGCTCTCATTCTCCTGGTGCCAGTCATGGAATTGGTGGGGCGCGACCAGCGCTTTCCCTATCTGCGCGCTTCGGCGCCCTTTGTTCTTGTCCTTGCCCTTATCGGTGGCATCGTCGCATCACTCCTCGGATGGTGCCTGGGGCGAAGCGGCGGTTTTTCTGGGCCGCTGGTCACGCAGCACATGTGGAGCGGAGCGTCCCTGATAACCCTGTGCTGGTTATGCTGGGTCTTGCGCGGGCGCGGGGGTCGGCTCGAGGTCATCTATTGGATCGCTCTTGGGGCTGCTGTCGGTGCCGTCGCCTGGACTGGCTATCGCGGTGGCCAGATCTCTCTAGGCGAAAATCACCTGACTCAACATATGCCGGGGGCGTTTCGCAAACTGCTGCGGGTGTCGGCGAGCACCGCAACGGATGCAGCAATCGGGGGAGGGAAAACCTTTTACGGCGCGCGGATACAGCCCATCTTCACCCGGAACTGTCTGGCGTGCCACAGCCCGGAGAAACGTAAGGCGGGATTGCGGTTAGACAACTATGCCGGGATCATGCGCGGAGGCAAACATGGTGCTGTCGTCAAAGCCGGCGACCTTCGGGGCAGCGATTTATTTCGCCGCATCACGCTGTCGTCGACTGACGACAACTTCATGCCCAAGGGAGGTAAGCCACCACTTTCGCCAGATCAGGTAAAGCTGATTGAACTTTGGATCGCCGACGGAGCGTCAGGTACAGCGTCATTGGATTCCATCAAGGGTGCGCCCGCTGGCGTCGAGTCGAGCGTGAGGGCTGAGGTAACCTTCGGGAAAATTGACTTTGCTGAAGTTGCAAAACGCAGGGCCGAAGTTGCGTCTACATTGGCGACGCTACAGCAGCGTTTTCCGAATGTTCTGGACTATGAGTCAAGAGGCTCCGCGGATCTTGTGGTGAACGCGCTTGTGATGGGCGACAAATTTAAAGACGATGATTTGGCGACCTTAACTCCTCTGTCCAAGAATATTGTCATGGCAGACTTCTCGCGCACGGCCATTACCGACAGCTCTGCGCCCGTCCTCGCTGGAATGAAGCGACTGCGCACGCTGCGTCTGATGCACACCCGGATCGGCGACCTCACTGTGCGATCGCTTACTGATTTGGATCAGCTGGAATCCTTGAGCGTTTTCGACACTGCGGTCACACCTGCCGCGGTGCCGGCATTGGCGCGATTACCCAAGTTGCAGCGCGTCTATGTCGGACAAACTGCAATAACCGCTACCAGTTCCAACGCGGTGAAAGACAAGCTCTTGTTTTGAGTTGGTTGGTATTGCGCGTTGAACCCACCGCGGGCGCCACCCCGTAGCTGCCGCCCGGCGAGGCGTTTTGTTTTCTAAGCAACTTTGCGAAGTTTTGTGACCCTCCCGACCTCGACCCACTCCACTACGAAAATGTTCCCGGTGTGGTCGAAGCAGGCGCTGTGCGGACAAATGAATTTTCCCGGTACAAAAGTCTCTCGCTCCTGAGTGCGTATCTTGTTCCAGTCGTCCCGCGAGTACTGGCCATCCCCTAACGTAGCGACCAGCTTGTTGTCCCGGTCAAGGACCACTACCTTGCTCCACAAGTCCGGGATCACAACTTCGCCGTTTTGTTCATGGAAGTGGCAAGGCAGTTTGCTGGTGCCCAGAATGAAGTCGATGTGCTTGCCGTCGAGCGTAAATCGTTGTAGACGTTGGTTCGACCGATCCGCCACGACCAGGACGGCCGTATCAGTACGAGTATCTACCCAAAGGCCGTGAGGGCAATCCAACTGCCCCGGTCCTTTGCCGGGTCCCCCGAAGGTTCGTATGAATTGAGCGTCCTTGTTGTACTGGTTGATGTAGCTGGAACCGTAGCCGTCAGCAACGTAGAACTCGCCGCTGGGAGCAATCGCCACATTGGTTGGTTGGTAATTGACTGGACCGTTGTTGTGACCTTTGTCGTACGCACTCGATTCGACCGGATACCCCAGCGTGAAGACTTCCTCCCCCTTCAATGTTCGTTTGGTGACAATGCCGTGAGCGTAGTCGGAAAGGTAAAGAAACTCCTCACTCCCTTCCTTCCGCAACATGAGACCATGTGCGCCGCCCTTAAACTGTTTTCCCCAGGATCTGACGAACTTGCCTTTTTCATCGAATACCACAATCGTATCCAGGCTGTCACTCGTGGCATGAACAGTGTGGTGGATATAAATGTGACCTTGCGAGTCCTCGCAGACTCCATGAGTGTTCCCATACTTAATATTGTGAGGGAGTTGTCCCCAGTCATGCGTAGCTTCGTATTTGTGGTCCCCTTCTCCAACAACGGGCGCCTTGATACCAGCTTTATCGGCAGTGCCCAGAACCAACGGGCCTACGGCGGCCGCCATTCCAGTCGTTGCGAGAAAACTTCGTCGCGTGACTTTCATGCTTTTGCTCCCGATACCTCTAAACTCTCTTGTCCTACTCCCGCAAGCAGCCCTGAGACAACGGGTGCGCCACATGCGCTCAGCGGAGAGTGGTTTTCTCAGGGCCGAGTCTCGTGTCAGAGGTAAAGTCCATCCGCGCCGCGCCATTATAGTCCGTGCTGTCACGTTGCGGCAGATCCGATCAATTCTGGATCGCTTGTTGCAAGAAGGAGGTTTCCCAGAAGCCGGTTCCCATCGACGAATACATGGCCGCTGACCTGCTCGAATGGTACAGGCACACACCGTATCAAGCTCCGGCGGACTGGATCTTCGCGACCGACAGCATCCGCGCGGGAAGGAAGCGTGGCAAGGGTGACGTAACTTTGATTGTGTAAAAGCAAGAGGGTGTAAGTTGGCTTTGGCCTGACGAGCTAAAGCCGATCCGAAAGGAGACCTACACCCAATGGCGAAGATAATCCCGATCACGGAGCATTTTCAACATTTTCTAAGGGAGATGAGAGAGAGCTTCTGGGGAGATCTGTATGGACAGACCCGGCAGGCGTGGCAGCAGTTTTTCGAGTTGCAGTCGGAGCGGCAGCGCGACCGGTTTTCGGGCTGGGGACGGTATGAGCGCAGCCGGGGAAAGCGGCGGGTCTACCGCAACGGCTACTACGAGCGAGACTTCGTGACCCGCTTCGGGACGATTCGGCTGCGCATCGCGCGCACCCGGGAGAAGAGTTTTTTGCCGGTGGGACTGCGGCGCTTTCAGCGGCGGGCCGAAGAAGTCTCGCTGCTGATCCGCGAGGCGTTTTTGCGGGGCATCTCCACCCGGCAAGTGGGACGGGTGGTGGCGACGATCACGGGAGAGACGGTGAGTGCGCAGACGGTGTCGAAGCTGACCCGCGATCTGGACGAGGCGGTGCGCCAGTTTCATCAGGCGCGGTTGGGCGACGATTATCTCTATCTGTTTCTCGACGGGGTGAGCCTGCGGGTGCGGCGACCGACGGGGCGCAAGCAGGTGCAGATGCTGGTGGCGTACGGAATCCGCTGCGATGGCAGTCGGCACTTGCTCGCCTTCTTGCGCAGCCAGGGCGAAGGTCAAGCCGACTGGGAAGGCTTGCTGCAGGACCTCTACCGGCGTGGACTGGAAGGCCGATCGCTGGGCCTGATTCTCACCGACGGCTGCCCGGGTTTGGCCGCGGCCCTGCGCACCGTCTATCCGCGGGTGCGGCATCAACGCTGCTGGGTACACAAGATGCGCAACATTTTAGAGAAGACGCGGAAGCGCGACTATGACGAGGTGAAAGTCGGAGCCCAGGCCATCTATTTGGCGGAGAGCCGGGCCCAGGCGGTCGCCGCCTTCCGTGCTTTCCGCTGGCGCTGGTTCCGAGCTTACCCCGCAATGGTTCGGCGATTACAGCAGGACTTGCCTGAGTTGCTGTCGTTCTACGCGTTCCCCCAGCACCTTTGGCGCAAACTGCGCACCACCAATGTGATCGAGCGCTGTTTTGTCGAAGTCCGCCGCCGCACCCGGCCCATGGTCTGCTTTGTGAATGTCCAAAGTGTGGACCGCATCATCTACTCCATCTTCCAGAGATTCAACCTGGAATGGAAAACCCGCACCCTCAACCTATTTACACAAGCAGCTTGACGTCACCGCGTGGCAAGCAACCGTTGTGGTTGTGTAAGCTGATGAGTTACCATATCCAGCCGATCGCCACAACGCTGGGCATCCAGAAACGCATCGGATGGCACACGTTCCGTCGCACCTACTCAAGCATTCTTCAAGAGGTCGTGCAGGAACTCCTGCGCCATTCTTCAACCAAGATGACATAGGACGTCTACGCGCAGGCGCTCACAACTCCTGAGTACGCAGAAGCTGTTATCGCTTTGAGGCATTGGAGCGGCCGGATCGCTTAGTGATTGCGCTCTTCGGCAATCGCGGAACAACCTGAACGCCCGCCCAAAGTGTTGCCATCGTTTGCTCGACCACGAGAGTCTGGTCAGGCAAGTCAGGCACAACCCCTTGAATGACCATGAGTGTGGCGAGGCCAAAGATCGTGTACCACCAGGTGTGGGCTACCACTATGTCATCCCTACTTGGCAATCCTTCATCCTTGGCAACCTCGAAAAAGAGCTGTACGAAACGTTGGAACAAAGGCGTGCCAATGTCGTTGATATATTGTCCAGCGCGGATGCCGTCGCGGTTCTCCGGCCCGAAGAAGACGTTACGGAACTGCTGTGGATGGGCAGTGCAGAATTGAATCAAGCCGCGTGAAGTCGCGAAAAGACGCTCTTTCGGTGCACGATGTTCAGCGGCAATCGCGTCGAAGTTCTGAATCAGCAGCCGGATCGTCTCCCTGCTCAACTCGGCAAGAATGTGCCATTTGTCGGGAAAGTACTGATAAATCACGGCGTGCGTATAGCCGATCTCTTTAGCGATCGCGCGAAGTGTCACGGCTTCGTAGCCGCGATCGGCGAACATTTTGCTGGCAACCGCAAGGATTTCGCCCCGCAACCTCTCCTTGCGCTCTATCCGGCGACTTGGTGATGTGGATGTCACTTCAATAGCTTAGTCCCTTTTGACGATTCTTGGGACCGATTGTTATTTTATAACCACTGAATAATTTGCAACCAATGGTTTTCTCCGGCCTCTAATAGTCAGGTCGCGCATTTGGATGGGCGGCCAAATACAAGGCAAACAGGAGAATGTGATGAAAGTTCTAGTGGTTGGAGCAGCGGGCAAGAGCGGAGAAGCGCTGGTAAATGAGGCGCTGGCGGCTGGACATAAGGTGACAGCTTTCGTGCGCGGTGCCGCGCAGTACAAGAAGGCGAACGTCAGAGTTGTTGCGGGCGACGTGCTGGACGCGGCCGCGGTCGACGTTGCGGTCGCCGGACAGGATGCGGTGATCGACGCGCTGGGCGGCAAGACGCCGTGGAAAGTGACGACGATGGAAACGAGCGCGGCACACAATATTGTGGACGCGATGCGGCGCAATGGCGTGCGGCGATTGCTGAAGATTTCGGTGGTTGGTGCGGGCGAGAGCGTCAAGAACGCCGGCTTTTTCAACGAGCACCTGCTCATGAGGACGTTTCTGCGGGGTCTGCTGGTAGACAAGGCGGGCATGGAGGCCGAGATCGAAGGCAGCAACTTGGACTGGACGCTCGTGCGGCCGCCGATGTTGACCGACGGCGAGAAGACCGGCGTTGCCAGGGTGCTGAGCACGGAGGGCGGCGAGAAGGCGCACAAGATCGGGCGGGCCGATCTGGCAGCGTTCATGGTGCAGCAACTGGAAAGCAGTCGGTATGTGCGTCAGGCCGTGACAGTGACGACCACGTAGCAAGGCCTCCGCGAGGATCAACCACCTCTCTCATCGAGGCGATCCGATCGGCTGTGTAAAGGACCTGTAACGATTCATGCGACAGATAACTGTGGAAACTCATGGGACTAGCGGAGTGCTAGCTGCGCAACTCACGAGCTCTGGCGTTCGCATCAGAGCATCATTTTCGTTCTAACAGGAGAAAACGAGTATGTATTTAGTCATGGGCATTACTGGAAACGTTGGGGGCGCCGCCGCGCGGCATCTGCTGAAGCAAGGCAAGCAGGTGCGAGCACTTGTGCGCAATCGCGAGAAAGCGGCGAAGTGGGCAGACCACGACGTGGAGTTGGTGGATGGAGACTGGAACAATGCGACAGCCACAGCGGCGGCGCTCGAAGGGGTGGAGGGCGCGTTTGTTATGTTGCCGGCTGTATGGGCACCTTCGCCTGATTACAGAGAAGCAAAGGGCGTGATTGCGAACTATGTCGAGGCGCTGACCAAGGTAGTGCCCCCGCGGGTGGTAGCGCTCTCATCGATGGGCGCGAATAGAACAAGCGGGCTGGGGATGATCACGGCCTTATCACTTTTGGAGCAAGGTTTTCGCAGCCTGTCATCTCCGGTCGCATTTGTGCGCGCAGGCGGCTTTTTCGAAAACTTTCTTTTCGGCTTACAGGCCGCCCAAGGCGGAACACTACCGGTCTTCTACAATCCTACAAACCGGAAATCGACAATGGTCGCGTCAGACGACATCGGCGCAGAGGTGGCAACGCTTCTGACCGGGCCGGCGTGGTCAGGGCATCGCGTCATCGAGCACGGTTCGATGGTGAGCGCGGATGAAGTGGCCGCACAATTGGGTGAAGTGCTGAAACTCGACGTGAAAGCCTTTGCAATCCCGCGTGCAGGGTGTGCGGAAGCGTTCGAGGAGTTCGGCGTCCCTAAGGGCCACACTGGACCTGCCGAAGAAATGTTTGACAGCGTTAACGCGGGATGGATGGACCTCGGAATCGCGGGTACGGAGCACGTAGCGGGTACGACGTCCGCACGCGATGTGTTTGCGGCTGGAAAGAACCGCATCAAGGCGTAAGTCCGAGGCGAGCTGAATCAGCCCGGGTCTTTGGAAACCGCGGCGCCAACTTCAAGAAAGATCGAGGTCAAATCTTGTTTTGGCTGCAACGGGCGGAGCTGGCGGCTGATCGTCCGGTTTCGCCTTGGCGAAAGGCCATTCCGTCGTGGACCTCGTTTGCTCGGAGGCGAGCGCCGATCTGCCGGGAGTGAACAGAATCGAGGGCGATGCTCGTTGCGAGGGCGCCCTCACCTGTTCTCTCGTGGTGAAGGGTGCAGAAAGCCCCCGTTGAATGCAGGACCCGGAGGCCGTCCCGCCGATCCGGCGCTTTGATTTCAGTCGCGTACAAGAGCCGGTTATTGTGGAACGATTTAAACCATTTAAACCGCAAGAGGAGGATCTTTAATATGAAAGCTGAACACACAATTGATAAATCCGCGGGGGCAGGTCGAGCAACTCAAATAGCTGCGATGGTAATAACGTGCCTTGTCGCCTTAATCTGGGTGTACTTCGGAAGGTTATATCTGATTCACGATCCTGGCGAGTGGAGGATCGCCAATCAGCAACTCGGATATCCGCTGTATATCATCCCTCTGATTGGCGTGACCCACATCCTTGGTGGCGTGGGCCTTCTGATTCCCAATGAGCCGCGATTGACTGAGTGGGTTTATGCCGGTATCGCGATCGATCTTTTACTCGCGTTCTATTCCCAAATAAATGGCGGTGGCAGTACCTGGGATAAATTTGATCCGATTCTCGTCTTGGCTTTCGTTTTTGCTTCGTATGTATTAAGACGCTGCATGCGCGCAAACATGTGGTCGATATGAATAACACGCTCGGCGGGCGGTTCTACTTTTTCCGGGCAAGTCGCGGAGGCCCAACGAGGGGCCGGCCCCAACACTCTCCAAACACCAGGTGCGAAGTCGTCCCGATAAGTCACATTGTCTTTACTGACTTTTGGGCAGCGAAAGCTCAAATGGCGAGAACAGGCCAATGGGTCATTGAGCCCTGAGAGGCGCGATTCTCACGATTACTCCTCGTAAACGCGCAGATGGTCAGAAGACATCGGAGTGGTTAACGCTGTTGCCACGGCTTGAAGGAGGCCGTCGCGATGGCACGCACTCCCAAATCGAAGCGGAAGCGGGCTCCTAAGACAATCTTGAAGCTTCCGGATCTTGAGCAGTCCAAATCGGCTGTGCTCAACAGCCTCACGTCGCCCAGTTCTCAGCGCTCCTACGACCATGCGATTCGCGAGTTCATTGACTGGTATTGCTCCGAGCCACGGCTGGCTTTCAACAAAACCGTCGTCACCCGATATCGAATTTCGCTGGAGCAACGGCAATACGCTCCGTCAACAATCAACCTGCGATTGGCAGCGGTACGTCGGCTCGCCTACGAAGCTTCAGATTGTGGCCTCCTGAGTCCCGATCTGGCTGTCGGCATTCGCAGAGTAAAGGGCGCGCGCCGGCTCGGAGTTCGAATCGGCAACTGGCTGACGGTCGAAGAGGGCAGGCGCCTCGTGGGCGCATTTGGCGCATCGACTCCAAAGGAGCGGAGGAATCGGGCCATGATCGCTGTCTTGATCGGTTGCGGCTTGAGAAGGGCGGAGGCTGCTGCATTGAAGCTGGAAGATATTCAACTCCGGGATGGACGCTGGGTGATTGCCGATTTGAATGGAAAGGGCGGTCACATCCGCACGGTTCCGGTGCCGGACTGGGTGAAGAAAGCAATCGACGGATGGACAGTTCCCGCTGGACTCACTTCAGGCCCACTGTTCCGAGCCATCAACAAGGCGGGCCGGACGTGGGGAAATGGATTCACGCCAAAGGTGATCTGGTCGATCGTTAGAGAGGGAGCTGCGAGCTGTGGCCTAGCAGGGCTTGCTCCACACGATCTCCGCAGAACGTGTGCTCGTCTGTGCCACCAGGCAGGAGGTGAGCTCGAACAGATCCAGTTTCTTCTTGGGCACGTTTCTATCGAGACCACGGAGCGCTACCTTGGCTGCAAGCAGCACTTCCAAAATGCGGTGAACGATGCCATCGGACTTGAACCTGGCGGTTCATGAGCTCGAGGTAATCGCTACCGCACGGCCGACTTTGCGAGATCGATCTGCCTGCGATCCGCAAAGACGCATATGCAAGGCAGACCGGCTCCCGCCTTCGCTTAGCGATGGGAGAATGCTGAGGACGCGCTTTGCTCAGAGTCTGCTTCGCTTCCTCCGAGGTCCATCCGTTTGATCAGACCGTCTGCGATGGTATAAGCATGCCAGACCTCGCTATCTGAAAGCACATCGCCACCAAGGCTCTTCACGAGCTGATGGACTCGGACATCGATCTTGCCCGCTCCACGGTCGATCACCTCAATCGGTTCGACATGAGGATCGAACTCTTTCCACTGGCGGCTCCAGTAGGCACGAATCTCTTCCTTCCCGACTACGCGCCCGCCTTCCGACGCCTTGGGCCAACTGACGCTCTCGCTCATCAGTGCCAACGCACCATCGATGTTCCGTTGGTTGAAAGCAGAGTAGACCTCGGCTATGAGCGTCTGTGTGTTTGCCATATAGTCCCCCGTGTGGATGTTCATTCAGACTGCATGAATATTATAGGTCCTGCAAAACGCGCATCGGACATGTTTTCCGTGAGTCCCCCACTCCCCGATTTCTGGCGCAGAGCCGACTTATGCGGACTAATCCGTTCGATTGGCTTCATTGTTGGATAACATTCGATTGGACGGTGATAAGGATATCGACTGAAGCATGGGTGACGGCGCGGAATCACGTCCGCATTACAGGCTCTCCAGTGCGCGGATTCGTTAGGGTAACATTCTCAAGCGCCTGGACGCGCCAACCATTGGACTGAAGTCTCAACACGACAAGGATAACGGTATCGACCGCATGCGGACCAGCCGGATGCGCTTTTCCAACAGTGAGACGGCTCCAGCAGTGGACCACCGCGGCATCATCGCCGAGAGCTATCGTAGAAATAACCTCATTCTCCATCGTGGGATCGTTATAGATTGTCTCGTGGATCGGTGCATGGAGAGAGACAATCTCCTGAACGCCGCGCACGTAGTGACCAAAGCGGTTGACAAAGGTGGCGTCCTCGCAAAAGAGCGACGCAAGTGCGGCCATCTCGTGGCTATTCCACGCTTTCTGGAACTCGTCAGCTATTTCCTCGGGTCGTTTCATCGAAAATATGTTAATCCACGAATCGAGTGATGACGAGATGCCGACAAAGCGGGAGCTATCGCACGGTCGCTCGAACCGGAATGTCGAGTACGGCCGTGTCTCAGCGTTAGCGTACGCCTTTTAGCGGCTTGCCAATTGCGAGCAGGAAGACGGCACTCTTACCTTTTGCGTGCGGCGAAAAGAAGTTAGTCACGTCATCATCGAAGAAAGTCAGCCCAGTCGCACCCAGGCGCTGTGCATAGGTCGCCAGATACATCCTGCCGCCAATAGCGCCCGCCTCCAATTGGACCGCTCGGTAGCCGCGATTCCCGAATCGCTCCAGAACGCGATTGAGATCGGCGAGAAAGAAGATGTCCACGCAGGCCTCGGCTGGCAGTTGCTGCTCCAACCCGAGATGGTATGCGTCGGCGCGGAATTCTCCCTCCTTCAAAAGCTCCAGCGTGTTCCGCTCACGCCTGAAGAAGTAAGCGCCGGGTTTTAGTCCCTCGACCGAATGCACGATCAAGTAAAGATCGTTGAGTTGCGTGCCGGGAGGCTTAATGAAGTCGGCCGGGAGACCTCGAGTTGCGCAGTCAAAAATGGTTGAAAGTTGTGCCAATGTAATCGATGCCGTCTTATCGAACGACCGGGTAGAACCGCGCCGCAGGATCACCTGCTCGATCGAGTCCTTCGATTGTTCCTCTTCCGGCAGGCTCTGCAATTGAACTTCCTCACCCGCCGGAGTGGGGGAGGCAAGGAGCAGTTGCTTCCCGGGCCACTGAGCCACCTCCTCTTCGGACTCAAGCGAAGACGCAGCGTGCATCTCAAGCATGGCGGGATATTCGACCTCGCGCTGCGAAAGCGGGATCGTCGCCAGTCCAAGCGCCGGAGCTTCTGTCGGGGTTAGCAGCGAACTCTCCGATCTGTGCCCGATCGGTACAAGGCACAATGAGACCTCACGTCGAGTGTCGAGACCAAGCAAGCGGTTAACCTCGGCGTCCACGAACCCGAGCGCGATCTCGGCGGGCAGCCCCGAAGCGGCAGAAACGGCCAACATATTTGCCAGCAGTGTGCCGTTGTCCCAACCGAAATGACGATAGGTGCGCGCTTGGTACTTCCAGGCATTCCGCCAGTACGTTCCGGTGCAGATGATCGTCGCGGGCGCGTGAGCCACAGCGGGTTCCATCGCCGTCGTATTAGCCAGATTTCCAAGGAAATCACCCTTTCGCAACAGCCGTAGCGAAACGTCCGCTGGATTGAAGTGATACACACCGGCATCCAAGCCTGGGAGATCGCTGGTCACAACGTACAGTTCGATCTCGTAGAGAGCTCCGGTGCAGGCTGCGGCGCGAAAGTAGATTTCTCCGCCTTGAGATTTGCGCTGTTTAGTAATTCCCGCAGAGAAATAGAGGATCCGCGCCAGATCCTGGACATCAGGGACCGAATCGGCCCCCGACGAGGGCAATGGCTCTGAGATCGAGGAGAGGGCGGCCACCCCTGTTTGCGGCACGTCCCGCGGTAGCGGAAACGGCTCTATGTTTGGATAGATTTTGAAAGGCTGCGGCCGGTTTGCCCAGTCGAGGAAGTGAGGATTGTTACGGATATTCCAGTAGGAGTGCTTCGTGCCATCGTGATACTTCCAAGTCGCCTGGATGTCGCGGTTCCTCATCGGTTACTACGTCAGACTAGCACCTTGCCTCGGACCGCGGACACGAGCCATGAACCGCGACTGCGGATTGTGCCTGGATGACG
>CAWFUU010000010.1:0-572998 GCA_963819035.1 uncultured Acidobacteriaceae bacterium | reverse complement strand
CTGGCCTGAACAGAACACATTGTCGTTCGGCAACCTACGTTGACATTGTAGCGATTGCGAGTAGCCCTCGTTATCCTGCCGCCTCCTGAGGAGGCAAGTCGGTTTTCGTGCGCCACTTCCGGGGGCCGCACTTGAGCACGTGTCCGTGGTGCAGCAGGCGGTCGAGCATGGCGCTGACGGCGGCCGCGTCGCCGAGCAGTTTGCCCCAGTCTTCCACCGGACGGTTCGAGGTCAGCATGGTGCTGGCCCGCTCGTAGCGGCGCATGATGATTTCCAGCAGTTCCTCGGCGGCGGTGAGCGGCAGTTTGCGCATTCCCAGATCGTCGATGATCAGCAAGGGCACGGTCACCAGGAACTCCATGTGCTCTTTGCGGGTGCCGTCGAGCGTGGCGTCGGCCAGTTCATCGAGCAGGGTGTGGGTTTCGCGGTAGAGCACGCGGTATCCCTGTTGGATGGCAGACTGGCCGATGGCTTGCGCCAAGTGGCTCTTGCCGGTGCCGGGCGGGCCTAAAAACAGGGCGTCTTCGTGGCGGGCGATGAAGGCACCGGTGGCGAGATCGAAGACCAGGCTGCGATTCATCTTCTTGTTGAAGTTGAAGTCGAAGTTGTCGAGGGACTTCTGGGAGTCGCGGAACTGGGCTTGTTTTTTCCGCCGCTCCAGCAGGCGTTCGCCACGACGGGATAACTCGTCTGAGATCAGACAGGAGAGCAGATCAATGGGGGCGAGCGGTTCGCTTTGCGCCTGACGCAGACGAGTCTCCAGCGTGGCGGCCATACCGCCCAGGCGAAGTTGTTTGAGAGCACGTGCGAGTTCGATGAGATTCATTCTTCCAACTCCTTGGTTCGGTGGTTGATGAGGTCGCGGTACTGCACCAGTTCGCGGATCAGGGGATCGACTTGCTGCAGACTGAGTGGGGCTTGTGGGCAGCGTTCCAGATAGCGGCGAACGAAGCGGTATTCCTGGACACCCATGTCCAGTGCGGCGGCGCAGGCTTCATCGACTGCAGCCGCGCCGTACTTCTTCGCTAAAGAGAGAACGCCCAGGATGCGGCGCACGCCGACTTCTCCTTGCTGGCGATGGATGGCCTCACAGAGCGTGCCAATGTGCGTGCCGGCACGGCCCGCTCGCCACAGCAGTTGGGACGTGCGCAGCGGCGTGCGCTTGGAGTGATCCTCAGGCTTGATGCGATACCAGCCGCGTTTCTGGCGCACATGTTCGCGCAGCAGTTGGCCCGTCTTGGGATCGAGCAGGCGAACGAAAATGTCGTCCCATTGCACGCGCACCATGCGCCCGATCCAGCCTGGCGGTGCGCCGTAGTAGGCAGCTTCGACTTCGACGCAGCCGTCCAGATGCACGATGCGCTCGCCGTACTGGTAATAGCGGAAGGGTTCGAGTGGCAGCGGAAGCAGGAACGGTTTCTCTTCTGCAAACATGGCCGCAACTTGTCGTTTGGTGGTGCCGTGAATGCGCGTGTCGGCCCAGCGCTCTTCCCAGCGATCGAGATAGGCTTGGGCTTCTTCCAGACTCTCGAAGCGCAGACCCTTGAGTGGCGTTTTCTGCGCATGGCCGACGCCGGCTTCGACTTTGCCCTTGCGATCTGGGTCCTGGATGCGACACGGCATGGCGACCGCGCCGTAATGCGCGAGCACATCGCGATAGAGAGGATTGAGAGCGGGATCGTAGATGTCGGGGACGAGCACTCCTTCGCGCAGATTGTCGAGGACCACGATGCGCGTGGCTCCGCCCAGCCGGCGAAAGGCGCGCTCGTGCAGTTCCGCCCAGATGCGAGAGCTGGAACGGAACGTCAGCAGACGAACTGCTTTCCGGCTGCAGCCGAGCGTCAGGACGAACAACCGTGTACGCCGATACTTGCGGGTCTCGCGATCGCGCACCATGGGCCCGCTGCCGTAATCGACTTGTGCCTCCTGACCAGGAGCGGTGACGATCACCACGCGGGCTTCGGGAGTTTGCGCGCCGCGCAGCTTGCGCACGAAGCGCTGCACGCTCTGGTAGCTGCTGGCGAAGCTGTACTCATCCACCAGGTCCTGGTAGATCGCTACAGCGTTACGGCCTCGGCTGAGTCCCAGTTCAATGGCTTCTCGGTATGGATCGCAAGCGCTGGCGCTGGGACTGCGCTGTGGAGACGCCACTGGCGTCCAGGAAAGAGCGCCCACTTCGTCTGCTTGGGATGGGTTGAGGTCGGTGATCACCTCAGAGTCGGTAATCACCTCGTTGGCCGGTTTTGAAGTTGGTTTTGCTTTTTCCTTCGTGGAAAGGTTTTCGGGGTTGGTTTTGGGGCTGCCGTTGTAGTCGGGGACCACCGCGATGGCCGGTTTTCCCGCGCCAAAGTCGGTGATCACTTCGTTGGCCGGTTTTGCCGCCCGCCGCCCCCAACCGCCCGACGGACGCACGGCAATCCCAGCCGCTTTCAGGTACTGACTGGCGGTTTCACGACGGATGCGCGTAGCCTGCTGGATCTTCCGCAGCGGCCAGCCCAGCCGTCCCAGAGCTAAAACTTGCTGTTTCTTCTCTTCGTTCAAGACATTGGCCATGCCCTCGGAGGCTACAAGCCTCTGCGGGCGTCAATGTCCCGGACGCTATTCTCGTTGGCCGGTTTTCAGGTGATAACCATTGGCCGGTTTTGGGTGATCGCTGAGGGTTTTGCTTGAGTGGAGGCGCACACGGCACGGGCGTGGGGCAGCTATCAAATGGCCGGGAGGTCTGCTATTCACTTATCGGGTAAGTGTGCTTTGGGTGCGCCGACAGAAAGAAGACTCGATGCCATGCCGGGTCGGCACGGCATCGACACCGATTGCCGGAAGTCGAAAATAAGGAAGGGCGGAAGCCATTTGCCTCCGCCGCTTGGTTGTAGCTGGTTGAGCTAGATCGGGACACTTTCAGCTGCCGTAAGCTCTGCCGTTGGCAGAGGACTGTATGAGCCGGGACTGGACTCCGATTCCTGAGCCGGTTCCGGCTTCGGAATGATTGCTCCGAGGATCACGGCAGCGGTTTGTTGAACGGCTTCCAAGCTCTCGCGCAGGAGACTGGCGTCTCCGTGCCAAAGCTGGATGTAGTCCTGGGATGCGGTTCCGTTCTGAAGTCCGACCGATTGGCAAACTACAAAGGCCACGGCTTCGGCCTCGGTCTCGCGGACTTGCTTGGTGGTCAGCGTGCGGCGGTCGCCACGATGGAGCATTTCGTGGGCAATCTCATGCACGAGCGTGGAAAATTCCTCGGCTGGCTGCATCCCTGAAAGCAGCGTGATCTTCCCGCCATGCGAGAGACCTTTCGCGGGAGCAATTCGCTCGGAGAAGCTAAGCTCGACGCTTTGCGATTCCACGAACTTGAACAGGCGTTCGCGGTATCCGCTCACATCGCCATTGACTTCGGTCAGTGTTGGGAGTTCCTTGCCTTCGGTCTGACTGATGTCGAAAACGTAGACGGCCCGGAATCCGTACAGCGTCCGCTGACCCTCCGTTGTTGCGTCTTCACTCGGCTCGTCGGTCGCTACATCCTTCGTGCTTCGTCTTCCGACCATCGGGGCGAGAATGAAAATGCCTTTTTCTCCCCGTTTAACGAAGCGGCCAAGCGAGTTCCATGTCCGAAGTCCGGCAACGTTGGTAGCATCGGGCTTCTGGCGTGCGATGAGCATGATGTTGCCGAAGCTGTAGGTGTGAAACTTCGCCATTGCTCCGAGGTATGCGGTGAGGACTTCACTGTGACCGGACTCCAGCGCTGCGACGAGGAAATCCACGGCCTCTTTGGTTCGTGTGTTGACTTCTTCTAATTTCATGTTTTTTCCCTTTCTGCCGTTTCCGGCTTGTTTCTTTCTTCACTTGAGCGGCAGCGGGAAGAAACAAGGCGGAACGGTGAAAGGGACAGAACGGAGGCCGAAGGAGGGTGGCAGGGCGTGAGTGAAAGCGCGGTGAGTGCCAAACGGGGTTGGGGTTAGTTTGGCGCGAAACCGGCGCAGTCCGAAACGCCCGTCCGAGCCGCGGCCAAGCGGCGTCCACCCGGAAGAGGGCGCAGTGGGAAAAGATGGCCCTGGCCTACCGATCAAAGTGCAAAGGGGCTGAAGTTTGGCTCTGTAGGTCGCACGATTGCAGGTCCATAACCGCTACGGCAATGGAGATTGTGTATCAACTATGTAGATCGCCTTGGAAAGTTCTTGCAGAGCCAATTGCGGATATCGGGAATCTACGAACATCACTGAACCTTTCGGAGCACTAATGATTGCACCAGAGGCGTCTGTTCTTATTCCTAGCGAGATGCCGACCAAAAGAGCTCGAACATGATACCGGTTTGTCGCTGCCATATCGTGAAAGTAGCGAATAGAGAATTCAATCAAGTTACCCACATTTTCTCGTTGCGCAAAGAAATCGGGATCACGAGATACATCGTAAATCCAGCCATTGTGGTTATTCATGACGAAGGCATCAGCTCGTAGTTTCAAGTTAGGCTGAAGATCTGTAGAGTTCGCATTCACATCGCAGTTGGAGACGTCTACGACGATCAAGCCGGGATCATACTGGGAGTCCGAGAACTTTAGCTGCTTGCCTGCCGACGAATCCCCATGCATCACATTCCACAAAATGTCCTGAAGGCCTTCGACGCGGTGGTGAGACTGAGATCGTGCATTTGCCTCTACGAACAGCCTGATAGACCCTCGTGTCGCCTTGTAGTCGGGCGTTTTCGATGCAGACTCTGGGATGAACTCGATGTTGAATCCAGACTGTGCCAGCATACCTGCGGTATGAAAGAGCCAGCAATTTCCCCGGACTTGGTTGAGGTCCTGTAATAAGCGCCGAATTTCTTCTTCAAATTGGTGGGAGTGTGACTGCTTCGAAAGAAAATATAAGGCCTTGCCAACCATTCCGAACAATAGCAATCCGGCAACCGCAGCCTCTGCGGGATCGGTAGTTCGCGGGCTGCCGAGCCTGAACTGGTGCACCAGTCTTTCGAGACTCGCGATATCGGCGGATTGGCGATCTTTTGGGTCTGTGACGAGAAACTTCAGAAGGTCGGATAACATCGTCCGCACTTCAGTGCCTGCTAACTTCGTGCGCCGGTTCAGAAAGTCGTCGAGAAATGCGCAGCATTCCATGTAATAGTCAGCGGGAGCCTGCTCTTCAAGATGTGTTTTCTCAATCCATTTCGGATCGTGTTCCATGGTTCTTGTCCCAACTTTCAATAGCCTCCGACTAGAACGGGAGACTAACGCCAGAAATCAGAGCCCGCAGTTCCGAAGGGTCTGCTGTTCGGCTTGTGGCCCCTTTGCGGACATAAACCTGGTTCTGATGAGTCGCATACGGCGGATTGTTCCCTCGCTGGACCTCAGCGACAAGGATAGTGTCCGCAGCCAACATAATCTGCCGAACGTCAACTAGTGGAACAGGCTTGACGTTTTCCCTTACCAGCTCTTTCAGTCTAGAGATCTGTGCCGCCAAGGCCTCGTCTATACTCCCATGGAACACCTTACGAACCTCCGCTTCGCCCTGTAGAGCGCCGTCATCGTCCGCCCCAACGTAAACCCTCCCGCCATAGGTGTTCGCGAAGGCGACGACCGTCTTGATGAACTCAGACTCTTTCCTGTTCTTGGGCTCCATGAAGGGCTTGAATTCCACAGTATCGGTTTCTCCGCCAGCAAGATCGGTTTTCAGTTGTTGGACGCCTTGTGCAGAGGATTTTGCCTTCCCGTAACATTCATAAACGGAAGCAAGATGGACCTGGGAGACACAATCGCCAGCGTGATCGACCACAAATATCGAAACCTTCTGAGCATCGTCTGGAATCTCAATCTGCTGCTCTCCGGCATTCACGTCAAGGAGCTGGTGGCCCTTAACGCTGCCCGAATGAATGATCTGGAGTTGGATCTGATCGACGGGTACGCGTGTGTCGAGTTCTAGACGAAGAGTTCCCGGTAGCCACTCCGCAGAGATCACCTTCGCGCGGAGGTCGGGCAATGCTGTCACCAAGGTCCATTGATTCTGGAGACTCGCGCCGGGCTGCGCAGAATGGTCGATCCCAAACACCCAATGATTCACGGCGTGCGCTGGAGTTAAGTACGGTTTTAGGCCATATCCGAGAAGCGGAGTCTGCGCCGGATAATAGTCTTTCCATTCAGAACCTTTTACAACGTGGCTGGTGATTCGCCAGGTTGGGCTGCCTCCGATACCAAAGTAAAAGTCTCGCGATGCTGTGCTCTGAGGGAAAACGTTCTTGATGTCATGTCCTCCGATCTTCTCCTGACCTGAGATCAAGCGAGATAACCGAGCGTGTGCTTCCCACTGATCATGGGCCCACTCCTCTACAAACACGATTGAGCCATAGTCCACCTCACCACGCCCAGGAGTATGGCGATCCTGAAACTCGACGGACCCGGTCAAAAATCTCAAGCCATTTTCGCGAATGAATGCGACCCTGAAATGAGCGCCTGCAAATGGCTTATGCAGGGAGCGGAGATGGTCTCCAAGAGCATTGATAAAGTCGCGTTGGGTTGCAAATGACGATGCCAGCATGGCTATCTCGCACTAACAACTGGTGTCAAAGATCATATCCCCAGAGGGCCTGTTCTGCGGAACTTCATGCGTTCTGTGTCGAGTCGCTATAATGGCCGTTCCCCCACGTTAAACTCTAGGCAGAGAACAAATTGGCTAGTATCGAGCTGTCACAACTAGAAAGTCATTTATGGGAAGCCGCGAACATTCTCCGCGGCCCTGTAGATGCCGCTGACTTCAAGACGTACGTTTTCCCGCTGCTCTTTTTTAAGCGCATTTCGGATGTGTTTGATGAGGAATACGCAGCGGCGTTGACGGAATCGGCAGGTGACGAAGAATACGCTTTATTTCCACAGAACTATCGGTTTCAGATCCCAAAGGGCTGCCATTGGAGTGACGTCCGAGTGGTCACGACCAATGTCGGTCAAGGCCTCCAAAAGGCTATGCGTGGGATTGAAAGAGCAAATCCGGAAACGCTTTACGGCATTTTTGGCGATGCAGCGTGGTCAAACAAGGACCGTCTCCCCGACTCCTTGCTTCGCGACCTGATTGAACACTTCTCAAGCATCACTCTTGGCAACGCGGTGGCACAAGCTGACGTTCTTGGCCAGTCCTACGAATACCTCATCAAGAAGTTCGCCGATCTGACCAACAAGAAAGCCGGCGAGTTTTATACCCCGCGCTCAGTTGTGCGATTGATGGTCAATATCCTCGACCCCAAAGAAGGCGAATCCATCTACGATCCGGCGTGCGGCACGGGTGGCATGTTGCTGGAAGCGGTACATCACGTTCGATTGAACCACGGAGATGACCGCACCCTATGGGGCAAACTGTTTGCCCAAGAGAAGAACCTGACCACTTCTGCGATTGCACGAATGAATTTGTTCCTGCACGGTGCTTCTGACTTTCAAGTGGTACGCGGAGACACTCTGCGGCAACCAGCATTTTTCTCCGGTGATAATCTCGCCACGTTTGATTGCGTCATCGCTAATCCGCCCTTCTCGTTGGAAAAATGGGGCGAAGAGGTCTGGGCGAGCGATCCATACGGCAGAAAATTCGCCGGTATGCCTCCTGGCAAGAGCGGCGATTATGCGTGGGTCCAGCACATGATCAAGTCCATGGCGCCTGCCAGAGGTCGCATGGCGGTGGTTTTACCGCACGGCGCGCTCTTCCGCATGGGTAAAGAAGGGGAGATTCGCAAGAAGATTCTTCAAATGGACCTGATCGAAGCAGTAATTGGTCTCGGACCGAATCTGTTCTACGGCACCGGCCTCGCTGCTTGCATTCTTGTTGTTCGCCAGCGGAAGAAAAAGGATCGAAAGAAGAAAGTTCTGATTCTTGATGCTTCCCGAGAGTTCAAGACTGGACGGGCGCAGAACGAACTGCTGCCAGAGCACGTCGAGCGGATCTACGGTTGGTATCGTGATTATCAGGACGTGGAAGGCGTTGCGCGTGTCGTCACGCTTGACGAGATCGCGGGGAACGACCACAACCTCAACATCGCGCGCTATGTTGAAACAAAGAGTGCACAGGAAGTGCTGACCGTCGAAGAGGCCATGAAGCGTCTGCGGGAGAGTGCGGGCGCCGCCTTCGCGACCGAGGAGAAACTGATCGGCGTTCTCAAGCGTGAGGGGCTGATCTCATGACCGGCCAGGCCACGACTCTGCGGTTTCCCCAGCTCAAGGAAAAACAACAGACCGGAAGCAAAGTGCGCTGCCACTTATTGACTAGTGGAACTAAAGCCGAAGTCGCTCAACGGCTGACAACGCTCATTAGGGATTTCGGTGAAGTGCTTGCGACGGATTCCTGGATGCCCGATGGCTTTACCCAGTGCGACGAAGCACAGCTACACGCCGCCGAACGGATAATCCCGGATCTTAAACTACGCGCATCACTCTTGAGTTGGTGGCTGGCGGTTCCGGGGGCCAGAAGAACGACTACGCCAAATTGGGATATCGCGAGCACTTGCTCTGTGCATGGAAGACGAGGGCTCCTCCTCATAGAGGCGAAAGCGCACGACGCAGAGCTGAGAAATGAAGAACGGGGCAAGCCACTAGGAGCCGAGGACGGGAAGGGCGTATCTATCGATAGCCGTCGGAATCACGTGAAGATCGGTGCGTGTATTCAGGATGCTAGTCTCGCACTCTCAGAACAGACGCAGTTGGTGTGGGCTTTGTCTAGAGATTGGAATTACCAGATGGCAAATCGATTCGCTTGGGCCTGGAAGCTCACCGAACTTGGAATACCCGTAATCTTGGTCTACTTGGGATTCATCGGTTGCGAGGAAATGCGCAAAGGGGCTGCTCAACGGCCAATCGCAGATAAAGAAGATTGGCAGCAAATGGTTCACGCTCATTGCAAACCACTTTTTCCTCACGAAGTCTGGAATCAAGAGTGGCATGTTCACGGTCGGTCGTTCATCCCGCTGATACGAGTTGCTGAGCAGTCTCTTAGTCGTTTGGAGGCTGCTGGATGAGCCAGCGGATTACCCAACAGGAGCTCGAATCGTATTTATGGGGCGCAGCCACGCTTCTGCGCGGGACTATCGATGCTGGCGACTACAAGCAGTTCATCTTTCCGCTTCTGTTTTACAAACGACTCTGCGATGTCTTTGATGAGGAGACGCAATCTGCCCTCAAGGAATCTTGCGGCGACAAGGAGTTCGCGGCTTATCCAGAGAACCACCGTTTCCAAATTCCTTCGGAAGCCCACTGGCGCAACGTACGTGAAGCGGCAAAGAATGTCGGCAAGGCTCTCCAGTGTGCGATGCGCTCGATAGAGACGGCTAATCCAGACAAGCTCTATGGCATCTTTGGCGACGCTCAGTGGACCAACAAGGACCGTCTCTCCGACGCAATGTTGCGCGATCTGGTCGAGCATTTCAGCACGCTCGAACTTGCCGTTGCCAACTTGCCGGAAGACGAATTAGGTCAGGGCTACGAGTACCTCATCAAGAAATTCGCCGACGATTCTGGCCACACCGCCGCTGAGTTCTATACCAACCGTACTGTGGTTCATCTAATGACCGAGATGCTAAAGCCGCAGCCGGGCGAATCCATCTATGATCCCACGTGCGGTTCGGGCGGCATGCTTCTCTCTTGCATCACGCAGCTGCGTCGCCAAGGGCAGGAGTGGCGCAATGTTCGCCTCTACGGTCAAGAGCGGAACCTAATGACATCGTCCATCGCTCGAATGAATTGTTTCCTTCACGGAATCGAAGACTTTCAAATTGCGCGGGGTGACACTCTCTCCGAGCCGAAGTTTGTGCAGAGAGACCGGCTCATGCGTTTCGACGTGGTCTTGGCTAATCCGCCTTATTCCGTGAAACAGTGGGACCAAGATGCATTCGCCTCTGACCCGTGGGGACGAAATCTCTTCGGCACGCCGCCGCAAGGCCGGGCCGACTATGCTTTCTGGCAGCACATCCTCTGCAGCCTCGCTCCCAAGACAGGAAGATGTGCCATTTTGTTTCCTCACGGGGTCCTCTTCAGACAGGAAGAAGAGGAGATGAGACGCAAGCTTATCGAAAGCGATACTGTTGAATGCATTCTCGGACTCGGGCCGAATCTCTTCTACAATTCGCCGATGGAGGCCTGCGTCGTAATCTGTCGCAGTGCCAAACCTAAGACGCGAAAAGGCCGAATTCTGTTCATCAACGCCGCCAATGAGGTAACCCGTGAGCGAGCGCAAAGTTTTCTGACGGACGATCACATACAGCGGGTGGTCGAAACCTACGAGAAGTTCGAGGATGAGCCAGGCTTTTCTTGCGTGGGCACAGTTGACCAGATACGCAGAGAAAAGTGGAGTATCAATATTCCACTTTATGTCGTGAGCACGGAGCATCGGAGAACAGCGGCTCGCTCAACCACTGGATCTTTGGAGGAGGCCTTTGCTTCATGGATAGACGCTTCGGTGAAGATGCGGGAATCCATTAGTGCGGTGTTGGATAAGTCAGTTACAGTTAGGCCGGTTGCTAGAGCAAAAGACCTAAAGGTCAAGATGCCGACCTGGCTCGACCGTTCAAAGTGGCGGCGGCGGCGCTTTGATGTAATGGCGGAGAATATTCGAGATACTACCCAGCCCACGCCACAAGACTCAGCGAGCATACATCGGCCTGGAACACATGGATTCAGGTTCTTTACATGTTCGCCGTTGGGGAAGTGAAGCAGATCTGAAGGGCCAGAAACTGAGAATGCATAAAGGCGACATTCTATTCGCTAGACGCAATGCGTATCTTCGCCGTGTAGCCGTTGCGCCTCACGATGGGCTATTTCTCCGCTCACGGGAATGACGCTGCGAGCTCAGCAAAGGATTGCGCTGCCAGAGTTCCTCCCATTCCTCATGATGAGCGATAAATTTATGAACCGAGCGGTCGAGATCTCGGTAGGTTCGCTCTCTCCCTACAATCAACTGGACGGCGCTTCAGCTTCAGGAATTCGATCTTCCGCCGCTCGATCAGCAGCAGCGAATGGCGGAGATCCTTTGGGCGATAGACACTTATGGCGAGAACTTGTTCGAGAGCGGCTGCCATTATCGTAAAACCTCCAGAGCTGCCCCATATTGAAGAGCAAGTTTGGGGAACCAACTGTGACCGTCGTCCTATTGCTGATTGCGTTTTACTATTGTCGATCCGAACCCTAGCCATCGCTCATCCGCCAAGCGTAACTGCCGTGGTGTGCCTCTCCGTTTTCAACTGCAGACTTTGTCGGAGAAAACGGCTTTTCGTTGGATTCGTGTCAGCGCGTTCCAAGCGAGGTTTTCGACTTTCAAAATAGGCGCTGCGATTTCAAGCGAGACGACGTTGTGTTCGCTAGGAAGGGAGTGGTCGGATTGGCGCGTCCATACGGTGTGGAGAACAAGTGTTTCAGCCATACGATTGCTCTTTTGAAACCTGCGAAGAATGCAGTGACTGCCCGCTTTCTTTTGACCCTTGTTCGTTCCAGGCAGTTCTTGGATGCAATCACTTCCAAAATGAACACAAATAGTGGTGTCCCGACACTAGGGCTCAAGACTATCGCGGAGATTGAGGTTCCGATACCTGATTTAAGTGTTCAAGAACGTTGCGATGCAGACATTGTGAAGATCGAAGCGGCAAGCACAGTTGTCTCGCATCAGTTGTCTTGTGTGCATTCTCTGCGTCGTGTCCTACTAAACACCATGGTCAGCGCATGAGCTTTACAGAATCCAATACCGTCGAGCAGATGATTCTGGATGCCGCCACGAAGCGTGGGCAACTCGGAAACACAATGGAACTATGTGCCTGGTCCCGAACTCCCCCGCCAGAACGGCGAAGTGATGGTGGAGTCTTGGGTGCGCGAGGCGTCTGATCCGACTCAACCCCGAAATCGCCGCGCAGCCCGACCGCGCCGATGAGGTCATCTACAACCTGCGCGCCTGCATTCTCTCCGTGCAGGCCGACGGGTTGGTGCGCGCCAACGAGAACTTCATGGCCTGGCTGCGCGGCGAGAAGACCATGCCCTTCGGCCCGAACGGCGAGCACGTGCCCGTGCGTCTGGTGGATGCGACGGAGCCCGGCCAATAACCGGCTGACGGTCTGCAACCAATGGACTTACCAGGCCGGCGCGGTGGAGAAGCGCTTCGACGTGGTGTTCCTCGTCAATGGCCTGCCGCTGGTTATCGGCGAGGCCAAGACGCCCACGCGCAGCGCGGTGACGTGGTTCGACGGCGCGTTTCAGGTGAATGAGATCTACGAGAAGCAGGTGCCGGCCATGTTCGTGCCGAACGTCTTCTCCTTCGCCACCGAGGGCCGGCTGTTCCGCTATGGCTCCATCCGCATGCCCATCGATATGTGGGGGCCGTGGCGCGATCGACGAGAACCAGCAGGAAGGCCAGCTGCACCACGTCAAGGCGACAGTCGCCAGCATGCTCCGGCCCGAGGTAGTGCTGGACATCCTGCAGAACTTCACGCTCTTCGCCACGGACAAGAAGCACCGCCGCATCAAGATCATCTGCCGCTACCAGCAATACTTCACCACCAACCAGATCGTGGACCGCGTGGTGACAGGCTATCCGAAGAAGGGCCTGATCTGGCATTTCCAGGGCAGCGGCAAGTCGCTGCTGATGGTCTTCGCCGCGCAGAAGCTGCGGATGCACCCGAAGCTGGGCAACCCCACGGTGATGATCGTGGTGGACCGCATCGACCTCGACACGCAGATCACCGCCACCTTCAACGCCGCCGACGTGCCGAACATGGTCGGCGTGGCGACGCGGCAGGAGTTGCAGACGCTGCTCGGCGCAGGATGTGCGCAAGGTGCTCATCACCACCATCCACAAGTTCGGCGAGGCCGGCGGCAAGCTGAACGAACGCTCGAACATCATCGTGATGGTGGACGAAGCGCACCGCACGCAGGAAGGCGACCTCGGCCGCAAGATGCGCGAGGCGCTGCCGAACGCGTTCCTCTTCGGGCTTACCGGCACTCCCATCAACCGGGCCGACCGCAACACCTTCTGGGCCTTTGGCGCGGACGAGGACGAGAAGGGCTACATGAGCCGCTACTCGTTCCAGGATTCGATCCGGGACAAGGCCACGCTGCCGCTGCACTTCGAGGCGCCGGAGGTGAGGCTGAAGATCGACAAGGCGGCCATCGACGAAGCCTACAAGCAGATCACCGGCGAGCCTGAGCGAGCAGGATCGCGACGATCTCGCCAAGCGCGCCGCCAAGATGGCGGTGCTGGTGAAGAACCCGGAGCGCGTCCGCGCCGTGGTGAACCACATCGTCAAGCACTTCCAGACGAAGGTCGAGCCGAACGGTTTCAAGGCGCAGGTGGTGATCTTCGACCGCGAATGCTGCGTGCTCTACAAGGCGGTGATGGACGAGCTGATCGGCCCAGAAGCCAGCGCCATCGTCATGAGCTCGGCGCCAGGACGATCCGCCTGAATGGAAGCAGCACGTCCGCGACAAGGACGCCGAGGAGAAACTGCTTGACCGCTTCCGCGATCCGGCCGACCCGCTGAAGTTCGTCATCGTCACCAGCAAACTGCTCACCGGCTTCGATGCGCCGATCCTGCAGGTGATGTATCTCGACAAGCCGATGAAGGACCACAACCTCCTGCAGGCGATTTGCCGAACCAATCGCACCTTCGGCCAGGAAAAGACCCACGGTTTGATCGTGGACTACATCGGCATCTTCGACGATGTGGCGCGGGCGCTCGACTTTGACGAAAAGGCCGTGCAGCAGGTCGTATCGAACATCGACGACCTGCGGAAGGCACTGCCCGTGCAGGTGCAGAAGTGCCTCGGCGTTCTTTCCCGGCGTGGACCGCAGTGTCGGCGGCTACGAAGGGCTGATGGCCGCGCAGCAGTGCCTTCCGAACAATGATGTGCGCGACAAGTTCGCCGCCGAGTATTCGGTTCTCGGCACGCATCTGGGAAGCGCTTTCGCCGGACCCTGTGCTCAGTCCGTATGAGAAGGACTACCGCTGGCTGACGCAGGTTTATGAATCGGTGAAGCCGCCGAGCGGCAACGGCAAGCTGCTCTGGCACGCCCTCGGCGCCAAGACGGTCGAACTGATCAACGAGAACGTCCACGTCGAGTCGGTGCGCGACGACGTCGAGACGCTGGTCATGGATGCGCAGGTGCTGGAGGAAATTCTCAAGAACGCCGAGCCTGAAAAGAAGGCGCAGAGAAATCGAGATCAAGCTCATTGCCCGCCTCGGAAGCATGCCGATAATCCAAAGTTCACGGCGCTTGGTGAGCGCCTGGAGAAGATTAAGGAGCGTCACGAGCAAGGCTTCCTTACCAGTCTGGACTTCTTGAAAGCAATCCTGGACTGTTGCCAAGGATGTTGTGGAGGCTGAGAAGGAGTCAGCCCCGAAGAGGAGCGCGACCATGCGAAAGAGGCACTGACCGAGCTATTCAGCGAAGCCAAGACCCGGAACACGCACATCATCGTCGAGCGCATCGTCGCGGACATCGACGACATCGTGAAGAAGGTGCGGTTCCCTGATTGGCAGCATACGAGCCAAGGCGAGCGACTGGTGCAGAAGGAACTCCGTCGCACGCTCCTCAAGTACAAGCTCCACACCGACCAGGAGCTGTTTGACAAGGCTTACGACTACATCCGGCAGTACTATTAGGGAACAAGATTTAGGATCTGGCCATGTCACGCTGTGGCAAGGACAAACGGATGCGAAATGCGTGCGACAAGATCACGACTACGATAAAGCGCCAATGGTTGTCAGAAATTATCGAAGGCGTAAAGAAGATCGAGTATCGCCAAATAAAGCCTTATTGGACACGACGGCTCAAGGATATTTCGTTGCCGTTTGAGCTACGCTTGATCAACGGGATGAATCCGCCCGTTCCGGAGGTGACCGTGCTGATTCGAAAGGTCACGATGGACCGCCGCGAGGGAGTTTACGAGTTGCATATCAAGAAGGTGCTAGCGTTTAAGCATTGGGATCGGCGGCGCAAGGTACCGAAGCGGTGAGTCCCATGTTAAATTCGTTTTCCGCGCCTATCTTCCATCGGTGAGGCGAGGGTTATGGACGAGGTCCCAGGGGGTCACGAATCCGATTGGCTCTTCACTGTCACATCCGTTCCTCGTGATAGCAATTGCGTAAAGCCTCGTAGATTTGAGGTGGATGGTGTTCGAGAAGGCATCGACCGCATCGAAGATTGTCTTCTCCGGGCCCATGATTATGAAGCAGCCTGGAGGCTCAAGGGGAAGGACTCTTTCGAGAATTTCCGTATTAGTTGAATTTCGATTCTCTTCCAAGTCGTTAGCGAGCCATTTTGTGATCCCTTCCACAGTGAGCATGCTCAGTCGTCGATCACTACCCCTGACGATGACCTGCGAGAAATCCTGCTCCCTCATGAACTTTAAAACTCCGGACAAGGTGTCACTGGGGGAAAAGCAGCGCACCGGAGTTGCGAAGGTCGGTATCAACGGGTTGGGTTCGAGGACTTCCTGCGCGATGGCTCTGAACCTCAGGAGTGCTTCCGGGGAAGGTATCGCAACTATATGTGGAGGGTAGTCCGCATCATGAACAATCGCGTTTCGAAGCTTTGCAAATTGTTTCAAGTGACCGTTGTTCGCGCGCACCGCGGCATTGTGGACCGAAGCAGCATCGACCAACTGCACGAACGGCAGTGGTTTCTTCGGTCCCACCAGAAGCGATAAGAAAGTCTCAACTTGGTTAAACAGTTGGATGAATTCCTCGGCTCTGTTCACAGGATCAGTCACCATTCGTAGATTGTAGTCTTCACGATTGTTGCATCATCCTCATAGGCGATTTGGCCCACGATCCTGTTGTCCAGCCTGGAGTCCGTCGCCCCGCTTAACGGTTTCGACAAGTGCTTTCACATCGTTCCTCTCGCAACATCTCCTGAAACTTTTTCTGCGTGGAGTATTTGCCGTAGAGAGAAACCGCCCGTGAAAGCTTTTTCGGGTCCATCTGTTTGGCTTTTTCGCGAACGCGAGAAAGAACGGCGTCCCGATCCTCCGCAAGGTCGCCTAGTTCGTTAACAAGATCGACCAGCAGAAACTCGGGAGAGAGTTGCCTTGGAACATTCATGCGGCGCTCGAAGGTGACCATTCGATTGCCGAGCGGAAATGTCCCATGCCGTTTCTGATTGTAGACAACCCGTTTGTTGTAGAGCTGCGTTGTCCCAAGTCCCAACTGGTTGTAGGCATTCGGGGAGGTCAGGACAAAACGATCTGTCTTCAAGAACGCTTTCACCAGTTCGTGCTCGTCCGCGGGAGCCTCTCCAAATTCAAATTTACGAGGGCTGTAGTACAAGCCAGTACGGAGCTTCTGGAGGGTCCCGTCGACAGTGAGTTCTTTGAGATGTCGATCAACACTACGGGACCAGGGCAGAAGGTCTTCTCTGCGGTACACACGTCCAGGACGGAGATGTCGCCTCAATTGTTCTAAAGTGCTAGTTCGCATTTTGCCCTGATCCTCTAGAGCTATTCTTTGCACGACCTCGAATTGTCAATTATTTTAATAATATTTCATGCATAATACATATAACTACTTCTTTTTCTGTGCCTTACTGGAACATCCATGCTAAGCGTCTGGTTCGATGGGTTTGATAGGCTTATGAATTCTTCAGACAGTGTCTGTAGAATTTCTGCCTCTGGCGATGACGCTGAAGAATACTTTCCGATTGCGGCGAGTTTTCATCTCGACGTTGGCATTGTCAGAGCCCAATCACAGCGCCTCCATGTAGGGGCGAATGACATTACTAACCCGGCAGACTTTGGCGTAGCGGTAGATTTCGTTGATGCTGGCCTTTTTTTGGCGAAGACAATCCTTTAGGGCTTCGATTGCGACATCGAGTCCGATTTTGTTCCGAAATTTGAAACAGTCGGCGACGGTCTTCGCGGCTGAATAGACACGGACTGTGACGCCCTCCACCTGATGTTTGTCGATTCCCTCCGTGAGTGATGGCCCTGACAGCCGAACGATCCTGAGTGAAGGCGAAGCGAGAGCAGGCGTTCTTGCCCCTTTGGAGAGAGCGATCCAAACCGAAGCAGGACTCTGCGTCGTGATCTCGTGAAAGACAAGCGCCGAAAGCAGGCAGACAGTAGCTTGCGGGACTCGCTTGGTGACTTCAGCGTAGGAGTGGTGTTCCGTCACGTCGGCATCTGGAAGTGTGTAGATTCCACGTGCAGGCCGATTGAGCTTGCCTTGCCGGTGGAGACGAACGAGATACTGCCGCGGAAAACCGATGGCCTCGATATCACGGGACCTAACAATCCCGTGTTCGCCGATGTACTGCATAATCCTCTGAAGAGGCGCTGCCGGAGCTTGTTTCAATATGTCATTACTTAATCATAACTAATGACGTATTGCAACACTATCGTAGAACATTCCGCCCATACTAGAGATTGGAGCTGCACGAAGTACAGCCGCCAGCGGCGGCACGTGCAAGGGAGATTTGCCGCTAAAAACGCCCCAGCGGGGCAGCGGCAAATCAGAACAATCTCAGTGAGGAGAATCCGGGCCGGACATTGGGACGATTACCTCCCTGCGCCAGCCTCCGCCAGCGGCTCCGGCAAAAGACGGCTTGGGGAGGTTCAGGTCAGCGCGGCTTGTTGCGCTGACCTCTTTTGGACTGATCGCGGGTCGCTGCCGCTTTTGACGCCTTGGCCTTGGTATCGTCCGGTTCCGGTTGCGGCAGTTCCCATCCCGCCATGCCCTGCAACACGCGGTCGGCGTGCTTGATCGTATTCACATGCCCGTAGTGCTGCTCAATCATGTGGACGGAAGTTCCCATCTGCTCGGCGAGGAAATACACGTCCACTCCTTCCTGCAATCGGAGCGTGGCATAGGTATGCCGGAAGCAATACGTCGAACGCGGAACGCCCTGCGTGCCTTCGCGCAAATTCGCCTCGTTCAGAAGGTCGGCAATCAGCGAGCTGTAAAGGGTTTTTGCAGGCTTGCCCGTGACGTTGGTAAATACTCTGTCGTTCGGTTCCGTGGCTTTGGAAATAACGCGGATGCGCTCCAGATAATCTCCAACGCTCTTGGGAGCCACCAGCTTGCGCGACTTGCCCTTGCCCTGCACGAACAGCACAACGATCTCACGCCCCTCGCGGTCTTTTGCGGGCATGATGTCGCGCCAGCGCAGATTCTTCATCTCCGCTGGCCTCATGCCTGTATTACACGCAATCAGGATCATGTTGTAGGTGATGGTGCGATACCAGACGCTGGAAGGTTTATCCGCCTCAGCAATCCACTTCCTTCCGACAGTGTGGAGTTTGCGGTATTCCTCCAGCGTGAACTCGTCGCGCCGCATGGACTTGAGCTTCGGACGCTCGTCAAAACGCTGGCTGGCGGGAACGTAGCGTTTCTTGATGGCGTAATTCATCACCGCACCGAAGATGGACATCTCAAAGCGGATGGTGGAATCACTGATATAAGGAACCACCCGTTCTTCGGAAGGTTTGACTTCAATCGGTCTCAAAACCCTGATGCCGAGGGTCTGCTGAACCTTGGTGCGGCGCTCGGCTTCCTTATCCGCGAAGGCTTGCGCCATGTCGTCGCTGACTTCCCGAACGCCGTTGCGCTTGTGACGACCCGCGCCGTTCTCCCGCCGCCATGCTGGGTAGCCGCCCCAAAGCTCGTCACCGATAAGGTGGACCTGCGTTGATCCTACATATCTGTCTAAAGCGCCTTCGATGACGGCGCGGACCTTCTTGGGCCGCGCGGCGCTGATTTCTCCGCGCTTCGCCCGCGCCTCCTGGGTCAGCAGATACTCTCTCCCCACCTCGCGGAAGGGATGGTTGAACACAGGAACGTCATGTTTTAAGCGGAATCGGATGTCTGCGTCTTGATCGAAGGCGCGTTCCCGCGCCACATCGATGTCGGTTGTCTTGAGCGAAACCGTCTTGTAACGGTCGGCCTTGGGCATCTTCATGCGGCAATACCACATCCGATGCTCCACGTCGCCGCGCCGGAAGAGAATCAGGCCCGGCTTGAGTTCCGATTTGTCGGTGACGAATGCCATATTCGCCTCCATCGTTTCGACTCGTCCTGTGCAGATTCCGTGCAGATCTTTCTGGCAAGTCATTGACTCTGCGTATCTGTGCAGGACTCGTACAGATAATATCAAAACTTTATATCTATTATTTACATATTTTTATGATATATCTGTCATCCTGAGCGAAGCGAAGGACCCGTGCATTTTGTTTGCAGCGCCAATGCTCGCGCAACGCTGCTTCGAAGTGTGCGTCAGATTTTGCCACGTATTTACGGGACACGACATTAGAACCCGGTTGCGGTTGCCCGTTTGCCTGTAACAGTCCCAGCTCACCGTTCTCAGTTCTTCCGTTGTCGACGCTCGACGATGCGAATTCCGCAATTTTCCACAGGCCGGTGTGACATCCAACCTTGCCTTCGAAAGCTCAAATCAGCGATCATCGTGGAGGCCGAGAACGGTGCGCAAGGCCGCATTTCGTTTTGGGAATCGGCCAGTCGATAAGTTATTTGAAATCAATATTTTACCCGCAAGTGTTTGAGCCCCATAGATTATTCCTCGGTTTCGCTCTAACTCGATGATTCCATTAGATCGGGGGGAGGGGGAGGGGTACCCTGGCCAACAGCGAGTCGAACGAATTTCTTCTCAGAACTTCGCTTCTTTCACAGACAGGCCCTGAATCAGCACTACCCGCAAGCGCCGCGCGCGGTTCCTTACGGATGCAGATTAGGGTTTTTCCTGTATCCGACTGCACAGAGGGTTCTCGACAAATCTACCTTTCAAGGCGATTAGGCATCTTAATCTGCCGACATAGCTGGTTGGATTTCTGCAAGGCCGTTTTGGTCAGAAGGGAGACAACAGCATGAATCGCATCAGAATCGCTTTCGTCACCGCTTTGTTATTGGGCGTCGCTGCCTTTGCTTATTCGCAGGAACCGGAGGCTGAGCATAAGCCCCCCAAGCAGGAAGAACCTCGTCGTAATCCTGAAGCTGCTCCTCCGCGTCAGGAAGAGCCGAAGGCCCGGAAACCCGAGAAACAGGAAAACCCGAATCTACCGAAAGAGTCGAAAGAGTCCTCCAAGCCTGCTCATGAAGAAAAGGGTCAAACGGCTCAAGCGGGACATGCTCGTCCCGCCGGCAAGAGCGCTCATATCCCCGAGCAGAAGTTCAAGGCCAGTTTTGGCCGCCAACACTCGTTCCCGGTGAACCGGGTGATCAATCAAATGACGATTGTTCCCGGCCAGACGCAGTTCGTTTACACCGGATATACCTTCATCGTTCTCGATCCCTGGCCTGCGGAGTGGGCTTTCACGGACGACTGCTATATCGATTACGTCGACGATGAATATTTCATATTCGACGCCTTCCACCCTGGTATTCGCGTAGCCCTGTTCGTCGTGGGCTAGTCGCTCAGTAACTACGGTCGTCATTTTGAGGACTTCTCGTGACTCGGCAACCAGTCCCGAGAAGTCTTCAGAAGTTCTTCGATCGGTACTCGCAACTCGGTATTCACACGCGAAAGAGCCGGTCGAGGAGAAAGAAGACCGCAGCGCCCACAAAAACCAGCAGCGCCATTTTCATCGATGGTTCTTTGTTGACTTCGGGGACAAGGTCCGAGGCTGCGACGTAGATGGTCACGCCCGCCGAGAGTGGCAAGCCCGCACCCACGTGATGCCGGAACAATGCCATGATAAGCACTCCGGCGAGCGTCGAGCCTCCAAGTATTACTGATGCGCCCCACGCTTTGAAGCGGCTGAGTCCACTGGCCAGCATTACCGAACTTACCGTGAAGCCCTCGGGAATCTTGTGCAGGAAGACCGCCAGGAAGATCAGCCATCCCAGCCAGTTTGAAACCAGAAACCCCGAGGCGATGGCGATGCCGTCGAAAAACGTGTGAATGATGAGACCCAGCAGGACTGAGTATCCCTGGTGCGAATGGAGAAACTCGTCGTGGTGCGTTTCTTCGCCGAAGTGGAAGTGCGGAGTAACGGTGTGTTCGAAAAAATGAATGATCAGATAACCGAGCAGAACAAGAAACGCTGCCGCTTTTCCGCGTAGCTCGATGCTTTCGGGAACCATCTCGACTAGCGCGGTGGCCAGCATGAATCCCGCGCCGAGTGCGACGAAGTAGCGCAGATAACGCCGTTCCCAGTGCCGCTGGACGATGATCGCCCCGCCGAAGACGTTGGCCGCGGCCGCGGTCAGGCCTAGAAGCACGCTGGTGGCGATGGGATGCATATGCGTTTGTAAAGGGTACTGATTTACTGCTTCCTTGCGGCTGCTGTTTGTTTCTGCAGTTCGGAAAGGAATGCCGCTTCCCGGTCCAGCACGTAGTCCTTGTAGCCTGCGGGATCGATGTATGGGTTCGCCCCGCCAGATTTCAATCTCGCGTACTTCGCTTCCATTCCGTAGTAGCTGCCGTGGGCGCCGAGGAACACGTCGCATGGTAACGACTTGAGCACACGAAATCCGCGTGCGTAATCGTCGGCGATTTCGGGATAGGTCACATTGTTCACCAGTTTGTATCCCGGATTGACATTAGGGCTGCCCACGATCACGACATCGTAAGAGTTGCCCGCCTCTTTCACTTTCAAACTCCAGGTGGTGCAGCCCCGCGTATGTCCGGCAGTCTTGTGGGCAGTCAGCACGGTATCGCCAAGGGTCACCTGGTTGCCGTCACGGAGCGCCCGGTCCACCTCGGTCGCCGGATACCGGAGTGTTGCGTCGTTACCATATTGGAAGTCGCTCCTGCCGCCCGATTCCACAACGCCCACATCGCCATCCATCACCATGTATTTTGCTCCGGTCAGCTTTCTTATTTCGGCGCTGCCCGCGTCGTGGTCAAAGTGGGCATGGCTGATGAGGAGGATCTTCACGTCATTGAAACGAAACCCCAACTCCTGAATGCTCTTCCGGATAAGCGGGACTGATGTCTTCAGGTTGCTGTTGATCAGAATATGTCCGGCCGATGTGGTGATCAGGTACGAGGCCAGTCCGCGGCTGCCCACGTAATAGATATTGCCGATCATGCGATGCGGAGGAAATCGTTCGCTCCAGTCCGCTGGTGTGGCGTTAGCCTGCGCGGGCTTCACCGGTGCCGGATTCGTTTGCGCGAACAGGCCACCGGCGAGCGACAGGACCGAACCCAGCAGGATCAGGCGAGCGAGCATATCTGGAAGAGTATACGGCGGTTCGAGCGCTTACCTTTCCGCAATCGAAGTAGTCGCAGGAGGCAAAGTCCGCCTGCGCTCGCACCTACCCGCTATGGCGGATGTGCATCACATCCCCATCTTGCACGATGTAATCCTTGCCTTCCAGCCGCAGCGTGCCTTTGGCGCGGGCGTTGGCTTCCGAGCCGGCTTCGAGGAGTTGGTCCCAGCGGATGGTTTCGGCGCGGATGAAGTGCTTTTCGAGGTCGGAATGGATCGCGCCGGCCGCTTCCTGCGCTCGCGTATGCGCGGGGATCTGCCAGGCGCGGCATTCGTCTTCGCCGGCGGTGAAGAAAGAAATCAGGCCCAGCAACTGGTAGGTGGTGCGGATGAGGCGGACCAGGCCGCTCTCCTTCAGGCCGTAGCTCGAAAGAAATTCGGCAGCGTCGGCATCACTCATTTCGGCGAGCTCGGCCTCGACTTTGCCGCAGATGGCCGTGGCTGCGGAATTCGGACGCGCCGCAATGTCTGTGACCTTATACTTGGCGACGGCTTCGTCGAGCTGTTTTCCCAGTTCGGTGGACTCGCCGATGTTGAGGACGTAGAAAATCGGCTTCTCGCTCAGGAACATGAAGCCGCGAAGGCGCTTCTTATCCTCGGGCGTCATCTCCATTTCGCGCAGCGGTTTCTCTTCGCCAAGATGGGCGTTGGCACGCTTGAGCAGTTCGAATTCTTTTTCCAGTTCCGGCGTCTTCATTTTCTTGAGATCTTTTTCCAGGCGCTCAAGACGCTTTTCGATCTGGCCCAGATCGCTGACCATCAGGTCGAACTCGACGTTCTTGATGTCGCGCAGCGGATCAATCTCCGCCACCAGCGGAACGGCAGGGTCTTCGAAAACCCGCACGACGTGGGCCAGCGCGTCGACTTGCCGCAGGTGGCCGATGTAGGCCGTTTCCTTCAGCGCGTCCTGCCCAATCGCCCCGACGTCGACGTATTCCACAGAAGTGTGCGTCAGCTTCTTCGGGCTGTAGAGCGCGGCCAGGCGATCGAGACGGTCGTCCGGAACTTTCGCCACGCCGATGTGGGCCTCACGCGGATTCGAGTGCGCTGGGGCGGAGAGATGCGCCTTCGTGAGAATTTGGAACAGCGATGTCTTGCCTACCTGGGGCAGGCCAATGATGCCGGTTTTCATATGAAGGCTCTTAGCTGTTAGCTTTTGGCTCTTAGCTCACTGCTTCGCTGAATTGAGGACAGGGATTACGGTGTGCCTCGGCAAGCGTCAGACAACTTTTCAGGATAAACGATAGGGCTGGAATTGCCCAAATGAGTCGCAGCTGAACCATCGCGGAACCGGGAGCGAGTTACTGTCGGTTTCTCGCCGGAACTCAGGTCCCGCCGAATGACTTGAAACGCGTCCGTATGTGATCCTAATCACACAGACAAGTGACACGCTCGATAGGGTCTTCATCCCACTCAAAATAATCTCCAGTCATAGCAGTTCCACCGAGCTCTCCGGTTGGCTACGGGGAATTTGTTGAGATCAGGACTGGAGGTTCTAATATGTTCGCCAATCCCTCAGCCAGCTGGTATCACAGCAACCAGTACAACGAAAAATCCGCGTGCGAACACTGTGGCGGGGTTGTCCGCCACGAGCGCTGGTGCATCACCTGCGATCCGGCGGTGCAATACGCCTACGAAGTTGTGCTCAATCCCGAGAAGCTGACGCTGATCGATCGGTTAACCCTGCATGCTCTAGGCGTGGCGTGGGGGAAGAATCGGCCTGAGGGGAACTGCCGCACGCCCCAGACCGTGTGATCGCTAATGACCCGCCGCTTGGGCGGCGGCTGCACCGGGAACCGCCAGCGTGACCGAGTCGGGCTGGGTCCAGACCGCCGTGCCACTGGTCAGATCGAGTCGATCCATCGTTATTTTGGCGTGACGACGATCAACCTCAACCGTCAAATAGTGGTAGTTCACTTCCTTGCTTTGGAACGGGTCATCGGGAGCGCGCTCGATTGGATAGGCGTGCGCCGCTCCTCCTCCTGACACGAAATAGGTAACTCCCCCATGCTCGTGGCGCTCGTAATTGTGGACGTGCCCCGAGAAGACCACGATGCGGAAATGGGCATGGGCCTGGCGTTCCTCAAGCAGTTTCGCCAACGCTTGCTCCGTTGGCCGGGCCGAGTGACCGCCTCCGAACTTCTTCACGTCGGACGAACTGGTGTAGGGCGGATGATGGAAAAGGAGAAAAACGAAATCCACGTCGGAGGGGACGTGATCCAGTTTCTCTGCCAACCACTGGCCTTGCGGTCCGGCGGACTCGTCGAGCGAACTGTCGAGCGCCAGAATAAGGGAGTTGCCAGCGCGGACCGAATAGTAGCGGCTATTCTTCAATTCGGGGAAGCGCTGGAAGTAGTTGCCCAGCGCGATTTCTTCCTTACCGTGCAGATCATGATTGCCGAGAGCCGGATAGATCGGAATTTTCTTTTCGCGCAAGATGCTGGTCTCGCTGTCCCAGACCTTCCAGTCGTTGGCGTCGAACCCGTTATAGACGATATCGCCGGTGAAGCAGATGAACGCGGGATTGGCCTCGGCGATCGCCTGCACCAAAGCAACGCGTACCGGAGGGTTGGCGGCCTCGGTGTCCTTGGGATCGTGAAAGCGGGTATCCCCGTATGCGACGAAGCGGAACGGGGTCTTCACTTCGAGATGCAAATCGACAGGGGCGCCGGTTTGCGCGCTCGACTTCTTGGTACAGCTGGGAAGCGCCAGCAACCCGGCCATAGCCACGAACAGCAGCGCGCTTTGCCGCAATGAAGTGCGTCGCAAATTCATAAACAAGCCCAGTCAGGAATCAGACTATTTCGTCGGTTGCTCTATTGTCCCACGACCAGAACTTCGAACTGGCCGTTTTCCGCCGTGGAGAGGAAAAGCCGATGGGTCTTGGGATCGAGCGCCATCGTCTTGGCGCGCGGTGCCGTCTTCACCGTCTCGACCACGGAATACTTGTCCGGCCCGTCCTGGTGAATCACGGTAACGGTGCCCTCGCCATTGGAGTTGAAGATCATCTTGGTCTCGATGTCGAAGGCGGTCGCGTCGACGTGATCGCCGATGGGCAGCGTCGTGATGACCTTGCCCGTATCGGCATCCATCACAGCCATGACTTTGCTGCGGCAGCCCAGGAACAAGCGGCGATTATCGCGGTCGATGGCCATGCTGCTCGGGGATGCGCACGGCGCGGTGGGCCAGCGCTGTTCGACTTTGAGCTCGCGGGCATTGATTTTGAGCACGAGGCTCTCATCTTCGAGGTTGTCGTAGACGTAGCCCTTACCGTCGGCCGCTGCAAACTCAGGTCCACCGCCAAGATCGACCGTGCCGGCGACCTTCCCGGCCGCGGCATCGATCGCGGTGGCGCTGTTGCTTCCGCCGTTGAAGGCGAATACGCGTAACGTTGCCGGGTCGTAGATGATCGCGTCAGGCTTCTGACCGGCCGGAACATCGGAGATCGGTTTCAGCGTTTTCAAATCGAAAATCGTAACGTTGTTGGCTTGCCCGTTGCTGACAAAGCCCCGCCCACTTTCGGGAGCAAGGGCGACCCCGTGCACGCCGGGCGTCTTCGGAATGCTGCCGACCACGGTGAGCGCATCGATGTCCAGCACTTCCACCTGTGTGCCGTGCGAGACATACAACCGGCGCGCCGTTTCGTCGACGGTGAGATAGTCCCAACTGCCCGTCCCTGGGATGGGAATTTTCTTGATGACCGAGTAGCCATCCGACGAGGCGGGCGCGGCAAACAAGGCACAGCTCAAGACCGCGATCATCACCGAACAAAGAACATGGCTTCGCATGAATTTCTCCTCGGCAGCAACCTTAGACAACACGTCTGAAATTTGCCTGAAGGCGCGGATCCGACATCTCAGAACTTGAAGCGCAGCATGAATTGAAGCTGCCGCGGCAGACCCGTACCAGTGTTGGTGCCTAGCCCGTTTACGCTCGAGGTGATGCTGCCAAAGCTGCCGCTCGAGAGATTGCCGGTTCCGCCGTTCTGGTTGCCGAGATCGAAGTCCAGACTTGAAGACGGATCACCGAGCTGGACATGGTTGAAGATGTTAAAGGCCTGCACTGCGAACTCCATTCCAACTCGCTCGGTCAATATCGTTTCCTTGGTGAGCGCGAAATCCGCTTGCCAGATGTTTATTGCCCGCGCTACACCGTTCGGGGCGTTGCCAAAGTGGGTAAAGTTACCGTTGCTGTCAAGCGGTGGGGCTTGGAATGCAGCGGGGTTCAGCAAAGGCGTGGTGGCTCCGTTTCCGCCGGGAAGGTAGTGCACTCCGCCAGGCAAATACAGCGGTACTCCGGGAATGAGGTCAGGCCGCTGCGTGGTCTGATCGTTGCCATCGGGGAGTCTGAAATTGTCCGTTCCCTTCAGGTTCATAGTGACGGTCAGAGGATGGCCCGTATGGAAAGTCCCGATGCCACTGAGTTCCCAACCACCAACGATTTTCCCGAGGGCGCCGCCACCGTTCAGAAACTCCTTGCCAGGCCCAAAGGGGAGCTCGTAGACCGCGTTCGTGGTGAAGTTGTGGCGCACGTCGAAGATGCTGGGTCCCTTGTCGCAGCGTTGGCAGTTGACATTTTCCGGCCCGTTGGATTCGCCACCTCCCACCGCGCCGTCGTTGATGGAATGAGAGAGCGTGTAACGCGCCTCAAAGGAAAGGCCGTTGGAAAGGCGATGCTCGAGGGAAACGAGCAATCCGTGATAGGTGCTCTGGCCGACATCGTGCTTGAAATCAACTGAGCCGTAGGGGTCGGTTGTCTGAGTCGGATCCGAGGGATTGGCGCCCGGGAAGTAAATGTCTAGCGGTCGTGTGCAATTGGGATTGCCCGTGATATCGGTAAACACAAAGACCGGCTCCGAGCAGAGATTCACGGCGCCACGCGAGAACAACCGCACGCCGTGGCTGCCGAGGTAGGAAGTGGTGAGCTGAAAGCCCCTGGACAACGCATTCTCGATCGTCAACCCCCAGGTCTCAGAGTACAGATCCTTGCGGCCTTCCCGTTGCAGGGCGCGGGGGTGATTCGCCAGCCTTGCGAAACCGGAGAGAACGGGATCCTGTTGCTGCAAGCCGGGGGCGAGCGCAATGGGCCCGACCACGGATGCGCGGAAGGTATCACTCTCCAGCCCCGCGTTGAGGTCATCGTTTTGCGCGGCACCATGGTAAATGCCAGCGCCGGCACGGATCACGGTTTTTCCGTGCATCATGGAAGGTGCCCAGGCGAACGCTACCCGTGGGTCGAAGTTCGTGTAGTCCGAATTGTAGAGGCTGGGGTTCTTGGGACATGGCGGCGTGTTGATAGGAACGGGAAACGGTGTGTTGAGCGAGCCAGAGCCCAGGCAGGCGCCGTGGAATTGATTGAAGTCGAAGACGGTGGTGCGATTGTCCGGCACATGCGCCACGCCGTAGTACTCCCAGCGCAGCCCTAAGGTCGCGGTAAAGGTAGGAGTAACCTTCCATTCGTCCTGAAAATACGGCAAGTAAAACGTGCGCCGGTACTTGTGGCAGCACCAGGGAGCGATGTAGCTGACGTTGGAGAGCTGGGCGGATACCAGACTTATTGCATCTCCGAAACTGAGGCTGTTGTTTGAGGTTTGACCCTGATTGAGCCGCACACGGCGAATCTCCATGCCTGTCTTGAACGTGTGCCGGCCGTGCGTCCAGGTGAGATTGTCGATGAAACCGAATGTGGTCCCGACTTCGACGTCTTCCGAGTTGTTGTTGATGGGGGTTATGTTCAGATTCGTGCTCACCGCATAAGGAAGTACGCTGACCTGGGGATTGTGGTAGGGCGAGCGATTGATATACACCTTGAACTCGTTAAACAGGGTTCCGGTAAAAGAATGCTGCAGGGCGATGAAGTAATTGGCCGGATGATTGTAGATCTGCTGCTTGTCGAACAAGGCGCTGATCGGCGCGTCGTAGTGGAGGATATCGCGCTGGGCTCGCCCGTAGAGCGTCGTGCTTTCACTGAATTTGTGGTCAATGCGGACCAGCGCTGTGTCTTCGTGAATGGTGGTGGGAGTGCCGTGAGTAAAGTTTTCGTCATCGGCATCGCCGTTCGAACTGAAGGCGCCGTCGGGAAATACGCGCGTCGGCACGCAGCTTCCCACCGTCCCGGTGGAAGCGCGCCAAGGATAGACCTGGAGAATGGAGCACATCTGCGGGGAAGGGCCCACACCGCCCCTGCCGTTGACCAGGATGTCTTTCACAAGGCTGGCGTTGGGCACAACCCCTACCTGCGTGGTGGTCTGAAACTGGCGGAGACCTTCGAAACTCAAGAAGAAGAATGTATTGTCCTTCTTGATCGGGCCACCAAAGGTAAGGCCGTACTGCCCCAGGCGAAACGGAGGGATCGCGGGATTGCCATTCAGATCATAGTCTGTGAAGTTGCGGGCATCGAAGACCGAATTTCGTAAATAGCCAAACACCGTGCCATGGAAGTCGTTCGAGCCAGACTTGGTGACAACATTGACCTGGGCACCGGCTTGCGTGCCGTATTCGGCGTCATACAAAGCGCTGTTGACACGGTACTCTGAGATGGCATCCTCGGAGATTTGCAACCGCACCTGCGACTTCTGCGCTTGTTCCTGAATGCCGCCAGCGTCAACGCCGTCGAAGTTGAAATTGTTGTCATCAATGGCACGCCCGGCGTAACGAATCGTCCGCTGGTTCCCTCCACCGTCATCCTGCGCGAAGGGTGCGAGCATGGTAAGACTCGACCAGTCGCGCCCATTTACGGGGAGATTGGCGATTCGATTCGTATCGATCACCTCGGACTCTTCGGCAGAAGTGCGGTCTGAGGGCTCGTTCGAGGCTTTCACCTCGACTTGCTCCTGGATTCCTCCGACCGCAAGCGGAACGTCCAACGTGTGGGTCTGTCCGACGAGAAGCACGACGTTTTCGACCACCTTGGTCTTGAATCCGGTGCCGGCGACCGTCACCTTGTATCTGCCCACTGCCAGGCCTGGAAACCGGTAGTAGCCCTTCGAATTGGTTTTCTGTTCCTCCGTGATTCCGGTCTCGACAGCAAGCACCTTCAAGGTAGCGCCGACAATGACGCTTCCCGATGGATCGGTGACCGTGCCTTCGAGAACCGCTCGGTCTACCTGTCCAGATGCCTTTGTTCCAGCGAGGATGACAGGCACGCTCAGGAGTACGGTCAGAGCGATTCGCGAGAAGTTGGAGAACTTCGAGAAGTCGGCTGTCGGTATGCATGTTTCCCTCCTGGCGGGCAGAGGAGATGCTGAGTCCGGAGAGACCGCCGACGCGCAGGCCACCGGCGTCCCGGAACTGTCATCCCCCGGTTATGACTGCTAGTTTGGATAAGGGGGAATCCTAGAAGCGGAGTGTGACGGGAGGATGAACGTCAAATTAATATTTCTTCAGGTTTCAAACATCTAAACTGGTTGCGCTCTAAACTTGTTTGTAAGACTGGGACCGAGCCCACTGGCGGCGTGAATCGGGATGAAATTGCTGATCGTAGAGGACGAGCCGCGCATGTCCGCCCTGCTCCGCAAGGGACTGACGGAGGAGGGGCACACGGCGACGTGCGCCTCCGACGGCGCCGAGGGGCTGGAACTGGCGAAGTCGTACGAGTTCGACGTTATCATTCTCGACGTCATGATGCCGAGGCTTAGCGGATATGAACTGGCCAAGCGTCTGCGGGCGGAAAAGATTCGCACGCCGATCCTGATGCTCACGGCCAGGGATTCGGTGCCGGATGTCGTCCGCGGGCTTGATCTGGGCGCCGATGATTACATGACGAAGCCGTTTTCGTTTGACGAACTGGTGGCCCGGCTGCGGGCGGTCAAGCGGCGTGCCGCGGCAGCCCAGGATCCCAGTTTGAGAGTGGGCGATCTGGTGCTGGATCCGGCCAGCCGGGAAGTGCTGCGGGGAGAGGAGCGCGTCTCGCTGACCCGCACGGAATACAATCTGCTGGAGCAGTTGATCTATCGCGCCGGTAAGGTGGTGTCCCGGCGGTCACTGATCGAAGCGGTGTGGGGATTTGACCGCGACATCGAAGAGAACACGCTCGACGCCTTCATGCACCTGTTGCGCGGCAAAGTGGATTCCCCGGGCCGGCCGAAACTGATTCACACGGTGCGTGGCGTTGGATATATGATCCGCGAGGTTCAAGGGCAAGGCGGGCTCGGATGAAACGGCTTTCCATCGGAGTACGGCTCACCCTTTGGTACCTGGCGATCTTCGCCGTCGCCCAGATCGCCTTCGGCGCCGGCATGTGGTTCATTCTGCGGCATAGCCTTTACGACATGGTCGACGACGGCCTCGAGGAGCAGGTAGACGACTTACGGAGCTTCCTGCAAACATTGGGCAAAGATCCCGCATTGACAAAGCTGCAGGAAGAAGTAAACGAGACTTACGCCATCGAGCACCTCGGCAACTATTTGGCGGTCTATGCGGAAAACGGCGATCTGATTTATCGTTCCGCCTTCTTGCAGGCGCACCAACTGGCGATGACGCCGCCGGATCAACTCGATCGAGCCATCTTCAAAAACCGCAGGAGCGAAGGCCGACACTTCCGTTTCATTCTGCAGAAGCTGAAGGTTAATGGGCACATCTATGCCGTGGAGATGGGGGCTCCGACCGACGATGCGTTCCGGTCTCTGTCTCTGTTCCGTACTTATTTGCTGATGTTCGCTCCACTGTTGCTGCTGGTGGCTGCTGGAGGTGGGTATTGGCTGAGTCACAGGGCGCTCTCCCCGGTCGATGCGCTGGTGCGAACCGCACACGACGTCAGTGGCGCTAGTCTCAACAGTCGCCTTCAGAAACTGGATACCGGCGATGAACTGCAGCGCCTCTCAGACACGTTGAACGAAATGCTTGATCGGATTGAGGCCTCATTCCGGCGGATCACGGAATTTACCGCCGATGCTTCGCATGAGCTCAGGACGCCGGTGTCACTCATCCGAACCGAGGCCGAGCTTGCGCTACGCCGCTCGCGGGGAGAGGCTGAGTACAGGGAATCTCTGCGCCACATCCTGCTGGAGGCGGAGCGAACCACGGCTCTCATTGAACAATTGCTGGCTCTGGCCCGCGCCGATTCCGGCCGTGAGACCCTGCACATGCAGCCGGTGGATTTGCGCGCGATCCTGCGTGGTGTGGTGGAGAGCTGGCGGCAAATGGCCGAAATCCGCAACCTGCAGTTTTCGGCGAACATCTCGGCCGAGGATTCGTTTGTCATGGGAGACGAAGCGGCTCTGCGACGGGTCGCGGACATCCTGCTCGACAACGCCTTCAAATACACGGCTCAGCCCGGGAGCGTGGAACTGGCTCTCGAGCAGAAAGGCGACCGAGTAGTCATGACGGTGCGAGACTCAGGGATAGGAATTGCCGAACAAGATAAAGAGAAGATTTTCGAGCGTTTCTACCGCGTAGACAAAGCACGCAGCAGGGAGCAGGGAGGCGCGGGATTAGGCCTGGCCATTGCGCACTGGATTGTAGCGCAGCATCGCGGCTCGATCGCGGTCGAGAGCAAGCCCGGCCAAGGCAGTGTTTTTCGTTTGGAGTTCCCTGCGACTGCGGTGCCGGCTCAGAATCCGCAGCTGGTGTGAGGGATTGCGCCCACCATAAGCGGTCGCTCAAGTGGTTTGGGAATAATTCGTGGACTGCTATGACGCTCGCTTAAGATCTCCAAGCGAATTACCGGAACAGGCAGCGTTCCCTTGTTTCTAACTCAAACCCCAAGAACGTTTCCTGCCATCGCTGTTCCCTCAACGCGACTCTTCACTTTTGCGAAGGCCGTCTCCCGCGATGTGGAGGTGTCGTCAGCGAAAGGTGAGAAGCCGCAATCGTCGGTCGTTCCCAGTGACCCGACGGGAATGAATTCTGCCGCTTCCAGCACGCGATCGCGAACTACTTCAGGACTCTCGATGGTTGGATCAATGGGGTCCGTGACGCCAACGAAGAGCATCTGATCCGGCTTGAGCATGCTTTGGATCGTAGCTAACACACGACGACGATCCCCCTCACTGGCCAACTGAACATAGAATCGGCCGACCTTCAAACGAAACAACTCCGGCAGTAGGGCCGTGTAGTCTACGTCTGCGCTATGCGTGGAATCATGATCGCCACCGGGGCAGGTGTGCACTCCAATCTTCTTCCGCTCAGCATCCGAAAACTTATCGAGTACGCGGTTGTTCAGATCGATGAACGTATTCAGCAATCCCCCGGAGGGATCGAGTTTGAGCGCCAGACGTCCTTCCGTAAAATCGATCTGCACGCACGCAGCGTTGGCCTCCAGACACTCCCGAATATCTCTCGTCGCATCCTGAATGAGATCTTCAAGGAAAGCCTCGCGCGGATATCCGTTCAGGCCGGTCTGAGGATAGAGCAGGCTCAAAGCTGACGCCGAAATCACAGCTTGTTTCACAGGCCGGCGCGCGTGTCGCTGAGCGACCTTAAGGTAAGTGACGGCGTGGACGCCATAGCGGAAAGGGCCTCTCGTCAGTCGCGGCAACTGCCGGGTGTGGCCATCAGCAAAAGGAATGGTGACGCCATCCGCTGCCAGATTCTCCAAGCCGCTAAGGGGATAGGTTGCAAAACTCGGCTTGGTCTGCTCACCGTCCGTGATGACGGGTGATCCGGTTGCTTCCAGGCGGCTGATCGTGTCGCGTAGTGCCGCTTCCTCGGCCGCATGAAACTGCTCGTCCGATATCTGTCGCGCAGCACGGGCGCGCATCGCGGCCAGCAACCCGGGCGGGCGCGGTATGCTGCCAATAGGTTCGGTGGGGATCGGCATGGTGTGAGGTCCTCTAACTTGATCTAGAAATTCAACCGCAGTCCAAAACGGAACGTGCCGCGCTGTGCTCGAGGAGACAGGTCTCCCTTCCATCTCACAGGGGTTTTGAATGCGGGAAACCTTACCAATGATTGCTAAATCGCGGCAATACTAGAAAAAGGCTAGAGATGGTCGTCGAGCGATTTGTGTATGATTCGACCCCTGCGTAGCGCGCCGAGGTCAAGCGAATGAGCGAGGAGTCCAGTCCCGAAAGTGTCGGAGTTGGCCGAACCACACCGCAACCCATCGAAATGGCGTCGGGCTCGAGTGAATTCGATCTCGACTATTACGGATGGCGCGTGGTGTTGGCGGCGTGTCTCGGCGTGATGGCGGGATTCGGCTCGCTGTTCGTCTATACCTTCTCCGTCTTTGTAAAGCCCCTGGCTGCGCAGTTCGGTTGGAGTCGCGAAGCCATCTCGAGCGGCTTCGCAATCGCCGCCGTTACACTCGGGGTGTTCTCCCCGTTGCTCGGCCGGTGGATCGATCGCTTCGGCCCTCGCCGCATCATTCTTGCTTGCATGACGACATACGTATGCGCCATTGCCTCGCTCTCGCTGTTGCACGTTGGATTGTGGCAGTTTTACGTGACTTGCTTCGTGCTCGGTGCAGTGGGGAACGGGGCAGCTCATCTAGCTTATTCGCGATCGATTTCCACCTGGTTTCAACGACGTTTGGGGATAGCGTTGGCGTTCGTTATGGCTGGAGCGGGGTTGGGCGCCATGATTTTACCCGTCATCGCCCAATCGATCATCAGCCGGTCCGGTTGGCGCGTGGCCTACACGTCCCTGGGTGTTCTGGCATTGTTACTCGGCTTGCCCCTCAGCTGGCGCTACATCCGCGAGCGCGGTGCAATCGGGCGCAAGTTCTCACCGGTTCCACACTCTGGAATGACATGGCAAGAGGGCCTGCGCTCTTTTGCGTTCTGGATTATCACCGCCATCCTTTTCGTGAGTTCGATCAGCATGAATGGGGCGATCACTCACCTGTCCGCGTTGTTGACCGATCGTGGCCTCACGGCCGGAAATGCGGCGTTATGCGCGTCCTTACTCGGCGGATCGAGCCTGCTTGGCAGGGTCGTGGTGGGATGGCTGCTGGACCGCTTTTTCGGGCCGCATGTCGCCCTTTTTATAAACCTCGCTACGGCGCTCGGGATTTTTCTGCTGGCTCGGGCGAGCAGTTTCCCGGCCGGTTGCCTTGCCGCTGCGCTCATTGGCGTCGGGGCGGGAGGCGAAGCCGCCATCACACCATATCTGCTAACACGTTATTTTGGGCTGCGTGCTTTTTCCACGCTTTACGGTCTCACCTGGACGTTCTATGCAACTGCGGGAGCCATCGGGCCGGTGATACTGGGACGTGCATTTGACGCGACTGGCTCCTATTCCTCTTTGCTGGTTCTCCTCGCAGCAATGCTAGGACTGGCAGCAGCAACAAATCTGTTGCTTCCACGCTACTCACATTCGTTCGCCATCACGATTGACTGAGCGAACGCTCCAAACCAATGCGGGCGCAAGCCACGACGAGATTGGTCCCGACAGCTCGGCTTCTGGGAAGTTGAAACTCCCAGTCAGAGCCTGGCGATTTTCCGTCCGCATGGCGGATTGACTGCCGCACGAGAACTCTGCCGTAAGTTCGAGCGTGGGATTGCGCCGGTCGCGGAATTTGTTTTTGACTAAAGAAAAAGAAAGGTGGCCGCGATTGTCGCCGCAAGCCACCGGGTGAACGTGCCGAACTGGTTGCTACGCGCCTGCGCGGGCGGCCCTGACCAAAACTTGCAGCCCCGGGGTCTCGGCCATCGCTTCGAAGTACAAACGGTAGGAGCGGTGGATTCCGTACATGACCGGGAACACTGCCAGCGCCAACGCCCAGCCCATGTGTGCGCCGACCGTCTGCAACATCGAGCCTACCCCAGCGCTGACCACGTAGTACGGGAATGACAGATGAGCCAGATTCCACCAGATTGGGCCCGCCGCCTTGCCCTCGCTCAGCGCTACGATCGCAGCGACGGGAGCCGTTTGTCCGATGAACAGAGTCGCTGCCGCCAGCACCAGGCCGGCCGGGTTGGAACTCCATCCTGTTCTCGAGAGCCAATGGGCGTGGAACACTAGGCTGGCCAGCGTGGTGGCGAGTGCCATCATGCTCAGGTTGAAAGCCATCTGTTCCGGTTTGAATTTCGCGTCTTTCCGTGGCCAGCCCTGAACCGCGGTAGAAACGCAGGTAATCGCGACCGCCTCAACCGCGCTCAGATTCACAACCGCTGCGAGCAGGAACGGCAGGTTCACCGACATGTTGCCATCGATGCCCGGCAACTTGACTTTCATGCGCGACGTGGCTGCGGCCAATGCCAGAACTGCCAGGGCGAAATACAGGTGCAGCGAGTGGCTGGTCAGGCCCGCATAACCGGCGGCGCTTGCCGCGCCCAGCATCATTGCGCCGATGAAAGTCTTGATTCGCCGTGTGTTGTTCATGAAGTCGTCTCCTTTCTTTGGAAAAATCACACGGCTTGTTATTGCTCGTCGTCTCCTGCATCAGAAAACGCAGAATTAGCGGTTCCGACGGATGATCCCCAGACCACGCTTGAGGCTGTGGTGCTGGTGCCAGTGCTCGATCCCCAGACCACGCTGAAGGCACTCAGCGCATTGTTATTCCAGGGCATCGAACTGCCCCAAACTACCGACGTGCCGTTAACGACCGACGAACCCCAAACCACCGAGCTACCCCAGACCACCGACGATCCCCAAACCACGGAATTAGGGGCAACACTCGAGTTGCCATTTACCAGCGAAACGGTTCCGGTCGCGGGGTTGTAGACGGCTGACGGCGAAAGGGCTGATCCAATCGTTGCCGGGGCCAGATCGTTATTGGCGATGGCGGCCTGCACGTTCAGAAGTCCCGAGCCCACGGAGAACAGATCATAGAAATCCGTGAAGTTCTGCGAAAGATGCGCCACCCAGGCGGAGGTCGAAGTCAGCCCCATCTTGTAGGCCGTCTTCATCAGCCGCGCCTTCGCTTGATCCGGAGTGAGCGTGCTATGTTCTTGCAGCAACAGAGCGACTGCGCCGGCGACGGCCGGGGTAGCCATACTGGTGCCGCTCAAGGCGAAGTAATGGTTGTTGCCGTCGGTCCCGCTGACCAGTTCGTTTGGATAGGACCCTTCCAGCGTGGCTCCCGGAGCGGCTAGAGAAACGACCGCGTTGCCCGGCGCCATGATGTCAGGTTTTACCACGTGATCGTAGGTGGTGGGCCCCTTCGAACTGTAGCTGGCCTTGGTCTCGGCCGCGGCCGAGGCTGAGCCATTGCTCTTGGTTGCGCCAACCGTCAGTACAAGAGGATCGTTGCCCGGCGCGGTGATCGTTCCAAACCCGTTGCTCCCGTAGACACTCAGGCGGCCGTAGTTGCCGGCTGCGACGACCACCACGATCCCACTCTTCCAGGCCGATTCCACCGCCTGGCACAGCGGATCCTGGTTGTAGCTGACAGGGATTCCGCGGCCGAGCGACAAATTAATGACCCGGATGTTGTAGGTCTTCTGCAGAGCAATTGCTTGTTGGATGGCTGCGATTACGGTGCTATCGCTGCCCGCACCGTTCGCATCCAGAGCCCGCAGATCGATCAGATTGACGCCGGGTGCCACTCCAGCATATTCCCCGCCCGAAAAATAACCGTTGCCCCCAATGATGCCAGCGACGTGCGTGCCGTGGCCGTACAAGTCATACTGGGCGCCGCTCGAGTTGGTGGTAGGCGTCCCCGTGAAATCCTGGTGATAAATCACACGCGAGGCGGTCTGCGTCGAATCCCACAGGTCGAGATGGCTATCGTTGATGCCGCTGTCGATTACGGCAACGCCTACGCCCGCACCGGTGTAGCCGGAGTTCCAAGCCGCGTCCACGCCGGTCGCGTCATTCGTGAGATCGTCCATCACATTCATCGGATGGTCGATGGTCACCGACACCACCTCGGGATCGGCCTCCAAGGTTGCCAGGGCGCTCACCGGGATGGTGAAAGCCGCAGCCCTAATCATATGCAGCTTCGCATGCAGGCGGCCGCCGCGATTGTGCATCGTGGCGTAGTGAGACGCGCTCGGCACCTGCCGGTACTGCACAATGACCTTTACGGTCTGTCCTTGCGCGGTTCCCTGGTGGGCTTTTGCTAGCAGTCCCGAGAGTTCCGACGCGATGCGTGAGCTGGCGCCAGCCGCCGCGTTCAGTTGCGGTGCCAACGCCATTCCCGTTACCACGACGAGCACCAGGCTCAGGCGTTTACCCCAAGCGGCGCTGTGTCGTTCGTGGCGTCCGACGGGTTTTTGTGATTTGTGCTTGTGCGCCATAAAAATCTCACCCTTCTTTCTCGACGGGGGAAAGATCGAGTGCGTACTCGTTCCTGATGTTGCACGGCAGCGGCCAATCGTGGTGCTGTAAGTGGTTGATTCGGCTGTTGATATTGCGGGTGCCAAGGCTTAAGTCGGGCCACTCTGTCCCGCCTCACCGGTTGTGGGACAGAGTGTCGCAGCGTCCGTTGCCCGTGACTTCAGTTTCCGATACCGGGTGACCAATGGTTTGGATCGATGAGGCGAGTAGCCGGTAGGGCAAATGGCTGGTTCTGGCGAGGATGGATTATCTCATTCCCGCAGCTAATGCTTTTTTCTGCGGTTCGTGTGTCTGCGCAAGCGGCATTTTCGGCATGGCTGCCATCAGCCGTTGCGTGTATTCGTGATGAGGCGTGGTCAGGACCTCTTGCGTCGTGCCCTGCTCTACGATCTGCCCCTCGTGCAGGATCGCAATGCGGTCGCAGATACCGGCAACCGAGGCGAGATCGTGCGAGATATAAAGAATCGCCATCCCGGTGGTGCGGTTGAGTTGGCGGAAGAGCGCAAGAATCTCCGATTGCGTGATGACGTCGAGCGCGCTGGTCGCTTCGTCGGCCAGCAGGAGCGCCGGACGATGCATCACGGCCATGGCGATCAGCACGCGCTGCGCCTGGCCCACGCTCATCTGCGATGGATGCTTGCGCAGGAATTCGTCGCTCGACGGCAGACTCACGCTTTCGAGCGCCGCCCGGATGGCGGCTTCACACTCTGCGCTCGGACCGGAAGCGTGTGCCCGCCACGCCTCTTTCAACTGGGTGCGAATCTTCAGGGCCGGATTCAGCGACGAGAGCGGACTCTGGAGCACCAGCGCCAGCTTGCGTCCGCGGAGAGATCGAAGTTCCCGATCCCGCATTTGCAGTAAATCGCTGTCCTCGAACGCGATCGTGCCGCTGGCATTCGCTCGCTTTCCCTCGAGCAGACCAAGGATCGACATCGCCAGCGTGCTCTTGCCCGATCCGCTCTGCCCAACTAATCCCAGTACCTCGCCGCGGCGGATGTCGAGTGCGACGTCGCGCAGCACGGGCGGTTTGTCTCCATATCGCACAGAAAGCCGGGCGGAAAGGAGAACGTCGGTTTGCGAGCCGTTATTCACTTTTAGATCCGTGTGCATCCGCGTAAATCCGTGGCCAGGAAGTCAACCCTACTTCAACGTCAGCCGCTCGACATTCCAGTAAGTCTGCGGCACCACAATGACTGGGTTCGCCCCCTGCACGCTGCCCGCGACGGCCGACAGCGCATTTTTGTTCACCAAGTAGAGGAACGGCGCCTGCTCGACCGCGATCTCCTGCACGCGGTCAAAGGCTTCTTTGCGCTTTTGCGCGTCGGCCGAAGACGCTTGCGCCCGCATCAGCTTGTCAATCTCAGCTTCCCATGCGGTCTCCGGGGTCTTCTCCTGCGGGTTCCACTGGTGGTTCTCGGAAGAACTGAGCCAGACGTTCATCTGCTCGCTCGGATCCAGGCCCACATTTGTCAGGCCAAGCAGAATCGCTTCATAGTCGAAAGTCTGGGTCATGCGCTCGATCAGGGAAGGGAAGTCGAGCGTGACCACGTTGACGTGAATACCGATCTTCTGCAGGTCCTCCTGGATCATTGTGGCCATGCGCTCGCGATACTTGTTGCCCGAGTTGGTGATAATGGAAAAAACCACATCATTACCGCTCAGGTCTTTGAGTGTGCCATTCTCCAGCCGGAAACCCTCGCCCTGCAAGGCCTTCAGCGCGGCTTCGGGCGAGTAGGGCTTGGGCTTCAGCTTGGCGTCGAACCAGAATTTGTTCGCTGGCGAGACCGGCCCCACCGCTGGCTGAGCATGCCCGCGAAATACGACGCGGCTTAAGTCATCGCGGTTGATAGCCTCAGAGATCGCCCGCCGGAAAGCCGCCGACCGGAACCAGTTTTTCTTGTAGGCGGGCAACGGGGCTTTGGCGACCTCGTTGAACCACATCTGCTCGCTATCGAGCGACGGTCCGGCATCGTGTACGAGTTGTGGGGAAGTTGACGCCAGCTTGTCGAAGTACTCGCTGTCGAGCGCGTTGATCAAGTCGATTTCACCGCGCTTGAAGCGCAGCAGTTCGACGTCGCGATTCGGCTGAATGTCGAGCCGGATCGAATCCAGGTATGGAAGACGGCGTCCCTGTGCGTCCGTCTTCCAATAGTTCGAATTGCGCTTCAGCACGACCGTGGCTCCGGGCTTGTAATCGGCCACCATGAACGGACCGAGCACGGCCATTTCTTTCTTCGGCGAGTGGGCTGAAAGAACAGCGACCTGATCGAACTGTCGGTCGAGTCCCGCGACTGGCGCGGGGAACATGACGGTAATCTCAGTTGGAGAAATGATCTTGGTTTCGACATTCCCCGGCCCCGAGCGGAATGCATCTCCGGTCGGCGAATGCAACGCCGGGTCCATCAGTTGCCGCACCGTGTAGGCGACGTCCTCGGCGGAGAATGGAGTGCCGTCGGAAAAGGAAACACCGCGGCGCAGCTTGAACGTGATCTGCCTGCCGTCTTTCGAAACCTTCCACGACTGCGCCAGTTCCGGCTCCAAAGCCTGCGTCTGGCGGTTCATGCGAACCAGCACGCCTCCGGTCAAATAGCGGATCGTCACCGACGCTTCGTCTTCCACTTTCAGTGGATCGAAGGTCTTTGGCTCCGACCGCAGGCAGAAGCGCAGTTCGCCTCCGTTCTGAGCAATGGCCGACCCTGCCACAAGTACAAAGCAGAAGAGCGTTACGAAGATCGCATTCCTGCACTGCATCGTCATCACTGCGAACCTTCCCCTGAGGTTCGTCATGCGGCTGCCTCTTCCTGCTTCGAGAGCACGAGTTGAAACGACGTCACGACAACGATGAGCAATGCCAGCGGCACAAACTTCCAGGGCTCCTCACCCACCGAGACCAGGCCTTCCAATTCCTTCAACAGACTTCCCCAGGAAGGCATCGGCTCAGCGACACCAAGGCCGAGGATGCCGAGATTGGCCTCGCTCAAGATGAACACCGGAATCGAAATCCAGAACTGCGCCAGCAGCACGGGCTTCAAATTCGGCATCACATGCACCCAGAACAAGCGCCCGCCGCGAACGCCTGCCGCCCGCGCCTGTTGGACAAAGTCCGAGTTGCGCAACGAACCTGCGGTGGTACAGAGCACGCGCGCCGCGCTGGTCCAACCCAATAGCCCCAGCATCAGAAACGTCACCAAAATCGAAGAAAGTGGCGATACATTCAGCGGCATCAGCGCACGCACTGTGATCAGCAAGAACAGCCAGGGCAGCGACAGAAACAGATCCGTCACCGCCATCGCACCGCGTGCCCATGCGCCGCCCAGATATCCCGCTAGGCCTCCGACCAGCGCCGCCAGTAGCGTAGAAATCAGCGCCGCAGCCGGCGCCAGCAGCAGCGAAATCCGGGTCCCATACAGCACGCGCGCGAAGCGGTCGCGGCCGATTGCGTCGGTGCCCATCCAGTGCTCGTGCGATGGAGGCGCATCCGCCGCTTCGCGATACTGTTTGGCGTATCCTGCCGGGGCGAGCCAGTTCGCCGCCAGCGATACGCCGACGACGAGCAGCAACACGGCACACGCCACCCAGCGCCAGAAACTCATGCCTGCTGGCCTCGCAACATATGTCCGATTACATCGGCACCGGAATTTGCCAGCAAGGTTACCAACGTCACCAGGATGGTGAGATTAATCAGCAAGGGCAGGTCGCGCGCCAGGGCGGCCTGCCAAGCCAGTTGTCCGACTCCCGCCAGGCCGCACAGAGCTTCCACTGGAATTGCCGCGCCGATGGCGATGCTCACCGAGACTCCCGCCACTGCCAGCAACTGCGGGCCGACGACCGGGACCACGTGCCAGAAAAGAATTCGCAATTCCGTCAGGCCCTTCGCTCGAGCGGTAATGATGTGAGGCAGTACGTGCGCTTTCGCCAGCAGATTGCGCGTGTAACGGTAGACTCGGGGAAACACGATGAGTGCAACGGCGAGTGCACCCGGAACATTCCAGAGCACCGAAAAAAGCGCGAGCACGGCGGCCGGAATGCAAAGAAAGGTCCCACTGATGACCGTAGTCAGCGCATCATAGGCCGACACCCGAAGCCACGCCGCGCTCAATGCCAAAGCCAGAGCCGCGGCCCAACTCAACAGCAACCCAATGCTGACCAGCCGCAGCGTCAGCGGGGCGCGCTCCCGCAGCAAGTGGCTGACCGGCTGCCCGAGAGATAACGAAGTCCCCAGATCGCCATGGACGGCGCGCTGTAAGGAATGAAAATAGAAGCGGAAGATATTGTGTTGTTCGAGCCGCGTCTCGCGCAGCACGCGAACGCTGTCTGTGTTGAGGCGGGGATCGAGTTGCTCCTCATCCACGTCGAACCCTGGAGCCAGGCGGACCAGCGTGGCAGAGAGCAAGCCTCCGAGCAGAACGGTCGCCACCAGAGCGATTCCGTGCCGCGCAATTTTCCGGCCCAGCATGGTGAGTCTGCTCCTATTCGACCGCGGCGCCGCGCGACTTCGCGTCTTGCTCGCGCGCGATGGCTTCGGCGTGGTGGACTTGCTTCATGGAATACATGCGGCGGTCGGCCTCGGCCAGCAGGCGCTCGACGTCGTATCCGTCCTCGGGGCAAAATACCGTCCCCACACTCAGCGTGATCAATTCGCGGCCGCACACGTGGCGTCCCGACTCGACGGCGGCCTGGTTCAACCGTTCAGCTTTTTCCTTGGCCGCTTCCGGTGTCAGGCCGGGAGCGGTAATCACAAATTCATCTCCGCCCATGCGAGCTACGTAGTCGTAACCGCGGCACGCCTCTTTGAGCCTGCTGCAGAACTCACGCAGCAGCTTGTCGCCTTCGAGGTGACCGAACGAATCGTTGATCTGCTTGAACCCGTCGATGTCGCAGACCATCACTGCCAGTGGCGTCTTGGTGCGGCGGCAGCGGGCCACTTCCTGCGCCAGGTGCACAAATAGCGAGCGTGCGTTGGGCAGTCCGGTCAAATAGTCGGTGGTGGCGGAACTCTCCGCCTGCTGATACTTGAGAGCGTTCTCGACTGAGAGAGCGACCTTCGAGGCAACGGCCAGCAGGATTCTCAAATGATCCGGAGTGAAAGCGTCGCGGTTCGCGTGATACATGGCCAGCACGCCGACCACGCCGTTCAGCCCTTCCAGCGGCACAACCAACGCCGACTGCAGAGTGGTGTGCTTTCCGGGGTCGACTACATAACCGGCTTCCACCTGCGGATTCCCGTTCACAATCGGCTTGCAATTCTCGGCCACCCATCCGCACAATCCTTCGCCGACGCGAATCTTGAGCGACGACAGCATGCGGAAGTTTTCGCCGCTCACCAGCTCCGCCAGCAGCCAGCCGTTGCGGTTGACGAACACCGCAATCGAATCGTAGGGAATCATGCGGCGTAGGCGCATCGAGAGGACAGAAAGCGTTTCGCTCAAACTGAGCGACACTCCCAAGTCCTGGCTCAGTTCGAACATGGTCTGTGCTTCTTGCCGTGCCGACGCAATGGAGGTCAGGAAGTCCGAGTTCTCGGTGACCCCGTGCGTGGTGGGATCCTCTTTCTCGAATCCGGTCGCAGGCGCAAGTCCGCGTTCCACTTTCATCATTTTGGAAAGCGTGTGCGGCACAATCGTTTCCTCGGTCATCTGCGCCATACCGCTCTAACTCGACGTAGTTGCGCTCGAGGATGGCGACAATCTGCGGATCGAACGAGGTTCCTGCTCTCTCCTTGACCTTGTCCATCGCCTCAGCCAGAGGCAAAGCGGGGCGGTATTGGCGGTGCGAGGCCAGCGCGTCCAGGCAATCGACCGTGGCCAGAATGCGCGCGCCGATCGGGATCTGTTCGCCGGCGAGTCCGTCGGGATATCCCGACCCATCCCAGCGTTCGTGGTGGTAGCGCACAATGGGTGCGACCGGATAGGGAAACGCGACCCGCTCCAGAATTTCCGCTCCCACGATGGGATGCACCTTCATTTTTTCGAACTCTTCCGGCGTCAGGCGTCCGGGCTTGTTGATGATCTGCTCGGGCACCGCGAGTTTGCCGATATCGTGAAGGAGCGCAGCCGCGCGCAGCGCCTCGATCTGCTCCTCGCCTAACTTCAGTTCCTTGGCGACCTCGACAGCGTAGGTGCGCACGCGCTGCAGATGGGTATGCGTGGTGTGATCTTTGGCTTCGATGGCGAGCGCCAGTGCCTCGATCGTCCGCATGTTGAGCGACGCGATTTCTTCCACGTGCCGCTTTTCCACTTCGACCCGATCTTTTTCGGCCTCCAACCGCCCTAGATACAGACGGTAGGAGCGGTACACCCAGTAGATGAGCGGTAGCACAAGCAGAGAGGTCTGCCATCCTGCGGTGTGATTGATGATTCCAACTAGTCCCACCGCCGCGGCTCCGACCAGGTAATAAGGGAACGACCAGAAGTAGCATTCCGCCCAGACTTTGCGGCTCGATTTTCCTTCCGTCAGCGCGATCACTATCGAGATCGGCAGAGTGTTGGCGAAAAAGAACACCAGCGCGGCGACCATCAGCAAAATGGGCTTGTTCGACGCGAATCGCACAGTGAGCCAGTAATAGCTGAGGTAAGTGAGCGCGCTGGCATTGGCCATCATGCCGGCCACGTTAAACAGCACCTTTACGGGATCGAGCCGTTTACGCGTCTGCCATACGCTCTGGAACAACGATGCCGCGCAACCGATGACCAGCGTCTCGGGAAGGCTCAACTCCATGACGCCCATCAGGATGAACAGGAAATTCACCGACATCGTGCCGTCGATGCCTGGCAGCTGCACCTTGAGTCCCGATGCCAGCACCGCCACCGCCAGGTAGCAGGCGAACCGCACCAGATCGTGCGATTGCCAGTGCGCCAGAGAATAGGCGAGGACGCCCACCCCCAAGGACACAGTGATGCCGACGAATGCCTTCGTCGGGATCGATAGTCGGTCCTCTGCTGGTGTCATCTGACTTCCTGAACTAACGCCGGCTTCTGGCCTCGAAAGTCCTCTGTGTCGCTCATGGCTTCGAGCGTTGTCTTGGGGGAGACAGAACCAATTCCTGCCCGCGAACTGTGGTCAACGGAGCGGACTGAATGGGCACACCCTACTCTGAGCCCTGACCGGAGATCGTATGGCATGAATTAAAGGTTCAGTAGCTTACTTTGGTAACTATCCGGGGCTGTCGAGAGTTTGTCTCGACCTCGGTGTGTTCGGAATCCGGCTCGCAGGAATCTTGCCGAGCAGCAGATTACTTTCGTTACCGTACAAGCGATACGCTTCTCGTTCGAATGGACATACTGTGTCAACATCAACGCCAAACGGAAAAGATGCCCACTTCGCACCGTAACGTAGACGAGCAGTCAGCGCAGCACGGGGCCAATATCGCCCGGGGCGAAAGTCCGTCCGCGACCGCTCCGGCACTTGCACTCGGATCACAGGCACAGATGGGTGTGTTCTCCGCCGATCTGCAAGGCGAATTCAGTGGCTGCAACTCGGTGTTCAGCCAGCTTCTGGGTTATTCGCCCGGGGAGTTGCTCGGGCGCGACTTCTCCGTACTTTTTGGAGAGAAAGAAAAACCCAACCGCGAAGACCACGTTCAACTTCGCAAAGTGATTCTCGGAACAATTTCGGCGCAGGGGGAATATCACCGCCGGTTATTCGCGCAAACCAAAGCCGGTAGCTGCGTGCCGGTTTGGTTCTCGGTCACTTTGATTCAGGACTCAGCCTCTACGCCAAAAGCAATCGTGGCTGTCGTGGTGCCGCTCGAACCTGCCAGTTGCGTGGTCGTGAGTCCTCTATCCGCGGCGCCGGTCCGGGTCACACCGGGAATTATTGCGCGCAAAGTGGATGGCACACAATTCATTCTCGCCAGCCCTGCCATGCATAAATTCATGGGCCTGGTCGATCGCGTCGCGGGGCAACCGGAAACGGTGCTGATCACCGGCGAAACCGGCACAGGGAAAGAGCTGATCGCACGAACCGTTCACGAGTCTTCGCATCGCCGCAGCCGGCCTTGGGTCGACATCAACTGCGCCGCGCTGCCCGAAAATCTCGTCGAGAGCGAACTCTTTGGCTATGAAAAAGGCGCCTTCAGCGGCGCCGATGCCTCCAAGCCCGGGCTCTTCGAAATGGCCGACAAGGGAACGCTTTTTCTTGACGAGATCGGAGAACTACAGCCGCAAACGCAGGTCAAGCTGTTGCGCGTGCTCGATGGTCAGCCGTTCTATCGTTTGGGCGGGCACCGCAAGATCAAAGTAGATGTGCGCATCGTCGCCGCCACCAACCAGGATCTCGAAGCCGCCGTGAAGAACGGGCGCTTCCGCCAAGACCTGTTTCATCGTCTCGGCCAGTTCCAGCTGCGTGTGCCTCCGCTGCGCGAGCGGCCGGAAGATATTGTCGCGCTGGCCGAACATTTCCTGCATCTCAAGTCTTCCCGCAAGAACTTTTCGCCGCAAGCCATCTCGGCACTGCTCTCCCACTCATGGCCGGGCAACATTCGCGAACTACGCAACCTTGTGGCGAAGGTGGCGATGGAGTCGCAGGCCACGGAGATCGATTTCTCCCGGCTCAGCGCGGCACTCACCGGAGAGCCGACTGCCCTGCGCCAGACCGCGTCCCTGCCTGTCGGTAACCTCGAGAGCATGGAAGAGCAGATGATCCTGAAGGCGCTGGAGCGCACCGGAGGACACCGCACGCTGGCGGCCGAGCAACTCGGCATCTCGCGCCGAACCCTTAGCCGCAAGCTAAAGGAATACAGCATCTGCTTCGAGCCCGGTGAGAACCCGGTTCCTCTCGGCTTCGTGAGCACCGAACAGCAGAAATTCTTCCGGGCCCGGGTCGAGATTCCAGTCACCATCCGGAATGCTCGCGGGGAAGAGCTCGCCGTCAACGGAGTGAACCTGAGCACCGGCGGCATGGGCCTGGACGGCCTGAAGGAACCGATGCGCTTTTCCGGATTGCTGGACATCAGCTTTGCTCTTCCCGGCAGCGACATTCCGTTTGAGGCCAAAGCCCGCCTCATGTGGATCGGCGAAGGCGGCCGCGTCGGCATTCGTTTTGTCGTGATTGAGCCCGCCCTGTTCGAGGAACTCCAGCACTGGACCAACCGCAAGATGAAGGAAGAAGGCTGGGACTTCCCTGCCTGAGAGCCCTCCGTATGGCGCCGGAGCCTTCACCGCTTCAGCAGGTTCTCAAAGTAGCGGTTGTTGTAGAACGCGGATGTTTTCTGCACGAACTCCAGAATCCTGAACATGCGGTCGCGGCCGTCTCGGTTCAACTCGCGGAACTGCACGGCAACGCCTGAGCCGGGATCGAGCCGGGCCACTACGCCATCGGCGGACAGGGTGGGATCATCCATGGAAAACCCGAGTTTGAGTTTGCACCCTGGTGACATGATTGTGCTGGTCTCGATGTAGCAACCGCCCATGCTGATGTCGGTCAGATTAGCAAACACCGGCGCTTCTCCGGCCTCAGTTTTCATTTCGATCGTGACCCGGCACTTCAGCCGCGGATGCAGGCGGCGATCCTTGTAGGAGAGCTGCTTCTGCTTTTCCAGATACATGCGCCGGTCGGCTTCGGACAGGAGTTTTTCGGCATCCTTGCCATCCTCGGGGTAAACGGCCCGTCCGACGCTGAGCGAGAGGATTTCCTCGCCGCAAACTTCGGAGCCCGCCTGGCGGGCCAGGGCGCGCATCTGCTCCGCTTTTTTGGCAGCAGCATCGATCGCGAGACCGGGTGCGATGACCACGAATTCGTCTCCACCCATACGCGCGACGTAGTCGTACTCGCGGCATGTGTCCTTGAGGGCCTGGGCGAACAGGCGCAGCACGCGATTGCCTTCGAGATGGCCGAAACGGTCGTTGATCTGCTTAAAGCCGTCCATGTCGGAGACCATTACGGTCAGGCTGGAGTTATCTCGCTTGCAGCGGGCCAGTTCGCGATCAAGTTGCAGGAAAAGCGAGCGCGCGTTGGGCAGGCCGGTGAGGTAGTCGGTGGTGGCGGAGTTCTCGGCCTGCTGATATTTGAGCGCGTTTTCAATCGACAGCGCCATTTTGCCGCTGACTGCGAGCAGGATACGAAGGTGATCGGAAGTGAAAGCGTCGCGGTCGCCGCGGTAAAGCGCGAGTACACCGATCACTCCGGCCACGCCCTCCAGAGGCACTGCCAAGGCGGAGCGCAGGGTGCTGAATTTCGTGGGATCGTTCAGGTATCCAGGTTCGACGGAGGGATTGCCGTTAACGATCGGTTTCTGATTCTGCGCCACCCATCCCGAGAGCCCCTGCCCCAGCGGAATACGCAGGGAGGAGAATAGCCGGTAGTTATCTCCGTTCACGAACTCCGGAACCAGTTCGTCCTCACGCTTGATGTAGATGGCGATGGCGTCGTATGGCACCATCGGTTTGAGCTTGACGGAGAAAACGGAGAGTGTTTCGCCCAGGCTGAGGGACGCTCCCAAATCCTGGCTCAATTCGAACAACGCCTGCGCTTCCTGACGGGCAGCGGCAATGGACGACAGGAAGGTGTTTTCCTTCCCTGCGTAATCCTTCGCCGCAGCGCTCTCGAATCCGGCTGCTGGCTCAAGACCACGCTCAATCTTGATGGCGGTGGAAAGCGGCCCGTTAGGATCGGCCGCCGACTTGGCCACGGCCAGCCGTTCCAGATGTTCATAGCGCCGTTTCAGGACGTCCACCACTTTCGGGTCGAAAGACTTGCCCGCTTCGGCGGCGAGTTTCTGCATCACCTCCCGCAACGGCAGGGCGCGCCGGTACTGGCGATCGGAGGCGAGAGCGTCCAGATAGTCGACTGCCGAAAGAATCCGCGCTCCGAGGGGAATCTCCGCGCCTTTGAGGCCGAGGGGGTAGCCGGATCCATCCCATTTTTCGTGGTGCGCGCGGACGATGGGCACGACCGGGTAAGGGAAGCGCACACGCTCCAGAATTTCAGCGCCCACCAGCGTGTGAATCTTCATCTTCTCGAACTCTTCCGGAGTGAGACGTCCCGGCTTCGAAATAATGTGCTCCGGCACGGCCAGCTTTCCGATGTCGTGCAGAAGCGCAGCGGCATGCAGCGCTTCGAGTTCAGGCCCGTTCACTCCGAGTTCCTTGGCCACTTCGATGGCGTAGATGCGGACGCGCTGCAGGTGCTCGTGCGTGGTGTGATCTTTCGCTTCAATGGCCAGAGCCAGGGCCTCGATGGTCCGCAAGTGCAGGTTCGCCATTTCCTCGACGTGGCGCTTCTCGTCTTCGAGTTTGCCGAGGTAGAGGCGGTAGGAACGGTAGATGAGGTAAACGGCCGGCACCAGCAGCAGCGATGTTTCCCAGTTGAACCTCTCGTTCAGCCACGCAATGCTGCCCGCGATTCCGGCTCCCACCAGGTAATAGGGAAATGACCAGAAATAGCAGTCCACCAGAATCCGGTGGAGCGGTCGGCGCTCGGTCAACGAAATGACCATCGCGATGGAACCTGCGTTCGCAATGAAGTAAACCGTGGCCGCCACGCCCAGCAGGATCGGACGAATACCGAACACAAGATTGGCTAGCGGGTGGTGGTAGACGGTGTAGGCGAGCGCGGTCGAGAGTGCGCCGGCGCACACATTGAACGTCACCTGAATGGCTTTTGGACGCTCCGGATACACCGACTGGGCCAGCATCGAGACCGCGCCCAGCGTGAGAGTCTCCGCGAAACTGAGTTCAAGGACACCGATCAGGATGAACAGAAAGTTAACCGAGAGGGTGCCCGTAATCCCGGGCAAACTCACCTTGAGTCGTGACGCAAGAATTGCGATTCCCAGATAGCAGATGAATTCGGCAATGTTCCGACTGCTCTGGTGAATTCCGCCGTAGAGCAGCGTCGCCATTCCTCCTGCGACGATCAGCGTGATGAACAGCTTGGCAGTGACGGACAATCCCTTCCACGAATTCGAGGGAGAGATCAATCCATCCGCGATGCTGGTTGCATCAGTCATAAGGATCGAGCGCACACCTCGGCCCGGCGATCCCACACCGAAGGCTCCGGAGTGCTCGAAGTATTAGAAATATCAGGTAAAACTTTTAGAAACAATGATTTGGAAGCTTTTCGGGGAAACTTCAGTAACCATTTCCGTAAACGAAAGACAGGTTGACAGACGCCAAATTTCTGGTCGGACGGTTAGGCGAGAGAACTTCTGGGAAGTTCAGTGCGGACTTGCATTTGCAAATCCACCGGACGGTCAATTCGCCTAAAGCTCTTTCCGAGTTAGTTCTTAGCCCCGGTGGCGAAACTGGCAGACGCAGTCTTGTTTGCGCGGTTTTCTCTGGAGGTGGTGCTGTCGGGCATAGTGACGCGATAAGCGATGAGGAATGCTACTGCTGCGCCCGCTAGGATTCCCGAGATTGGACAGCCAGATTGTCGTATGTGTACGAAGACGTAATTCCGGAGACATTGATGGAATGCAGAGAACCTCTAACCATACTCCCCACCCGTTCGTGAAATCTCGAAGGGCAATATTGTATTGAACGCCATAAAGCGGAGTTACCTGTTGGTCTGTGGTTGTTCCAATGACGGAAATGGTGTTTGTGGGATTGTTGGAAGACCGCGCAGTCGCGCCGGACAGCCCTTCGGCCACGTTGGGAGTTAGAAATGCTGTGAACAACTCCGCCGACGGACGGGCCAAAGAGGGACAGCTGTGGGACCTCGGTGTCTCGTTGCATCCGGTACAGGATTCCTGGTCGTGAATCGGTGGAAAGTGCAATACAAACAGTTCAATGGCCGGAGCTGAAGCAGGCGGACCGACCTTACTTGTCAAGGAGGGCAAATCGGCTCGGAATCAGCCGTGTTCAGCTCCGTCACCTGCACATGGCGCAGTCGGAGTACGTCGGTGTCTTCGGCTTTCAACGACTCAATCATGATGTATTGATGATCCATTTAGGAAAACATCGCGGCGAGTGGAAAATAGATCGGTTGTTCTGGCTTGCTCTCTGACTGAGCATTCGAGGCGCAGGAGAAAAGAACAGCGGGCTCCCACAGTAGAACTCGCCTCGGCACAAAGCGAATGTCCCCATGAGCAGGAAGCAAGGCCGTAATTTTAGAGATTGGGGCTGGGAGAGCGACGAAGTGTTAGAATTTCGTGTGAGTGCTTTCTTATGACTTGGCAATGCACTCCTGGCCCGAGAATCGCCGGCAAAGCGCTTCACCGGCAAGATGGCAATGGACTGTGGAAATCGGCGAAAACTGACACACTTTATTACACAGTTGCACATCGGTCATTTTGGATGAAAAGGGAACAAAGCCATAAACTGGTTGTAAAACCAAGCACTTGCAAGTAGAGCCGGGATGGCGGAACTGGCAGACGCAGCGGACTCAAAATCCGCCGGTACTTAGTACCTTGGGGGTTCGACTCCCCCTCCCGGCACCATAATTTCCTTTTTGTTTTGAAAGACCTACGGATGTCCAAAGGGGGTGTCAGAGGGCGTCTGACTTCCTGTGGAAAACGCCAACTGTAGTAAAACTGTAGTGATTTCCTTTGTGGTTCGGCGGCGGGATTTTGGAAAATATTTTTGGACAGCCCTCAATTGATGGACGTAGGGGGAGTCTGTCGCCATGGCGCGTGTTGAGCCCGCATTTCCTCAAGTTTGTGGATTGCATCGCGACGGTATTCGTCAATGGCCTTGGAATATCTTTGCAGGATTCCTGGAGAGGAGTGGCCTATCATTTGAGCAACGAACAGATCAGACACTCCAGCGGCGCTTAAGCGACTAGCCTCAGTGATCACCTCAAAAGCGGCCAACGATTATCACTTCAAAACCGGCCAACGGAAGCAGCCGTTTCCGGGACCGGTTTGTTATATCCTGCCGCCTCCTGGGAGGCAAGTCATCGGCAGTCTGCAACGGATATCTCGGGTTTCTGAGGGTTGTATCGTACCCGGCATGCCGGGAGAGCCCGTGGCAAGGCCAGTCGAACATCAGCTTCGCTTTGGCCTCGGATACCGGAATCTGCCCACACCGAGTATTCGCGAGGCGCAACCGCATAGGCTACCTTGTAATCCGCCCTCCACGTCACTTGCCCACCCCAGTACGTCTGAAGTGCGTGATCAGCGGTGATTCTTGTGTCCTGAATGGTCCCGTGTACCAGCGGCCACTCCGTCTCGCGCGAACCTCGATGCCAGAAGGCAAAGAGCGCAACTATGAGAGTGCCTATAGCGACGAACTGCACCGTGGCACGGACGTTTATCGTCCATTCACCGCGACTCCTCATCGTTTTGCTGGCCTGAACAGAACACATTGTCGTTCGGCAACCTACGTTGACATTGTAGCGATTGCGAGTAGCCCTCGTTATCCTGCCGCCTCCTGAGGAGGCAAGTCGGTTTTCGTGCGCCAGCTCCGGGGGCCGCACTTGAGCACGTGTCCGTGGTGCAGCAGGCGGTCGAGCATGGCGCTGACGGCGGCCGCGTCGCCGAGCAGTTTGCCCCAGTCTTCCACCGGACGGTTCGAGGTCAGCATGGTGCTGGCCCGCTCGTAGCGGCGCATGATGATTTCCAGCAGTTCCTCGGCGGCGGTGAGCGGCAGTTTGCGCATTCCCAGATCGTCGATGATCAGCAAGGGCACGGTCACCAGGAACTCCATGTGCTCTTTGCGGGTGCCGTCGAGCGTGGCGTCGGCCAGTTCATCGAGCAGGGTGTGGGTTTCGCGGTAGAGCACGCGGTATCCCTGTTGGATGGCAGACTGGCCGATGGCTTGCGCCAAGTGGCTCTTGCCGGTGCCGGGCGGGCCTAAAAACAGGGCGTCTTCGTGGCGGGCGATGAAGGCACCGGTGGCGAGATCGAAGACCAGGCTGCGATTCATCTTCTTGTTGAAGTTGAAGTCGAAGTTGTCGAGGGACTTCTGGGAGTCGCGGAACTGGGCTTGTTTTTTCCGCCGCTCCAGCAGGCGTTCGCCACGACGGGATAACTCGTCTGAGATCAGACAGGAGAGCAGATCAATGGGGGCGAGCGGTTCGCTTTGCGCCTGACGCAGACGAGTCTCCAGCGTGGCGGCCATACCGCCCAGGCGAAGTTGTTTGAGAGCACGTGCGAGTTCGATGAGATTCATTCTTCCAACTCCTTGGTTCGGTGGTTGATGAGGTCGCGGTACTGCACCAGTTCGCGGATCAGGGGATCGACTTGCTGCAGACTGAGTGGGGCTTGTGGGCAGCGTTCCAGATAGCGGCGAACGAAGCGGTATTCCTGGACACCCATGTCCAGTGCGGCGGCGCAGGCTTCATCGACTGCAGCCGCGCCGTACTTCTTCGCTAAAGAGAGAACGCCCAGGATGCGGCGCACGCCGACTTCTCCTTGCTGGCGATGGATGGCCTCACAGAGCGTGCCAATGTGCGTGCCGGCACGGCCCGCTCGCCACAGCAGTTGGGACGTGCGCAGCGGCGTGCGCTTGGAGTGATCCTCAGGCTTGATGCGATACCAGCCGCGTTTCTGGCGCACATGTTCGCGCAGCAGTTGGCCCGTCTTGGGATCGAGCAGGCGAACGAAAATGTCGTCCCATTGCACGCGCACCATGCGCCCGATCCAGCCTGGCGGTGCGCCGTAGTAGGCAGCTTCGACTTCGACGCAGCCGTCCAGATGCACGATGCGCTCGCCGTACTGGTAATAGCGGAAGGGTTCGAGTGGCAGCGGAAGCAGGAACGGTTTCTCTTCTGCAAACATGGCCGCAACTTGTCGTTTGGTGGTGCCGTGAATGCGCGTGTCGGCCCAGCGCTCTTCCCAGCGATCGAGATAGGCTTGGGCTTCTTCCAGACTCTCGAAGCGCAGACCCTTGAGTGGCGTTTTCTGCGCATGGCCGACGCCGGCTTCGACTTTGCCCTTGCGATCTGGGTCCTGGATGCGACACGGCATGGCGACCGCGCCGTAATGCGCGAGCACATCGCGATAGAGAGGATTGAGAGCGGGATCGTAGATGTCGGGGACGAGCACTCCTTCGCGCAGATTGTCGAGGACCACGATGCGCGTGGCTCCGCCCAGCCGGCGAAAGGCGCGCTCGTGCAGTTCCGCCCAGATGCGAGAGCTGGAACGGAACGTCAGCAGACGAACTGCTTTCCGGCTGCAGCCGAGCGTCAGGACGAACAACCGTGTACGCCGATACTTGCGGGTCTCGCGATCGCGCACCATGGGCCCGCTGCCGTAATCGACTTGTGCCTCCTGACCAGGAGCGGTGACGATCACCACGCGGGCTTCGGGAGTTTGCGCGCCGCGCAGCTTGCGCACGAAGCGCTGCACGCTCTGGTAGCTGCTGGCGAAGCTGTACTCATCCACCAGGTCCTGGTAGATCGCTACAGCGTTACGGCCTCGGCTGAGTCCCAGTTCAATGGCTTCTCGGTATGGATCGCAAGCGCTGGCGCTGGGACTGCGCTGTGGAGACGCCACTGGCGTCCAGGAAAGAGCGCCCACTTCGTCTGCTTGGGATGGGTTGAGGTCGGTGATCACCTCAGAGTCGGTAATCACCTCGTTGGCCGGTTTTGAAGTTGGTTTTGCTTTTTCCTTCGTGGAAAGGTTTTCGGGGTTGGTTTTGGGGCTGCCGTTGTAGTCGGGGACCACCGCGATGGCCGGTTTTCCCGCGCCAAAGTCGGTGATCACTTCGTTGGCCGGTTTTGCCGCCCGCCGCCCCCAACCGCCCGACGGACGCACGGCAATCCCAGCCGCTTTCAGGTACTGACTGGCGGTTTCACGACGGATGCGCGTAGCCTGCTGGATCTTCCGCAGCGGCCAGCCCAGCCGTCCCAGAGCTAAAACTTGCTGTTTCTTCTCTTCGTTCAAGACATTGGCCATGCCCTCGGAGGCTACAAGCCTCTGCGGGCGTCAATGTCCCGGACGCTATTCTCGTTGGCCGGTTTTCAGGTGATAACCATTGGCCGGTTTTGGGTGATCGCTGAGGCCCAGAGAATGCTGCTTTCAACTTCCCGATAGAAGACCCATATCGCTTTCGAGTATTCGGGTGAGCCACTTTTGCAAGAAACTGGTCGGCCCATTCCACGAAGGGCGGCGGAGTAGATTGCGGCAGATGAAAACGACCTTCGAATACCTCAGTTTCCCAGCGTGAGAGCATCTGATCGGCGAGTCGCTTGTTCGATGTGTGGGTGCTCTTACACACTTGGCGACCGTCGACGGTCACCGCCATCATCCAATTCCGACTTCCTTTCGCGCGTTTGTACAAGGTGCCCATTTCAGCTATCGAATCGGGCCGTCTAATGCCGACTTTTAGTGCAGAGCTTATGTACCGTCCAGACCGAGAGGCCGTATTTCGCGGCCAGTGTCCTGAACGGCGCTTTCGTCCGCGCTCGTTCCTTCCGCAGTTCCGCCACGTCCTTGGGCTTCAATACCCGCAGTGGCGGACGCCCCAATCGTTTCCCCTGGCTGCGGGCGTGCTGCAGTCCTGCTCGGACCCGTTCAACGATCAGTGACCGTTCCCACTGGGCGATAGCACCGATGATCTGGAACAACATCTCTCCGTGAGGGAGGGAAGTGTCTATTGCTTCCGTGCAGGAAACAAAGCCGATTCCGAGCTTTCTGAACAATTCCAGGGCGTTAAGCAGCTGCTTTAGAGATCGCGCGAAACGGTCGAATTTCCAAACGACAATCGCGTCGATCTTGCCGTGACGGCAATCCCCTAAGAGTGCGTCCAGTGCTGGCCGATGCTCCTTGGTGCCTGAGACTCCCTTGTCGCTGTATTCCTTGTAAAGCCTCCAACCACGTCGCCTTACGTACTCGACCAACTCTTTCTGTTGCATTTCGGGATGCTGATCTTGTGTAGACACCCTGGTGTAAATCGCTGCCCTCTTCATTTCCATATGTACCCTTCTTCCCCGTTGCTGTATATCTAAAAGATATAACTTTAATTATAAAATATTACTGTTAGAGATTCAATCAGGCGCAGAGAAGTCCAGAAATTCCCACCCAAAAATGAGGTGCACAGGACCTAATTTTGGCTCGATTTTGTTCTGGCGTTTACGGCTTACCTAAATTTGTGCAGCAGCCAAATCATCGTCCTCGTTTTGTTAAAGCGCCCCTTGGGTGAGGGTCTCGATCCAATCTGACAAGTCTGAATTGCGAAAGCGAATGCAACGCTTCGACAAACGCACCACCGGAATCCTCTTCTGGCTCACGAAGTGGTACAGGGTTCCCACCGCCAGGCCGGTCAATTCCGCCACTTCGTTAATCGTCAGAAGCCGGTCCTCCACGACATCTCGCTTTGCAGGTCCAGCGCACGTCGGTTCTTCTTTAAACGGTGTGTTCTGGGGCGTCATCTCTTGACAACCTTCCACTTCCCGCTCAATGGATCGACGAATTTCACTTTGTCCCCAAGTTCTGGATAGTGTTTTAGAACGGATCGCGGGCTGGGCAGGAATCGACGGACGCCCTGGTCAATCGGCAGGACACGCTTAAGGTTGCGTTCACGGGTAACGTCTTCGTATTTGACGAGTCGATTCTTTGCTGCCCTTTTCAGGCGTTTGTAGACAAGGGACCCTTTCCACTCAAGTTCCTCAGCGATTTCTCGAACCGTGACAGCTCGCTGAAATCGCTCGTAGAGTTTTGCGACGGCTCGGCCGAGGATATCTTCCTGGGATCTTTGGCGGTGCAGCGTTGTAGCAAACACCGGCTCCAAGATGCGATATGCGATGCAATAGTCTATGAACGAAATATCAACCGGCTTTTTCTGTCCGAAGGATTGCCATAATGCCACTACTGTGCAGAATTTGAGGAATCGATCCCAGTCGCGTCTGACCCTCTCCTGGTTGCGGGGCAGCCTTCTTGCCACGTATTCAAGCCATTTGGGCGGGTGCTCAAAGTCTCCTTTCTTATAGACCAGCAACGACATTGCTCTTTGCCATACGGGAAGATCGCTGCAATCAGGGTTGATTGGGCGACGTGCGCGAGCGAGATTGACCGCTCGATTTTGAGCTGGCCCTCGGTCCATGAATAACGACTGAAATCTAGTCTCGTCATCCGGAAATACCTCCTCATCAGTGGTGGTGCTCAGCACGACAGGCATGCCAATTCTTGTCGCCGTTGCGGTTCCCCGCGCAGCACCGCGGAACATCGCGAACTCATGGGCAATTCGTCCCTCCGATTGGAGGAGCCTGAGCAATTGCTGTGAGTCCTTTCCACAGCGATATTCACTGATGAACAGAATCTTGTGTGCTAGGGAACCCTTACCGTGTGCGAGGGCTTTTCGACTGAGCCCGGCTCTTTCCACGACGCAATTGGCTGGAAAAAGCCGTAGGGTGGTTTTCACCAGATTTGACTTTCCGCTGGATGTGGGTCCTTTTACCAGGACTGACGTTGGCTCGGGCAATGCCTTTGACATTTCAGCAAGAATCAATACTTGTCGGTTCCGTTTCTCCCCAACGACTCCAAGGTCGCCCACTCTCTGGCCCGCCTTATACAGAAAAAAAGGATCACCGAGCAGTTGTCGTGCCTTCTTGGTCAATCCTCGATCGTGTTTGTTGTTCCGTTTCTTGCGTGACTTCTTCATATTTGTTATTTCCTGGCTGGAAAACCGTTAAAACTGTCGAAACTGACTTTGAATGCCGCCGGATTAACTGCTCACGCAGCGCCGCAGTGACCGGATGGGTGCGCTCACCAGATCAGGTTCTTCAACATCCGGCGCAGGAGATCCTCCCGTGGTGATCGGACCACCCAACGGCCCGGGTCGACGCGTGATTCGCGCAGTGCCTTACGGATGATGCACGCCGGCATATCGGGGGGTACGCCATGGCCCATTTGTCTCCAGTAGCTTCGGATCCCAGCAGGTAACGCGCTTCCTTGAGATTGGTCGACCTCGCGAAAGGAGACGTGCTTCCAAAGGTGTGTCCTTCTCAGCAACGACAGCTGGTGTGGTCGCAAAATTCCAAGTTGGCGGAGGAACATGCGTCTCAACATGAATTCGATGCGGACGATGGAGCAAGTTTTTTGATAAATTTTCATCTGCCACGGCGAGTTCACTCCGCCGACGTAAATTGTGGTTCCCTCATCGCTTTCAATCTCACGAAAGGTCCGAGCCGTGGTGCAGAGCTCCCAGGCAAAGCGCTCCAACGTGATGCCGCTTATATCGAAAGTGAGCTCGACTCTAGAGACTCTTGCTCTCCAACCCCGTTGTACGAAGCCATACTGGGCCCTTGGCCGATGGCAGGACGCAGAACCTCAGGCGCAGAAAGCTGTCGCGCTTCTGCCCACGATGGCACCCGCTCACGTCCTCTTGGGAAACATTGCGTTGCGCAAGGGTGATATCGCGTCTGCGCGCACAGAATTTACGGTGTATTGGAATAGGCACAGGGGTCTCGATCGCAGGTCAGGCTCGTACCGCTGCGCGTCGAGGCTATGTATACTTTCTGCCTGAAGGATTTCAGTCTCGGCGAGGCGCGTGGGGCGCCGTCGCCGGGGACTCCCGCACATGGATTCAGCAATTCGCACCAGCAGTCTGCGCAAAGTCTACAACTCGGCGCCGCCCGCCGCGGCCGGGCGCGGGGACGGGTCCGCGCCTGGCGGAAAACGCGGCAAGGATGCCAAGCCGCAGATCACGGCGCTCGATGGGATTGATCTCGAGGTCGCGCCCGGACAGATCTTCGGCCTGCTTGGACCCAACGGCGCGGGGAAGTCCACCACCGTCGGAATTCTAACCACACGGGTTCGTCCCACCAGCGGCACCGCCTGGATTGGCCCGCATGACGTATGGCGCGATCAGACAGCGGCCAAGCTCCTGATCGGAGTCGTGGCCCAGCGCCCGAACCTGGACTTCTCCCTTACGGCTCGCGAGATTCTGCTGTTCCACGGAGCATACTTCGGTCTCAGTTCGCAGGAACGCTCGGATCGCGCCAACACCTTGCTGGAGCGCTTCAAGCTCACCGATCGCGCCAACCAACTCGTTCGCGGATTCTCCGGCGGGATGATGCAGCGCATTTCCATCGCGCGCGCCATGATGCACGACCCCCAGGTACTGTTCCTCGACGAACCCAGCGCGGGCCTCGATCCGCAGACCCGGTTGCTGCTCTGGGAGATCATTCGCGAGTACAACCAGAAAGGCCGCACCATCCTGCTGACCACGCATAACATGGAAGAAGCCGATGCGCTATGCCAGCATCTCGCGATCATCGATCATGGACGCATCATTGCATCGGGCACGCCCGGTGACCTGAAGGCTTCGATCCCGGGCGGATTTCTTCTGCGCCTGCGGTTTGGACATCATTCCGCTCCGCTGCTAGAACGTCTCGCTACTCTGTCCGGTGTAACGGAAGTACGCGCCTCGGGAGACAGCGGCGCCGATCTCTATGCCAGCCGCGGCGGATCTCTGATTCCCGAGATCGTCAATGCCGCTTCTGCTCTGGGCGTGGAACTCTCCGACGTTCACATCTCCGAGCCCAGCCTGGAAAACCTGTTCCTTCATCACACCGGCAGGAGTTTGCGCGAATGAACTGGAAGACGTTCCTCGCATTATTGGCTCGCGACGCACACGTGGCCCGGCGGAATCTCGTTCCCTTGTTGTTTCAGACTTTCTTGCAACCTCTTTTATTCGTTTTTATTTTCGGGCGCGTGATGGTGGGCAGCGGTTACATGCCTGCGGCTTACAAGAGCCTTCTGCTTCCCGGAATCATGGCCATCAGCATGGTATTTACGGGGATTTGGGCTGTCGCCATGCCCCTGATTGGAGAATTTCAGTTCACGCGCGAGATTGAAGACCGCCTGCTCGCGCCGATCGACATCGCCTGGGTCGCCATAGAGAAGGTTGTCGCGGGCCTGATTCAGGCGCTGGTGACGGGTTTGATCGTGATTCCGCTGGCGTGGCTTATCCTTCGGCCCGGACTGGAATTGCATGTGGCCAATCCAGTTCTGTTCGCCTGCATCACCCTGATGGTCGCGGGTTTCTCGGCCTGCGGCGGACTGGCGCTCGGTTGCAGCGTCGACCAGCAGCACATTGGATTGATGTTCAGCATGGTCCTGACTCCAATGATCTTTTTCGGTTGCACTTACTATCCGTGGAGCGCGCTCAGCAAATTCCCCATCCTGCAGAAACTCGTCTTGATCAACCCACTCGCCTATGCCAGTGAAGGATTGCGGGCCACGCTTGTCCCGCAGTTTCCGCACCTGTCGCTTCCGCTCATTCTGGTAGCGCTGGCGGCGTTCGATGTCTTGCTTCTGGTCGTCGGTCTTCGCCAGTTCCAGAAGAAGGCGGTCACCTAGCAGGTTGCCGGAAGATGCGGGGCTGATTTGAAAGGGCGCGGCTTGCAGCCGCGCCGTTAAGTTCCACAAAAACAATCCGGCTTCAGCCGCCGAGGGAATGTTTTCCCCTAGGGCCTAAAGGCCGATTCTTCCCTGACTCTTCTCGGCGCGGCTGAAGCCGCGCCCTTTCAAATCAGAACGGAGTTACGATAAGCGAAAAACTGCTAGGCTCTCGCTGCATTCGCTACTTCGCCCCTTCGGCGCTGGGCGGAGCAACAAGCGGAGCGACATTGCTACCGACCAGGGTCCGGTTGAACGCGGGAAGATCCTCTTTCATCGCTTTCTGGTAATCCGCGTCCACTCCGCCCATTTCCGTTTCGAACCCATGCAGCAACTCCATCTGGGTATCGGTAGGAGCGAAGTCCGCGCCACCGGCGACGTCGCCCCCTCCCGTGCCGACTTCCGCGTTCAGCCAGATCAGATTGAGATAAACCTTATACGGTTCGACGAAGTACTTGTCATCACTGTTGAGCAGTGCCGGGGAAGCCAGCCTGTTTTCGATCGCTAGGAGCCTCTTGTCCAGGTCTTCCGCGGCCTTCAGCAGTTCGGCCTTGTGTTTTTCCTGAGCCTCGTCCGAGGCTTGCGGCGCGTCCGCTGGTTCATCGCCCTCGTCGTCGTCTTCATCGAACACCTGCTTGTCCTTCTCTTTTTTCTTTGGCGGACGCAGCATGGTCTCGATGACCTCGAGTTGTTTGCGGAGCCATTCGATCTGGTTAACCGTGTCGGCAGCGCGGCTAATGTCGCCGCGAATGCGCAGCAGAGTTTTCACCGAGAGTTCGATGTCCGCATCGGACCCGGGTGCGCGGGGATCGCGCACGACGGTAAGAGGTTGCGTGTAGGATTGGTCCTCGACCTTAAGGCGGACAGTATACTTTCCGGGAGCTACGATCGGACCAACTTCTGCCGGCCTGCTTCCCCAATGTGTGATCGGCCGCGAATCGGAATCACGGAAGCGGGGCTCGTCCCAGATGTGCGGATTATCCGGGGCCACCGTTCGCAGTGCAATTAATCGCGGAGATTCATAACGCAGGTCCCAAGTCACGCGATTTATGCCCGCCTTACCCTTGGCGTCGAGCTTTCGCATCACTTTGCCGTCCGAGTCCAGGATCTCAAGCTCGAGCGGCTTTTTCGGTGCGGTCTTCAGCGAAAAGTTGAGCATCGCCTGGCCGCCGCGGGTAAAGCGGTACGTCTGGCGCGGCTCAAACAGCGTGACTGCTGCATCGGAGTGACTCTTCGCCATCTGTTCCAGCGGCGTTATGTCGTCGAGAATGTAGAGTCCGCGTCCGTAGGTGGAGATCACCAGGTCGTGAAACTCTTTCTGCACGACCGCCCACGTGACCGGTGCGTGGGGTAGTCCGGTATCGAGCGCAGTCCAGTGAGCGCCGTCATCGAGAGAGTAATAAAGATCGTTTCCTGTCCCGGCAAACAGCAAGCCCGCGCAGTTTGGGTCTTCGGCGATGGTGCGCACATAGGACAAAGAGTGTTTGGGTAGATTGCCGGTTACCAACTTCCAGGTCTTCCCCGTGTCCGTCGTCTTGAAGATGAAGGGATCACGATTATCCATGAGGTGAAAGTCGACGCTGACGTACGCGGTGCCCGGATCAAAACTCGAAGGCGCGATGCTGGTAATCGTGCCCCACGGCGGGAGTCCCGGAATATTCTTGGTGACGTTGTTCCAGTTCGCTCCATCGCTGGTGTACCAGACCTGACCATCATTGGTTCCCGCCCAGATCAGCCCTTTCTTGATTTTCGATGGAGCGATCGCGAAGACAACTTCTCCGTAGAATTGCCCGAGATTGTCTCCGACAATTCCCCCCGAGGGAACGATGCGCGTCGCATCCTGCGTGGAAAGATCAGGGCTGACGACCGACCAACTCTGCCCGCCATTCGTAGTTTTGAAGATGACCTGGCAACCGTAGTAGACCGTGTTGTGATCGAAGGGATCGATGGCCAACGGCGCCGTCCAATGGCAGCGATACTTGATCGCGTTGGGCGGCGAATCCAGCGTGTGCATCCAAGGGCTGACGGAACGCGCATGCTTGGAGCGGGCGTCCCAGCGCGTGACTTTATTGCCGTAGCACGTCGCCCAGACCACGTTTGGATCGGCTAAATCCGGCACGGTGAACCCGGATTCGCAACCACCCATCTCGCGATCCCAGCCAGTTTCTCTGGAATCTACGGGAAGACTGGGCCCGCGCATATTTCCATCGTCCTGCATATTGCTGTAGAAGTAGTAAGGAACCTGGTTGTCGACGTCGACGTGGTACATCTGTCCAATCGGGAACTGAGCGCGGTGGAAGCCTCGTCCGTGGACGGTCGTGATGCTTAAGCCGCCATCATCGGTGACCACAAAGCGGTCGGGGTTCGTGGGGTCGATCCAGATGTCGTGAGTGTCTCCGCCCCAAGGGACCTCCTTAAAGTTCTCCCCTCCGTCGAGTGACTCGTGGAAGGAACTGTTCGCCACGTACACTTCGTTGTCGCTTCCCGGCGAAACCGCAAGCCGGACGTAGTAGCCCGCGCGTCCAATCAAGGCGCGTTGATAGTTGATGGCCTTCCAGTGTTCTCCCGCATCGTCAGATCGCCAAAGCGAGCCCTGATCCTTGGTCTGAATCAGCGCGTAGACACGGTTTGAATTGGTGGGAGCGACCGCGACATCGATCTTCCCCAGAGGGCTATGGGGAAGCCCATGCTCTTCGACCCGAGTCCACTTCGTTCCGCCGTCATGAGAAACCCAGATTCCACTGCCCGGCCCGCCGCTGAACTCACCGTAGGTGTGCAGCTCTACTTGCCACATGCCAGCGACTAACGTGCGCGGATTATGCAGATCCATCGACAGCCCCGAGCACCCCACATTCTCACCAGCAAAGAGCACGCGATCCCAATGCTGGCCGCCATCGGTGGTGCGGAAGACGCCCCGGTCCTGTTGCGGTCCGGTCGCACGTCCTAAAGCGCAGGCAAATACGATGTCTGGATTCGAGGGGTGGACGATAATGCGCCCGATCCGACCTGTTTCCGGCAGTCCCATGTTCGTCCAGGTCTTGCCGGCGTCGGTCGACTTGTAAATTCCGTTGCCCATCACGTCGCTGTCGCGGATCACCCACGCCTCGCCCGTTCCCGCCCACACAATGCTGTGGTCCGAGGGCGTCACAGCCAGAGCGCCGATGGCGGCGACGGGCTGCTTGTCAAAAATCGGCGCCCAATGATTTCCGCCGTCGGTCGATTTCCAGACTCCCCCCGAGGCTGCTCCCGCGTAGTAGGTGCTTGGATCTCCCGGCACTCCCGCAATCGCCGCGATACGGTTCCCAACCCGTGGCCCCACGAAGCGGAATCGAAACGAGCCTTCCTCCTCCGCGTCCGGCTGTTGCGCACTTGCTGAAACCACGCTGCCCAAGATTGCAATGCAAGCAAAGCAGAACATCAGTTTTCTGATGATCATTCCTCGATGCCTCCGGCTGACACGCGAATCGACAAGCGGGAATCTTACATGTACAGGGGCAGGGAGCCAAGTCCAGTGCCGGCGGTACGGTTGGACGTCGGCTAGAACTATCCGGGTGGGAGCCCCATTTCTCGCGCGTTTTTTGCGCGAGAAAGCCTGCCCTGAGCTTGTCGAAGGGTGGAGTTTTTCGCGAAGCCGGCTGCGAGAGAATCAGCGAGCGCCGAGCAGAATGTCGACTGTTAACTGGTCCAGGAATTCGTAAGGCAGGCGCTTCTTCAGGATCGCATCCTTGTCAAAAGCGTGCGACAGCAACACCGCCGAACCCTTCTTAGAATATGCGCTCACCTCCGGGGTCCCGGATGGTGCTGCGGAGAGCTGCTTTAGAATCGCCTGAATCTCGCGGTCCGCATTCCACTGAGCGGCTTTTTCTTTAAGAATCAGATAAGTGCGCATGCAGCCACGGGCAAAATCCTTGACGCCCGCGCAATCTTCAGTGCGATAGGCGTGCGCATCGAAGTGCCGCGGACCGTCGTACGCGACGTCTTCCAAAAACTTCACCAGCCAGAATGCGGCCTTCGGGTTGGCCGAGCCGAAGCGCAGATCCTGGTCGTATCGTCCCGGCATTTGATCGTTTAAATCGATGTGAAACAACTTGCCCGCCTCCCACGCTTGCGCCACGCCGTGCATAAAGTTGAGACCTGCCATGTGTTCGTGGGCCATTTCTGGATTGACGCCCACCATTTCGGGATGGTCGAGCGTGGGAATGAAGCCCAGATAGTGCCCTGTGGTCGCCATATAAATGTCGCCGCGAGGCTCGTTGGGCTTGGCTTCCAGTGCGAACTTGTATCCGTACTTACAGGCGATGTTGTATTCGCAGAGATAATTGACGGCATCCCGCAGGCGCTTGACCGCTTCGTCGGCGCGGCGGCAGGCGTCGGTTTCGACGCCTTCACGTCCGCCCCACAGAACAAAAATCTTGGCTCCTAGTTCCGCACCCAGATCCATGGCGCGCATGGTTTTCTGCAAAGCGTAGGCACGCACCTCGGGATCATTCGCCGTGAACGCGCCGTCGCGAAACACGGGATGATAGAACAACGATACCGTCGCCATGGGCACGACGATCCCGCTCTCCAGGCATGCGTTGCGGAATTCCTTCACGATCTGGTCGCGTTCGGCAGGCGTCGCGTCGATCGGCACCAGGTCATTGTCGTGCAGGTTGACGCCCCACGCTCCCAGTTCGCCCAGCACCGAGACGATCTGCGTTGGCGGCATCGTAGGGCGCACGGCGTCGCCAAATGGATCGCGCCCGCGATTTCCCAGCGTCCACAATCCGAAAGTAAACTTGTGCTCCGGTTTTGCCTCGTAGTGTCCGTTCTTATGGCTCATACTCTCCTCAATTATTGTTGGTCAGACGGATTTAATGCCGGAGGGGAAGACGAGATCTTCCCGACCAGGTTTTCTTCTGCTTTCTTGTGTAATTCCTGCACCTTGTGGAGCTCTTTCCCGGCATCCGCCGTATCCCCGAGAGCCTGATACAGGCGTCCCAACTGGTAGTGAGCATCGGGTTGCGCGGGATCGAGCGCGACGGCGCGCAGCAACGCCGCCTTTGCCTCCTTGTAGTTTTTCTGCTGCATGTGGATGGCGCCCAAGTCGACATACGTGATGCGCAAAGTCGGATTGATTTTCTGGGCTTGATTTAGAAGCGGGAGTGCGGCCTCGGGATGGTTATTCTTCCATTCGATGTCGCCGAGGTATGCCAGGGCCTGGGCGTGGGTCGGATCGACAGCAAGCTCGCGCTCGAACTCCTGTTTTGCTTCGTCGTATTGCTGCGACTTCCAGTGCAGGTAGCCGAGACCGAAGTGGACGTTGGGTTCGCTGGGGGAAATCTTGGCGGCCACCTCAAACTCGGCAATCGCTTCGGGAGTTCTGCCTAATCCATCGAGCGCCTCTCCGAACAGGACGTGAGCCGGCGCGGAATCCGGATTCTGTTCGAGAACGCGGTAGAACTCCTCTTGCGCGCAGGAAAATTTCCGCGCCCACAAGCAGCTCTGCGCCAGTACCTGATGAAGCTCCGCATTGGCGGGATCTGCCTTGGCGGCAGGCTCCAGATACTGCGACGCGAGATCAAATTTCTTTGTCCCGTAGTAACTCAGCCCCAGCAATGTCCGCGCCTGAATGCTCGCAGGGTCCGCTGCGAGCGCCGCACGTAGAGCGATCGCCGCCGCCGGGAACTGTCCCTGCTTGAATTGCGCCAAGCCCAGGTTGAGTGCAACCCCGGGCAGCTTGGGGTTGAGTTTGAGCGCGTGCTTGTAGGCCGTTACGGCCTCCGGATACTTCTGCTGTTTCGACAGGACAACCCCCAGGCCCGCGAAAGCGGCCGCGTCGCTCGGATTGCGCTCGGTCACTGCACTCCAGGCTCGGGCGGACTCGGGCAATTTCCCCGCTTGTTCGAGCGCGATCGCGTCCGCGGGAGTCTGAGCCCGCGCCGACACCAAAAGCGTAAAAAAGGCGGTCAGCGCCAGGAGAACGAGTTTGGATTTCCAGCTCTTCATCTGCACTCGCGTAGTTCTCTAGGCTGTCATTCTGAGCAAAGCGAAGAACCCCTAGCAAGCCCGCGCTACCAGCGACTCAATAGGAGTTTCGACCACAACTTCGGTCTTCGCGGCGCCGCGTAGTGACGAAGGGCGCTTCGCCAGCGACTGGGAACATGGTCAGCCGAGCAAATAATAAGCCCCGCTCACAGGATGCTTAACTGCGAGCGGGGCCGATAAGCGAACCATGCTGGATCAGAAGTACAGTTTCAATCCAAGCTGAATTTCGCGTGGGTCATGGGCCGAGGTGACTTGTCCAAACTGCCCCGACGAGAAGGTGCTGTTCACGTTGTTGAACTCCGTGTGGTTGAAGGCGTTGAAGAACTCTGCCCGGAATTCAAGTCTGCTGCCGCGGGACTCGCTGAACAGGAAGCTCTTGAAGAGCGAGAGATTCCAGTTCTGGCGACCAGGACCGCGGAGTGAATCTGCGGGGACGTTGCCAAAGGTTCCAGCCGCAGTTGGGGATAATGCGGACGCGTTGAACCAGCTCTTCACCGTCTTCGGGTAGCTGACGCTCCCGTTGACGTTGGGCCGGTTATTGGCATTGGGAATGATGCTGGTGATATTTCCAGTGCCAATCAGCGAGCCAGTGCAGCTCGTCGGAAGCGTCGTCTGGGCGCAGTTCGTAATACCGCCTTCCGTGATGTTCATCGGCTCGCCCGAGGTCAACGTTGACGATGCCCGATACCTGCCATCCACCTACCGTCGACTTCAACAGCTTGTTATCGCTGTTTTTCAGGAACGGGATGTCGTAGATGAAGTTGACGAACGCGATGTGCGTGCGATCCAGGCCGGAAGGGCCGCTATCGTAGTTCAGGTTGTAGGGGTTGTCATCGTTGTTCAAGTCGCCCACGCCGTTATTGCCTGTCGCAGGATCGATTGCCCGAGACAAGGTGTAGGCTGCCTGAAGATGAAGATCCTGCCGGATCTGACTGTGAAATTCGGACTGGAAGCCATTGTAATGTGACTTCTGCTGATCCCGACGTCTGTCGGATGGAGTGGAATCCCAGGTACTGGACACGCTTGTTGTAGTCTGCGTTGTTGTTCGCGAAAAGCGCTGGGATCTGGGTGGTCAGATCCGGCAAGTTGGTTTCGAGGTATGCGTTCTGGTTCCGGTTCTGGTTGCCGACGTATTGGAAGGCCAGCACGGTGCGGGATGACAGCGCCCGCTGAACACCGAAGCTGTACTGATAGCTCACCGGCAGCTTTGTTCACTTTGTCCAGGCCGGTGATGCTGGCCACCGTCATCGGCTGCAACGAGGGTACTCCGTTGCTCAGCTGCGTGCCGGGGTTTGCCAGTTCGATGTTGTTGAAGTTAATGTTGGTGCTGAACGGCACGTTGGGGCCGGCGTTGTACATGTCGTTGCCCTGGATGCGCTCGTACATGACGCCGAATCCGCCGCGGACGAACGGTCTTGCCCGTTCCGGTCAGATCATAGGCAAAGCCAACGCGCGGACCGAATGCTGCCCAGTGATTGTTGACCAGGCCCTTCGGAATTCCCGGTGTCTTGCCGGCGATGCCGATGCCGTTCAGGTAGAACTGGTAGCCGGCCAGGATGGGATTCGGGCTGGTGCCCAGGCCCGGACTAGTGCGGCAGAATGTTGTTCCCGGCTGCGTCGCGAAGTTCGAGAGCGGCATTCGCCGCGATTGTAGAGGTTGGGATAGAAGTTGCCCATCCGGTTGTTCGCTTCGTAGGTGTGCGGCACTCCGTCCCAGCGCAGTCCCAAGGTTCAAGGTCAGGCGGTGATTGACGCGCCAGTTGTCCTGAACGTAGGCTGCCCAGGAAACGTTGTTCCAGTAGCCGTGGTCTTGAACCGCCAGTTCGGTGTAGCCGTCGGCGTAGCCGAGCAGGAAGTCGGCAAAATCGTTGCCGGTGTAGTGTGCCGTTAAAGGTGAACTGAGCCCTGGGTGTTGCCGAACAGGTCCTGGATCTTCTTGTAAATCGCCCAGCTGCCGCCCATCTTGATCTGGTGCGCGCCCTTTGGTCCAGGAGATGTCGTCGCGAATCTGGTAATCGTCCGCTTTGTTGTTCCACGGCCAACTGGCGGTGGTGTAGTCCGTGCCGGTCAGCGCCGGCCAGGTGGATTTCCGGGATGCGGTTGTCGTTGTTCGGTCCGCTGAAGATCGGTTCGAACGCTGACCAGCCGGACGGCAGCGCGATAGTGCCCGTGGGCAGAATGGCGATGCGGTTGCCGTTGTAATTGAAGGCAACCTCGTTCAGCAGGGTCGGGCTGATCACATACGTGGCGTGGATCACGCCGCTGTACGAGGGATTGCCGAAGGTGTTGCCGGCGGTGGGGACGTTGTCGCCGCTCCACATCGAGGTTCCGAAGTTCTGGCTGATCTGCTCGGCAGACCCAGTGTCCGAAGATCGAGAACTTGTGCTGAACTGGTGATCGATGCGGACGATCTCTTCCCGCACATTGGTGGGTACGTTGTTGCCGCCCAGTGAAATGGCTTGCCGCTGCTGGCACCGTTAGTGGCCGGGAAAATGCCGCCGGCTCAGCAGAGCGGCTGGGCAGTTCGGGATCGATCATGACGAGCTCGGAGATCTGTGTTGCTCGGGAAAGCGGTGCTACCGGGCTGGACAGATTCCGGCGGCCGATTAGCGGTGCTGGGCGCCAGCGGCACGAGCTCTTGCGCAGCGGAATCGCAGCGGTGACGTTAGCGACGCTGGGAACGGTAGTATTGTGAATACTGGACCGGAAACTGCTGCCGCCGTACTACGCTGGTGTAACGGAACCGTCTGGTTCAGCGTCTGGCCCTGAATCAGCTGGCGCCATTCCATGTTGTAGAAGAAGAACGTCTTGTGCTCTTTCTTCCAGAAGTCCACCGGGCCGCCAACGTTAAAGCCATAAGGTGTGGAACCGCAGTTCGGCGACTTTCTGCGGAGACGGGTTGAAGTAGTTGCGGGCGTCCAGCGCGTCGTTGCGCAGGAACTCCCACGCGCTCGGCGTGATACTGCTTGGTTCCGGACTTGATGACCGCGGTCATAGTGGCTGCCGAAGACAAGACCAAATTCCGCGCTGTAGTTCGAAGTCATTTGCGCGGAACTCGGCGATGGCGTCCATGGAAGGCATGACGTCAGAACCGCCGGCGCCGCCACGGTCGCTGCTCTCGCCGCCGTCGAGCAGGTACAGGTTGTGGCTTTCGCGCATGCCGTTGAAGCTCACGTTGGCATCGCCGCCCACCGGCGTGGGAATCTGAAAGTCGCCCTGACCGCTAGATGCTCCAGGCGTCAGCGAGATCAGTGAGTACATGCTGCGCCCGTTGGTGGAGAGTTGGCTGAGCTGCTGTCCAGTGATGACGTCGCTGACTTCGCCGGTATCGGCTTGCACGGCGATCGCCGCTGCCTCTACCGTGACCTCTTCTTTGTTGCTGCCGACTTGCAGCTTCATGTCGACGCGGGCGCGATCGCCGACCGCCAACACGATGTTCTTCTGCTCGGTGACCTTGAATCCCGCTACCTCAGCTCGGACCGAGTAGTGGCCGATGTGAAGATCGGGCGCCACGTACTCGCCGCTGCCGCTGGTGGTCAGGGTGCGAGCCAGGCCGGTTTCGAGGTTGGTAATGGTAATGGATGCGTTCGGGACTGCGGCGCCCGTCGGGTCCGTCACAGTGCCGACGATGGTCGCTTCCTGAGCGAACGCCGACGTGGCGAACACTGCCACGAAGAAACATGTGAAGAGAGCGACGATCGCGAGACGCCTTACGTTGCGGCCTCTCACGAAAAGGCCCAAACTCCCGGCGTACGTGGGCGAGAGAGATTTCATTTGCCTGCCTCCAGAAAACCGCTTTTTGATGGATAGACGTCCTACAGGGGACGCCCCAAGCTCGTAAACGTTTACGGTTTACAGCCGTTGGTTGACCGTTGTCAAGTAGAAAATCGATTTTTGGGCCAAAATTCAGTGGCCGTCTGGATTCGCCCCGTTTTCCCCGTTCAGGTGCCCGAAACCGCCGTTTTCGGGAGGGCTTCCCGACGGTACGAGCCCCGCCTTTCACCTGGTTCAGGCCCCTTAAAACGCCCGTCGGGCGTGCTTTTCGAGCCGCCTGCTTGACGCAGGATTTCCCCTGTGCTACAAGCGACGGTCAACCGTAAACGTTAACGAAGCGACAACTACCGCACCGCATTGCCGCCCATACGGGCTCGAATCGGGTCGCGGAGGAGGCTCTCATGCAGCGACGTCATACTCAAATTCAAACCATCCTGCAGTTGGCGGCACTTCTCACTTTCATGCTTCTGCGTTGCGCTGCGCAGTCCGGCAGCCCCGTTTATTTAGACCCTTCCCAACCCATCAATGTCCGCGTCGACGATCTGGTTGGCCGGATGACCCTGGAAGAAAAAGCCTCGCAGCTGGTGAATCAGGCGCGGGCCATTCCACGACTGCAAGTCCCTGCTTACGACTGGTGGAGCGAAGCCCTGCATGGGGTTGCCAATGCTGGTAAGGCCACGGTCTTCCCCGAACCGATCGGACTCGCCGCTACCTTTGACGATTCACTGATTCACGAAATGGCAATCGTCATCGGTACAGAAGCGCGAGCGAAGCACAATCAAGCCGTACGCGCCGGGCGCCGCGACATTATGGAAGGACTCGACTTCTGGTCGCCCAACATCAATATCTTTCGCGATCCACGCTGGGGCCGCGGCCAGGAGACCTACGGCGAAGATCCTTTTCTCACCGGACGCATGGGCGTGGCCTTCGTGACCGGACTGCAGGGCGACGACCCGAAATACTTCCGCGTCATCTCCACCCCCAAACATTTCGCCGTGCACAGCGGCCCCGAGCCCACGCGGCACACGATTGATGTACAGGTCTCCAAGCACGACATGGAGGATACCTACCTGCCCGCATTCCGCGCCGCCGTCACCGAGGGCAAGGCCGAATCGGTGATGTGTGCCTACAACCGCGTCAATGGGCAGCCTGCTTGTGCCAACAACTTCCTTCTGCAAAGCCAATTGCGCGGCGCATGGAAGTTCAACGGCTACGTCGTGTCGGACTGCGACGCCATCGTCGACATCTTTGAAGGGCACCACTTCACCAAGAGCCAGGCGGAAGCCGCGGCCATCTCCCTGAAAACGGGCATGGATAACGAGTGCGCCGACTTCTTCACCGTGGCCAAGGACGACCACGACTACAAACCTTATATCGACGCCGTGAAGCAGGGACTGCTCACCGAGGCCGATCTGGACGTCACTTTGAAACGGCTCTTCACCGCTCGCATGCGCCTGGGCATGTTCGATCCGGACGACAAGGTTCCCTATGCGCAGACTCCGGATTCCGAAATTGACAGCGCCCCCCACCGCGAACTCGCGCTCAAGATTGCGCGCGAATCGATGGTGCTGCTGAAAAACGATGGCGTGCTTCCTCTGGCGCCGAGTATGAAGAAGATTCTGGTGGTGGGGCCGCTCGCGGAATCCGTTCAGGTGCTGCATGGCAACTACGCCGGCACGGCCTCCCACGCGGTCACCGCGCTAGAAGGCATTCGCAAGCAGTTTGCTGGCGCGCAGGTTTCGTTCGAGCCCGGAACCAATTTCCTGCGCGAGCACCCCGTCGTGCCAACTTCGGCGCTTTCTACCGATGACGGCAAGCCGGGCCTGAAGGCAGAATACTTTCCCGAGGAAAACTTCATGGGAACGCCGTTAGCTCGTACGGATCCTTTCATTGACGTGCAACGCTCGCTCCATCCCGACAGCCACGCTCTATCGTTGCCCTCGGGCATGAAGGATTTTTCAGCGCGCTGGACCGGCTTTCTAACCGCGCCGGACTCGGGCACCTACATCGTCGGCCTGGTGGGTTCGATGCACCGTATGTGGCTCGACGGCAAACTCATTGTCGACGACATGGTTCTGCACGATCCCAATCAGCAATCCGCGACTGTGCAGTTGGTCGGAGGTCATCGCTACCCCATAAAGGTTGAATACGGAACAGGTGGTTTTGGAACGAAGCTGGTTTGGCTGCCCGTGGCCGCTGATCCACTGGTCGCAGCAGTGGGCGCGGCACGGCAAGCGGACGTGGTGGTGGCAGTAGTTGGCATCACCTCCAGGCTTGAGGGCGAAGAAATGAAGGTCGACGTGCCCGGATTCCGCGGCGGCGATCGTACCAGCCTCAACCTGCCTGCGGAAGAAGAAGCCCTTCTCGGAGCGCTGAAGGGAAGTGGCAAACCGCTGGTGGTTGTCCTGATGAACGGAAGTGCGCTGGCAGTCAATTGGGCCAACGATCACGCCAATGCGATCGTCGACGCCTGGTACTCAGGCGAAGAAGGTGGTACGGCCATCGCTCAGACTCTGGCTGGCGCGAACAATCCCGCCGGACGCCTGCCGGTGACCTTCTATAAAGGTGTCGAGCAGTTGCCGGAGTTTGAAGACTATGCGATGAAGAATCGCACCTACCGCTACTTCACTGGCGAGCCTCTGTATGGCTTTGGGCATGGGTTGAGCTACACGACGTTCGAATACAGCGGAATGAAGCTGTCGAATCCTTCTCTGCGCGCAGGTGACCCGTTGGATGTTGAAGTGGATGTCAAGAACACCGGCAAGCGCGATGGCGACGAGGTGGCGGAGCTTTATATCAGCTTTCCGAAATTGCCGGGAGCACCCTTGCGTGCGCTGCGCGGATTCATCCGCGTCCAGCTGAAGGCCGGAGAGCAGAAACACGTAAAGCTCACACTCAGTCCCCGCGACCTGAGCTACGTGAACGAAGCCGGAGATCGTTTCGTTTCGACCGGCGACTACCTGATTACGGTCGGCGGAGGACAGCCCGGCACAGCCGCCCCCCACGCCGAATCTCACTTGATGATCCACGGCGAACAGAGGCTCCCAGAGTAGGGACAACGGATTGTGTGGGAGAGTTTGTGTGGGACCGGGTCTTTGACCCGGTCGTCGGGCGAAGCCCGACCTCGTCCCTCTCCACATCGACAAAGCGAGTCGCTGTACCAAGGCCTGCTCTCCGAAGCAATTCTCAGAGTTAAGATGAGAGCAGGCCCCTCGGTGCCCTGTAGAAATGAAGATTAGTCCGCTTTCCTGCTCGATCGCCGCACTTCTATTGCTAGGGGCCTTGCCCGTCCGTCTCCCCCTGTATTCTCAGGCGGCCACACCTCAAGCCCCGTCTAAGCCCGCCGCCGATAGCCCGATCCGCTTCGCCTACCAACCCATCGATTTCAAACTCGACAGCTCCGAAACCCCCGAGCGCCACGCGCCGGAAACCATGGCCGGCGGCGTCGCCGTCTTCGACTACAACAATGACGGCAAGCTCGACATCTTCTTCACCAATGGCGCCGACATCAAAACGCTCAAGAAAGATTCCCCGAAATACTCCAACCGCCTTTTCGAGAACGACGGCCACGGACACTTCACCGACGTCACCGAAAAAGCGGGGCTGGCCGGTACCGGCTACGACACCGGCGTCGCCATCGGCGACTACGACAACGACGGCTATGAAGATATTTTCGTAGCGGGCGTTTACCGCAACACGCTCTACCACAACAACGGCGACGGAACCTTCACCGACGTCACCGCGAAAGCCGGCCTCAACAAGCCCGATCCCGAGTACGGACCGCTCTGGTCGGTCGCCGCCGCCTGGGTCGACGTGAACAACGATGGCCTGCTCGATCTCGTCGTCATCAACTATCTGAAGTGGGATTTCAATCATGAGCCCGTCTGCGAAGGCTACGGCCATCGCGACTACTGCCATCCCAAGATGTACAAGCCCACTCCCAACCAGTTGTTCCTCAACAACGGCGACGGCACCTTCCGCGATGCCTCGGTCGAAGCTGGTTTCCGCGCGCATCCCGGCAAAGGCATGGGAGTGGCCGCGGCCGACTCCGAACTCTCCGGCAAGATGGATCTCATCATCACCAACGACAAGCTGATGAATTCCTTCTTCCGCAACAAAGGAGGCGGAAAGTTTGAGGAAGTCGGCTTCGAAGAGAACGTTGCTCTGCGCGAAGACGGCGTCTACATCTCCGGCATGGGAGTGGATTTTCGCGACCTGGATAACGACGGCTATCCCGACATTTTCCTGGTCGCGCTCGATGGCGAAACGTTTCCCGCTTTACCGCAACACCGGAAAAGGAAGCTTCGTGGAAGTGACGCGAGAGAGCGGCATGACCAAGTTGAGTCTGCCCATGGCCGGATATTCCCCGAACGATCGCCGATTTTGACAACGACGGCTGGAAAGACATTTTCGTTTCCCGCGGACACGTGCAGTCGCTGCTGTCGGCGCCGAACCTGGCCATCGAGCAGCCCAACACAGTCTTCCGCAATCTTGGCGGCATGAAGTTTTCCGCCCTCACTGCGGAGGCAGGACTCACCGCGCAACCTCCTTCCCGCCACCGAGGCTCAGCCGTCGGCGACCTGAATGGAGATGGGCGCCTCGATGTTGTCGTGAGCGCGATCAATGCCCCCGCTGAAATCTGGATCAACCAGAGTCCCGGCAACAATCATTGGCTGGAGTTCAAGCTGCAAGGCACCAAGAGCAACCGCGACGGCATCGGAGCGAGAATCAAGCTGGTCACAAAATCCGGCGCGCAGTACAACCACATGACCACCAGCGCCGGCTATGCATCATCCAGCGCCGCGCCAGTGCATTTCGGCCTGGGCGCCAATGCCACAGCGGATTTAGTCGAAATCCGCTGGCCTTCAGGCATCGTTCAGCAATTGCACGACGTGGCGGCTGACCGCGTAGTCGCGGTGAAGGAACCGTCTCAATAGCGATTCAAGAGGTCTCCAGATGAGGCGGCCATCTTGGGGCACGTCGGTTTCTGGGACTGGTCTCACGAAATTGGTTTGAAGCGATGCCCCGATACGAATCACGCCTCAGGCCTCTGCGCGCAACTTCTCCCACACCTGGCGGACTTGGTCGCGGGTTTGATCGAGGGTGCCGGAGTTGTCGATCACGTAGTCGGCGGCTTTGATCTTTTCCTCGTCGGAAAGCTGCGCGGCCATGCGGCGGGCGACTTCTTTGCGCGCGATTTCGAGGTCGATCTTCTGCCGAGAGGCGAAGCGGGCGGCGCGCTGATCGGCGTTGCAGGTCACGACGACCAGGCGGTCGAAGCGCTTGGCGGCGCCCGCCTCGAGAATCAGCGCTGCCTCGACGATGGCGACGGCCTGCCGATCCTCACTGCCCACATGCTGCATCCACTCATCCTGGCTGCGAATGACCACGGGATGAACGATGCGGTTCAGTTCTTCTACGCGCGAGGCGCGTTTGCTGGGGGCGTCCGTAGCCGGGCCGAAAGCAACCTCGGCCAGCTTGGCCCGGTTGACGCTGCCGTCGGGATTGAGAATCTCACGGCCGAAATGGCGGACCACTTCGTTGTAGACGGCCTGACCCGGCTGCATCAGCGAGTGCGCGATGTGGTCGGCTTCCACCAGATACGCGCCGAGGGCGACAAACATCTTTCCGACCACTGACTTGCCGGTGGCAATGCCTCCGGTAAGGCCGACTTTCAGCATGTGGTGCTCGCAGGCGTGCTAAAAAAATTCACCGCCGAGCTCGCAGAGACCGCCGAGGAAAACAAATTTCTTGTCTTTCCCGGCGTTCTCTGCGATCTCGGCGGTGGATTGATTCTCAAACCCGTGACAGTTCCGGGACGCGGCTTCCCCGCCGCATCTTTGCGGCCTTGACCGTGTTGAACATCAGCATTGCGATAGTGAGGGGGCCGACTCCGCCGGGGACGGGCGTGAGGGCTCCGGCAATCTCGGCGACCTCGGGATGGACATCGCCGATCAGCGTCGAGCCTTTCTTGCGGAAAGTCTCTTCCCTCTTCGCATTTCCGGCAAAAAAACGCTGGAACTCGGTCGCATCGGTCACGGTGTTCATGCCGACGTCAATCACGGTCGCGCCGGGCTTGACGAAGTCGCGGGTAATCATTCCGGGGCGTCCAATGGCGGCCACCAGGATGTCGGCCCGCCGGCACACTCCGGGCAAATCGTGGGTCTTCGAGTGGCACACGGTCACCGTGGCGTTGGCGTTGAGCAGCAGCATGGCTGCGGGCTTGCCCACAATGTCGCTGCGGCCGACGACCACGGCCTCGCGTCCGGCTATGGGGATCTGGCTGCGCTTCAGGATTTCGAGCATTCCTGCGGGGGTGCAGGGCACCAGACCGGGGCGCTGCGTCGAAAGGAAGCCCACGTTCATGGGATGGAAGCCGTCGACGTCCTTGGCCGGGTCGACAGCCTGCAACACTCTTTTGGCGTCGACGTGGGGGGGCAGGGGCAGTTGCACCAGGATGCCGTCGACTTCTTCACGGCGGTTGAGATCTTCGATCAGCGCGAGTAGTTCGTCGGCGGTTGACGATTCCGGCGGGGTCAGTTTTTCGCTATAGACGCCAACCTCTTCGCAGGCTTTAACCTTGCCGCGCACGTAGATCTCGGACGCCGGGTTGTGTCCCACGAGCATCACAGCTAGCCCTGGGCGGACTCCGGCGGCCGCCATGGCTTTGGCTTCCGCGGCCACTTCGGCTCGGATGTCCTGGGCAATTTTGGTTCCGTCAAGAATGGTTGCTGGCATTCGATTTGATTCTATCGCAGAGGGCGGAGAGTCGCGTTTGTCGTACAATGTCTCCGTCATGATCGAGAATGATCTCCTGGAAATCCTGGTTTGTCCGGTGTGCAAAGTGGCGCTCGAGTATCGCCAGAATCCAGAGACCTTGAAGTGCACGCAATGCCATCGTGTCTATGCGGTGAAGGACGACATCCCCAACATGCTCGTCGATGAGGCGAAGATCGAGCCCTAACCCTCGGACCTAAACCGCAGTGTCATCCCGATCCCTCGCTTCGCTTGATTGCATAACGACGTTGGCTCATCGCAGCGAGTAGATTGGTTGTGACAAAACAGACCAAGGCTCGAGAGAAGGAGCCAACGTCATGCTGATTATAGGCTGTGATTTTCATCCGGGTTTTCAGCAGGTCGCGATCTTTGACAACCAAACGGGAGAGTATCAGGAGCGGCGTCTGGGGCACCGCGCCGAGGCGGAACAGTTTTACCGCGCGCTGGCGGGCCAAGTGGTGCGGGTGGGAATGGAAGCCTGCGGACACTATCCGTGGTTCGAGCGGCTGCTGGCGGAGTTGGGGTTCGAGTTGTGGCTGGGGGATGCGGCTGCGATCCGGGCCGCGGTGGTGCGGAAGCAGAAGACGGACCGGCGGGACGCCGAGCATGTGCTGGAGCTGCTGCTGCAAGGGCGGTTTCCGCGGATCTGGGTGCCGAGTCTAGAGGAGCGGGACGTGCGGCAGTTGCTGGTGCATCGGCACAAGCAGGTGCAGGCGCGGACGCAAGTGAAGAATCAGTTGCAGGCCATGGCGCTGAGCCAGGGAGTGCAGAAGAAACGCAAGTTGTGGACGGAGGCGGGGCGGGCGGAGTTGGAGCAATTGCCCATGTTGCCCTATGCGGCGCAACGGCGCCAGCAACTGCTGGAGGCACTGGACGCACTGGGAGCCGAGATCGAGCCACTGAACCGGCGGGTGGAAGAAGAAGTGGCGCAACGGCCAGCGGCGGTTCGGTTGCAGACGCATCCGGGAGTGGGGCCGGTGACGGCGCTGGCCATGGTGTTGACGCTGGGGCCGGCGGAGCGGTTCGCTTCGGGCAAGCAAGTAGCGAGCTACTTCGGACTGATTCCCAGCGAGCATAGCAGCGGCGGGCGGCAGCAGTTGGGGCACATCAGCAAGCAGGGCAGTTCGTTTCTGCGCTTTTTGCTGGTGGAGGCGGGCCAGTCGGCGGCACGTTACGACGCCGAGTTGGGACGCTTCTATCGTCGCTTGGCGGGGCGCAAACATCGCGCCCTGGCCAAAGTGGCGGTGGCGCGCAAGCTGGCGGTGAGGTTGTACCTGATGTTGCGCGAGGACTGGACGTACGCGCAACTGTGCCGGGCGGTCGTGCAGGCGAGCCCGAGTCATCCTGTGGTGGGACGACAGAGCCGAGCGCTTGAGTAGGCAGCCTGCCTCCCCGAGCAGCGGGGAGTTCGAAGCACGAATCATGGGAGCACGACCCGAAGAGATGGATGGCGGGACCTTGCGTCCCCCGCGAGATTAAAGGACACGACCTTGGTCTGGAGAGTCAAAACCTTTTCTGCTAGAGCGAAATGGCGCTTCTTTAAAACCCGAAGCGTCAGCGGAGAGCTGTCGGCAAAATGTGCTTGACACGCACCCGCGTCGTTAGAGACGGGATGACAATCGCCCGGAACAGACTCCTCTCGGACAGATCGGTCTGGGATACGGCGACTGTAAAACTAGGCTAGCGCATCCGCCAGGGAGAGAACTCTGCCCAATGGGTCATGGCGTCTTTCGCCCACGCGGTGGACTTGTCCGTGTGACAGGACGTGCATGGGTTGGGAATCTGATACTGGTCGGTCAATGCTGGCGAAATGAAGCGGAAGGTGTGGGCACGGACGAGCGTGTCAGGAACTCCTTCAGTTTCGATCCTGGGCATATGGCAGGAAACACACTCGCTCCCCGTGCTGCCATCTTTGTGGTGAGTATGCTCTTCGAGCGTGGCAGTGTGAGGGCCGTTGGGCGACGTCGGGCCGTGACATTCCAGGCACAGCTGTTGCGCCGGTTTTCTTAATTGAGCATAGTTCGCCGTGCCGTGCACGTCGTGGCAGGTGGAACATCTGATCCCATGCCGGTACATGACGCTCTGCACGAAGTCGTTGCCCTGCATACGGTTTTTGTGCGCGGTGCAGTCGGGGAAGTACAGGAAGGTCGTCTGCCCTAGAGTGCAATCCTCGAGTTTCCAGAAATCCTGCAATTTCAGTCCCACATTGAAGCCGACCGGCCAGTCATAATACTTGCCTTCGATGGGGCTGGTGAGAGGCCGGCCCTGCGAATGGCACTGGATGCAGGTGTCGTTGGCGGCCACGGAATCCATCGCGGCGGGATTGAGAATGTTCCCTCGCTCAGGATGCACAACATGCTCGCTGCCCGGCCCATGACAGCGCTCACAGCCTACGTTCCACTCGGCTACCTGTTTGGTGTGGATGTCGTAGCCCACCGAGTGGCAACCATCGCAGGTCGGGCCGGTCGGCCGCTGCAGGTTGTCTGGAGGATAAAACGCCGCCCACCAGTCGCCCGTCGTTGGAACCAAATACGGAAGCCACTGGCGTTTCCCGACGACCCACTGCGCCGACAGGGGGAAATAATCATCGCCAATCCTGGTGAAATACCGCTGCTTCCAGAGACTGCCGTAGACGAACGCCACCTGGTTCCTGTTGAACCTGGCGACCATATTCGTAGCCAGATCGGGAATGATGGCATCGGGGTGGCTGTACGGATCGCGTACCACGTTCGCCATTGGCGTCTTCTGCCAGCGGTCGTAGATCTCCGCGTGGCACTTCTGGCAGGCTGGCGAGCCAACGTAGTGCGCAGAGGTGGCAAGTGCCGCCTGCTGTGAGAGTTCCTGCCGGGTGAGCGGCTGGAGGGTCCGGAGGAACAACACGAGTTTCCAACTGTCGGCCGGCGATTCCAGATGCGGATTGCCCCAGGCCGGCATGCCCGTAAGTTGGACTCCGTTTTCAATGATGTAGTGCATCTCCCCGTCGGTCAGAGTCTGAGTGGCCGCAGTGCGCAGATCGGGGACTCTCGGATAGAGGTGACGGCCCACCGGCGTGGTGCCGCTGGCGTCGATTCCATGACAGGCTGCGCATTGAGTCACGAAGAGCTCCCGGCCTTGATTGATGGCATCCGGGTTTGCATCGAGAGGATTCTTAAGGTTCCTATCCGGTTTGGGAATGGCGAGGTTCCTCACCTTCCGCGCCAGCATGGCTTCCCAACTGGGAGGTGCGGCGGTTGCGCGGAAGCCGCGCCGAACCAGCATGATGCCGCACACCACGGCAGCGATAACCACCAGCAACACGGCAGAAAGAAGGGCTTTCAGAAGTCTCACGCGGCGCTCACGCTCCCATTGGTCGGGGCCATTCTAGCGCCCCTTGCCTTTGTTTCGCGAACACTCCGGCATCAGCAAAATGGTTGGTCAAGCAGTAGCGCGCTGTCCATGCAGGCCCAGATTTTGCGGCTTGTCGTTCGAAACCGACACATTGTGTCAGTTTTGTGATTACTGGCAGGTACGAAAGGAACCTTGGGAAGCCGAAAAGGCTCAGGAGGTTGCCCGCAACTTTCGATATACACAAGGGTTAATGAATCCAGTAGGGATTCTGGCACGTACTCGCACTAAGGGACGCATTGCGGCAGTTGAATTGCATGCAACTTCCATAGCTGCCGATGAGTCTAATACGGCAAAGGTATAGAAAGGTCGGAATCGGAGGTGATGACGGCCATGAACGATAAAGTGATGAACGACAAAGAACGATTCACGCTGACCGAGTTGGCAGCGCTCAGGAACGACTTGCTGCAGGGTGGGATGATTGATTCCTACGAAGCCGCCGAGTTGCTCCAGGTGTTCCTGATGGGCCGTGGGTATGGGGTTTCTCCCAAGGCAGCGTTGGACGCGGCGGGCCGCGTCGAGATGGCAGGGTGTGCCCTGCCGGTCCTGCAGCATGAACTGGAGAACCTCGCAATGGTGATGTAATGCCACGCGAGCCGGTGACCCCGCGCGGTGCAAAATGGGAATTCAGCTTGCGTGAGAATACGCGCGGTGCTGGGCTGGAAGACTCAGGGAAGCGATCAACGGGACTGAAATAGTTACACTCTGGGCAGCCGATCAAAACTAAGACCGACAACCAGTTTCACAAAGGGAAAGCCGGGCCAACCAGCCCGGCTTTCTCGATTCCGGCGACCTTCGCCGTCGCTGTTTGCAAGTCGGGTTTGGATTCCCCATCTGCTGCCTCCCACAGGGGAGCGCCGGACGGTTCGTGTGGAGCGGGCACTCTTGCCCGCTGCTTTTGGTAATCGTGCAGGCTAGCGGGCAGGAGTGCCCGCTCCACACCGGTTCACTCGTAGCGCAGGCTTTCGACCGGGTCGAGTTGCGAGGCTCGAGAAGCGGGCACGGTCCCGAAGATGATTCCGACGAGCGAAGAAACCATAATGGCGATGATCGCCGAGAGGCCTGAGATCGGGATGCGGTAGTCGGTCAGGAAGCGCACCGAGTAAGGGATGGCAAGGCCCACCACGATTCCTGCGATACCGCCCACAAACGAAATCAGCACCGCTTCGGCTAGAAACTGAAAGCGGATCTCGCGGTTGGTGGCGCCGATGGCTTTGCGAATCCCGATCTCGCGAATGCGCGAGGTCACCGTCGCCAGCATGATGTTCATGATGCCGATGCCGCTCACCAACAGCGTCACGAAGGCGACCAGCATGCCCACCATGGTCAGAGCGTCGGCAATTCGCGCGGCAACTTCGAGCAGATGGCTCAGGTTCTCCACGCTGTAAACGGACTCAGCGCGGTGCCGGGATTGGAGCACGCGCTTGATGGCAGCGGTGGCGGGGACCACGTCCTGCGCACTGGCCACGGAAAAGTAAATCTGGCGAACCTCTCCGGTGGGAGTAAAGAAGCGGCTGACCGTGAAGGGGATCAGCATGCTGTCCTCCCCAATATCGGACTGGCCGAAGGTGTCCACGCTTTCGCGGAAGACGCCGATGATGGTAAAGGGCAGGCCGCCGCTGAGTTTGAGGACGCGGCCGACGGAATTCTGTGGCACACCGTAGAGTTTCTGCGCCAGGGTTTGAGTGATCAGGCCAACTTTGTTGCGTCCGGCCGAATCCGCGGAGTCGAAGAAGCGTCCCGCCAGCAGTACCAGATTGCGAACACGCAGGTAATCGGGATCTACGCCAAGGATGGAAATGTCGCGCTGTTTGCCGTCTCCCAGACTGATTCGGTCGCCCAAAGCCACGGTGGGAGAGGCGGCAACCACACTCGGAACCTGCTCGCGCACGGCGCGCACGTCGTCCACCGTCATAGGATCGGGAGTGGAGTCGATACGCTGTCCGCCTCCCTCGTAGTCGGCATAGATCATATTTGTGCCGATCGATTGCAATTGGCGGAGGATGTATTGCTTTCCGGTCAGGCCGATCGTAGCCACCATGATGACCGAGGCCGTGCCCACGGCCATCGCCAGCGCGGTGAGCGTGAATTGAAGCTTATTGCTGCAAAACGCGTCGAAAGCGAAGTTCAGTATCTCGCTAAGCCCAGCCGTAAGCCGGCGCGGGGTTGTGACCGGCGAAGATGTCGCAGTCGGCATTGTGAGTGGTTAGATGCTAAACCTCACTTAAAAGCGCCGCAAGTTCCACGCCATTGATGTACTCTTAACCCAGCAAGAAACTCTTGGGCGTGTTTCTAATCGAGTGACCGAAGTACATCTTGTGAAATACAGGACAGCATTCCTGCTGTCGCTGGTGACCGTGGCTGCCTTGCTGACGCACGGATATCATCCGTACGCCGAGGACGCGGAGATCTATCTTCCCGGCGTGGAACGAATCCTGAACCCGTCGCTGTTTCCCGTGGGCCAGGAGTTCTTCCAATCACACGCCAACATGACGCTGTTTCCGAATCTGGTTGCGCTTTCGCTCCAGGCGACGCATCTGCCCTTCGAAACCGGATTGCTGGTGTGGCACGCTGCTTCGCTCTTCTTGTTGCTGCTGGCCTGTTGGCAGTTGGGCGGTATTCTCTTTCCGTCGGCGAAGGCGCGGTGGGGGGCGGTCTGTCTCGTGGCCGGGCTGCTGACGATTCCAGTGGCTGGGACCGCACTCTACGTGATGGACCAGTATTTGAATCCGCGGAACCTGGCGGCGTTTGCGGCGGTTTTCGCCATAGCGCGAATCCTGGAAAGGAAGTACCTTCGGGCGCTCGCGTGGGTAGCATTCACGGCGTGCATTCATCCTCTGATGTGGGTGTTTCCGTTTTCTTTCTGCGCGCTCTGGATCGTGATGGAGCAAATGGAGCGCCGGGCCGCAGCCGCGATAGAAGTGGGCAGGCGCGTTGCCATCACTGGAGCGATCGTCGTTCTTGGCATTCCCTTCGGAGGCCCTGTCTCGTCGGCCTACCACGAAGCCGCGAAGTTGCACGGCTATTTCTATATTCAGGATTGGAAATGGTATGAATGGCTGGGTATCTTTGCTCCGCTGGCTCTACTGTGGTGGTTTGGGCGAATGGCGCGGGCGCAGCATCGGACCATGCTGGCACGCGCCTGCGGCGCATTTGTGATTTACGGTGCGATTTATTTCTTCGTGGCCCTGGTCATCGACCTTCCTCCAGCCTTGGAGAGCCTGGCCCGGCTGCAGCCTCTCCGCAGCCTTCATCTTCTGTATGTGTTCCTCTTTCTGTGCATTGGCGGTTTTCTGGGGGAGTACGTATTGAAGGACCGCGCGTGGCGCTGGCTGGCCCTATTTGTGACGCTGAGCGTGGGGATGTGTGCGGCGCAACGATCTCTCTTTCCCGCCAGCGTTCACGTCGAGTGGCCGGGCAGCACGGCCAGGGATCCCTGGGCCCAGGCGTTTTCGTGGATCCGAGAGAACACTCCTCCCGAGGCGTTTTTTGCGCTAGACCCTGACTACATGCGTCTGCCTGACGAAGACGTCAACGGATTCCGATGCCTGGCGCAGCGGAGTCGCTTGGCCGACTCCGTCAAAGACGGCGGAGTGGTCAGCATGTTTCCTCCCGTAGCGGAGAAGTGGTGGGAACAGGTGCAGGCCCAAACTCCGTGGAAGAATTTTCAGGCTGCGGATTTTGTCCGGCTGCGGGAGAAATACGGCGTCAGTTGGGTCGTGGTGCAACAACCGGGCGTGCCCGGACTTGAGTGCGCGTATCAGAATGCGGCAGTGCGCGTCTGCCAACTGCGTTAGCGGCTCCGCGGGCTGCTACTTTGTCACCTCGTGCTGCTGCGACCCACCAGCCACAGTCACTGCCGCAAGAATCACAATGAGCGGATCCACCGGACGGAAATAGTAGGTCTCAGGATGCGAGATGTAGTAGGTGAGTGGGAAAAAAAGAAGAACGATGGCAAATCGCATGCCCATCGCGGAGTTGCGCCGAAAAACACGCCGTAAGCCGACTAGCCCGAGGATCGACATCGTTGTATTCACGAAAATGTTGGGGGGATCGAGCGGTTCGTCCTTCAAATAGGCGCGGTCGAAACTCCAGTAGCCGGTCCACATGTAAACGATGCGGCGAATGGTCATCCAGGTAAACCACGCCGGATGACTGCGGATGAAATCCTTGCCCTGTTGCAGCTTGTGGTCCATGTAGGCGATCTCGCCCACGCGCTCGTATTCGGAAAGCTCGGCGTCGCTGTGATTCGGATGCAGGCTGCTGTTGACCCAGCGCGTGGAGTAACCGTTGTTGCCGATGTACAACTCCAGCCCAAAACCACTGCGCACAGGAATGAAGCGGTGGAAGAGTTCGTAGTTGCGCACGAACCAGGGCGACATTACGGCAATTGCGCCGAGAGCCGCGGCCAGCAAGGGCGCTTTCCAAGTCAGCCTCTGGCGATAGCGGCGATAGAGTGTCCAAAGCCCAAGCAACGGAACGACCGACAACACTACGGGCTCGGTGAGAGCGGCGACGCCGCCCAATAGTCCGAACAGCAGCCAGTCCCGGGTGCGCGAAGATTTTTCCAGACGCCACGCGATCAAAAACAGGCAGGCGAGCTCGAGCGTCACCAGCGGGGTGGACCAGGCCCAGTCCGCACCGTAGTAGACGCCGTAAGGCGAGAAAGCCCATCCCCAACCGGCCCATTTCGCGACGCGTTCGCCGAACGCCCGCCGGGCAAAGAGAAAAACCGGTATGCAGGTGAGGGCCGAAAACAAGCTATTCAGCGAGAGGGCGGCGAGAACCGAGGCCCTGGTTTCAATTCCAAAGATCTTGAAGATGCCCGCGAGCAGATACGAGTAGACGGGTGGCAGTAGGGCGGAGAGTCCGGTGTCGCCGAAGGGACTGCCGAAGCCATGCCCCAAAACGATGGAGCGAGCGATTCTTCCGAACGCCCAATGGTCGAGAACGAAGGGGTCCATCCAGTCCCGGTAGACAAATGGGATAACGGCGAGGCGGACCGCGAGGGCGATCACTACGATCAGGACATAGGGTGGATGACGCGTTGAGAAAGTGGTTTTGATTGCCATCAGTGCGCCCAATTTGCAGGCGGGAGCGAAGTGGCCTCAGGGGCTAAAGCCCGCATAGACGTAGATGTTAGCGGCACGGCTGAAGCCGTGCCCTTCCCGAACCACGTTCTGAGATTAGCTCGCCCTCAGTATAAACGGCACACCCTTACTTCCTGGTTCTGGTAAGGGCAGGTTATGTCATCTGGATGGACCGAGTATTGTGCGTCGGCGCGGGAGAGAACGACCCACTGCACTCCAAAGTCGTGCTTGAGGCGCTGAAAATCAGCCGGCTGAAAATTGCGCCAACCGTTCAGAGCCCTCACTTCTCTGAGCCATCGTGGGGCCAGGCGCGGCACCCGGCAGGCCATGCCACCATCTTTCTCGTAGTCGGCGAGAACGCTGCGTTCGGCGAGGGCGCGGAAGCCGTGATAGTCCTCTTCGGGTAGCGTTTCGTAGTGTGGATCAACTGCGAACACAGCGTCCACCGGGGTGTTTCGGCTGATCCAGGCGAAAGCCTGCAACCAGCCGTTGCCGGTCGCGACCAACGGCAATTCCAGATGCGGAGACGCGGGAAGCATCCGGCGTTGCGCATAGAACATACCGGCGCTCAAGGGTAGGAAGAGCAGCAGCCAGCGATAAAAGCGCCGGCTCAACCCATAAGATCCGAGAAAGCCTCCGACGATCAGAAAGAACAAGAGGTAGAGCAAGTGCAGATAACGCATCGGCTCGAAGGGCCGCAGGCGCTCAAGACTCGGCGGTAGCATTACGGCGAGTGCTACGACAGTCTGAAACACCCCATAGTAAAGCAGAGCTGAAACCAGTGGCATCAGGGCGGTGCTGTCGGGCACACTTCTGCGAGATCGCAAGAATCGCCGACACGCGAAGAGAAGAACCAGCGGTGCGAAGACTCCCAACCACTCATACCACTGCCAGCGTGCAAGAAAATAAAAACTACGAGTGGAGGCAGCCTGGCGCCAGGCGTCGGAAGCGGGCTCAAACATCCAACTCAAAGGGATCGTCAGCGCTGCGGCAGCGGGAATGACTGGTTGCCGCCGCTGCCCGAGAGCGCGCAGGTTCCCGTACAGGAACGCACAAAAGGAGATCCCGAACACCGTCATGAGCGAATGAATCAGGAAGGCCACCGCCAGCAGGATTCCGGCGAGCCAGAGGCGGCGATCGAGGACGGCGACTACGGCGGCCACGATTGCCGTCGTGGCCAGCGTGCGCGGATGTAAGTATTGATCGGCGAGATTGATCCCGGTGCCCGTCACAGGTAGCGTGAGCAGCGCGGCGATCATCGCCGTCGCGGCCCACTGCGCTTCCGGCTGGGCGAAACAGCGGCGACTGATTCGCCAGCAGCCATGCAATAGCAGAAAGATGGCTGCGAACTGCCAGAGCAAGACCACCCACTCCAACGGCAAGTGGATCAGGCGAACCGAAAACGCAATCAGCTTATCGAAGATGGTGGCTTGAAACTGCAAGCGGAAAAAGTCAGCGTCGTGGGGATACAGAGCCGGGTTCAGATTGCGCTTGATGGCCGCGAGGTAGAACGCGTCGTCTTCAAGCCCAGGATGGTAGCCCATCACGACGAAGGCGCACCCGGCGATCAGGGCGAGCCGCAGCATGACACTCGGCGGACCAATCGCCTCTCCCCGACAGCAGCCGGGTCGAATTTTGTGGAGGCTCTTGCATTCAGTAGGGAACCGCGGCCGGCTCGCTAGACCGAGCGCATGGTTTCGGAGGGGCGGGCGTAATAGGCGTCGGGGCCGGCCTCGAGCTTGCGTCCCTTGTCACTAAAGCGGGGCAAATGGACCAGTCCGATTCTGTGCAGGGCAAACTGCAACGTCGTGGCCACCACGCCGAGACCGTAGGTCACGCTGCGGCGGAAATTAATCGATGAGGCCTCTTCGAAATATTTGGTGGGGCAGGAGACTTCCCCGATGCGGAAGCCGAAGTGCACGCATTGCGCCAGCATCTGATTGTCGAAGACGAAATCGTCAGAGTTCTCCAGCAGAGGCAGTTCGGTGAGCACCTTGCGGCTGAAGGCGCGGTATCCGGTGTGATATTCAGAAAGCTTTACGCGCAAAAATAGATTCTCGAACGCGGTCAGCAGCCGGTTCGAAATGTATTTGTAAATCGGCATGCCGCCGCGTAAAGCGCGGCCTCCGATGATGCGCGAACCCAGCACCACGTCGTACACATCGTAGGCCACCATGCTCGCCATGGCAGTGGCCAGCAGCGGCGTGTACTGATAGTCGGGGTGCAGCATGATGACGACGTCAGCGCCGGCGGCCAGCGCCTCGCGGTAGCAGGTCATCTGGTTGCGGCCATAGCCGTAGTTGCGGTCGTGCTGGAAGACGAGCAGGCCGAGCTGGCGCGCCACCGCGACGGTGTTGTCGCGGCTCTGGTCGTCGACCAGGATGCGAATGTCGACCAGTTCCGGCAGTTCTCCTACCGTGACCGCCAGGGTCTTCTCCGCGTTGTATGCGGGCATGACGACCGCGATGCGCTTGCCGTTGATCATTTGCCAGGGAAAATTCTATAGACGCAAGATAGTTTACCTGAGATGCCTGGCCAGGCACGTCAAGGGTTCGGACAAAATTAAGCGTACGTCCAACAGAATGCCGCGCCCTCGGCGGCACGGGAGCGAAGAGGGCGCGGCGGTCGGGCCTCGGTCAGTTGGCGGTGGAAAAATATCCGTGAATGCTGGCGCGTTTCAGCACATGATCGAGCATGGCGCGATACAGCGTCTCGGCATCCGCCGGAAAGTTCGGTGGTGACGATGTCAGGTGCAGGTCATCGTCAAGAGCGTACACGGTAAACACATAGTCGTGAACGACCGGGGTAATGTTGTTTGGCGGACAGGGACCGTCGTATTCGGCGCCCAGGAAGAAATCATTAAAAACTTGGTGGCCGTACGGGCTTCCAGCAACACCCGCGTTCTCGGGAAGCTCGGTGGTTTTGCGGGAGATGTTGTACATCCCCCAATGCGTGAACGATGCGGTCACGTCGAATAGGGTTACGACGAAACTGCGCGTTTCGCGCGGCGCATCCTTCCACGAGAGTTCGGGCGATTGATCTCCGCCGCCGGCAACGAACGAGCAAAAATTAGAACCCAGCACCACGCTGAGTGGCAACTGGCCGCCATCGGTGAACGTGGTACTGCTGATCTGGAATCGGTGGTGCCAGTCCGAGTCGCCTGCCTGATCGCTAGCAGTCTGACCAAACCCGGTCGGCATGGATGCCAGGAAGAATGCCAGCGCGAGGGTGACGTACATTGCGTACCTGGTCATATCGCTCTCCCTTCTTCTAAGTTGAGACATTTTGTTTAAGACGATCTGATTACGCATTGCCCTGACGGTCTAGTGAGCCGTGTGGGTAAGGATCTGCGTCATGTATTCGCGCCATGCCACGGCCCAGGTGTGGGTTCCGTGTCCGTGAGTCTTGTCGCTAATGGGAAGAAGTACGAAAGTACCTTTTTTCAGGCGTTTGCTCTCTTTCTCGGCGATGCCGAGTTCTGGTGGATTAATAAAGTCGTCCGCGGAGTTGATCCACATCACCGGCGCGGTAATCGCTTCCAGATGCGGAGACGGGTCATAGTTGCGCGAGGCATTCAGTTGGTAGAGCAGGTCGTTGGCATCCAGGCTCGCGATGCGGGACTCGACCGAATCGGCGACATACTTGTCTGCCGCCTGCTGCGTCGGAAAGTTCTTCTGCATTAATAAGGGGGCGCTCCCCGCTATAGCCAGTAAGTCTTGAGCTGTGCGTAGCGCCCGCTTTGGCTCTTCTGTGTATTCACCCTCTTTCCAGTCGGGATCACCGCGGATCGCATCCATCAGCAGCTTGCGCCAGACGCGGTTGCGGCCCGCGATCTGCACGGGCAGGCAAGCCATCGGCATCAGGGCATCCATGAAGTCTGGATAGGTCTCGCCCCACACGAAGGAGTGCATGCATCCCATGGAGGTGCCAAAAAGCAGGCGCAGGTGTTGAACGCCGAGGCCATCGGTCAGGAGCAGATGTTGCGCCGACACCATGTCGTCATAATCGTATTGTGGGAAGTGCGCGTGCATGCCGTCGCTGGGCTTCGACGACTTCCCGTGACCAATGCCGTCGGGCGCGACGATGAAGTATCGGGTGATATCAAGCGGTTGCCCCGGGCCGAAGAGTTCATCGGCGAATTGCGGCACGAGAAACTGCGCTCCCGATCCGCCGGTGCCGTGGAGAAGCAACACCGCGTTGGTTACCCGCCCGTTGGCAGCGCGAACCGGCTGGCCCAGGGTTCGGTAGTGCAGGCGCAGGTCCGCGAGTTGCTCACCGGAGTGAAACTTGAAATTGTGTGCAACGAAGTCGCCCTCCGACGGCTTGTACTTCAGGCCGTCTTGGCCGAGGGCGAACAACGGGAACATCAGTGTGAGAGCAAGAGCTCGCGCGAAGCTGCTCATGGAGGCTTCCCCTTATTTCATGTTGTCGAGGATGGAGCCCACGATGCCGCCGACCACGCCGCCCTCCACCGTCTGGCGCCGGACTTCATGGGGCATGTACCGCTCCAGGGCGTGGGCCAACCTGGAGATGGGCAGCGTCTGCAGCCAGACTCTGCCGGGGCCGGTTAGCGAGGCCAGGAAAATTCCGTCGCCGCCGAAGATCATGTTCTTGATGCCGGGAACGGTCGTGATCTGAAACGACACGCTCGACTGAAAGGCGCCGACGTGTCCAGGATGAACGCGCAGATTTTCACCGGGCTGAAGGTCGCGCGTGACCAGTTCGCCGGAGAGTTCGAGCCAGGCAATGCCTTGTCCGCTCAGCCGCTGCAGAAGGAAGCCATCGCCCCCGAAAATGCCCGCGCCCAACGACTGCTGAAAACCCACCCCAATCTGAATTTGAGGAGTCGCGCAGAGGAAGCCGTGGCGATGGATCATGTATTCATGCCCCGGGGCGACTTCGACGGGCACGATGTGGCCTGGGAGCTTGGTGGCGAAGGCGAGTTCGCCGGTTGCACCGAGGGAGCGATATTCGGTCATGAAAATCGATCCGCCGCCGGCTACGCGCTTCAGCACGCCGAAAAGGCCGCCACCACCGGCGAACTGGGTGTGGGTCGTCATCTGGATCGAACTGCCCATCCATGACAATTCCCCCGCTTCGGAGATAATTGCGTCGTTCGGTTCGAGGAGGAATTCCAGGACGGGCATGGTTGTGCCGGTGATGCGGCTCTGCATGAGAAGGATCTCCTGAATGATTTCGAGGTGCAGTGTGGCTTACGTCTGCGGACGGTGAGAGTATATCGCGGGTGTCAGGGCAGAGACGAGAGGCGCGCGAGGTGTTGAGTTCCTGGTGTTATAAGTATTTTTCCTGGGGGATATGAAATTTATTCGCGCCAACTGGTTCAGGGATGTACTGCAGCGCAAATTCATGGCTGCGGTCTTAGTGGCTGTGGCGCCCGTTGTCGCCGCCGAAACGGGAGAGGAAGCATGGTTGCGGTATGCCGCGCTGGATGCGAAGACGGCGAAGAACTACGAGCACCTGGCATCCAGGGCGGAGGTCCTTGGAGATTCGCCGGTGCTGAAGTCCGCGCAAGCGGAACTGGCGCGGGGAATCTCGAGAATGTTGGGCCGGACTCTACAAGTAGACTCACGGAACCCGCCCTCACGCCCGACGGAAAGCGTCCTCATCCTAGGGACGCTCTCGCAAATTCACGGGCTTGCTCCGGACCTGCTTCCGGCAGAACAATTGATAGCCGACGGCTATTGGCTGAAAAGCACCCGCATCGGGGAGCGGGAATGCCTGGTCATTACCGGGGCGACCGACCGTGGTGTTCTCTATGGCATGTTCGCGCTGCTGGGCAAGCTCGCCCGGGGAGAGAGCATCGCGGCGATCGATGAATTACAGCAGCCGCATGCTCCTTTGCGCTGGGTGAATCAGTGGGATAACCTCGACGGACGCATCGAGCGCGGATATGGCGGGCCTTCAATATTTTTTGCCGACGGCAAGGTCCGCGTCGACCTGGTCCGCGCCGGGCAGTACGCACGCCTGCTGGCTTCGATCGGAATCAACGGGTGTGCGATCAACAACGTGAACGCCGACCCGCGCGTCCTCGACCGCACATTTATCGAACAAGCCAGCCGCATCGCAGATGTGTTCCGGCCTTGGGGCGTGCAACTTGCTCTCTCGGTTGACTTGAGCAGTCCCAAGGCGCTGGGCGATTTGGAGACGTTCGATCCGCTCGATCCTCGGGTTGCTGACTGGTGGCGCAAGAAGGTCGACGAAATCTACCGGTGGATCCCGGATTTCGGTGGCTTTGTAGTCAAGGCCGACTCGGAAGGACGCCTCGGGCCCTCGACGTACAACCGCACGCCGCCCGACGCGGCCAACGTGGTCGCGCACGCGCTGAAGCCTCATGGTGGCGTCGTGTTCTATCGCGCCTTCGTCTACAACCACCATCTGGATTGGCGCGATCTGAAAAACGACCGCGCCAAGGCCGCCTACGATAATTTTCATCCGCTCGACGGCGCCTTCGACGAAAACGTGATCGTTCAGATCAAGAATGGCCCAATCGATTTCCAGGTGCGGGAGCCGGTGTCGCCGCTTTTCGCGGGCCTGCGCCGCACCAACGAAGCGATCGAACTGCAGATCACACAGGAATACACCGGGCAGCAACGGCAACTATGTTTTCTTGTCCCCATGTGGAAGGAAGTGCTGGACTTCGATTTGCGAATTGAGGGCAACGCAACGCCAGTCAAGGATCTCGTATCAGGGCGCGTTTTTCATCGCCCCACCGGCGGGGTCGTGGGCGTGGCCAACGTCGGGATGGACGCAAACTGGCTGGGAAATCCAATGGCCATGGCCAATCTCTACGGCTTCGGGCGCCTGGCATGGCAGCCTGACTTGAGCGCCGAAACAATGATCGACGAATGGACCCGCCTGACTTTCGGCAACGATCCGTTGGTGGTTCAGACCATCTCGACGTTGCAGTTAAGCTCGTGGCACGTCTATGAGAGTTACACCGGACCCCTGGGAGCAGGTACGCTCACCAATATTGTCGGCAACCATTACGATCCGGCGCCGGAGTCGTCGGAGAGAAATGGCTGGGGGCAGTGGCACCGAGCCGACCATGATGGAATCGGCATGGACCGCACCGTGGCGACCGGCACAGGATACATCGGACAATATCCGGAGGCTATACAAAAGCTGTATGAATCGCTCGGCCACCTGCCCCGATGACCTGCTGCTGTTCTTTCACCACGTTCCCTATACCTATGTCTTGCATTCGGGAAAAACGGTCATCCAGCATATTTACGATTCGCATTACGAGGGAGCAGAGCGGGCCGGCGAGTTTGCCTCCCAGTGGAAAGCGCTCCAAGGGCACATCGATGAGGAGCGTTACAACGCGGTCCTGACCCTGCTGCAGTACCAGGCGGGTGAGGCCGCGGTCTGGCGGGATACGATTTGCGACTGGGCCTACCATCTTTCAGGCATTCCCGATCAAAAAGAGCGCTTTGGACGTGGGCCTCGCCCTGATCTCCGCAGCGATTTGTTTTGTATGCTCAAGATTCTCTTCTGATGGGCTTGCGCAACCGGGTCGTAAACGTTTACATTCAGCCTTGCAAGATCGTTTTTATAGCGGGTAAGCGCTTAACCCGAGATTTGCCGGGGAAGCGCTCAGCACCCCGCGACGAGTTAGAGATGGCCAAAGAGCCGACCACGCTGCTCGACATTGCCAACGCACTTGGCACCTCGATTGGTACCGTACATCGCGCCTTACATGACAACCCGGGAGTGAGCCCTGCTACCAAAACCAAAGTCTTGGAGATGGCTCGAACGCTGGGCTATCGACCCAACCTCGCGGCGCGGCTCCTTTCATCCAAGCGGAACTTTCGGGTTTCGATCCACACCTTGAAGGGCACCACTTCATTCTGGGACGAGGTTCGGGCCGGCATCCGGGAAGAGGCCGCATCGAACCCCTTGGAGGATATTGAGCTCGAATTCCGAACCTATCCTCAGCTGGGGGAAGGCGAGGAGGAGGCGTTCCGCGCTGCTCTTCGTAAGAAGGTAGACGGAATCATTATCTTCCCCGGAAATCCGAAAGGCCTGCAGCCGTGGATCCAGCGCGCCTCGCGCGCCGGAACTCCTGTCGTGTGCGTGACCACGGACGCCCCCCATAGTGGCCGGCGCGGCATCGTTGCCATTGATACTTTGGTCAGCGGTTCGATCGCGGCTGATCTGATGGGGCGGTTCCTTGTAGGGCGCAAGGGAGCCATCGCCATCACCGTATTCGACATGGCGATTACCGAGCACGCAGAAAAGTATGCCGCCTTTGCAACCACTCTGCGGTCGCTCTATCCTCACCTCGAGGTTTTGAAGCCGATCGAGGACCATGGCACCGAGGCCGATGCATACAGCAGATCGCGCAAGCTCTTTGAAGAACGCCGCGACCTGGCGGGTGTGTACGTGACGACGGAAGCTTCGATTCCGGTGCTCAAGGCCGCCCGAGACACAAACCTGCTGCCCGGTCTCACGATCATTACTACCGACCTGTTCGCCGACCTTGTTCCTCAGATACGATCCGGCGCGGTGGCGGCATCGATTTATCAGCGCCCGCGTGCCCAGGGTGAAATGGCGTTTCGCATGTTGCACAAGTTTCTGGTGGAGCGCGGCAATTCGACCGACCAACTTGCGCTGGCGCCGCACCTGGTGATGCGCGGGAATCTCGATTTCTTCCTGCGCCGCATGTCGCAAGAAGCCGTCAAAGAAAAAATCCCCCAGCTCCGGGAACGGCCGGGAGTCCTGGCTGAAGAAATGGCTTAGCCTCAGGTAGAAAAATAAAAAAATCAGGAGGAACCATCGCTTATCTAGGCATCGACGTGGGTACGGGAGGCACGCGAGCGCTCGTCATGGACGATCAGGGCACCGTAGTCGCCTCGGCATCGGCTGACCATGAGCCGTTCGCAAGCCCACGTCCGGGCTGGGCGGAACAGGATCCACGCGACTGGTGGCAAGCCTGCGGCACGGCGGTGCGGAAGGCGTTGCAGTCCTCCAATGTGCGCGCCGACAACATCGCGTGCGTCGGGTTCTCGGGACAGATGCATGGCGCGGTCTTGCTCGACTCCGCCGATGAGGTGGTGCGGAGCGCGATCATCTGGTGCGATCAGCGAAGCGAAGCCCAGAGCAACGAGCTTTCCGCGATGTTCGGGCGGGACGTGTTGATTCGTCTGACGTGCAATCCTCCGCTGACCAATTTCACCCTCACCAAACTGCTCTGGGTGCGCGAAATCGAGCCCAAGAATTGGGAGCGCGTGGCGCACGTGATGTTGCCGAAAGACTATGTGCGGTTCCGCCTTACGGGAGACCGAGCCATCGACATGGCAGACGCCTCGGGCACGCTGCTGCTGGACGTGGCCAACCGCCGTTGGTCGGAGGAAGTTCTGAGCAAAACCGGGATCGAGGAACGCATGCTGCCGGCGCTGCACGAATCGCCGCAAGGTCTGCGGACGAGTATCCGCCGCGGGAGCAGAGGCTACCGGACTGCGAGCCGGAACGCCGGTCGTGGCCGGCGCCGGCGATCAGGCGGCGGGCGCCGTTGGCATGGGCATTGCGCGCGCCGGCGCAGTCAGCGCCACGATCGGAACTTCCGGGGTGGTTTTTGCCGCAACGGATCGACCGGCGCTCGATCCGCAGGGGCGGTTGCACACGTTTTGTCACGCGATCCCTGGACGGTGGCATGTGATGGGCGTGACCCAGGCCGCGGGATTGTCGTTGCGCTGGTTTCGTGATCGCTTCGGCGTGATGAGCCAAAGACGGACGCGATCCTTACGATGTGCTGGCCGAAGAAGCCAGCGCGGCGCCTGCAGGGTCGGAGGGGGCTTTCTGGGTGCCTTATCTTATGGGCGAACGCACACCGCACCTCGATCCGAACGCTCGGGCGGCCTTGTTGGGACTGACGGCTTCACACACGCGCGGACACCTGATTCGGGCCGTGATGGAAGGCGTCGCTTTCAGCCTGAAAGATACTTTCACCATTTTCGAGGAGATGAAGATTCCGGTCACGTCGATCCGGCTGGGCGGCGGAGGGGCCCGGTCCCCATTGTGGCGACAGATTCAAGCTGACGTTTACAGGCATGAAGTGGAAATCGTCGCCGCGGAAGAGGGGGCCGCGTATGGCGCAGCGATTCTGGCGGCTACCGGCGCAGGGGCGTGGGCATCGGTCGATGAAGCTTGCGACAATGTGGTTCGCGTGGCGGCGCGGATCGCGGTGGATCCACTGGGGTCAAGAACTATGCAGCACGCCTACACCACTTACCGTAGGATTTATCCTGCGCTGCATCAGGTGTTCGCCAAAGCCTGCGGATGAAAATTTTCATGGGACTGCGATTTTGCAACAACTACGGGTTCTGAGCGAGGTTGGGCCACTGTCTGAGTATCGCGCTGCTACCAGATCACGGTCAGCGTCTATCGTTTGTGTAATCCCCCTCTCAAACTGAACCGCTCCCGTCGCGGTGAAGCGGTATCCTCCGGCACGAGCATTGTTTAGAATGAAATGAGGGACCTTTTCACTCCCACGCGTCGTACATACCTCAGGTGGTTGGAATTATGAAACTCATACGGCCTTTGATCCTCACGCTGGCCATTGCCGGCGGGTTCTTCTACTTCACGACCTGGCGTTCCAACTCGCAGGCCGGAGTCCATCCCTCGAATTGGCTCGCCCATCCCGAGCAGGTGGAGATCACCGAGGCCGCCCCGGGAGAGTCGCTCGACGGGGAAGAGCAGAACAACATCGGCGTCTACAAGAAGAATATTCCGTCGGTGGTGAACGTTACCTCGCGTGCCATGACGTTCGACTTCTTCTATGGCCTGGTGCCGCAAGAGGGGCAGGGCTCTGGCTTCGTCATCGATAAAGAAGGCCACATCCTGACCAACTATCACGTGATTGCCGACGCCCGGCAGGTGGAAGTCACGCTGCACAACCGCAAGAAGTACAAAGCCACCGTCGTCGGGACCGATGTGCCGCACGATTTGGCGGTGATCCAGATCAAGGCACCCGATCTGGTTCCGGCGGTGCTGGGCGACTCGCACAACCTGCAGGTAGGGCAGAAAGTGTACGCCATCGGCAATCCGTTTGGCCTGGCGGGAACCATGACCCGCGGCATCGTGAGTTCGATTCGCCCGGTTCGCGAGCCCAACGGAGCCATGATCGACGAAGCGATCCAGACCGATGCCGCCATCAATCCGGGTAATTCTGGCGGGCCGTTGATGAACTGGCACGGAGAGGTCATCGGCATCAATACCATGATTCTCTCGAATGTCGGGCAGAACGCGGGCATCGGCTTCGCCATTCCGATCAACACGGCGAAGGCCGTGCTCAATGATCTGTTGACCTTGGGCCGGGTGCGGCGTCCGGCCCTGGGCGTGCGCACGATTCCCATCAGTCCCGAACTTTCCGAAGAAATTGGCTTGCCGGTCGACTACGGACTGCTGATCATCGAGGTGACGCCGGGCGGTTCCGCCGATCTGGCCGGCCTGCACGGCGGCTCGGAGCGAGCCTACCTGGGCAATATTCCCATCACGCTGGGCGGCGACTTGATCGTGGCCATCGATGATCAGAAGGTGCAGGACGAGGACGACCTGGCGCAGATGATGAACAACCACCGCGCCGGCGATACGGTGAAGGTCACCATCTACCGCAATAAGAAGAAGATGGACGTCAGCATAGCGCTGGGCGAAGCCCGGCAACAGGTGTGAGAAAAGCAGCTCTCAGCCTTCAGCCATCCGCTTCGTCCAGCGATTTTCGAGCCGCGAAGCGGCGTAAGAGTAAAGCCCAGGGCGCAAGCCCTGGGTCAGCGTGGGGAATGATCTAGCCTCAGCGGGGGCGAAAGAGGAGTTCTCATCGCAAAGGCCGCGACCTTTCAAATCAAGGCGCGGTTACAGCAAGCCCGCAACTGCATTGCTATTCCGCCGGCTGGATGCCGACCGCGGCGTAAAGATCGGCGCTGTTGTAGAGCGTGCCGTCTTTCATCACCAGCCGGCAGCGGCGGATGTCGCTGATGTGTTCCGCCGGATTTCCCTCCACCAGCACAAAGTCGGCAAGCTTGCCGGCGGCGATCGACCCCAGATCCTTCTCCTGTTTCAGCAGACGGGCCGCATTCAAGGTCGCAATCTGCAGCGATTTCGCAGGCGGAATGCCAGCCTGGACTTCCAGTTCCAATTCCCGATGCAGCATGATTCCGGCGGTGGCGTCCGTGCCCGCGAGGATGGGGACGCCGGCGTCGTACATCCGCTTGGTCATCGCGAGCATGGCGCGATAGGAATCCTTGTAGAGTTGGTCGGTGTCGGCCGTGACCGGAAGTCCGCCGCTGTAAGCGCTGCGCTGGACTTGCGCGGGAAGCCGTTTCACAACCGGCGCGAAGTCTGGGGATACCTGCCCTGGACGCTCGGTAAACATGCCTTCAAACGTGGCCAGGGTCACATCGACAGTGGTGTGGTGGTCGAGCAGAAGTTGGATGAAATCCTGCACCGGTTTGGACTGCAGGTCGAGCTTGGCGGCGTTGGCACCGACGGCAGTGAAGCGCTCCGGGGTGCGCGTGTCCTTCACTTGCGACTGGAGAAAGTTCAGGAAGATGAAGTTGATGTGCTGAATCTCGTCCGCACCGTCTTCGACGAATTGCCGGGCGATCATGCCATTGGGAATGTGGCCGCTGACGCGGAGTCCGCGAGCGTGCGCAAGTTTGACGATCGCGGGGACGAAGTCGGGATTGAGCGAACTGTAGAGCTTGATTTGAACGTAGCCCAGATCGGCGTAACGCTTAACCGCAGCCTCGGCCTCAGCCGCGGTATCGGCGTACAGTCCGGTGGGAGCCTGGAATGGACCGTGGCCGTCGATGAATCCAGCTTTCCAGATGCGCGGACCGATGGCCGTGCCGTTCTGCCACTGATCCTGCAGATGCTGGAGTTGTTCCATGTCGTTCCCCATGTCGCGAACGCCGGTTACGCCGCTCGCAATGTGCAGGATGCCGTCCAAGGCCTGGTTGTGGGTGTGCATGTCGAACAGGCCCGGGAGTAAAGTCTTGCCGGTTCCGTCGATGCGCTCGGCGTCCGCGGGCGGGTGCACGGCGCTTGACGGTCCGACCGCCAGGAAGCGGTCGCCAGACACGACCACCGTCTGATCTTCCCGCATGAGAGCCTGCTCGGAATCGAACAGGCGTACGTGCTCGACGGCAACAGGATGCGCCGGATGCTTCGCCAGGTCTTTGGCCAGGTGGGCGTAACGTTGGTCGACCTGTTTGACATCGATGGCATAGAGTTGGTCGTTCGTCTTCTCCCAGCCTTCGCGCATGAAGGCAAACCAGGGTCCGGGGATTCCAAAAAAACGGTGGTCGTCATCGAGCCACACCGTCTGGGGCTCGTAGGAGAGTCCGGTGATCGCGAAGTCAGTGACGTGGATTTTCTGGCCGTGATCTTCCAAAGTCACATCGGTCAGGCGTTCGAGCCGCGCCTCGCCGGCAGGAAGCAGATGGACCGCCGCACCGTGGGCCTTCTCGAGGGCCGCGACCAGGAACGCAAGTTCGGCCGCGGCGCCGTTATTGCTGACGTAAAAGCTTCCCGCCGGGCCCTGTCCGTTCTCGGTGGTGCTTTTCCAGTGGCCGATACCGTCTTTGACTTCAAAGTGCTCGTCGACCGGAGCTTTCAGGTAGTCGTTGCCGGTTTCGTCGACCTTCGAGGGCATCCCATTGGAATCCAGCACGTAGACGGCTGACACCTTGGGGCCGCGCCCGCGGTCGTTGAACTCGAACGCGCTCTCCACGCGGCCGCCGGGCAGATAGGTGTCGACCTCGCTCCCGGCGAGCTTGCCGTTGGAAACAACCGTGTAGCGGAGAGTCTGGGACTCGGCTGCGGCGGCGTGGAGCGGCCGCAACACACATATCAACAGAGAGAGCAACGCCAGGCGAAGTGTAAACATGGGCACGTATTTTGCCACTAATTCGTGCCTCTAGGGTAGAATTCTGTCCTGCCTATGACCGCCGTCCTTTAATTCTGCTGGTTGCTTTCCTTTGTGAACGCGCAGGAGTGCGCGCGTCGCTCACCTGTGTCCTCTTACAACCAGAAAGGACCCTTGGCATGCAATTCGTGGATAAGGCACTGGCTCGCCGCTTCGAGTCGGGCGAGGAGATGCCGCAAGTCGAGTACGCACGCGTATTCCAGAAGACGCGGCCTGAGATCGGGGCGGCGGTGGAAGAGATTTGCGGCGGGCATATGGTGTTCGCTGGCCTGGGATCGCCAATCGGGCGGGCGACTGGCGCAGGGCTAGATCGTCCGTTTACCGCCGAAGACTTGGAACGTATCGAGCAGTTTTACGCCGCGCACAAAGCCCCGTCGCAGGTGGATTTATGTCCCATGCACGGGCCGGAGGTGTTTGAGTTGTTCAAGGAACGGGGATATGCCATCGCGGAACTGAACAACGTGCTGTACCGCCAGCTCGATGTGGGAGCGAAGTTCCCTCCCGCTCCAGCAGGATGTGAGGTGCGTCGCAGTCCCATTGAGGAGGCCCAGGTTACGGGGGCGATCGTGGAAAGTGCATTCTTCCCAGATGGCGCGCCCGAGCCGTTTCGGGGGCTTATCACTCCGCTCTACCAGATGAAACGGGCTCTGGCATTCGTCGCCACCGTCGAGGGCAAACTGGTGGCATGCGGCACGGGCCTGGTGATTCCCGAGCACAAAGTCTTTGCCCTCTGTGGGGCGGGAACCCTCGCCGAGTTCCGCGGCCGCGGGTTGCAGACGGCCCTGCTGCGAGCGCGCCTGGCCGCTGCAGTCGAGGCCGGATGCGAATACGCGGTGGTGGTCACCCAGGGCGGAACGATCTCGCAGCGCAACGCCGAGCGCCTGGGATTTCGCGTGGCCTACAGCAAGGTAACGGTGATCAAAAAGCTGGAATTGCAGGCGCCCTAGCAAGCGGGGGCGAACTGCGGGGGGTAGTCCTAAAAGAGTGCGCGTGAGAAATTCCGGGGGGAGCGGTGGCCAAGACCTTCCTGGGATCCAGCCGCGAAGCGGCGGCCTGGGAAAGCCCGGCACAGCAGTGCCGGGTAAGCGTGGGAATGGTAACGAGTCCCGCAGGGACGGCACGGGTTCTCACGCGCTCTCTTACCGTTTCATAATCGACGCCGGCCTCTTTTTTTTCTTTCCTTCCCCATCTCGCTGTGATAACTGAATAGCCAGCAGTATGTGTTTGCAGTCCTTGCGGCTTGCACCGAACGTCGTGCTATAATCACGCGCCGTTCCAGCAAAGTAGTTTCGGTGGTCTTTTAAATTCTCTCGTGCCCGCAGCCAGGGCGCGCTGTTCGGCACCCGGCCGCCACTGAAATCAGGAGGAGCAATGACGTTCTACGACCCCACGCTCTACGGACGTGATGAAGAGGAAGAATTCGGCGACAGCGGCGCTTACAGCGAGTCGCTGGAGGAAGATTTCGAAGAAGAGGAGGAGGAAGAGGAATCGGGGGTGCCGGAACCTGAAGCAGCGGAACCGGAGCCCATGTCCGCACCTGCGCCTCCTGCGCCTAAGCCCGCGCCACCTGCCCCCGGCGGCGGAGGCGGCAAACCCAAGCCCAAGCCCAAGCCCAAAGCGAAGAAGAAAGCGGCGGCCAAGAAGCCGGCCAAGAAAGCGCCGAAAAAGCCTGCCAAGAAAAAGGCCGCTAAGAAGGCGCCCAAGAAGAAGCCCGCGAAGAAAGCGGCAAAAAAGAAAGGTAAGAAGCGCCGGTAAGAGTTACCGTGGCCGCGAGCACCTCCGCGGCCTCAGAATGAAGGTCCGAACCGCGTCCCCCTTCGGGGCACGGTTTTTTCATGCTTTGGGTTTGTCATCCTGTACTTGGAGTCCGTCGTTTGCGGAAGGAATGCGAAAGGCTGGGTCCGTCGCAATCGCCGTTGCAAACCGCGAAGCTCCACGAATTAACTACCAGCGGGTTTGCAAAAGTAGCCGGGTTCCTCTTGCCGCGTATCAAGACATCTTTCTGATGTCGCTGTGTTTAGCCATTGGCACATCAAGTGCAACAATAAAAGTGCAGTCAACGGCTCCCTGACCGGTTGATTCGTTCGCAGGAGGCTGACCAATGTCTTCTCAATCGCTGGAGGCAACTGGCCAGTGCGGCTCGCCGAGAGCGAGACCCCAGGAAATTCATGTACCTCGTCAAGCAGTTGTATGACCTGCTGAATCGAGGCGAGGAGGACAGTCTCCTGGGCGGTGAGAGCCAAGTGGGTGCAGCTTTGACTCAGGCAGCACTCGCGGCACGCAAGGGCAAAGCCGCTTGACCGGTCCGCAGCTGAGGCGGCGGTTCCGCGAAAAGAGACGGCCGCTGCATCTCTATCGGCGGACCGCCTCCGAATGGAGACCTGAACTGTGCCGAGAGGCGCCCTCATCGATAAGACAGGGGCGGGACCTACACTTCTGGAGTTGCTGACGCCACGTCTATTCGAAGTCGTCGGTCTTGTGGCTACCGGTCACAAAAACAGCGAAATCGCGCGCGAGATGAGCATCAGCGAACTCGTGGTTAAGAACTACTTGAAACAGATCTACGACCGGGCCGGCTGCTGGAACCGCCTCGAGTTGGCGTTGCGCTACACCTACGAATTCGAAAGAGGCCTCTATCCCCGCCCGACTCCACCGGGCGACCCTGGCGGCCCGGACACTTCGCATTAGCCGGGGAAATTGCGGTCCTCGAAAAACTGATTGAACTGGTTCGGGGTTAAACTTCTCCTGCGAATCATTAGGAATTAGCGGGGCGGTTCGACATGGACGGTCTGCAAAAGCGGAACGGGCGCAGGAAGTTCACCAGGCTCGGGAGCGTTCGATTTGAGCGCTGGTACCGTGATCGCTGTTCATCTGGATGACGGCTTTCAGCCGGGCTTGGTCGTCATCATTGAGTGCGACGAAGCGAAAGGGCTGCAGCGTCCAGGAGCGCGGGCTCAGCATCTCGGCCGCGCCGAGCACCATCCCCGACCCGGTCAGAAACATCAACTTCGCATTGCACCCGGTGTCGATCGGATGAGCCAGGGCAAGCAACCCGCCGGTTAGGGAAACAACTCTCAACTTGGCCGCGATGCGGCGGCCGTCCTTGAACCGAAGGACCGCCGTCGTGGGCTCGGCAAAATGCGCTCTCGTCGCCCGCTGGCCGGGCTGTGATGAGGGGAGAGAATTCACTCCTTCAGTATCTGACGTTTCAGCCGCGGGAACACGTTACGGAAGAACCTGCCCTTCACGGGTTACGTCTCACTTGATCAGGCTAGCGCTGTAGTACGTGGTACGGAGTTAGCGGCGCTCTGGCACCGGGTTGACCAGCGCCGCGACGCATGGGGTGGTGGGCTGGCAGTTGACGTCGAGCCTGAGCACGAGAATGGCTTCGCTGTCGGGCGGGAACTCCAGCGGATAAAGGGCCTCCACCAGCTTGTCCGCGAGGGGTTCGAGTGTATCGTCGCCGCTCAAGTAGTGCGCCGAGTTTACTTTCCCTGGCTTGATTTCGACGATAAACTGCGCCTTGCCCGAGAGCTTCGCCTCGTTGCTGACTTTCACCTCACGCGTGTGGCGAAGTTGCTCGGCCGGAGTCTGGGTCCACTCTCCATTGGGCAGGCGCCGGATTTCGCTCAGTGGAACCTCTTTCCCCGTCAATTTCTTGTAGCGCGCTTTGATCTCGTCCGTGCGACTTTTATATTCCTTTTGCGCGTCGGCCGGTGTAATTCCCATACCTACGGCGGCCGGCACCGACGACACCGCTAGTGCATCCTGATACGCGTGCGCCGCCTGCTGGGTCTTGCCTTCCTTCTCATAGATCTCGCCAAGGTGTTCTGCCACCAAGCTCTCTTCTCCCAACAACCACGCCGCGCGAACCAGGCTTTCGGCGTGCTTCGCATCTCCCTGCTGGAAGTACACCCACCCCAGCGTGTCCCATACCAGCGAGAAGTCATAGGTCACGCGTAGTTTCACGTCGTTTGAAGACTCCGTCCCCTGCGCTTGCTCGTCCAGTTTCTCGACTGCCTTTTCGGCGTATTGTTGCGCCAGATCCAGACTCATTTTGTTTTCCGCAAGCGCCCAAGCGACGTTGTTCAAAACTTCCGGTTCGTCGCCCTTCTGCTTGATCACCTCGCGCAGGCTGGCGATCGCCTTATCGTTCTGTCCGGTCTTGAAAAAGGCATAGCCCAGTTGCAGGAGCAAGCCTGGGCTGTCCGGCGCCCCCTTGACCGCCGTCGTCAGGATCTCCACTTCTTCGGGATACTTACCGGCCTGGTGGAGCAGCCCTGCCAAAGTAAAAGCCGCAGTGCGGTTCGCCGGATCCACCTTCAGCAGCTTGCGCCACTCTGCGATCGCGCTGTCCCTGTTACCCAGATAGCCGGCCAGGGAGGCCGCAGCCTGATACGCACGCGGATCGTCAGGGGAAATCTCCTCTTCCTTTTGGAACTGCGCTAGGGCGTCGAAAGTGTGGCCCTGCGCTCCTTGCGCCAGCCCGAGATTCAGGTGTGCGAACTTGTGATTCGGGTCCTTGGCGATCACTTTCTCAAATACTTCTTGGGCTCCCTTGAAATCCCGGCGCTGTAACGCATCGGTCCCGTCACGAAAAGTTTGATCGATGTCTCCCGTACTTTCCTCGTCCTTATCCCCGGCGTCGTCCCCTTTGGCCTCCACGGATGCGCCCGTCCGACTGAGACGTATAAAGTTGAATTCGTCGTCAGCCACAGCCCGACCGAATTTGTAATACCCATCCCAATCGCTCAGCAGAATTTCATTCTTCTTCACCACCATTTCGCGCGTGGTGGTCATCACTCCATTTTCGATGCGAGTGTCATCGGTATACTCAGCGTACGGCTCCGATAGATGGAATTTTGCCGGTGCGATCGCCACATAGCCCGCCGGCAATTCGACTCGCGACCTGAATGTCGCTTTGCCCAACCCGCCCATCGGTAGCGGCTCCGAGGGCTTCTTCTCCCTGGAACCTTTCACGATCTCCATCCCGATCGGCGGCAACGGCGGGATGATGTGCCGGTTTTCCCAGTCACCGAAGTTCTTCCGCACATAGTCGTAGGAAAGTTGGAAGAGCTTGTCCAGTTCGTCCGGCGGAGTCATCTTCACGTTGCTCACATCGCCGCCAAAATTCAGCCCGTAGGAGAATCGCTGCACCGCCTCCTTCCACTGCGATTGCGAGACCTGCCGGAAAACGCTTCGCAGCATGACCTCGGTGTCTCCCCGGTACGATTGCTCTATATGGCCGGTGAAGGTTCCATCCGGCCCGAGTTTTCCTTCCGCGGAGAATTCGTGTTCCTCGGGAAAGGGCGGATTCTGCGGCGTGGACACCAGCGCCGGCGGCTTGCTGGTGGGGATCATCAGCGCCTGCTTGCCGCGCAGATTCAACAGCAGCAATCCGTAGGGCGCGACCTCTGGCGTGGTATCGAGCCAGAGGAACTTATCTCCGCGGGGTACTGCGGTGATGACGTGGTTAAACTGCGCGGGCGATGGCACGTCCGGATCGAGCTTGCGCTGGCCGTGAATCAGCACTGGCCACGCCTCGATTCCCACCGCCTTCAGCAGAGACGCCAGCAGCGTGTGTTTATCCTTGCAATCGCCATAGCCGTTGTCGAGGACATCGTCAGCCGCATGCGGTTGGTAGCGGCCAATGCCGAAGTCCAGCCCGACGTAGTGATAGTTCAGCGACACGAAATTGTAGATGGCGTGGATCTTGTCGTCGTCCGTCGTGAGTCCCTTGGTCAACTCCGCGGCCTTCGCCTGAATGGGCGCGGTGACCTCGAGAGGATCCTTCTGCAGGCCTCCGTACCAGCGGCCAATGTCTTCCCAGCTGGCGAAGGTCGTCACCTGCACGTCCGGGTTCGGCGGAATTCGCCGCGGCACCTCGTTCGGATCCTTCTCTTTTACTTCCAGATTCGCGTGCTTCCAGCTATAAACGCGCCGCGTCCCTTCCTCCTTGATCTCCGGCTTGAAATCGGGACTGACGACCTTGACGTATTTTTCTCTGGGAATGCTGATCTCAAGCTCCTCGTCTTTGGCGATCGCACTCTTGACGAAAGAATACTCGTACCAGAAATGTCCAGGAACCAGCGGCTTCACAACGCGAAACCGGACTACATACTCCAGCACATCGCCCACACCCAACCCTTTCACAGCGATGTGTTTCTCGTGGATGTCGCTGTAGAGAGGAGCGGTGCGCGTCACCTCGCCCGGCATATCCTGGATGTTGTAGTCCGGAGTCTTGACTACGGTGCCGTCGGCCTTGCGGACGCGGACATAGTCGATGTCCACCACCTCGTTGGCGCTGGTGTAGGTGAAGCTGAGGACGGCAAAGGCCTTGACGCCGGCCTCGGCGAGCATCTTTACCTCCGCGATTACTTCCCGCGAGCTGGTGCCATCGCTTTCCGTGGTGATCCGGCTAATGTGCCGCTCGATGGTGTAGGCTTCTTTGGAAAAATCAGACGCAGGAGAGGCCGCAGCAGGGCTTGGCTTCTCCGCCGCTTTTTCTTGGGCGGGAAGCAAGGAACTCGTGACCCCGGCAAGCAGCAAAAGAACCAGCGGCCGTTTCAAGAACATTCGGTAGCCACCCTTGTGGCAGAAGGCTCCGGTCTTATTTCTTCCCACTCACCGCGCTCAGGCACTTGCCGTACAACTCGAGCAATCGCTCGGCGTAGTCTTCCGGCTTGGCGGCGGAGCCGGTGCCTTGAAATCCCACGCCCGTGGAAGTGGTTCTCCCGTAGCCCGTGGTCATGGCCACGAACTTCATCAGATCCAGTGCAATGTCTTCATTACGGCGGGCGGCGCCTGAGCCTCTGGCCGGAGCTTCTTCCATGACTCCCTCTCCTCTTCCGGAAACTATGGGTATGTTTTCCTCTTCAAAATCGTCGTCGTCGAGGTATTCCATAACGCTGAATGACTCCGTCAGCGATGATAGCAGAGGAAGCGATCCGGTTTTGTGATCCGGCCCACCTCTGTCGGCGTGCAGCTTCTCGTTGCTGTTCTTAAAAAGCAGCGCTATGGAAGTTCTCCATTCGACTAGAATGAGCCGGCTCGCATATGCCGTCTTAGAGCAGACACTTCCCACGTTGGAGCTCACGAATGAAACGCCTGATCCTCTCCGTCCTCTGCAGTTTTGCTTTCATCTCCACAACCGCAACCGCGCAAGCTCCGAAAGACGCGGGGGAGCGGGCTGAAGCGCTCCGCGTGGTGGACGTCTGGCTGGACAGCGTGCAGGCATACCGGCACATTCCCGCGCTTTCGGCCGGTGTAGTCGTGGGCGACGACATGATCTGGTCCAAGGGCTTCGGGACCATCGACGCCAGCCACAGCGTCGCCGCAACGCCGCAGACGATTTACTCCATCTGTTCGATTTCCAAGCTGTTCACTTCGATCTCCCTCATGCAACTCTACGAAACGGGCAAAGTTCGCCTGGACGACCCAGTCACCACTTATCTTCCCTGGGCCACCATCAGTCCCGCCAGCGATAGCGGCCCGATCACCCTGCGCGGCGTGCTCACTCACTCTTCCGGCATTCCACGCGAGTCCGATTTTCCGTACTGGTCAGGGCCTGATTTTCCTTTTCCCACGCGCGAGGAAATTCGAACCAAGATCGCCAGCCAGTCGGCGCTCTATCCCGCCGAACGTTATTTCCAGTACAGCAATCTCGGGCTCACCCTGGTCGGCGAGACAGTGGCCGCCGTCTCCGGCCAGCCGTACGAGGACTATGCCAAGGCGAATGTTCTCGCCCCACTCGGTCTGAACAATACCCGTACTTTTATGCCGATGGACCTATACGGAAAGAGCCTAGCCGTCGGTTACGGGGCCTTGAAGCGCGACGGCACCCGCGATCTGGTGAAGCCGTTCAACACCCGCGGCGTCACGCCCGCCGCCGGCTACACTTCCACCGTGAGCGATCTCGGCAAGTTCGCCTCCTGGCAGTTCCGCCTGCTGCGCACCGGCCAGACGAACGTCCTGCAGGCTCCCACCCTGCGCGAGATGCAACGCGTCCAGTTCATGGATCCGGACTGGAAGACCAGTTGGGGGCTGGGCTTCGCGGTCGAGCATAGAGACGACCACATCTACGTCGGACACGGCGGTTCCTGCCCCGGATACCACACGATCCTGTCGATGCGGAACGACGATCAGACTGCCGTGATCGTGATGGACACCGGTTCCGAGGGCCCATCGCCCTTTGCCGAGGCCGTCTTCGCCATTCTGGACAAGCGCAAGGGCTACGAGTTCAAAGCGCCGCCTCCCGCTACCGGAGTCAATCTTGAGGACTACGTTGGCCGCTACTCCGCGCAGCCCTGGGACTCGGAACTGGTGTTATTGCCGTGGGCCGGAGGACTGGTTTTTCTCAACTTGCCATCCACCGACCCCGCCGGCGACATGCGCTTTCTAAAGCCCAAAGGCGGTGACGTTTTCAGGCGCGTACGCAAGGACGGCAGCGAAGCCGAGGAGATCAAGTTTGTGCGCGATGCCTCCGGCAAGGTGACCAACTTCATTCACTTCAGCAACACGAGTCCCATGGAATCGCCTCTGCCTGACGCGAAGATCAGCACCAAACAATAACGTCGTGCTACTTGGTGGCCTTCGTGTTCTGCGCGAACACGCTCCGCGGATTCAGCCGCAAAGCCTCGTCCAGAGCCTGGTTCGCGGCGTCGGTGTCCCCCTTCTTGCGCTCGGCGATGGCCAGCCAGACGAATGTCTCGTCCGCCTGGGGGTCGCGTTCCGTCGATTTCTGTAAGTTGGCAATCGCCTTGTCCAGATCGCCGCCAAACATTTTCGGGGCCATCAGGTACTGCCTGCCCACGCTGGCCAGCACTCTGGGATTATTCGCGTCCAGTTCCAGCGCGCGCTTGTTTTCAGCCCCGATCTTCGGCCCAAATCGCGCACCGGCCATGAATCCGCCCAGGCCGATACGGCGCCCATAGAGATCGGCGAGCAGGCTGTGTTCCTCGGCGGAGGCCTCATTCAGTTTGATCGCCTCGAGCGCCTCGGAGATCGCCGACTCCATCGCGGCCATGGCGGCCTTGCTGTCCTTGCGCATGTCGGCCGCGTGGCATCGATACTGGTCGACGCGGGCCAACTCGTAAAAGTAGATCGCGCTGCCCGGGTTTTTCTGCGTGAGCTTGAGAAAATAATCGCGCGCCTCGTTCAGAGCTTTCTCCGCCAGCGTGGTCCGGCCCTCCTCGAGCAGGCGCAATCCGTCTGTCAGTTCCGGGCCGCCCATTTGGGCCCACGCGAAAGCACACAGCGCCATCCATCCCACCAGCCACAGCAAGAGTCGATTCCGTTTCATACGAGGTTTGATGCAGCGATCGGGCAGAGCGGTCTCGCTGTAGGTGTGAGCCGTTTTGAAAGGGCACGGCTTTTCAGCGTGCCGCAAAGGGAGGCAGCCAAGGCCGGCTTTACCCGCCGAGAAGCATCGCTAAACCGCGCGGAAACATGCGGCGAGCCAAAGTGCGAAAACAAAATTCCTCTCTACGAAGACCTGCCTGGATGCAAGTCACGGCATGGGGCTCAGGGAGAGGAGTGGAGACGTGTTTGTGCTTGACATCTTCTCTCATAGGAGGAGTGCGATGGCCTGTTCGCTTCTCTTCAGGAATCTGGTGAAGTGAGCAATCTTGAACAGCAACGCCATCGCGGAGGCATTAGTGTGCAAGCTGTGCTAACGGGACCCCGCGAAGACGGGCGACCTTCCAGGGCAGGCATGGGTTAGTGTTCGGCAACTTGGCGACCTTTGACCCCTCACGCCCGCTCTTGTCAAAAGTTCGGTTTCAACCAGCACCTTCGTCATTTGTCTCTCGTCCAAAACTCGGAAGTCCGCTCTGGCCAAGGGAGAAAAATTAAAAAACCTGATGTTTGCAGCTCTGGCGTTCACGCAAAGGCGGCTTTCCTGTCCTGAGGTTGATCCTCTTTTTTGGGCAATACTTTAGGGGATGCGCCGTGCGACATGAAGCAACATTTTCTTCGCGCTTCTCATCCTATCGCGATGCCGCGCCTTCCCTCTCGTTGCATCACCAAAGTAGTTTTCTTCCCACTGCAGTACTGCGCGCCCAATCTATATCGGAGACACAACTACGCGAGCCAAACGCGGATCGGGAAAAATCAAACTATGAATTCTATTATTATCGGATGGAAAACAGCCTGCTTCACTACTCTGTTTTGTGCCGCGACCGCGATTTCTTCGCCCGCGCAGACCTTCACTACTCTGGCCAGTTTCAATAACATTAACGGTTCCTATTCCCAGGCGCCGCTGGTGCAAGGTTTCGACGGGAATTTGTACGGAACCACCGATAATGGCGGACTCAAGAAGAGCGGCACGATCTTCAAAATCACGCTGGCAGGCAAGCTCACCCTGGTGCATTATTTTTGTTCGCGAACAAATTGTTCCGATGGCGAGGTTCCTGAATCAGGCCTGGTACCTGCCACCAACGGAGACCTGTACGGAATAACCTCCAGTGGAGGGAGCGGGTGCAGCGACTGCGGAACAGTGTTCCGGATTTCCTCCCAAGGCACGCTCTTCACGCTGCATAGCTTCAATGGCTCCGATGGCCTGAACCCGCTAGGGCTGATTCAAGGCAGCAATGCGGATTTCTACGGCACAACCAGCGCTGGTGGCAGCGGAAGTGGCGGCACGATTTTCAGGATGACTCCCAACGGCACTCTGACGACACTCTATAACTTTGAAGACTTCAACTTTCCCGTAGCAGGACTGGTGGAAGGCACCGACGGAAATCTCTACGGCACAACCATCACCTACGCGGACGGCTATGGCACGATCTTCAAGATGACACCTGACGGCGCGATGACGACCCTGCGCAGCTTCAACGGTGCCGACGGATCGTGGCCTGTCGCCCCTTTGGTGGAAGCCTCCAACGGGCACTTCTACGGGACTACCGCCGAAGGTGGGCCAGCTAGCGCCACCTGCGTCAGCACGGGCTGCGGGACAGTGTTCGAGATTACTCCCGAAGGCGTTCTGACCCCGATGCATTACTTCGCCGGCCCCGACGGCTTGAGCCCCAGCGGAGCCTTGGTCCAAGGCACCGACGGCAATCTTTATGGAACAACTTCAGCGGGTGGACCAGCCAATTCCAGTTGCTACTTCGGCTGCGGCACAATCTTCCAAATCACTCCCCAGGGCAAGTTCACCACGTTGCACACTTTCAAGGGCCTGGATGGCCGGTATCCCTATATCGGACTGGTGCAGGCCACGGACGGAAACTTTTACGGGACGACCTACGTCGGCGGAACTTCCCCCGCCTGTACGGGAGGCTGCGGCACGGTCTTCCGTTTGTCGATGGGACTTCGCCCGTTCGTTGCCACCGTACCAACCGCCAATGCTCCAGGCCGGCACGTGAGAATTCTCGGGACAGATCTGACTGGCGCCACCAGGGTCACTTTCAATGGCGTAGCGGCCACTTTTACCGTCGTGTCGCCCACCGAGATCACAACCACCGTTCCCGCCGGCGCGACCACGGGCAAGGTTAAGGTAGTGATCCCCAGGGGCACATTAACGACCAACGTGACTTTCCGGGTGTTCTGACTGTGGGTCCGATTGCGGACGCCTAGCGCCGGCGCCCCCCAGCTACCGCTTCACTTCGCTCATCAGCGCCAGCAGGTTGTCCTCTGTGTCGCGGAAGAACGTCATCCACAAGTCGTGGTCGGGCATGCGCGCGATCATGTGTGGCTCGTCTTCGAACTTCACGTTTTGCGCTTTCATGGTCGTGTGCGCGGCCTGAATGTCGGGCACGGCAAAATACAGGATCGAACTGGCATGGTCGAACTCCTGCTTGTCCGGACGGTCGAGCATCAACCGCACTCCGTCGCAGTCGAAGAACGCCAGTCCTGGAGGCGCTTTGAACAGCAGTTTCAGGCCAAGGATATTTTCGTAGAAGTTAGCGGCGCGCTCCACGTCATAGGTGCGGATCTGGATCTGGCCCAGGCGGGTAATCCCCACTCCAGTTGCAGTTGCGGTCATGGTCTTGATCTCCTCCGTAAAATTAGTTAGCATAGCTAACTATATTCGAAGCAGAAAGTCAAGCCCATGCCAAGCCGACGTTTCATCCCCCCTCCACATTCCAAAGGCAATGCCGACGTCCTCATGGTCGCCGACCGCCTGCACTCCACCGCCATCCACCTGCTGCGGCGTGTGCGCCAGCAGGACGTCGCCACGGGCGAGGGCCCGGCGCGCCTCTCCGCGCTCTCGGTGCTCGTCTTCGGAGGCCCGAAAACGCTCGGCGAACTGGCCGCCGCCGAGCAGGTCAAGCCTCCCACCATGACCCGCATCGCAGCCGGCCTGGCTCGCAGCCGGCTGGCGGAGATCACGCCCGATCCCGACGACGCCCGCCGCATGCAGATTCGCGCCACTCCCAAAGGTACCCGCCTGCTGCAACAAGCACGCCAGCGGCGCATTGCCGACCTTGCTTCTCAACTCAACCAACTTCCTTCGGCTGAGCTTGCCACTCTCCGTGACGCTGTAGAAATCCTCAAAAGGATGCTCCATAAATGGTGCTGATTTCGTTATTTCGGTAACCGGATCGCGGGGTACCATGGTTAGGTGAAGGCGCGCCGCGCCTTGCGCCATACTGGATGAGGTCTCAGGTGCAGCCATGCGGCCACAAGTTCGGGCGGGAAGCCGAGCTACCGGCGGCAGGTAGGTCCTCCCTGTAACACCATCTGTAAAATCGGTTGTCTCGCAAGCATGAGCGATATTCCACACCGAAGTATGGTCGTGATCGTGGCCGCATCCTTGTGGCTGGCTCACGCTGGTGTCGTCGCCCTGGCCGGGAGCGCCGGGCGAGGGCCTTTGCTTTCGGACTTGATTCAGCTGTCGCTGGGCGTGGTTCTCATCTACGCCATCGTGCAAGCCTGCCGCCGCTCCGAAGGAATGGCGCGTTCGTTCTGGGGCCTCGCCGCCGCCGCGTACTCTCTGTGGCTGGTGGCTCAGGGTCTCGGCGTCTACAACGATCTCGTGCAGTCCGCGTCCGTAGCCTGGACGGAGAACCTGATTTTTTGTTTCTGGTTCGTTCCGCTGGCCATGGCCATTATCCTCGACCCGGAGCAGGAATCCGGACGCCTCGACACCTTGATCGTGCTGGACTTTGTGCAAGCGGTGCTGGTCTGCGTGGCCGCGTATCTGTATTTCTTTTATCTGCCGAAGGCGGATGCATCGGGAGAGATGGCGCACGAGGTTTGGTCGCCCTACTTCGCGGGCTACGGATTTGTCGCGATTGCGTTCGTACTGCGCGCCGTTACTTCCCGCTCGCGTGATGCCCGGGCTCTGTTCGGACGCGTCGGAATCTTTCTCGCGCTCTCCGGTTGCGTGGATGCCCTCTACTTCTACGGCCCGGGACGCGGCCTGAAAACCGGCGCCTGGTTCGACCTGCTGTGGAGCGCCCTGCTGGTGGTCCCTCTGGTGATTGCGTGCACCTGGAAGCAGGCGGAGTCTCCGTCGTATCCCAGCGAGCCACCGCGGCGGGAAAAGACTATCTACACGGAAATCTTTTACCTGATTTATCCGCTGTTGGTGCTGTTGATGTCGCTGCGCATTGCACGCGAGCGCCTCGGGCTGGCGGCCGTCGTGGTGCTGTTGTCGTTTGTGTGTTCCAGCGGGCGCCTGCTCTTGACCCAGCAGCGCATGCTGCGGGTGAAAGAAGAACTGCGCCGCGAAGCCGCTCACGACAGCCTGACCAGCCTGTGGAACCACAAATCGATTCTTGAAATTCTGGATCGCGAACTGCTTCGCGCCGAGCGCGATGGCCAACCTGTCGGCCTGATCATGGCGGATGTCGATCACTTCAAGGCCATCAATGACAGCCGGGGGCACGCCGCCGGAGATGTCGTGCTGCGCATCATCGCCAGTTCTATCTCCGCCATGGTCCGTCCCTACGATTCGGTCGGACGCTACGGCGGCGAGGAATTCCTGATCGTCGCGCCCGGCTGCGGACTGACGGGAACCTGGGAACTGGCCGAGCGCGTGCGCAGCCACGTCGCCGCGTGCAGCATCGTCATCGGAGGATCAAAAGTGCAGGTCAGCATGAGCCTCGGAATTGCCACGGGAGTGTCGGCCGCCGACTCCGAGAAGCTGCTGCGCGCCGCCGACGAAGCCCTGTACCTGGCCAAGAGCGCCGGACGCGACCGCGTCGAGCCCCGCATGGGACGCGCCGCCGGCGCCGGTTCGGCCGCCTTAGCCGCCCCCAACAGTGACTTCTGGCTGTAAGCTCCCCCCGGTTGGTCGTTGGTTCTTAGTCGTTGGCGGTTAGTCCGCGGCTAGGGAACGTGCCTGTTCGTTTTTCGTAACAACATTCTTGCCCCGCTTGACCTCACCTTCCTGCCAGTCTAAGATTCGCGCGCATCCCTTCCCCACTTGTTTTTTGTGACATCCACCCGGCGCGCATCTGCGGGCGGAGGGCCTCGTCGTCTTCCGATCTCTAACTTTCAATCTCTCGTCAAAGGAGACTCTACATGGCATTGAAGAAACTCGATCTGTCCATTCCGGATTCACGCCAGAGCGTGACTCTGCGCAACGACCCGACGCGCATCGATCCGCAAAAACTGAAGCTCGGCAAGCAGGCGGCGCGGCACGACCCGCGGACGCTGTTGTTAGCCTCCTACGTCACGCCCGCGCTGCCCACGCCGCCGGCGACTTTCGATCTCACCACCAAGGTGTCCGCGTGGGGCATGATGGAAAACGACCAACTCAGCGACTGCACCTGCGCCGCCGCGGGCCATCTGCTCATGGAGTGGACTGCGAACGCGGGCAGGAAGATGTTTACGCCCACTGACAAGCAGGTCGTCGCGGCGTATTCGGCCATCACCGGCTACAATCCCGTGACTGGAGCTCACGACGATGGCGCGGTCGAGGTCGACGTGCTGAATTACTGGCGGCAAAGCGGCATCGCCGGACACAAGATCGGCGCCTACGTCGCGCTCGAGCCTGCCAACCATGCTCACGTCATGGATTCGGTCTACATCTTCGAAGGCTGCTATATCGGATTACGGCTCCCCAAGAGCGCGCAAGCGCAGGTACAGAATCATCAGCCATGGTCGGTGCCGCCGGGAGGCCCGACGGGCGATGGCGCGCCCGGATCCTGGGGAGGCCACGCCGTTCCCGTCGTGGCCTACGACCCACGCGGCGTCACGGTCGTGACCTGGGGCGCACTGCAGACCATGACTTGGTCGTTCTGGGAAACTTACACAGAAGAAGCCTACGCCATTCTGAGCAACGACTACCTGAGCAAGAAGAAACAAACGCCGCAAGGTTTCAACCTGCAGCAGTTGCAGGCCGATCTGGCGGATTTGAAGTAAGGCATTGCGTGGTTCATGTGGGGACGGCCGCCCCTTCGGCAGGCTCAGGGCAGGCATCGGCCGTCCGGCGAGCGGTAGCTCGCTTGTGCGCACCATTCAATCAACGCAGGGTTTGCACGAACCCCATCGGAGCTTCGCTCCGCCGGACAGCTGGGGGTGGCTGTCCCCACATGAGCTGTGCCATACCAACCAATCAGTCCTCCGGGACTGAACCGCTGCTAGCACTGATCACCGGCATCTTTCAAGAAAAAAGCGATTAAGAAAAAGACTCTATTAAATCGTTTTTTGCGTGCACTTCCGCTCTGGAATCGGAATACAATTCGCATGTAAGATTGCCGCGCACGCCACGCAGGGCGATCCGTGGCTGTGTCTGTTCACTCGCGAAAAGGAGGGTCAGATGCACGCATCCATTCTTCGCAATTCCCAGCGAGTTCTAGTTCAGGGAGTATTCATTGTTGCGGTCCTGCTGCCTGCCATGCTGTTCGCGCAGGGCTACTTCGGGACCGTGAGCGGCGTTCTCACGGATGCCTCGGGAGCCATCGTCCAAGGGGCCAAAGTCACCCTTCTCGACGAGCAAAAGGGCTACCAGTTTTCGGCCACGTCCGACAACAGCGGGCGTTATCTGTTCGCCTCGATTCCGCCGGGAACGTATTCCGTGACGGCGGAGATGCCGGGGTTTGAGAAAACCGTACGCACCCACGTCAAATTGAACGTCAGCGAAAACCCGACGGCGAACCTGACCTTGAAGGTTGCCGGCGGGACGCAGAAGGTTTTTGTCGAGGCCCAGGCGCAGGGTATCGCTACCGAAGATGCGACGACGGGACAGGTCATCGACCGCAGGTTCATCAATGATCTGCCGTTGATTAACCGCACGGTGATGAACCTGACCTATCTGGCGCCAGGCGTCACGGACGCGGATGACCAGTGCTCGGAGGTGCAAGGCTGCACGGGCACCAATTTTGTTATCAACGGCAGCCGCACGTCCGGCGCCGACGTTCTGTTGGACGGCGCCAGCGCGACCAACTTCGAACCAAATGGCGGCATCACTCAGGTCACATACCTTCCCTCACCAGAAGCGGTGGAAGAGTACAAATTGCAGCAGTCGAACTTCAGCGCGGAGTACGGCTTTTCTGGGGCCTCTGTGGTCAACATGGTCACGCGCTCCGGCACCAACAGGTTCCATGGCAGCGTCTATGACTTCATCCGTAACACGATCGGGAACGCGAACGACTGGTTCAACAATCGCGCCACGCCAGTCGTTCCCAGGGCTCAGGTTCACCGACAAAACTTTGGCGGCACGATTGGCGGACCCATCTTTAAGAACAAGACCTTCTTTTTCTTCGACTATGAGGGTGTGCGCTCCAGCGACCCGGAGACCCGCACGGCGGGCGTGCCGAGCGCGTTGGAGCGGACCGGTGATTTCGGCGAAATCTGCGCGGCGAATGGCGGGACGTTCGACTCAACAGGTATGTGCAGCGCCACAGCCGGGCAGCTTTGGGATCCTTATTCCGGTCTTACTTACAACTCCGCTGATGGCGGACCCGTACGCAACGCATTCATCCCTTATAACAACTTAGCCAACTACGTCAGTCCTGGCAGTCCTAACCTGCCGGCGAATCTCGAACCCGCGCCAGGCGTCAAGGGCAATCTGATTGATCCTGTGGCGCAGAAGGTGCTGAACCTGTTCCCAGCCGCCAATAACCAGGCGCAGGCATCTACAACAACTGGATCGCTTCGGGAGTTAGTCGTAACCCGAATAATCAGTTCGATGTGAAGATCGATCACCGCTTTAACGACAAAAACCTGCTCAGTGGAAGGTACTCCCAACAATGGAGCTCCAACACTAGCTTCGATTGCTTCAAGACCCTCATCGGATCCATGTGGACACGGACCGAGTAAAAGCACCTCGCATGTGTTCACGCTCAACGATGCCTATAGCTTCAGTCCCACCTTGCTGCTGACTGCCACGCTAGGGTTCACGCGCGGCACCTTCCATCAACTCGCATACAACTCAAGCCTGGGTGCCGATCCTTTGGGAACGTTGGGCTTCCCCGAGTATCTGAAGGCGAATGGTTTCAATGGAATCCCGGCCCTTTACATTGGCGATTATGTTTCGCCCGGGGGGGGCCCAACGCGGGAAATGATCCGTATAGCAACTACAAGCAGGGTCAGGACACCGGTCAGCTGACCGTGACGCTAAGCAAGATTCACGGTCCTCATGAATTGAAGGTCGGATTCGAGGGCCGCCTGCACCAGCAGAATTACATCCAGACCAACGCCCCGCTCGGCTACTTCCAGTTTAGTAACGTTGGCAGTTCACTGTGCTCGCAACCGGGCATCACAACGGCGTGCCAGGACACGGCCAACGCCGACAATTCCAGCGGCGGCGACGGCATGGCCAGCCTACTGATGGGCCAGTTGGAGGGTAATGGGAAGAGCTACTACGAAATTCAGTTCCAACCTGCGACCCAAAACTACCAGTACGCGTGGTTTGCCCAGGACAACTGGAAGGTAACCCCCAAGCTCACCTTGAACCTGGGTTTGCGTTATGACGTGTCGCTACCGCGAACCGACAAATTCAACCATCAGGACTGGTTCAATCCGAACGCGGTCAACCCGCTGAACGGCGGAAAGATTTCGTATACCGATCCGCTAACCGGGCAGCCGGTTACACGAGCCTTGATGGGCGGCGAGGTGTTTGCCACGAACAGCCAGCGCACGAACTACGTGACGGATTGGAAAGACATCCAGCCGCGCCTTGGCTTTGCCTTCCAGTTCGCTCCGAAAATGGTCGTGCGCGGAGGCTATGGCATCTATTACGGCCAGTCACGGTCGGGCGCGAGCGGGGTTGTGCCCTGGGGCAACGCGGGTTTCGACGAGTACACCAACGTGGTCCCGACATACAATAGTGACCGCGCGACGCCCTACCTGCACCTGAGCAATCCCTACCCTAACGGATTGAATCAGCCCGCCGGGAGCTCTCTGGGTCTGTTGAACGACGTAGGGTTTGGGGCCAACGGTCCCCTGCGCATTTCTGCTGCGAACCGCAGCCCCCAGGAACAAACCTGGACCTTCGGGATCGAGCGGCAACTGCCGTCGAACATCGTGGTCAGCGCAGATTACATTGGAAAGAAAGGAACCTATCTTCCGTTCGCTGGTTCCAGCTACTACTTTAACGTCCTGGGGCCTTGGGTCGATCAGTACGCCGGCAATACGCCGCAGATGAACGCCCTCAATAGCGACGTGGCCAATCCCTTTTACCCGAAGATCATCACCAACCCCAACAGCACGCTGGCCCAGCCGACGATTCCGGGCTATCAGCTGGAGGTTCCTTACCCGCAATTCACCAGCGTTTACTACTGATGATCAGTTGAATGCAAATTCCATCTATCACGGGCTGCAGCTCACGGCCAAAAAGGCCTTCAGCAACGGCCTCGAGTTCCTGGTGAATTACACGTGGTCGAAGTCCATTGACGACTCCTCAACGTCCGACGACAACGTGGCGTGGACAGGGGGCTTCAGCAGCCAGCAGGATCCCAACAAGCCGTGGCTGGAGCGGAGCCTGTCGACCTTCGACATTCCATCGGTGCTGAAATTCAGCTATAGCTACAACCTGCCGTTTGGGCGCGGCAGAGCATTTTTCGGCAACATGCCGCGAGTGCTGGACGCCATTGTCGGGGGATGGAGAACCAACGGAATCTGGCAGATTGCCAGTGGGCGGCCGCTGACGCTAGCCGTTGCCGGCGGTGGAACACCGATACCCACGTACGGCGGGCAGCGGCCCACTATGACCGGAAGGCTGAAGCGCAACTATCGTAGCCGCACCGATCCATCTGGTCACGGTTGGGTAGACCAGTTTTTTGCCGACCCGATGACGGCGCCGACTACAGATAGCAATGGGAATACTATACCGGGCGACATCCTTAATGTGCCGGCACCATACACTCTAAGCAATACGCCCCGCGCAACCGCGGATGTTCGGACGCCGCTGTTGTTTGCAAGTGACTTGTCGTTGATCAAGGAGTTCCTGCTATCCAGCGCGCACGAAGGCATACACCTCGAGTTGCGTCTTGAGGCCCAGAATGCATTCAATCATCCTCTGTTCAGTATAACTAGCCCTAACTACGGCGGCTACGGCACTCAGGGTGTTGGAGACCCAAGCTTTGGAGTAGTGACCAGCATGTCGCCCATCGGGCCGCGGCAGTGTCAGTTGGCGTTGAAAATCAGCTTCTAGAGTCAAAGTCCCCACTTCTCGCAAAGAACGCGAGAAGTGGGGCACCCAGCAACCCTAACTATTGTTGCTTCCTGCGCTGGTACTGTTTATTTCGTTCCGCAAGCAGGCGATTTGCTTCCTCGATAATTGCAAGCGGCTTGTGTGGATCTTTTTCCCTCTCAGCTAGCTCGCGAAGCTCCTGCACTCGATCTTTCGATGGTGGCATGGATGCTGGGCTCTAGCTAGTCCGTTGGACCACAACAGCAAGACAATCACCAAAGCGAAGAACCTTATCCGCGCCATGCTATTGGTGCAAGCGACAAAGTGCGACAAGAGAATATATTTCGGGGCTTCGGAACGGTACGCTCCGGTCGGGATTACGGGTTTTCCGTTACAAATTAACAGGACACCACGCCAGGTCAACCCGCCCCCGTCGCAAAGCGCGACGTGGGTGGGCACGCACGCGGCGACCAACAATCAAAAGTCAGCGATCAGGGATTGGCTTCAGGCTTCGAGGGCTACGTGGCAGATTCGGCCGACCAGGTAATCGGCGGCGGATTTGCCGTCTTCCATGGTGAGGACTTCGATGGGAGAAGACTGGTTGTGCGGGCGGAGAATAACATGATTTCCGGCTACTTCCACGTACTTGACCGTGCACGTATCGTTTTTCAGAACAGCGTACATATTGAACTCGCCTTTGCGATAAGGCGTAAGTGAGTTGTAATGACGGTCGATGAGCAGCGTGGCCCCAGGTAAGAGACGTGGATACATGGTCATCGCTTCCTTGGCATCGACCTTGATGAGCACGAAGCGGTGCCAGGCGGAGCGGTCGCTTTCGGTTTCGGGGCGCAGGTGGTGCAGAAAGTTCTTCTTGAACTTGAGGATTTCCTTCACGTGCCGGCTGTCGATCAGGGGCTGAGTCGCGGCAGTGGAGGCGTCGGTGAGCAGAACGTTTTCGAATTCATCGCCGCTGGGGGGCAGGATGGTGGCGCGTTTGTTGACTTCGGCGGGATCGAGCAGATCGAGGACTGAAAGATGCTGGACAGAGAGAACCTTGTCCATGCCTTCGAGGCTGAGACCGCGTTTCTTGTTGAGGAAATTGGAGATGTGGGCCTGTTTGAATCCGGTCTGCTGGGCCAGGCGAAGGCCGGTCAGCTCGCCTGCTTCGATGCGCTCCCAAAGGATCGCCCGCAAATTATCTTGCAGGACTTTGAACTTCATAGGCGGGAGTATAGCACCGGCCTATAGCACCATGCTAAGTGCAGAAGTTTTCCACAGGCGAGGCTTGGCCATCCAACCTTGACTGAGAAAATTCACAGCTATAGGATCGCGGCAATATACAGGCCGCTATGCTCCAGGGATGAGAGCCATGACGAGCAACATAGATAACTCGAATGAGGAGAAGAACTTCGGCGAATTTCGGAGGAAGGTAAAGTCGGCCGAGGTGTTGTCGGCATCCATGGAGCGGCTGTTGTTGTCGCTACGCTTCACCGGGCGGGTGAGCCTGGTTGTGCAAAACGGACGCGTCCTCAAGTCCGGCTACGAGGAGAGTTACTTCCGGCAGCGTGCGGAGTTTGGCGGCGCAGACGATGAGATCGCGCAGAAATTATAAGACGGAGGGTTGACGGCAAACAGAAGTTCAGCGGCCAGACCGGTTTCATAGGCGCTTCAAACTAAATAGCACAAGCAGGTCATCGTAAGAGAAACGAGCCCTGCGTTGGGTTCCCGCAAACTGCGGGAATCGAACGCAGGGCTTTTTTTTTTGGCGGGCTTGCGACTTCGGAAGCAAATGAAAGACTTAATTCTATCTTCATGGAGGAGTGATGAAAAGCAGTAAGGACGACAACAAGGCGGTACGGAAGGAATTGAAATATTGCGAGCACTGCGGCGGGCTATGGGTGCGGGAGTGTGGCGCGGGAGTGGCGTATTGCGAGAACTGCCAGCCGAGAGTGGCGGACTTGCCCATTCCAAAGAAAAAACAGGGGCGCATCAAGATGCCGGTGCGTGCGCATACGCAGGTGGAGGACTACTCGGTCGAGAGATGGGACGACGACGAGGAAATGGAGTTTGAAGCGGCGGGAGGTGTGGCATGAGCGACATGATTGCGTGGATCGCAGCGGAGGCGGAACGGCCGGAGCCAAAACCGAACCCAGGATTTCCCTGGCGGAGCCGAAAGGACGTGCGGACGGAGGAGGTGCCAGTGCAAGAACTGCCGTCGCATCAGTTTGGGGCCAGTTCGTCCCCACCTGTCGCGGAAAGCACGAAGAATGTGGAACCCTCCGCGGAGGAGACGCAGAAGGTTGCGCAGATGGTGGATGCTTGCGATGAGATCCGCGAGGCTTACGAACGGGAACGGCGGATCTACCGCGGCAGGACGGTGGCGATGTTGCGGCGCTACATGAGGTACTCAATTGAGACGGGGCGACTGCCTTCGCTGCTGGGCAGGGAGTTCTTTCGAGCGAAAGTGACTTCGTACACGGTGGTGACGTTCGAGGATCGGGTGATCTTCGTGCACGACATGGAGAAGTGCCTGGAGCGGCTGGATGAGTTTTCGCGGCAGCTTCTTGCCCGCCACGTCCTGCAGGAACACGATCAAGTGGCCACGGCTCGGTTGTTGCATTGTACCGAGAGGACGGTACGACGGCTGACTCCTTATGCGCTGGATCAGTTGAGTGAGATTTTGCTCAAAGTGGGACTGCTGGAGAGGGTCGAGACGAATGCGGGAAATTGTTGTCAAGGGGGTCTGGAGGGTCAAAACTCTGTAAGTGATTGTGAAGATGGAGAAAATAAATTTTGAAAAATGTCCGGTTAGCCCTTAGCAATTTGCTATTCTAGATTTAGAGAGTAAGAAAAAAGAAATTTTACCGAGAAGGGCGCGCTCAAGGGCGCGCCCTTTGTTTTTGATGGCGAATTCATAGGGGATCCGAGTGTTGGCAATGATCAAGAAGAAAGCAAAGAGGGCGGGCAAGACAGAGAAGGGCAAGGCGAAGGCGAAGAAGGGCAGGAAGGGGAGCTGTGCGGCCAAAGGGAAGAAGCCGCTCGATCCGGCGGAGGTGAGGAAGGACATCGCCAAGTTGGTAGGGTCGAGGGCGACGAAGGTGGCGAAGGCGGTGATGGAGGGGGCCCTGAAGGGACAACTGGCGCCGGCCCGGTTTCTGTTTGAGGTGGCGGGAGTGTATCCCGCGTTGACAGATGGGGAGCAGGCGACGGAGGAGGAAGACTGCTTGGCGAAGACTCTGTTGGAGAGGCTGAACATTCCCGAGAAGCCGGCGCCAGACGAGGAAGATGAACCGGCTGCGGATGTCGACGGGGGGACGAATTCGGAGAAGAGCGGGGACGAGAAAGTGGGCGCTGTTGCGGTGACAGGGGAATCTCTAGATCCGACGACATTGGGGAACTGAGGATGGGAGAGTCAAAACCGCCACCCTAGCCAACAAAAGACGCGGCACCCGGCAGGCTCTGTTGTGGTGACCGGGATGGGGGATGCGTAGAACAGGCGACTTTGGGACCGAATGAGAGTCAAAATCCCCACCCTCTCGCAAAGAGCGCGAGAAGGGTGGGGCACCCGGTGGGCAAACATGTGCTGCAGGCTTTTGGCGGACAGGAGTGTCCGCCCCACACATACCGTAGAATGAGGCGGAGCGGTGAAGCGAGACGGAGCGGTGGCGGTTTGGGTGGGGCACCCGGGATCGGCAAGGCGGGCAGGAGTGCCCGCCCCACATGGTGCCGCCCCACACGTGCCCGCTCCACACCGCGCACGGCGCAGGATGGGAATGGACATCACCTGGTTGACGGATCGGATTGCGGTTGGGGGTGGGATCTGGAACTCGGAGAATATGGCGAAGGTGGCCGGGGCCGGGATCACGCACATCATCGACATGCAAATCGAGTTTGATGACACGCCGCTGGCGATGGATCACGGCATCGAAGTGCTGTGGAATCCGACGGACGACGATTTCGACGCGAAGCCGGCGGAGTTGTTCCGGCGGGGAGTGGAGTTCGCGCAGAAGGCGCTGGACGGGGGCGATGCGAAGTTGTTTATTCATTGCGCGGCTGGAGTGCATCGGGCGCCGATGATGGCGCTGGCCCTGCTGGGGACCATGGGGTGGACGGTGGGGGACGCGATGACGCTGATTGAAGCGCGGCGTCCGGTGGCGGATTTTGCAGAGGTGTATGTGAGGAGTGTGGAGGAGTTTTTGGAGGGTGGGTTGAAGAGTTAGTCCCCGCGTCTCACGGGGGCTTGGCGGGCAGGAGTGCCCGCCCCACACGGCCCAGTAGAGATGGCAAAGGGATTGATGGAGGAGAACATGGGTTACGCCGGACGCCGCCCTACGGGGCGGCTTTGTTGTTGGGTGTTGATTGCGGGGATGGTCTGCGGGCTCCGGCTATTGGCGTGGGGAGCGACGCCGAGTGGGCCGGCAATGACGAGCGTTGCGGATACGGTTTACCGGGCGGACGGGACGGCGGCGCAGGGGACGATGATCATTACGTGGCCGGCGTTTGTGAGCGCGAGCGGGACAGCAGTGGCCGCGGGCGTGACCAACGTGACGCTGGGCGCGAACGGCGGCTTCAGCGTGGATCTGGTGTCGAATGCGGGAGCCAATCCGGCGGGCGTGTATTACACGGTGGTCTACCAATTGGGACCGGGCGAGGTGAAGACTGAGTTCTGGTCGGTGCCGACGACGTCTCCGGCGAACCTGGCGACAGTGCGGATGACGCCTGGGACGGGCGTGGCGGGGCAGGCAGTTTCGATGCAGTACGTGAATTCGGCGCTGGCGGCGAAGGCTGATGACAGCAGTGTGGTGCATGTGAACGGAACGGAAACGATCAGCGGGACGAAGACGTTTGCGAGCGCACCGAACGTTCCGGCTCCGACCAGTGCTGGGCAAGTTGCGAGCAAGGGCTATGTGGATGCGGTGGCGAACGTGGGAGCGGGAAATTATCTACCCACCGCGGGCGGAACGTTGACGGGGCCACTCACGCTGCCGGGGAGTCCGGCTGCGCCGCTGCAGGCGACGACGAAGCAATATGTGGATTCGGCACTGGCTGCGAAATCGGATTTGGTTTCGGGGCTGGTTCCGGTGAACGAATTGGGAACGGGGCAGGCGAGTGCAAGCAATTGCCTGTTAGGGAATGGGACGTGGGCGCCGTGCGCAGCGGGCGGGACAGGGAATCTGTCAACCACTCCGACGGTGAGCCAGACGATTGCGCAGCCGGTGGGAACAACATTTTCGACCAACAACCTGGCGAATATCCGTTATGTGACGTCGAGTTGGAATTGGGCGCAGACGCCGGCGGACAATCTGACGGCACCAGGAAATGTGACGATTCATTTGAGCCCGTGCCCACTGGGGATCGATACGGCATCGAGCACGAACTACTACACGTACAAGGTGTACATCTCTGGGGGAGGGACGCCGGAGGCGGTAGCGGTTACGGGCGGGAGTTGCACGCCGGGGACGAGCAGTGGAACGATCACGGTGAAGACGGCGTACGCGCACGCGGCGGGGTACACGGTGGGATCGGCGAGCACGGGGATTCAGGAGGCATGGAACGACGCGTGGACCAATGACATTCCGCATGACGCGACGAACACGGCCGCTCCGTACGTGAAGCTGGTAGCGGACGCGAACTATCGGGTGTATGCATCGGTTTACCTGCGCGGCAAGGGGGGAATTTTCGATGGGGCGGGCGCATTTATCTCGTGCTCGACACGCGATCGTTGTATTTATGTGGGCACTACGCAGCCCGGTCCGGCGACGCATTATCACAAGCTGTATAACCTGACCGGCGGATCCACACTCAACGTGGACGGGGCACAGGTTGCGAGCGCTTCTGCGTCGAGCGGAACCATTACGATCACGGCAGCCGCGGCCCATTCCTTTGTGGTGGGGGATACGGTGGACTGCGAGTATCACTCGCAGACGAACGACCAGCACTGGGTTTCGCTGGTGGCGAGCGTGCCTACGGCGAACAGTTTCACGGTGGCGCTGGGGAGCGGATCGTTTGCCGCGGGGGCGAATACGTTCGGGTTCTGCAACATACTGAATGCGTTCATCGAAGACAATTCCAACAAAGTGGCGATACAGGACGTTAACCTTCACGCAATTGGGCCCGACGCTGGCAATGGGATTTTTCAGCTACGGGATCGTGAACGACAACGATCAGCAGTTCATTATCGAGCGGGCGGGAAACCGGTCGTCGTCGGTGCATTCAGAACACGGCGAACTGGCCGATCGGGGCCTTCGTGTACCAGCGCACGGACCAGGGAGCGGCCGGGATTACTTACATTCACAACTCCGAATTTACGAACATCAACTGCGGGCAAGCGGGCGGGAATGGGTTTGTGGTGACCAATACGGTCTGCCAGGGATTCCCGCTGTATGGGTTCCGCTACTTCGGAGGGCTGCAACCTTCCACGTTCGAGAACGTGTATGAGGAATCGACCGGCGGCACGATGAATCCTTTGTATGGGTCGCTGCCGGCGCAGATGGGGATACTGGTGCAAGGAGGGACGGGGCATCGGATTGTGGGCACGTTTCCGGTCGCCGGGTATGCTCCGTCGTTTGCGACTGGAGGCGGGATTGCGGCGGAGCGGACCTACTTTGTAGTGCCGCGCAGTTCGACGATGGGGTACGGGCCTGTGCTCTTTATCGGCTTGGCCCAACCAAGCAGCAGTGGCACTGGTATCAACCTGCAGTGGCCATCGATTGCGTTGCAGGATGGTTCTACGCATGGGAGCCTGGGGACATTGACCTGGGACATCCTGGTGACAACGGGGACATCGTCGACATCTCCAGCACCATACGGCACGGGGAACTATGCGGTGGCGACGAATGTTTCCGGGTCGTGCAATACGGGCGGAATATGTTCGTATACCGATACGCAGCCGGCGCTGAGTTCTTATACAGTGCAGGCGCAGCAGTTCTATCCGGCTTTCTGGTTCTGGCCGTCGAACCTGGCGATTAACAACACGGTGGTGTTTGAGGATGTGCTGGCGTCGAACCCGGCGGCGGTGGCTTCGCAGGGAATCACCAGCGTTTCGATTGTGGCGGCGCAGTGCGCGCAGCTGAATGCGGCGTTTTTGCGGAGTCCGGTACAAGTGACTTGCGAGGCGATCAACAATGCTTATCAGGCCACGGTTCTGGGAACGCTGGGTGGATTGCCGGCGAATAGTAAAGGGCGGCTGAATCTGGGCGCGTATCCCAATCCGCCGAACGATCTGATCACGCTTTACGATTCCAACTTTGGCAAGACTGCGGCGACGGCGGGGGCGCGGCCTGCGGCGATGCCGCGGATATGACGATCGGGATGGACCAGACGGGGGGATTGTCGGAGCGGGCGGCGACATCGATCACGTCGTACATCAATAGGCTGCCGAGCGGGGCGAATTATCTCGAGCGGCTGACGGCGGCAGGGAAGACTTTCAATGTGCCGGTGACTGTGAACGGCGAATTGGCGGTGAGCAGGTGGAACGGTGACGTTGCCGGTGACGGGAACGGGTTCGCAGTGTCTGCATGTGAGCACGACGGGAGTGGTCTCGGGGACGGGAGCGGATTGCGGGAGTGGCGGGGCGGGATCAGGGACGGTGAACGTCGGGACGACGTCGCAGGTGGCGATGTACTCGGGGAATGGCACGGCGGTCAGCGGGGACACGGCTCTGACGGACAACGGAACGACGCTGAACTATGCGGGCAGCGGCGGGATGGCGGCGGCGACCGGGACGTTCAGCGGGAATCTGACGGTGAACGGGCAGCTGCTGGTGGCGGGGCCGTGGTCGGTGACGTCGCCGATTCCGGGGACGGCAGATGGCGTGCGGCGGGGGCGGGGACTGTCGGCGCTGGGAATTTCGAACGATGGAAACTTTTATATTTCCGCGAACGGCGGGGCGCCGCAGAAGGTGGCGACGAGCGCGACGAGTTCTTACTTTCCGAATCTGTGGCAGGAAGATGCGAACGACGCTGGGAGCGTACAACGGAACGACTCCGCAGGCCTGCATGTTTACGGGACATACGGGGACGCTCGACGTATGAGCGGACCGGACTGGGATGGGACGCGACGGATGGTCTGTTTGTGGTGAAGAACGAAAATGCGGGGTCGGGGACTTCGCAGCGGGGGCTGGGGTTCTGGATTGGATCGAACGTGCGGTGGATGATTGATACGGGAGCACGTTTAAGCCCTTTCAGAACAATTCCTTTGATATTGGAGTCTTTTCGCAGATTTCGCAGATGGTGCCGCGGACGGTTTATGCTGGGACTTCGTTCGATACTCTGACCCAGGGGCGGCAGAACTTCGAGCTGTGCAATGACTCGACGACGGGAACGTCGTTGAATTTTCTGGCGAAGTACAACGGGGCGACTCCGGCGTGTGCGGTGAAAGCGGGAATGTCGGATACGGATGGTGTGATTGGGGTGGTGAGCAATGGGTCGGGGACGAGCGGGAATGCGGTGATCACGTATCGAGGGTATGCGCAGTGTTCCTTTGATCAGGGCACGACTGTCGGAGATTACGTGGTGGCGAGCACCACCAATGCTGGGGATTGCCATGATGCGGGAGGGACGCGTCCGACGGGGGTGCAGGTCTTGGGGCGAGTGGAGTCGACGAATACGGGGGCGGGCACGTATGGGGTGAGAATTTCGCTGGATGCTCCGGGGGGAACGGGAGCGCCGGTGTCGTCTCCGACGTTCACGGGTACGGTGACGCTGCCTGACGGCACGACGGACAGTGCGAGTGGGCTTTCGTTGGGGACGGCGGTGACGTTGCCTGGCGGAAGCACGGCGGCGACGCAGTCGACTGGGGACAACTCCACCAAAGTGGCGACGACGGCGTATGTGCAGAGCCAGGGGTATCTGACAAATCAAGGCATATTCCTCGATGCTTCGCGGCAACCGGGAACCACGCTGGACGTGAAGATTAACAATGCGAACGCGGTGGCGATTACCAGCGGAAATGCGACGATTGATGCGCGGGCGCTAGGTGGGGCCCAGACCATCACCTCTGAGGTGAGCATTGGCCAACTGCGGCCGCCAGTGCTGAGCGCGCCGGCTGGAACGTCTCCGGGCGCGGGTACATACAAACTGGTCTACACGCTGACTTCTCCGACTGCGAGCGAGACTTCGGCGTCTATGGAATCCACGATCGTAGTGGACGGTTCCCATTCGATCCAGATGGCCTCGCCGACTTACTACGGCACGGCTACGTCTTACAGCGTCTACATGACGCCGGTGAACGACGCAGGCATAGGGACGGTGAATACGACGGGAACGACGGTGAATTGGGTTAGCGGATCGCAGTTCAACGCCAGCGGCAGTTGGAGTGGGCAGGCAATCACCATCAACCAAGTCCACTACACGATAGTCTCAGTGGCGAGTGCAACCCAGTTGACGGTGAATACCTCGATCGGAACCCAAACCGGAGTTCCCTACTCCGCCGGCAATTGGGACGAACTGAAATGCTCTGCGGCAACCAACGTGCCTATTGGAACCAATGCGACGGTTACGGCGGCTTGTTCGGGGACCGCCGTCAGCCTTTCCAACGCAGGATTTGGAGTTCACCTGGCTCCTCCCAAAACTGGAGTGTGGAGCGTCGCAATTGACGATCCAGCAGCCAGCTTTACGACGAATCAGCAGGTCCAGACTGGGCCGAATACGTCCTGTGGTCTGCGCTTCCACGACCAGAGTTCGTACGCTGGGCTTTCGATGGGCGAGGGGCGACCGTTCTTTCTCTCATCTGCGTCGTCGTCTACCGATGTGCGCGCCCTGATCTGTACGGATGACAATTCAAAGTATCCGGACGGGTACTACAATTTGACGGGGTTAGCGGCTCACAACACAGCTGGCGACAACGTGCGAACTGCGGTAATCGTCTTCGCTCATGCGGCTGATGAATCAGTCTTTGAGGGCGAGGCGGCCGTATGGACGGCTATTCCAGCTATCTGGACGTGGCAGGTAGGCGCGGCGTCAAAGATTATGGGCCACGGTGAAGCCAATATGCACGGCATTCCGCTGCGGATATCGAGGCAGGGAAGCCAGGCGAGCGGGCTGGACATCAACAACATGTCGTTGGTCCATCCCGGTCCTGCATTCCCCAACATCGAGATCCAAGGCTATGGTGTCAGAAACGTTCACTTCACTGGGACCACGTATTTTGAAGGTGTGAGTTGGACCGGGACGGTCACAACGACCAGCAGTTCCGCCGCCGTTGTCAAGACGGGTGGTTCCAACTTCAACGCAGACGGCAGTTGGAACGGGGCGCCGATCAGCATTGCCGGAACCTGGTACACGGTCTCCTCGGTAACGGACACCACGCATTTAACACTGACCACCAACGTGACCACGGGCGGCACTGGGCAGGCCTATTCCATGGGATGCTCCTCTCCGATCCAAGTCGCCACCATCGCGAATGTCACAGGACCTGTGGACTTTGATTCCCTATATCACGGTGCGTACTGCAACGGCACGACCTCTCCACTACTCAGCGTGCCAGGATCGAGCACGGTTCAACATCTATCGGCCAGGGCGATCAACAACGGCAACTTCACGAACATATTCCACTACAGTCCCAACTCGACCCTCGATATCTCAGGGGTAGGAAACAGCATTGCGTATCCTGGATTCGCTTTGAATCTCAATAACCCGCAGACTATGCTGAGCGACCTGCAGGTAAGCGGTGCTGTTACGGTGAGCGGCGCGGCGACATTGGGTGCGGCGACGGCGACCACACCGAGCGCGGGCGATAATTCAACAAAAGTTGCGACCACGGCATACGTGAGAAATGAAACGCAGTTGGCATGGACGTGTCCGGTGGCGGGATCGACTGCGATCTCACAGAACTGCAACTGGACGCTGCCAGCGGGGCTGACGATTACGGGGTTTGATTTCGCGGCGAATACGGCGCCGGCGGGCTGCACGACGTATCCCACGGTGCAGCTATGGGATGGCACGACTGGAGTAGAGGTGGGCAGCTATTCGGTCACGCTGACTTCGGGGACAAGTTTCTATCCCAAGGTCGCGGGTAGCACCAATTTGTCAGCAGGGGACCAACTCAGAGTTAAGGTGACGACCGCGGCGGCGGGGTGTGCGCCGTATCCGGCGGGTATGGTCGCGACCGTGACATATCAGATGCAGAACTAGTGTAGTGTCCCATAAGTAAGTGGCATTAGTATTGCAAGGTAAATAGGTGTCTCTGATGCACAATGGAGGTGCCTATGGCGATGGGACGACCGAAAGCGGCGTTGGTGTTGAGCCCGGAGCAGCGTGCGCAACTGGAAAGCATGGCCAGTTCCCGTTCGCTTCCGGCGGGACTGGTGACTCGGGTACGAATTGTTTTGCTGAGTGCGGCGGGAAAAATGAACCAACAGATTGCCCGGCAATTGGGATTGACCAACGCCACCGTGGGTAAATGGCGGCGACGCTTCGTGGAGCAGGGGGTGGCGGGACTGCATGACGAGTTGCGCCCAGGCCGTCCGCGACCCATCAGCGATGAACGAGTGGCCCAGTTGGTGCGCAAAACCCTGGAGACGAAACCGAAAGGCGGCACCCACTGGAGTGTGCGGCAAATCGCAGACCAGACCCGGCTTTCGAAATCCACGGTGCACCGCATTTGGCGGGCCTTCGGGCTGGAGCCGCACCGGCAGCGCCACTTCAAGCTCTCGACCGATCCGTTTTTCGTGGAGAAGGTGCGCGACATCGTGGGACTGTACTTGCATCCCCCGGAGAACGCGGTGGTGCTGTGTGTGGACGAGAAGAGCCAGATTCAGGCGCTGGAGCGCACCCAGCCCATGCTGCCCATCGGGCTGGGATACGTCGAAGGCGTAACCCACGACTACCGGCGTCATGGCACCACGACCCTGTTTGCCGCGCTGGACACGGCCAAGGGCACGGTACTCACGCGGTGTCGGCAACGACATCGGCATCAAGAATATCTGGACTTTCTGCGGCAGATCGACAACAACGTGCCGCCGAACCTAGACGTGCACGTGATCGTGGACAATTATGCGACCCACAAGCATCCGCGTGTGAAGCGCTGGCTGGCGACGCGACCGCGCTTTCATGTGCACTTCACTCCGACTTACGCCTCTTGGCTCAATCAGGTCGAGATCTGGTTCCACCGCATCACGCAACGAGCTATCCGGCGCGGAACCTTTCGCAGCGTGAAAGAACTGGTGACCAAGATCGATCAATTCGTCGCAAACGATAACCAGAACGCCCAGCCCTTCGTCTGGACGGCAACAGCAGATTCCATCTTCGCTAAAGTCCAGCGACTATGTGAACGTATTTCCGGGACAGGACACTAGTCGGCTGGGAGTTAAAGCCGCTTCGAGTTCGCTCTGTCGAGAATCCCCACTTCTCACGCAAAGAGCGCGCGAGAAACGGGGCACCCGGCAGGGAGTCAAAGGCCCCACCCTGTCGCAAAAAGGCGCGACAAGGATGGGGCACCCGCGGTCGATAAAAGTTTAACCATGAGATCGTTTGGCCATCGGCTGAGGCTGATGGCTCTTTGTTGAGACGAAGAGTCAAAGGCCCCACCCTGTCGCAAAAGGACGCGACAAGGGTGGGGCACCCGCTGTGCCATCGGCTGTGCCGGTGGCTTTTTTATTGAAGGAGAAGAGAAGACGTCGTGGTGAGAATTCCTATCGGTGTTGGTTGCAGTGCGAACGAGCACGGGGTCCTTCGACTCCGCAACCCGATTCGCTTCGCAAATCGGGTTGCTCCGCTCAGGATGACAGGGGCGAGGATCTTGGGTGCGGTTATGTTCGCGATGTTCTGGTGTGCTCTGGCTTCGGGGGCGACTTATTACGTTAGCTCGAGTGGCGGCAGCGATTCGAATGCCGGGACCACCGTGAGTGCGGCCTGGCAGACGATCGCGAAGGTGAATGCGCAGGCGTTGCAGCCTGGGGATTCGGTGCTGTTGAAGCGGGGGGATGTTTGGAATGAGAGTCTGGCGCCGGGTGGTTCGGGTGCTGCGGGAAATCCGATTACGTTTGACGCCTATGGGACTGGGGCGGCGCCGAATCTGACGGGGTACTACGCGGTGCCGACGACGGCGTGGGTGCTGGTGACGGGGAATGCCTGGAAGGCGCCTGTGCCGGCTACGTACTCGACGGTGAATTTCTGCCTGTTTGGATCGGTGTGGGGGCAGAAGGTTGGGGCGGTGTGGTCGAATCTGAAGGGGCAGTGGGATTTTTATTTCGCGAACGGGTATGTGTACGTGTACTCGGTGGGAAATCCCGCGACGTATTATAACGCGCCGATTGTGCCGATGGGGCTGAGCAATGTGCCGGTCATCAACGTCAACGGGAAGTCCTGGCTGACGTTCCAGCACATTCTGGTGAACTGGTTTGATGAGTTCGGAGTGTATGTGCAGGGGAACAGCGATCATCTGGTGTTCGCGAATATGGAAGCGGACTCGATGATTCCGCAGGGGACGCAGCCGCTGGGATTTTATGTGAATGAGAGCGCGCCGGGGCCGGGCGACCTCAAGATCTACAACTCGGAAGCGCACCTCAACTATGACAGTTTCAGGTTCGATGGCGCGGCCACGGCGATCACGATGGTGAACGACAAGGCGTATGCGAACCGGGATGGGGCGCTGGTGGATAATTCGTCGACGCCGCGATATTCGCGATACGCGACCGCGCTCCATGTGGACAGCCCGTTATGAATGAAGAAAACGTCATCAGCAGGCAGCGGCACCGCGTGAGCGTGGAGAAGGCAGCGCCAGCGGTGCCGTACACGACCAAAGACTTTCAGCTGGAAGTGCTGGACAAACTATCCGAAGTCCAGGACATGGCGGGGGTACTGGAGAAGTCCTGGCGCGATGAAATCAAAGGAATCAGGGAGCAGCGGCTTCTCAAGTTTGATAGTCGAACCCTGGTTGCGCTGGGTGCGATCGCGCTTTCGATCACCGGGTACGTGATCCAGGACGCACGCAATACGGCGCGGCAGGACAGCGAGATTGAAGCAACTAAGGCGAGGATCGTGCGGCTGGAACAGATTGCGGCTACCAATACCGAGGGGCGAATCCGAACCGAAGCCGAACTGGAAGAGCTGCGGGAAGGGCAGGCTGAGATCAAGGCAATGATCCAGGCACATGACAGCGCGAGCAGGAAAGGGCATCCGGAAAAATAGGTTTGGAGAAGAGATTTCGGTGGAGGCATAGGCGTGAATGAGGAGGACGTTTCAGGGTTACGGGTGATTGATCGGCATCGGCGCTTCGAGCATGAGGTGCTCGAAAAGCTGAGCCGGCTTGAGGCCAAGATGGAGATGCTGGCCGGGAACGGCCAACCCGGACGCATGACCGTGGCAGAGAACCGGATTATCGAGTTGGAGCGGAATGACGTGCGCCGGACGGTGATTGAGAGGTTTGTGAATGCTGGGATCGCGATGCTGATCAGCGCGGCGATCGCGTTGCGTGGGCATTGGTGGAGGTAGAGCTGCTTTTGGCTAGTAGCTCTTGGCTTTGCGATTTCGCTTGTGAATTGATGGACTTTAAGGGGGAAGTGTGAATTTTCTGAATCAGTTGTTACGGGGGATTGCGTTTGTTCCGGCCCTGGTGGACGGGATTGAGGGACTATTTGCGAGCAAATCCGGAGCGGAGAAGAAGGATGCGGCGATGTCGTTTTTAGAGAGTGCGTTGGCCACAGTGGATGCAGTTGCGTCGCGGGAGATCGTTGATCCGGAAAAATTTAAAAATGGGATTTCTAAAATAATAGACGGAACGGTGGACTGCTTAAACGCCTCAACGTGGGCGAAGCAGGCTGTCCGCCCCCAGCCCTAGGGGTGAGGAAGTCACCTTCGCCCGGATGCTCAGCGCGAGCGGTGGGCTTTATTCTCTCGCCGTTCCGCGCCTCAATCTAGCCGATTTCTTCGCTCCAGGTTTCAAGATTCTTTTTCACTTGCGCCATGAACTGGTCGGCGACCGCGCCGTCGATGAGGCGGTGGTCGTAGCCCAGAGTTAGGTGTACGACGGAGCGGATGGCGATCGAGTCGTTGCCATCTTGGTCGGTGATAACTAGCGGCTGCTTGGTGATTCCACCTACGCCCATGATCGCCGAGTTGGGCTGGTTGATGATAGGCAGACCGAAGACGGCGCCGAACTGGCCGGGGTTGGTGATAGTGAAGGTCGAGCCTTCGACGTCTTCGGGTTTGAGCTTCTTGGTGCGGGCGCGTTCGCCGAGGTCGGTGATGCCGCGCTGCAGGCCGAGGAAGTTGAGGTCTCCGGCATTCTTCAGGACGGGAACGATGAGGCCCCAGTCGAGCGCGACGGCGATACCGACGTTGATGTTGCGGTGGTAGCGGATGTTGTCGCCATCGATGTTGGCGTTGATGATGGGCCATTGCTGCAGGGCGATGATGGCGGCGCGCACGAAGAAGGGCATGAAGGTGAGGCGGACGCCGTGGCGCTGCTCGAATCCGGATTTGAGCTTGGCGCGCAGGTTGACGATGCGGGTGAAATCCACTTCGTACATGCAGTGGACGTGGGCGCTGGTGCGGCGAGACTCGATCATGTGCTTGGCGATGAGCTTGCGCATGTTCGTCATGGGCACGAGGTCGCCGGGATACGGGGCGGGAGTTGCGGGGCGCGGCGCTGCAGCGGTGGCTGCGGGAGCGGGAGGCGCCTCGCTGCGCTCGGCGGGACGGACGAATGCGTCCGTCCCCACACGAGATCCCTGGTTCTCGATGAACTGCTGGATGTCTTGCTTGGTGATGCGGCCGCCGAGTCCGGTGCCGGAGACTTGGGAGAGCTGGACGCCGTGCTCGCGGGCGATCTTGCGAACGAGCGGGGAGGAGCGGGCTTCTTCTTCCTCTTCGTGAGCGGTGTGTGCGGCAGCAGGGGGAGCCACGGCGGGTGCGGCTACCTTCTTTTCGGGAGCCGGCTTCTCAGCGGCGGGCTTGTCGGGGGCGGGAGCGGCTTTTGCGGGAGCGGCGGCTTCGCCGTCGACGGCGATCGTGCCGACGACGGTGTTCACGCCGACCGTGGTGCCTTCGGTGACTTTGATTTCCTGCAGGACGCCGGAGGCGGGGGCGGGAATTTCGGCGTCGACCTTGTCGGTGGAGATTTCGAACAGAGGTTCGTCGCGCTGGACTTTGTCGCCGGGCTTCTTCAACCACTTGGTGATAGTGCCTTCGACGATGGATTCGCCCATCTGGGGCATGATGATGTCAGTTGGCATGATTTCCTTCCACGAGGCCCACGGTTCGCGTAGAGGGCCGGCCGCAAACGAATATTATAGCGGTTGGATGGGCAATGGCGCAGTCGGTTGCACAGGGGCTAAAGCCCGCCATTTATTTCAAGCCGACGCGGCCCTCAAGGGGCCGCTCTTCCACGGTGCTGCGATCGTTTGTCTCTGGCCCGCAATTCCTGCTTCGCGATTCCGGCGGCGCGTTGCATTCAGGCTCCGCTAGTCATCAACTTAGTGGTGCTCGTGCTTTTCCTTGCCTTCTTTCTCCTTAGTCTCGTCGGCAGCGGCGGGGGCGGCGTTGAAGTTTGTCTTCCAATAGTCCTGGACGGCGGGCGGGAGTTTTTCCAGGTGGGAGAGGAGCATGGTGATCTTCCAGATGTCCTGCTCGGGGAGAGTTTTGTCCCAGGCGGGCATGCCGGTGTAACGGATGCCGGTGCGGATGGTGTAGAAAGTGTGCCACTCGGGATCGTCGGGAGGATCGGAGATGAGATTCGGCGGCCGGGGGATAAAACGAGTTGCCCAAGGTGGAGGGCTTGCGGTCGAGGCCTCCGTGGCAGAGGGCGCAATTCATGGTGTAGAGCTTCATGCCGTCTTCGAGATTCTGATCGGTCGGGGCGAGCGGGTTGGTGAGCGTGGGGAGCGTGGCGCTCCATGGAGGCGTCGACGGCGCCCATGGCGATGCGGCGTTCGAGGTGCGGCGGAGCGACGTTGGCGGGAGTGGGGAAGAAGCCGAGCATGGCGAAGCCGAGTCCGCCGAGGATGAGTACGAGGAGCGTGACGATTACGCCGAGAGGAATTTGCCCATGAGGCCTCCGGAATGAAGTATTGTGGCAGATGGAGCGGGGTGAGGCGCTAGTCTTGCGGGTAGTGACCGGCTCAGTTGGAGAGCGTACAGAATTTGTGACGGTGAGCTAAGAGCGAGTCGAGCTTCGCTCGACGGACAGCCGAGGGCGGCTGTCCCCACATTATTCTTGGCGCTTCCCGTCAATACGCTTTCAGGCGGCGGGCTTCGCGGACTACGTCTTCCACCTTCGGCAGGTAGTGATGTTCCTGCGGCGGGGAGAATGGGATCGCGGAGTCGAGGCCGGCGATGCGGACGATGGGGCCGTCGAGGTCGTCGAAGGCTTCTTCGTTGATGATGGCGGCGATTTCGCCGGCGAGGCCTCCGGTGCGGGAGTGCTCGTGGAGGATGATGACTTTGTTGGTCTTCTTCACGGTCTGCGCGATGGCTTCGCGGTCGAGCGGGGAGACGGTGCGCAGGTCGAGGATTTCGAGATCGATTCCTTCTTTCCTTAGAATCTCGGCAGCTTCCAGCGCGGTGTGGACCATCGCGGCATAGGTGATGATGCTGAGGTCGCGGCCTTCGCGGGCGAGGCGCGCTTTGCCGATGGGGACGACGTAATCTTCCGCGGGGACTTCTTCTTTGATGCGGCGGTAGAGATATTTGTGCTCGAAGAAGATGCAGGGGTTGTTGTCGCGGATGGCGGCTTTGATCAGGCCCTTGGCGTCGTAGGGCGTGGCGGGGCAGATGACTTTGAGGCCGGGATTGTGGACGAACCACATCTCGGGATTCTGCGAGTGGAAGGGGCCGCCGTGGACGTATCCGCCGCTGGGGCCGCGGAGGACGAGCGGGGCGGGGGCGCCCCAGAGATAGTGCGTCTTGGCGACCATGTTGCTGATCTGGTTGAAGGCGCAGCCGATGAAGTCCATGAACTGGAATTCGGCGACGGGGCGCATGCCGGTGAGCGAGGCTCCGAAGGCCGCGCCCACGATGGCGGACTCGGCGATGGGCGTGTCGATGACGCGCTCGGGGCCGAAGCGGTCGATGAATCCGTCGGTGACTTTGAAGGCGCCGCCGTAAATGCCGATGTCTTCGCCGAGGCAGAAGACGGTGGGGTCGCGGTCCATTTCTTCCCAGATTCCCTGGCGGATGGCTTCGAGGTAGGTGAGTTGCATAGAGTCAGAATTCTTTCGCCGCGGATTTACGCGGATCTTCGCGGATACTTCTATTTCAAGTGCACGGCTGCTTCGGTTTCTTTGTAGCCGCCGGTTCCCTTCTTTACTTTTGGCATGCCGTATTTCGGTTTGATTTCGTGGCAGCCGTTTTCGCAGAAGACGCCGCCTTCGGCTGATTCTGGCGTTGGCATCGGGGAGTTTACCGCGATCTCTCGTTCTGCTTCGATTACCTCTTCTACTTCCGCGATCAGCGCTTCATTTTCTTTTGGCGTCAGCCACTTCTTTTCTTTCACCAGGTAATTCTCGAAGCGCGCGATCGGGTCGCGCTTTTTCCAGAAGTCGAACATGGCTTTCGGCACGTAGCTGGCGGCGTCGTGGATGGCGTGGCCTTTCATGCGCATCATCTTGGCTTCGATCAGCGTGGGGCCTTCGCCGCGGTGGGCGCGGTCGACGGCTTCGCGGGCGGCGTCGTAGACCTGGCAGGCGTCGGTGCCGTCGACGATCACGCCGGGGATGCCGTATCCGATGGCGCGTTCGGCGAGGTCTTTGCAGCGGTACTGCATTTCTGACGGCGTGGAGTAGGCCCAGAGATTGCTCTCGACGAAGAGCACGAGGCCGAGATTCTGCACGGCGGCGAAGTTGATGCCTTCGTAGGTGACGCCGGTGGACTGGCCTCCGTCGCCGATGTAGGTCATGACGGCGAGGTTGCGTCCTTGGAGGCGCGCGCCGAGAGCTACGCCCGACATGACGGGAATAAGATCGCCGAGCATGGAGATGGGCGAGACCATGTTGCGCTTTTCGATGTCGCCGAAGTGCGAGGTGCCGTCGCGGCCCTTGGTGGGCGAGTCGGCTTTGGCCATGTACTGCATCATGGTGTCGCTGGCTGCGAAGCCGCGGACGAGGAGCGATCCCTGGTTGCGGATCATGGGGGCGAACCAGTCGTCCTTATCGAGCGCGTAGGCGGAGGCGCAGGAGCAGGCTTCCTGGCCGAGTCCGAAGTAGACTCCGCCGACGACTTTGCCTTGCTTGTAGAGATTTTCGAGGGCGATTTCCATTTTGCGGTTGAGCAGCATGTAGCGGTAGATCTCGATGGCGTGCTGCTGGTCGAGATACTTGGAGTCGCGGATTGGCGGGACGGGGGCGTCGAGGTCGCCTTCGACTTCGTAGCGGACGTGTTCGGCGCCGTGGCGATCTTTCTCTACGCGCTGGCGGACGGTGAAGTTGGGGTGTTCTAGGCGGTAGTCGGGGATGGAGTAGGTGCGGAGGTGCTCGCCGGAAGAGCGAGTCGAGCTTCGCTCGACCTGTCCGGGTCTGAGACCCGGACCCACATGAGTACTGGTGGCCCGCGATCCGTTGCGCGGACGGTTGCCGTTGGAGCTTGTTTTGGACTTCGTTTTCTTGGTCCCCATGTGAAGGCGGCGCTGTAGGCGCGATGTATTGATGGTATCGCGAGAGCGGGGTGAAGGGCTAGGGACACTCCGACGGGGAAACTCCACGGTTCAGCCGGCGGGACGCGGGCGCTATGCCCAAGTGGCGTCGTCTTCTTTGTGGAGCTGGCGGAGCTCGGCAGGGGGCTTCATGGGGACGCCCACCGTGCGGCCAAAGAGGGCGTCGAGGGTTTCGACCCAGAGGATCTGGCTTTGGAAAACGACGCCGAAATTGCGGGAGATGGATTCGGCTACGGCGTTCAGGTCGAGGGGCTTGCCGAGTTCTTGCTGCATCGAGGTCACGGGCTTCGTCGTGATGCCGCAGGGGATGATCAGGTTGAAGTAGCTTAGGTCGGTGTTCACGTTGAGGGCGAAGCCGTGGGAGGTGACGAAGCGGGAGATGTGGACGCCGATGGCGGCGAGTTTGGACTCTGGCGCGGCTGGTTCGTTCCCGGGCGGCCTCGCTTCGCTTGGCCGGACGACCGAGGCGGCCGTCCCCACATCGAGCACTCGTGGTTCAGGATCGGTCCAAACACCGGTGAGGCCTGGGACTCGCTTCGTCGGGATGGCGAAGTCGGCGCAGGTGCGGATCAGGACTTCTTCGAGGCGGCGGACGAATTCGATTACGCCTAGGGTTTTGCGCTTGCCGTCGGGGGTGGCGAATCCGCGCAGGTCGAAGATGGGGTAGCCGACGATCTGGCCGGGGCCGTGGAAGGTGACGTCGCCGCCGCGGTCGCATTCGAAGAGTTCGACGCCGCGCTGGGCCAGGAGTTCGGGCGAGGCGACGACGTTAGCGGCTTTCGCGTTGCGGCCCAGCGTGATTACCGGCTTGTGTTCGAGCAGGAGGAGGACGTCGCCGATCTTTTCTTCTTTGCGGAGAGCGACGAGTTGCTGCTGCAGGCGCAGGCCGGTGGCGTAGTCGACGGTGCCGAGTTGGACGACCGAGATCAAATTCTGTTTCGCCACGGATTTACGCGGATTTACATCAAAAGCTTTCACCGCAGAAGACACGGAGGACTGCATAGGTCCTCCCCTTCGACTGTCGCTCAGGATGACAAGACTTATGGTTATTCTGTGTTCATCCGTGTTGATCCGTGGCAAATAAGTTCACGCGTTAATCGCAATCCCATACACACTGTTGGATGCGTCCAGCATGGCTTCCGCCAGGGTCGGATGGGCGTGGATCGTCCACATCAAGTCTTCTACGGTGGCTTCGAGTTCCATGGCGGCTACCGCCTCGGCGATCAATTCCGTGGCTTGCGGGCCGATGATGTGGACGCCGAGAATCTCGCCGTAGTCGGCGTCGGAGACGATTTTGATGAAGCCTTCGTGCTGGCCGACGATGGAGGCGCGCGAGTTGGCGGTGAAGGGGAATTTGCCGATCTTCACGTTGTATCCAGCTTCGCGGGCCTTGGTTTCGGTGAGGCCGACGCTGCCGATTTCGGGATGGCAATAGGTAGCGCCGGGAATGTGCTCGGGGTTGATCGGCTTGCCGGGTTTGCCGGCGATTTTGGCGACGGCGACGAGGGCCTCCATGGCTCCGACGTGGGCGAGTTGCGGCGTGCCTAGCACGATGTCGCCTACGGCGTAGATGCCGGGTTCGGCGGTCTGCATCCAGGAATCGGTTTTGATGAACTCGCGGTCGGGCTTGATTTTCGTGCGTTCCAGACCGATGTTCTCGGTGCGCGGCTTGCGGCCAACGGCGATCAGGATCTTCTCTGCTTCGATTTTTTGCTGCTTGCCTTCGGCGGTGATGGTGACGGCAACGCCTGATTTTGTGTTCTCAACTTTATCCACCTTGGCGCTGGTGTGGAAGTTGATGCCGCGCTTGCGGAAAACGCGGGCGAGTTCTTTCGAGACCTCTTCATCTTCGACGGGAACGAGGCGCGGCAGCATTTCTACGATCGTGACTTCGCAATCGAACGAGCGATAGATCGAGGCGAACTCAACTCCCACCGCGCCGGCGCCGACGATCACCAGCGACTTCGGGATTTCTTTCAGGCTGAGGATTTCGATGTTGGTGAGAACGCGATCGTTGACTTCGAGGCCGGGCAACATGCGGGCTTCCGAGCCGGTGGCGAGAATGACATTCTTGGCCTTGAGTTGAGCGGCCTTTCCGTCGTTGGTCAGTTCGATAGTGAACACTCCATTCTGCGCGGGGCCGGTCAGCTTGCCGTAGCCTTTTACGGTGTCGACCTTGTTTTTCTTCATCAGGAATTCGAGGCCTTTGGTGTGCTTGGCGACGATCTTGCTTTTGCGCTCCTGAATCGCGGCCCAGTTCAGTTTGCGGGCGTCTACGCCTTCGATGCCGAATTCTTTCGCGTCTTTCAGGTGATCCCAGAGTTCGGCGTTGAACAGAAGCGCTTTGGTCGGAATGCAGCCTACGTGCAGGCAGGTGCCGCCGAGGAATCCGTCTTTTTCGATGAGCGCGGTTTTGAGGCCGTACTGGCCAGCGCGGATGGCGGCGGTGTATCCGGCGGGGCCGCTGCCGATGATGGCTACGTCGTAGATGGTGTCGGGCAAGGTCTAGTCCTCAGTAGGAAGAGATGATCAAAGGCAAACTAATGATTCTAGAACAGGGTGGGCGGGGTAACCAAACGTGGGGACAGAAGGTCGAGCTGTGCTCGACGGACAGCCGGGGCGGCTGTCCCCACATTGACTTTGACGGGCTAGCTGTCCGCTCAGGATGACACTAGGCGTTAGTTGCCTTCGTTGCTGGCGCGCTTCCAGGAGATCAGTTCGCCGATCGTTGAACTGGTGCTGGAGACGGGCTGTTTGTAGGCTTCCACTTCGGAGCGCGACGCTTCTTCGCCTACGGCGCGGATGCTGAGACCGACTTTCTTTTCTTCGGGACTCATCTTGATAATCTTGAAATCGTGCTCGAGGCCGGGCTCCAGATGCAGAGGCTGTCCGTTTTCGTCGGTCGCCTCCGACTTGTGGCACAGACCTTCGACGCCTTCGGCAATCTCGACGAACGCGCCGAATGCCGCCACGCGCAGGACTTTCCCATGGACCACGTCGCCGACATGATGCGCTGCGAAGAACGACTCCCACACATCGGGCTGAAGTTGCTTCACGCCCAGCGAAAGGCGGCGCTTGTCGGGCTCGATGGCGAGAACGATAGCTTTGACGCGATCACCCTTCTTCAGAACTTCGGAGGGATGCTTCACCCGCTTGGTCCAGCTCAGATTGCTTACGTGGACCAGGCCGTCAATTCCGTCTTCGATCTCGATGAAGGCGCCGAAGTCGGTGAGGTTGCGCACGCGTCCTTCGACCGTCATGCCGACGGGGAATTTCTCATGCAGCGAATCCCAGGGATTGGCGGCCAGTTGGCGCATGCCCAGCGAAATGCGGCGCTCGGTCGGGTTCACGTTAAGCACTACGCACTCTACCTGATCGCCGACGTTAACCAGTTTCGAGGGATGCTTCATGCGCTTGGACCAGGTCATCTCGCTGACATGGACCAGGCCTTCGATCCCTTGCTCGAGTTCGACGAATGCTCCGTAGTCGGTCACGCTGATGACGCGGCCGCCAACGTGAGCGCCCACCGGATAGCGATGCTCGGCATCGAGCCACGGGTCGGGTGTGAGTTGCTTGAAGCCGAGTGAGACACGCTGCTTCTCTTTGTCGTACTTGAGGACCTTGACCTGAATCTGATCGCCGACGTTGACCAGGTCTTTGGGATGAGTGAGGCGTCCCCAGGACATGTCCGTGATATGGAGCAGGCCGTCGAGACCACCCAGGTCGACGAACGCGCCGTATTCCGTGAGGTTCTTTACGACCCCGGTGAGAATCGCACCCTCTTCGAGGTGCTCCAGCGTCTTGGAACGCTTTTCATTCTGCTCGCCTTCGAGCAATTCCTTGCGCGAGACCACGATGTTGCCGCGCTTCTTGTTCAGCTTGATCACCGCGACTTCGAGGGTCTGGCCCTTCATGCCGTCCAGATTGCGGATGGGCCGGAGGTCGACCTGGGAGCCGGGCAGGAACGCGTGTGCACCCATAATGTCGACGGTAAGGCCGCCTTTGATGCGGTCGATGACAACGGCCTTGATCGGCTTCTTCTCGTGATGTGCCTTTTCGATTTCCTCCCAGGCGTGAATCCGCTGCGCTTTCTGGTGCGAGAGATGGATGTACCCTTCTTCGGTCTCGCCCTTGTCGCGCATCACGTCGATTTCGTCGCCGGGCTTGAACTTGGGCTTGCCCTCGTGATCGAGTACTTCGGCGAGCGCCAGCATTCCTTCCGACTTGGCCCCGACATCGACCACTACGTGCGTTGGGGTCAACTTCAGCACAGTGCCCTTGATCACGCGATCATCACTGACGGCCTCTTCAGCTTCAGTGGTGAAGGTTTCGAGAGCGGCGGCGAAGTCTTCCCCGGCAGCCGGCTTGTCGTCCGCAACGGGGGCCGGATGCTGTTCCTCAGCGACGGCCGCTACCGGCTCAGGCTGCTGGTTCTGCGGCTCGGGCTGGAGTTCGTGCTCGGGCTGGTGCTCCGGCGTCGTCGGCTCGGCGTCAGTAACAACGGTTGTGGTGGAAGTGGAATCGTTGGCGGTGGTTTCGTCGAACAAGATTATGCCTCTCTGGTAACCGGATGCGGGGCCTGCTCTGCGGACTGCTGGAGGCGTCTTTTGGTTGTGGTGGGCTCACCCTGGCGAATGAGCTTGGACAATCCCAGCTGTCGGACGTTTGAACAGAGAACCCGCGTCCAATGGGAACTTCTCGACTATAGCAACCGCGCGCGAACAGTGTCAAACGCAAATCTCGCTTGTGTTACAGCCATGTTTCAGCGTTACGGTTTCCGAACAAACGGCTATCTGCTAACCTGCCCTCTTATGGATTACCTCTGGACGCCGTGGCGGTATGCGTACGTCTCTACCACCCAAAAGGCCGCCGGATGCATCTTTTGCGAGGCGCCAAAGGAGAAAGACGATGCAAAAGTGCATATTGTGCACCGCGGCCAGCACTGCTACGTCATTTTGAATACCTTTCCGTATACTCCGGGGCACGTGATGGTCGTGCCGTACGCGCATCTTGATGAACTGCAGAAACTGCCCAGAGACGCGGCCAACGAGATGATGGCGCTTTCGCAGCGCATGGAGACCGTGCTGCGCCAGCTATACCACCCGGATGGGATCAACCTGGGTATGAATATTGGCAAGGCGGCCGGGGCCGGAATCGCGGGGCACATTCATATGCACGTCCTGCCGCGCTGGGTGGCTGACGCCAATTTCGTGTCGGTGGTGGGGGAGACGCGGGTGCTGCCGGAGACGCTGGAGGTGACTTGGGAGAGGATGCGTGGGGCGATGAGGTGAGTCTCAGCCCACAAGCCTTTCCATCTCCTTTTCGTCGATCACGGCTACGCCAAGTTCCTTCGCCTTGTCCAGCTTTGACCCGGCATCGGCGCCGGCAACGACGTAGTCCGTTTTCTTGCTCACCGAGCCAGTGACTTTCCCTCCGGCGTCTTCGATCATCTTCTTGGCTTCGTCGCGGGTGAACTTGGCCAGCGTACCGGTTAGAACGAACGTTTTGCCGGCGAGTTTGGTGCCACGCTCTTTCTTCTTGCCTTTGAACGTGAGTCCCGCCCCGGCTAGCCGCTTGACCAGTTGCTGATTGGCCCCGATGCTGAAGAATTCCACGATGCTTTCGGCGATGCGAGGGCCGACTTCGTTGACGTTCTGCAATTCTTCGATGCCGGCGCTGGCAAGGGCCTCCATGGATCCGAAGTGCTCGGCGAGGAATTGCGCGGTGCGCTCGCCGACGAAGCGAATGCCCAGGCCGTAGATGACTCGCTCAAGGGGGAGTTTTTTCGAGTTCTCGATCTCGTCGAGAATGTTCTGCGCCGACTTGTCGGCGAATCGGTCGAGGCTCAGCAGGTCTTTCTTTGTGAGGTCGTAGATGTCGGCGACGTTTTTGACCAGGCCGCGCTCGATCAGTTGGTTGACTAAAGATTCGCCCATGCCGTCGATGTTCATGACGCCGCGCGAGGCGAAATGCAGAATGGTTCCGAGCAATTTGGCCGGGCAGTTGGCATTGACGCAGCGATAATCGACCTCGCCTTCGGTACGGACAACTTTCGTGCCACAGACCGGGCACTTTTCGGGCATTCTGTAGGATTGGTGGCCGCGCGGATGATCTTTGTCGTCGATCACCTTGGCAACTTTCGGGATCACGTCGCCGCCGCGCTCGACCTGTACCCAGTCGCCGATCTTTACGCCCAGGCGCCCGATTTCGTCCATGTTGTGGAGCGTGGCATTTCGTACGGTCGTTCCGCCGATCAAAACCGGCGCCAGCATGGCAACGGGCGTAAGCTTTCCCGTCCGCCCGACCTGCACACGAATGTCTTCCAGCTTCGTGATCCCCGCCCTGGCCGCGTACTTGTAGGCAATGGCCCAGCGCGGGGCTTTGCCAGTGAAGCCGAGTTCGTCCTGTAGAGCGGTTCGGTCGACTTTGATGACGATGCCGTCGATCTCGTAGGGTAGGGAATCGCGCCTGCCTTCCCACTGCTGGATGAAGGCCCAGACTTCGTCCATGGAGTGGACGAGTTTGCGATTCCGGTTGACCTTGAATCCGGCGGTATCGAGCGCGTCAAGGGTTTTCGAGTGACGATCGAAATAGGTACGGCCGTTTTCGAGCAATATGTAGGGAAAATAGTCGAGGCGGCGTTGCGCCGTGATGTTGGAATCAAGCTGGCGAACCGTGCCAGCGGTGAAATTGCGCGGGTTGGCGAAGGTCGGTAGGCCGTTGCGTTCGCGCTCTTCATTCACCTTCTTGAAAGTTGCCGTTGGCATTAGCAGTTCGCCGCGCACCTCGAAATATTCGGGAATTCCGGCCTTCTTCAACCTCTCGGCTGGGATCACCAGAGGAATCGAGCGAACGGTCCGCACGTTGAGAGTGACATCTTCGCCCACGGAGCCGTCGCCACGGGTCACGCCGCGCACCAGTCTGCCGCCTTCATAGACCAGTGCCAGCGACATGCCGTCGAGTTTCAGCTCGCAAACGTAGTCGACATCCTTGCGGCCGCTGAGTTCGTGGACGCGGCGCTCCCAGGCGCGCAGTTCTTCCTCGTTGTAGGTGTTGTCGAGTGAGAGCATGGGGGAGGAGTGCCGGACCTTGACGAACCCCTCGCGCGGCTTGCCGCCGACGCGCTGGGTGGGCGAATCCGGGCTTACCAGCGATGGGTGCTCGGCTTCCAGGTCCTTCAACTGCTGCATCATCTTGTCGAATTCGAGGTCGCTGATTTCGGGATGGTCGAGAACGTAATAGAGATGTTCGTGGTGGCGGATCTTTTCGCGGAGAGTCTCGATCTTTTTTTCGACGTCTTTAGGCGCGGGCATCGGGCAGATTATAGTCGCCCGGGGTACTCGCATAGAATTCGTACGGACCATGCAGATTCTCGAGACATCACGGCTGATCCTGCGCGAGTTCCGGACGAACGACGTGGACGCTCTTGCCCGCGTGATCTCCGATCCGGAGACCATGCTCTATTATCCGGCTCCGTATGACCGGGCAGGAGTCGAGGATTGGATCGACCGCAGTCTTCGCCGATATGCCGAGCACGGCCACGGACTCTGGGCGATTGTTTTGAAAGTCAGCGGGGAGATGGTCGGCGATTGCGGGCTCACCGTACAGAAGGTGGATGGCGCAGACGAGATTGAGATCGGGTACCACGTGCGGCGCGATCTTTGGGGACAGGGCTTGGCCACCGAGGCGGCTCGCGCATGCCGCGATCTCGGGTTTGCGCGCCTGCCCGTCGAGCGGCTCATTTCATTGATCCGCCCCGAAAATTTGCCCTCACGGCGGGTCGCGGAGAAGAACGGCATGACCGTGTGGAAAGAATTGATGTGGCGGAACCTGCCGCATCTTGTCTACGCGATTCGCAGAGAGCAGGTACTTGGAGAGTAAGAAGGCTGACGGGCCATCATGGGAAACTCACCCGGACGCCGTCGCATGGCGCCTCGCTGCGCTTGGCGGGACAGCCGAAGGCGGCTGTCCCCACATGGATTTCAACAAAATCACCTACACCAGGTCGTCCAGCTTCAGCGTCTGAGGAACACCCTTCCACGAGGCTTCGAACTGTTTCTGGACGAAGCCAGCGTCGTAGTCGCGCTTCTGTTGCAGCAAGGCTTGGCGCAGGCCCCACAGCGAGCGTGGGTTCCGCGGGTTGCGGTCGAGGTCCTCGCGGAAGACTTTCTCCGCAGCGGTCGGGTCGCCGCTCATCAGCAGTGCTCCTCCTAGCGACTCGCGCACCGGGAAGAACCAATCGGGCGGTTCGCCGTACTTGAGAGTGTCCTGGATGGCGACGGCCTGGCGGAGCATGGAAATGGCTCCAGAGGTGTCCTTTTTCGCCATAGCGATCTTCGCGCCTAAGACGTCTTCGGCAATCTTCAGGATGTCTTTGCTCTTATTGTTGATTGGCATCTGGAAGATGACATCCGGCGGAGTAGCGGCCTCGGCGTCGGAAACAATCTTGTACTCGGCTTCGGCCTCGTCCATTTTGCCGGCGCCGGTCAGAGCTAAGCCACGCCCGAAATGCCAGAAGACGGAGGCGGTTTTCATCGCCGGATCAGGGGCGGGCATCTTCAGGATCTCGTTCCAATGGTGGAAGCGAACTTCCACCGCCATCGGGATGGTCATGAAGCCTTCAAGCGGGGGCATTTCTTTCACGTGCGGGCCGACGTTGGCGGTCAACAGGTCCGCGTTTTTCCTCGCTTCCGCGTAACTGCCGTTCATGGCGCCGCACATGGCGATGAAATGCAGGTTGTGACTGTAGTACATCATCGGATAAATACCCTGCGCGCCGGTCGCCTTGATGTACGCGCGATCGACCTCCGCCGCCTTTTCATTGGTCTTTACCGCGGCGTCGTAGTCGCCGGTGCGGATATAAATGTGGGCGGGCATGTGAACGATATGGCCCGCCCCAGGCGCAAGCGCGGCCAACTTGTTTGCGCCCGCGAGCGCGCGCTCGGGATTGTTTGAGGCCTCTACCGTATGGATGTAGTAGTGGATTGCGCCCAGGTGGTTGGGATCGCGTTTCAGGACAGACTCCAGGGTCGCGACGATTTCCTCGGTGCCGGCCTCGGGTGTGCCGTCCTGGTGCCAAAGTCCCCACGGGTGCAGGTTCATGCCGGACTCGGCAAACAGCGTGGCGGCGTCCAGATCGTCGGGGAATTGGCTGACTACTTGACGCATCGCATCACGATAATCCTCGGCGGCCCTCTTCAGATCGGAGTTTGGGTCGGCCGGGAAGCGCTTCGCCAGGGCCTGAATGTAGGCTTGCTCGCTGGGCGAGGCTTCGGCTGACAAGTCAACCGCCTTCTGCACAGCGTCGTGGGCGTGCTTGTAGCGGTCGGGATCGGCCGGGTCGTTGTAGTTCGGTCCCACGGCCTCGGCGACTCCCCAGAGTGCCATGGCCAGTTTAGGATCGAGGTCGGCCGCGTGCTGGAAGGAGCGGGCGGCCTCGTCATGATTAAAGGCATAGATGAAACGCAAGCCCTGGTCAAAGAACTTTTGCGCTTCCGGGACATGGGTAGAAACAGGGTGATGGAGATCGCCGAGCCCGTTCACTAACGTGACGGCGTGGGCTTGCGCGTGGGAGGCATGATCTTGCGCCCCCGCGCCCAGGCAGAACACGGCACCGCACAGCACCTGCGCCAGAATTCGCATCTGGTCAGTCCTCCTGAGTGAATTCCAAAAATGCAGAGCCCCATTTACAGGACGAGCTGATTGTGGAAAAGCGCCCCTTGCAAGTGGGGCCAGCTTATGCCAAATTGAGGTCCTTGCCAAGTCGTTTGCAAGTAACGCATGCCGAAGGCTCCCGACCCGGTCAAAGCGGTCGCTGTTGAAAATGCCTATCTCCACGATATACCTGGTTCCCTGCTCAACGCCTTCAACGCCAACAATCGGATCAACCAGTATCTGATCGACAACCTTCCGCCCGCAGCATGGAAAGCGAAATCGGCTGAAGGCAAGGGGCGTACCATCGGGGCCATCGTGGCCCATATGCACAACGTGCGCGTCATGTGGCTGAAGGCGGTTAAGGCGGAGGAGATTCCTGCGCAACTCGACCGCGGCTCAGTGACTCCGGCGCAAGCCATACGCGCTCTGGAAGGCAGCCGTCACGCGCTGAGTGTCGTGATCAGCCGTGCGCTGGCCCACGATGGGCGGGTGAAGGGATTTCGCCCCGACGTCGCGGGTTTTCTCGGCTATCTGATCTCACACGATGCCCACCACCGCGGCCAAATCACGATGCTGGCCCGGCAACTCGGCCATCCCTTGCCGCAGAAAGCTATGTTCGGCATGTGGGAGTGGGGTTCACGTTGAACGCTTTCGTGTTTTAGCCCGCCCCGAGTCGATCCGATCGGCAAGTCTCTCAGGTACAATCCAGCTGCGATCAGGCCTATGCGCAAGGCGGCATTGCTTTACAACCCCGATTCCGGCGGTAACGTGGCGCGACGGCGGCGGGAGCTCCAGTCCTCCCTGGAGGTGCTTCGAAACGGGGGAGTCGAGGCGGATCTGATTCTGGCTGAGTCTCGGGAGCACGCACAGGAGCAGGTCCGGCAGGCGATCGCCTCTGGTTCCGACACGATCTTTGCGTGTGGCGGCGACGGTACCATCCACAACGTCGCGCAGGTACTGGCGAATTCGGCCGTCGCGCTGGCGATCCTTCCCGTGGGAACCGCAAATGCACTCGCCCATGATCTTGGCCTTCCCCTTGGCATTGTCGGCGCAGCAGAGGCCGCTCTGCGCGCTGTGCCACGGCGGGTGGCGCTTGGGCACGTGACTTACGTGGATCTTCAGGGTGCCTCTGACGCACGGTATTTTCTGATTGCGGCTGGCGTGGGTGTGGATGCCCATCTCTTCTACAAACTGCATACTGGCACCAAGAAACGCATGGGCATGGCGGCGTACTATGCGAAGGCTTGGAACCTATGGTTTACGTACCCCATGACGCGATTTGTTGCCGAGTACGTGGAAACCGGCTCGGACGCGCCTGGACGCGCGGATGTCACTGAACTGATGACCATACGGATTCGCAACTTCGGCGGCGTTTTGCAGGAACTTGCGCCGGGAGCGTCGCTGGATCGGGATGATATGCGGGTCGTCTTGTGCCGAACATCCAGCCGTCTATCGTATCTCGCCTACGTGACGCGCGGCTTGCTGCGCCAAAGGTGGAGAATCCCAGGGATTGACCTGGCTTACAGCACGAAGGTGTCGTGCGGATACCTCTCATCCTCCGCACCGCCGGAACAGCGAAAAATCTATATCGAAGCGGATGGGGAACTGCTCGGCATGCTTCCGGCAGAGATTACGGTGGTGCCGAACGCGCTCACGCTCCTGGCTCCTGCGCCCTGAGCCGGGCCCCGCGGGACGAATTACTTTGCGACTTCGCCTCAAATTTCGCGTCGAATAACTTCGCTGGATCAGGGCTTGCGGGCCTGCCCTGGCCTTGGGCCGACAGGCCAAAGTAGAATTCTTCGGATCGCTTGGAACCCATTACCCACTTTCTGACCGGGGCGTGCCTCGGCCGTGCCGGGCTTAACCGCAAGACGGCGCTGGCCACGCTAACGCTCACGCTCGCGGCGGAAGCTCCAGACCTCGACGTGCTCAGCCGTTTTCGCGGGGCAGCCTTCGGATTTGCCCATCATCGCGGATTCACGCATTCGTTCCTGGGAGTCCTGATTTGTGCCGCCGTCGTGGTGGGATTCGTCTACTCAGTCTGGACCCTGCGCGGTCGCAGGACGAAGAATCCCAACCTGCCACCGCGATGGGGACTTCTGTATCTCTATGCGTGCCTGGCGGGGCTGAGCCACATTCTGCTTGATTTCACCAATAACTACGGTGTACGGCCGTTCTGGCCGTTCTCGGAGAAGTGGTATTCGTGGGACATCGTCTTCATCATCGAACCGGTGATGCTCGTTCTCCTCATTTTGGGTCTGGTGGTGCCCGGATTCTTCGCCTTGGTTGACAGGGAAATCGGGGCGCGCCATCGAGGTCCGCGGGGACGGGTCGCCGCTACGCTCGCCCTCCTGGGAGTGGTCGTGATGTGGTTGCTGCGCGACTATGAACATCGCCGAGCGGTGAACGCCCTCCAGGCTCGCACCTACGAACAGGCCGATCCGCTGAGGGTCTCGGCTTATCCGACGTGGGTCAACCCGTTTCGCTGGTACGGGGTGGTGGAGACGCCGGCATTCTTCGGACTCGCGGTGGTCGACTCGCTGGGCCCGGAGGTCGATCCTGCGGGCGAGCTTGAGATTCGCTACAAGCCCGAGGAGACTCCCGTTACGCTCGCCGCAAAGCAGTCGTATATGGGGCGAGTGTATCTGGATTGGGCGCAATATCCGATCACGGAAACAGAAACGTTTTCTTCCCCGCGAGAGGGCTACCTTGTCCATTTTCAGGATTTGCGTTTTGTGCAAATCCCAACCGGGATCAATCGCGGAGGCGGACGCCGTGTGCTGGGGGCGGCTGTGCAACTCGACAAGAACCTGCACGTAGTGGGCGATGTTTTCGGTGAGGGGAAGAATCAAGTGTTGGTGCCTGAACCTGGCCAGCCTCGCAGTTCGCCTGTCCCTTGACGCCAGCCGTTTGAGCGCCCAGAATAATGACTCAGTCCCGAGGTGATCATGCTGCCCTACATTTTTGTGTTGCTGGCCATTGCCGTGCGGTTCCTGCCGTTTGCTGGTCCATTGAACATTTTGCCGCATGCGTGGCATTTCACGCCGGTGGCTGCTTCGCTGCTTTTCTTTGGCGCTCGCGGGGCGCGGCGGCAGATGTGGGTTCCACTAGTGCTGCTGGCGGCGACCGATTTGGTTCTCACCAAGTTCATCTACGCTTATCCGTTATCGTGGGACCATCTGGTCACCTGGGCTTGGTACGCAGCGATTCTGTGGCTGGGCACCGGGCTGCGGGAGAAGGCTGGCTTCTGGCGAGTGGGCGGTGCGGCGCTGACTAGCTCGGTGTCGTTCTTCCTCGTCAGCAATTTCGCGGTGTGGGCCGCATGGCCGCAAATGTATCCCAGAGGCTTCAGCGGATTGATGATGTCCTACACTGCAGGCCTGCCGTTTTTCCGCGGGACCGTGGAGAGCGATTTGTTCTTTTCGGCGGCGTTCTTTGGAACGCCGGTTCTAATGCACGCGCTTTCGGGATGGATGCACAGGTCTTCCGGCGATCACATCGCGGCCGCGTGACCGGTCCTAATATCAGACGGAGTCAGTGAGTCCAAGGTCATGGGTTCAATGGTTCCGTCGATTTTGCTTTTGCCGTCTTCTGTCGTCGCAGCCACCAGAACGTCACCCCACCTATTGCGATCACTCCCAGCACCCAGTAGAAATGTTGTTTGAACAGCGCCGCCGTCAGTTGCACGATTTGCGGTCCGAACCAGAGCGTCAACAGCGACAGCACCAGAAAGCGCACGAATCTGCCAGCAAAAATCGCAGCCAGGAAGTGACTGAACCGCATCTCAAAGACCGCGGCGGCCAGCACGAAGATCTTGAAAGGCATAGGTGGCGGCAGCATTCCAGGGAACATCAATGCCCAGAATTCGTGCTGGTCGAAGGAGCGGTGAATTTTCTGGAAGCGCTCTTCCGGAATCCGCTTGCGCAGGACTTTTTCGCCGCCAAGATAGCCGACGAGGTACAGCGGGATGCTGCCCAGGGCGGACCCCAGCGAGGCTAGCACCACATACAGGAGAAAGTGGCTGCGGTCTTTATAGACGTAGGCCGCCACCACGGCGTCCACCGGCATGCCGAGCAAAGCAGAATCGGCGAAGGCGATGAGAAACACGCCCCAGATCCCGAGCGGAGCGAGCAGACCCCAGATCCACGCCGTGTAGCGTTTCAGAATGTTTCCGATAGTCTTCAAGGGAACAAACAGTGTACGTGATCAAAACGCGGTTGTAGAGACGAAGCAAGCTACGTCTCTACAAACTGATATTATCGCTGGGCTTGGAGCAACTCATGCGCAACCTGACCCTCTTTCTTCTTCTGCTTTCGACAAGTGCTGCCGCGGCGCAGCAATACGATTTGGTGCTCCAGGGCGGACGGGTCATGGATCCGGAGACCGGTCTCGACGCCGTGCGCAACGTTGGCATTCGCGATGGCAAGATCGTCCGCGTCGCCACTGAATCGCTGAGGGGGCGGCGGGTCTTGCACGCAACTGGGCTGGTCGTGGCCCCGGGCTTTATTGACCTGCACCAGCATGGCCAGGAACCTGCCAGCCAACGAGTCAAGGCGTTCGACGGCGTCACCACGGCGCTGGAAATGGAAATCGGGGCCCCCGATGTCGCCCAATTTCTGAAGCTGAAAGAAGGACGCTCGCTCATTCACTACGGTACTACCGCCAGTCATGTAGCTGCCCGGGCGCTTGTGTTCGGCGTGCCACTGCCTGCTGCGGTCATCGACCCACGCGCGGGCATTCCGGAGATCCTGCCTAAGAGTGGACCTGCAACCAACCAACCTGCGACCGCGGAGCAAATCGCGCACATTCAGCAACGGCTCCGCGATGAACTCGATACCGGCGCACTTGGCATCGGCATGGGAATTCAGTACACGCCGGGGGCGACCCGGCTGGAAGTGATCGACATGTTCCGCGTGGCTGCCGAACGCAAGCTGCCGGTCTACACCCACATGCGCAGCTTCGGGCGCATCGAGCCAGGTTCGGACATCGAATCCGTTGAAGAAGTCATTGGCGCCGCCGCCATCACCGGGGCGCCGCTGCACATCGTGCACATCAACAGCACCTGTCTTCTTGATTCGCTCGAATGCCTCTCGCTGGTTGAGGGCGCTCGCGCTCGCGGCCTTGATGTCACGACGGAGGCGTATCCCTACATCGCTGGAATGACTGCCATTAACTCGGCGCTGTTCAATCCAGGCTGGCGGGAAAAGTTGGGCATCGACTATAGCAATCTCGTTCTTCCTGACACAGGCGAGCACCTCACGAAGGAACGGTTCGAGGAACTGCACAATTCCAGCACGTCACAATCGGTGCTGGTGTTTGCCAACACGCAGGAGGTGGTCGATGCCGTTATTCCAAACCCGCTGGTGATGATCGCAAGCGATGGGGCGCAAGGGCATCCGCGCAACGCCGGAACTTACGCGCGGGTGCTGGCTCAATATGTTCGCGAGAAGAAGTCAGTGACGTTGATGGAAGCGCTCCGCAAAATGGCTCTCATGCCGGCGCAGATGCTGGAGCGCTCCACCCCCGCGGCCCGGCATAAGGGACGTTTGCAGGAAGGGGCGGATGCCGACATTGTAGTCTTCGATCCGCAGACCATCAGCGATAGGGCAACGTTCGAGAAGCCGATGGAGCCTAGCGTTGGAGTGCACTACCTGCTGGTTGGAGGAACGCTGTTGATTGATGAAGGGAAGATGGTGCCGGATGTATTTCCCGGGCGCGCGCTCATGGGCCCGGGGAAGGTTGCGGGCGGGCAGTGAGTCTGGGGCCGAAGAAAGCGAGCCGGGACCAAAATCGTTGCGGCCTGGACGGGTCGAAGACCCTTCCCCACACAAAATCTGTCGTCACATAAGGCCTTTTCCAAACGCTTATTTGTGCTCGGTTCTCCCGCTTAGTAAGTCGAGCGCATGGGGAATCAACTCCGCTACCGCCTCCAGCGATTGCACCGCTCCTGCGGGGCTTCCCGGTAAATTAAGGATGAGGGAGCGGCCGCGGACGCCGCACAAAGCGCGGCTCAGAGCCGCAAATGGAGTCTTCTTGATGCCCTCACTTCGCATGCGCTCGGCCACGCCGTCCAACAAGCGGTCGCACACGGCCACCGTTGCTTCGGGTGTGACATCGCGCAGAGCGATTCCGGTTCCGCCGGTGGTAACGACGAATTGCACTGCGCGCGCCAGGCGAATGAGCAGGTTTTGAATCTGAATGGTGTCGTCCGGAACTACTTCCTGAGCGACGACTTCGAATCGAAGTTTCTGAAGAAGCTGCGCGACCGCCGGCCCTGAAAGATCCTCCCGCACGCCGCGTGCGCAGGAATCGCTGACCGTGACTACAGCTGCCGTGAGAGCCCGCGGTTCAGCTGTCGAGGAGGACATCTTCCTCTTCTTCTTTTCCGCCTCGGCCGGAGGCGCTGGGGGAAGCAACCGGTGCGGCTTGGCCGGCGGGTGCGGCTTGGGCCTCTGCAGCTGGTTCGGCCTCGCCGCCATCACGCTGCGATTCGTCGAGCAAACGCAGGCCTTCCATCAGTAGTCCCTGCGTGTTGAGTTGGGTGGTTTCTTTGTCGGTTTTGCCTTCGAAGTCGAGCTGGAAATTTCCGCCAGTCCAGCGCAGTACCTTGAACACCGCCTCGTCGCCGACGAGGGTACCGTAGGTAGCATGCTTTACCTGGCCTTCACTAAAAAAAACCTCGCACTTTTCGCCCTCGTTCGTGAGCGAAAGCTGGCAGCTCTTCCGACCCATTTCCAGTGACTGCATGAGGTCGATCACGTTCATCTGCGCGAGACTGCCGCGCACGACTCCGTCAGAAGGGGCGGTCTTCGCCATTTTTTCCAGCGCAATACGGTCGATCATGCGTTTGACACGGCGGGTCGCTTCTTTGAGGAAAAACGGCTTTTCCAGATAGTCGTCCGCGGCGTCCTGCGGAGACAGTCGTTCGGCGATGTCCGCCTTGCTGGCCATCAACACGCTTGAAAAATTGGCGGTCGCCGGCCGGCTCTTCAACTTTTCGACCAATTGACGCCCGTCCATACCGGGCATGCGGTAGTCGCACACCAGCAGGTCCGGAGGATCGTCCACTGCCTTCAACAAGGCGTCGGCCGCGTCGGTGGCTGTCGTTACTTGCGCGAGGGGGGCTAACGCCTGCTGCAGCATGTGAAGCACCATCGGATTGTCTTCCACCAGCAGCAGCTTGACGTTGTTAGCCATGAACTTGACTGGGAGCTATTTCTTTGCCCTACGATATTCGCCGCTCTTGCCGCCACTCTTGCGCTCAAGCACAATGTCGCGAATCTCGATGCCTTTGTCGGCAGCCTTGCACATATCGTAAATGGTCAGGGCCGCGACGCTCGCCGCGACTAACGCTTCCATCTCGACGCCGGTCTCGGCCGTGGTCGTAACTTTCGAGGCAATGGCGACGCCATTCTCGCACACGCGCAGGTCGACATCAACGAGCGCGAGGGGCAGGAGATGGCACAGGGGGATCAACTCCGCGGTGCGCTTGGCCGCCATGATGCCAGCCAACCGGGCCACTTCGAGGGCGTCGCCCTTGGGGTTCTTCGGCAGCGCTGCCATTACCGCAGGTTGCATCGCAACGAAAGCGCTAGCCTCGGCCTCGCGCTTGGTCGCCGATTTTTCGGAAACGTCGACCATCCGCGCCCGGCCTCCACGATCGTAATGAGAGAGCTTCTTCGGCATGCGATAGCTCTATCTTACATGCTGCCTTGGGCCGAGGCCGCGTCTGAAGGAGTGCGGCTACCGCGGCAGGACCGCTATCCATTCGCCCGCAGCGATCATTTCGCGATCGGCCGGAATCACGGCGTAGCAGTTGGCGCGTGCGGTGGCGGCGATGTCTCCTGATCCCTGCCATGCCACCGGTTCGACTTCCGAATTTTCGAACTCGCCCGACAGGATTGCTGGAAGAAAGCGCTTGAGACCGGTCTTGACACGGATCTCGCGCTTCAGTCGGGCATGAAGGAAAGTAAGCCTTTCAGGAGACTGTCCGGCAAGCGCGGCAAGGATGGGGCGCGCGAAGAGTTCGAAGGTCACCATGGTCGAGATCGGATTGCCGGGGAGACCGAAGAAGTAAGTGGTCCGCTTCTCGCGGGCGGGGGCGCCCGCGCCACAACGACCAAACACAACCGGGCGCCCGGGCTGGATTTTCGCTCCTGTGAAAAAGAACTCGGCGGCCATTTCCGACAGGACTTCTTCGACCAGATCGTATCGGCCCATGGAGACGCCGCCGGTCATCAGCAGCAGGTCAGACTCCAACCCTTTCTCGATTAGTCTTTGCAATGCCTGCGGCTCGTCAGGAGCGATCGGCAGCAGCACTGGTTGCCCGCCTGCACGCCGTATCTGCACCGCCAGGGAATAGCTGTTCGAATTGCGAATCTGCGTCGGGCCGGGGACGGCCTTGACCTCGACAATCTCGTCGCCGGTGGTGAGCACCGCGACCCGCGGGCGGCTGTAGACTTCCAGCCGAGATTTGCCCACCGATGCGGCCAGCGCAATGGCTACCTCATTCAGCCGCACACCTGGATTTAGCAGTCCGCTCCCGTGCGCCGCCTCCGCGCCGCGAGGCACAACGTTTTCTCCCGGCGCTACATTCCTGGTGATCTCGACCCGATTCGCGTGACGTGAGGTGTACTCGACCATCACTACCGCGTCCGCGCCGGTGGGGACGGGGGCACCGGTCATGATGGAAACGGCATGTCCGGGGCCGAGGCTGGAAGGAATTTCTTCCGGCTTTTCACCTGCTCGAATTTCGGCGATCACATCGAGCGTAGCCGGGAGGTTCGTCAGGTCCGCCGGATCGCACGGCATAACCATCGCGCGTGGAACGGGGAAAAGGAGGCAGGTCGCGATCCGCCAACACGGGCTCGGCCAACACGCGTCCGGCAGCGTCGAGCAAATCGACCGTCTCAGTTCCAGGGGCGAGAATGCGCGCCGCATGGTCTTCGACTACGCGGCGGGCGTCTTCAAAGCTCAGGACAGTCGAAGCCACTGGCGGGGCGGACATGGAGCGATGATAGCAAGACGGGAGAATGGAGGGTGGGACGCGGTCGGGGTGACTACCTCGCCAGTTCCTGCCCCAGACCTGCTGGGTTGCGTGGCAAAGGACAGGCCGGTCTCGAGGTCAACGACGCGATCCTGCACCAATTGGGCGATCTCGCCGTCGAAGTGCTGCATGCCCTCCGAAGAGCCTGCCTTTATGGCGTCGAGAAGGGTTTTGTTCTCTCGCTCGCCTTTTTCAATGCACTCCCGGGTGCGGGCATTGGCCTTGAGCACTTCGAAGGCCGCGACGCGGCCGCTACGATCGGCTTTGGAAAGGAGCCGCTGGCAAATGATGTATCGGAACGACTTGGCAAAACGCTCCCGCACCGATTGCTGCTCGGCGGGGGAGAACGAACTGACGACGCGCTCCACCGTCTTTGAGGCGTCCATCGTGTTCAAGCTGGAGAAGACCAAATGGCCTGTCTCGGCGGCCTCGAGGACGATTTCGATCGTCTCCCGATCGCGCATTTCGCCGACCAGGATGACCTTGGGCGCCTGCCGCATTGCAGAACGCAGAGCATGGGCGAAACTCGGCGTGTCGCTATGCAGTTCGCGCTGATGAATGGTCGAGCACTTGTGGTTGTGCAGGAACTCGATGGGATCTTCGATGGTGATGATGTGATAGTACTTTTCCTGGTTGATACGGTCCAGAAGGACTGCCAGTGTCGATGACTTTCCCGACCCGGCCGCTCCGGTCACGAGCACGATTCCATCCCGCAAGCGAGTGACATCGGACAGCTGTTCCGGCAACCGCAGGGTCGAGAAATCCGGAATCGCCGTCGGAATGACTCGCATGACCACGGCACAGCTTCCACGCTGAATAAAAATGTTGACCCGAAAACGCGCCAGTCCCGGCAGTCCGTACGAAATGTCACAAGCGCCGTGTTCACGCAAGGTGGTGATGGCCTGCTTGTTGTCTCCAATCAGGTCAACGCCGATGTGGCGCGTGTCATCGGGGGTGAGCAGCGTTAAACCCGGGACTTGCACGGGGATCATCTGTCCGTAGACCTGTACCTGCGGAGGTCGCCCCGGAGAGAAGATCAAGTCACTGATTTTTTCCGAGGCCCGCAGCATAGCCCCCAGCAAAGCCGGTGTGGCAAACCTGCCGCTTCCAGAAAAGCCCTCTAATGCAACGGAGATAGGTGCAATGGTTGGCGCTGCCATTCGTCCTCACACTCAGGAATCGCACGCACCACAGAAGGAAGAAGACTCGGATACCTCAACTGTACCTGCCGGGAGCCGTAATGCGAAGGACTGCAAGGACATAGCCCTTAGTAATACTTGGCCTTTGGTAATCCTCTCAGGCACTAAACGCACCAAGGGCGGCTCGTCGAGCCGCCCTGTTCATGCCTGCAAGTGCTTGGATCGAAAGGCGATCTACTTCTTAGGCTTCTTCTTGTTGCCGAAGCTGGTCTCGACCGAGGACCCAATGCTGGTCAGCATATCTTTGGCGGGCTGGGCGTATGTTCCGGTAGGCTGCAATTCCAGATACTTCTGCAATGCTTCCGCCGTCCCCGGAGGGGCGACCATCTTATCCCCCTGCAGAGTGGCCTTGCCGATCATATTCACGCCCTTCCAATAATAGGCATCGGCCTTGGTGGGATCGGACGCGATCACCTTGTCGAAGGCCGCGATCGCATCATCTACTTTGCCGGCATTGGTCAGCACTGCTCCGGTGTTGAAATAGTACTGGGTGGCCGCAGTTGGGTCGGTCTGGGCGGCCAAGGCATACGTCTTTACCGCATCGTCCACCTTGCCGGACTTGGCATAGGCTTCGGCGAGATTGTTGTAGTAAGCAGCCAGGGTCTTTGCCCCTGCCGCTGGATCTTTGTCGGGGGGGGCCGCCTGCTTCAGTTGAACCGCTTTCTGGTAAGCGTCGACTGCCGACCCCAGGCGCTTCTGTTTCTCCGCCGGATCGGTCTGCTTGGGTGCCGACATGCGGTAATAGTCGCCCAACTTAAACCAGATCAGGTCTCGGTTGGGATCGATCTGGGTGGCCTCGTTGAGGGCCGCAATCGCGGTATCGTAGTCGCCCCCTTCCGCAGCCGTCTTTGCCGCATTCAGCTTGTCGTTGAGGGTTTTGACGGTGTTAACTTCTTTCGTCTGTTTTTCCTTCAGCTCCTGAATCTGCTTCAATTGTTCTGGAGTGAGGCCCTGGCCTTTGGCCTGGTTCTCCTGCTCCTTCTTCATATCAAAATCAAGAGTGTTTTCGTCCAACTGGACCTGAAAGCCGCTGACGTGATCGGCCTCCTTGGCAGCCTTCAGATCGTCTTGGTTTTTGTATAGGGTGACGTTGTACTTGCCGGGAGACACACCCAGCGAAAAATACTCACCCTTCTTGTTGGTTTTAAGGGTGTACTTCTGACCGTTGTCCTGGTTGGCGAAAACTACCACCGCATCCACGATGGGATTTCCTTGGGGGTCCTTGCATACGCCTTTCACCGATCCTGAAGCCTGGGCGAAGACCGGAGTGACAGACAGTCCGAGCGCCAGTACCGCCGAAAAAAGAATTGCGAAGTGCTTTTTCATTTTGCCTCCCGGCAACAAATCCTATTTGGCCGCGTACGCGATCGGATCCTTCACCCCCGCTGCCTCAAACGCACGCAGGCGCAATACGCAGCTATCGCATACGCCACAAGCCTGATCCTCGCGACTGTAGCATGACCAAGTTAAATCGAAGGGCGCACCCAGTTCAAGGCCAAGTCGAATAATCTCGGCTTTTCGCATGGCGATGAGCGGCGTGACGATCTCAATGCGCCCCTCTTTCGTGCCTGTTTTTACGACGGTATTGAAAGCCTCGTAATAGGCAGGGCGGCAATCGGGATACCCCGAACTATCGGGTTCGACCGCGCCGATATACACTTTTTCGGCGCCCAGTACCTCGGCCCAACTGACGGCCACGGCTAGAAAATGGGCATTGCGAAAAGGGACATAGGTGACAGGAACGCCGGCCCCGACCGACTCAGCGCGGGGGACGAGGATGCCCTCATCGGTGAGCGCAGAGCCGCCAATGGCGCGTAGCGCCTCATTTCTGACGATAAGCTTGTCGTGGATGTTCAACCGCTGACAAATGGCGAGAAACGACTCTCGTTCTCGCTGCTCGGTGCGCTGCCCATAGCTGACGTGGACGGCCGCGGCCTTATAGTCGCGTGCGGCGAGGGCCGCGCAGACGCTGGAGTCCATGCCGCCGCTGAGCAGCACAACTGCCCGCGAATTGCTCGGATTCGCCATGAGTCAATTGCTGATTGTTTATCTGTTGATTTCGAAAACCCACGACAGTCAGAGTCCCGAATCAAAAGTTCAGCAATTCTTCACACTCCCTTGAGCGCCGGATCCCAGATGAACTTGTGCAGTTGCAGCCCCAGACGGGCCGGTACGTTGTCAGCGAGCATCCACTCAGCCAGTTCCTGGGGATCAACCAGGCAATGTGAGCTGTCGCGCGCGCCGCCGGCATCTTTTCGAAACGCCGGCGAGAAAAGCACCGCATGCACTCGCTCAGCAAGGGCGTGTCTCTGCGTGAAATCCCGGGCAAAGTCGTAGTCAGCGCGGCTGCTCAGAACGAACTTAATCTCATCACGGCCGGTCAGCGTCTCCAGGTTCTCCATGTGGAAGGTGTTTGCCTCCCCCGAGTCTGGACATTTAACGTCCACAATTTTGACGACATCCGCTGGAACCCGCTCCAGGGGCCGTTCTCCGCTGGTCTCGAGAAGGACTTTGTACCTTTCCTGCAGAAGAAGCTTCATAAGCGGCACGACTTCGCGCTCCTGCAGCATCGGTTCGCCGCCGGTGATTTCCACCAATCCGCCTCCGGGACTCAGGCGCGAGACTTCATCCCGCACCTGTTCGACCGTCATTTTGCGTCCCCCTTGGAACGTGTACTCGCTGTCGCACCAGGAACAGCGTAGATTGCAGCCCGTCAAGCGCACAAACACACAGGGAAGTCCGGCGTAGGTCGACTCTCCTTGCAACGATTTGTAGATTTCGGTGATCTGCATGGAAGAGCAAGCCGTCTGCTTTCAGCTGTGAGCTGGGCTTGAGGCGTCGACGAAAAACGTGTCTCTCTTAATGGTCCGCGTTTCTATTCGCTGTACTTTGCCGTGGTTGTGTCCGTCTCGAACACAGTCACGTCTTTTACCCGCACCCGGCCGTCGGTGACCCGTTGGAGGCGGGCGTTCGACTCGTCGTAGAAGTACTTGGCCAAGTTTTCGGCTGACGGATTCATAACAGTAAATGGTTCGATCTCGTTGATCATCTTGTGATCGAGCCGCTCGATCACGTGCTTCATGACCTCGCGCAGGTCCTTGAAGTCGAGCAGCAGGCCAGCCTTGTCCAGTTCAGCGCCGGCCAGTGTTACGCGAATCTTGTAATTATGACCGTGCGGGTTCTCGCACTTGCCCTTGTAGTTCCGCAGGTAATGTCCCGCGGCGAACGAGTCTTCCACTGTGACTTCGAACATGCTCCCCTTCGGCTTCAATACAGGCCCAGCCACGCACTGGCGGCGACCTTTATTGTACCGCGAAGGGAACGAATCATACTTGACTCACACTGCCGCAGAATATAGCTTTGCCGATTGATTTCCCCGTCCCGAAGGAGCGCTATGCGTCGCAATATCTGTGTTCTGGGTCTCGTCTTCTTCGCCATAATCTCCGGTGTGCCGGCTCAGAACCGGCCGGAGGCGCCCGAGTTCGACGTCAAAGAGCACTACACCAAGTACGAGTACCGGATTCCAATGCGTGATGGCGTTCGTCTATTCACTTCGGTTTATGTGCCGAAAGACATTACCCGCGCTTATCCCTTCCTGATTGACCGGACCCCCTACAGCGTGGGCCCTTACAGCGTGGATCAGTACCGCACGAACCTTGGCCCTTCGCCCGACTTCGATAAGTCCGGATACATTTTCGTTTTTCAGGACGTGCGCGGCCGATACATGTCCGAAGGCAAGTTCCTCGAGATGCGCCCGCACATCGATAATAAGAAGTCGAACGAAGACGTTGACGACGCCAGCGATCTGTACGACACCATCGAGTGGTTGCTCAAAAACGTTCCCAATAACAACGGCAACGCCGGCATCTGGGGCATTTCCTACCCCGGGTTCTTCACCTCTGCCAGTATCATCGACTCGCATCCTGCTCTTAAGGCCGCATCGCCGCAAGCCCCCATGACCAACCTCTTTATGGGGGATGATGCCTACCATGGTGGGGCATTCATGCTGGCTGCCAACTTCGGGTTTTATAGTTCCTTCAAGCCGCAGGAAAATCCGCAGCTCCCGCCCAAGGTTTTTGTTCCCTTCGACTACGGCACCAAGGACGGCTATGAATTCTTCCTGAAGATTGGCCCTACTGGCAATCTCTCAAAGCTTTTGGAAGGGAGGAGCGCACTGTTTGACGACCAGTTGCAGCACGACACGTACGATGACTATTGGAAGGCCCGCAACCTGGCGCCGCACATGAAGAATATCCATTGCGCGGTGCTTACGGTGGGAGGATGGTTTGACGCCGAGGACCTGCAAGGTCCCTTCACAACCTTCCATTCGATCGATCAGAACAATCCTGGCATTTTCAACGCGCTCGTGGTTGGCCCTTGGGTTCACGGTGGCTGGTATCGCTACGATGGCGAGCACCTGGGGCGAGCCGACTTTGCCTCGAACACGGGCGATTTTTATCGCAAGAACATTCTGTTTCCGTTTTTCGAGCAGCACCTCAAAGGCGCGACCGATGCCAAACTCCCCAAGGCCTACGTCTTCGAGACGGGAACGAACGTCTGGAGGCGCTACTCCGCCTGGCCGCCCAAGGACGCAGAGCGCAAGACTCTCTACTTCCGCGCCAACGGCAGCCTGTCGTTCGATGCCCCGGGGGAAGACCCGGCCCCGTTTGACGAATACGTCAGCGATCCCGCCAAGCCGGTGCCATTCGTGAACTATACCGCCCAGAATGTGCCCCAGGAATACATGGTTTCCGATCAGCGCTTCGCCGCCAGCCGAACCGATGTTCTCGTTTACTCAACTCCGGTTCTGCAGGAGGATGTGACGATCGCGGGGCCGATCTCGCCACATCTATTTGTGTCGACGACAGGCAGCGATTCGGACTGGGATGTGAAATTGATCGACGTGTATCCGCCGGACCATCCAGACAGCAAACTCGATGCTTCTAAACCGGAGGACCGGGACAAGCCCAGAACCGACGTTGCGCCGCCTCCGTTCATCATGGGCGGATATCAGCAACTTGTCCGCGGCGAACCGTTTCGCGGAAAATTCCGCCACAGTTTCGAAAAACCGGAAGCTTTTACGCCCGGCAAGGTCGAAGAGATAGACTTCACCATCCAGGACGTCAACCACACCTTCCGCCGCGGCCATCGCATCATGGTGCAGATCCAGAGTTCCTGGTTTCCACTCACCGACCGCAATCCGCAGACCTTCGTGAATATCCCCGACGCGAAGCCGTCGGACTTTGTGAAAGCGACGGAGCGCGTGTATCACAGCAAAGCACAGCCCTCAGGAATCGTGGTGGAGGTTCTGCTCAACCCAGGAACTGCGGAAGAACGGAACTAGCAACTGAATCACTTGGCGAAGCCGAAAAAGGCTTCCACTACCTGCATCTCAGTCGTCTTCTTGTAATTCGGCAGGCTCTCAACGAACACACGTCCGTACTGTTTTTTCAAGATACGGTTGTCGAGCAGGACGAGCAGGCCGCGATCGTGCAGCGAGCGGATCAGGCGTCCGAAGCCTTGTTTCAGCGTGATCACCGCTGCCGGCACTTGGTATTGGAAGAATGCGTTGCCACCTTCGGCGTCAATCGCTTTTACTCGCGCCGCCACCACCGGATCGCTCGGCACCGCGAACGGCAACCGGTCAATGATCACGCAACTAAGTTGCTCGCCCTGCACGTCCACGCCCTGCCAGAACGACGACGTCGCAAACAGAACGGCATTCGGTGTCAGGCGGAACTCCTCAAGCAGCGCACTCTTCGGCGCGTCTCCCTGACGCAGCATCGGGAACTCAACCTCGCCCAGTAGCCGCTGATGAATCTCGTTCATCTGCGCATAGCTGGTGAAGAGCACGAACGCCCGGCCGCGGGTAATTTCGAGCAGCCTGCGAATGCGGTCCGCGGCCTTTGCTACAAATTGCGGCGTCCGGGGATCGGGCAGGTCCGGCGGCACATAGAGCAGCGCCTGACTCTCGTAATCGAAGTGTGAAGGCAGCACCGACTCGCGGGCGTGCTCCAGTCCCAGTCGCTGCCGGATGTACTCAAACCCTCCGCCCACCGCCAGCGTTGCCGAAGTCAGCACAGCACACTCCAGCTTCGACCAAAGGCACTCTCGAAGAATCGGTCCGACATCGATGGGCGTGGCCTGCAAGAAAACATTCTGCCGGCCGCTCTTATCTGCCTCGCTGCGTCCGTGGGGTGACTTCGCTCTGCCGCCTCGCCTCTCTATCCAGAACACCGTGTTGCGATCTTCGGATTCCAGAGCAAACCTGAGTTGCACCTGAATCTCCTGTGTCCGCCGGACGAAGTTGAATACTTCCTCTGGCTTTTGCGGCAGTCCTTCCAGTTCTCCCGCCAGCCGCGTCAGCGCCTGATTCAGAGCGAGGAATTCGTCTCCGTTTTCCTCCAGAAACTCTCGCCGGGTCTCGAAAGAAAACCGTCCCTGTCCCGGCGGCAACACGGAAAAGAAGAATTGCGAGCGCTCCCGCAAGCTTCCCAGCGCGCCCAAGAGCGAAGGCGAGAGCATCCGGTTGTGCTGCAGCGAACTCTCAACGTCGCGCGCCAACTCTTCCACTCGCAGGTTGCTTACGGAGATGCCGAAGTAATTTCCCGCCACATCTTCCAATTCGTGCGCCTCATCGAAAATCACCGCGGCCGCGTCGGGCAAAATGCCAGCATCGGGCGCACCCTCGGCCTGCAGCTTGATGGCAAGGTCGGCAAAGAACAGATGGTGATTTACGATGACGATGTCGCTCTCCATTGCTCGGCGCCGCATTTCAGTGATAAAGCACCGCTCCCACTGGCTGCACTTCTGCCCGATGCAAGCATCGGCGCGCGCGTCCAGCTTGTACCAGAGAAGGCTGGCTTCGGGGAGTTCCGCTAGTTCCGCCCGATCGCCCGTCCCGGTCGTCTTTTCCCATGCGGCGATGGCGCGATATTGTTCAATCTCGTCCAGGCCGCTGAGGACAGGCTGGTCGGTCAGGTCGTAGAGTTTCTTGCGGCACAAATAATTGTTGCGGCCTTTCATGTAACAGACGGAGAGCCGCGAACCGGAAACGTGACCACCGTACAGCGCCTGCTCCAGAAAAGGTACGTCTTTGTAGAAAAGTTGCTCCTGTAGATTCTTCGTGCCCGTCGAGATAATGACCCGCTTCCCCGAACGAATAACGGGTAGAAGATAGGCGAGAGTCTTCCCGGTGCCCGTGCCCGCTTCGACGATCAGGTGCCGCTTTTCCTCCAGGGCCTGCTCGACGGCCTGGGCCATTTGCAGTTGCCCGCGCCGGAACTCATACGCGGCGTGCGTGTGCGAGAGCACGCCTCCAGGCGCGAAGAATTGGTAAAGTGAAGCGTCCTTCCCGCGGGGCAGGGAGCGGTTCGGCGGGGAAGAGGCGGGCTGGGAACTCAAAGCCACAGGAGTCTCTATAATAGCGATTCCGGAAGCTTTCATCGTTGCGCCGTACCGAATTTTGACCCAGCCCACCTACAATTCGACCAGCACTCTCGCACCCGCCGCTGTCGGAGTCCCCACCATCGCCATTGTGGGACGCCCGAACGTAGGTAAGTCTACGCTCTTCAATCGCATCGTCGGTTCGCGCCGCGCCATCGTCGGCGACGAACCAGGCATCACCCGTGACCGCCTCTACGGCGATGCCGAATGGCGTGGCCGCAACCTCCGCATCGTCGACACAGGTGGCATCTTGCCCGAGGAAAAGGATCTGATCCCGTCGGAAATTTTCCGACAGGCTCGCGTTGCGCTCGACGAAGCCGCCGTTATCATCATGGTCATCGACGGACGTAGCGAACTCGCCGGTCCCGACCTCGAACTTGTGCGCCTGCTGCGCAAGGCAAACCGCCCGCTGTTTCTGGCCGTCAACAAGGTCGACAGCGAAAAGCAATCCTCCCTCATCGACGAGTTTCATCGCCTTGGCGTGAAGCAGATGTTCCCCATCTCCGCCGAGCACGGGCGGGGCATCGATGACCTGCTCGATGCAGTTCTGGAGGCGCTACCCGCGGAGAGCGTAACTACGGAGGGTACGGAGAAAACAGGGGAATCAACAACCAGGGAAGAAGCGACTGCGGGAGCAACAGAAAGTTCGCACGAAACCAAAGTCGCCATCATTGGCCACCCCAACGTGGGCAAGTCGACGCTGCTGAACTGCCTCACCGCCTCCGACCGCGCCATCGTCTCGCCCATTCCCGGTACTACGCGCGACGCGGTCGACGAGATCGTCGAGCACAACGGACGCCGCTTCCGCTTCATCGATACCGCCGGCATCCGCCGCAAAGGCAAAACGCACCTCATGGCCGAAAAACTCTCCGTCGTGATGGCGCGCAAGCATCTCGAAGCCGCCGACATCGCCCTGCTCGTCATCGACGCTACCGAGGGCGTGAGCCAGCTCGACGCGTCGATTGCCGGATATGCCCACGAGAGCGGGCGCTCCATCATTATCGTCGTTAACAAATGGGATCTCGTGATCAGCGGGAAGAAAACAGATGCGCGCCCTACCAAGGCCGAACGCATGCGCGAGTCCAAGCGCCCCGGCGACCGCGACGCCTATGAGCAGCGTCTCCGCTACGAGCTCAAGTTCCTGAACTACGCGCCCATCGTCTTCATCTCCGCTCAGAGTGGCAAAGGCACCGAGAAAATCTTCTCGTTGCTCGAAGAAGTCGCCGCCGAACGCCGCAAGCGCGTCACCACGTCGCAAATGAACCGGTTCATCGAGCATGTAGATTTCGAACGCGCCTCGGTGCCGATGCGCCAGCGCGTGAAAATTCTCTACATGACGCAAGCGTCGGTCGCCCCGCCGACGTTTGTGCTCTTCACCAACCGCGCTGTGAAGCTACACTTCTCCTACCAGCGTTTCCTGGAGAATCAAATCCGCGAAGCCTTCGGCTTCCTCGGCACGCCGATCTGGATCAAGAACAGAGCTAGGAATTCGTAGCCACCAAGACACATGTGGGGACAATCGCCTTCGGCTCTCTCGCCGGACGTAGCGCGGCTTTTAGCGGGATAGCTTACTCCCCTTCCACCATCCGATCCTGCGTTAACAGCCCCACTCTCTGCACGCCAGCGTGATGCGCCAGATCGATTACGTCCGCCACATACTGGAAGTCCACATCGGCATCGCCGCGGACGAAGGCCACCTTCTCGGCTCGCGTCAGATAGATCTGCGCCAAACGTGTTTCCACGTCTTCCCAGCGTACGTCCTCCCGATTGATCTTCACTGTTGGCGGGGCATCCTTCGTCGTCCATACCACTTGGATCACAATCGTCCGCGACTGCTTTTCGCCTGCCGTCTGTTTCTGATCGGGTTGTGGTATCTGCGCCTTTTCCTGATACTCCTTGTCCATCGCCACCACCAGCATGAACATGACGATCAGCGTCAGCAGCACGTCGATCAGTGGCGTGACGTTAATCTGCGGACCGGACGGACCTCCGCCTGCCATCGAGAATGCCATGGAAATCGCTCCTCTCGGGCACGCGTGTCTGCGAGATCAGACACCTGGTCGGCCGCCAGAGTTCCCTGACCACGTCTGTCATTCCAAGGACGAAGCGGCGAGGAATCTGTTCTTTGCCGGCGCCGGCAAGAAGCAGATTTCTCGCTATGCTCGAAATGACGACAAGGGGGTGAATCTGACAACGCAAGTTGCATCGTCTGGACGGAACCGTGCATCATGGAACAGACGGTCGCGTTGCGGCATGAGGCGGCCCCGGGGAACGACCTCGCCGATGGCGCGACCACCACACGTCTTAATCGCCAGCTTCGTTACCGCGCTGTCGTTCGCGCTCAGCGGTTCTGCCCGCGCTCAAGACAACTACGAAATCCAAGTCTACGGCTACGACACCATTCCGCCCCGCTCGACGATGGTCGAAATCCATTCCAACTTCACGGTTGAAGGTACGAAAACGGTGCAAGACGGAGTTCTCCCCACCAACCACGCCGAGCACGAAACGCTGGAACTCACGCAGGGAATTAACGACTGGTCTGAAGTCGGGTTCTACGTGTTCACCAGTATCCAGTCCGATGGTGGATGGCAATGGGTGGGCGATCATATCCGTCCGCGTGTGCGTGTCCCGGAGAAATGGCATTGGCCGGTGGGCGTCAGCTTGTCGCAGGAAATCGGCTACCAGCGGGCAGCTTTTTCCCCCGACACATGGACGTGGGAGATTCGCCCGATTATCGACAAGAAAATCGGCCCCTGGTACCTGAGCTTCAATCCTGCTCTCGATCGCTCTTTTCACGGTCCGAGCGTGAACAAGGGAGTGGAGTTTTCGCCCAACGTGAAAGTCAGTTACGATTTTACGAAAAGAATTGCGGGCGGGCTTGAGTATTACGCCTCCTACGGTTCACTGGCAGGCTTTGATCCGCTGAGAGATCAGCAGCAGCAGTTCTTTCCTACGATCGATGTAGATTTCGGACCGCAGTGGGAGTTCAACTTCGGAGTCGGCGTCGGAACAACCCGCTCCACCGACCACCTGATCGTGAAATGCATCATCGGACGCCGCTTCTCATGGCCCCACGGGAAGAAATAGCAGATGCTCGCAAGGAAGAGGTGGCAACTCCCTTCTGCTCTCCAGAAACTCAAAGTGTAACCTCCGCGATTGGAATAAGTTGCAAATCGAGTGCGGCGGCTTGTTTTGTGAGCCAGAACAGTTGTCGTTCGCGGTGTTTGGCTTCGTAGTGGGCCACGCCTTGGTCATGGTAGGTTTGGCCGAACTTCAACATGCGATAGACGATGCGGGCCAGTCGATAGGCCATGGCGGTGATGGCCTTGGGCGGTCCGAGGCGGGCGCGTAAGCGGCGAAACTTGGCTCCCAGCGCGCTCTGGCTGCGGATTAGATTCCAGGCCGCCAGGCGCAGCGCGGTGGCGGCGCGGTTGACCACGTGGCGGGTACCCCGCTTCAGGATTTTTCCTCCGCGCACGCGATTGTCGGGGGCCAGGCCCAGCCACGAGCCCAAGTGCTTTTCCGTTTTCCAGCGGCTCATATCGACGCCGACTTCGGACAGGACGGTCTGGATGGTCTGCACATCGAGTCCGTCGACTTGAGTGAGGTCGACGCCGGTGACGCGATAGAGTTCGCCGCGGAGATCGAAAGCCGGCTGGCGTTTGCGCGACCAACTGGCGCGGCGGGGAGCGGGAATGGGGTGGGCCACGGGATCGATCCTGGCCTCCATGGTTTGCATCTGTGCCTGGATGCGCTGATCGCACTCCTTGATCTGAGCCAGATAAAAGTCATACTGCTTCAGATTTTGAGACAGGACGAAGAGTAACTCTTCGCGCCAGTGGCCCTGCAGACTTTGCGCAATCTCTTGGCGCGTGGCGCGAATCAGGCTGTGTTTGAGCGCGGCCAGTTGGTGCGGATCGCGCTCGCCCGCGACGATGGCTCGCAGAATGGCCAGGCCGGTGGTTCCGCTGATGTCGCTGATCCCGTTGGTGAGTTGCAGGTTCATCTCGGTCAGCGCCTTCTGCATGTGCTGCACGCAGGTAGCGGCGGCCGCGACCAGCACTTCGCGCTGGCGCATGTAGGAGCGCAAGACTTGGATTTGCTGCGGCGGGCGAAAGCTGTTGTTGAGCAGGCCGAAGGTATGCAGGGTTTGCAGCCACTGGCACTCCTGCACGTCGCTCTTGCGTCCGGGCAGAGTCTTGGTGTGGCGCGCGTTCACCACCTGGACCTCCAGCCCGTACTCTTGCAGGATCTGATGGAGACCGATCCCGTACACCCCGGTGGCTTGCATGGCCACGGTCTGGGGCGCAAGCCGTGGGTGAGCCGGTTGGAGTCGGGCAAGCCCCAAAGGGGCGAAAGAAAAGCTACGACACAGTCGGCCTGGTATCATGCCGCGTGGTAATCGAGGCCCCTTAACCCTGAGCTTACCCCGGCGTATAATGTCCCAAGTCTTGCAGTAATCCCATGACCGATCAGATCAAACGAAAACTACAGGAAGAAATCAACACGCTCGAACACGAGCTGATCCACGAGCTTCCTAAAGAAATCAAGAAAGCCGCCGCCCTCGGCGATCTCAGCGAGAACGCCGAGTACCACATGGCCAAGCAGCGCCAGGAATTCGTCAAGGCGCGCGTCCGCCAGCTGGGCAAGCGCCTGGCCGATCTGTCCATGGTCAACATGAACAACATCCCCCATGACAAAGTGGGCCTGGGCTCGACCATCAAGGTTTTCGACAGCACCAAGAATGAAGAGTTGGAATACAAGCTGGTGACCAGCGAGGAATCCGACGTAGCCACCGGGAAAATCTCCACCACGTCGCCCATCGGCCGCGCTCTTCTTAATAAGAAGGTAGGAGACGAGGCAGTCGTCGTTACCCCCAACGGCAAACGAACGCTCGAGATCCTGACCCTCTCCACCATCCACGACGAGATCGAAGGCGAAGCCCCCAAAGAGGCGGAAGCGTGAGCAAGCCGAGAGCATGAGACCGTTGAAAATTTTCGATGGTGTCATCCTGAGCGCAGCCGCTTTTCAGACGGAGCGAAGGATCTCCCGCAGATCGAATTCAAGCGTCACCTACTCGCGCGAATTCCCGGGGCTCTCGCAATGAGCGTGTCCTGGACCAGCGCTTTCGGCCGCGCCTGCGGAGTCCTGCTCGACACCATCGTCCGCTGGCTGGCTCTTTCCCGCATCAATCCCAATGTCCTGACCTTCATGGGCCTGGTCGTCAACACCTGGGCCGCAATCCTGTTCGGCTCCGCCAACGCCGAAAATCAAAAGCGCATGTTCTTCTACGCCGGCCTGGTCATCATCTTCTCCGGCTTCTTCGACCTGGTCGACGGCCAGGTCGCCCGCGCCACCAACCGCGTCACCAGATTCGGCGCGTTCTTCGACTCGGTTGTCGACCGCTACAGCGACGCGAGCCAATTCCTCGGCCTGCTAGTCTTCTACGCCCGCGGCGGCCGCTTCTTCTGGGTCGTCCTGGCCGCCTTCGTCATGGTCAGCGCCATCATGGTCAGCTACACGCGAGCCCGCGCCGAATCCCTGATCGGTTCCTGCCGCGTTGGCTTCATGGAGCGCCCCGAACGCCTGGTCCTGGTAATCCTCGGAGCCCTCTTCAACCGCATGGCCCCAGTCCTCTGGGTCATCGCGGTCCTCAGCACGATCACGGTCATCCACCGCATGCGCTACACCTGGACGAGAACTCAAGACCCGCCAGTCTCGCTGACACCCCACCAAGCCGCGTAGTTCTTGCGTGGAATGGATTTATGTGGGGCGGACACTCCTGTCCGCCAACTGCCGGCACCAGAAAACCGCCGTCCATCTATATTTCTGTCATTCCGAACGAAGTGAGGAATCTCTGTCCGCCGCCACCGCCGCTCCGCCCTCGACCCTAGCCATTCCCGAATCAACACGGAGCCCGAAATTATTCGAGGCCGATCACAGAATTGATTCAACATCAATCATTAGAATTTTCTTGTCGCAGACAGCGTTTGGAGGGCGTTACCAGTGGGTACTGGACGCCGTTTGCGAAACGGTCGAGTGGCTTCATCAGCCACTAGGGTTCGACTCCCTCGCCCTCCGAGGGTCACTCGACACAACCAATTCCCCTTGACTTCGTCGCCGCCAGCGCTATCCTATAAGTGTTTCGCAGACGGCGTTCCAGTATCAATCAAGCCCCGGCTGATGACCGGGGCTTTGCTATTTCCGCAGAAAAACCGCGACGCCAGCGCACCTGGGAATTGAACGATACCCAAGCCGAAGGACGCCGCGAACCGCACGACACCGGGAACGGGAAGGGCACGACTTCACAGGTTGCGGAAAACTCCAGCTGTGCAGGTTTTGGGAAGGGCACGACTTTCAGTCGTGCCGTGAAGTCGCTGAAAATGAGTGTGCGCTTTAGCGCCTGAGGGTCGCCCTTTGCAGTGTTCACTACTTTTTCCGCAGCCTGTTCAGTCGTGCCGCCACGATCCCCCAAAACAAATCCTGTCATTCCGTCCCTGACCGAAGGGAAGGGGAGGAATCTGCTGTCCCCGCCCACAACCCCGCGGCCTCTGTCATCCTGAGCGGAGTGAGTGCTCCGCGAAGCGAAGCACTCACGCAGTCGAAGGATCCCTACCGTGCCGAGCCGTTCTCCTTTTCGAACGCACCACCCCCGACAACGTCCCCACCTACGCCATCCCGTTGTAAACTGATCCTTCCCCGCCCCAGGCATGTCTCTGTCTCTCAAGCCGACGCACGCCACCGTCAAGGCCTACTACGAAACCCTGCACCAGTTCGGCCAACTCTACATCGACCACGAAGGCGCCGTCCGCAGCGCCTTTCAAACGCTATTAGCCAAATGTGGACAAAGGACGGACCCCAAGCTCACGCTCGTTCCCGAATACCAGATTAAGCGGGCGCGTGGCTCGCTGATCCGAGTGGACGGCGCCCTCGTCGACCTCTACAAACTCCCCCACGGCTACTGGGAAGCTAAGGACGAAAAAGACGACCTCGCCAAGGAGGTCCAACGAAAGCTCGATAGGGGATACCCCTCCGACAACACCATCTTCCAGGCCCCCGAGCGCGCCATACTCTACCAGGGCGGAACGCGCATCTTCGACGAGAACATCACGCGCCCCGAAGCTCTCGTCTCCGTCGTCAACCAGTTCTTCGAATACAAAGCGCCCAACATTGAGGAATGGCTCAAAGCGGTCGACGAATTCTCCGACCGTGTTCCTGAACTTTCACAGCAGGTCGAGAGCTTGATCAAGGAAGAACGGCGAAAGAATCCGTCTTTCCGTGCTGTCTTCGACGACTTCTACACGCTCTGCCGCCAGGCCATCAATCCCAATCTCTCCGAAGAAGCCGTCGAGCGGATGCTTGTGCAGCACCTGCTCACGGAGCGAATCTTCCGCCGGATTTTCAAGAACGACGATTTCCGCACCCGCAACGTCGTCGCCGCCGAGATCGAAAAGGTCATCACCGAACTCACCAAACGCTCTCTCAACCGCGACGACTTCCTCAAGAAGCTCGAGCCCTTTTACCACGCCATCGAGCGCAACGCCGAAAACGCCACCGGCTTCGATGAGAAGCAAGGCTTCCTCAACACCGTCTACATGCGCTTCTTCCAGGGCTTCTCCCCCAAAGAAGCCGACACCCATGGCATCGTCTACACGCCACCGCCTATCGTCAATTTCATGGTGCGCAGCGTCGAAGAAATCCTGCAAAAAGAATTCGGCCGCTCGCTCAGCGACAAAGGTGTCCACATCCTCGATCCCTTCGTCGGCACCGGCAACTTCATCACCCGCATCATGCAGGAGATCAAAACCACCGACCTGCCCTATAAATACGAGAACGAGCTCCACTGCAACGAAGTCATGCTGTTGCCGTATTACATCGCCAGCATGAACATCGAGCACGCGTATTTCGAACGGACAGGAGAGTACAGGGCATTCCCAGGGATTTGTTTGGTGGATACGTTCGAATTGGCCGAGGCAAAGCAAGTGCAAATTCGGATTCACTGAACGCGGAAAACGCAGAGCGAGTCAGAGCGGCAGAAACAGGCCCCTATATTTTCGTTATCGTCGGAAATCCGCCGTATAACTCCAAGCCAACTCGACGAAAACGATAACAACAAGAACCGCAGATATCAAAGTTCTGGATAAGAGAGTCTCCGATACCTACGCCGAGACTCGACAGCTGTTAACAAAACGGGCCTTTCCGACATGTACGTGCGGGCGATTCGTTGGGCTACAGAACGGGTGGGCAACCAAGGCGTCATCGCCTTTGTTACGAATAACAACTTTATCAGCGCGATTGGGGCGGACGGGATGAGGAGCAACACCTCGAGCAAGACTTCGACCTGATTTACACTGCTGGATCTCGGTGGAAATGTTCGCCGTAACCCAAATCTCTCCGGGACGACCCACAACGTATTCGGCATTCAGGTGGGTGTCAGCATCAACATTTTTGTTAGGAAAAAAACGGTTCGCGACACTTGCAGAATCCTATATGCGACAGCCGGGAGAATCCTGGAGAAAAGAAGAAAAATACTGTTTCCTTGCTGAAAAAGACATAAGCAGTGCCAACGGCCTCTGGCAGAACCTCACGCCGGATGATAACCACACTTGGCTCACAACAAACCTCCGTTCAGACTTCGGAACATACCTTCCTTTGGGGCAAAGTACGAACGCGATATTTGCCTCAACCTCAAACGGGGTTAAGACAAACAGAGATGCATGGATGTTCAATTTTGACCGGGTGGCCCTTGCAAGGAACGTTCATCGGATACTCGACTTCTATAACGGCGAGGTTGACCGATGGCAACGGAACAAAGATCAGACGCAGTCTATTGACAGTTTCGTCCGCTATGATGACAAGGCCATCAGTTGGAGCCGCGACCTCAAAAAAGATTTACTTCGAGGTCAACGTACTGAATTGGAGATAGACCGCGTCAAACGGGCGATTTACCGCCCGTTTACCGTCACTTACCTGTATTTTGACCGCATTCTCAACGAAGAAGTCTATTCTTTGCCGTCCATCTTCCCTGCATCTGTGACACATGGCGATAATCGACTTTTGTGCCTAAGCGGCTTGGGTCATGATGTGTTCCGATGCCAAGTGGCAGCTCACATTCCAGAATTCAAATTCTCCAATGCCGCTAATGGCGGCACGCAGTGCTTCCCCTTCTACACCTACGCCGAAGACGGCACCCACCGCCGCGAGAACATCACCGACTTGGCCCTTGAACAATTCCGCTCCCACTATGCCGACCCATCCATCACCAAGTGGGACATCTTCCATTACGTCTACGCCGTCCTGCACCACCCCGACTACCGCCAGCGCTACGCCGCCAATCTCCGCCGCGAACTCCCCCGCATCCCCTTCGTGGGCAGCTGCGCCACCCTCTCCACCTGTCATCCTGAGGCGCCGTCCTTTGGCGCCGAAGGACCTATGCAATCTGCCGGCGTCACCGGTGCTGCCGACGAATCCATAGATCCTTCGGCCCGCAAAAAACGCGGGCCTCAGGATGACAACGGGGAATTCAGGGCGTTGGTCAAAGCCGGCCAGCGCCTCGCCGAAATCCACGTGCACTACGAACAGCAACCCGAATACCCGCTCACCAAAGTAGAAAAGGCCGGCGAAAAACTCGACTACCGTGTCACCAAAATGAAGCTGAGCAAAGACAAAACCTCGCTCATCTACAACCAATTCCTCACGCTCTCCGGCATCCCGCCCGAAACCTACGAATACCGCCTCGGCAACCGCTCCGCCCTCGAATGGATCGTCGATCAATACCAGGTCTCAACCGACAAGCGCAGCGGCATCACCAACGACCCCAATCGCGACGACGATCCAACCTATATCCTCCGCCTGATCGGCCAAGTCATCACTGTCAGCCTAGAAACCGTCAGCCTCATCCGCTCGCTTCCTCCACTAGGCCTGCCTCCTGACAACGCCTGAGTGATCAGCGATTCATTCCCGAAACGGGAATTCCACCCCATTTCCCAACCTGTCAAGCCCCCTCAAAATATTTTTAACTCCTACTCCCGCAGTCTCATACGATCAGCGATCCACAGCCCATTCCACCCGCGGATGTTAAAATGCCTACATAGTGTTTAGCCACAGGCAATACGAAAAATCAATTCCCGAAACGGGAAAGGCAGAGCCTACCGTTTCCGCTAACTACTTATATTGCAATATTTTACATTTAACTCCTTGTCGCTCAAGATTTTGCCGTCGCCCAACCATATCGACCCCTCCCAACTCCGCGGAAACAAAGATATTAGCCAAAAGCGAAGAAAAAATCGTGATATGCATACCAACTTAACTCCCATGTTCTCAAGATTTTCCCCGCAAAATATTGACCCGCATAGACTTCTTCGCGATTTCCCCCTAACCCGATGATTCCACTAGACCGAGGGGGGAGGGGGAACCCCTCAATTCCGATTCAGAAACTCCACCAGCAGCGGGTTCACCACTTCAGGATTCTCGTAGAACCCGACATGCGCCGCGTCTTCCAGCGGATGGAACTCCGCCTGTGGTATTTCCTTGAGGACATCTTTGCTGACCTCGAACGGAACGTCTTTGTCCAGTTTGCCCCACAACAGAAAGACTGGCTTGTGCCTCGCGCCCACGCGGCGGAAATCGGCGCGCACGTCGTAGGTGAAGTAGTCGCGCAGCGTCGACAGCAGCGCGCGCCGAAATCCCTTGTAGCGCATCTGCTCCGGATACTTCGCGAAGTAGTCTGGATAGCGCTCGGGATGCCGAAAGTCCTCCTTCTGTCCGTCGGGCAGCGAAGGCGCGAGTTGCACGCAGGCCCAGTATTCGCCTATGACCGGCGTGCTGATCTGCCACGGCATCGGCTCGCCCGGCCAATGGCCGGGATCAAGCAACGCCAGCGCCCGCACTCTCTCCGGATGGCGTGCCCCAAACGTCGCCGCGATCGGACCGCCCATCGACGAGCCCACCAGTTCCACCGGCGCGTCGAGGTGCAGCGCCGCCAGCAACTCCGACAATTGCCGGTCGTACAAATCCGCGTTGTAGTGCACGTGTGGACGATCGGAGAATCCGCGCCCGTAGAGGTCATAGCGCAGCACGCGAAAACCCGCCTTCACCAGCGGATCGAACGTCTGGTCCCACAAGTAGTACGGGACAGAGAATCCATGAATCAGCACGACGATGTGCCCGCCCTCGGGCCCCGCAAGTTCGTAGTGCGTGAAGCCATCCGACAGACGCACGAAACTCCCCGCAGCGTTGCGCCGCACCGCATCTGTGATTTCCTCGCGCTCCACGTTGTGGCGCGCGCAGTTCACGGCGAAGTACAGACAGGCCGCTGCCAATGACGACAAGCTGGCAACACCCACGATTCTCAGAATCCGCTTGCCCATGCGCTGCCCGGTCTCCTCGCCGGTTGCGGGCTACGATACCACCATCCGGCGGGCGCGATGCTAGACTATCCGGTCGCATCCTGATTTGTGGGGACAACTCTTGCCGACTGATCCTGTGTTGGTCGTTCACGGCGGCGCCTGGGCCATGCCCGATGACATGGTGGACGCCCACATCCACGGCGTGAACCGCGCGCTGGCCGCGGGATGGCACGTGCTCGAGCGCGGCGGCTCGGCGCTCGACGCTGTCGAGGAGGCCGTCGTCATCATGGAAGATGACGAGACTTTTGACGCTGGTCGCGGCAGCTTCCTCAACCGCGACGGCAAGGTGCAACTCGACGCGCTCATCATGGATGGCGCCACTCTGCGGGCCGGAGGCGTCGGATGCGTCGAGCGTCTGCGCAATCCGGTGCGCGCGGCACGCAAGATTCTGAGCGAGAGCCCGCACGTTTATTTTGTGGGCGAAGGCGCGGAGAAATTCGCCGCCGAGCACGGCATCGCGCTGTGCAGAACGAAGACCTGATCATTCCCCGCGAAGTCGAGCGCTTGCGCCAGTATCAGGTCGCGCTGTCCAGCTCGAAGCAGGATGGCAACGATCTGTTCGCGCCGGACACTGACGATATGACCATCTCGCACGACACCGTCGGCGCGGTCGCACTCGACCGCGAAGGCAACATCGCCGCCGCCACTTCGACTGGAGGCACGCTGAACAAGGCTCCGGGACGCCTCGGCGACTCATCGCTGATCGGCTGCGGCTGCTACGCCGACAATCTGAGCGCCGCCGCTTCCACCACCGGATGGGGCGAGCCCATCATGAAGCTGGTGCTCGCCAAGTGGACCGCCGACCGTATCTCTGCGGGGAATCTCCCGGAGTGGTCCGCGCAGGAAGCGATGAATTATCTGAAGCAGCGTGTCAACGGACACGGCGGAATCATCGTGCTCAACCCGCAGGGACACATCGGCATCGCCCACAACACGCCGCGCATGGCCTGGGCTTACAAGACGCTGAAAAAGCAGGAAGCCGGCGTCGTGCGCGAAACTTAGATTACCTTGGTCAATTGCGGGGCGGGCGCGTTGGTGCTGTAATCGCCCGGCGATGGCATCCACGCGGCAGTGCCCAAAATGCGGCTTCGACCTCACCGACACGGGAGCGCATACCTGTCCTGCGTGCGGGACGAAAATCGATGCCCTGGCGGGCACGAGCATTTGGTGGGGAGCCCTGATTCAATTCACGATCTCAAGCGTATTCATGTTGGTGTTCAGATTTCCCCGAATCATGATCGCGATTTTCGGAGCGTTGATCATGGTCGGGACGGCGCTTTCCCCATGGCTGAAAGGTCGGTCCGTTGCCCGGACAGTCATCCCGAGGCGGCCGGTCGTACGTCCGGTGTTATTTCGAATTCTCGGCCTTGGGATCGCGCTCTGCTCGTTCGTCTTCATCGCCATCCTGCTGTTCGGGTTTGTGACCTTCATGAATGCGTGGACGCGCTGGCAGCAATACGATGGAGCTTCGTATCATCGAAGTGATTTTCAGGTGACCCGCGTCTACTACCAGACGCACTCTCGCGGCGGTCCTGACATTTTCGCCAGCGGAACCGTCGATGGCAAGCGGGAGTGGATGAACCTCCAGCCCTATCTCCACACTGTCCCGTACGACGAGCTGGACATGGATTCGCGCGTTCCGGTCGGAACCTCGATTCCGGTGTACGTTTTTCCGGATCTGCAGGGACGTTCCCGGGTGCAGGTATTCGACGCTGTCCCGCCCGGGGAAGCGAACCATCGCACGGCGATTACTGCTCTGAATTACGGGCTTTGCGGTTTGGCACTGACCGCGGGAGCCATTTTCGCGCTGGCTCGTTTTCGCTGCGTCTGTTACGAAAAACCTGACGTCGCATTTGCCACAACATAACGCAACGATTACAAGCCGACTCTGATCCGGAATGACCCTTCGTTTGCCTCGGATCGACCTGCAAATCAGCCCAAACGCCGGCCTTATTCCTTTGCCGGGCCTCGCACCCTACGGGGAACGCCGGCAAGAATTACGCGGATCGTCCCTGAGGATTGCAGATTAATATAAGTAATACAGCAAAAACTGTAAAGGCAGCGCATTGGATTCCGCCGATAATAGTCCGCTGCTTGTGTACGAATCTCACAAACATAACCGCCAGAAGGTGAGCGCCGTGCAAATTCTGATCGCCGATGATCATGAGTTGTTCAGACGCACAGCGCGGTCTTTTATTGAATCTCAACCCAATTGGCATGTTTGCGGCGAAGCTGGAGATGGGATTGAAGCCATTGAGGAGGCGAGGCGACTGCGTCCTCAAGTCATCCTGATGGACATCAACATGCCGCGCATGGACGGATTGGAGGCGACCCGAATTATTCGGCGCGAGCTTCCGGATTGCAACGTGATCATTGTCACCCAGAATCACGAAACGATCGCCCGCCAGCAAGCTGCCGCGGTCGATGCCAGTGGTTCGGTGACAAAGTCGGAGTTCACCCGGGAGTTGCCCATCACCATCAAGAAGCTGTTCGAGAATCCGCTCGCGCAAACCATCGAAGGCGCCGGTGAAGAAACTGCCCTCACGCCAGGATGGGTGCGCGGCGGAGGGGCGTTGGGCCAATTAGTTCGTGACTTCGATTGGACAAAGACCGCGCTCGGTGCCATCGATGAATGGCCGCAAAGCTTGAAGACTGTGGTTCGCGTCCTGCTCACGTCACGCTTTGCCATGTGGATGAGCTGGGGGCCAGAACTCACCTTTCTCTACAACGACGCCTATGCCCGCATGACCCTTGGGAAGAAACACCCGTGGGCGCTGGGAAAGCCGTCGCGCGAGGTATGGAAGGAAATTTGGGACGACATTGGCCCACGCATTCACAGAGTACTAGAGAGTGGTGAGGCGACATGGGATGAAGCGTTGCTTTTGTTCCTGGAGCGCAGCGGATATCGCGAGGAAACCTATCACACTTTTTCTTATAGTCCACTGTCGGGAGACGACGGCACGGTTGCCGGGCATCTGTGTGTCGTAACCGAAGAAACCGACCGCGTTATCGGGGAACGCCGTCTCAAGACGCTGCGCTCTCTGGCGACCGAGTTGAGCAAGACGATCACCGAGAAGGAAGTGGTCTCCTGTATTGCTCGCTGCCTCGGCGAAAATCAAAAGGACTTGCCGTTTGCCCTCCTGTATCTCTGCACAGAAGATGGGAACGAAGCCCGGCTTGCCTGTCAAACTGGAATGGCGGAAGGTCACCCGGCCGCGCCAGACTCGATCCAGTTGACCGAGAAGAATCAACCGTGGCCAATCAGCGACCTGCTCACCGGTAAAGATTGCATCATCGTTGAGAACCTGGCGGAGAGGTTCGAGTCGGTCCCATCCGGCTCCTGGGACAAATCACCTTCGCGAGCGCTCCTCCTCCCGATCACAAGTCAGGGTCAAGAAAAGCCAGCTGGGGTGATAGTCGCCGCCCTCAATCCATTCCGCCCCCTGGATGTCAGCTATGCCGGATTCATCAATCTTGTCGCCGGCCAGATCGCCGCCAGCATTGCCAATGCGCGAGCCTACTCAGCAGAAAAGAAGCGCGCGGAGGCCCTGGCCGAAATTGACCGCGCCAAGACAACATTCTTCAGCAACGTGAGCCACGAGTTTCGCACTCCGCTGACTCTAATGCTGGGACCGCTACAGGACCTGTTGGCCAGAAGTCAGACTCACCTTTCTCCGACGGCCAAGCAACAACTCGACCTGGTCAGTCGCAACGGCGCCCGGCTGCTGCGCCTGGTCAATACGCTGCTGGACTTCTCGCGCCTGGAAGCGGGGAGAGTGCAGGCCGTCTATCAGGCTACGGACTTAGCCGCGTTCACTTCGGAGTTGGCGAGCGTATTCCGTTCTGCTACGGACAAGGCGGGATTACAACTCGTGGTGGGTTGCCGCGATCTTGGGGAACCGGTCTACGTTGATCGCGACATGTGGGAGAAAGTTGTTCTGAATTTGATTTCCAATGCCTTCAAATTCACCTTCGAGGGAGAAATTGCGGTCACCGTACATCGCGTGGGGAACGCGGCCGAGCTTCGCGTCCAGGACACAGGAGTCGGAATTCCCGGTGAAGCTATACCCAAATTGTTCGAGCGATTCAATCGCCTTCCCAATATGCGGAGTCGAACCCATGAGGGGAGTGGGATCGGGTTGGCTTTAGTTCATGAGTTGGTGAAGCTGCATGGCGGCTCCGTCAGGGTTGAAAGCACGGTGGGGCACGGCTCCACGTTCGTCGTCAGCATCCCATTTGGACAAAGTCATCTCGCCTCCGGCCAACTTGGCGGCTCTCGTAGCTTGTCTTCCACCGCTACGGGTGCGAAGCCTTTTGTTGAGGAGGCGCTCAGGTGGCTGCCTGACTCTGCCAATGGAGGCGACGAGATTTTTTCCGTACAAGACGAGTTGCTGCCCGTCCCATGTCCCCCGGTGACGCAGGCCGCCGTCCGGCCTCGCGTCCTTATCGCCGATGACAACTCCGACATGCGCCAGTATCTGGCCCGCCTCTTGTCGGAACACTACGAAGTGGAAACCGCCGCCGACGGTCAAGCGGCCATTCAGGCTGCGCACAGTCATCCACCGGATCTCATCGTCAGCGATGTAATGATGCCGATCCTCGATGGCTTCGAGCTTTTGAAGGCGGTGCGGGCAGATGAGCAGACTCGTGCCATTCCCGTGGTTCTTCTCTCTGCGCGAGCCGGTGAAGAATCGCGGGTGGAAGGCATCCAGGCGGGAGCGGAGGATTATCTGATCAAGCCCTTCTCGGCGCGGGAACTGCTCGCTCGTGTCAGCGGCAGACTCGAGATTGCCCGGCTGCAGCGAGATCGAGAATCGCAACTCAGGTTAAGCCAGGTAGAACTGGAACAGAGGGTTCAGGAACGCACGCAAGACCTGGTAAACGCAAGCCAGGAGCTACGCGAACTTTCCGCCCGCATTTTGCAGGCTCAAGACGAGGAGAGGCGACGAATCGCGAGGGAACTGCACGACGGCGCCGGACAACTCCTCGCTGCCCTCGCCATGGAGGCTGCCAATTTGGACAGGGAGAGCGACCGGCTGAGTTCGCGCGCCGCCTCGTCGCTCAGCAACATCAAGTCGCTGATCGTACAAATGACCAAAGACGTCCGCACCATGTCTCATCTTCTGCATCCGCCCCTACTGGATGACATTGGCCTGCAGTCCGCCCTTATGGACTACGTCAATGGGTTCGCGCAGCGGAGCGGGGTTCAGGTATCCCTCGAACTCCCCGCCTCGATGGAGCGTCTGGAGCGCGAGTATGAACTGTCCTTGTTCCGAATTGTCCAGGAATGCCTTACGAATATTCATCGCCATTCGGGAAGCAAGACTGCCAGCATCCGCGTCGTGAGCGATGATGGAGCGATCATGCTCGAGGTTCGGGATAAAGGGAAGGGCATGCCAGCCGAACGACTGTCAGAAATTCAGTCGAGAGGTGCAGGTGTCGGGATCCGGGGCATGCGAGAACGGGTTCTCCAGCTCTCCGGGACGATGCGCATCGAGTCTGACGGTTCGGGAACCCGAATCCACGTGGTCATTCCGACTCCCAAAACTGCACCGCGGCAAACAACGGACGGTGATGAGTTGGTGCATCTCGAGTCCTGATGATGGGCAAACCGGACCTATGTTCTTGGCCTTGGCAGACAGAGCCTGGCCTGAGCTTGCCGAAGGGAGTCACCGCCCCACATGATTAGAGCCAGCCTTTGGTTCTCGCGATTCTTGCGGCTTCCACGCGGTTGCTCGCGCCCAGTTTGCTGATGGCTTCGGAGAGATAATTCCGCACCGTGCCGTCGGAAAGCCCCAGCTCAGTGCCAATATCGCCGCTGGCCATGCCTTCTCCGGCCAGGCGCAGGACCTGGCGCTCGCGGTCGGTGAGCGGATCCATTTCTCCCCAGGCTTCGGTCGCCAGTTCGGGATGGATCACGCGTAAGCCCTGATGGACGCGGCGCACCGCGTCCGCCAGTTCTTCGGCGCGCATGTCTTTGAGCAGATATCCGGAGGCTCCGGACTCGAGGGCGCGCCGCAAGTATCCGGTGCGGGCGAAGGTGGTGACGATCACGACCCGCGTGCCGGTTCGGCGGCGTTTCAGTTCGGCGGCGACGTCGAGGCCGCTCATGTGCGGCATTTCGATGTCGGTGATGAAGACGTCGGGCCTGTGCGCGAGTACGGATTCGAGCGCTTCTTTGCCGTTGCGGGCTTGCGCGATTACGGAAATGTCGCCTTCGATTTCGAGCAGGGCAGCCAGCGCGCCGAGCACCATGCCTTGATCTTCGGCGAGGACGACGCGGATCGTCTTGCGTCCTTCTTTTGCGGCGTCGCGTGTGCCTTCTTTAGCGAGGGGATTCAATGTTGCCCGCTCTCGTCTTTGCGCACTGCCTCTTGCGCGATCACGTCTTTCAGGGGCAGGGTGATGGTCAGAGTTGTGCCGGATTGATTACGGCGTTCCAGCGTGCCGCCCAGCATTTCGACGCGCTCGCGCATGCCGCGCAGTCCGTTGCCCTCGGTGCTGGAAAAGCCGAGGCCATCGTCGTGGATCTCGAGCCGGCAGGAGCCGTTCTGCTGTTCGAGACGCAAGCGGCAGGTGCGCGCTTGAGCGTGACGCACGACATTGGTCACGCCCTCGCGCACGGCAAGGGAGAGAACGCTCTCCTGCATGGCGGGCAACTTCACAGTGGTGGCAGCGTCGCATTGCACCGCCAGGCCTGCGGTTTCGAGGGTCGACTTCGCCTGCGCCAACTCGGCGAGCAATCCTTTGGCCCGATATCCGCGAATGGCGTCGCGCACCTCGGACAGAGCCTGGCGGGAAATCTCTTCCACTTCGCGGATTTCTTTTCCTGCTCGCTGAGGATCGCGATCGATGAGCTTTCCGGCAAGTTCCGATTTCAGTGTGATCACCGAGAGCGTGTGCCCCAGCACATCGTGCAAATCGCGCGCGATGCGTTCACGCTCGGCGACCTTGGCCAGATGCTCGATTTCCTCATTGGCCTTGCGCAACTTACGGTTCATGCGATTGCGCTCCGCGAAGAAGGTGTTTCCCGCCCCGATGACCACCGGAAACAGTGCAGAGTAAAACAAGGTCCAGCCGTTGATGTGCAGCAGCAGCCCCTCGATGGCTCCCACGACCCCAACGGTGAGCAAGCCGAAGACTGCGGCGGTCTTGGTTTCGACACAGAATGGAAGCATCGCGGCCGCGAAGATAAAGAATGTGCAGGCGCCCGCGTTGATGGGCATGAACAAAGCGCCGAGCAGCAGCATTCCGCCAATGTGCACAAGAGTGTTCGGGTTCTGCAGGGCGAACAATCCAAAATAGAAAAAGAGAAATACCGTGGCGCCGGTGAGATCGAGGAACCAGATGCGAAAGCTGGCGTGGCTTACAACCGGGTCAATGAAAAAGAAGCCCAGGTAGACGACCCAGAGCAGAGGACTCCAACCATGGTCCTTGTCCTTGAGTATGGCGGCCCAGGGCTTCAGTTTCCAATGACTGCCCGTGCACGTTTCGTCACGATTGAAAGCCATCAGTGGCATGCTTCTATTGTCGCCCCTTGGGTCAATTCCGGCCACTCCTCAGTATGGGACCTGCACCGTACCAGATCAGCATGGCAGCAGGAATCAGTAGCACGAGCCAGCGCGCGCCGAGGTAGAACGCCAGTACGCCAAAGAGAAGCAGCGCCAATGTCGATCCGTAACCCGTCTTTGCTTGCGTGCTCATGTTTCCATCTTTCTGCGCTGTCGTCTCGTCAAGCGCCATTCGTTATGTGGGTCCGGTCTACAGGCTGAGGAAGAACCGTTTGTCGGTATGGAAAGAGTGCCTCAGCGGCTAAAGCCGGTTTGGTTTTTGGTGCGCTTGGCGGCACGGCTGAAAGCCGTGCCCTTCCAAAACCTGCCCGGGCTGGAGTTGTTACGCACCCTGCAGTGCCGTGCCCTTCCCAAAGTCATCAATGAGACAGGTTCATCCATACATCTTGTCCTGATCGCGCTGGAAGCCGATCCGAGCCACACCCAGGCAAATCATGGTGAATGCACCCAGAACTTCCCAATGCGTCGCATTCGACTGGTGCGCTCCGGCGCCAACGACTCCCAGCGCCAACTGCGACAAATGATAGGGAGGCAGCACCAGAGCGATCTGTCGCACAACTTTTGGCAGGAACATGAACGGGACCCACAATCCACTGCAGAACGACATGGGAAGGTAAATAAGGTTGATGGTGGGAGGCGCCGAGTTCGGACCGGTAAAGTATCCGAGGGCCAAGCCCATGGCCGAGAAAGGCAGCGACCCGGCGACGAGCGTTCCGAGAAGCCGCGCAAAATCGGCGAAGGGCATCCTTACTCCGCCTAGGGTGATTCCGAGGGTGAAGAGCGCCAGCACGATAATCGCGCTGAAAACCATGCTAGTGATCACTTTGGCCGCGAAGTAGGCGAACGGCGGCATGGGGCTGGCACGCTTCACTTGAAGCCAACCCAGGCCGCGGTCAGAGGCCAGTCCCGCCGCGGTTCCAAACAGTGAGGCACCCATCACGCCGAACGTGCCGTAGGTGGCGATCAGATAGGTGGGCACGCCCATGCCGCCGATCGCTTCTTTCGAGTTCAGCACCAATCCGAAGAGAACGTAAAACATAATGGGGAAGCTGAGTACCGACGCGGTGTACATGCGCAGGCGAAGGTTCTTCAGGAATTCGTACTTGGCTTCCTTTAAATAGATGGTCGCGGTATGACGCGAGGAACGTTCGATCCGGGCGTTGTTGAGTGTGATGGTTGCGGTGCTCATTGCATCTCCTCGGGCGCTGGCATTGCCAGGTTCAGTTGGAGTAATTTCCGTTTTTTGCGCTGTCCTGAGTCAAAGCCAGGAAAGCTTCTTCGAGGCCGGCGCTGGTGATCTCCAGACCGGAGAGCGTAGCGTCGCGCGCCAGCAGTTCGCGGACGACCGGTTCGGCCTCGCGGGCATGAATCTCGACGGCCTCGCGGTCTTCCTTTGCTTCGATTACCCCCGGAATCTGGCGCAGGCTGGGAATGCTGAGGCTGGTGATGCAGCGAATTCGCTTGCCACTGGTCTGCGCTTTGATCTCGGCCGGCGTACCCTGGGCGATGATCTCTCCTTGATTGATTACAGCAACACGGTCGGCCAGCGCGTCCGCTTCCTGCAGGTAGTGAGTGGTGAGCAGAACCGTTTTGCCACGGCTGACCAACTCGCGGATTTCATCCCACAACAAGCGCCGCGCCTCCACATCGAGACCGACGGTGGGTTCGTCGAGAAACAGCAAGTCGGGATCGCCACAGATGGCCAGGGCGAACAGCACGCGCTGCTTTTGGCCTCCGGACAACTCGCCAAACTTTCGGTCGCTCAGTTTCTCCAGTCCGGCGGCAGCCAGGATTTCCGTTGACGACATGGGCTTGGGGTAATAAGTGGAAAACAGGTCGATGTGCTCGCGGACGCGAAGGGTTTCCGGAACCCGGCCCACCTGCAACATGGCGCCGGTTCTCATCCGGTTTTCAGGATTCGTGGGGTCGCCGCCGAAAACTCGCACTCGACCAGCGTTGGGCGTCACCAGTCCCAGCAGGAGTTTGACGGCCGTGGTCTTGCCGGCGCCGTTGGGGCCCAGCAGGGCCACGATCTCTCCGGCGCGCACGCGAAAATCCACTCCGCGCAACGCTCGGACATTGCCGTAGTTTTTATTCACGGCCTCAAGGCTGGCGACGATCGACCCCGGCGTTGCCGTGCCAACGTTCTGACCTTGCTCCATGGTTGCGATCATTCGGCCCTCCCGGCAAGCCGTTGCGATGGTCCGGCGAAGAAGTTCTGTGCTGCTCGCCGATGATTGCATCATCGTCGAAGCGCAGGAGGCACACCAGTGCCATCCATCACGCGGGCAGCGTGACAAATGTCATCCACTCTGCGCTAAGGGAACGGGGCTTGGGCGGATAGGGGAAAGGAGTTTTCCGCGATCAGGGACAATCCGGTTGAGGAGCGGTGATCTCGCGCCAGGTTGTTACGAATTCCGAACATCCACAGAAAATCCACAATCCAGCAACCGGAGCAGTGTCCGCGACGCTGCAGGCTGTACGACCCCTTCAGCGCACGACCAGCGTGGAATCGCGTGTGTTCGGAATTCGTAACAAGGACATCAACGATAAGATTTTCCAACGAATTCGCAGTGAACAGACGGCTCTGCTCTGATATGATTTCCAGCACTTCTGGAGGCGTGCAATGCTCCCAGCCGGGAAAAGCCTGCGAACCCTGCGTGAGAAACTTGGGCTCACCATGCGCGACGTGGAGAATTCGAGCGCGCGGGTTGCGGAAAAGTATCGCAACGAGGAGTTCTCGATCCCTCCCAGCCGCCTGTCCGACATCGAGACAAAAGGTATTTTACCGAGCATCTACCGCCTTTACACCCTTTCCGTGATTTATCGTCGCGATCTTCGGGAACTGATGTCGTGGTACGGAGTCGATCTGAACAACATGGCCGCGGATCTGGGTTTGGTTTCTCCACCGAAGTCGCATGTCTCTGACGCCATTGCCGGACTGGCAACGGTGAATGTGCCGTTGCGCATGGACCCTGCGTTCGATGATCGCCGCACGACCAACCTGGGGCGCATGGTCGAGCAATGGGGACTGGTCCCGTTGGCGTATCTGGCGCAGTTTGCAACCAGCGATTTCACCTACGGCTACGTCGGCACGCAGGATTTCACGATGTATCCCATACTGCCGCCCGGGAGTTTCATTCAGGTCGATGAAACGAAGAATCGGGTGGCGGAAGGTTCGTGGCGTTCGGAATACGAGCGCCCCATCTACTTTGTGGAAACCCGCGACGGCCATACCTGTTGCTGGTGCAGTATGCGCCGCGAGGATATTATTCTGCAGCCTCATCCGCTCTCGCCGGTGCCGGTGCGAATCCTGCGGCACCCGCAGGATGCCGAGGTGCTGGGGCAGGTGGTGGGTGTGGCTATGAAGTTGACCGAGTGGCACGCGCTCGACTCTTCTCCAGGGTCGAAAGCGCCACCAGCACTGAATTAAGGTGACGGGCGACGGGCGAATCATTGCGCCCGTTGGGGAGCAAGTCCTCAAATCGACCTCGCATCTGCTCGAGGTAGGCTGGCGCGGCAACGCCACTTCCGCGACTCGATTCCTCCAGATCTTTCAGCAGTGACGCCAGCGGCGTACGCAGGACGGCAGCCACGACTTCGGCGTGAGCCGTCCTGAGCGCGCGCTCGGCCGATTCCAGGCCGTAGACCGTCTCCATTCCCCAATGCTCGTACCCTCCACGCGGGCGGCGCAGCGAAGCCAGATAGGTCAGTTTTCCCAGTCGGCCCGCAACCGCCGCCAAGGTGGTTTCCTTCACGTCTTGAAGTGCTGATCTCAACGTCATCTTGTTACGAATTCCGAACAATCAAAGGTTTGCGAACCCATTGTAAACAGCGCTTCCGGCGTGAAAATATCACGGTCCAATTCGCAGTCACAAGGAGAAAACAACCATGAAACGCATCGTCCTCGTAGTCGCAGCCGCGGTCCTCTTCGCAAGCACCTTTGTTGTTCCCACCGTGGTCCGTGCCGACGGCGGCGCCACTGGCACCAGTTGCGGCGGCCACATGTGCAAACCGCAGCGTTAATTGTGCACTTAAGTTGGCGAGCTTGGACGTAGAGCTCGCTCATCTTACAAAAACAGAACAAGATTCACTGTCTCGTTGCTCCCCGCAGCAAAGGGCGGTATAGTGCGTGCCTACGAATATGTTTCGGGCGCACTCAATACTTTGGCATTATCTCTGGGTCGCGCCCAATCTGTTTTTGCTCGCCCTGGGGTGGCTGCTCTTGAAGCGGGGTCTGCACAGACGGTTCCCGGCTTTCTTTGCCTTCGCGACGTTGGGCGCAGTGAGCGAACTGGCCGTCTATTTGGCGGATGTGTCGCCTTCGGTTTCGCCGGAGGTCTTCTGGCGCGTAGTGTGGGGGAGTCTGCTGGTCGAGGGACCGTTGAAATTTGCGCTAATCGGGGAAATTTTTGCGCAAGTATTCGATTCGTACCCCTTCCGTGGCCCGGCTTGGCAGACAGCTGATTCGGGGTCTCGGTGTCGTGCTTGTGCTCGCGGCGGCGCTCCTGGCTGCTTATGCCCCAATGGATAACATCGTCGGAATCATCGGTGGGGCCCACCTCCTCGAGCAGGCAATCTACCTGGTAGAGTCCGGACTGCTGCTGTTCATCTTCCTGTTCGCGGGTTACTTCTCGCTCCGGCTTTCCCGGCCCGTTCTTGGAATTGCTCTGGGTCTTGCTATTTCAGCTTGCGTGCATCTTGCCTGTTGGGCGGTCCTCGCCAATGGCGGCCTGCCCGACTGGAAGCGAAACATTCTCGATTTCCTCAACATGGCGACCTACCACGCCTGCGTCCTAATGTGGTTCTACTACCTGCTCGTTCCCGGGAAGGTAGTTGCTAAGTCTGCGGTTCCGTTGCCGGAGAACAATCTTGCCGTCTGGAACCGGGAACTGGAGCGTTTGCTACAGCAATGACTCTTGCCATCGTTCTCGTTGTCGCCGCCGTAATCGCGCTGCTATTTATTCTTCGCGGGGCCGTGTCGTCGAGCGTCCAGGTTTCCGCCGACGCGACCCTTGCTCCTCAGATTCAACCCATCGACGTTGAGGCTTTCCGGAATCTCGCCGATTCTGCAGAAGACGACTACCTGCGCCAACGGCTGCCCGCTTCTGAGTTGCGCCGCGTTCGACGGGAGCGCCTTCGCGCGATGGCCGTTTACGTACAGGTTGCGGCACGAAATGCGGCAGTACTCGTCTACGTTGGTCAGAGTGCGCTGAACTCCAGCGATTCCCGCACCGTTGCGGCGGCCCGCGAACTGATCAACGATGCGCTACAGTTGCGTCGAAACGCAGTTTTCGCACAGGTCAGAATCTACGTTGCCCTGGCTTGGCCGAACGCCGGTTTCGGCGCCGCTCCCGTGCTCGACGGCTATCGGCAACTGCACGGTTCCGCGATGCTACTGGGGAGGTTACAGAATCCAGCGACTCCGGTGCGCATTTCAGTTTCTTAGTGAAGCACGATCACGGAGAGCATTCTTCTGCTGTCTTGCGCGACCCGCCGGTTGACTGCTGGACACGCTAGCCGATCGCCAAACCGGGTTAACTGGGTAACGACCTCTCATGATTCCTTACTTGTTTTCAGCCGACTTTCTGTTATAAAAACCACCGGTATTCAACTCGATCCACCTACTTCGTGAGCTTCGGCAATCCGCCGCGGAAACCGTCTGCGCCACCTGCTCGCTGTCCGCGAGTCCGAGGGAGAATTCTATGATCCGTACCCTGAAAACAGTTTCCGTCTTTTTCTGTGTCCTGCTGCTTTCGGCCATCGCGTTTGGCCAAGGTGGCGCCGCCACGGGCGATCTGCACGTCACCGTCAAGGATCCCAACGGAAACGCCATCGCCGACGCGAAGGTGACCGTCCGTGATGCCGCCAAGGGCCTGGAACGCAAAGCTACTGGCGATGGGCAGGGCGGCTACAGTGTGCGGTTGCTGCCGCCGGGTACGTACTCGGTGATGGTCGAGGCTCCACGGTTCGCCCAGATAGAGAGCACGGGAGTGAGCATCACAGTTGGTGGCTTAGTGGACTTGCCGGTCACGCTCTCGATTGCGGCAGGCAGGGAAGTCGTTGAGGTGAGTTCGCAGGCGGCGCTGGTGGAGACTTCGCGCAGCTCCACTACCGACACGATCGGGCAGCGGCGCATCGACAATCTCCCGATTAACGGCCGCAACTACATCAACTTCACATTGACGGATTCGCAGGTGGTGCGCGACAACGCTCCAAACACGGGCGCGGCGCCGACGTCCGGACTGAACATGAGCGGGCAGCGTGCGCGGTCAAACCTGGTGAATGTGGACGGCGCCGATGCCACCGACAACTCCGTCAACGGTGTTCGCTCCACCGTGTCGCAGGAAGCGGTGCAGGAGTTTCAGATCATCACCAACAGCTACGCGGCCGAGTACGGTCGAGCCTCCGGTGGCGTGGTCAACATCATCACGCGCTCGGGATCGAACGATTTTCACGGAGACGTTTTCGGCTACCTGCGCAACCGCAATTTCCAGGCGGTGAATCCGTTCAGCACGGTAAAGAATCCGGCCTACACGCGGGTGCAAGGTGGCGCCGCATTCGGCGGCCCGATCAAGAAGGACAAGACCTATTTTTATTTTGCTTACGAAATCACGCGGCGGCACGAGACGGGATTTTCGTCAGCATTGGCCAAGGCAACTTCGGGCTGGTGCCTTTCGACGCATCCCCATTTTTCGGTGCCCCGGGCGGAACATTTAACATTCAGGTAACTCCCGAGCAGGCTGCGTTCATGGCAGCTCCGACGACTCCTCTTGCCCTAGCGCAGCAGTACGCCATTCTTGCTGGCGCCAGTTCCAGCGTCGCCCTCACCGGACAATATCCCGCATCTTTCGCGGGTCTCATCGCGCTGGGGGTACTGACCGGTACGCCCGCCGGCGGCAATAAGCTCGCACAGTTCATCACGACCTGTCAGAACACTGCTCCGATCTGCGCTGGGGTCCCGCGATCGTTCCAAACTCTCAATTCGCAGGATGGGCAATTATCCCGGTTTTTGAGGGGACTAGCGTCTATTCACTGCGCCTCGATCATAACGTCAGCACGAACAACCGTCTGATGTTGCGCGGCAACGTCAGTCCCTCCACCATCACAGGTATCGAGGTCGGAGGACAGGACCAGCCCTTTGGGCAGAACTCCTACTCACGCACTTCACAGCAGACGTTACCGCGATGTGGCCGGAACGTTGCAGGACAGCTGGACCATCGGCAACAATCGAGTGAATGAGTTCCGCTTTCAGTATGCCCGCCGCGGACTGGCGTATTTTTACAACACGAAAACTCCGGGGGTTCAGATCCAGCGGTCAACATTCCGGGTTTCGCCTATTTCGGACGCGAACCTTACTCCTACATTCAACGTACCGAGCAGCGCTACCAATTCACGGACAACTTCTCGTGGACGATCGGCCGTCACGACATCAAGTTCGGCGTGGACTTCAACTATCATTCCCTCAATGCCATCTTCACGGTGAACTACGGCGGCGTCTATTGACTTCAGTTCCCAATCAGCTTCCAACCTGCGGGTTCGCCCTTCTTCCGGTGTCCCGGCCTCCCCGGCCTGTCTCCGGTGCAGGCGTACGGCGCCGGCATTCCCGTCGACTTCATCCAAGGCCTGGGCAGTCCGAGCGATTCTTTCAACAACATGCCAATCGGCGCTTTCTGGCAGGACTCATGGCGGATGCAGTCCGAACGTTACTCTGAACTATGGCCTGCGTTACGATGTCGAAATGCCGCCCAATTCAAGCCGACCACATCGCCACTGGCGCAGGCCGGCCTACAAATCCTTGGGCCTGCAAAAAGGGATTAAGACCGCCACCCACAACTTCCAGCCGCGTATTGGTCTTGCCGTGGGACCCGAAGGGTGACGGCAAAACCGTTCTCCGAGCTTCTTATGGCATGTTTTACGACCACCCGCTGCTTGGTCTGTATTTTCTTGGCGACGCCTCCGATGGCTCCTCGAGCGGACAACTTGCCTTTGGTCCGGGATCTCCCTGTTGCAGGGCAGCAGGGAACCCCGGGCAACCTGAACGCGGTTCCCAGATATTCCAAGGCCTCGTCCGCCAGCATCGTCTGGCGCCGCTGGTGCCGCTTCCCCTGCTCGCCCACCGCGGGTCCGACCAGTGCTGCCGTGCTTAGCCTGTTGAATTATCTGCCCAACCAGCAACGGTTCTCGGCTGGGCTGGAACTTCCCGCAATCCATTTTTCTGAATCAGAACTATCTGAACCCGTCCGACTTTCTGCCTCTTGGCTTTCAGCCCTTCGGCTATCCGCAGTCGAAAAACTTTGTCTATGCATACGCGCAGCAGGCAAACATCACGCTGGAGCGGGATCTCGGGGGCGGCTTCGCTCTCAGCCTCGCTTACAACTTCAACGGAGGCCGTCACCTCAACCGTCCTATCAACGCCAACACCATTCGCGGTGACCTGATGATGGGTAATTTCAATGCCGCGCTGGTGGATGCAACTGCGTCGGCCAAACCTTTACCCGCAAGCCCCTTTACGGTGAGGGCTGCAGTCCGGGTGGACTTGCGAATAGCCCGCTTCCGTACGTGGATGCGTCGCTAATGAATTTCTTCCGTCCCGGGGGTCTGAATCCGTCGATCGCGGGTTTCTGCCAGAATCCGATCCCTGGCGGGGCGGGCTGCGTGGCGATTGCGCAGGGTTTGCTGCAGGCACTGGCCAACCAGGGGTTTAACGCCAACTGTAGCGCGACCACTTTTTCCGGTTGCGTCCCCTTCGGCGACATGGACGCCAACTACTCGAACGGCAGTTCCATCTATCACGGCTTTACGGCCAATCTGCGCAAGCGGTTTACCAGCCATTACGAATTTCTCGCTTCGTATACCTGGTCGCACGCCATCGACGACTCGACTGACCTGCAATCCACGCTTACACCACAAGATAGTTACTTTCCGGGCCTGGACCGCGCAACTTCTCTTTTTGATCAGCGCCATCGCCTGGTCTTTAGCGGGGTTTACCAGACCGGCAAGGTCGGCGGCTCCAGATTCGGCACTGCGTTCCTTAGCGATTGGACGTTCGCCCCGCTGCTTGAAGTAGCCTCCGGCCGGCCGTTCAATATCATCACCGGCGGCGACGACAACTTCCAGTTGTCGTCCCTTACTGGGCGCCCGAATACCGTGGTCAATCCGATCTGCACTGCAGCCGGTTTCACGCCCGCGGCATCGAAGTTTTCTCCTAGCGGCCAGTTCCAGGAGCCCTGCGTCCAGCAATACTTGCCCGGAGTAGCCAGCCCTACCGGAATTACCCCCACGCTGCTACAACTCGACGGCAATCTCGGCCGCAACGCCGGCGTCTCACCGTGGACCGTCTTCAACGACCTGCGCGTGGCCAAGCGCGTCTACTTCGGCGAGCGATTCAATATGGATTTGATTGTGGACATGTTCAACCTCGCCAACAAAGTGAACGTGGCTGCTGTCAGCCCTCTGTTTACCAACGCGGGCCAGTCGACCTCGGCCTACGATATGCGCCAGTTCCAGTTCGCCATGAAGTTGAACTGGTAGGAACGGGCTTCTGCAGCAGGGCTCGCGTTCCGATTCCACATTCTGGGCCACATGGTCCGAGCCCATGCTTCGCGTATCCTGTAGGCTGCTTTCAATCGTGTAAACTTCCTGCAACCTGATCTTCGCTCAGCGAGTCTGAATACCCATTGGAGGTCCCCATGGACCGCAGGAGTTTCCTCCACACTGTCGGCGCTACCACACTAATCGCTTCCCTCGGCAAGAAGTTCGCATCCGCTGCCGAGACTGTTCCCATGCGCGAACTGGGCCGCACGGGCGCGAAGGTCTCGATCGTTGGTCTCGGTGGGTATCACCTCGGCATGCAGGCCGACGAGCAGGAAAGCATCCGCATCATTCGTACCGGTCTCGACAGCGGCATCAACTTTCTCGACAACTGTTGGGATTACAACGGCGGGCAAAGCGAGATCCGCATGGGTAAGGCGCTGCGCGACGGCTATCGTCAAAAGGCGTTCCTCATGACCAAGATCGACGGGCGAACAAAGAAAGCTGCTACCGACCAGCTCGATGAATCGCTGCGTCGCCTGCAGACGGATCACATTGATCTGCTGCAATTTCATGAGGTCATTCGGGATACCGATCCGGACCGGATCTTCGCCAGCGGCGGAGGCATGGAAGCGGTTCTCGAAGCCAAGAAGCAGGGCAAGGTAAAGTACATCGGTTTTACTGGGCATAAGAGCCCCGACATTCATCTCAAAATGCTCGAGACCGCGTTCGCGCACCAGTTCACTTTCGATGCCGTGCAAATGCCCTTGAACGTCATGGATGCGCACTTCGACAGCTTTGAGAAAAAGGTTCTGCCGGTTCTGGTCGAACACGGAATTGGGGTGCTCGGCATGAAACCGATGGGAGACAAACTGATTCTCAACAGCAAGACCGCCTCGCCGATCGAGTGCCTGCACTACGCTATGAACTTGCCCACCAGCGTGGTCATCACTGGCTGCGACTCTCTCAAGATTCTGCAGCAGGCGCTGGAAGCGGCCCACGGGTTCAAGCCCATGAGTTCTGGCGAAGTGGCTACGCTGCTGGCAAAGACCGCTCCCGCGGCGGGCCAAGGCGAGTTCGAGCGCTACAAAACCAGCCACGACTTCGATGGTACGTACAAGAATCCGCAGTGGCTGGGATAAACTTCGCAAGCTCGGGCATCACCAGCCTGACGGATGTTACACTTTTTCCTTCATCCATCCTTGGCGCTTGCCCGGAGTTTTTTCCCCAATGTCTGAAAATCAAATGCCCACTGCGCGGACCCGTGTGGTCCGCGAGGCCGATCGCGCTGTCTATGATCGCGAGGCCGCGTACCGCATTCTCGACGAAGGCTTCCTCTGCCATGTCGGCTTCGTCGCGGATGGACAGCCGTTTGTTATACCGACCTCCTACGGGCGCAAAGGCGACAGTCTGTATATTCATGGCTCGGCCGCCAGCCGCATGCTGCGGCAGTTGAAAGACGGCGTGGCTGTCTGCGTCACCGTCACCCTGCTCGATGGTCTGGTGCTGGCGCGTTCGGTTTTCAATCACTCGATGAACTACCGCTCGGTGGTCGTCCTAGGGAAGGGGATTTTGGTGGAAGATGCGGCAGAAAAACTCGCGGCACTGCGGGCTTTGTCTGAGCACATTCTGCCCGGACGGTGGGATGACGCCCGTCAACCGAACGAGCGCGAACTGAAAGCGACGTTGGTGCTGCGCGTGCCGATTGAAGAATTCTCGGCGAAGGTGCGCACCGGACCACCGATTGACGATGAGGAAGATTATTCGTTTCCGACTTGGGCGGGAGTTGTGCCGCTGGAAATGAAGGTAGGGACGCCGATCAATGATGAAAGACTGCTCTTGGGGCAAGACCCACCAGAATATGCCCGCGCCTATAGTCGCAGACGCTGATCGCCGATGGACCAAGATGAGGATGAAGATGAGCTTCTCGCGCGTGATCGATCGCCGAGGTCGGGTCACCGTGCCCCGTGAGATTCGCCGCCGGTTAGGACTGTCCGCCGGAGACCGCGTGGACTTCGTCTGCGAGAGGGGTTTGGTTGTACTTCGGTCGTCGCGTCCGCCGAAGGACGTGTTCGCGAAGTACAGAGGCGCACTCGGCACGTTTCCCGGCGGCAAGAAGGGGATCAAGGCTTGGCTTCGCGACCTTCGCGACTACTGAAATGTGGGGACAGCCGCCCTCGGCTGTCCGCCGGGCGCAGCCCGGCTCGCGCCAAAGTTTTCCACTGCGGCGCAATTCTAGGGCGAATCGCATCTCCGCGAAAATTTGCTAGTTTGGTCTTGGCGCCCTAGCCTAGGGACCTCCCGGCCGAGCTTCGCTCGGCTGGACAGCCGGGGCGGCTGTCCCCACATGATCCCTACGGGATCAGCAGCAGCTTTCCCACCATCTTACGTGCCTCCAGGTCGCGGTGCGCCTGGGCTGCGTCTGCCAGCGGATACTTCTTGGCGATCCGAACGTTGAGTCTGCCTTCTGCGATGAGCGCGAACAGCGCGCTGGTTCGTGCGATCAGCTCCTCGCGGGTGGCGGTGAAGTGGGCCAGTGTGGTGCGGGCCATGTAGAGCGAGCCTTTTTCCGAAAGTCTTGCCGGGTCCACGGGCGGCACCGGGCCGCTCGACATGCCGTAGAGCACGAGCATGCCGCGCAGGCGCATGACGTTCAAATTTTTCTCGAAGGTCGCCTTTCCCACGCCGTCGTAGACCACTTCCACGCCTTTGCCGCCGGTCAGGTGCTTGACCTCAGCTTCAAAATCCTGGCGAGTGAACACGATGACTTCGTCGGCGCCGGCCTCGCGCGCTACTTTGCTTTTTTCGTCACTCGAAACCGTGCCAATCACCCGGGCACCGATGGCGTGAGCCAATTGAACGACCAGCAAGCCGACTCCGCCCGCCGCCGCGTGCACCAGTGCGGTTTCGCCGGCCTTCAACTTGTGCGCGTCGTTCACTAGGTAGTGCGCGGTCAGGCCATGCATCATGGCGGCTGCGGCCTGCTCGTCTGTGATCGACGCCGGCACCGGCACCAGATGCTCCTCGACCGCTGGTACATATTCGGCGTATGAACCCAACGTTCCGCTCCAGGCGACGCGATCGCCGACTTTGACTGTTTTCGTCTGCGGCCCTACTGCGGTGACAACGCCGGCACCTTCCTGTCCGGGGATGAAGGGCAGCGGCGTTCGCAATCTTCCATCGCGGAACTGCGCGTCGATCGAGTTCACGCCCGCCACCGAGACTGTCACCAGCGCTTCGGTTGCTTTCGGTTGCGGAAGGGGAACTTCGGCGAGTTCCATGACCTCCGGACCGCCCGTGTGCTGCACGCGAATTGCTTTCATTCCGTTCCTTGAGTTCCGGCCGCACAGTTTCCCTCAGCGGCTAAAGCCGGCACTGGTCCTGCGGCACTAACGGCGCGGCTGAAAGCCGCGCCCTTTCAAAACACGAACGCAATCGGACCTGCCTACGGTATCAGCAACAATTTTCCTGTGGTCTTTCTTCCTTCCAGTTCCCGATGGGCCCGCTGCGCGTCGGCTAGGGGATAGGTATGCTCAATGCGCAGTTTGAGCTTGCCTGCAGCCATCATGGCGAACACTGCAGCCGAGCGCCCCGTCAACTCCTCGCGCGTGGCGATGTAGTGGTTCAGCGAGGGACGCGTCAGGAACAGCGAGCCTTTCTGGGTCAGCACGATCGGATCAAACGGTGGCACCGCGCCACTCGATCCTCCGAACAGCACCATCATTCCGCGCGGCCGCAGAATATTCAGCCCTTTCTCAAACGTAGTTTTCCCCACCGAGTCATACACGACATCGACTCCCTCGCCGCCGGTCAGCCGTTTGGTTTCCGCCTCAAAATCGGAATGAGTGTAGAGAATGATTTCATCCGCTCCGGCCTCTCGCGCCAGCTTCGCCTTCTCCTCGGTGGAGACCGTGGCGATCACGCGGGCTCCGATGTCGTGCGCCATCTGTGTCAGGAGCAGACCCACGCCGCCTGCCGCGGCATGCACCAGCGCGGTTTCGCCGCGCTTCAGCGGATAGGTGTCATGGGTTAGATACTGCGCGGTCAGTCCTTGCAGCATGGCCGCAGCGGCGTGCTGATCGCTGACCCCCGCAGGAATAGGCACCAGGCGGTCGGCAGGTATGGCGGCATACTCGGCGTAGGAGCCGAGCACGCTCGTCCACGCCACACGGTCGCCCGGCTTCACGGACTTCACGTCTGCACCCACGGCCGTGACCGTGCCCGCGCCCTCCTGCCCTAGAACGAATGGCAGCGGAACTTTATAGCGGCCCTCGCGATTGTAGACATCAATAAAGTTCACGCCCGAAGCGGTCAATTTCACCACCGCCTCACTCGCTTTCGGTTGGGGAACGGCTAGCTCCACCAGTTCCATCGCCTCGGGCCCACCGGGTTGCTTAACTTGAATGGCTTTCATAACGGGTTGGATTCTACGACCTGCCGGCGCGATTCCGCCAACGAAGTCAGCCGACTCATCATTCGCCGTCTCGGAACTTGGCAATGATCAGCGTGATGTCATCGTGCTGTTCGTTCGTGCCGAATTGCCGAACCTCATCCAGTATCGCGGTCAGAAAAGTCTGGCACGGCAATTCGCGATGTCGCCGCAGTCCTTCGATCAGGCGCAGTTCGCCGAATTCTTCTCCGGCTGCGTTCAAGGCTTCGGACACTCCGTCGGTGTAGAGGGCAAGCACGTCGCCGGGGAAGACTTCACATTCTCGCACGGAGCAATCCCAGTCCGGAAAAAGTCCCAGGAGCGTGCCGGTGGAGTCGAGTTGCTCCATGCGGTTATCGCTGCGCAAGAGCAGGCCCGACAAATGTCCGCAATTGGCGTAGCGCAGGCGCACCGCTTCCTCGTCGTATTCGGCAAAGAAGAGCGAGGAGTAGGCACTGTCGCCGGTGTTCTCGTAGAACAGGCGGTTCACCGATCGCAGCAAGAGTTCGGGATGATCCACCGCGGTTGCACATTGGCTGCGGAGGTTGGCCTGCAGATTCGCCATCAGGAGAGCGGCGGCGATGCCCTTGCCGGAAACGTCGCCGATCACGAAGCCCAGTCGATGCTGTCCCAGATTCAGGAAATCGAAGTAGTCGCCTCCGACTTGCCGCGCGGGCAGGCAAATCCCGGCATATTCCACGGTCTTGAGCTGAGGGTGACTCTGCGGAAACAGTCGGGACTGCACCTGCTTAGCAATTTCCAATTCCTGGGCGGCGCGGCGTTCGGATTCGAGCTTTTGTTCGAGGGCGCGCCTTTGCGCTTCTACGCTTCGCCGCGCCTCGTCGAAGCCAGCCAGCCCAAATAAATTGCCGTCCGCGTCTTCAAACTGGGTGAACGTCCCCTCAAAAGCTCGGGTCGGATCCGAATGGAAGCGAACTCCTCGCTTACTCCATTCTTGGAATTTGGCGGGGACATCTTCGCTGAGAAAGAAAACCTGAGTGTCCCGGCCAATGAGTTTGCATTCCTTGGAGGCGGGGTTGGGTACGATGAGCGAGAGGTTTGCACTGCCATCTGGGGGTGCGACCTCGACCCAGCGCTCGCCCGATTCGAAGCGGCGGTCCACAACCACCTTGAACCCCAGCTGGTCCAAATAGAAGCGCAGGCTGCGTTCCTGATCGCGAACAAAAATGAGGACGACGTGCAGACTTAAATAGGGGACCTCTCGATCCAGGCGGAGAACAGACCGCTCCGTCCAAGAGAGTGATGCGCCGCCAGACATGTGCCTGATTATAAGGGGCGGACGAAGACAGGATGCTCAGATTTCAGTCGTGTGCTGGCCGTGGCGACGCCCAGCTGAGATTCATGCTCGGTTCCCCGGATCATTGGGATCCAATCCGGCCGCGGCCATGACCGCCTGCCCGAGTTCTTCGGCGGTAAACATGATCTCCCCTTCCGCTGCCTCTCCATCCGGTCCTGTCTCCGCGACGAAGCGGTAGCCTCTTCCGACCACGGTTTGCAAGTATCGGGGCTTGACATAGTCGTCGCGTAGTGCCAGGCGTATCTTGCGGATCGCGGTATTGATTCCCTGTTCGGCGTCGATGAAGACATCTTTTCCCCAGAGTTCCTCGGCGATGCGTTCCCGCGTCACCAGTTGGCTGCGGTTCTCAATCAGGAGCATGAGCAACTGCAGTGGGAGACCTTCCAGTCGCACAGGGCGTCCGCTCCGGTACAGCTGATAGCGGCCGAAATCCAGCACAAATCTGCCGAAGAGGACCTTCTTTTCGGGCATGGCTCCCCAGACCCCTCGATGCCGTCATTCTTCTCTGCCGCTGCTGCCGTGTCAAGCACGGACCGCGTTCTTCATATCAATTGATTTAGCTTCAGACTGACTCCATGGACGGTTTCTCGAGTCGGATGCAACACTTCATTTACCCCTGAAAATCCAGTCCTTGGAGGCGAATTGTGAAATACCTAAGACCTATGCTGCTGATGATGCTGCTGACGATGCCGGTGTGGGCGGCTAGCCGGTTAGGGACCTACACCGGCGTAGTGGCGCAGGTGCCATTCGAGTTCGTAGTCGGCGACAAGATTATCCCGGCGGGCCAGTGCATCGTCCAACCTGCCACTTTGGCGGAGGAGACCATGCTGATCCGCAATGCAGACGCGAAAGTGGACGCGTTTACCCGTGCTTCTACCGTCGAAACTCGGAAGGTGGCCGGCGCCAATGCGCTCGTCTTTCACAAATATGGCGATCGCTACTTCCTGTCGGCCATCCAGCTTGAAGGTACCCGAACGATCTACGAGATGCCGCAGAGCCGGGCAGAAGCAGAGATGAAGGCTCAAAAAGTGCCTTCCGTGGAAAAGACCGTTTTCACGAACCTGCAGTAGTCAGCGCCTAATCGCGCAAGGGCACGGGACGCGGGTTCCCGTGCTCTTTTTTATTTGTGATTGTCTCAGCCTACACCCTCCTCGGCGTAGTCTCCGCGGTCTGCTACACTGTCACCTTTCTCGCAGGCGAGGAGTCCCCCATGGCCGAAAATGCGCCCCAGTCTTACGCTCACCACACCCGCTGGGATCCGTTATTTCACTTCTTTCTGCTTCCCGTGTTCGGGCTGGGGCTGCTCATGTCTCTGGTGCACTTCTTTGCGCATCTTGGCGAGAGCGACTTCCGCGACAACTTCCACGCCGCAATGCTGATTTTGCTGGCTACCGCGTTGCTGGTTGCCGTTTTCAAGATTCGCCTCTACGCCCTCAAGGTGCAGGATCGCATTATTCGGCTCGAGGAGCGGCTGCGCTTGACGCAGCTTCTGTCCGAGCCTTTGCGCTCGCGCATTCCCGAACTGACGGAAAGCCAACTCTGCGGACTGCGTTTTGCCTCTGACGCCGAGGTGCCACAGTTGGTCGAGCGTGTGCTGAAAGAGAGGCTTTCGCGAAAACAGATCAAGCAGGCGATCAAGACGTGGAGGCCGGATTACTGGCGGGTATAACGCCGACGTCGGATCCTTTTAACGTCAAGCCGCAGAGCCTCCCATCGCGTGAATCGCCCGACAACCGGCGCTGGAAGAACGGGCATCCAAAAATCAGAGGCTTGATGCCTACGCCAGGTAACGGTGCGAAGCAATGCCTAAAGTAACCGTTCTGGAGCCTTTTCGACGATTGACCCAGGCGCGACCACCGAGTACGATTTTTGCTAGAATTCACCGGACGTTAACAGAGGGAGAAGCGGCATCTCTTAGAGAATCATGCGATTAGCCAAGCTCGATGTCCGGATGGCGGCGCTGGTCTCCCTGATCGCGGTGGCCTGTGCCTGCGGGGGCGCGAAGAAGCCAGCTTCGCTTCTACCCCCTGGTTCGGCCCCTGCCCTGAAGGCGCCGGCGGCTCCCACGCAAGCGGCCACTACGGTCCCACCTGCGGTTCCTCAGGAAGAACCCACGCAGACGCCAGCCCCGGCCGAGAAGGCCGTACCACAATCTGCTCCGCAATCAGCGCCAGTTCCCGATCCCATTGCCGATCTGATCGCGCGCGTTGAAAAGGAATACCAGTCCGGCCTCGCTAACTATCATGCTGGCAAAACCGAAGAAGCCAAACAAAATTTCGACAACGCCGTCAACGCGCTGCTGGGCAGCAATTTCGACGTGCGCTCCGACGATCGCCTGCAGAAGGAATTTGACCGCGTCGTCCAGGGCGTGAACGAACTTTACCCGGGAGGCCCGGACGCTGCCGAGGGTTCGCAAGAGGCGCAACAAGATCAGCAGCAGAAATCGGAGCCCGCGCCGATCGACGAGACCAACGGCATGACGCCTGCCGCCGACGCCGGCACCAAGGCCAAGGCCGAGGCCGAAATCAAGAACACACGCTCCGACCTGCCCCTCATGATGACCGACCAGGTCGCCGGATACATAACATATTTCTCGGGTCGCGGACGCGGCGTGTTCGAGCGCGCCTTTGCCCGCTCCGGCCGATACCACGACATGATTCTCTCGACGCTGAAGGAAGAAGGCGTTCCGCAGGATCTGATCTATCTGGCGCAGGCCGAGTCCGGATTCCATCCGCTAGCCGTGTCGCGCGTCGGCGCCCGCGGCATCTGGCAGTTCATGGCGAGCCGTGCCCGCGGATACGGCCTTTCCCACAACATGTGGGTCGATGACCGGCAAGATCCTGAAAAATCCACGCGCGCCGCCGCCCGCCATCTGAAAGATCTCTACAACCAGTTCGGTGACTGGTATCTCGCGATGGCCGCCTATAACTCCGGCCCCGGCACCGTGCAGGCCGCCGTCAAGCGCACCGGCTACGCCGATTTCTGGGAACTCTATCGCCGCAACGTGCTGCCCAAAGAAACTCGCAACTACGTGCCAATTATTCTGGCCGTGACCATCATGACCAAGAACCCGTCGCAGTACGGGTTGGACGACGTCGTGAGGGAGCACCCCGCAGACTTCGACACGGTCACCATCAACTATCCGGTCGACTTGCGGCTGGCGGCTGAGTGCGTCAATTCCACGCCCGAGGAACTGCAGGACCTGAATCCGAGCTTGCTGCGCCTGACCACTCCGCGCCCGGAGAGTTCCAGCTTCGCCTGCCCGCGGGAACAAAAGAACAGTACGAAACTGCGATCGCCGCGATTCCGAGCGACATGCGGCTGTGGTGGCGTTATCACACGGTTCACTCCGGCGATACGCTTGCGACCCTGGCCCGCACCTATCACACGACAGCAAAATCAATCAGTTCCGTCAACCATCTTGACGGTCCCGAACTCGAAGCCGATGCGAGGCTGATCATCCCGGTGGCTCCGGGCAAGCATCCGCAGAGCGACACCGGGACCTACGCCCGCCGCATCACGCGCTACAAAGTTCGCAAGGGAGACACCGTCGAAACCGTCGCCGAGAACTTCGGGGTTTCGCCGCAGATGTTGCGCCGCTGGAACGGAATCCATGGCGATAGTCTTCGCGGACGCCGGATTCTGGCTTTGCACCTACCGATCACGCCCACTACGCATGACGCCGAGGCGGCCTCGCGATCGAAGACCAAGCACCCGAAGACCGAAACGGCCAGCACTAAGCCTCCGGCCACAAAGTCCTCACAGATCGAGCGGCTCAAGGCGGAAAGAGAAGAGAGCGCGGCAGTCGTTCACCATAGGGTTAAGAACGGCGAGACTCTCTACTCGATCGCGAGTCTGTACAAAACGACCGTCGCAGCCCTCAAGCGCGACAACCGTAATATTGCCGTCCTGCGTCCCGGCATGATCCTGACTGTGCAGTTAACGCGGTAGTTCTCACCCAAGAATTTCAACGCAAGAAGACTGTTCCTGGGCATTCCCTATCCAACGTGACCCTGAGGAGGTCTTCGATGCGAGAAGTCCTTTCTTGCCTGATCGTGCTGTGTTCGTGGGCAGCGCCCGCCTTCACTCAAAACCTGTCCGACTCGTCTCCAAAACCGGCGCAGAGCGAGTCCCAAATCATTCAGCAGATCGAAGACGACTGGCTGAAGGGGGAGAACACCACCGACATTGCGGTCTTTGAGCGGGTGCTCGCGGACGACTACGTGAATCTAGGCCCACGCGGGCCTGGGCCGGGCAAGGCAGAAATCATAAGCCACCTTCAGCCTCGGGCGGGCCAGGCTCCTCCCTACTCCCTGGACGTCAAGGACATGCACATCTACATTCTCGGTGACACGGCGGTCGCGGCCTATGTAAAGACCTACACAGCCAAGGAGAACGGCAACATCGCCCACGAAGATACCACCCACATCTTCACCAAAGACCATGGAACCTGGAAGTTGAGAATCTCCCGGGCCAGCATTCGCGAAACCGGGCTGAATTGAAGGGGTGCGCCTCACCCTTGTCGCGTTCTTTGCGACAGAGCCTGCCCCTGAGCGAAGCCGAAGGGACGGGGCTTTTTGACTTCCTCGTTCCCATTGGAGTGAAGAGCATCAGGTTGGAGGTTTACCGATCAGAGAGTGTCAGTAGGGCAGATGGGAGTGACTTCTAGATTGTTCGCCAAGAGTCAACCCCACCCTCTCGCAAAGAACGCGAGAAGGGTGGGCACCCTCGTGAGCTAGACCATCGGAATCAGAATGATGCGTCCTGATGCATCGACTCCTCTTGGCTCGCGGCGTACAATTCTCTCCGACTTTCACGCCCAGCTATCAAGTCACCCAAGGAGAATCTCGTGCGAATCACCCATCTGCTCATTCTGATTCTCGTCGCTGCGCTGTGCGCATCTGTCGCGTTGCCGGCGTTTGCCGAAGATGGAGCCGCCACCTTCAAAGCCAAGTGTGCCAACTGCCACGGTCCTGAAGGTCAGGGCAAGGTCGGTCCGGCCGTGAAGGGCACCAGCCTCACCGCGGACCAGATCACCGATCTACTGACCAAGGGCAACGAAGGCAAAAAGCCGCCGCACAAGAAAGCCATGGCCAGTGTTCCTGCTGACGATGCCAAGGCCGTGGCCGCCTTCGTGAAGACGCTGAAGTAGCGCAGGACCCTCGTCCCCTCGTCATACCCGGCTTCCGAGCCATCCTCAGATGCAAGGCAAATACATCCAACTCGAGCCTCTGGAACAACGCCACATCGACGGATTGGTCACGGCAGCGACGGGCGATCCCTCTCTGTATCAGTGGAGCCCGGTCCCAAGGGGAAGGGAGGAAGCAGCCGAATACGTCGAGACTGCTTTGGCCTGGAGGGATGCCGGCAGCGCGGTGCCGTTCGCGATTGTCCGCGCCGATGACGGCGTCGTCATCGGCTCGACGCGCTTCTTCAACCTGGAGCGATGGGTGTGGCCTGCGGGGCATCCGTCGCACGGGCGCCTTGTCCCGGACGCCTGCGAGATCGGATACACGTGGCTGGCGCACTCAGCCATCCGGACCCCCGCCAACACTGAGGCTAAACTGCTCATGCTGGCGTATGGGTTCGAAACGTGGGAGGTGCTGCGAGTCTGCCTGCACACCGATGTACGCAACTTGCGGTCACGCGCGGCAATTGAGCGCATTGGAGGCCGGTTCGAAGGGATTCTCCGCGCCCACCGCATGGCTGCGGATTTCATCCCGCGCGACTCGGCGCGTTATTCGATCGTCGCGGCGGAGTGGCCGGCAGTGAAGCAAAGGCTGCTTCAGCGCATGGAACGAGCTTAGCTCGGACTCGGCTTAGGCAAAAGTCTTGGGCTCAATCCCATAGTCGGTCACCCATCGATCGTGGGTCTGCTGCGTGGCGGGCCACTGAAAGCAGAGACCGTACCCATCGGGATCGGTGAACCACAATTGCTTCATGCCGTAAGGCGCAACTTTCGGTTCCTTCAAATTGATACCATGCGCGCGCAGGTGCTGGTAAGCCGCGTCGAGATCCGGACAACCGAAAAACAGGCCGGTGTCCTGGTGGCTGGCGACGCGCGCCGGATCGGGAGCGGGCGGGCGCTGGTCAGCTTCATACGCCGTATTGAGCATGAGTTCAGCGCCATTCAACTTCAGCCATGCCCAATTGCAGTCATCCCCGGGCTCAGACGTGGCGTGAACTTTGAATCCCAGCAGGTCGCGGTAGAACCGAATCGCGGTGGGCATGTCGAAGACCTGAAGCAGCGGACAAATGCCGTGAATGTCCATGGATGGTCCAGCCTCCTTGCCTGGCGAAAAAATATATCAAGAAATTCGAGAGTTAGGGACCCGAGCGCCCGATTTGATTGTAGATTGATCCGTCGGCTCGCGTGCCCGATGGGAGACTGCGATGAATGTGGAACAGATTCGCGAGTATTGCATCGCCTTTCCCGAGGCGACTGAAAACCTGCAATGGGGCGATGACCTGTGCTTCAAGATCCGCGGGAAAATCTTTGTCACCGTCGCCCTGACCGCGGTTCCCCAGAAGGTGTGTTTCAAATGCACGCCCGAGACGTTCGCCGAGTTGATTGAGTGGGAGGACATTCGTCCCGCGCCCTATGTGGGGCGCTACAAGTGGGTGATCCTCGACCGGCTGGATGCGCTAGGAAACACTGAGCTGAAGGAGTTGATCCGGCACTCGTACGAGATGGTGGCGGCGAAGGCCGGGAAAGCCCCACTTCTAGAAAAGAACGCGAGAAACGGGGCACCCGCCGCAAAGCCGAGTGCTGGAAAGTCGAGCCGGAAAAAGAAAAGCAAGAAAAAGGGGGAGCATCGCAGGCCTTGAGACCTGCCTCACGATGCGTGGCCGCGTACTTCCGAGGGGCCATTCGTCGTAGCTCCGGTATTTGACTCAACTCGCTCCCTCGGCTAGCCTCAGAAGTTCGCCCTTGCACCAGACAGTTTCCAACGCATGCGATCTCCGCATAAATCGCTGAGTGTGGTGTTGCAGGTCGTGCTCGCGCTGTCCTATGGGCAGGTCGCGGTAGGCGCCACGCAGCCGGTGCGCGCCCAGCACGCCATCGTCGTCAGCGTGCATGAACTGGCCTCGCGAGTGGGAGCGGAGATCATGCAAGCCGGCGGCAACGCCATCGACGCCGCCGTGGCCACGGGATTCGCGTTAGCGGTGGTCTATCCCCCGGCCGGAAACATTGGCGGCGGTGGATTCATGTTAATCCGCATGGCCGATGGCAAGACGCACTTCCTTGACTACCGCGAGAAGGCGCCGGCTGCGGCAACGCGCGACATGTATCTGGACGCGCAGGGCAACCTGGTCGCGGGCGCGAGCCAAATTGGATATAAATCGATCGGCGTGCCCGGATCCGTTGCGGGCCTGGCCTATGCAGCAACAAAATGGGGCAAGCTTTCGCTGAAGCAGGAGATCGCCCCAGCCATCAAACTGGCGCGCGAGGGCTATGCCCTTACATGGGAACAGGCGAGGGACCTGCACGACAAGCATCTGGCCAAATTCCCGGAATCGCGGCGGATTTTTCAGCGTGATGGCGATTATTACCAGATGGGGGAAATTTTTCGTCAGCCGGACTTGGCACGCACCCTGGAACGGATCGCCGCGAACCCGGACGATTTCTATCATGGCGCGCTGGCGAAAGAACTGGCCGCGGCGGTGCAGAAGGGCGGCGGCCTGATCACAGCCGACGATCTGGCGCACTACGAAGTGAAAGAACGCGAACCTGTGCGCGGGACGTATCGCGGATATGAGGTCATCAGTGCGCCTCCACCGTCGTCGGGCGGAACCGTGCTCATCGAGTCGCTGAACATTCTGGAAGCCTACGACCTGGCCAAGTTGGGGAATCGATCGGCGCAGTCCATTCATTTCGAAGTCGAGGCGTTCCGCCGGGCATTTTTTGATCGTGCGGAGTTCATGGGCGATCCCGACTTTTCGAAGATTCCGGTGGCGCAGCTCATCGACAAGAAATATGCCGGGGCATGGCGCGATTCCATTAATCCTACGCAGGCGAGCCCGAGCAAAGACTTGAAGCGGCCCGCGGTGTTCAGCGAACTCGAGCAGTATGCGGCTGAACGCCCACCGCAAGCGATGCAGCACGAATCTGATCAAACCACGCATTATTCGGTTGTGGATGCGGAGGGGAATGCCGTGTCGGTGACCACCACGCTGAACGGCTGGTTCGGATCGCGGGTCACGGCGGACGGCCTGGGCTTTCTGCTGAACGACGAGATGGATGATTTTTCGTCGAAGCCGGGTGCAGCCAACAGCGACGGATTGGTCCAAGGCGAGGCCAACGCGATTGGGCCGGGGAAGCGTCCGCTCTCGTCGATGACGCCCACAATTGTGGCGCACGACGGCAGGACGGTGATAGTGCTGGGGTCGCCTGGAAGTTCGAAGATCATCACGACGGTAGCCAACGTGCTGATCGGCGTGATCGATTATGGAATGAACATTCAGGAGGCGGCGAACGCTCCCCGCTTCCATAATCAGTGGTTGCCCGATGTCGTGAACGTCGAGAAATGGTTTTCGCCCGACACGCTGAGCGCGCTCCGCCAGATGGGATACACCATTCAGACGGGTATTTCCGAGGGGGATACGGTGCGCGGATATTGGAGTGACGCCGAATGCATTGCCATCGACGAAAAGACCGGCGAACGGCTGGGAGCGAGCGACGACAGGAACAGTAGCGGCAAGGCAGTGGGATACTGAAAGGCAATTGTCGATGGCTGATCTTTGAGTGTTGAATGACAAGTGGGACGTTTGGGTTTCAATCAGCAATCGACAATCATCAATTCCATGGGGCGCGCATGCTGAAAGCAGTTTCAACGTATCTGTTCGTGAAAGAGCGGCTGCATCCCGGCATTCTCGACGGCCTGGCGCGCAGCGGCGTCCAGGCCATCGAGATTTTTGCGGCGCGGCAGCATGTGGACTATGCCAACCGCAAGCAGCACGTCAGGGAGATCGCCGACTGGTTCCGGGGCAGCGGCATTCCGCTGAATTCCGTTCATTCGCCGTTATACGCCGACTACGAGTGGGGGCGCGCCGGCGCTCCGCCGGTCAACGTGACGTCGACCGATCGCGCCACCCGGGTCGAGGCCATGGACGAGATCAAGCGCGCGCTCGAAATCGCGGAGCAAATCCCGTTTCGCTTTCTGGTGCAGCACCTGGGAACGCCGAACGAGAGTTTCAGCGAAAAAAAATTCGAAGCGGCCATGACCTCGATCGAGCACTTGCGCGCCTTTGCCAAGCCGCTCGGGGTCCGCATCCTGTTGGAGAACATCCCCAATGAACTATCGACACCCGACCGGCTGGTGGAACTGATCCGGGGCGCGCATTTTGACGACGTAGGCGTGTGCTTTGATTTCGGTCACGCCCACATGACAAGTTCGGTACGCGAAGGATTCGAGATTTTGCGCAATCACGTCAACTCAACCCACGTCCACGACAACGCGAAGGACAAGGATACGCATTTGTGGCCGGGGCAGGGGACCATCGACTGGAAAGAAGCGATGGAATTGTTGCGCTCCGCACCACACACTCCGCCCTTGCTGTTGGAACTGAACGAAGATGAGAAGGTGAATGCGCTGGAGAGGCTAGGGGAGACGTTCGATAAGCTGGAGACGGCTTAAAAGGCTTTCACCGCCGAGGTCGCCGAGAACGCAGAGGAAGGAAGAAAGTAAATTGAGCTTAACGATGGCCCTTGATCCAGGAGTTGTCTTTCTCGGCGTTCTCTGCGTGCTCGGCGGCAAATGAACGTTTGACTTATGTCCCCCATAACTACCATCGCAGAAATCGGCAAGCACGAAGGCCAGACAGTCACGATCCGCGGCTGGCTCTACAACCTACGCGAGAGCGGGAAGTTGCTGTTCCCGCAGTTTCGCGATGGCTCTGGCGTCATCCAGGGAGTGGTGCCGAAGAACGCGGTCACGCCGGAAGTCTTCGACGCGGTCAAGACCCTGACGCAGGAATCGAGCGTGATCGTCGAAGGCAAAGTCCGCGCCGACAAGCGCGCACCGGGCGGCTACGAACTGGATGTGGCGAATGTGCAAGTCGTGCAGCGTGTGCCGGAGAATGCGCCTTATCCGATCACTCCCAAAGAGCACGGCACGGACTTTCTGATGGAGCACCGGCACCTGTGGGTGCGGTCGCAGCGGCAGGCCGCCATTCTGCGGGTGCGGGCGGAGATCATCAAGGCGGCGAGAGATTTCTTCGACGAACGCGGTTTCACGCTGACCGATCCGCCGATTATCACTCCCGCGGCGTGCGAAGGTACGACGACGCTTTTCCCGGTTGACTATTTCGAGGAGCAGGCGTTCCTCACGCAGTCCGGACAGCTTTACGTGGAAGCCACCGCCATGGCGCTGGGCAAGGTGTATTCCTTTGGCCCGACGTTTCGCGCCGAAAAATCGAAGACCCGGCGGCACCTCACCGAGTTCTGGATGGTCGAGCCTGAGGTGGCCTACGCGCAACTGGACGACGTCATGGATCTGGCCGAAGGACTCATCAGCTTCATCGTGAAGCGGTGCCTGGAGAAACGGCGCGCCGACCTGCAGACCATCGGCCGTGACCTTTCCAAGCTGGAAAAAATCGAGCCACCATTTCCGCGGATCAGCTACGACGAAGCAGTGACAAATCTGCAGGAAGGCCACGCGAAAGGGGTGCTGGAGTCGAAGTTCGAGTGGGGCGGCGACCTCGGCTCGCCGGATGAGACCTATCTGTCGGCACAGTTCGATAAGCCGGTGATGGTGCATCGCTACCCGGCGAAGGTGAAAGCGTTCTACATGGAGCCCGATCCGCAGAGGCCCGAACTGGCCCTGTGCGTCGACGTGCTGGCGCCCGAGGGCTACGGTGAAATCATCGGAGGGTCGCAGCGCATGGCGTCGCACGAATTGTTGCTGCAGCGCATTCACGAGCACGGCCTGCCGGAAGAGGCATTCAAGTGGTATCTGGATCTGCGGAAATTCGGCAGCGTGCCGCACGGCGGTTTCGGCATGGGCATTGAGCGGGCAGTGGCTTGGATTTGCGGATTGGAGCACGTACGCGAAACCATTCCGTTTCCCAGAATGCTGTACCGGCTGTATCCGTAGAATCGCCCATGATGACGACAAACGTGCCTGCCTCCAATATCTCTCCCAGAAAAATTCGGGTTATTGGTGTTCCCCTCGATCTTGGTCAATCCCGGCGCGGGGTAGACATGGGCCCGTCGGCCGTCCGTGTGGCGGGACTTGAAGCTCGGCTCGAAGCTCTGGGACACGAAGTGGAAGACGGCGGCAATGTGGCAGTAGCCATTCCGGAACAGAAAAAAGAAGGCGCCGCGAACGCCAAGTACTTAAAGGAAATCACCGCCACCTGCACCAAGCATGCGGAGTTGGTGGTCAAAACCCTAGAGGCCGGAAAGGTGCCTCTGGCCCTGGGCGGAGATCATTCGATGGCGGCGGGCACGGTGTCGGGTGTCGCGGAGTTTTATCGCCGCCAGAACCAGCGCATCGGCCTGATCTGGATCGACGCGCATACCGACATCAACACGCCGGAGTCCTCGCCCAGCGGCAACGTCCACGGCATGCCACTGGCAGCGGTCATGGGTCTCTGGCCTTCGGAGCTGGGCAAAATCTACGACTTCTCGCCGAAGGTGAAACCGGAAAACTGCGTGCTGGTTGGCGTGCGCGATATCGACGCGGTCGAGAAAGAGAATGTGCGGCGCGCCGGCATCGGCGTCTTCACCATGCGCGATATTGACGAGCGCGGCATGCGCACGGTGATGGAAGAGGCCCTGCGCCTTGCCGGACGCGGTACCGCGGGCTATCACATTTCGCTCGACATGGACTGGGTGGATCCGGAAGATGCTCCCGGCGTGGGAACTCCGGTGCGCGGCGGCGCAACCTACCGCGAGGCTCACCTGGCGATGGAGATCATCGCCGACCACGGCCGCATGCTCAGCTTTGAGATTGTCGAAGTGAATCCCGTCATCGACGAACACAACAAGACCGCCGACCTGGCGGTGGAACTGGCGTTGTCGGCGTTCGGCAAGAAAATCCTGTAAGTAATACGAAGACGTACCAACCATGCGATTGACGAGCCACTTCTTCCGCGTCCACACTAAAAGGTCATGACAAAGCTTCGCGTCGGCATTCTATTCGGTGGACGCAGCGGAGAGCATGAAGTTTCACTGCTCTCGGCCGCATCGGTTCTCAATGCGATCGATAAAGAAAAGTACGAGGTCGTGCCCATCGGCATCACCAAGGAAGGGCGCTGGCTGACGGCCGAGCACGCCGAGAATCTGCTCAACGGCAAACTGGTGCTTGAGCCGCGAAATTTGCGCGCCGGCGATCCCGACACCACGCCCTCGGCCGCCGTGCTCGCCCAGGGAGAGTCGGTCGTCGTGCCCCCGGAGCCGGTTCACCGCGAAAGCGGGCTTGTGCCCTTCCAGACGGACGCCGCGTTGCTGCGCCGCGCCAGTGACCGCGCCATCAACGTGGATGTAATCTTTCCCGTGCTGCATGGCACGTTTGGTGAGGATGGAACGATTCAGGGTCTGCTCGAACTGGCCGACATTGCATATGTGGGCGCGGGCGTGCTGGGATCGGCGGCGGGCATGGACAAAGACATCATGAAGTCGTTGTTCATTGCCACGGGCATTCCTATCGTGAAGCACGTCACGATTCTGCGGGGCGAGTGGGAAAAAGATCCGAAGAGAGTGCAGAAGGTGGTTGAAGGCAAGCTCACGTACCCCGTGTTCGTGAAGCCGGCAAACCTGGGCTCGTCGGTAGGCATCAGCAAAGTTCACAATCGCAAGGAACTTGGCCCGGCGATCGAAGACGCAGCGAGGTTCGACCGCAAGATCGTCATCGAGCAGGGCGTGGGCGGGAAGAAAGAGAAGGCCCGCGAGATCGAGTGCTCGGTGTTGGGCAACGACGATCCGGTTGCGTCGGTGCCGGGAGAGATCGTTCCCGGCAAGGAATTTTACGACTACACAGCGAAGTATCTCGATGAGGGATCGCAACTCATCATTCCAGCGAAGCTGACAAAGACCGAGACCAAGAGAGTGCAGGAACTGGCCGTGCGCGCCTTCAAAGCGGTGGACTGTTCGGGTCTGGCGCGCGTGGACTTTCTGATGGACCCAAAGACGCGAAAGATCTACTTAAACGAGATCAACACCATGCCTGGGTTCACATCGATCAGCATGTATCCTAAGCTGTGGGCGGCGTCTGGCCTAGCCTATGCGGACTTGATCGACCGGCTGATTCAACTCGGCATCGAGCGTCATGAAGATAAGAAGAAAAATCAGTACAGTCGGTGAGCCGGATTATTTGTTTCCCACACACATGAAGTTAGCGGCATCATTCGTATCGCCTTTGCCCGCGTACCTCGCCGATTGCGGGTAGGCGCACAACGGCCGCGTCATCGTGGGGTGGTGGTCGCCCTCGGCATATTTGCTGGCGATAATGGTCGCGGGCGGCTTGCCTTTTTCCACCCACTCGACGAGGGCGGCATTCACGCTGTGTTGCGGATCGTCGAACGTCAGCCGGCCCACTTGGCCGAAAGAATCTGCGCCTGGGCCGTTGTCGCAGTGCTGCATCCCGGGCACCATATAAAGGCGCACGAATGAATCGATGTCGTGCTGGCCTATCTTCGCGATCACACTCTCGTAGTAGTTGACAGTGTTGACCGCCGGAATCGCTGGGTCGTTCCAGCCGTGATACAGAATCAGCTTTCCACCCCTAGCCCTGAAGGGCCTCAGGTCGGCGTCGACAGCATTTAGCGCGCTCGCGGTTTTTTCCTCGGCCGCTTTGAGTCCCGCCTCGATCGTGAACGTTTTGTTCTCCCAGTCGGGATCTTCATACACCATGTCGGCGAAGTATCCGAACTGGAAGAAGGATATGAGACTCTTCATCGGCGCCGGGCCGGTGATCCAGGTTCCCCAGCCGCCCTGTCCCTCCTCAGCACCCGGCAGAAAACCAGGGAACACCTCGCGCCCATGCGAATCATGCGGTCCGGCGTAGATTTTCTTAAAGGCCGCGGCTTGCGGCGCGGTCAGACACTTGTCGGAATCTTCTCCGGCTTTGCACTGGATAGTCGCCGGATCGAAGTGGCATTGCCGGGGATCGTTCAGAATCCCGTCGCGCACGCCGTCGAGTTCATCGCATGCCGCATTCACCGCGGCAGCAATCGTCGGAATCTTCGCGGGCGGAATGAAGCTGGCGGGGTCGAGCGTCAGAGCCTGCGTGTCCCACGCCCCAGTCGAAACCAGCGCGGTCCAGTAGTTAGCCGGCGCTCCGGCCAGAATGCCGTCGTAATCCGCGGGATAGCGCTGCGCCTCCATCAGCGCCTCGCGCCCGCCGTCAGAGCATCCCGCGAAGTATGAGCGCTGCGCAGCCTTCCCGTAGTACGCGTGAATCACTTCTTTCGCGACGCGCGTCATTTCATGGATTCCGCGATGACCGAAGTCGACGACTTTCTCCGGATGCCCCAGCGCCCACGCAGCGTCGACCGGAGTGCCGCTGTGTCCCGTGTCCGTCGCCGTCGCCGCGTAGCCCTTGCTGACTGAGGTGCTGAGCTGCATGAAATCGATCAGGCCGGCGAAGCCACCGTTGCCGATGCCTTCCAATTTCCCATTCCAACCCGACGCCGGCAGCCAGACCTCGATCCGTATCTCGGAATCCGCCGTGGGCTTAGCCACCATCACGACCCGGCAAAACGCGGGAACACTCTTATACAAGGCGGTCAGATCGCGACCTGTGAAAGCAGCAGGAGGCCCGACAAACGCTCCGGCGGCCACGGCATCGGCGAGCAGCATCGTGGCTCCGGTGATTTTTGTTCCCATGAGATGGGCGCAGGAGTCCTCTGCTGCGGCGGTCGCGTGAGCGGCCAAAAAGTAAGCGGTGATCAGCAATGCGAATACAAAGCGTGCTTTTTTCATGTAAGTTCCGATTCGTTGTCGGCCAGGGCCCCCCTGGTTAGGGCGCGCCGGCCTTTCCCATAAATGCGGCTTGATCGCCTTTCATTTTCTTCAGGCCGTCCGTCGGCAAGTACACCATGTGTCCAGACTCGTAGGTCGCAAACGAAATGTTATCGCGATACTTCTGCGGCAGGTTCAGATGGTCGACCGTGTAGTTGGCCGCGTAATACGGTGTCGCCAGATCGTAATAGCCTTCCATCACCAAAATCTTCAGGTACGGATTTTTCACGATGGCCTGCCGTATCGCCGAAGCCGTGTCGGGGAAGCCTTGAATCGCCGATCCCCAATCCCACTTGTCGAAGCCTACATCCTGCGCCCGCACGTAGTAGGGCATGTCCACCTTGTAGCCGAGTTCGGTGCGCAAATAGTTGTTAAATACCGACGTAAACGGTGGCTGCGTGGCCGATCCTGTCGGATCGTAAAACGGCGTGTCGAGCAACCCGTTGGGATCAGGCCCGGTGTAGCGTCCGTCGAGGCGGCCCACGCGGACTTTCTGATCGATCAACAAGTAGTGGGTAAACTTGCGGACGTTGATGCGCAGATTGGCTTCGTCGATCACTTCCTTGCTCAAGCCGGTGAAGTGAGCCAGTTGGTCGATGATCTTCTGCCTCTCCTGCGGCGTGAGCGCGTCGGCCTTGTCGAGGGCCTGCTCGTATTCGGTCGACGCCCACTGCTCGGCCTGCTGCCGCGCGCGGTTCATGTCCTGCGCCAGATCAGGCGCCAGTTTGTGGTGATAGCCCGCGATCATGGTGAACGACGGAATCAGAAAAATATAAGGCTGATCGTTGGTGTTGTTGTCTTCGAGTGTCTCGAAGTTGAGCACCGTCGAGAGCAGGGTGATGCCGTTGAACGAAATGCCGCGATCGGCGAGGTATCCGGCGATCCCCGCGGCGCGCGTCGTGCCGTAACTCTCGCCCAGGATGAATAGCGGGGACGACCAGCGCTCGTTGCGGCTGATGTAGAGCCGTATGAATTCGCTGAAGGCCTCGATGTCTCCCTTGACGCCCCAGAATTTCTTCATGAGTTCGGCGTCGGCGGCGCGGCTGAATCCAGTGCCGATCGCGTCGATCAGCACCAGGTCGCTTTTATCGAGCAGCGTGTAGGGATTGTCTTCGATATGATACGGCGCCGGAGGCATGAATCCATCGGGCTGCAGCACGACTTTGCGCGGGCCGAGCGCTCCCATGTGCAGCCAGATCGAAGCTGATCCCGGCCCGCCGTTGAAGGCAAATGTGAGAGGCCGCTTCGCCGCTTCCTGCCCCTCGAGCGTGTACGCGACATAGAACATCTCGGCTTCGATTCGTCCGTCGCCACGCTTGATCGGCAAGCGTCCGGCCGTGGCCGTGTACTTCAGCGGCTTGCCCTCGACGGTGACCTGGTGATGCGTGACCACCGGAGGCATCTCGGTCATGTCGTAGTGCTCTTCTTTATCTTTCTCACGGTCGGCCGGGGTTTCGCGAGGCGCAGGTTTGGGCTCGGGAGGAGTCTCCGGTTTGGGAGCGCTCTCGGCCGCCTTTTCGGAAGCTTGCGCTGCCGGCGGTTTCTTGGGAGTTGCGGGCTTCGGGGTGTCAGCCTGTTGGGCGATTGAGGTGGTAGCGAAAGAGGTGAGAAAGATTATTACGACAGCAGCGAACCTCGGAAGAACTCGTTTCATGGTTCATCCCCGCGAAGGATTCATCGCGACCAGTTAGTCTGGATTCTGCGAGTGGCAGAGATTGTACACCGCACAGAAAGACGATTGCTGGTGTGGGGACAGCCGCCCCCGGCTGTCCGGTCGAGCGAAGCTCGACTGCTGGTGCTGCTGCCGTCGAGCGCAGGCTGCCCGGCTTCGCCGGGCCGGACAGCCGAAGGCGGCTGTCCCCACACAGGCATTGCACCTGCCCGTCTGACCCGCGTGCTATCCTTCCCCGCATGCGACAGCGTCTCAGTCTGGCCTTCCTCCCCTTAATCCTTGCACTGACTGTTGTGCCGCTCAACGCGCGTGTCATTCGCGTTGAGGTCGCCTCCCGCCACGACGTTCTTAATGGAAGGACCTTCGGGAACGCGGGCGCCTACGAGCGCATCACAGGGCGGGTTTACTTCTCGCTTCCAGTGGGCAATCCGCACAACCAGCGCATCGTCGATCTCAGCAGCGCGGTGAACTTGAAAAACGGCGAGGTCGAGTTCTCTTCTGATTTCATAGCGGTCCGGCCCAAGGATGCGCGCAAGGGCAACGGCTCAATGATTTTGCAAGTTCCCAATCGGGGGCGTGGGTACATTATCAGTCTGGTCGACGGTGGCGACTGGGACCTCGCCAACGACGCGGGAGACGCCTGGCTGCTGCGCAACGGCTTCACTGTCGTCAGCCTCGGGTGGCAATGGGACGCGGATGGTACGGATGCCCTGCGGCTCTACGCGCCAGTTGCCAAAGAAAACGGAAAGACGATCACCGGCCTGCTGCGCGGCGACGTCATGCCCGCAAGAGAAATGTCGGAAATTCCCCTTGGACATATTATCGTCGGCACGATCGGCGGGACTGAGTATCCAGTGGCCGCGCCCGACGATCCGCGCAATGTGCTCACGGTGCGGGACTCTCGCGAGGCACCGCGCACGGTTATTTCTCGCACCGAATGGCAGTTCGCCCATAGCGTCGACGGCAAACTAACACCCAACGACCGGCATATCCACTTAAACAGGGGCTTTCAGCCAGGAAAGATTTACGAGTACGTGTACGTGGTTGCCGACCCGGTCGTAGCCGGCGGAGGTTTCGCAGCGATTCGCGACTTCGCCGCGTATGCCAAGCACACTCCCGATGCCCTCACTCCCGCCGCCCGCGTCTTCGGCGAGGGCATTTCCCAGAACGGCCGCTTTCTGCGCGATTTCCTCTATCAGGGTTTCAACGCCGACGAAGAGGGAAGGATGGCGCTGGACGGCGTTCTCGCGCACGTCGCTGGAGCGGGCCGCGGCAGTTTCAACTACCGGTTCGCCCAGCCTTCGCGCGACGCCCAGCCCACCTCGGCGGTCTTTTTTCCCACTGATATTTTTCCCTTCACCGATCTGCCCGAGACTGATCCTTTGACGGGAGAGTCGGCAGGCTTGCTCGACCGCGCCGTCGCTGAAAAAGTCGTGCCCAAAATTTTCTTCTCGAACACGTCCTACGAATATTGGGGCCGCGTCACCGCTCTGATTCACACCAGCGCCGACGGCAAACAAGATGCCGCGCTTTCGGAGAACGTCCGCATCTATCACTTCACCGGCCTGCAGCACTTTTCCGGCCCCTTCCCTCCGGAAAAAGGCAAAGGCGACCTGCTCGGGCAAGAGCCGCAGTCGCCACTCCCGGTCAAGTATTTCTGGCGCGCCATGATCGCCAACATGGATGCATGGGTGCGCAGCAACACTCTTCCGCCGGCCAGCAGCTATCCCAAAATCGCCGACGGAACGCTGGTGCCTCTACGCGACTATGCCTGGCCCGCGATCCCCGGCGTAAACCGTCCGCATGAAGCGAATGCCGCGTACCGTATCGATTTCGGGCCGAATTGGCGGAATGGAATTCTAGCCATCCAGCCCCCGAAGGTCGGAGAGCCTTTCCCCGTGCTTGTGCCCCAGGTCGATGCGGATGGAAACGAACGGGATGGCGTGCGCTTGCCGGAAGTCAGCGTGCCCCTCGCGACCTACACAGGTTGGAGTCTGCGCGACCTTTCGATTGGCGCGCCCGATCAGCGGGCCGCCATGGTGACCTCTTACCTCCCGTTCCCCAAGACTGCCGCTCAACGGGAGAAGACTGGGGACCCGCGCAAGTCTGTTGCCGAGCGGTATTCCAATCGCGAGGACTACGTCACGCGCTATACGCGAGCGCTCGACGATCTGGTGAAGCATCGCTGGATCCTGCTGGAAGACCGCGAGGCCGTGCTGAGTCGCGGCGCGCAGGATTGGGCCGAAGCGACCAAGTAGTACTCGTCAGGAAGAAATCTTCTGAGCCAGCAGGTCCGGAATTTCCTGAGCAACCGGTGACAAGGGTTCCGACTCCAAGTCCCATGGCTCAGGCCACGGTCACATCCCCTGCGCAGATCGATACACCGAGTGGCCGTGGAGGAAGGGCGCGAGTCGGCAGAACGGCCCTTCTACTGCTGATCTCGGCAGTGACCGTGGTTGGCATCGCCTTTTCTCTCGCGATCCATTACTGGCCCTTTGAGGAGAAGCAGGTCCTGGAGGATTTGCAAGAGGTCAGCGACAGCCAGGTGCGAGTTCAATCTTTTCGCCGCATCTATTTCCCGCACCCCGGATGTGTATTGGGTGGAGTTGTGTTCATACATGGGGGGAACGCGGCTAAGCCTCTCATCAAAATCGATAGGCTGACGATCCAGAGCACATATCTCGGCATTCTGCGGCACCACGTCAGCCTTGTTGATGCGGAACGGATGATAGTTTCCATCCCACCATTCGGCACCGGGCAATCGTTTCACGCGCAACGCTCCACCATTGCCGTCGGCGAGATCATGGCTAATGGTGCGATCCTGGATTTTGCTTCGCGCGACCCCCATAAGCCGCCTCTGCGCTTCGACATTCACGAAGTATCGCTGCGCGATGTAGGCGGGAAAGGCCCGCTCACCTACCGCGTGAAGGTGCATACTCCGGAGCCGCCGGGAGAAGTCACCGCCACCGGAAAGTTCGGGATCTGGAATGACAGCGATCCCGCTGAAACGCCAGTATCCGGCGAATACAAGTTTGAGAAGGCAAATCTGGGTGTATACGGTGGAATCGCTGGTACGCTGTCTTCCGCAGGCAAGTTTGACGGCAAGCTGAGGCACATAGATATTTCGGGCGCGACCGACACTCCCAACTTCGAAGTCCGCTCAGGCGGGCATCCGCTGCGATTGATATCGGAGTTCAGCGCGTACGTAGACGCGACGCACGGCGATACGTTCCTGAGACGGGTCGACGCGCACTTCCGAAAAACCCACGTAGTTGCCGACGGCAGTATCGCAGCGTCGGCCGACGGGAAAGGAAAGACCGCCTTACTCAATCTCAGTTCCCCAGGCGGTCAGATCGAAGACATTCTGGGACTCTTCGTCACGGAAGCCCGGCCGCCGATGTCCGGCGCAGTCACCTTGCGGGCAAAGGTCGAAATCCCTCCCGGCGAGCGGCCCTTTCTGGAAAAAGTAAAACTGCGCGGCAACTTTGGAATCGCCGGTGGAGAATTCTCCCATGCTTCTACCCAGGAGGGCGTCAACAAGCTGAGCGCCGGCGCGCTGGGAGAAAAGGATACGTCCGATCCTGAGACGGTGCTGACCGACCTCACCGGAAAGGTCGCGCTTGAGAATGGAGTTGCGGAGTTTGCTGAGTTTTCTTTCGGCGTTCCCGGGGCCGCGGCGCGACTCCATGGAACCTATGACTTAAACAATCACAAGATTGACTTGCATGGACAAATGCAGGTGCGCACGAAGATATCGAACACCAGCAGCGGCGCAAAGGCATTTCTATTGAAAGTAATGGACCCGTTCTTCAAGAAGCGAAAAAAGGGAGAAATTCTCCCGGTGAAAATCGGGGGAACATACGAGAAACCATCCTTTGGTCTTGATCCTATGGACAAGAAAGCGCAGGTTCCTCCGGGTTTGAATGAGCGAACTGGACCCCAGTAAGTTTTGAGTTTGCCCTATTTTAGAGAAGAGAAAGTCTGCGGGCTTTCCTATTGGGTGCGAGCAAATTGTAAAGTGCGCCTCGAGTCCGCGAGGAAGGGGATCCAAGCACTTGACGGCGGTCCGGCCGGAGAGTAGCGTGGCCCTCGCTCGGGAAACACCACTCCAAACAATTCAATCCGTACCAAGGAGGCTTCTATGAAGCGAAAGGCTTTGTGGACCACGCTCGCAGTCGTGTTGCTAGCGGCGATGGCTGCCGGCCAAGCTCAGGAGCAATATCTCGACGTTTACATCGCGCAAGTGAAACCGGAGAAACGGGCGGACTTTGATGCCGTCAACAAAAAGATGGTCGCCGCCAACCGTCAGGCCAAAGGGGATTCCTGGATCGCCATGGAAACTGTCTACGGCCGGGGAGACCGCGTGACCTTTATCAGCATGCGCAACAGCTACGCGGACGCAGACCAAGGCTCGCAAATGTTCGAGCAAGCACTGCAAAAGACATACGGCAAAGCTGCGGCCGATAAGCTGGGGCAGGATTTTGGCCAGTGTCTGGCGAGTTCCCGTACCGAACTCCGCCGGCGGCGCTGGGACCTGAGCAGCAATGCTCCGGCCGATGCGGCGGCGATGGCGAAAATGCTGGCCAACACGCGCTTCCTGCGGACCGCCACGGTGCACATAAAGCCCGGCCAGGTGGCGGCTTTCGAGGCGCTGCTGAAAGACCTGAAGGCGGCCCGCGAGAAGGTTTCACCTCCGCAGACAACCCTGGTGTCCCAGGCGGTTGCAGGCCAGGAAGGGACGGTGTTTTACGTCACCTCGCTGCAAACATCTATGGCGGGGTTTGACGCGATTCCAACCCTGCTGCAACTTCTGGGCGAAGAAGGATACGCGAAATACCTCAAGACCAGTGCGGAGGTCGTCGAGGGCAGCGAGACGGTCATCAATCACTTCCTGCCCGAACTGAGCAATGCGCCGGAGGAGGTAGTCGCCGCCGCCCCGGACTACTGGAGGCCCAAGACCACGGTGGCGGCCAAGGCCAGTCCAGCGAAATCGACGGTGGTGAATGCAGCGGAGGCGGGCAAGGTGGAGGACAAGAACAAGCATTAACGAGGAGAAGTCGTTCTTGAGTTAGAAGAATCTACGCCGGTCGATTCAGCACTGAGTTGAGCGGCGTAGGTCTCTAGTTTTCATCGTCGAGCGAAACCAAGAGTTGCTAATTTCTCAGCGTCTTCCCTGTCTTCAGCGTGAACTGAATTCTCTCCTGAGTTTTCTTCTCGCCGCAGAGCGATTTGAAGCCTTCCCGCTCTAGATCAAGGATGTACTGCTCGCTGACCGGCGTCCCCGGCGTGACCTTGCCACCGCAGATTACCTCCGCGATTTTCCCGCCCAGCTTCACTTCGTACTCAGTGATGTAATCCCCCTGCCGCATCAGGTGGACGCCCATCTTCAGTGCGGCCAGAAGATTTTCTCCAGGCGCTGGAATGTCGGTGCGCGGAACCGGAGGCTCGTATCCGGCGCGCACCAGTTCGAGCGCCCGCGCCTTGGCATCGGTAAGAACGCGTTCGCGGTTCATGGTGATGCGGTCGGAATCAGCCAGGAAGCCGAGTCCGCGCGCCTCATGCGCTGAGGTCGCGACCTTGGCCGTGGCGATGGTTTCGAATGCCTTTTTGATGGCCTCCATCATTTCGACGGATCCGGCCAGAGCCTCACCCGACGTTTTTCCGCGCGACGCCACAGCGCTGTCGACAGCACGCAGCAGCATTTCCTTGCACCCGCCACCGCCGGGCAGCAGTCCGACGCCAACCTCGACCAGTCCGGTATAAAGCTCGGCATGAGGCTGCCGCGCTGCGGCGTGCAGCGAGATTTCCGCTCCCCCGCCCAGGCATAGGCCGAACGGAGCCGAAACCACGGGCTTCGGTGAGAATTTGATGGCTTGCGTCATTCCCTGGAACTGCCGGATGGCCAGATCCACGTCGTCCCACTCCTCCTCCTGCACGCTCATCAGCAGCAACATGAGGTTCGCGCCCACAGAAAAATTCGTGGCGTCGTTGGTGATGACGAACGCATCGAAGGCGTCTCCCGGCCCTCCCGGCTTCAGTGTCTGCAGAATCAGGCCAATAATGTCGGCACCGAGCGAGTTCATCTTGGAATGGAACTCAAGGCACGCCACGCCTTCGCCGAGATCAACCAGCGACGCGCCAGAATTCTTCTTGACCACGCCGTTCGCTTTCTTCGCCACGGTGACCGACCACACGCCGGCCGGGACTTTCACCGCTTCAAAACTCTCCGTCCCCGATTCCCAGTACTTGCGGCCAGCCGGCGACTTGGGGTCGTCGATGTACCATGACTTCTGCCCGCGCGCCAGCAGTCTCTCCACATTCGCCGCCACGGGCTTGCCTTCTTTCCTCATGCGCGCCACCGTGGCTTCCACGCCGGCGGCATCCCAGAGTTCGAAAGGCCCGAGTTCCCAGTTGAAGCCCAGTTTCATCGCTCGATCGATCTCAACAATCGAGTCTGAAATCTCAGGCACGCGGTTTGCGGAGTAAGTCCAGAGATCGGACAAGGCGGCCCATAAGAATTGTCCGGCTTTGTCGGCTTTTTGCGGACTGCCGCCATCAAGCCCGAGCAGCGTGGGCAGCCGCGCTCCAGTGTCTTCGATGTTCTTCGCCATGTCGAGCGCGGCGAATTTTGGTTTCTGCCGCGGATGGTATTCGAGCGTCTTCCATTCCAGCGCCAGGCGTTCGTCTTCCTTGCCGTCGCCGCCTTTCGCTTTCTTGTAGAAGCCGCCCTTGGTCTTGTCGCCCAGCCATTTCCGCTGCAGCATTTGGTTGAAGAAGTCGGGCAGTTGAAGATCGCTACGCTCGTCGTGGACGTTCGTCGTCATGTTGCCAACCACGTGGCCAAGAATATCGAGCCCCACGAGGTCAATGGTGCGGAAGGTCGCTGACTTAGGCCAGCCCACGGCCTGTCCCGTGAGCGCGTCGATTTCTTCGATGGTAAGGTTCATCTCCTGCATCAGGCGGATCACGTTCAACACCGAGAACGTCCCGATGCGGTTGCCGATGAAGTTGGGAGTGTCTTTGGCAATCACGACGCCCTTGCCCAGGCGCACGTCACAGAAGTGCGCGATGGCGTCGATTGCGGCGTGGTCCGCTTCCGGCGTCGGAATGATCTCCAGCAGCCGCATGTAGCGCGGCGGATTAAAGAAGTGCGTGCCGAACCACGCCCATCGGAACTCGTCGGAGAATCCTTCCGCAATCTTGCCCACGGGCAGTCCGCTGGTGTTGGTGGTCACAATGGTGCCCGGCTTGCGAATCGCTTCGACCTTGCGCAGCAGAGTCCGCTTGATCTCAAGATTCTCCACCACGGCCTCGATGACCCAGTCGACATCGGCCAGTTTCTTCAGGTCATCTTCGAAGTTGCCGACGGTGACCAAACGGGCCAGCGAGGGTTCCATAAATGCGGCAGGCTTTGATTTCTTAGCGGCGTCGAGTCCGGCAGCGGCAATCTTGTTGCGCGCGGGTGCGTCGGCGTCCGGGGGTACGATGTCAAACAGGTAGCTGGGTACTCCGGCATTGGCGAAATGCGCGGCGATGCGGGCGCCCATGGTTCCAGCGCCCAGAATAGCGACTTTATTAATGCGCTTCATGATCGACCTCTTTTGATTTCTGGGTGAACACTGTGAGCAGAGAATGAAGTAGTTTCTGCGCGGAGGTATAGGAATTGTCGTGCACAGTCCATGGTATCCAAACGTCGGGAACCACGCCGAAATTTTCGTTCGAGCCGTCTTTTCGAAGACGCACGCAGTCCGGCATCACTACGGCGCGGGAGTTTTTCAACGTTGAGGGAATCCCTCCGTTGGTGTAGCCGCAACCCGCGCCTCCGGTGACGTCGCCAAGAATCGTGGCCGCACCGTTGTCCTGCAGGATCGCGGCAAAATATTCAGCGGCTGACCAGGTGTCGCCATCCACGACTACATACACGGGAAGCCGGTCTGAGGATTCGGAATAGTTATAGAACTCCGGATGGAAGAGTGTCGTCCGGGATTCGAGCGATGCAAAAGCTCCGGGCGGTGCATGGTTCAGAAGGCCGCTGGCGAACATTACGTCGCTAACGAGAAGGGTACACTTCAGCGTGCTGTCAGTCCAGACGCCGTTGCGGTCGCACGGTTCCTGACTTCGCGCGATGGCAGAGCGCAGACGAGCAGCTGCGTCCTCAAGAATGTCTTTTGGTCCAGCACCTTTCTTCAGATCAGTTTCAACGTCGGCGAGACGTTCCTTAAGTTGGCTGGTCCAGTGCTCGTGTTTGAGAAATGCCAAGCGGGGTTCGCGCAACGGAACAGAACTCAGGACTCTGGGCAGCGGCTCGACCCAGTCCGATCCGCCGCCGTTGTGCGTGATGTCCACCAGAATGGCGGATGCGCCGGCCGCCTGCAGTTGGGCGGCGCGCTTAACCATGGCGGCGGTAAGCCGGTTGGCGCTCTCGCGCTCAACCATGTCCGCACACTGTGTGTCGCACTTCGCCGGATCCTGCAGGTGCAACTCCTGAATCGCCTGCTGGCAAGCTTCAGGGAACGCGTGTTCGCTGAACAGCGCGATCCGGATCACACCCGCTTTCGCAGTATCCGTGACCCGCAGAATGCCGCCGGGGAACCAGTCCGCTTCCTCTCCTCCGATTTTGGAGAACTGCGGCAATTGAGAGAAATCAACTCCTGGCTTCAAATTCGGTTTCTTGTAGTCGAGACGCGCGCACAAGGAGGACGGTTCGTTCTGCCTCGCCTCTGGCTGTGGAGCAGTCGCTTGCGGCCATCGGATCTCCAGGTGCCCGTCGCCGAAAGACTTGAGAAACAATTCGAGAACACGCCGGGCCTCGTGCTCATCGCAACTGCGGCCGAGTTTGGCCTCGGTCTCGGCGCGCAGCGCCGGCAAATCCATGTGGCGATCCCGAATGGCGAATTCGAGATTGGAATAATGGGCCGACATTTCCGCCGTGAGTTGGGTGAAGTCCTCGAGCCATGGTCGCGGATTGAATCCTGGGCTAGGGCAGGCGGCACTCTGGTTTGACAGTGCCTGCACCACGCCACCCGCCGTGAGCACTATGCAGACGAAGACTTCGACGGTCCTGACTACAAAGGTTTTCTCTAGGGGATGCATTTTGCCAATCGAGTGTGCCAGCCGGGGCTTCGAACGGTCAAACTTCAGCGTGAGTTCGCAGATAGTCCAGCGCTTTGCGCGCCATCTGTTTCTCTCCTCGATACGCGAGCAGCTTGGGCGCATCTTCCAGGCGCACCCACTTGGCGCAAGCTACTTCGACCCGCATTTCTTCCGCGATATTGTCGATGCGTCCTGATTCGTAGCGCAGCAGATAGAAGCTGACAATCTTGAACACCCGCTCGCCATCTCCCCAGGAGCGCACATACACATACTTGATGTCCGCGAGTTTAACGATGGGCGCTGCAGTGATCCCTGTTTCTTCACGCACTTCGCGCAAAGCCGCGTTGAAAGGCTTCTCGCCCTCGTCGACCAGCCCCTTGGGCAGGCAAAGAACGGGCTTTGCCTTGGAGCGGTCCGGCTTGGAACGGATCCGTTCCGGTTCGGAACTGACGGGCTCGGAGCGGGGCCTCTGCCGACCAAGAGTTGGTGTTGTCTCGGGTGCAACCGGGAGTTCAATCGCGGCCATCCACCACACGTCATCTTTCTTTCGTATGACCACGCCCCCGGCAGAAATCTCGCGCACCATGCCTTCCGTAAGTTAGCAGAAATACGGGAGTTTCGTCACTGTGGAAGCTGTGTCCCGGGGTACACAGTAACCTTACTCTGCTGTTCCCAAGGTCACTCACAAAACCAAAATGGCACGCTCGTGCCCTTACGACCTTCCAGGCAATTATGGCATCTTACTTGCTAGATTTTGTGGTTCGGCGGGTTCCGGCCCATCGCGGGCTGGATGTGGGGTTTGCCGTGAAGAGTCTAGGAAAGATTATTCGGTCCGTACAAGCCTTCAGCCGGGAACTGTCCCGTAAAGCTGGAGTGGTGGACACGCGCCCGCATCCTGCGATTGGCGTGGCTCTAGGCGGAGGCTTTGCACGCGGCATCGCCCACATCGGAGTTCTGAAAGTCCTCGAAGAAGAAGGCATCCCCGTTCGCGTGGTCACCGGCACGAGTGTAGGGGCGTTGATCGGTGCGTGTTATTGCAGCGGGCTCTCGCTGGCCGAATTGGAGGGAGTGGCGCACAACTCTCGCTTCACCACCTTTGCCCGCTGGACGCTTTCTCGCCATGGTTTCGCTTCCACCGACCGCATGGTTGCGTTCCTGACCCGCACCTTGAAGGTCAAAACGTTCGAGGAGCTCCGGATTCCTCTGGGCGTGACCGCGACTGACTTCAACACTGGCAAGGGAGTCGTGTTCCACTCGGGGTCGATTATCAATCCGGTGCGCGCCAGTTGTGCTTATCCCGGCATGTTCCTTCCAGTAGAGATTCGCGGCCGTTACCTGGTCGATGGCATGCTGTCGCATCCCGTGCCCACGCGGCCATTGCGTGAAATGGGGGCCGACCGTGTTCTGGCGGTTCACTTGAAAGGCACCTGGTCCAATGGAGGACCGCCGCGCCATCTGTTCGACGTGATCGGACAGTCCTTCGCCATCGCTCAGGACGCCATGGCGGATGTGTGGAAGCAAGCCGCTGATCTGGTCATCGAGCCCGATGTCGCCGGATTCGCCTACGACGACTTCAAGCGCGCCGACGACCTGATTCGGGTCGGTGAGATTGCCATGCGGCAGGCTCTTCCCGAAGTTCGTAAATGGCTGGAGACTCCGGTGGAAGCGACTTATCCCGCCATCGAACGCCGCCAGTCCCCGCGCGTCTCACCCATGCCTGCGGACTAATCACCTAAACGAGTGATTCAGATCACACACCAGTGTGCGGGAAATAACCCAAAAACCCCACCCCTCGGGTCCCATTTCGGGCCATCCGGAATTCCATCGACCGCAAGTAACATCTTCTGTTTCAACTACCTAGGAAACGAATCTTCTCGGGGAGTGATATCCCGCACATTGGGTCGCCACGTGCCCTATCCCTTGTGTGGGCCGAGACCAAGCGGTTGCAAGCAGGGCCTCAAGCCCCGGGAGGTTGGCGATGCGCGCTCCTTACGGTCTGAACATCCTCGATAATTGCGTCACATGCCCAGTGCGCGGAGAACATCTCTTCTGCAATCTTTCACTTCAAGCCGCACAGCGTCTCAACGAGGTCAAGTCCACTGCGGTCTACCCCAAGGGCGCGATGCTGTTTATCGAAGGGCAGCAGCCTCGCGGGGTCTTTGTTCTCTGCACCGGGAAGGTGAAGCTCTCGACCACCTCCCGCGACGGCAAGACGATCATTACCAAGATCTCCGAACCGGGAGACGTACTTGGCCTGAACGCGGTCGTCTCCAGCGTTCCCTACGAGGTCACCGCCGAAATGATGGAGCCCGGCCAAGCCAATTTCGTGCCTCGCGATAGTTTGCTGCAACTTATGAAAGACTTTCCCGAAGCGGCCGTGCGCATCTCCCAGCAACTGAGCCGCAACTACTACACCGCCTACGAAGAAATTCGCACCCTCGGCCTGGCCGCCTCTCCCTCGGAGAAATTTGCCAAGTTGCTGCTCTCCTGGTCGACCAAGCCTTCGCAAAACGACGGTTCCAGCCAATTGAAACTCACTTTGACCCACGAGGAGATCGGGGAAATCATCGGCACCACCCGCGAAACCGTAAGCCGCCTGTTCTCGGAATTCAGGAAGAAGCAACTGGTACAACTGAAAGGCGCAACCCTGGTAATCCGTAGCCGCCCGGCGCTGGAAAAGATCATCCAGTCATAAAGGGACGCCAGAAGGCCAGCCACAAAGTGCTAAGGCTTGAAGGAAAGGTGTTTGTCCAAAATGATTGGGACGAAGGGCATGTTCCAGAATTAGGAGGCCCTCAGCCCCAAAGGGGCGCATTAACTTAGCCCCGGTCGTAAGTCCGGGGTAAGCCGAGGAGGAAAGGGAACCGAGTCCCGTTAGGGACGGCATAAACCGCCACAGAGGCCGCGCAAGACAATTGCGCAATACCCATCTCCTACGCAACAGCTGCCAGCTTTCCCGCCTCCTCCCGAATCCTCTTCCACGCGTTCTCCACATGCCGCGCCTTCGTGTTCGTTTGTCCCACACTCAGCCGCAGCGTCAACTTGCCGTTCAGCTTCGTATGCGTGAGAAACAGATCGCCACTGCGGTTCAGCCGGTCCATGATCGTCTGATTCGCCGCATCTCCGCCCTTGTGCCGGAAGCACACCAAATTCAGCGGTACCGGCGCAGGCAGTTCGAATCGGTCATCGTTCCGCACCCAACCCGCAAACTGCTGCGCCAACCGCACATGCTCGCGAACGTGGTGCTGCAGTCCCTCCACCCCATAGTGCCGGATGACGAACCACAACTTCAGCGACCGGAACCGCCTTCCGAGCTGAATGTGCCAGTCGCGATAGTCGATGACAGCGCCCGACTCGGTTGCCTGGTTGCGCAGGTACTCCGGCAGAATGCTCAACGTCTGGATCAGCGCTTTGCGATCGGCCACCCAGAAGCAGCTGCAATCGAAGTTCACCGCCATCCATTTATGGGGATTGAAATTGTAACTATCAGCCAACTCCACTCCGCTCTGCAGATGGCGAAATTCAGGGCAGAGCATGGCCGTGCCCGACATGGCAGCATCCACATGCAGCCAGAGATTCTGCCGCCGACAGATTTCGGCAATTGCCGCAACCGGGTCCATCGCGTTCGAAGAAGTCGTGCCTACGGTCGCGCAAACGAAACAAGGCGTCAGCCCTGCGCTCTTGTCCGCCTGGATCTGCCGCGCGAGCGCCTCCGGCCGCATGGCAAAGCTCTCGTCCACTTCGATCGCCCGCAGGTTCTCAGCCCCAATCCCACACATCATCGCCGCCTTCTCCACCGACGAATGGGTCTGCGTCGAGGCGTAAAGCACAAGACGTCCGTCACACCCTTTCTTGTTGCTGGAATAGTTGGTCGCGCGCTCGCGGCCAGCCAACAACGCAACAAGTGCGGCCGTTGAAGCCGTATCCTGAATCACTCCGCCGCCCGTCTTCGATGAAAGAAATTTCTCCGGCAGCCCGAGCATTCCCACCAGCCAGTCCATCACGTGCGTTTCGAGTTCCGTGCAGGCAGGGCTGGTCGACCACAGCATCCCCTGCACTCCCAGCCCCGACGAGAGCAGATCGCCGAGAATTCCCGGCCCCGACGCGTTGCAAGGAAAGTATGCAAAGAAGTTCGGCGACTGCCAGTGGGTTACACCGGGGAGGATCAAATGCTCGACGTCCTTCAGCAACGCCTCAAATGGCTCGCCCTGCGCAGGCGGAGCCGCCGGGAGTGAAGCGCGAATCTGTCCCGGCTTGACCTGCGAGAGCACGGGTAGCGATTCCACCCGTGATTGATAGTCAGCGATCCAGTCCACCACGGCATGGCCGTAGCGCCGGAATTCGTCAGGCGTCATATGAAATGACTTTTCGTCGGACATTTCTCTCCAAGTGAGTCCTAGAGCGGCATGAACTCACGGCTCATGTTACGAACGTCGGCTTGTTCACGAAGAATGTCTTCAATTATCGAGAGGATGGGCTCGGTCTCACTCATCTTGTTCTTGCCCCGAAGCTTTTCGCAGATCGAGCGCTTCTTTTCTACCATGATGCGCCACTCCCCATCGTTCTTATCAACGGCGCCTTCTCTGAGGTATCCGCCAACCCCCAAGAAATAGCCCTGAGGGCCCTGTTGGGCAAGCATTTCCCAGCCCCAGTCTTCCTGGTAGGGAGTGCCTGCGCCGACTCCTTTCTTTGTCAGTTGCTGCCGCAGCCACTCCGCTAAGTCCTCTCCGAAGCAACACGGATTGATGAAGTGCCGCTTCACTTCCGATACGTTGAAACGGTTCGTCTGAAACAGAATGTCGAAGCGTGTCATGGAGAAACTATTCCCGCTTCAATTGTCCCAAATACACCCGCGTGTTGTAGTCGAAGGCCACCAGCCCCGCCTTGGCGTGCTCCTCGAAAATGCGCCGCAGTTCCCTCAGCATTGGTTCGTGTCTGGGATGCTCCGGCCCCGGCGTATACGACGAAGACAACAACCGCCCTTCCAGTCCCGCGTAGTCGAACTCCTGCCGCATGTCAAAGACACGCTCCTGAAACGGAGCGGGATCGAAGAATTCATTCACCGCGTCTGTGGTCCGCTCATGCCGCACTTCTTCATAGTCGGTGCCGTAGGTCAGCAGAAGTTGCTCGTAGTCGCGCAGAAACGGAGTCGAATCGGTGACGCGCTCATTCCACAAAAGGACGAGCCAGCCTCCGGGCTTGAGGATTCGCGCAAATTCCTGCCGCGCCCGCTCGCGATTAAACCAGTGAGCGGCCTGGGCCGCGGTGACGAAATCAGCAACCGCATCCGGCAAAGTCGTTGCCTCCGCTTCCCCGTCCACGCTGGTGAATCGCGGAAACGCCGCCAGCAATCGCTCCCCCGCTTGCCGCATCTCGGTGTTGGGCTCGACTGCGAAAACCGGATTGCCATTCTCGAGCAGCATCCGAGTCCAGATTCCTGTGCCCGATGCAATATCGGCGATAACGTCCGAGGCCGCCAGCCCGCACTCGTCCTTCAAAACACGCAAAGCCTCCTTGGGATAGCCGGGCCGGTAACGCACGTAGTTCTCCACGCGATCGGAGAAGCGAATGGTAGCGTTGGATGCGGGCATAGACAGGACTTGACCAGATTTTGAACTTGCCAGAAAGTTATTCTAACGGCAGGATAGAGATGTTGTCCCTCCCAGCTGGGGCGCCGGGTTCTCCCGGCCGGAATTTCGCGGCAGTGAAGCACGAGTGGATACGCCCCGGCCGCAGCCAGCACAGCTTATGCGAGTCGTCATCAAAGTCGGCACCAGTCTCATCGCCCCCGGCGGGCAGATCGATATCAATCTGTTGCGCGGCCTCGTCGATCAATTCGACCTGTCGAACAACGAATACCTGATCGTGACCTCGGGGGCAATCGCCGCCGGAATGTCAGGCCTCGGTCTCGGCAAGCGCCCGGGCGATGTTCCCGCGCATGCAAGCCTGCGCCGCCGTGGGCCAAAGCAAGCTGATGCACACCTACGAGCGCCTGTTCTTCGGCAAGAAAGTCGTAGCCCAGTTGTTGCTCTCCAGCGACGACTTCACTTCGCCCGTCCGCTATCGCAATCTGCAGAACGCATTGGCAGAACTGCTTGCGCTGGGCGTGGTGCCGATCATCAATGAGAACGACAGCGTCTCGGTGCGCGAACTGGAAGGCGCATTCGGCGACAACGACGAGCTGAGTTCACTTCTGGCCACCGCCGTCAAAGCCGACTGGCTTTTGTTGCTTACCAACGTTGACGGCTTCATGGTTCCCAACCGTCGAAAGAAGCCGCGCCTGCAGCGCGTGATTCGCAGGCTAACTCCCGCGCTCGAAGCGCAGTGCAGCGGCAAGAGCCCGCTGGGCCGTGGCGGCATGGCTTCCAAGCTGCGCGCCGCGAAGCTGGCCAGCGAGGCTGGCGTTCATGTCGCGATCGTGAACGGATGCCATCCCAAGGCCATCACCATGGGCATCGAGCGCAAGATCGGAACCTACTTCCCGCCCCAAAAGGAAAGTCGATGAGTGTCGCCCATGCCCGCGCCGCGTCCACGCAGGAAAAACTTCAGCGCGCCCGCGCCGCGTCAGCGAAGCTTGCACTCTTGTCCGCGGAAGAAAAAAACGCTCTGCTGCAGGCAATTGCCGCCGCCATCGAGACGCACGAGAAAAGCATCCTGTCCTCGAACCACGAAGATATCGAGCATGCCGGTCTCGAAGGCGCCATGCGCGACCGCCTTCTACTGACACCGTCGCGAATCAAAGACATGGCACGTGCCGTCCGCGAAGTCGCGGCCTTGCCCGATCCGATCGGCGAAACCCTGGCGGAATGGACGAAATCGAACGGTCTGCACTTCCGCAAAGTGCGCGTGCCCCTCGGCGTAGTCGGGATCATCTACGAATCGCGACCCAACGTGACCGTCGATACCGCCGTGCTGGCGCTCAAGACCGGCAACGCGATCGTGCTGCGCGGCGGCAAAGAAGCATCTCAAAGCAGCCAGCGCCTAGTCGACATTATGACCGCAGTGCCTGGCGTGCCCGAAGGCGCAATCGAATTGCTCGATTCGAACACCCGCCACTCGGTGCACGAACTGATCAAGGCGCGCGGCCTGGTCGACGTGATCATTCCGCGCGGAGGCGCCGGCCTTATCACTTATGTGACCGAGAATTCAACCGTGCCCGTGATCGAGACCGGGGCAGGGAATTGCCACATCTTCGTCGACCAATCCGCGGACTTCGACATGGCCGACCGCATCGTCCTCAACGCCAAGACCCAGCGCCCGTCCGTGTGCAACGCCGCGGAAAAGTTGCTGGTGCATGAACGCGTGGCCGCTGAGTATGTTCCGCGCATCGTGAAGAAGTTGATCGCCGCCGGAGTCGAAGTGCGCGGCGATGGCAAAACCCGCTCGCTCGCAGCAGGCATGCCAGTCGGGCCCGCCGCCGAGCAGGATTGGTATGAAGAATACCTGCGGCTCTGCATAGGCGTGGCCGTGGTTTCTGACGTGGACGACGCGGTGACTCACATCAACAGATATTCAACCAAGCACTCTGACTCCATCGTGACCCGCGACGAAGACAACGCCCGAAAATTCCTGCGCGGGGTCGATTCGGCCGCCGTGTACTGGAACGCTTCCACGCGCTTCACCGACGGCGGAGAATTCGGCTTCGGCGCCGAAATGGGCATCAGCACCCAGAAGCTCCACTGCCGCGGCCCATTTGCGCTCGCCGAACTGACTTCGTCGAAGTACGTGATCATCGGCATCGGCCAGGTAAGGTAGATCTTCCTCTTCAGCTGTTACCGCCAGACCGGAACTCTCATCACATCAAAGTGATGATCGTAGGTCCACACTTGCATGTCCAGGCGAGCTGCGACGACCGCTGCGACAGCGTCGAATAAATTGATTGGCTGATCCGCCAGTGCTCGGATCTTTGCCCCGGCCTGCAGGTAGTCTTCTGGCGTCGGATTGACAGCAGCCGCGTCGGCTATGTCCGTGAACCAGTCTGACGCCACGTCCCTACCCAGACGAAACAGGATCAGGGAGTACGCCTCAAGCAAAGTTGAATAGAGGACCACGATCTCCCGCCGCTCGTTGTTCAGTTGTTGCAGCTCTTCAACGGCTCGCTTATGGCGCGGATCTTCCGGGTCGACGGCTGCGTATAGCGGTCCCGTATCCGCAAGCACGGCGCGCTTCATTTCTTAATGCCGGTCAAATAAAGATCGTGGTTCTGACTGACGTCGCTGCGCCCGCTGCCTTTTTTCGCTGGCCTGATCTTCAGCGGGCGGTAAGTCCGCAGAAATCCTCGCTCGCGCAGGTACTCTCGCAAGGCAGTCTGCATTACGGTCGTGAGGGCTGGAGGAGCCTCCTGTGCCCGGACGTAGTCATCCACAGCCTTGGCAAGGTCATCGGGAAGAGTCATAGTGGCTCGCTTCATAGCAGGTAGTACATCACCAATTGGTGAAACTGGTGACGTTGGTGCATCAGGCGAACACCAAGCGAAAATATCGACTAGGACTGCATTACAGCCTTGTCGCTGGCCCGCTGTGCTACCTTACTAACTTTCCCCTCGAAGCTGATGAAACTCATTTCCACGGTCGTCCTGTCTTCGGCCATTTTGTTCTCCGGGTCATCCACCACGGCTGATAGCGGAACTGCTCCTTCCAGCGTCCCAGCCATCTTTGGCTTCCGCGACGCCGCCGCTGAATCGTCCGTCGAAACGCGTTTTCTGGCCGCGCCTGACGCCCAACTCGCCGAAGAGCACCTGCGCATCCTGACCAAAGCTCCCCACATGGCCGGGACGCCGGAAGACAAAGCCACCGCCGAATACGTCGCCCAGAAATTCCGCGCCGCCGGGCTCGAAACTGAAATCGTCGAGTACAAGGTCTGGATCAACTATCCCTCCGAAATCAGCGTCGACTTGATCGCGCCGGCGGGCGTCGAGATGCACGGACCCACCCGCGAGCACGTCGACAACGACCCGTTCCAGGATGACCCCCGAGTGGTCATGCCCTTCAACAGCATGTCGCCCTCGGGTGACATCACGGCCGAAGTCATCTACGCCAACTACGGGACGCCCGAAGATTTTGAGAAACTCGACAAGCTAAAAGTCGACGTGCGCGGCAAGATCGTGCTCGTTCGTTACGGCCAGAACTTTCGTGGGGTAAAGGTCTTTGTCGCGCAGGAGCACGGCGCGGCCGGAGTGATCATCTATTCCGACCCCGCGGATGACGGCTGGCGCCGCGGCGACAAATATCCCGACGGGCCATGGCGCCCGGACACCGGTGTGCAGCGCGGTTCTGTCGGATACATGTTCGAGTTCGCCGGCGATCCGACCACGCCGGGCGTGGCTTCGGTGCCTTCGCTTCCAGAGTCGCAACGCATCTCTCCGCAGGAATCGGCGCAACTCCCGAAGATTCCAGTCACGCCGCTCTCCTATCACGATGTCTGGCCCGTACTGCAGCATCTTCGCGGCCCCGATTCTCCGCGTGAATGGCAGGGATCGCTGCCCTTCACCTATCACGTCGGTCCGGGGCCGTCGAAAGTGAAGATGCACCTTAAGCAGGACTACCGCTTCCGCACGCTCTGGGACGTCATCGGGCTCGTGCCTGGCAGCGAACTGCCCGACGAATGGGTGGTCGCCGGCAATCACCGCGACGCGTGGGTGTACGGCGCGGTTGATCCCAACAGCGGCACAGCCGCCATGCTCGAGTCCGTCCATGGCGTTGGAGACTTGCTGAAGTCGAGCTGGAAACCGAAACGCACCCTGGTCTTCTGTAGTTGGGATGGCGAAGAAGAAGGACTAATGGGCTCGACCGAGTGGGCGGAGCAGCACGAATCCAAGCTGGAGAAATCGCCGGCCTACTTCAATGTGGATGTCGCCGTCTCCGGAACGAAGTTTGGCGCGTCGGCCGTGCCCAGTCTGAAGCAGTTTGTGCGGGACGTCACCAAGGCGGTGCCCAGCCCAAAGGGTGGCACCGTCTACGAAGAGTGGCAGAAGGCGTCGCAGCCCGAAGCTCCATCCACACAATCGCCCACCGAGGCGATGGCGGAAATCCACCGCGTCCCGGCCGTGCAAGTCAAGACCGACGTACCGGTTGGAGACCTGGGCAGCGGTTCCGATTACACCGCCTTCCTGCAGCATCTCGGTGTGCCCGCGACTGACATGACGTCGAGTGGGCCATATGGCGTGTACCACTCCGTCTTTGACAACTTTGCGTGGTTCAAGAAATTCGGCGATCCGGAATTTGTGTATGAGCAGGAGATGGCCCGCATCTTTGGACTCGAAGCCGTGCGTATGGCCGATGCCGACGTTCTGCCCTATGACTACGAGGAATATGGGAAAGAGATCGCCGCATACCTGGACGCCGCGCGCAAGCGGGCGGAAGCGAAGTTCGGCGGACGCGTGCTCGACTTCGGACCGGTGAACGCCGCTGCCCACCACTTCCAGACCGCGGGAGCCAGGATCCTGGCGAAACAGAAGAATCCGCCACGAGATCTCGCTGCGCTGAACCAGGCTTTGCGCGGCGCGGAGCGCGCGCTGCTGGTGCCGCAGGGATTGCCGCATCGTCCCTGGTTTCGCCACGCCATTTATGCGCCCGGAGAGTACACCGGCTACGCGGCGGTTGTGATTCCGGGCGTGAATGAGGCCCTGGACAAGGGCGATAGCGAGGCCGCTCGCCAGCAACTGGCGGCGTTGGCCTCTGCACTCGACCGCGCCGCCAAGACGCTGGAGGGAAACCGGTAGCATGACTTCGACACACGCTCTCGGCCATTTTCTGCGTACGCTGCCGGACTCGGCGGTGGCTACGTTCCTGGCGCTGTTTCCGATCGTCGATCCCTTTGGCGGGATTCCTATCTTCTTTACGATGACCTCTACTTGGACGGCCCGCGAGCGCAACCGGACTGCCTTTAAGGCTGGTCTCTGGGTCTTTGTGATTCTGGTGACATTCCTGTTTTTCGGGCGGTTCGTTCTCCATTTCTTTGGCATCTCGCTGCCGGTCATCAAAATTGCCGGCGGACTGATCGTGGCCAACACGGCGTGGGGCATGGTGACTTCGACCTCGCGCATCACACCGGCCGAAAGTCACGAAGCTGAGAGCAAAGAGGACATTTCCCTTACTCCCCTGGCCATGCCGCTGATGTCGGGCCCGGGCGCGATCGGGGTAGTGATGGCTCTGGCGGCTCATGTCGACAATGCGGCAGCGTATGTCGGCATGGTCATTGGAATCGCCGCGATTGCCCTCAGCGTTTCGCTGTTCTTCTGGCTGGGCGGGCCGCTGGTGCGGCGGCTGGGGCCGAGCGCGGTGGGCGCTATCAACAAGATCTTCGGCTTCCTGATTCTCGCGATCGCGGTCCAGTTGGTGTGGAATGGCATCGCCGACTTCAATAGCTAGAACAAACAAGTGTGGTGCGGGCGCCCCCGCCCGCTTTCTTTTCCGGAACTACTCTCGCGTTCTTGACGTACCACCATGCAGGCGCTCATGCGCCCAAGAGGTGCGCCATGTCCAGAAAGTCCCTTCTGAGTCTCAGCCCACGTCTGAGCCCGCTCCACAAGGTAATCCTGTTGTGTCTCGCCCTCGTGCCCATGTGTGCCGGACGCTCCGAAGGTCACAGCTGGGAATACGAAGAAACTCACAGCGACTCGCGCGATTTTGCCGCAGGCGGCACGTTGCATGTGCATTTGAGCGTCGGCGATGTGCACATCAAGCGCGGCGATGGAAGCAAGATCAGCCTGCGATACACCGTCAAGTCGCGTCGCGAGCACAATGTGAAGAATGCGCAGGTTGAATTCGAGGTCAGCGGCAATGACGCCACGATCGAGTTCCACGCTCCAATCCACTCCAACACGCAGTTTGACGTGGAACTGGAGGTGCCGATGAACACGAACCTCGACGTACATGGAAAGGTGGGCGACCTCACCGTGGAGAACGTCGAAGGCGACAAGGATCTGGAACTTGGTGTCGGCGACATCCGCGTAACGCGCGAGAGGTCCACCTATCGAATGGTGCGCGCCAGTACCGGCATCGGCGATCTGAACAGTGATGGCTATGGCGAAACCAAGGGGTGGCTTGGCAAAACGCTCAAGTACCACGGTGACGGCAAGTACGAACTGCGGGCCCACGTGGGCGTTGGGGACATTACGCTGGAAGGGAAGTAGCTGGCTGGCCGGATGACGCCCGCATATCTAGGTCGCCGGGGGGAGACTTCTGTCACCAGGCGCCGAGCCTTACCGGTCTTTAGGACGGAGTTCAGATTCTGGTGGCTTCCGCGCTCCATGCCGCAGATGAAGAACCTCGACTACGCGAGTGTCCTCGTGTACCGGTAGTAGACCAGAATTGGGCTGTGCGGTAGTTTGCGGACGCTTTCGAATCACACCACCCATGCGCGGAAAGCGGGCAGCAAATCAATGTGGTCCAGCAGGGAAATGCCAAAGCGGGAAGCTGACTTGGCGTCGTCCTCGGCGATATGGCCGAGGATTTCGGCGAGATCGTTCAGCGCCTTTTGCGTGTAGACGAGAGGGTAGTCCACTTGGGCAACAGCTCGCGGGCTTTCTCCGCAGGCACGACTCGGCCAGCTTCAGCGTCCCGGATGCCTTCATCGATGGCCGCGAGGGTTTCCTCGTCTTCTTCATCGAGGATCGGAGCGGGCTCCTCTAGGTCGAACTTCTTTGCCTTCGCCATGGGTTCATCGTGGTCGGGGGTTAGCGGCCAACGCAACGGGGAAGGTCTTCTACTTCCTTGGCTAGGGATTAAAGATGTATTCGGGCAGGTCCCAAAGTCAAATTCCCCACCCTGTCGCAAGGAACGCGACAAGGGCGGGGCGCCCGGAATCGATGCGGAGAATCTGGGCCAGCTCCACGCCTTGTCCCCACAAAAGCACTGGCGGGTCGCGCACCCTTGATTTTTTGTATGCAGCGTTTCCACCAAGGGGCACTCCCTTGGCGATCGATAATGCTTGCAAATTTACAGGGTCTTTACAGCTTGGCTGCGACGACGAGTCGTATGATTTCTGCTCCTCCCCTTTTGTATTTTCGCTGAGAAGTGGTTCCCCGGTTTCGCGTAAGGAGTGGCTGGTTGTCCAACTGGCCGCCGGGTAAATGGTTGCGGAAGCAACCCAGAAGGGGCAGTCATGAAGAGTCTGTACGAAGTTCTGCACTCAAAAGAAGAGATGGTTTGCCAGTTGCGCCGGGAGACGGAGGAGCTTCGGTTCCTGATCGGGTTGCTGGATCGGGGGGACGGCGCAGACGCACCTCCGGCCAACGCATCTGCTGCGAGCGCCTCGAGCGGACGACCTGCTGTTTATCTTCTGACGAACTCGGGACGGCTGGAGGTCGTCGTGCAGGGCACGCCACGGCTCCGATTTGCTGGGCCCATGCGCATGCCGATGGAAATTCTCAGAGTTGGTAACGAATTCCATATTTTCGTTCCAATTCCAGAGCCTGGCGGTGCCTCTTCCGGACTGATTGAAGAAGGGGCAGCGTGACAGTTCTTCCCGATCGTTCGTGGTAGCAATGCTTGGAAGGCTGTTGCGAAACTTATGCCGTCCGCTCCTGCGGACTCAGTTTGTTGGCTTTCAGTTTTCCCGGACCTGCCGTGCCGGGCTTTCGCATTCCGCCGCTACGCGGCTGAAACTCGGGTTGTCCCGTAAAGCGTGTTTAACTCTGACTTCGTGACAGCGCTACGTCGCGATGCATGGGACAGCCACCTGATGCAAAGTGCGTTCGTGTTCGCCGTTCTGTTTTCCGGACTAGAACTGACCATAGCTTGACATTGCCGCGGGCTCTGATAACGTAGTCCCTCCCCGGTTGTCGGCGCTTACCATTTCTTGAGGTCGCCATGGCACAACCTACGATCGTTCATCCTGCCTCGAAGCATGCCCATAAACCGCATGAGACACGCCCTACGACATTCTCGGAGGTGCTGCGTCACGAACTGGATCGCGTCAACCAATCGCGGCAAGCGCGCGGGGTTGGGGCACCGGCCCATGCGGACAACCTGATTGGACTGGCCTTCTCAGGCGGGGGCATCCGCAGCGCTACGTTCAACCTGGGAATTCTGCAGGCGCTCGCGGAGAAAGGATTGCTCCATAAGTTCGACTATTTGTCGACAGTTTCCGGCGGAGGTTATATCGGATCGTGGCTGGCGGCGCTAACGCGGCGGCTCACCAAGGAGCTCAAGTGCTCGTTTGAGGGGGTCGAAAAAGCCCTCAGCCCGCGGAAGTATGAACCGGACCGGCGGAGCGAGCCTTCGGTGCTGCACTGGCTGCGTCTATACAGCAACTACCTGACACCGCACACCGGCGTGGCTTCGGGAGATACGTGGGCCATGCTGGGCACCTGGATGCGCAACGTGTTTTTGAACCAGACGATTCTGGGGATGATGTTCGTGAGCGTCTTTGTGCTGTGCCAGAGCATGCTGCTGCCGCTGGTGAATGTGAGTGGTAATGGCGGAGCCTTCTTCGTCAGCGGGGGACTTATGCTCTTCCTGGGGTCCATATCGATGGCCATCAATGTTGTGCAGGAAGGATCGTCCACGGCAAATATGAAGACGTGGTTTCAGCGAATCAAGGTTACGGCGACGGTGATGCTTCCGTTCGTGCTGGCATGTGTTCTGCTGAACTGTGCGCTGTGGCAAAGAACGGACTTCAGCGAGGAACCGACATGGTTGTGGGCCGCGGCGGGAGCGGCGTTCTACTTCGTGGTCTGGGGCATCGTGGCGATCCTGGCGATGGGCCGGCGATTGTGGCGCAGGACTCACGGCAAGCCGGAGAAACTGATGGTCTCCATTCCGGCCCTGCTGCTGTTTTCGCCGGTGGCGGGCGCGGCCGGCGGTTGCCTGTTGCGGGTCTACGTTATGTTGCTGAACCAGCCCCAGGATTGGAACAGCTCTAATTGGGTGGTGATCGTTTTCGGCAGCGGAGTGCTGATGGTGATCACTTTGCTGACGGGCACGCTGCATATCGGACTAGTGGGGCGCGGCTCCATGGATGTGGTGCGGGAGTGGTGGGCGCGACTGGGCGGGTACCTGATGCTCATCACTCTGGGCTGGCTCTTGCTGGCGGGGACGGTTGCATTTGCTCCGCTTGCGCTGCGTTGGGTGCTGTGGGAGTTGCGAAACTGGCACTCCATTTCGATCAGCGCGGCGCTGTTGTGGGTGGCGCATAACTATCTGGGGCTGAAAGCGGCAGCCAGCGCCCGAACCAGCGGCAAAGAGGCGAGTGCTCCGCAGGCTCAGAAGAGTGGCGGGACACCCTGTGAAGGGCCGGAAGGGAAGAAATCGGGGATCATGGAGGCACTGAAGTCGCCGGCCGTCCTGAACGCTCTGGCGAAGACATCTCCCTACGTTTTTATTGTGGGATTAGTGGTGCTGCTGAGCACGGCAATACATATCGCTACTGGGCTGGCATTCGAAAAAACCTTCAAAGACACGAAAGAACTCTGGAGTTACGCGAGCAACGCGAACTGGTCCGAACTTTCTGGAACTTATTGGAAGGTTCTGCAAAGTGCCCCAGCTGGATGGCTCGCCGGCTTGGGCGGGATCTTCTTTCTGGCCGGACTCGCATTATCGTGGCGGGTGGATGTGAACGAATTCTCGCTGCATCATTTCTATCGCAACCGGCTGGTGCGGTGTTACCTGGGCGCGTCGAATCCGGATCGCAAACCGGAGCCGTTCACGGGATTCGATCCCGCTGACGACGTGTCCTTGTGCGATTTTGCTGACAACTATCCGGGACCGTATCCGATCCTGAACGCGGCATTGAACATCACGGGCGGAGAAGAGCTTGGGTATGCCACGCGGCGGGCGAAGTCGTTCGCGTTCACGCCGCTCTACAGTGGCTTTGAATTGGGGGGCTCAGGAGATGGGCCGCAGCGTTTCACGTGCGACGACGGCTATCTTCCCACATTTGCGAAAACGGAACTGGGGCGATCAACGGGAGGCGTGGCCAAGTTGGGCTCTGAGTACGGAATTTCGCTGGGGACAGCGATGGCGATCTCGGGCGCGGCGGCCAGCCCTAACATGGGCTATCACACCTCGCCAGCGACCGCGTTCTACATGGCGTTGTTCGACGTGCGGTTGGGCTGGTGGATGGGCAATCCGCGCTATCCGAAAAAGTGGCGGAGCACTGGTCCGGCGTTGGGGTTGGGTTACTTGTTGTCGGAAGTGTTGGCCCAGAGCGATCAACAGAAGGGATACGTGTATCTCTCCGACGGCGGGCACTTTGAGAACCTGGGCGTGTACGAGTTGATCAAGCGGCGCTGCCGGCTGATTGTGGCGGGCGATGCCGATTGCGATGGCCAGTATGGGTTCGGCGACGTGCTGAGCTTGATCGAGAAGGCGCGCACGGATTTTGGCGCCCGTATCGAGATCGACTGTTCCCCGATCCGCCCTACGGACGGAGGGCGGCAGAGTGGACGGAACTGCGTGCACGGAACCATCTATTACGATCCCAACAATAGCGACGACAAAGGAACCCTCATCTTGATCAAAGCCAGTATGCCGATGCGAGGTGCGGCGGGGGTCACGCACCACCTGAACGACAGAAAGCTTCCGGACGATGTGTGGCGCTACTACGATCAGTATGAGACGTTTCCTCATCAGAGCACGGCCGACCAGTGGTTTGATGAGCTGCAATTTGAGAGCTACCGGGCGCTGGGGGAGTACATCGGAGTGCACGCTGCCGAGGAGATTGGCAGGGCGATCGAGCGGACGATGGACATACCGGCTGCGGCGGCCGGGCCGCAATAGCCTCGGCGTAGGCCGCAGTGGGCAAGTCTCAAAGGCAAATTCCCCATCCCTTCGACTGCGCTTAGGGCAGGCTCTTTCGCAAAGAACGCGACAAGGATGCGCCCCCCGTGAATAGATGTAGCGAAAGGCTGGGCCAGCCCCCGTTACATCACGCCGAGCATCGATATCTAAGACCACCTACCCAGACAAAGCTTCCGCAACGAAACGCGTTGGTGCTGAAACGCACTACCAGATGGGCGGTGGCGTGCAGGGGCGTCCATCTTCGGATAGGAAGCCTGCCCAACAAAGCAGGTTTACGGGTTTCTGCGCTCACTCGCGCCGATCCGATCGCCGAGAAGGAAGAAGGAGAATGAAAATGTCCGATAATGGACCAGCCAAACAAAGTTCCGCAAGTACTCCGGCAGCGGTGGAATGTTGTCCACAGCTTGAACCCTGCCAGGTTTGCGACGTACTCAACTTCACCTACCGGCTTCCCTTCAACCCTGTGGTTGCGGCGGGCGACCAACGGCAGGTCGTACCGGTCGAGGTCACGCTGCACTATCGGCTGACGCGCTGCTCAGGACCTCTGTCGCTGGGCGATCTGATGTACACGACGACGCTGTTGCCGGGCGAGAAAGTGCAACTCTACTCGAGCGACCGGCACTCGCGCTTCAGTTTCGACAGCGAGACGAAGCTTTCCTACCACACGGAGACGACCTCGGAAGAGTCTTACTACGCGGCAGGGATGGCTTATGGGATGAGTAATCTCAACCTGCTCGACACGACCAACGCCAGCTCGTCATTCAGCTCTTCTTCCGTAAGCGGAGGCGGATCGGCGGGCATCGACCTCGGTCTCTTCAGCATCGGCGGCTCGGCTGCAGCCAGCTCCTATGACGCGAACTCGACCAGCAAGCTCTCCCGCTCTTTGAGCCAGCACGCGGAATCACTTCAGCAGCATATGGAGGTGAGCACCCGGGCGGCTGCCTCAACCTCGGTTGGCGAGGTGGCCACGCGCACGCACCAGCAGGGCGAATCCGAGGACCAGTACGAATCGGCGTCGCGCACCTTCTCAAACCCCAACCACTGCCACGCCGTCACGTTCCTTTTCTATCGCATCAATAAGTGCCAGACCGTCAAGTTTGAACTGGTGAGCATTGACCGGCGCATAAACGACCCCGCGGCACCCACCGGCGTGGTTCTGAATCCACCCAAGCCTTTAACCGGCGTGGGCGTTCTGTCCAGCAGGGTGCTGGCGACGAGTGCGAGCCGCTTGGACGTGGCGACGCGGGCACTCCAGAGTGTCGCCGTGGAACAGGGAGGCGCAGCTGGCACCCCGGGAGCGCTGTTAGCAAGGGCAGTTACAAATTTCGCTCAGCAGGGGCCCATCCCGGTGAACGTCCGGCAGGCGGCTCTGCAGCAGGTTGATCAGGACCTCGTGAATGAAGGGCTGCTCGACAAGGTAGGGGGCCAGGTCGCTCCGGCTGCGCAAGACGCGGTCGGCTGGGAGAAGACCATGTCCCTTCCGACGCCCGGAGTGCTCGTCAAGGGCTGCCTCGACGATTGCGACATCTGCGAGCCCGAGTTGAAGAGGCTGATGGATCTCGAGGCCACACACAAAGATCTCGAGAACCAGCTGTTGCAGAAGCAAATCACTCTGCTCGAAAAGTCGCAGGAGTACCGGTGCTGCCCGGGAGATACGGACGAAACGGCTACGGCGACATCGTAGAGTGAAATCGGCTGGGGCAGGTCGGTTTGTACTGAGGACAATCAAGGGCGGCGGGCGGTGGGGGAATGGTTGGAGCACGCCGCCGAGCAGAGCAGGAGATCGAGACAATCACTTAACAATCTGCAGACAATTGCGGCGCATCCCCACTTGAGTTATGCGAGTCCAATCCCCTATGCGACGTGAAAGCAAGCTCGTGGGAAGGTTGCTATTTGGGAGGACAACTATGTGGATGAGGTCATGCGCTATCTGTAAGGCTCTAATGAAAAAGCTGAGATTGAGCGATTCCGTGCGCTGTCAGTGCGGTTGGGAGTGGCAAGGCCATACGAATTGAAAAACGGGGCGCAATCCTGAACGGAGTGCGGCACGCTTAACGGGAATAGGCGGGAATAACGGTGGCAAAAGTAATCGAGTTCTACATACCGAGCAACTTCCGAAGAATCGTGAAATGGGTGTCCCCTAAACAACGCGGGAAGATTCTCGAGTTTGCTTCACATACAAAGAAATCAGCCTAGCAAACGCTACGCGCGTGGCCACGGCGAAAAGGCAACTACTTCAGGGTGACTAACTTCTCCACCAGTTCGGAATAATCCTTCTTCTCGATGCCGTGGACCTGCTTGTTGTATTCATCCACCTTTGACGAGTAGTTCATCGAGCAGAACTTCGGGCCGCACATGGAGCAGAAGGCGGCTTCTTTGTAGAAATCGTCGGGCAAGGTTTCGTCGTGCATGGAGCGGGCGGTTTCGGGGTCGAGGGAGAGAGCGAACTGCTTTTCCCAGTCGAATTTGTAGCGGGCGTAGCTGAGGGCGTCGTCGCGATCGCGGGCGCCGGGACGTCCGCGGGCGATGTCGGCGGCGTGAGCGGAAATCTTGTAGGCGATGATGCCGTCTTTTACGTCTTTCTCGTTGGGAAGCCCTAGATGTTCTTTCGGCGTGACGTAGCAGAGCATGGCGGCGCCGTACCACCCGATCATGGCCGCGCCGATTGCAGAGGTAATGTGGTCATAGCCGGGAGCGATGTCGGTAACCAGTGGGCCCAAGGTGTAGAACGGGGCTTCGTAGCAGTACTCCACTTCCTTTTCGACCTGCTCCTTGATCTTGTCCATGGAGACGTGGCCGGGGCCTTCGATCATGACCTGCACGTCGTGCTCCCAGGCTTTTTGGGTGAGCTCGCCTAGAGTCTTGAGTTCGGCGAACTGGGCTTCGTCGCTGGCGTCAGCTACACAGCCGGGACGCAGGCCGTCGCCGAGAGAGAAGCTGATGTCGTACTTCTTGAAAATCTTGACGATGTCGTCGAAGCGCTCGTAGAGAAAATTCTGTTTGTGGTTGTGGGCCATCCACTGGGCGAGAATGGCGCCGCCGCGGCTGACGATGCCGGTAATGCGCTTTGAGATCAGCGGCAGGTACTGGATGAGCACACCGGCGTGGATGGTCATGTAATCCACACCCTGCTCGGCCTGCTCTTCGATGACTTCGAGCATGACGTCGGCGTTCAAGTCCTCGACGCGCTTCACGCGCGCAATGGCTTCGTAAATCGGGACGGTGCCAATCGGGACCGGCGAGTGGCGCAGGATCGCCTCACGAATTTCATGGATGTTGCCGCCGGTGGAGAGATCCATCACAGTGTCGGCGCCGTAGTGCACGGCGGTGTGCAACTTCTTGAGTTCTTCGTTGATCTCTGAGGTGACTGCCGAGTTGCCGATGTTGGCGTTGATCTTGCAGAGCGACGCGACGCCGATCGCCATCGGCTCAAGCTCGGGATGGTTGATGTTGGCGGGAATGATCATGCGTCCCCGGGCGACTTCGTCGCGCACGAACTCGGGCGTGAGCTTCTCTTTGTGGGCGATGAAGGACATTTCCTCGGTGATGACGCCCTGGCGCCCGTAGTGCATCTGCGAGAAGTTGCCGGTGGCGTTTTCCCGCTTGCGACGAGTGAGCCACTCCGCGCGGGGTTTGGGGACGCTGTATCCGTTGCTGCCAGTGCCATTCGTGGAAGTCATGACCATCCTCGGATTCTTTGAGTCTAGATTATAAACGCCTGGAGGGGTACGGAAGCGAAGCTGGCAGAGTCCCGTAAAGCGAAAGCCGAAAGTAGCCCAACTACATTACTTTTTGACGCTCCAATCGTTGAAAAAAGGCCACATCCAACCGTTACCTTTGTGACCTATTTTGGCGAACGATTTCTGAGAGGATTCCCACAGTCGGGTCACAGTCCGCATTCGCTCAAAATGGAGGAAATGGATGAAGAGCTTATCTACGATGGCAATCATGCTGGCGCTCGCCCTATGTGCCAGCGGCCAAGACAAGCCGCGGGTATTTGTTCAGGGGAAGGGGTCGGAGGATGTTCAGTCTTCGGGCTCGGGAGGCGGCGGAAAGCATTGGGGAGCATGGGGTTCCAATTCAACGATCGATTCTCATGATGAAAGCATGGAGGTCACGAAGGACTTACAGAAGAACTGTTCTGGCGTAATCGTGACGCTGAATCAGACAAACGCGGACTACACGGTGATGTTGAACCGCGAGTCCAAAAAGAACCGTGGTCTGCTACGCACGAACAGCCAGGTGCAAGTTGCGAACAAGATGGGCGACGTACTGGGCACGAACGCAACTCATACGGTTGGGAACGCGGCGAAAGATGCATGCGCCATGGTGGTGGCGGACTGGCAAGCTCACGGCCGTTTGAATGCGCCCTCTTCCGCGTCGGCGCCAGCACCCGCGACTCAAGGCGCTGAAGCGGATCAGCAGCCCACCGCGGAAGCTCCAGCTGGGGCCCAAGTCACGCCGGTGGCCTATCAGCCGCAAGCCGCGACGGCCGCTCCGTCACAATCAGCCACTCCAGCCTCCGACTCTGGAGTCTCGAATCCAAATGCAAGTCTCGGCGATGCCGCTCGCAACGCAAAGCAGCATCAAGCTTGCCTGCAACTGGCCAAGGACAATCCGAGTATCGTCTGCAAGTAAGAGAAGGCAACTCAAACACAATGTCGGCATTCGTGGTCCCCACGCTTCGAAAATCGCGAAGCGTGGGGCAGCCATTTTTGCGGTGCTGTGCGCGGACGCCAGGGCCACCCGCCACCATTCACTAAGATATAAGCGCGTTTGGCGTGAGGTCCCTTCGCCTGCGCTCAGGGCAGGCTCTTCGCTCCGCCTGAAGAGCGGGATGACGTCCTCCCCCAGCAGAAATAGAAACTCCGGATCAAGGCACTCGGTAGTCGTCCAGGTGTTTGCCGATCTGCGAAGGCTGGGCTTAGAATTCATCCGCTACCTCAAGGAGAATTCTCATGCGCGCGTTCCGCTTTGTGATGGCCTTCCTGCTCGTCGTGACCGCCGGCAGTTTCTCGCAGTCGTCGTCCGGCACCAAGCCCGGGTCTGGATTCAGCATCGACAACATCGACAAGAGCGTCGACCCCTGCGTCGATTTCTACCAGTATGCGTGCGGCAACTGGATCAAGAATTCTGAAATCCCTGCTGATCGTGCGGCGTGGCAGAGCTTCTCCGAACTGGACGAGAGCAACCTGCAAATCGAGAAGGGCATTCTGGAAAAGGCCGCGTCGGGCGGGGCGGCGCGGAACCCAATCGATCAGAAGATCGGCGACATGTATGGCTCCTGCATGGACGAGAAAGCGGTGGATGCCAGGGGAATCGAGCCCGTGAAACCGGAACTCGCGCGGGTTGCGGCGGTGAAGGACAAGCAGGGGCTCATCGATGAACTCGCGCACCTGCACATGGTGGGAGGCAGCTCGCTGTTCAGCTTCTATTCAAATTCCGATCTGCATAATGCTGACCAGGTGATCGCTTACCTCGATCAGGGCGGGCTGTCACTGCCCGACCGCGACTACTACGTCAAAGACGATGCCGACAAAGTTGAGATGCGCAAGCATCTGGCCGATTACGCCACCGAGCTGTTCAAGCTGGCCGGGCAAAGCCCGCAACAGGCGGCCAGTTCGGCGCAGCAGGTCCTGCTGGTGGAAACGCTGCTGGCAGCGGATTCGATGGATCGGACCAAGCGCCGCGATCCCAAGAACCGGGACCACAAAATGACGCGCGATGAGGCGCTCGCGCTGGCGCCCGACTTTTATCTCAATCGGTACTTCACCGCCGTGGGCGCACCGAACTTTAATGCGCTCAACGTGGTCAATCCTGACTTCTTCCGGCAGGTGAACGGTGTGGTCGAGTCGCTGCCGCTCGACACGCTCAAAACGTATGTGACCTGGCACGTGCTGCGGTCCTCTGCGCCGTGGCTATCCCAGCCTTTTGTCGACGCGAATTTCAAGATGCGGCAGGCCCTGACCGGACAAAAGCAAATCCAGGACCGTTGGAAGCGCTGCGTTGATCTGGTCGACGGATCGCTGGGGGAGGCGCTGGGGCAGCGCTACGTCGAGCTGACGTTCGGCGCCGAGGGCAAACAGCGCATGTTGAAGATGGTCGACGCGCTCGAGAAATCGCTCGACGAGGATATTCAGAGCCTTTCCTGGATGAGTGACGACACCAAGAAGCAGGCCAAGGTCAAACTGCAGGCCATCCGCAACAAGATTGGTTATCCCGACGCCTGGCGCGACTATAGCTCCGTGGACATCAAGCGGGACGATCTGTTAGGGAACGTGACCCGCACTACTGAATTCGAAGCCAGGCGCCAGATCGCCAGGATCGACAAGCCGCTTGACCGCAAGGAGTGGGGCATGACTCCGCCGACGGTGAATGCCTATTACAGCGGCTCGTTCAATGAGATCGTTTTTCCGGCGGGCATTCTGCAGCCGCCATTTTTCGACAAGACCATGGACGACGGCGTCAACCTGGGAGGCATCGGGCTGGTGATCGGCCACGAACTCACCCACGGCTTCGACGATCAGGGGCGCAAGTTCGATCCGCAGGGGAACCTGCGCGACTGGTGGACGGAGCAGGATGGCAAGGAATTCGAAAAGCGCGTGAGTTGCGTGGCCGATGAGTACTCCAACTTCGTGGCCGTCGACAACATGAAGCTGAACGGCCGGCTCACGCTGGGCGAAAACACGGCCGACAACGGGGGAGCGCGCATCGCGCTGGCGGCGCTCGAGCATATGATTGCCGACGACAAGAGCGGCAAAGAGGGGCAGAAAATCGACGGCTATACGCCGGAGCAGCGCTTCTTCCTGGGCTTCGGGCGCGTTTGGTGCGAGAAGCAGCGGCCGGAGTTTCTGCGCATGCAGGTCAGCACCAATCCGCACTCGCCGGGAAAGTATCGGGTGAACGGCGTGGTGCAGAACATGCCGGAGTTCCAGAAGGCGTGGGGATGCAAGGCGGGACAGCCGATGGTGGCGGAGAATGCTTGCCACGTGTGGTGAGTTCAGGCCGTGATGTCGATGAGGCTCTTCTGCATCTGGTCGGCGGTCTTGAGCGTGGCGATGTTGTCCGAAAACAGGGTTTGGGCGGACATGAGCGCGACCATCTCGGCGCTGAGATCCACCACATCGAGGTTGGCTCCGTTCGGGGAGGCTGCGCCTGCGTTGGCCAGCTTGGCTGCAGCCGCGTTCAGTTTGCACATCGGCCTGCTGCAACCCCTGAAGAGCGATGGAGGAAAGGTCCATACATCTGTTATCGGCAAGGCATGTCCCCAACTTTAGTCGGCCAGAGTGCGGGAGGTATCGACGGTAACTGTTACCCCAAGAGCTGGTGCAAAGTGCAACTTTGCACCAGCTCTTCAGCCCCGTTTTAGAGCCCCGGCAGGTCCAGAACGACCTGGGCCCCCGTCGCGCGACACATATTGATTGCCTGCACGACCGGTCCAAACGGAAGTCGCTCGTCGGCCTTTAGCCGAATCAATTTCTCATCGCCTTTCTGGAAGTGCCGCCTGAGGGTACTTTCCAGAGCAGACCAGGAAATCTCATCACCATTGATCTTCAGCAACGGCCGTTGCTCTCGCGGGTTGAGCAACTGTACAACGGTTGCTACGCCAGCGGGCGCCGAGCCGACCAGTACCTCGAGCCCATTCGGGTAAACGACGGTTCCGGATGCAGACGGGACTGCTTGCGCCGTGAGCAGCACTGGTGCTTCGAACGCGACCCCATGTCCAGCCTTAAGCACTTTCTCCACATCAGCAAATGGAGCGCGGGCATCGGCCTTGATGTAGAGCTTTTGGTCGCGTCGTCGCGGGCGGGCTTTCATCTTGTCCGCCAATTCCGACGGAGAGACGGGATCGATTCCGAAATACAGGGTGCCGTCAGCGGTGACCGCCACGATCCAGGCGTCTGCGTTGTCGGCCTCGGGCATCGGCACGGCGTTGCTGGTGACGGCTAATTGCACGCTGACGCCTTGCTGCAGTTGTTGGGCATGGTCCGTGCGGGGCGTGAATAGAACAGCGGCGAGCACGAAGGCTAGGCTCAGCGCGGATTGTCTCAGTTGCTTTGGCGTATTTGTCGTAGGCGAATTCATTGGATCTCCTTCGAGGACCGATGCCCTCAGGGGCTGAAGCCCAGTGTTTAAGGGGCTCTTGACTGCCCGGCTAAAGCCGGGCCCTTCCCAAAAACCCTTTGCCCTTCCCAAAACCATTTGAACTCCCTGGAAAGCATCGTGCAAACGTGGCTACGGCTTGGCTCCGCCCAGGGATGCCGTTGCCAAGCTTCCGCCCAGACCCATGGTTTCCACGGCGGACGAAGGCACGATCACCATCGCACCCTTTTCCTTGACGGCTTCGTAGAGCATGTTCATGGCGCGCAGGTGCAGCGCCACTGGGTTTTCGGCGTACGCGGCCGCGGCCTGCACAAAGCTGTTGGAGATTTCGCTTTCGGCCTGGCCCAGGATGATTCGGGCTTGCCGCTCGCGCTGGGCTTGCGCCTGGCGCGACATGGCGTCTTCCAGGCCCTGCGGGATTTTCACGTCGCGAATCTCGACCGACTGCACGGTGATGCCCCAGGGATTCGTCTTTTCATCGAGAATGCGCTGCAATTCCCGGCCCAGGGTTTCGCGCTCGGTGATCATCTGCGCCAGTTCGTGACGTCCGATCGACTCGCGCAGCGCGGTCTGCGCGCTCATGTTGATGGCCTCGACGAAATTCTCGACTTCGAGAATTGACTTCTCTGCATTCCACACCATCCAGAAGACGATGGCATCGACATTGACCGGGACCGTGTCGCGGGTCAGCGTCGACTCGGCGGAAACGCTGGCGACACGCACCCGCTGGTCGACGTAGGGGCTGAGCGTCTCGATGATGGGCACGATGTGGCAGAGCCCGGGGCCGCGCAGGCCGACGTAGCGGCCCAGACGCAGGACCGCAACCTTCTCCCACTGGCGGACGATTTTGATGGCTAACAGGAAATACAGACCGACCAGCGCTCCAGAGATGGCGACCGCCGGTTGATGAACGGCCTGCGCGATGGCGATTCCCGCCAGTGTGCACACCACGAACAGCAACAGAGCGACCCCGTTGATGTCATTAATTCGGATTTTCGGCATGGCGACTATCTCCTTTGCGCAGGGCGAGGCAACAACTCGGTCAAGCGTTCGATCAGTTCTTCCACGGTGAATCCGGCGGCTCCCGCGCGCGCCGCGCATTCCCCCGCGAATTGGCCGAGTTGGCGCTCCCGCTCGGCAGATTTCTTTTCCGGTTTCTTGTCGCTGATAAACGTTCCCGTGCCTTGGTGGGTTTCGAGCAGGCCACCGAGTTCCAGTTCTCGATAGGCGCGCATCACGGTGTTGGGATTGATGGCCAGGTCGACGGCCAGCTGGCGCACCGTCGGCAACTGGTCGCCCGGAGCCAGCGACCGGGAGGCGATGCCCATCCTTACCTGGTCGATCAGCTGCCGGTAAACCGGGACACCGGTGTGAAGATCGAGGGCGAACTCGAAGCCGCCGCTCTGGGTGTTCCTTCCCATGTGTGTCATTGTACTAAATAACTAGTACATTATGTCAAGTGTTTTTTGAGCGACGGCTCCCGGGTCGAGACCGCCGGCAGGCTTGACCAGAATGTGACGGCGAAATGACGCCGCCATGACGATGTCAGCGGTCGAGTTGTGTACCTTCGAAATAGACGTAAGCGTGAGGGCGAGGGAGGATTGCCCGAGGTGCACGCGTTTTAGCGAGGTGAAAGTTTCGATGTAAGGAAACTGTAAAAAGTTTTGACCTTACCTTCTTTTTACAACTGGTTTGTCGCAGGGCAACCAAGGGTTTCCAGCGAGTGCTAAGTTGGCTCGCGAAGCAGTAATTTCGCACGGCGCGATGGACAGCGCCGCGCGGAGTCCCAGGTACCCAGGAAAGAAAGAACAGACGCCTAAACGACCCGGAATTAGTGTGACTTACCGGGTGAAGGCAGAAGTGTATATCCCCCGGGTAAGTGCGACTTATCCCCCATTGGATAAGTGTAAGGATCCGCGGACGCGGATTCACGCAATAAGGAGGGAACCATGAAGATCATATTAACGTACGTGCTCGCGATCGGGTTTGCGGGAACGAGCGCGATGCTGGTGCAGCGAGACATGGTGGCTCGGCGAGGTCAGAGCGTTGACGCGCAAATGGCCGGAGACGCCGCCTATCGCGACGGCATCTATCTCGGAAAACTCGCCCGCACAGCCAAGAGTCCGATGCATGCCCCGATCGGGCGCTGGTCGACGGAAAAGGACCGCGCCTCCTTTGCCGCCGGCTATCGTCAGGGCTACAACGAGTAAACCAGCGCGAGTCATGCAGCGAAGAAACGAGGAGCCTCCACGAACGGTCTGATCGTGGTTTTCAAAACAGAAACGCCAACGACCCAGGCACGCGAAGCGAAGTAAATCCCCCTGCAAACAAATTCTCGAATTGAGGTGATGTGGTATGAACGGGAAGAGATTTTTGTCTTTTTTGGCCCTAACTTTAGCCCTCTGGATCTCCGCTCCTCATGGGGCTAGAGCGGGCGGCCCGGCCGCACCCACGACGGGCGCGACGGTGCGCGGGGTTGTGCGCTTCGATGGCAAGGCGCCTGTGGCGAAGCCGATCAGCATGGCCGCCGATCCGGTATGCGCCAAGCAGCATGCCACGCCGGTCATGTCGCAGGAAATCATGGCCGACAGTAAAGGGGATCTGCAGAACGTGATCGTTTTCGTTTCCGAAGGACTCGGAGACCGCACCTTCGATCCGCCTAGCCAACCTGCAGTCGTCGAGCAGAAAGGATGCATGTACACGCCGCACGTGATGGCGGTTCGGGCCAACCAGACGCTGCAGGTCGTGAACGAGGACGCCACGTCGCACAACATCCATCCCACGCCCGCCAACAATCGGGAATGGAACAAGGCCGAGCCACCCAACTCGAAGATGGAAGAGACGTTTGCCCGCGAGGAGATTGCGATTCCGGTGAAGTGCAATCTGCATCCTTGGATGAAGAGCTACATCGCGGTCTTTAAGCATCCGTATTATGCGGTGACTGGCAAGGACGGCAGCTTCGACCTGAGCAATCTGCCTGCGGGAACCTACACCGTCAAGGCGTGGCACGAGAAGTTGGGCACGTCGACACAGACGGTCACCATCGGAGGAAATGAGACGAAAGAGATCAGCTTCGTGTTTAAGGGAATGTAGCCGTGGCTCCGGGACCTCAGGGGCTAAAGCCCATATCTTTCTCTGGCCGAGCGGCGTCGGCTTAAAGCCGCGCCCTTTCAAAACTGCTAGCGGCGCGGACTTGGAGCCGCCTTTCCATCTGTTTTCCGGAGCTAGTGTTTCGGGCTCTGGAAGCCTTTGCGACGTTGTTCGCTGTAGCGGTGAAGGGCGTCGAGGATGATGGGGTACGCCTCACTCGGCGGGCGTATCTCATCGACCTCGACTGCCTTACCTTCCAGTTGCTTGTAATCCTGAAAAAACCTGCGCAGCATGAGCAAACGGTGAGGCGGCATCTCAGCGGCCTGGCGGTAAGAATTGAACTCGGGATCCTCGGTCGCGACGGCGATGATCTTGTGGTCCTGCTTGCCCGCGTCGATCATCGTCATGAGGCCGATCGCACGGGCGTGGATGATGGTCAGCGGCACTACTGTTTCCTGGCACAGTACCAGCACGTCGAGAGGGTCGTCGTCTTCGGCCAGCGTCTGGGGAATGAATCCATAGTTTGCGGGATAGTAGACGGCCGAATACAAGATGCGGTCGAGGCGAATCAAGCCACTCGACTTGTCCAGTTCATACTTCACGCTCGAGCCAAATGGGATCTCGATGACGCAGTCGAATTCCTGCGGAAGCTTGTCGCCGGGAGTTACGTCGTGCCAGGGATGAATCATAGGAGAGGGTTGTCCAATTCGACCCATTTTAACGGACGGGCCAAGTCTGGTGGACGGCGATGGCCTTCGAGCTAGTTCGTTCTCCGCAGGACACCAATGGGATCGCGACCTCTTAGACTAAGAATCAGGCCTCCCGCAGCAACATAGACGAGCGCTATGAACGCGAAGCTGGCCGCAAGTGAATGCGTTCGATCGTTGAGAAATCCAATCGCGTAATTTCCGGCAAACCCACCGAGTTGCCCGATTGAATTGATCAATCCGAATGTGGCGGCTGCGGCTGCTTCGCTGAGCATCATCGTCGGTATCGCCCAGAAAGCGGGGTAGTACGCATACAAGAAACCGCTGCCCAGAAGCAAACACGCAATCGCCAACGGGACTTCGTGGCGGAAGGCCGTCAAGAGCCCGAACATGAATCCGGCGGCGACCAGCGGGACAGCACTGTGCCAATGCCGCTCGGCCATCCTATCGGAGTGCCAACCATTGATGAGCATCCCGGCGATTCCCATCAGAGCTGGAATCAATAGCAGTGACGTCACCGTCTGGTTGGAAACTCCCGAGAGGCGCTTCAAGAAGGTTGGTATCCAGTAGATGGTTCCAAGGGCCCCTGTGAGAGCCAGGAAGTAGGCAAAAATCAATCGTAGAATTCGCAGGTCGCAGAATGCTTCCTTGATTGTGTAGTTTCGAGTCTTCTTCTTTGCTTGTAGTTCCGCTTGCAATTCGTTCACGAGCCAGTCACGTTCGTCCCGAGGAAGCCAAGGCGCTTGCGCAGGCCGGTCCGTCATGTAGAAGAAGGTGACGATTCCTACGACGACGGCAGGAAACCCCTCCAGAATAAAGAGCCAGCGCCAGCCAGGGAGCGACAGCCAATGTACTCCGAGCACCCAGCCTGCCAAGGGTGAGCCGATCAAAGCAGCGGCGGGATTCGCCGCATATAAGCAAGCGATGGCTCGGCTGCGGTCGCGCGCGCAAAACCAGTGCGTCAAATAGACGATCATGCCGGGGAAGAAGCTGGATTCGGCTGCGCCCAAAAAGAAGCGGGCGGTGTAGAACTGTCCGATACTGTGCACGAAGCCGGTCAGAATCGTAACGATTCCCCACGAAATCATGATGCGGGCAATCCACTTCCTCGCGCTCCAGCGTTCGACGATGATGGCTCCGGGTATCTCGAACAAGACGTATGTTAGGTAGAACGTACCTACCCCTAAACCGTAGACGCGGTCGCTGAATCCCAAATCCGCACTCATCCTGAGGTTGGCAAACGAAACGTTGACGCGATCGATGTAGTTGACGATGTAAAGGAGAAATACAAAAGGAAGCAGCCGGTAAGCGACTCGCCGTCTGGCTCTCTGTCCGACATGGCTCAGTTCGGCCGTCGTCAGAGCTGCACTTCCATGCAAGTTCATGGGTAATCCTCCGGCCTCTTCGCCGAGTCTTGATGCTCAGCTCAACTTCTTCGAAACATAAACGAAGCGAGAAAGGCGGCCTTCTCTGGCGAGGCGAGCAGCAACGGCAAGAAACTCCTGTTGGTTGTCATATGCCGCATCACCTTCGATTTCACGAAGGGCGGTGCTTCTCGAGGCGCGGGCGGCGCGTCTCGCCTCGGCAACTTTGGCCATGTTCGCAGTTACGTCTTCGCGTACCAGCAATTGCAGACCGCACTCCCCAATACGGCATTCGTCATAGCCATTCGGAACGAAGAGATAGAAGCCTGCCGAACTGCGTACCGCAATTTCCGCATTCGTCAGCGGTCCAGTCACGGTGATGGGATCGGTGAACAGCAGCTTTCCGCTCGGCTTCAACAATCGGGCCCACGCCGCCAGGACGGGAGGCCGCTCTGGGAAGTGGTTGATTGCGTCAATACAGGTGATGGCGTCGAAGCTGGCGTCAGGAAATGGCAACGGCCCGGTAGCATCTGTACACCGAAATTCGGAGCGGTCGGCCAATCCGCGCTGGGCTGCAAGTGAACTGGCGGTCGTAACCGCATGTTCGTGGACGTCAATGCCGACGACCGAACAGCCGGTGGCCGCGGCGATTCGCAACGCCGGGCCTCCTGCTCCACAAGCAATATCGAGCAGGGTCTTCCCTGGGGAAAGGTCGAGCCACCCCAAGAACCTGTCCTGTTCGTTTGAGGTGAGCCAGCTGTTTTGACCAATATCCTCGCCAAAAGCCTCACGACGGATCTCTGCGTACAGTTCCGTTTGAAAATTCCCGTAGTTGGCGTTGTAGTGACCGGCGGGAGGTAGCGAGTTGGATTTGCCCACCTAGACATCCCCTCAAGCCGACTTAAGACTCTGTTCTTGGTGATTTAGAAAAGCGCGGAGAATTGTACGCCTTCCCGGCCCCCGTGAACCGTCGTAACCAGTGAAAGGGCGCTGACCTGAATAGAGCGGGGCCGTAAGGACAGCTGCCGCATGGGCCTACCGAATCTTGATTCCTCCCCTGATGGCGCGTAAAGTTGGAAGGTGGGGTGCCTCCCTTCCGGGGAAATATATGTCTAGCCAAGCCAAGACTTATTTGAAGTTCGGCGGTGCAACGGCGGTAATTCTGCTGCTGCTCGCCTACCTCGCCTACACCGGCGTGCAGGACAGCAAGAGCTATTACGTCACCATCAAGGAACTGCACAAGATGGGAGACACGGCCTTCACCAAACGCCTGCGCGTGGCCGGCAATGTGCAGCCGGGGTCGATCAAGCGCACGGGGACGCACGTCCAGTTTGTTTTGGTGGAAGAGGACCAGACGGTATCCGTAGATTACACCGGGACCGAAGCGCCGCCCGACACCTTCAAAGATGACTCGCAAGCCCTCGCCGATGGCAGCTTTGGCCACGACGGCGTGTTCCACGCCAAGCAACTCCAGGCCAAGTGCGCCTCGAAGTATGCGCCGCAGCCGGGCGCGCCGGGGACTGCGCCGGCTCCGGCGAAGAGCATGACCTAGGCGAGACGTCTAGCCGGGTAGGATCGCATTGCGGGAATCGAGAAGGAACCGTCAGGGGCCAAAGCCCGCGAACTTTGCGGTCGTTTTTCGGCGCGGCTCAAGCCGCGCCCTTCCCAAAACCGGCTAGTTCAATTACTGTCACCAATCGTGACTGACACCACCGCGCCCACCATCACCGTCAGCAATGTCATCAAGCAGTTCGGACGTTTCGCCGCCCTGCGGGGCGTGACCGCGGAATTTGACGCGGGGCGCTTCCACGCCATCCTCGGAGACAACGGGGCGGGGAAGACCACGCTGCTGCGCGCGCTGGCTGGATTGGCACACCCTACGAGCGGCGAGATTTCTATCTTTGGGAAAAGTCCCAAGGCCGCGTGCCGAGATCTGGGATACATGGCTCACCCGTCGCTGCTCTACGACGAAATGAGCGGTATGGAGAACCTGCGGTATTTTGCCGGGCTCTACGGCATCGCAGGAGACGGGCGTTGCGCGGAGGTGATTCGCTCCGTCGGACTCGATCCGGAACTGACGCGTGGGGTGGGGCAGTATTCGCAAGGCATGCGCCAGCGGATGTCGCTGGCGCGCGCGATTCTGCATGATCCCAAAGTGCTGCTGCTCGACGAACCGTTCTCCAACGTGGACTTGCACTCGGCGCGGGAGATGGTCGGGTTGCTCAAGGGCATGCGCGACGCCGGGAAGACAATTTTCGTGGTGACGCATCAGGCGCTGCTGCTCGACGGCGTCGCCGATGAATTTGTGTGGATGCAGGCTGGGCAGATTGTGGACCGCACTGCGAGCGCAGCCCGGGCGGCGAGTTCCCGCGAGGAGCTTCAATGACGGGCTCCGAAAAAACTACCGGCCCCGAAAACTCGCTCTGGGCGGTCACCGTGGCGACGCTCAGAAAAGACATTCGCCTGGAATGGCGCTCCAAAGACGCCCTCAACTCCATGCTGTTCTTTTCGCTGCTGGTCGTCGTGATCTTCGTCTTTTCTTTCGATCCGCTGGCGGAAGAGTCGCGGCACATCGTGGGAGGGCTGGTATGGGTCGCGTTTCTCTTTGCGGCCGTGGTTGCGCTGAACCAGACCTGGGCACGCGAACTGCGCAATCAAGTGCTCGACGCCTATCGCGTGTCTCCCGCGCCCGCGAACGCGCTGTTCCTGGCGAAAGCTGTGGGCAATTTTATCTTCGTCAGCGTGCTCGAGGCGCTGATGACTCCACTGTTCGTCATCTTCTACAATCTGCGAGTCCTGGGGCCGGCCTGGCAGTTGATCCCGATTGCGGGCCTGGGCACGTGGGCCCTGGTCGTCAATGGCACGTTTTTCGCGGCGATGTCGCTGCGCACGCGCAGCCGCGAAATCATGCTGCCGCTGCTGCTGTTCCCGATTTCGATTCCCGCCGTGCTCGGCATGGTGGCCGGCACCACGGCGGTACTCACCGGCGATAACCCGGCTCACTTTTACATCGTGTTGCTTCTCACCTACGATGTAGTGTTTACTACAGCTTGTCTGGCACTGTTCGAGACGATACTGCACGCGGAATGAAACGGCTCTTCCCCATCCTCTCGATCGTCACCGCGGTTCTGCTGGCGTATGGGCTCTATCAGGCCCTGGTCGTCGCACCGACCGACGCGCTGCAGGGCGATGTCTACCGCATCATTTACTACCACGTGCCTTCGGCGTGGACAGCCTTCCTGCTGTTCTTCATCAATTTCATCGCTTCGGTGCAGTATCTGGCGAGCGCCAATCCATCGAGGAAGGCGGCGGCGAAGTGGATCGTGATCGGCATCGGGGTCGTGGGGGTGATTGCCTGTTTCCTGCCGCAAGTGCAGCGGCAATTGACCTCGGCAGGTATGCGGCCCAGCGCAATGGCGACGACTGTGATTTGCATTCCCGCGTTCTACTTCTTGATCGGAAAGTGGTTCCCTGGGCAACGTCTCGACGTGCTGGCCGTTACCACGGCAGAAGTGGGCGTGGTTTTCTGCACGATCGTACTCGTCACCGGGCCGATCTGGGCGCGGCCGGTGTGGGGGATCTGGTGGGCGCCGGGAGACATTCGTCTCACGTCGACTCTAGTGCTTTGGCTCATTTACGTGAGCTACCTGGTGCTGCGTCGCTTTTCGAGCAGCGCTCAGACGCAGATGCTGGCGGCGGCGCTCGCCGTGTTCGGCGCGCTGGATGTGCCGCTGGTCTATTTTTCGATCTGGTTTTTCCGCACGCAGCACCCGCAGCCGGTTATCGGCGGTGGCGGTTCCATGGATCCGCGGATGCTGCACGTGCTTCTGATTAGTTGGATGGCTTTTCTGTGCTTTGCCTTCCTGGTCTGCTGGTCGCGCTTTCGCCTGGAACTTCTGCAGCGCGAGGTGGAGGAGGCGCATGCCATGGCCTCTCTGGCTGGACCGGGCGGAGCGCCTGTCAAAGCTAGCTTGCCGCTGCATCGGAGCGCGCCATGAACGCGATCAAATTCCTGTTCGCTGCCTACATCGCCGTGTGGGTGATTCACGCTTTTTACCTCGGGACGCTGGTCCGGCGCTTCAGCAGCCTCCGGCGGCAGTTAAAGGAATTGGGGAAAGGGAAGTAGAGCGACTCCCATGTGGAGCGGACACTCTTGTCCGCTGCTTTTGACTTTGGTCTTGATCTGAGTTCTCCCGATCAAAACTCGGAAACCAAAAGCAACACCAAAACCAAGGGCGGCGGACAGGAGTGTCCGCCCCACACATTAGTGCGACGCTTTCCATTCCTGCTGCAAGGCGCCCAGGAAATCCGGGGTATCGTTGGAGTGCAAGAACTCGTAGTTTTCGATCATGGCGGCGGTACCGATGCGCAACGAAGGCAGGGGATGTTCGACGCGAACGACACGCGCTGTGAAACGTACCCGGAGGGCTTCGGTCAGAGTAATGTGGGGAGGAAAGGTCAAGGTCACGTCGAGCTTGGTCCCGGCTGAGACCGAACGATCGAGGTAGAAGAACACGCCACGGGCGCTGACATTCTGGGTCTCGGTGCAGAACTCGGCGGCGCCATCCAGGCGAACCACCGCCGGCAGGCGCATATCGAAGCGCCGCATCGTCCGCCGTTCCTGGGAATTCGGTTGCATGCCCGAACCGTGCCTAAAGACCGCGTCATGCGGAAGGCGACCACCGCGGACGGCGCCGCAGTCGTCGGAGCCAGAATCCTTGGGGAACGCCCTGTTGACCTCAATGTATAGAACTATCAGCACTTTGCAACAGCAAAATCGCGACCTGAACTGCATCGGTTAATCGATGAGGGAGAAAGGCCGATGAGCTCAGTTTCCCACGCCGCCGCGGCATCTTTCTCGGCTCCCGGACGCATCTGACCAGTCTTGGAGCACGCGGCAGGAGCGGAGGTTCGCTTGACTTGTCTATCCGTCAGATGTTTAAGTAGTTATTTATTTTTCCGCCAGTTCCAGTGAACCAGCAAGCCGCGGGCCGGCTCGCCAAATGAGTACGCCGGCGTGAGGCCCGGACCGACTCGTGCGCCATTTCCACATTCTCACCACTGATCTGGGCGAAAAAACGATCTGAACCAGGAACGATTTGAGCGATATGTATCGGAGGAAACGCGTGAACGTAGATCGCCGTTGGTTGGGAAGGTCTGGGGTTCGAGTTCGTGTGCTGGCCGCAGGGCTGGTCTTGCTCGCGGCAGGAGGCCTGGTCCTCGGGTGGGGGTCTCGCTCCCGCCTGGCCGCGACAGCAGGAACCCACCCACCAGCGATCGCGAAGGACGCAGGCTCTCCCCTGGCTTCGTTTCGGTCGGGCGCGTCTGAGAACGACGCCAGGATGAAGGCGTCAAACCTGATGGCCCGCCTGCCCTTGATGTTTGAGCCCAACCTGGGCCAAGCCAACCTCGATCCCTCCGACACTCGCGCACGGTTCATCGCCCGTGGCTCAGGCTACACGCTGTTCCTCGGAACCGAAGGCGCAATCGTGAGCCTGCGTTCCTCCCAGGGGGATAAGGCGTCGAAGTTCGGGGAGTTTTCGTCCTTCCAAATGAAGCTGGCGGGAGCGAATCCGAAGGCAAGCCTAACGGGTACGGATCTCCTCCCGGCCAAGAGCAATTATCTTCTCGGCAACGACCCGGCAAAGTGGCACAGCGGGATTCCCCAATATGCACGCGTGCGCTACGAAAGCATTTATCCCGGGATCAGTCTGGTCTTCTACGGGAACCAGGGACGGCTGGAATATGACCTCCAGGTCGCGCCAGGCGCCGACCCCGGGCAGGCGGAACTCGAATTCGACGGCGCGAAATCTCTTGAGCTGAAGGACGGCGCTCTGGTGGTCAAAGGGGAGAGCGGGGATGCCACACTCGAGGCTCCGCGCGTCTATCAGCTGATCGCTGGGCGCCAGCAACCGGTGGAAGGCGAGTTCGTTCTACGCGGCGGCAACCGCGCCGGCTTCTCCATCGGAACTTACGATGCCACGCGCGAACTGGTGATCGATCCGAATCTATCCTTCTCCACCTACTTTGGCGGCGCCGGGGATGAGCACGCCAGCTCCATCGCGATCGACGGAGCCGGCAACATCTACCTCGCGGGCTCAACCACTTCGCCGACTCTGCCTGTCGGAGCTGTCACGACCGTGCTCCAGTCCACTCTGGCCGGCACGCAAAACGTCTACATCGCAAAGATCAATCCGCTCTTGAACCCGCCGCTTCAATACGTGACGTTCCTGGGCGGGACCGGGAGCGACAGCCCAGTGGGAATCGGCGTGGACGGCGCGGGCGATCCGATTGTCGCGGGCACGACGTCTTCCCCGCTCTTCCCAACCACGGCAACCGCCTACCAAGCGACTCCGGAACCCGGGAGCGCCGGCACAAGGCACGTATTCGTGAGCAAGCTGAATCCGACTGCCTCTGCGCTCCTCTACTCGACGTATCTTTCCGGCAGTGGCGATGACGTCGCCAGTGGAATGACCATCGACGGCAGCGAGAACGTCTACGTCACCGGGACTACCACTTCCACCAAGCCCCAAGATGTGGGGAGTGCCACCGGCCCTCAGTTTCCTTCCAGCTCCCTGCCGTATGCCACACCGTTCCAGAGCACTCCTCTGGCGTCGATCCAATTTTTCGTAACCCAGGTAAACACGGGTGACTCATACAAACGCAGCATTATCTACTCGACTTACTTCGGTGGCGCGAACACGGCGACCTCGTCGACGCCCATCGTTGCGACCGGCGGCGGTATTGCGGTGGACACGAACGGCAATATTTATTTCGACGGCACCACGAACTTTACCTACACCAATGGGGCGGTAGGGGACTTCCCTATCTTGAACGCGTACCAGGCTTGTCTCGACTCAGCGACGCAGGTTGTGGTTTTAACCAATCCGCCGCCCTGTACGAACACATCGACCACGGCGCCCACCGATGCGTTCGTAGCCAAACTGAATCCGAATCTTCAAAGCGGTGCTCAAGGACAGGAACTGCAATGGTCCACTTACTTTGGCGGCCTGCAAACGGATTCGGCTACCGGCATTGCCCTCGACTCGGGAGCTGCGAACGTCTACATCGTGGGCACCACCAACTCCCAGCCCATAACCTTATCGACTACCTTTGCGGGGTACCAGGTCTGTCTCAACATGCCCGTGAACCCTCCGGGTGGCCCCAGCACGTGTCCGGCTTCAAGCTCGACCACCCCGACCGACGCGTTCGTGGCGCGCTTCACTAACCCCACCACATCCACCACCGGGACGACGACCAACGTTTCACTGACCTACTTCTCCTATCTCGGCGGAACCGGCAGCGAAGCAGGACAGGCAATTACGGTGGATTCTGCCAGCGGCGCGCTGGTTACCGGACTGACCACGTCCACCGACTTTCCGGTCGCCCCCACTCCCGGCGACGTCCAGGGCCACCTCACGGGCGCGCAGGATGCCTTTGCAGCCCGCCTGAATACCGTGGCCGTCACCGGACAGAACACGAACGGCTCCTGGGCCACGTACTTCGGAGGAACCAATACCAGCACCACGGGCGTGCTCGCTACTACCCAGGGCACGGGGATCGCTCTCGATGTGAACCAGAACACTTTTCTCGCCGGAGACACGAATGCGATCGATCTCCCGGTAACGGTCACGGGATCGCAAGCTGCGAATAGCGGCGGCTTCGACGCGTTTGTTACCGAGTTGCAGACTACCGCCAATTTGTCCATTGTGGGAGTCTTGACGCTCGGCACCAATCAGGCCTTTATCAACGCCGGCAACACCGCCACGTTCACCTACACGCTGACCAACAACGGCCCCGATCTGGCCTCGCAGATTACCGTCAACATTGACTTGGATCCAAGGGTCACGGTTGTTCCACTGACCTTCGTCTCCGCCAACACGACTTCTGGAACGTGCAGCGCGGGTGCGACCACAACCAGCGTGAGCTGCTCCATTCAATCGCTACAGCCGCTCTCGACGGCGACGATCACAGTCGTGGTAACCCCTAAGCCCTATCCCAACGGCAGCCAGGCAACGTTCAACGGCGGTGCGGTGCAGGTACTCAGCGCCAATGGCAGCACGGTGACCGAGACCTCGGTGTCGGCAAATATGTCGGACTTCGCGCTGGCCGTCTCTCCTCCCAATCGCAGCGTGCCCGCCGCGGGAGACACCGCCTTCTACAAAGTGCAGCTCACCCCCAATCCGACTTATACAACTGCCATCACGATTTCATGCTCCGGTCTGGGAACCGGGATGACATGCACACCTAGTCCGGCCACCGTGAACCTGCAAGGTTCGAGTCCGGGTACGACCACGCTGAGCATAGGCACAACCGCTCGGCCGATCACCACCGGGAGCGTGGGCTCAGGATCGAAGCGCTTCTATGCCGTTTGGCTGGTGCTTCCGGGATTCGCCGTTTTGGGGCTGGGATTCGGAGGAGACCGCCGCCGGCGGCGCATCGCAGGACTGCTGTTCCTTTGTGTAATCGGGGCGCTGCTCTTGTTCCAGCCCGCTTGCAGCAGTTCTTCGACTGCGCCGCCGACCAGCGGAACGCTTGCCGGGACTTATAACATCACAGTCACGGCCACCTCAGGTAGCGACAGCAAGAGTCAAGGTATCCAGTTGTCGGTTCCGTAGATCGGTTCCGTAGAACTGAGAACAGTTTTCGCATTAGACATGGCCTGATTTGAAAGGCCATGCTGTAGACCCAGCCAGGGGAACTATGCTCCCGCGGATAGCTTGTGATGGCTCTTGGCTTCCGCGATTCCGTATTGGCGGATTTTGTAGAGCAGAGCTTTGTAGCTGATCTGCAGGATGGCGGCGGCTTGCTTGCGGTTCCAGTTGGTCTGTTCCAGGGCGCGGGTTATGGCCTGCGCTTCGGCCTCGTCTTTTGCATTGCGCGCGAGAGACTTCAAGCCACCGGGTTCCGCTCCCCGCGCTGAGTCTCCGTGCACCCCGGCGCTCCCGTCATTCCTGGGCAGTAATTCGGTCACGGCCAGGTTCTCGTCGCCAAGAATCAGGTACCGCTTCAGGAAGTTATTCAGTTCGCGCAGATTACCCGGCCAGGGATGATCCTGACAGGCCTGCAGCAGCGCCGGCGACAGCGGCAGCGGCGAACGCGCGTAGCGCTCCGACATGCGCGACATGGAATGCTTCAGCAAAATCGGAATTTCTTCTTTGCGGTCGCGCAGCGGCGGCAGGTGAAGCGTAAAGGCGTTCAAGCGGTAATACAGATCTTCGCGCAGGCGCTTGGTCGCGAGGGCTTCGGGAATATTGATGTTGGTTGCGGCCAGAATGCGAACGTCGACCTTGATCACCGAACGACTACCCAGGCGCGAGAATTGCTGATCTTGCAAGACGTGAAGAAGTTTGGCCTGCAGCAGCGGCGGCATTTCGCCGATTTCGTCAAGCAGGATCGTTCCCTTGTTGCACAGCTCAAACTTGCCCGGCTTGGCATGCGTCGCGCCGGTAAAGGCTCCGGGCTCGTAGCCGAACAATTCGCTCTCCAGCAAGTCGGCGGGAACCGCGGCGCAATTCACCTTCAGGAATGTGCGGTGCGCCCGGGGTGAAAGCTTGTGGATCAGGCGCGCCAGAACTTCTTTGCCTGTGCCACTCTCGCCGAGCAGCAGCACAGGAATATCTACATTGGCTACGAGCGCTGCCTGTGATCGGATCTTGCGCATTTCCGGGCTGGCGGCGATGAAGAACACGTCGTCGGAGAGTTCTTCTACCTCGCCGCTGAGCTGTTTCCCTTTGCCCAGGCTCAGATCGATGACCGCGTCCAGTTCCGCTTTCTGAAATGGCTTGGTGAGGTAGTCCTGGGCGCCCAGTTTCATCGCCTGCACCACCTTGCGTGTATCGCTAACGCAGGAGAGCATCACGACCTTCACTCCCGGCTGCATCTGGCGCAGGCGTTCGAGAGTTTCCAGGCCGTCGATACCGGGCATGAGGACGTCGAGCAGAACCAGATCGGGACGGAGGCCCTTCTCGATTTGCTGCAGCGCTTCTTCGCCAGTGGTGGCGGTCTCCACCTTGTAGTCGTCAACCTCCAGCAGCGTCTTGATGTAACGCAGCATGCCGGGTTCGTCGTCGACCAGAAGGATTTTAGCGGTCGCTTTCATTTACTTTTTTCCTTTGGCCGCGGGAGGGACCGGCTTGTATGGGATCAGGAACGAGAATTTACAGCCTCCGCCGGGATCGCTCTCCACCCAGATCTTGCCGCCCATGCCCTGCACCAGCCGGCGCGCAATCGCTAAGCCCAGCCCCATGCCTTCGTGGTTTTCAGTTCCGGGAAGACGGAAGAAGTCATCGAATACTTCCAGGTGAAACTCAGGCGGAATTCCAGGTCCGGTGTCGGACACACTCACCTTCACAGCGTTTGGATGCGTGACATTCTGACGACGGCGCTCCGCACTGGAGGGAAGCGCCGCTGCTCGCCGTTCCCACATGTGCGGCTCCGCGTGCAACCACACGGTTCCACCCTTCGGTGTGAACTTGTAGCAATTTTCCAGCAGGTTCGAGATCACGCGCTCCAGCTTCGGAGCATCGAAGGGAAAATTTGGAAGCTTGTCGTTGGCTAGAAAATAAAGCGCCAACCCTTTCTCCTGAAATCGACCGGACCAGAGGCGGCACACTCCGGAGAGACAGTCGTTGATGTCGCCCAGATCGAATTGCATGCGCAGCCCGCCGGTTTCGAGGGCGCTGTAAGTCAGAAAATCCTGAATGAATTGCTGCAGCCGCTTTCCGCTGGCTTGCATGTCGCGCAGAACTTCGCGCTGCCGCACGCTCAAGCTCCCGAGCTTTTCGCTCTGTAGTAACTCGACGTAGCCGTTCAGGATCGAAAGCGGTGTCTTGAGATCGTGGGTGGCCGAGGCTAACGCGTTGGTCGTGCGTTGGAAGCGCTCGCGCAGTTCAGTGTATTCCTGCATCAGGTTTTCCGGACTCGGGACATCCGCGTCGGGACTGATTGCGGGCGCCTCAGAACGCGTCGAGGTTGCTACATCCGCGTCCGGCACACACGTGTTCTTATGGGCAGTGGCCATCGAAAAAACCACAGGTTTTCGGGGAGGAAGAACCGCACTCGACCGCATTGGGGAGAAGTGCTGGTTGAAAAAATCGTATTGCAGCTCTATGGCATTGTCAACGAAAAAGGACAACGGAATTACTCAAGTGTAGCAAAACCTTGCACTTCGGAAGCGTCGAAAGGCAGAATGGGCGCTCTGCTGTCTCACTAATCCGCACGTTAAGGAATCACCCGGAATTGGGGGTTACGCTGCGGCTTTAGGGGGTTATAACTGCTGTCTATCTCCCGTTCTCTACCCCGTTTCTCCGGAAATTCCCCTGGATTTGGCCACTGAGGTGCTTTCACATCCAATTTGGAGGAACTTGCATGAACGGGGCGCAGCCGGTAACCGAGCGGCGGAAGTGGGTCAGGTTGCCGTTAGCAATTCCCGTCTTTGTGCGCAGTCGTGACGACGACGGCAAGGAGTTCCTGGAGTTTGCCACGGCGTTGAACGTCAGCGCAGGGGGCATGCTGGTTGCCGTCCGCCGGATACTTCCTGCAGTGGCGAATATCCGCCTTGAGATCCCCAGCGCGCCGCTGGCGGCCGTAGCCCTGCTGCCAAGAGCTTCCCGGGACCTCCGCGCCCGGGCGTTACGCACAACGCCCGCCGAAGGATACTACCTGCTCGGCCTGAAGTTCTCCCGTCCGCTATTGCCTTCCGCCAGATCCAACGGGACACGCCGGAGAAAAGTGGCTACTGTCGTGTGAAAATGTTTTCACATTGGATTACAGATCATGTTACCTTTGTCCTTGCCCCGGTATTACCGGAATGCCCTCGACTGGTTCTTTGGTAAGTTGATACGCTTCAATCAGATAAACTAAAATTCCTTCGACTGTAGCAAGCCCTGCTAGGTTTGGCTTTCGGCATGCAAGTAGAAGGCTCTCCCCTCAAAGTTGGTAGAAACCCATGACAACCAGTAGCGTGAGTACGCTTGTTCAGCCGTTGGGGGAGATGCCGCCGGAGGCCGTGGTCTTCGGCCGCACCGAGGCCATGCGCGCGGTGCGCGACCGCCTAACCAAGCTCGCCGCCGCCAACGTCCCAGTGCTGATCCAGGGCGAAAGCGGGACGGGTAAAGACATTATCGCGCGCATGATTCACGCCAATTCGCCGTGGCGAACGGGACCGTGGGTCAAGGTAAACTGCCCGGCGATCCCCGGGACGCTGCTCGAAAGCGAATTATTCGGGTACGAAAAAGGGGCCTTCACCGGCGCCTATGGCGTGAAGCCGGGGCGCGTGGAAATGGCGCATCGTGGCACGCTGTTTCTCGATGAAATCTCGGAGCTCGATCTCTCGTTGCAGTCCAAACTGCTGCAGCTTTTGCAGGATGGCCAGTTCTGCCGCATCGGTGCGCAGGAAGACAAGAAAGTTGAAGTGCGCGTGGTTTGCGCGACCAACCGCAAACTGGAGCAGGAGATCGAGAACGGTACGTTCCGCTCAGATTTGTTCTACCGCATCAACGTCGTGAACCTGTATCTGCCGCCGTTGCGCGAGCGCGCCACCGATATTGACGATCTGGTTGCGTATTTTCTGGAATATCACAATCGCAAGTACAACTGCCGCGCGAAAGCGCTGTCGAATGAAATGATGGCCGTTCTGCGCAAGTATCATTGGCCGGGCAACATCCGCGAGTTGGAAAACCTGGTCAAGCGCTACGTGATTCTCGGCAACGAAGAAGTGATCTCAGCGGACTTGGCCCCGCGCAGCCCGGACTTCTTCAACGCCGAGATTCCGATTGATGGCCAGATTTCGTTGAAGAAAGTGACGCGCCAGGCGGTGCGCGAACTGGAACGCAAGATTATTTTGAAAGTTCTGCAGAATCACCACTGGAACCGCAAGCAGGCCGCGCGCACGCTCAACATCAGCTACCGCGCGCTGTTGTACAAAATCCGCGATGCCGGCTTGCCCTCGAATCGGACTGTGAAGCGGAGAGAGACGGAGAACCCCAAGCCGGAAGCCGCTGCCGCCGATTGAGGATTCTGGTCAACCAGATCATTTTTGAAAACCCGCCACGCAGGGCGGGTTTTGTTGTCTCGGGCGAAACTAACCATTAATACCCAAGAAGGAAGTTAGATACGCTCGCAGGCTCCCAGGCTAACCGCTTAACCTAGGTTTGGAGGTTAGTCCAAGAGTCCTGAGCCCACGTTGCCCTTATTAAGGGTTTCCCTTATTATGTGTCCATGAATATCACCCTTTCCCTGGACGATAAGCTCGTCAAAGAAGTCCGCAAGATTGCGGTCGAGCGGGATACGACTTTGACTGGTCTGGTGCGCACGCACCTCGAAGAACTCGCCGCGGAGCATGCCAGGTCCGGGCGGAAGCGGCGTGAAATGGAGGCTCTCGAGCAGAGCTTTAAGAAGTTTTCGATTCGCGTGGGAAAGAAGACCTGGCGGCGGAAAGATTTGTATGAGCGGTCATAGCTTTCTGGATACCAATATTCTGGTGTACGCCTACGATCCCAGCGAACCACGAAGGCAGAAGATCGCGCAAGATCTGGTTAAGGGAGCACTCAGCGGCCAATCCCTGATCTCTGCTCAGGTCTTGGCGGAGTTTGCCGCCACTCTATTGCACAAAGTCGCGGTCCGAAGAACTGCTGACGAGGTTAAAGAGATTTTGGACATCCTCGCACCGATTCGATGCCTGGCTCCCGATGGCGATATCGTGCGCCGCGCCGTAGAGGCCCACGGAGCCTACGGGCTTCATTTCTACGACGGCATGATCATCGCCGCAGCAGAGCGCGCCGGTTCGGAGAAGATCTGGTCGGAAGATTTGAATGCAGGCCAGAAGTATTTTGGCGTGGAAATCGCCAATCCGTTTGTGTAGATGCTCCGTAGTGGCCGGATCGTGGTCATCATCGCACGAAAGGATCAAAATATCAGACTCAAAGGCAGCGGACAGGAGTGTCCGCTCCGCATTTATCAACTTCGCAGTTCTGACAAGGCTTTTCTGGCATCGGCATAGTTGGGGCTGAGTTTCAGGGCCTTTTGCAACTGCTGCCGTGCGAGGGCGGTCTGGTTGGCTTTCTGGTAGGCCAGACCCAGGTGGTAGTGGACGACGGCGTCGTCGGGTGTGCCCCCTTTTTCGCCGAGGCGCAGGGCTTCCTGGAATTGACTGATGGCCGACTGGTAAACGCCCTTCTGATAATAGGCCCAGCCGAGCGTGTCGGCGGCGTTGGGCGAGTCAGGCATGCCGCGTCGCGCGGTTTCTGCCATGGCCAGGGCGACGTCGACGTTTCCGCCTTGCTCGAGCATCACGTAGGCGAGATTGTTGGAAGCCAGGGGTTGGTCGGGCTGAATGCTGAGCGCTTGCTGATACATAGCTTTGGCCTGATCCCAGCTTTGCTTCGACTCATACAGTACGCCCGAGAGAATGTAGAAGCTCGTGTCCCGCGGATTATCCTTGATGGACTGTTGATAGGTTGCGAGTGCCTGATCGGTAGCGCCCTCCTGGACCTGCGCCTGGCCGAGTTTTTCGAGCGCGTCGGTGTTGTTTTTGTCGAGATCGATTGCCTTGCGCAGGGCGGCTTCAGCGCCGGGCAGATCCTTTCTGCCGGTCAACAGAGCGGTGCCGAGAAGATCGTAAAAGTTACTGTTGTTGGGCGACTTGGCGATTTGAGCGTTGGCCGCGGCGATGGCTTTGTCAAATTGTTTTTGGACGCTGTAGGTATTCATCAGGCCGCTCAGGCCGTCGGCCGAGGAAGGGTCCTTGTCGAGTGCCTGCTGAAAGTATTTTTCGGCGTCGGGATAGTGTTTCTGCGCAAATTGGACGTTGCCCATCTCCACGTAAGGCGCAGGACTTTGCGGTGCCCTCTGCATGCCTTCCTCGGCGTCGCGCTGAGCGTCGCTGTAATTCTTCAGGGCCATTTCCGCGAGGCCCTTGAGCAGGAATCCATCCACGGCGTTGGGCTGGATCTTGATGATCTGTTTCGAGGTCTCGAGCAGGGCAGAGCCGTCGCCGCGGAACAGTTCGATCCTGGCCAGCGCGCTCTGTGCTTCCAGGAGATCGGGATCAAGACTAACCGCCTTTCGCCACTCTGCTTCAGCGCGGGTGGCGTCGTGCTGTTGGTCGAAGGCGAGTCCCAGTTGGTAATGGGCCACCGCATTGTCTGGATCATTTTGAAGCGCACTCTGCAGGGTGTCGACGGCCGCGTCCGGATGACTCTGTCGGATCTGGATCTGGCCTTTGGAGACCAAGGCGTCGGTGTCGCGGGGCGCCGATTTCAGAATCTCTTCGTTGAGCCTGCTGGCCTCATCGAGACGATTCTTCAGAATCAGGAGTTGGATGTAATTCCTCTTGACCACAGGGTCTTTAGGATGGTCGCGATAGAGGCCATCGTACTCCGCGGCGGCCTTGTCCACGTCACCAGCTGCGAAGTAATAATCACCCAACATGCGATAAGTTCTCGGATTATTCGGAAGATCGTTCTTCGTTCTCTGGAGGAAGGATTCGGTCTCGGCCTTCTTGCCCTCCTGCATGAGGAGGCGGCTGAGGGCGATTCGTGGCGCGGGATCTTTGGGGTCGACGTCGATGGCGCGATTGAACTGCGTTTCCGCCTCGGGCAGACGATTGCAATACTCGTAGAAGGCGCCGAGAGCCAGCTGCGCATTCATGGCCTTCGGGTCGTTGTCGATTGCCTTTTTGTAACTGTCTTCGGCTTGGTCTGTCTGTTTGTCACTCTGCTGTAAGAGTCCGAGCACCAGATAAGACTCGGAACGATTGGGGTCAAGAGCGATGGCCTGCTGCATCTCGTGGATTGCGGCGATGACATCATTTTGCGCAGCGTAGTAGTTGGACCAGGCCTCGTGGGTCTCGGCGGAGTTGGGCTGCTTTTCGCGCAGCACGTCGAGGTGGCTCTTGGCCTGCTTCAGGTAATCCGCGTTCGGGGAACCGTCGGGATTGCGTGCCCTGATCAGCAGGTTGGCCAAGTCGGCGTGGGCGCGATAATTATCCGGCGCGAGCTCGACGGTGCGGGTCAATTCCAGAAAGGCATGATTACTGTCGCCCAGGCGAAGATACGTCTGGCCCAGTTCATAGTGCGCCTGGGCGAAGCTGAGATCGATCCGAATAGCGTTGGAGTACTGAATTTCCGCTTCGGCGTATTTGCCTTCGGCAAAGTAGCGCCGGCCGCTCTCGAAGTACTTCTGCTTACGAGCGCTGGGATCCCGAGAACATCCGGAAAGCAGGGCCACGAGAAGGCAGACGAGCCACAAGCGGAGCGCGAGACTCCGACTCATAAGGGAATCTCCGAATGAAAGGGAGGGCGCGAACACAGTATCGGTTCGGCAGAACATGATACTGTACCGAAACCTCGCGCGACAATTGCCGAGTCAACAAGTTTGCGTACTGCGGCGCACGCTCCTTTTTCAGCGCGGAACATAGTCATTGAGGAGTGGGACGATCTGGTTGGCGAAGGGAAGCAGGCGTTGCTCGGCGGCCTCCGGAGTTTCGCCCGCGCCCATGGCCGAGTTGATGCGCACCATGGCGCCGTCGCTGCGGTTCATCTTGAGGGAGTCGGCGACCTCGTAATACTTGGCCCAATATTCGCTGGCGACTCCGCGGTCATGGGCCCAGTACCAGTAGAGAACGAGTTCGCGGGATTCTCCTCTTGCGATCACATAGCGGTTGGCGGTGAACGGAATGTGCCCGGGGGACGATAATGTGATGCGGGTGCTTTCCACCGGAGACCATCCTGCGCCCGGAAGACAGTTCTTGGGTGAATGAATGGTGTCTCCGGCGCGCTGGGTGGGAAAGTAGGCCAGGAACAGATTCACGGAGGGCTGTTGCTGCTTCTCGTACGAGCGGAGAAGGAAGTCGCCCGGACCCAGGATCTGGAGGGTTTCGTCGTCGATGGAGAGATCGGCGCCGACCCAGTCTCCCAGCTGGGCGGGGAACGTCTTGAGAGCCTGTCGAGGCGGATAGATTTCGTTGCGCGAGTGCGCCTGCAGGAACACCGCAGCAGCGGCCACCAAGACAGCGGCCAGGATGAAACGAAGCGTAGAGCCGGTCACGCGGATCCGCCTTTCTCGGGCCAGAAGAGGCGGATGAGGCCGTGCACGGCATACAGCATCAGCAACGACAAAACGAAGATGATTATGCCCCAAGAGGCGTGAAAGTATCCTTCGGCTTTCTCTGTGTCCCAATATTGGACCAGAAGACCGGTGCCGATGATGCGGACGCTATTGGCGGCGATGGCGATGGGAACCGAAGCGAATGCCAATAGCCAGCGCACCCAGACCCGCGTCTCCATCAGGAAGCCATAGATGACGGCGAGTGTCACCAGAGAGATCAGGGAGCGAATGCCGCTGCAAGCCTCGGCGACTTCCAGCGGCATGGCAGCCAGTCTCAGGATATTGCCCTCGAGGGCCACTGGGACGCGGAGCAATTCCAGAGCGTCCGCCGACACTCGGGAAACCAGCAACTGCAGCGGGAAGGTGACCTGACTGAGGATGAGGGTGGGAATTGGAATCATCAACAGCAGGCAGGCCCAGGGAAACAACAGGGTGCGAAAGAAATTCCATCCCAGAAAAAGGATCACAAATCCGGCCAGCTGCAGCAAAATCGAGAAGCGCGCCAGAAAATTTTCGGCGCCCAGCTGTCCCAGAACGAGAAGAACCAATGCCAGCGCGATCAAAGCCAAACCGAACCAGGAAGGGTGGGCCTGGAGACGGGCCAGTCGATGGCGTCGCTGCCAAACCACGAAACCTGCGAATAACGGGACAAAAAATCCGTGGGAGAAATTGGGATCGCGCATCCACTGGGCTACCAAGCGCGTAAGCGTAGACCAGTAAAGCCAGAGCAAAAGAGAAGCGAGAATGGCCAACTGCCACAAGGCAAACTGTGGTCGTGCGCCCGGCGACTCGGTTTGCAGCAGTTCACTCACAGCTCGGAGTCTAGCCAATTTGGCACGGGAAGACCGTCAGAATAAGGGAAACCTCACATGTATGCAACGCAAAGTTCCAGTCGCTGCCGGTCTAGCCAGTGCTTGAAAGATCCAGCCCGACCGATGGACGGGTGCAAAACGCGCAGCTAGAACGATCTGAATGGGACACATTTGGACACTTTCGTACCTTGCCCGGATCGGAGGATGTGAGAAAATGTTTTCCCATGGTTCGTGGGTGAATTGGGAAACAGACTTGGAGTTTTTCCCCGCATCCAAATCGTTTCTTGATGCAAGTTGTTGAAAACAGGGAGCGAAAAGAGCCCCACAGTCCTCGGCGTGCCGGAACAGTTCTGGCACCTCTCGTGCACAAAAGATTGAAGATTAGCAGTGAGCGGGCAAAGGGTCTCATGTCTGGAGATAGAAGAATGGGCAAAGCATTGCCTGATGCCGGGCGGAGCAATGGTGCGCGTGCATCGATCGATGGTGCTGGAATAGGGTTTGTCGAAGGGGCGAGCCCCAGCATGCGGCCAGTAGAGGCGGTGATCCGGGAGCTGGCAAAAAGCGATGTCCCGGTGCTGGTGTTAGCGGAACACGGCGCGGGAAAGCATGCGACCGCGCGGCGCATTCATGAAATGTCGCACCGGCGGGAGCGGACGTTTCTTTGCCTTCCATGTTCCAAACTGACGCCGGAGGTTTTTCAGTCCGATGATGGCAGAGCAGCGCCGCTGGAAGCGGCCGGGACCGTCTATTTTGAGGAAGTAGCGGATCTGAGCCTGGGATGCCAGGCCCGTTTGCAGAAGGTGTGGCCGCAAGCCACAGCAGACGGCGCGGCCAGCGGGGACGGCGCGCGAATCATTTGCGGCAGCGCTCGCGATCTGGAGGTCGAAGTCAAAGAGGGACGACTGCGCGAGGATCTCTATTACCGCATTAGCGGAGTATGTTTGCGACTGCCTCCGCTGCGTCAGCGCAAAGAGGACATCCCGGTTTTGATCAAGCACTTCCTGGGCAAATACGCGCAGGAGTTTGGCCGGGAGGTTCCCACTCTGAGCGCCGAGACGCGGCGTTTGTTCCAGGATTATTCGTGGCCGGGAAACTTGAAGGAGTTGGAATATGTGGCCCGCGTGCTGGCGGCGCTGGGAGATGAAGACGTGGCCATGGGCGGATTGCGAGCGCTGCTCCACAAAGCAGGCTCGGCCGGCAACGGCAACGGATTGTCATTGAAAGCCGCATCCAGAGCCGCATCGCACGAGGCCGAGCGGGATCTGATTCTGCAGGCACTTACCAGGACACGATGGAACCGGCGGCGGGCAGCGCGGGAATTGCAGATCAGCTATAAGGCATTGCTCTACAAGCTGAAACGAATCCAGTTCGAGGGGTATGGAGCGTCTTAGGATCGACGGAGATCGTATGCGGAACGTAGCTACTAAACTCGCGCTGTTGCTGGGGATGGGGTTGCTGGCGTCAGCCATGGCAGCACAAAGCACGAGCGCGGAAAAGAGCGATGCCGGGAAGAGCGCCGATACCCAGGCCGAAAAGCCGGCGGCGCAGGCATCGGAGGGAGGCGATTACGTGATCGGGGCCGATGACACGCTGCACATCTCGGTGTGGAAGGAGACCGATCTTACCGAAACGCTGCCGGTCCGGCCCGACGGCAAGATTTCGATGCCTCTGCTGGGAGATGTGGTCGCGGCGGGGATGACTCCCACCGAACTGGGAAACTCGATTAAGGAAAAACTGAAGAAGTACATCGCCGATCCCCGGGTGACGGTGGTGGTGACTGCGATGGCCAGCCGGCGGATCTTCGTGACCGGCGAGGTCACGCACACCGGAGCGATGCCCCTATTGCCGCATATGACCATGCTGCAGGCATTGTCGGCGGCCGGATTTACTCAGTTCGCCAATACCAAGGGAATCTACTTGCTGCGAACCGAGGGGGGCAAGCAGGTGAAGCTGCCATTCAACTACAAGGACGTGGTCAAAGGCCTTCACCCCGAGGCGAACGTTGAACTGAAACCGGGCGACACGGTGGTGGTTCCGTAAGGAATAAGGAATACGATGAGCAAACTTCAAGGCACTTTGACGTTGGGAACGCTGGCGCTGCTCCTGAGTGTGGCGTGGGCGCAGGACACTCCCGCACCGGCTTCGGGCAACGTCCCAAACAGCAGTTCGCAGCCCGTGGCCGCTTACGGGCAGGATTCTTCCCAAGGTCCGGATGTTTCGCTGCCGCCCATCGTCGAGAACCCGCCAATCTCTGGCCTCGATCAGCCTGGACTGGAGCCACACACCGCACCGCTGAGTTATCTGAAGGTCGGAGCGACTGTTGCCGAGTCCGCGGACTCGAATGCCGAGAATACACTCGGGGGAGGGACGGTGCACTCCCTCACTCACGCGTTGGGGAGCGCGACGCTGCAACGCCTGTGGAGAAATTACGACCTGGCGGTCGACTACGTGGGTGGGGTCGGGTACTACAGTCTGCAAGGACAAGGGTTCAAAGCACTGCAGCAGTTGGATCTCGACCAGAAGATTACGTGGAAGCGGGGACAATTATCGCTGCGCGACAACTTCAGCTATTTGCCGGAGGGGAACTTTGGCGGGGCCTACGGATCGTTGGGTCCGCAAGCGATAGCATCCGTGGGAAACAGCGCGTTCGGCAGTTTTTGGGGCGGCACTGGAATCGGATCGCTGGGACTGGCACCGCGCATCCTGAACGTGAGTCTGGTGGATGTGACCGAGAATCTCACTCCCAAATCGGCAGTGACGGCGGCCGGGGGATATGCCTTTACGCATTTTTATGGAAACGACGCGACGACGGGGACAGCGTTCATCGGCAGTTCGGAAGTCTCCGCCCAAGTGGGGTACAACCGTATCCTCACACCGCATACCCAGGTTGCGCTGGTGTATGGATATCAAGGCTTCGATTTTTCTGTGTTCGGCAGTGCATTTCACTCCCACATTGTTGAGGCGATGTACGGACACCGGATCTCGGGGCGCATGGATTTCCTGATCGGAGCCGGACCGCAGGTCACGCTCATTGACGAGCAGAGCGAGGTTTGCAGCGATCCTACCCTTTCGGTGTTGACATGTGGATTCCAGGGAGGCCAACTGCTTCCCACTACCATCAAAGACACCAAACTTGGGGTATCGGGTCGAGCCCTGCTGCGATACAAGTTACCGAAGACGTCGCTGGCGCTGACCTATGAACGTTTTCTGACCAGTGGATCGGGACTATTTGCGGGAACGCAAGCGGATATCGCGACTCTGAGCGTGGAGCGCCGACTTTCACGCGTGTGGGGTGCCGTGGCTGACATTGGATACGCGCACAATTCTCGGGTGCAGCCACTGACGTCGCAGCAGGTGCAGGAATGCCTGAGCTTGACCACGACTTCACAAGCGGCTTGTCCGGCGAACGACTCCAGGTCGTATGACTACGGTTTCATCGGAGGTGCGCTGCACCGGTCGCTGGGGCGCAATTTCGACTTTTTTGTCAGCTATCAGTTCAACGAACTGGCATTTGACAGTTCGTTCTGCTTGACGGCCGCGAATCCTTGCAGCCGGATTGGGCACCGGCATATTGCGACGTTTGGCCTGGACTGGACGCCCCGGCCGATACGGATCGACTGACGAGGAAGTCCCCACTTCTCGCAAAGGGCGCGAGAAATGGGGCATCCAGGCTACGAGGAGATTGGGATGATCGCGAACCGTGAATTGACGATGGAAGACTATGTGGCGATGCTGCGCCGGCGGGCGAAGATGATCCTGATCCCGGCCCTGCTGGCCCCGGCGGTGGGGTACGCGTCTCTTACGCGTTTGCCCCGAAGTACACCTCGCAATCGCTGATCCTGGTTGAAGGGCAGAAGGTGCCGGAGAGCATGGTGCAGCCGGTCGTCTCAGAAGATTTGACTGCCCGCGTGGTCACGTTGCAGCAGCAGGTATTGAGCCAGAGCCATCTGCAGCCCATGATCGAGAGGCTGTTTCCAAATAAGAACAGCCAGCAGGTGGGCGAGATGATGGATGCGATCCGGGCCAACATGTCAGTCGAGCCGGTCTTGACCGACTTGTCAGGGATCGGCGCAAAAAAGAAGGGTCCCGGGCAGAGCGCGGTGCCGGGATTCTACATTGACTACACCGCCCCGAGCGCGCGCGAAGCACAACAAATCTGCAATGAACTCACCTCGTTGCTGCTCACGGAGAACGACAAGTCGGTGCAGGCCGCGGCTACCGGAACCAGCGATGTACTCAACAAGGGACTCGAGGACGCCAAGCGCAACTTGGACGACATGGATGCCAAGCTCGCGGAATTCAAGAAGCAGTATGTGGGACAGCTTCCGGGAGACGAAGAGAACAATCTCAAGATCCTGATGGGCCTGAATTCACAGCTGGAAGCCAACACGCAGACGCTGAACCGGGCGCAACAGGATAAGTCCTACACCGAGTCGATGGTGGCGCAGCAGTTGGCCGCATGGAAAACGGGGCAGTCCTCCACGAACCCGGATACGCTGCAAAAAACATTGTCCGACCTGCAAGCGCAACTTGTGACTTTACGGGCCCGCTACACCGATGATCATCCCGACGTGATCAAGATGAAAGCCGACATCGCGGAAATCAAACAGAAACTGGCCGAAGTGAATAAGGCATCCGCCAATCCGGTGGAGGGCGCCGATCAGAAGGCGGCGGCCAACGAACCACCAGAGATCCGGCAATTGCGGACCCAGATTCACCAGTATGAGGACCTGATTGCCGGAGGCACGCGCGACCAGAAGAGGTTGCAGCAGGAAATCGAGGTGTACAAGGGCCGCGTCTCCCTGAGCCCGGCCATCGAAGAGCAGTACAAGCAGTTGACCCGGGACTACGACAACGCGCAGAAAGACTATCAGGACCTGCTGGCCAAGAGGAGCGTTGCCAATTTGACGGTCAAGATGACCACGCAGTCCGAGGGAGAGCGGATGGTTCCGCTAAACCCGGCCAATCTGCCTGACGATCCTAGTTTCCCGAACCGGCTGTCATTTGCCGGAGGAGGGTTGGCCGCAGGTCTCGCGTTGGGGTTGGGGCTAGCATTTTTGCTGGAGTTGACCGACAACTCGATCCGCAATGAAGCCGATGTCGAAGCCGCGCTGGAGCTACCCATCCTGGTGACTGTTCCGTGGGTGGATGCGGCGGCCACCAATGGCAGCAATGGCAGATCCGAAGTTCTGGCATCGGAGCAAGGATTCGACAGAGTCCAAGACGAGGGCAAGAGTTTAGAACATCAGGTTCCCGAGAACGACTATGTACAAAGAGTTTTATGGACTAAGGGCTAATCCGTTCAATGTTAATCCGGATCCGCGTTATCTGTTCCTGACGCGGCACACGGAAGAGGCGCTGGCTTGCCTGACCTACGGAATCCAGAGCCGTAAGGGGTTTGTGCTGCTCACCGGAGAGGTGGGCACGGGCAAGACAACGTTGATCAACAAGCTGCTGGAGTGGCTCCGGTTGCAGCAGGTGGCGACGGCGTTTGTGTTCAACTCGCGCCTGAACGTGCCGCAGTTTCTGGATTACATGATGGCCGACTTCGGCATCCCGTGTGACACGAAGTCGAAGAGTCAGATCCTGTTGAAGCTCTACAACTGGCTGCTGGATCGATACCGGGCGGGCGAGACCGCGGTACTCATTGTGGATGAGGCGCAGAACCTCAGCGAGGAATTGCTGGAAGAGATTCGCATGCTGACGAATCTGGAAACCTTCACCGAGAAACTGCTGCAGATCGTTCTGGTGGGGCAGCCGGAGCTGGAACAAAAGCTCAAGCTGCCGCAGCTGCGGCAACTGCGGCAGCGGTTGACGCTACGGGCCAGGACGTATCCATTCACTCTCGACGAGACCAAAGCGTATGTGCAGCAGCGTTTGCGGATCGCGGGCTGGGATGGTCAGCAGATTTTTGATCCGGAGGCAGTGACGGCGATCCACCGCTACGCGCTCGGTATTCCGCGCGTGATCAACCTGCTCTGCGAGCATTGCCTGGTGAGCGGGTTTGTGGATCAGCAGAAGATCATCGGGCCGGCGGTGGTGGAAGTAGTGGCTCGGGATTTCGAATTGGGCGAGACCAGCCCCTCGGTCGCGGTCCGGGCATCGACGGCAACGCCTGGGCCTGCGGGTCCAGATGGTTTCAACTTAGTGGACGCATTGCGCTCGCTTGCCACCCTGGCCGACCGTCTGCGCCAGGAAGAAGACAAGGATCTCCCCAGTGAAAGGAGCGTATGAGCAGAATTCACGAGGCGCTCAAGAGGGCCGAACAGGAACGCGCAACCATCCAGGGAGGCGCTGCGCAGGCTGAACTTGCTCCGGTGTATGTCGGCCGGCCGGTCAACGGGGATGCGATGCCCGCAGTGGCCCGAGAAGAGACCGGAGCAGGCAGCCAGGAAGCAATATTGAGTCGCTGTGCGGCGATGGAATGGAATCCTGATCCGGCGAGCATGCTATTTACGAACGGCAGCGACAGCGCACGAGGCACCGAAGAATATCGGACGCTGCGATCGCGGCTTTACCAATTGCGGGAAAAGATGCCGCTGAAAAAACTTTTGGTGACCAGTGCCTTGCCGAAGGAAGGAAAGTCATTCACCTCGATCAACCTGGCGCAAGTCATGGCCCGGCAACACGGGCGGCGTGTCCTGCTGATTGATGCCGACCTGCGAGGACCACGGCTGCATCTGATGCTGGGCGCGATGGCGGGTCCGGGGCTCTCCGACTATTTGTCGGGGAAAAATGACGAGTTCTCCATTATGCAGCGGGCACCGGTGGAGAATCTGTTCTTCATTCCGAGCGGGAGCGGCATCGAAGATCCCTCGGAACTGATCGGAAACGGGAGGCTGAGGCTGCTGCTGCAGCACCTGGATCCGCTGTTTGAATGGATCGTGATCGATTCACCTCCGGCCGTGCCGGTTTCCGATCCGAGTGTACTGGCTACGGCCTGCGACGGGGTGTTGATGGTGGTGCGCTCGAACTCAACACCGGCCGATGTGGCGCAGAAGGCGCGCCGGGAATTTCCGGAGCAGTTGCTGGTTGGAGTGGTGTTGAACGGAACGCAACGGGACGCGGCTGATTACGAGCGCTACTACTACGAAACGTACGAGAAGAAGGGAAGCCGTACCAAGACCCAGGGGGAGTGATTGATCCGGATTTTCAAAGTACATTACCCCGTTCGGACGGTGGTGCTGTTGGCGGGGGAAGCGCTGATCATAGGATCTTCCTTCGTACTTGCAACGCTGTGGAGCGCTGGAGTCCTGTCGAGCCCTGAGGTCGGATGGCTGCAATTCAGCAATCTACTGTTTATTGAGGGCGGGTACATAAGAATTCTCGGGTTGACCGGGATCATGTTGCTGCTGTGGCACGGCTCTGACTTGTACGATTCAGCTCTAATCGTTGTCTCGGAGGGGCAGAAGTCCTGGATGTTGTTGGTGCTGGGCACGATGTTGCTGGGGTTTCTGGCGATCGGGAAGTTTTCTCCCAGCCTCCTGCCTGGATCCGGTTCACTGGCGTTGGGAATCGTCGTCCTGATTCTCCCTCTTTTCGGGTGGCGCGTCACGCATTCCTGGATCGTGCAGCAACCTTATTTCCGGGAGCGCGTGTACATATTGGGTGTTGGTGACCGGGCCGAGCGGTTGCTGGGCGGGTTGCGACGACACCCGGGCATTGAAGTGGCGGGATGGACGGGCGATGCTCCGGGCGAACCGACGCTCCAAATGGTGGCGAATCATGTGGTCGGCGTGGTGCAGGAAAAACGCGTGCATCGCGTGATCGTTGCCATGGAAGACCGGCGCGGGACGCTTCCTGTGGATGAATTGCTGGCTTTGCGAGTGGCCGGCGTGAAGGTCGAAGAAGCCACGTCGTGGCTGGAGAGGATTGACGGGAAGATCGAGGTTGAGGAGTTATACCCAAGCTGGCTGATTTTTACCGATGGGTTCCGCTCCAGTTTCTTTTTTCAAAATCTCCGGCTGGGGTTGAATTTTATTGCAGCGCTTGCTGGCTTTGTACTTTCCTTGCCCCTATGGCCATTCATCGCGCTGGCCATCAAACTGGATTCGCCGGGTCGTGTTCTCTATCACCAGAGGCGAGTCGGGCTGGGAGGGGCGGAATTTCGGTGCCACAAATTCCGTACCATGCAGAAGGATGCGGAAGCCGATACCGGGGCCACCTGGGCCGCCGACGATGATCCACGTATCACTCGGGTCGGCAAGTTCCTGCGTGCTTCGCGGCTGGACGAAATTCCGCAACTGTTGTGCGTGCTTACCGGCCACATGAACTTTGTTGGGCCGCGGCCGGAGCGCCCCGAATTCGTGGAGTGGCTGAGCGAGGAGATTCGGTATTACGGGGTTCGCCACAGCGTGCGCCCAGGAATCACAGGTTGGGCGCAAGTCCAGCACAAGTACGGCAACACGCTTGAAGACGCCCGCGAGAAGCTGCAGTATGACCTGTTCTACATCAAGAACGCGTCCATCGGTCTGGACTTGTGGATAATGTTTCAGACCATCAAGATTGTCATGCTGGGCCGGGGCGCGCGATGATCGCCGTGGTGCAACTTCGCGGGCTGGCATCCCTTGACTCCGAGACGCTCACCGTAGCGCAGACCCCTCACCGCATCGTTTCGGTCGATTGCAGTTGGAGGCTCTGGTGAGGGTCGCCGAACTCTGGGACGTTACTTTGGGAAGGCGGATGACGTACCGCCTGATGAAGTGGATCGTTCCGGATCTCATCTGGAACCAGCAGGTTTACGGCACCGTGGTGCAACGATACACAACCAGGAACACGACGTGGCTGGATTTGGGATGCGGTTGGCGGCTCCTGGGTAAGGATCTGGAACCGATTGAGGACAGGCTGGTCGCCAGTGTGCGATGCGTTGTGGGTTGCGATCCGGACTTTCACAGCGTTAGGAAACACAGAAACATAAGAATGCGCGTGGTTGGGTCCGCGGAGACACTTCCGTTTCAGGACGGCAGCTTCGATCTCTTGACCTGCAATATGGTCGTGGAGCACCTGGGCGATCCGGAGAAGTCGTTTTCCGAGATGGTGAGGGTGCTTCGTCCTGGTGGACAGATCGTCATTCACACGCCCAATCTTCTCAATTACGCGGTTTTTCTGAATCACACGGTCGCGCGCATGATGCCGAGGAAGCGCGTTCTGGCGCTGATCCGGTTTGCTGATAAGCGCGAAGAGGATGACATATTCGTCACTTTCTACCGGGCCAACACCGTACGCCGTCTGTTACAGATTTGCCAGGCGCTGGGGCTGAAAGAGGAATCGCGGCGGATACTCACTCCGCCCCGGCCGTTCTTCAATTTTTTCGCTCCGGTCGCCTTCATCCAAATACTGCTGATGCGGCTCACCATGTCGCGCTACTTTCAAAAGTTTGGAGCAACCATACTGATGGTGCTCAAGTACGAGCCCGAGGCGAGGGCCCTGCAAACTCAAGTTGCGGCCGATTGACCAGGGATTTCGCATTGCGGCTCGGCCTTGAGAGGGGGCTGGGGAGTGAGCATGAAATGGGCGTTCTGGATCGCGACGATTCTGATTGCCTACACCTACGTGGGCTATGCGGCCTGGTTGCGCCTGCGCGCCCTGTGGGCGTCGCGAACGGTAAGACGGCGGGCGTGCCAGCCCAGCGTGTCGATCGTGATGGTGGTGCGCAACGAGGAGGATATCCTGCCGGGCAAGTTGTCGAACCTTTTTGAACTCGATTATCCCGCAGAGCGGTGCGAGATTATCGTGGTTTCTGACGGGTCGACGGATGGGACCGAGGGGATCCTCGGCGGGCACCGGCTAAATCCCCGGTTGAAGTTCAAGATAAATCCGGTGGCGCAGGGCAAAGCGGCGGGCTTGAATGATGCCGTGGAGATGGCGCAGGGAGAGGTGATCGTGTTCACGGATGCGCGCCAGAAGATCGAAGCCGGCGCTGTGCGCCTGCTGGCGGAGAATTTTGCCGATCCAGAAGTGGGTTGTGCGAGTGGCGAACTGATGCTGGGCGATGCCGGCGGCGGCGAGCAGACCATGGGCCCCGGGTTGTACTGGAAAATCGAAAAGAAGATTCGCCAACTCGAATCGGCCGCAGGTTCGGTGGTGGGCGCAACCGGAGCGCTCTACGCCGTGCGGCACGGCTTGCTGGTACCTGTGCCGCCGGGCACTATTCTCGATGACGTGTACGTGCCCATGCATGTAGTCCGGCAAGGAGCGCGCGTGGTGTTTGACGAGCGGGCGAGGGCTTGGGATCGGCCCAACTTGGGAACCCGACGAGAGTTCGGCAGGAAAGTTCGGACTCTGACCGGGAATTACCAGTTGGTACAGCTCGCACCCTGGCTCATGACTTTCGGAAACCCGTTGTGGCTGGAGTTTATCAGTCACAAATTACTCCGCCTGCTGGTGCCTTTTGCACTTGTGGTGACTCTGGGGAGCGCCTTTTTTCTGGCTGGGCCGGTTTACCGACTGGCGCTGGCGGTTCAGTTGGCGTTCTATGCGTTGGGCTTGCTGGCTGTGGTGCCGCTGCGGAAGGGCCCATTGAACCGGGTGACGGACGCGGCGTTTACATTCGTCGTTCTGAATACCGCGGCGGTGGTCGCATTCGCGAATTTTGTAACCGGGCGTAAGCCGGTTTGGCTGCGATGATGCCGTGGGTCGCAGCCGGTGTTTAAATTCAGCACTAAAGGCGCGTTGATCGGAATGTACTTGCGGCATGCCTGAAGGCGTGCCCTCGCGTGAAACTCACTTGTACCCCAGGCGATTAGTAACGATCGGAAGGAGATGAATTGGGAACGGTAGCAGCCACACCGAAGCTGGAAGCCAAGAAGCACAACCGGGCAAGAGGCGCGTATCTTGCGCTGCTGGCGCTATCCGCCCTGTATTTCGGGCGGCCGGAAGACGTTATTCCAGGTATCGGGATGATTCCGATGGCGAAGATCGCCGGTGGACTGGCGCTGATCGGGCTGCTGTTGAGCCTGATGAGCGGGAAAGTGAAACAGAAGTTCGCCCCCGAGACCAAGTATGTCGTGGCGCTTTTTGCGTGGTACTGCATCACGATTCCGTTTGCGGCGTGGCGGTCGGGAGCGCTTACCGTGGTGATGACCCGGCTATCGAAAGCCGTGGTTGTGGCCGTTCTGGTGGCGCTGGTGGTCAAGGAATTGTGGCAGTTGAAGCGGTTGGTGTGGGTGCAGGCAACTGCCGTGGCCGGGATGACCGTGATGTCGCTCGCGTTGCACCATACGCACGGCGGCCGTCTGGTCGGAGCGCTGGGGGGAGTGTTTGAGAATCCCAACGACCTGGCCATTAACATCGCGCTGAACTGGCCGATTTGTGTGGGCTTCTTCTTCATGGCCCGGGGGCTGAAGAAAGTGGTGTGGGCGATTCCGGTCTTCGCGATGCTGATTGGCGTCGAACTTACCTACTCGCGCAGCGGATTCCTGGCGATTTCTCTGGCGGCGGTTCTGGTCATCTGGGAATTCGCCATTCGGGGACGCCGTCTTCATCTGTTGTTGGTGGCGGCCCTGCTGGGAGGCGTCTTGCTGGCGGCCATGCCGGGGCACTATGTGGCGCGGCTGACCAGCATCGTAACCGGGAACGAGGCGGATTCGTTGGATCGCGGTTCGCGTGAAGCCCGGAAAGAGCTGCTCCTCAACAGCATCAGAACCGCAGTTCATAACCCTGTGTTCGGAATTGGAGCGGGAAATTTTGAGGTGACAGCCGGCTCTTGGCACGTCGCGCACAACAGCTACACCGAGCTCGCGGCGGAAGGTGGAATCCCGGCGCTCATTCTATTCCTGCTGATGTTGTACCGGACGATGCGCAATATCAAGATGACGCGAGCGTCGACGCTCTACAGGATAGATCCGGATGTGCGCGGACTTACCGGCGGCCTTTGGGTCAGTGTGGCGGCGTACATGATCAGCGCTTTTTTTGCTTCTACGGAATACAGCATGTATCCGTATTTCCTGGTGGCCTATACGACGGCTCTATATCAGATCGTGGCGTCACACGAGCCGGCCGCCACGGAGACCGTTGCCGGGGCAGTGAACGAGAAAACATATGGGAGAAGGAAACCCGGGGAACTGGCCTGGACTCGCTGAGGAAGTGAGGAGCATCCTGCGCTGCATTTCCTGCCAGAGCGAGTTACGGCAGGAGAGTGACGGGCTGGTGTGCGCCGCATGCTCGCGCAAGTTTCCCGCAGTGAAGGGCGTGGTGCGTTTTGTGGATGCCGAACACTACGCCGGCAGTTTCGGTTTCCAGTGGCATTTGTTCCGGCAGACGCAGTTGGACAACGAGACCAGCCGCCAGTCCGAAAGCGATTTTCGGCGAAGAACCGGGTTCGAACCTGAGGAACTTGCCGGAAAGTTGGTGCTGGACGTGGGGTGCGGCATGGGCCGCTTCGCGGAAGTGGCCACGCGCTGGGGAGCGCACGTGGTCGGGGTTGATCTGAGCCTGGCCGCCGAGGTTGCCGAAGAGAATCTCAGAGACCGGCAGGCAGTCTTTTTTCAGGCGGACGTTTTCAAGCTGCCGTTTGCGCCGGAGAGTTTCGACTACATCTACAGTCTGGGAGTGCTGCATCACACGCCGGACTGCAAAGCGGCCTTCCAGGCTTTGCCGGGACTGCTCAAGCCCGGCGGGCGCATCGCCATCTGGCTGTATAGCCGCTACAACCACTGGTACAAGATGAGCGACGTTTACCGCAAGGTTACGCGGCGCATGTCACCGAAGCTGCTGCACAAGCTCTGCTATGGCGTGATTCCACTGTATGGAATGCATCAGGTCCTGCGAAAGATCCCGCTGGTGGGACGGCCGGCGAGCGGGGCTCTCGCCTACATGATTCCGATGGCGCACAATCATGATCCCAGGTGGCGCGTCCTCGATACATTTGACTGGTACTCGCCCTGGTACCAATCCAAGCACACCTACGAAGAAGTTTTCCGCTGGTTCGAGGAGTGCGGGCTGGAAGACCTGCGCGTTGTTTTGCAGCCCATCTCGGTGACGGGGCGGAAGCCTGCCGGCGTGCCTCGGCACGAGCAACGAGATGAGACTCTCGAGGTGCAACGATGTGCGGAATAGCCGGCATCATCGGGCGAGAGGGAGAGGTGCTCGCGGCGGACCAGGTGCGGAGGATGACGGACGCCATTGTGCACCGCGGGCCGGACGACGAGGGTATCCGGACGCAAGGACGGATTGGCCTGGGCATGCGGCGCCTGAGCATCATCGATCTGGCCGGGGGGCGACAGCCCATCTACAACGAAGATCGCAGCGTGTGCGTAGTATTTAACGGTGAGATTTATAACTTTCCGCAATTGCGCAAGGAGCTAGAGGGGCGCGGGCATCGATTCTACACTCATTGCGATACCGAGGTGATTGTCCACCTTTACGAGGAGATGGGCGCCGATTGCGTTACCAAGCTGCGCGGGATGTTTGCCATCGCGCTGTACGACGAAAAGCGCGAGTCGCTGCTCCTGGCGCGAGACCGGTTGGGAAAGAAGCCGCTCTATTACGCGCTACACGACGGGCGGCTTTATTTTGGCTCGGAAATCAAAGCTATGCTGGCGGTCGCGCCGCAACTGGCGGAAGTTGATCCGGAGGGCGTTTTACAGTTCTTCTACTTTGGGTATGTGCCCGACCCATATTCCGCGTTCCAGTGCATTCGCAAACTGCCCCCGGGACATCTCGCCGAGTACGCCAATGGAGAGATCAAGATTCGGCAATACTGGGATTTGCCGCGGTACGGAACTCATGATCCGGGATCGGACGAAGCTTGTCTTGAGGAGATGGAACAGCGGTTGGAAGAGGCGGTCCGCATTCGCCTGATCAGTGACGTTCCCTTGGGCGCGATGCTCAGCGGCGGGGTGGATTCGTCGGTCGTGGTTGCCCTGATGGCGAGATGCACTTCGCTCCCGGTTAAGACCTTTTCCATTGGGTTCGGCAAGGCGGACTTCAACGAAGCCGAGTATGCACGGCTGGTCGCGACGCACTTTGGAACCGACCATCATGAATTGATGGTTGATCCCGACATTGCAGGGACGCTCGATCAACTCGCCAGGGTCATGGAAGAACCGTTCGGCGATTCCTCCATGATTCCGACGTATTACGTGTCGCGTTTGGCGCGCTCGAAAGTGACGGTGGCTCTCTCGGGCGATGGCGGGGACGAACTGTTTGCCGGATATGATCGCTACATCGCGAACTGGAGAAGGCGGCACTACGATTTTATTCCGCCCCTGGTCGGGTCTCTTTACCGCAATCATCTGTATGGGCGGCTGCCTTTGCGCATCAAAGGGCGGAAGTTCGCCTGGAACATTACTCTGCCCTCGCGCGACCGTTATCTCGACGGCGTTTCGTTTTTGCCGGCGCTGCATCGGGAGAAAACGCTCTTTTCCCAGGAGTTCGTCAGCCGCGCGCGGGGCTGGGTGGATCCTTTTCGACAGTTCGAGAAATATTATGATATGGCTCCCGCGGGCGATCAACTCAGCAAGCTGATGTATCTGGACACCAAGACTTACCTGACCGGCGATATTCTGACCAAGGTGGACCGGATGAGCATGGCCAATTCTCTGGAAGTGCGGTGCCCGATCCTGGACCATGAATTCGTGGAGTGGGCGGCGGGGCTGCCGTTGAAGTACAAATTCCGCAACGGCACGCGGAAATACGTCCTCAAGAAGTTGGCGGAACGTTTGGGCGTTCCCTCGGCACTGCTGCATCGGCGCAAACAGGGGTTCTCGCTGCCGCTGGTGCATTGGATGCGTCATGAATTGAAAGACTCGCTGTTGGGAATCGTGATCGAGCCGCGAACTCTGCAGCGCGGATATTTCAATCCCGCGGCGATTCGCGGCCTGCTCGACGAGCACCTGCGCGGGCGCCGGAATCATTCCGGGGCATTGTGGCTTCTGCTCGTGTTTGAGTTGTGGCATCGGAACTTTCTCGAGGCGCCCGGCTACCGCAGCGCGGTCGCTGATAGCTTGCGAGTTGATTCGAGCTTGGAAGGTCCGAGGCTCAGCGAGGTTCGGGTTAAGACAAAACTGGCAGATGGTTCGGGGGTCGCGTGATTTCTAACACGGACTCAGCGCACGGCACCGCTCCGGTGCTTTTTCTGATGACGAATTCCCTGGAGACCGGGGGAAGCGAGCGACAGTTCGCGACCCTGGCGGGCGCGTTGAAACCCGAGCATTTGCAAGTCCGGCTCGGTTGTCTGCGAAGGTTCGGAGCTTTTGCAGAACGGTTGGACGAGATCGTTGAGTTCCCGCCGGGAGGGAGCCTTTTCAAGTTGCGGGCGCAACGCGCGCGGCTGGATCTGGCCCGCTATCTTCGTGCCAACCGCGTCGTGATTGCGCATTCTTTCGATTTTTACTCCAACGTGTTGATGATTCCGAGCGCTCGCCTGGCGAGGGTTCCCATTGTGGTTGGGAGCCAGCGGCAGCTTGGCGATCTGTTGAGCTCCTTTCGAAATCGCGTGCACCATGCGCTGTTTCGTTGGTGCGATCGGGTGGTGTGCAATTCGGAGGCGGCGGCGGCGCGATTGCGGCAAGCCGGAATCGGGACCAACAGGCTGGCGGTGATTCCGAATGCCTTGCCGGGTTCGGCGTTCGCTGCGGCAGCGCCGGCGCTCCCGGTTATTTCCGGCGGGGTGCGAGTTGTGATGATCGCGCGGATGAACGATCCGGCCAAGCGGCACGACATTTTTCTGCAAGCGGCGGACCGGCTGGCTGCGAAACATCCCAAGTTGGAATTCATACTTGTCGGCGACGGGCCGCTGAGACCAGGGCTGGAGGCGATGGCGGCGAAGCTTGGCCTAGGAGAGCGGGTAATTTTCCTGGGCGAGAGGCTGGATATTCCCGAGGTGTTGGCGGCTTCTGACATCAGCGTTCTGCCGTCGATGTCAGAGAGCCTGTCGAACTCGATCATGGAATCCATGGCCGCAGGTGTTCCGGTTGTCGCTTGCCGGGCTGGCGGAAATGTCGAACTCATTCGCGATGGGGAAAATGGGTTTCTTGTGCCGACGGCCGATGCGGAAGCGCTGGCGGAGCGCATCGATACACTGGTGCAACAACCGGAGCTGCGGAAATCTTTAGGTGTGACGGCAAGACAAGATGCCCGACGGTTTAGCGTCGAACGCGTTTGCGGAGAGTACGAGCGGTTATATGCGTCGCTGCTGGAGGAAAAAGGAATCGGGCGGGCGGACCTGGTGCTTTCCGGTGCGGTGCGGAGTTGATGGATAAACGAATTCTTGAAATCGGCAACTGGCCTCCACCGGTGTGCAGTTGGACGATGAGTCTTGTCGGCCTGCGCAGGGAGCTGCAAGCGCGGGGGTGGGACTGCCAAGTCATGAATCTGAATGAGAACCGGAGGGTTCGCAGCCCGGAATATATCGACGTGCAGGGCGGGTGGGATTATTTCCGGAAAGTGCTTCGTCATGTGTGTCGGGGCTACGCGGTTCATATCAGGGTCAACGGTGAGACCAAGAAGGGATACCTGCTTGCGCTGGCTGCGTTGTTATTGGCCAGACTGGGTCGCCGGCCGGCCTTGCTGACCTATGGCGGAGGTCATCAACAGAGTTACTTTCCGGCTCCCAAGGGCTCGTTGCGGCGCCTTGCGTTCTCGGTCTTGTTCCAGATTCCGCAGCGCATCTATTGCAACAGTGAGGTCGTGAAGAAAGTGCTGCTGACAACTGGCATCCCAGCGGAGAGAGTGGAGCCAATCCCGCATTTTTCTTCGTACTACGTTGAGTTTGTTCCTGCGGCGTTGCCAGCTCACATCGAAGATTTCTACCACGCGCACGATGCGGTGTTTTTCAGTTACGTCTGTTTCCGCAAGGAATTCGCGCTCGATTTTCTGGCCGAGGCAATCCGGCGTTTTCGCGAAACCTCGCCCAAGGTGGGATTCCTGCTGGTTGGTCCCTGGGACCGCGAGATGGACGGGATGCGGCGGTTCGTGAAGGAGCAGAAGATCGAGGACGCCGTCTGCTTGCTGGCGTCGGTGCCCCACGATACGTTTCTGACGTTGTTGAGCCGAGCGGCGGCGTACATTCGAACACCGGTCAGCGACGGAATTTGTTCTTCGGTGCTGGAGTCGCTGAAATTGAAGGTGCCGGTGCTGGCGGCGGACAACGGCACCCGTCCTGCTGGGACGGCTCTTTGGAAAGAAGGGGACGTCGAGAGTCTGCTTACGCTGATGACCGAAGCAACCAAGAATCACGCGGCGATGGTGGCCGCTATCCCCGAGTTCGAATTGGAAGACAATGCCAAGAAGCTCGCCGACAGCATTGAGCGAATCAGCCTGAAAAAGTCTTCCGCGGGAGATGCCCGCGAGTTGCGCGTCGAGACGTAACTGCCTTCCCTCGTGGACCTGTCCTTTGTGGTTATCTCGAACTTCCTTAACCACGAAGGACACGAAGGTCCACGAAGGAAATCTCGCATCAGGAGCGGGTTATGGCATCGCAAGGGGCGATCATTCAAGCTTCGGGAGAAAAGACGGCGCGGAGTAAGGCCCCGGTGTTTGTCCTTGGCTGCGGGCGATCAGGGACGACTCTGCTTTACCACATGCTGCTCTCAGCCGGCAATTTTGCTGTATACCGTACGGAATCGAATGCCATCAACCTGCTGGAACCGCGCTTTGGGGACTTGAGCATCCGGCGCAACAAAGAAAAGCTGATGGAGGCGTGGCTCGGTTCGAAATTGTTCGAGCGGTCAGGACTGGACGCGAAGGCGATCACGGTAAAGGTGATGGCAGAGTGCAGGAATGGCGGAGATTTTCTGCGCATCATCATGGGCGAGATGGCGCGCCTGCAGAATGTGGAACGCTGGGCAGACTGCACTCCGGAACACCTCCTGCATTTGGAGAGAATCAAAGAAACGATTCCGGATGCGCTGATCATTCACATCATTCGCGACGGGCGCGACGTTGCGTTGTCGACGGCGAAGTTGGGATACGTCCGGCGTGCGTGGTGGGACCGCAATCCCGACGTCATGGTCTCGGGCCTCTATTGGGAGTGGATGGTGCACAAAGGGAGGGAAGACGGACGGAGGCTTGGCGCTGACTACACCGAAGTGCGCTTCGAGGAGTTGATCTCGGATCCTCACAACACCCTGGCCAAACTCGGTGACTGTATTGGCCAGGAGTTGAATTATGACCAGGTTCTGAAGGCGGGGATTGGATCGGTCCGCGAGCCCAACACCTCGTTTAACGACGCGTCCAAGGAAGCTTTCAATCCGCTTGGGCGTTGGAGAACGGGTTTTACGCCTGACGATCTGGCAACGTTCGAGGCGCTGGTTGGGGGCACTCTCGAGGAACTCGGGTACGAATTGGGCAGTGATCGGAATCGGGTGAATCGCGCTCATCTGAAGCGGATGAGAACGATCTACCGAACATATTTCGATTCCAAATTGTGGCTCAAGGCGAAGACGCCACTGGGAAGAGTATTGGTTACAAAGGATCTTTCTTGGCTGTAGAGCGCAACCGCCGTGCCGTCCCCTTCGGCAAGCTCAGGGCAGGCTCTGCCGGGACTCGTTCCTTCCGACTGCGCCTACCCAGGACTTACGTCATGGGCTAAATTATGCTGCCGCTCCGCGGCTGGATTCTGAGCGGGCGACAATTCTTCTTTCCAGTTGAGGACACACGGAGTCTGGGTTCGAGCGGACTCCAGCATTTTCAGGCATACGATTGTGGCTCGGGCACCGTCATCCACTGTGACGCTGGGGGTTCCTCCGGTGCGGATTTCGTTGAAGAACGCGCGCATTTGCTCGGCATAGCCTTTTTCAGCGAACCAACTGGAGCGACGTTCGACCAAACTCGTGCTCAATGTCAGACGCTTGAAATCTTCCGCGCTTGCTCCCATTCCCATGGCGAAGGCTTCGACGCGTTCTCCTCCCGAACTTCGACTGCCGACGGTGCAGTAGGTGAGATTCGCGATGGAATCGTCGGCGAAACGAAAACTCGCGACTAGATTGTTTTCGCCGATTGGCGCTTTCTTGCCGGTGGGCAGCGAGAAGGCACAGACCGAGACCGGTTCGGAATCCAGCAGCCAGTAGGCAAGATCAACAAAATGACAGGCCTCGCCCAGGATGGCGCCGCCGGCGGCGGGACCGGCCATCCAATAGTCTCCGGAGATGCCGGGAGAGTTGACCCGGATATTGAGAACGGCTGGACCATTTCGACGCACAAGTTGCGTCTTGAGGCCGAGATAGGTGGGCGAGAAGCGGCGGTTGAACCCGACGGTGAGCCGCTTGCCAGTCTCGGTGGTGGCGCGGTGGAGCTGCCGGCACTCGTCGACCGTTAGCGCCATCGGCTTCTCGATAAATACATGTTTGCCCGCTTGCAGGGCGGCCAGGGTCTGGGGGGCATGTTGTACGTTCCGACTGACGATGACCACGACGTCGACCTTGGGATCGTTCAAGATCTCGCCGTACTCGGAGCAGCAGTAATCAGCGCCGAAGCGCAGGGCATAACTCTTTCCGCGGGGGCCGTTTGCCGAAAATACAGCGCGAAGGTTCGTGCCGGGCACCTTCTTGAGATTCGGCAAGTGCACCCAGCGCGCAAGATTACCCGCACCGACCAAGGCCACTCCCAATGTGTTTGGAAGCCGCGCGCTTACGCCCGGGATCTCCACTTTTCGCGCCGGCTTGAAGGCGGCCGCGGCGTCGGGAGTTTCCGCGGCGGGATATTTGAGCAGAACCGCGAGGCTGGACGACGACGGCTCCATGATCGTCTCGTACGCTTTCGCCGCCTCGTCGAGCGGGAACTGGTGGGTGATTAAGGGTGCGAGTTGGATGCGTCCCCGTGAGACCAGACGCAGGAACTCGGCCATGTTGCGGTTCTCGGTCCAGCGGACGTAGTTGATGGGGTAATCCTGTCCCTGTTTTTCGTAGAGCGGATCGTAGCTTCCCGGACCATAGGCGCGAGCCATAAATACCTGAATTTCTTTGCGATACATCTCATACCAAGGGAAGCTCAGATCGACGGCGCCGACGTCGACGATGCGGCCGCGATCGGCGCAGATCTGCACGGCCTGGTGACATGGCGCGGACGACTTGGCGGCCGCCGCGATGATGACGCAATCGACTCCGGCTCCGGCGGTGACTGCGGCGACCTGATCGGCAAGAGCCGCGCCGCCCAGCAGGGCGTGGTCGGCGCCGAGTTGTCGAGCGAGGTCGACACGCTGTGGTTTTAAATCAACCGCCAGAACATTTGCGCCTTGCAGCTTTGCCAGCTGGGCAATCAGCTGTCCCACTACACCCAGGCCAAGTACCGCAACATTTTCTCCCAGGCTTAGATTCGCGATACGAACGCTATTGAGCGCGATGCTGCCCAAGGTTGCAAAACAGGCATGTTCAAAGGGAACGGAGTCGGGCACGGGCACAACCAGCTTCGTGCCGACTAGGACCGTTTCTCCGTGGCCCGTGCCTTCACCGCCGTAAGCGACGCGATCGCCAACTTGCAGGTCCTGCACGGTGGGATGTTTTTCTGCGACAACTCCGGCACCTGAATAACCGAGGACTGCATATTCGCTGAACTTGGCTTTAACTTCGGCGAACGTGCTTAGCGGACCTTGTGCCTTCAGGACATTCCAGATTTTGGCGAGTTGGGAGGGATTGTCGGCCACGGCACGCAGCACGCCTTCCTGATGGATGCTGGCCGTTTCCGTGCCACTGCTGATCAGGGAATAGAGCGGGCGGACCAGGACATGGTGTGGGATGACGACAGGGTCGGGCACTTCGTCCACGATGATCTGCTTGAGACCCTTGCGTATCAGTTGTTTCATGGCCAGAGTTTTCCCCGGGGCGTGTTATTCAATCCGGCGTGCTTACGAAACAGAGCCGCACGCTACTCCGCTCCGCTGGTTGCGGCTTCCAGGGCGTCGATATCGGCGCCAAGATCTTTCCCATCGCTTCCCGCTCCGACGTAGGGCGAAGGTTGTTTGCAAGAGGAAGGCTTGTCCTTCGCTCGGCACAAATGGTAATCGGCGTCCTTTCCGTGATTGTAGTTGACGAAACCAACGGAGTCTTCGTTCTTTGAAGAGGCGTTCCCCTTGGGCCACGATCCCCGTGGCGCAATGATGGCGTTGTGAGAAACAGTCACCGGGTTGAAGCAGTTTTTGAGAACGGCGTCCGGGCCTAGTTGGGCCGCGCCGAAGGCGCAGTTCTCCTTCCCTCCGGTCCCAGTCGAGGTAAGTTCCCTTTCACCGGCTTTCACGATGCTGTTCGTCAAGCTGAAGTTAGAGGGCAGCGGGCTTCCTTGAGGGGCGCCTACAATGAGCGCGACCCTGGAGGGGAGAGCAGTTACGTGGTCGATCTTCACGTCGCGAAGTTGTGGCCCATTGGAAATGATCATGGCAAACGCGCCAAAACCCTCGTAGAAGTCGCCGTCAATGTCTTCAAAAACCAGATCATGAATGCTATAACGCTCTCCGGCAGTAGAGAGTCCCCCGGTGTCGGACAGGGGCGTTAGCAATACTGAGGCCGCTCGCCATGTGCCGGACCTTACAGTACCGGAGTGGTGACATCGGTGACCCGGCATAGCGGGCAGACGTTGGGCGTCTGGTTGCGCGGGGTAAGGACGATGGCAAAACCTTTCTGCCCCACACCGCCCCAACTGTAATCGAGGATGTTGCCTTCGAAGAGCAGCCGCTGGGCGTTCTTGAGTTCGAACAGATTCTTGACGATGAAAGGCTTGCCTGAAGTTCCTCCCACGAATCCGGACTGGCCGGGCTTCCAGATCAGGGGCTTGAAGAGATGGTTGTGGCGAATTTCGATGTCGGCCGGGGTCACAGTTGCCGGCCCGCCGCCAAAAAGAATATTTTCGCCAGACGCTTCCAGAAAATTGTTCACGATCTTGTAGGGGCCGCTGGGCTGGTCACCGCCGCCACCGCCGATCGCCTGGGCGTCGGTGCATGCCCCGGTGATGGCTACGCAGTGAAAATCAGTGAAGAAGGAATCCACAATCGCCACATAGGCGGTACCGGTCAGGAAGATGCCGCGCGTGGTCTCATCCTGGGCAGTGCCATGCACCCACACACGATCGAGGATGATGTGGTCGGCGGGAGAGCGAACCTCAGGACCGACTAAGGCCGTGATCCGGTTTTCGCTGCTGACGCGGGTGATCTCGAGGCCCTCCAGGCGGTAGTGGTTGGCGCCAGCTGCGAGGATGATGGGGCCCTCTCCATTCTTTCCTGCGAAGACGAGTTTGGCTAGAACGTTCTTGGTTGAGGCGCAGTGAAAGTCTGGCCGCGCTGGCAGGGAACTGACGCCCGCGTAGCAGGGAGTCAATCGCGATCCCTGGGCTGGGAGGTCACTATCGGGAGCGCTGGTGCGAATCACGATCCAGTGCGAGTCGTCGCAGTTCTTCTTGCGGAGGAGAAACCGTCCGGTAAAGGTTGCGCCGGCCTCGAGGCTGAGCGTGTCGCCGCAGGCGGCTTCATCGAGGGTGGATTGGAAATTGTCTCCGGCTTTCACGGTACGGGTTTTTCCGGGAGTGGGGGTGTCGGCAACCGCTGTTTGCAGATAGACCCGGGGAAGTTCCGCCGGGCCGTCAAACCGGGTGTCGGCAGCGTTGGCCGCGCCGGCCAGCAGGATGGAGATGACACCGGCTATGATCAAGGCGAGGGCGAGCTTTCGCGAACGCAGCAACTTCATAAGGCTACCACTTCGGGTGGCGTTATTGACGGTGTGGGCGGGTCAGTTCGGGTAGAACAGGGGGATCAGCTACGAACCCGGACTCCTCTTTATTGTAACTGAGGAGGAGTCGCCCGCAGTGGTGGTGTGGGGGAGATCCTTCGCTCCGCCTGAAAAACGGCTGCGCTTCAGGATGACCCCAGGAGAAATGGGCTAGTCGGCACCCTGGGTGGCCGCCTGGATTGCGTCGATGTCCGCGCCCAGATCCTTGCCATCGGTCCCGGCATGTTTGAAGGGGCTCGAGGGCAGGAGGCGATAGTCGCCGCCCTTGGCATTGTTGTAATGGGAAAAGTGGACCGCGGCTGCGTCTGGTGGAAAATAGTTTCGAGCTGGCCATTTCGCGGGAGGATAGTGGGCCGGCGAGGCGATGATGGCGTTGTTGGCGAACGCATAAGGCTCGAAACAGGTATCGATCACGCGGATTGGAACGGTGGAGTGAGCGCAGTCCGTCTTGCCACCGGCAGACCACACCGGGTATTGGCCAGCAAGCACGAGGTTATTGGTGTACACGAAGTGTGACATCTTGGGGTGACTGAGGTCGTTTCCGACAGCCAGCGTGGATAGAGACGAATCTCCGAAGCCGGTGATGTGGTTGATGGTGATGTCGCTGAGAACGTGGGTCTTCCATCCGTTCAGGACCAGAATCAGTGGGCCTCCACCGAGATAGACGTCGCCGTTGATGTCGTCGATGGTGATGTCATGAATGCTGTAGCGCGTTCCGGCGGAGGCGATGCCTCCGTTGGAGGACACCGAATTCGCAATGTTGATGCCGGCGCCGGCATGGCTGATGGTGCTGTAGCGGACCGTGACATCGGTGACAACGCAGGCGGGGCATAGGTTGCTTCCGTCGGCGCCGGCCTGGTTTTTCGGGGTAAGCATTAAGGCATATCCGGCTTGAGTGAACCCTCCCCAGGTGTACTCGGCGACGTTGCCTTCGAACAGCACGCGCTTTGCGTTCTTCAACTCGAACAGATTCTTGACGATGAAAGGATGGCCATCGGTGCCGCCGACATATCCCGGCTGCCCGGACATCCAGATCAGAGGCTTGAACAGGTGATTGTGGCGGATTTCGATGTCCGCTGGAGTCGTAGTCGCGGGCCCGCCGCCAAAGAGAATGTTCTCGCCAGAGGCTTCCAGAAAGTTATTCACGATCTTATAGGGGCCGCTGGGCAGGTCACCGCTGCCTCCGCCAATTGCTTGGGCGTCGGTGCATGCGCCGGTGATGGCAACACAGTGGAAATCAGTGAAGAAAGAATCCACAATCGCCACGTAAGAGGTGTTATTGAGAAACACTCCCCGCGTCGTCTCATCGTGAGGGGTGCCGTGAACCCAGACGCGGTCGAGGATGATGTGATCGGCGGGGGAGCGAACCTCGGGAGCGACTAGGGCGGTAATACGATTTTCGCTGACCGCGCGAGTGATTTCCAGGCCTTCCAGGCGGTAGTGGTCGGCGCCTGGTGCGAAGGTGACGGGACCGTTTCCCGATACTCCCGCGAAGATGAGTTTGGCGAGAACGTTCTTGGTGGAACTGCAGTGAAAGTCAGGTCGGCCGGGCAAGGAACTAACGCCCGCGTAGCACGGAGTCAAACGCGAGCCCTCGGGTGGAAGTTCGCTGTCGGGGGCGCTGGTGCGGACAGTAGTCCAATGTGCGGCATCGCAAGACTTTTGCGGAAACGAGAAGACTCCCGTAAACGTAGCACCGGCCTGCAGTGTGACCGTATCGCCGCAATTCGCGCGGTTCAGCGCGGCCTGGAAATCCCCACCGGCTTTAACCGGGATGATTTTTCCGGGGCCGGGCGTATCGGACAGAACCGTTTGCAAGTAGACGCGTGGTAATTCTGCGGGTCCGTCGAACGTGCCGGTGAAAACCGGCGAAACCGTCAGAGCAAGAGGTCGGGCGGTCGTTTTGGCCCTTGCGTCCTTCAAAGTCACTGCAAACTCGAAGGTGCCAGTTTTGGACGGAACTCCAGAGATGACACCGGTCGACCGGTTCAATCGCACTCCTGTGGGTAGCGCTCCGGACGAAAGGGACCAATAATACGGAGACGTTCCTCCCCGGGCGGAGAGCTGGACGTCGTAGGAGGAATCGATCTTGGCTGCGGCCAGACGTGAGGTTGTAATTCTCAAGGGTTGATCGGGAATGACCGCGACCTCGACTGACGCTCGAACCGCTAAGCCGACCACGCTAGCGGCCGTTACCCGAACGAACTGCTGGCTGGTGACTTCAGGCGCCACGAAGAGACCATCTTTCGAAATCGTGCCCGCGCTCGCCCACCAGCGGACTCCCGTATCGCTGCTGTTTACGACCAAAGCGGTGAATTGCAGCTTTCCTCCGGAGGAAACGCTGGGGTTGAGCGGTGTGATTGAGATTCGCGGCAGGGTATTTATCTGAGCGGCCGCAAGAGTGATCCCGAGGAATGTCAGCCAAAGAGAAAAAAGAACGGAGGAAAGAAAGCGAGTGACAATGGCGCGCAGGGGAAGCGTTCCAGTCTTAAACATCAGAACCTCGTAACGAAGAGTTGGGGGGGACTAATGCGTGCGAGTCCTTACGGAGTGACTTTACGGGGATGCCGACGAATCACACAGATGACGAAAGATCATGATCCTGAAGGACACGGAAGGGCAGAAGTAAAGCCAGATGCAACTGGAGAACTGATGACTCGGACGGGGCTGGTCTGGACTCAGTTGCTGCGGGTCAACTCGGCAAGACCATAGCCCTGTGGATCACAGAGGTCCGAAGTGACAGTGAATCCGGCTTGCCCGAGATGATCGAAGAGTTGTTGCCTCGAGTAGGGAGCACTGTCGCCGTGGTATTCCAGGGCAATGCGGTCGATCCGCGCCAGCATGCGCGGAGGAGTTGAGAGAAGCACCTCATATTCGCTACCTTCGATGTCCAGCTTCAGAAGATCGACGTGAGGGAGGTGGTTTTCTTCCAGCATGGACTCGATCGTTTTGCCCATGACCTGAGTGCCCGAGATCGCGCTGGCGGCGGCCAAAGCTCGGCGCTGGCTGGGAAGTTGTCCGTCGGGCATGAGGCGGACCCCACTGGCTCCCGTGGCAGCGTAGTTCAGGCACGTTACCCTGTCGTCAAGGTGATGGTCGCGCACGGTGGCGACAAGACGTCGAAAGGTGGAAGGAAAAGGCTCGAAGGAAAACACTTGTGCCCGTGGTGCGTTCCGCGCGGCGTAAAGGGTAAATACTCCGACGTTGGCGCCCAGGTCCAGAATTACCTCGTCGGTGGCGCGAACACGATAGACCTTACGCAGAAAGATCTGCCAGAAAGCCTTGAGGTCGGTGAGTTCTTCGAGGTGGATCTGTTCCCCGCGCCGCAACCGCAGCACCAGGGGATACTCCAGGAGTGACAAACCCAGGTAAGCCGCACTAATAGCTACCCATTGGTTCGTCTCCACCACGCAGCGGAGGATCTCAGGGCCACGAGTCGCGTTCCTCAGAGCTTTCCAGATACGGTGAGTCATTGGTGTGGGACTTTCAATATTTCATCGGCGATGGGACGCGTCAACCGCGCGGCTGCTACGGTTGACCGAGAACTGCTGTCCTGATGCGGTCGTACATCGCGTTGCCGATCGTCTTTTTCACCGAGGTGCGGAGAGACTCGCCCAGGCGGATCTTCCACAGCTCCTCGCCAGTACAGATTTTCTCGAAAGCCGGCTGGTTCGTATCGCGCATGATCGCGACGCGGCCCAGGCGGAACGGATCGGCCGACGGCCGGTTGGGATACGCGCGACTGGTGGCGAAGGAACGGTACCCCGCTTGTTTGGCGAGCGCTATCGCCGCGTCGTTGTAGCGTCCGCCGGGGCAGGAAAAATGTTCCACCGTACTGCCGGTTACGTCTTCCAGCTTCAAACGTGCGGCGACGATTTCAGAGCGCATCTGGTGAGGATCGAGGTCATTCAAGTAGGCATGAGTCATCGAGTGGCAGCCGATCTCAAGGCCGGAGGAACCCAGTTCGCGCAACTGTGCTGTCGACAAGTACCCCGGCTGGCCCAGAAACCCGGCGGTCACATAAAACGTGGCGTGAAATCCCGCTTCGCGCAGGAGTGGAGCCGCGGCGAGCAGGTCGGTTTCACAACCGTCGTCGAAGGTGATGGCAACGGATTTTTCCGCGGTCGCACGCAACGCTTCGCTCACGTTCAAGCCCCGCCAGCCGTCTTTGCGGAGCCAGTCGATCTGCGAACGGAAAATCGCTTCACGGAGAATGTAGCGCACGTAGCCAGGTTCGGACTGGATCAATAGGCGCTCCGGCAGTTCCAGTTCGTGATACATGAGAAAAACGATGCCCGGCGATGCCATCAGAAGATCCTGCGCAAGTGCGCCTTCACAGATTCAGGAACGCGAATGCCAAGGCGGTCCAGGGTCTGCTTGCCATTCTTGAAGATTCGCCACATGCGGCGCGAGCGCAAGTGCGCCTGCCCAAAGTCGGCCAGCAAGTCGTCCGGCAGAATGCCGGAGGAGGGCAGTTGCAGGTCATCTTTGCGGGCGCAGTAATTTCCGGCGGCTAGAGCCTTCAGAACCAGGGACGGGTCCGGAGCATCGCCATCGATGGTGACGCACAGCCCGCGAAACTGCTTTTTCCAGTGCAGATCCTGACCGTAAAATGCATGCATTTCGGGCGCTCGGGGCCGGAGCCGCAGCAGCAGGGCGAAAGTTCCGGGGCGCGGCGCATAACGGCCATCGTACTTGGAATTCCAAGTTTCAATCCCTTGCGGAAGGGCTTGAAATTCTTCGATCCAGGGAAAGAATTCGTCTTTGGGATGAGCAATCACCGCGATCGCGCCCTGCGAATCGATGTGACGAATCACGGCCTCAGGGTCTGTCGTGGCAGCCAGAGCAGACGCGCCGTAGCCGAGGATGTGCATGTCGCGATCACACCGGTACTCGAGTCCGATGACGAAGGAAAATTCGCGATCGGAGTGGCGCTCCAGATCTTCCGCGTAGGCCCGGACGGATTGGCTGTCGAAGTACTCCGCATGGTCGGTAATGCACACAAACGAGCAACCTTCGGCAAGGTAGGTTCGGCGCAATTCCGCGAGCGTGAACTCACCGTCGGAGTAGGTGCTGTGAACGTGCAGAGCGCCCTTCAGCATTACCGTCCTTTCATCGTCCGAGAGAAGGCGTAAACCCAGTCTGCCAATTCCGGCACCGGGTCTCTCCATTGAAACAGATCGTGATAGGTCCCGGGAACTGGCGTGAGAACGTCGAGCAGAGTCCGCATGCGCCCCGGGTATTGGCCGGGATAGCCACTCGGGGGACCCTTCCACACTTCGAGAAGGTGGCGCGCGTCTCCCACCAGCCAGCGGCAACGAACGCCGCGGCGGTAGCCGAAAGTCGGTTCGATGTCCCCGTTTTCTGCCATGCGCGCGAGCAGGGCAGGGAAATCTGCTCCCGCGTAACACGCTAAGGGCAGAGAAAGCCAGAAACGTCCGTTGACTTCCATAAACGCGGGCGGTGATCCCGGTTGCTTGCGGAACTCCACCATGGCCACCCCGTGCCAGCGCAATGCGGAAAGAATGGCTAACGAAGCGCGCTTGATGTCAGGGTCGGGATCGATACTGACCCGCACCGCGCTTCCCGAACCAGTCGGATAGACATCTCGAATTCGCCGGTGCGCGAACTCGGCCCGCAGTTCGCCATGATGCATGAGGGCAAAGTATCCGGTCCCCTCTCCGGGTACGAATTCCTGGACCAGCGTAGCGGAAGACCGGTTGCTGATATCACGGTACGCGTCGTTGAACTCGTTGTCGTCGCGGGCGTAGCGCGGCCGTCCTGCGGTGCGAAGCACGCCGGCTGTGAGTTCCTCAGAGGCCCGCGGCTTGAGCACGACCGGATAGCGCACGGACTGCGATGCGTCGCGCGCCTCATCTTCACGCGTGATCAGAATCGTGGTCGGAACAGCAACGCCCAGAGACGCGGCCAAGCGTGTGGTCTCGTCCTTGTCGAAAGCGCGCAGGAGATTCTTGTGTTCCGGCAGAACAAGGCGAGCCCCGGCGGCAATCAGGAAGTCACGATGCGCCGAGACAGGCAGAGTTGTGGCTTCCGTCATCGGCAAGATCAGGGTTCCGGGATGTTGGCGGACGAACCCGGCGATGCAATTGAGGAATGCCTCGACATTCTGTGCGGGGGATGGGTATCGAAGCGTGGAGCTACAGGCTCGAGACCAGCCCGCCTTCGAACAAGAAGACGATTCGGCAGCGACGACGGTGTGGCCAGCGCGGGCTAGAGATCTCACACTGGCGACAGCCTGATTTTGGTTTCCGTCCAATATCAGGATGTTCATGTGCGTTCGGCGACGACTTTGCTCACGCAGGCTTTTTGTAGTGCCGCGGCGAACAGCTGAGCGATCTTCGACCAGTCGCACTGGGCCGCAAGCCGCGCTGCTGCCTGCTCATACTGATGGCGGAGTGCGGCGTCGCTCAGCAGACGAATGGTCGCCTCAGTGAAGGCTTCTGCATCGTCGGCGAGGATGAGATCGCGGCCACTCTGTACGTCTAAGCCTTCGGCCCCAATCGAGGTGGAAATTACAGCCTTGCCCGTGGCCATTGCTTCGAAAATTTTCAGGCGCGTTCCCCCGCCGATCCGCAGAGGAACGACGACCACGGTGGCATCGTTCAAGAACTCGGTGACCGAGGGCACGCTGCCGGTCACTTGTACCGCAGGGGTGGCCAGTTGCCTGACGCTTGCTTGTGGATTCCGCCCTACAATCTGAAACACGGCGGCCGGCACCTGGGCGCGCACCCGGGGAAAAATTTCTCGGCAAAAATAGGTCACCGCGTCGATGTTGGGCTCCCAGTCCATGGAGCCCAGAAAAACGATCCTGGGAGGATCAGCCGTCGCTGGAGGCGCCAGCGTGTATTTTTCCGTATCCACGCCCGTGGGTACGACACTGATGGAGCAAGATGGGTCCATCGCAAGCATCTGCTGCCGGTCGTGTTCTGAAACTGCAATGACGTGATGGAATTTGCGCAGCGCGTCGCGCTCGTAGCTCGCCATTTTGCGAGCTTCGATGGTGTAAGCGGCGCGTCTGGCCAGATTCGAGTCAGTCGCCGCCAGGCGCTGCCAGAGAGCCGTCTCGACATTGTGTTGAAACAGGACCGTCCTGGTCGCAAGTTTTTCGGGAAAGTTCATCGAGGCGGAGAGGAAGTCGCAAACCGCCACGTCAAATTTCTTTTCCGCGATCCACGCCCCCACCCTCCGTTTGATGTCGGAATGAGTGAACTTGCTCACAGCAAAGGGAGCGGAGCGAAAAACCAGCCGGGCATAATCCAGAGACTGAGAGAATGCCGTGCCATCCAGGGCGGCGGTATAAACCGTCTCAGCACCGGGCAGTTCGCGCGCGATATCGGTTTCGTATTGCAAGTCCCTGCTGCCTCCGTAATAGGTAAGCAGAGTCACGTCGTGGGCGCGGGCGAGGTGCCGCAGAATGTTGTAGGAACGGATCTTGCCGCCGGTGTCGACCGGCAGCAGTTTGCCCGCTTTGACCCAGAGAATTCGCAAAGGGGCTACCCGCAAATCCTTACGTAGCGGTCGAGAGCCGGACGTCGGGCCTTTTCCAGATTCATCGGTACATTCCAATCGCGTCCGGTACCAATTTTGTGCATTGTGCTCCGAGAGTTCGCAGGATACCGCGAGAACAGTTAATAATACCTAACAAAGAATCCTCTGGGATGCCGCGCCTCTTGCCGGGACCAGGGGACCGCCTTGAAATCGTATGAACCTTAGCAAATGGCGACGAGTCGCGGATCGCGTGGCTGGGATGGAGCGGACCGAACTGCGCTATCGCGTTCGCCAGGAGCTGGCGAAGCGACAAGACGGGCTACTTTTTCTGCTGCGGTTCGATTTTGCCAAGAACGCGCGCCGCTCAGTCGATGCCGGGAGAGGAAACTTCTTTTTCGGTCCCGCGGAGGTCGACGCCCGACTTGAACTGTTGAGGCAGCGGCTCCCCGAGCAGGTGAAGCGCATCATCCAGCAGGCGGACAAGGTTCTCCTGCACCGATTTGACCTCATGGGGTACAACGATCTCGCCTACGGGAGGCCGATCGACTGGCATCTCGACCTGATCCATGGCAAGCGCGCCCCGCGAAAGGTGTTCTATCGGGTGCGCTATTTGGACTTCGAAGAAGTCGGCGACAGCAAGGTTACCTGGGAACTCAACCGGCACCAGCATTTTGTGACCCTGGCCGAGGCGTATCGACTCACGGGAGACCCTCGTTATGCCGACGAGATTTTGCGGCAGTGGCGACACTGGAGGACCGAAAACCCTTATCCCGTCGGCATCAATTGGGCCAGCAGCCTGGAAGTCGCGTTTCGCAGCCTGGCCTGGCTGTGGACCTACCACCTGCTGGAAGGCGCACCGGGATTGCCGGACTTCCGCGAAGAGTGGCTTCGCCTTCTGGGGCTGCATGGGCGGCATATCGAGCGCTATCTATCTACATATTTCTCTCCCAACACGCATCTGCTCGGAGAAGGCGTGGCGCTGTTCTTTCTTGGAGTCCTGTGCCCGGAGTTGGCTGCGGCCGAGCGTTGGAAGGCCGTGGGCCGGCAGATTGTGCTGGACGAAGCCCGCCGGCAAGTGCAGTCCGACGGCTTTCATTTCGAGCAGTCGACTTACTATCACGTGTACGCGCTCGATTTCTTTCTGCATTCGGCAGTGCTGGCGAGCATGAACAATGTACCGTTGCCCAAGGAGTTCGAAGAATCTCTGGAAAAGATGCTAACCGCGCTGTGCCTGTTGGGACGTGCAGGCGCGCCGCCGCGCTTCGGAGACGATGACGGAGGGCGGCTTTTTGATCCGCGACGCAACGGCAGTGAACATCTGCTTGATCCGTTGGCCACAGGAGCAATCCTATTCAATCGAGGCGACTACAAGGCTGCGGCCGGGCAGCTGCGCGAGGAGACGATTTGGCTGGTTGGACCTGAGGGAGTGCGCGTGTGGGACGAACTAGAGGCTCGCCCGCACGATCCCAGTTCCGCAGCGCTCGAGGCATCGGGCCTGTATCTTCTGGCGTCGGAGAAACCGGCGACGCAACTCGTCGTAGATTGCGGGCCCATGGGCAGGCAAAGTGGCGGGCACGGCCATGCCGACGCGTTGAGCCTGACTCTAACCAGTCAGGGTCGCGAATTGCTGCTCGATCCCGGAACTTGCAGTTACGCGGCGGAGGGTGGAGAACGGGACCTGTTTCGCGGCACTGCCATGCACAACACCATGCGTGTGGATAGCGTGGATCAGGCCGAGCCCGGCACGGCTTTTTCGTGGCGCAGGTTCGCGGAGTCGAAGACAGAGCGGTGGATCCAGGGGAGACATTTTGATTTGCTCGAGGCAACGCATGATGGTTATGGGCGGCTGCCTCAGCCCGTTGTCCATCGACGATTGGTAGTGTCTTTGAGAAATGGAATTTATCTCGTGCGCGATCGAGCCGAAGGGTCTGGCCAGCATAAGCTTGAGGTCTCGTGGCATCTCGGTCACGAGATGCAATTGGTCGAAGAGGGCCTTTTCCGCGTCAGAGGAGCGTCGCAGGGGTTGGCGCTGATTCCGGCCGCCGGACACAGGTGGGCGCAAGAAGTCAGCAAGCAATCCTGGTCACCGGTGTACGGCTTGAAAGCCCCGATGACGGTGCTGACATTTTCCAGGATGGCGGACCTTCCGGACTCGTTCTGTGTCTTGCTAGTAACATTGGATGAGGCGTTGCGATCTCCTGGCACATTTGCCCAAATCGGTGACAGGAAGCCGGGTTCGGTGGTTAGCGCTTACCGGTTTGCCGGCGAGGGGCGGGAATTTGTTTTCTTCTTCGGCGAGTCCGGAAAACGCTGGCAGCAAGGCCCTGTTGCGAGCGACGCGGAATTTGTTTGCCTGTGCCGATGGCAGAATGGTTCGGAGCAGCGACTCATCCTGGTGAATGGCAGTCATGCCGAGGCAGATGGCGGTCCGGCGCTGCGTTTCATGCGATCGGTGTCGTGGGGTGAAGTCACAGTCGAGGAAAATCGACGGGAGATTTTCGCATCTGACTTCGCAGCGGTGGAGGAAGGGCCTGTGGTTTCTGTGCCGGGTGGTCCGGTCGCCGGCGACCTTTTGTGACAAGATCCGAATTGTGAGCTGAACATGTGCGGAATCTGCGGCATTTTTCTTTGCGATCGTAGCCAGAGCGTCAGCCGTGAGGCGCTGGCCGCCATGAATCGCCGGATAGCCCATCGCGGGCCCGACGATGAAGGCTTTTTCGTGGAGGAGAATGTCGGATTGGCCATGCGGCGGCTCAGCATCATCGACGTCAAGACTGGCCACCAGCCGCTCGCCAACGAGGGCCAGGACATCTGGATCGTCTACAACGGGGAAATCTACAACCATGCGGATTTGCGAGCGGACCTGGAGGCGCGAGGTCATCGTTATCGCACGCGCAGCGACACGGAAACAATCGTTCACCTGTACGAGGAATATGGCCGCGATTGCGTGAAGCGGCTGCGGGGGATGTTCGCGTTCGTGATCTGGGATAACCGTAAGCGCGTGCTCTTCGCTGCGCGTGATCGCGTTGGCATCAAGCCTTTTTACTACCGCTGGGACGGCAAAGCATTTCTATTCGGGTCCGAGATCAAAGCGATTCTTGCCTATCCGGGAGTCGGTGCGGAATTCAATCGGGGCGTGCTCTCCGAGTACTTGGCGTTCGGATACATCACGGGTGCGGAGACGATGTTTGCTGGAATCCAGAAGCTGTTGCCTGGGCACACGCTGGAACTGGCTGAGGACGGCGAGCCCCGAGTTGAGCGGTACTGGGATCTTGGCGTGGAAGTGGATCAACAGCCCTTGCCACGAAAATATTATGTTCAGGCCTATCGCGAGTTGCTCGAGGCGGCGGTTCGGTCGCATCTGATGAGCGACGTGCCGCTCGGAGTCTTTCTCAGTGGAGGACTCGATTCGAGCGCGGTGGCGGCGCTCACCTCGAAGATTCGCGGAGATCGCATCCAGACGTTTGCGGTTGGGTACGTCGAAGAGCAATTCAGCGAACTGGGTTTCGCGCGCGAGGTCGCAAAGCATATTGGTTCGGAGCATCACGAAGTCCGGCTGAGCCGGGAAGAGTTTTTTCAGAGCCTGCCACGGCTGATCTGGCATGAAGACGAGCCCATCGTATGGCCGTCGAGCGTTTCGCTATATTTCGTTGCACGCTTAGCGCGGGAGCGAGTCACCGTAGTACTGACCGGCGAGGGAAGCGACGAAACTCTTGCTGGTTATACACGCTATGCCTGGACGCTGCTGAACGCGCAAATGGACCGCGCCTACCGGGCCGTGACCCCGAGGGCGCTGCGCGATCTCGTTCGTCGTGCGATCGAGGCTGGTCCACTGAGCGCAACGCTGCATCGTAAACTGGAACACACTTTTCTAGTTCGAGATGGCAGCTCATGGCCGTCTTTTTATTACGACAACTTTTTTTCCGCGTTCTCCACTGCGGAACAGGGCGACCTGCTCACGTCCGACGCGCTATCGACCGCCGGAGAGCGCGTATGCCGGCTCGATGAACGCGTGGAACAGATCAAGCGGCGACGTGCTGCACCGCCTTCTCTATGCCGATATCAACAGCTACCTGATTGAACTCCTGATGAAGCAGGACCAGATGAGCATGGCAGCTTCCATCGAAAGCCGCGTTCCGTTTCTGGATCATGAATTGGTGGAATTTACGGCTCGGATTCCGGCGCGTTACTCGATCGAGGGAATGGCAGGCAAGTTTATTCTGAAGCAAGCGGTGCAAGATCTACTCCCGCAGTCGATTGTGTACCGGAAGAAGATGGGCTTTCCCACGCCGTGGGAATACTGGATCGCAGGGCCGCAGTTAGAAGACTTGGAGCGCCTACTGCTCGATTCGCGGAACGCGGACAGAGGCCTGTTCCGCCCGGAGGCGGTGCGGCGTATGTTTGCCGAACAGCGCTCGAAAACGCGCGACCACGGGAACCGCATCTGGCGCCTGCTCAACCTCGAGACCTGGCTGCGTGTCATGATTGACGGCGATCCCGTGGAAGGCATCGACGCCGGAGGAAAGTCGGCAACCTTGGCGGCCTTGAGCTAGGCATGGTGCTAAGCGATCGGATGCGAAGGTCGATTCGGCGCGCAGCACTGACGGTGCTGAAAACCGCGGGCGCATTCCACCTGGTGCAGGGAAGCGACTGGCGGCGGCAAAGACTGTCGATTCTGTGCTATCACGGCATCTCCCTTGACGACGAGCACGAGTGGCGGCCTTACCTTTTCATTCGCCCGCAACAACTCGAGCGCAGGCTGGAGATTCTGCGCCGTGGAAACTATGCGGTGCTGCCGCTTGCGGAGGCGTTGGAGCGGCTTTATCGCAACGACCTGCCGGAGCGGAGCGTGGCGCTTACCTTCGATGACGGCACTTATGACTTTTATTCGCAGGCTTACCCGCGTCTCAAACAGGCGGGCTTCCCTGTGACTGTGTATCTCACGACGTATTACAGCCAACTTGAGCTTCCCGTCTTCAGCCTGGCCTCTTCTTACATAATGTGGAAGGCTCGGGCGCAGGGCACAGTGGACTTGAAGGAACTTGGCATTTTGCAAGCGGTGGTTCTGGATTCGGCGCAAGCGCGACAGCAGGCGGTGGATCAGCTTGTAGCATGGGCCGACGGGCAGGAACTTAGCGGCGCTGTGAAAAATGACATCGTCGCCCGGCTGGCGCAGATCCTGAAGATCGATTACCAGGAGTTAGTTGCCAAGCGCATCCTTCAGTTGATGAACCAGCGCGAGGTGAAGGAACTCGCGAACGATGGCGTAGATTTTCAGCTCCACACGCATCGTCATCGCATGCCGCTGAACGAGGAAATGTTGCGCAAGGAAATTGGCGAGAATCGCGAATGGATATCGCAGGCAGCGTCTGGTGCGAGGAGACATTTCTGCTATCCGAGCGGTGCCTACCGTCCAGAATTTCTCAAGTGGCTTGCGGCGGAAGGCATTGTGTCGGCTACTACCTGCGATACGGGCCTCGCGACTCCGCAGAGCAATCCGCTGTTGCTGCCGCGCCTCGTCGACACGAGCGGGCGCACGGATATTGAATTCGAAAGCTGGGTAAACGGCATTGCCCATTTCCTATCCTCGGGAAAGCGGGCCAGGCTCGCTTACCGGCCGGACTGAACTATAGGGAACGCGAGGGGGCCTGCTTGATGGTCGGCGGGTGGTCGTGGGCGAGAACAATTTCGTCGAGATCGGCGCCGGTCATGGCCGGCCGCAGCGCTCGAATGAATGAACTGTTCTTGTAGACCACCTTGCCCCTGAAGTACGTGCGGTGCAAGAGCCGCGTGACGCGCAACGATAGATCCAGCCCCATCTCCGGGCCATTCGTGGCAGGCTGGTACCCGAGTTGGGCCAAGGTCGGCCCGACCAGCCGTTCGAAGCGCAACAACTGCGTCGGCGAAAAACTCTTCTTCCAGCGCCCCACCGGGTTGAAATCGGCGCGCTCCGATTCGTTGAAGAACGAAGTATTTGGTTTGGTCACCGATCCGTATGCGACGTGCTGAATGACCTCATAGTCTAGCGATTGCTCGATGAAGCGGCCGATCTGGTCGAGCGTCTCCTGCGGTTGGGTGAGAAGTTCTTCGAAATGAACTTCCATGTAGTCTGCCGGAATCGATTGTCCGAAGCGCCGGCCCTGCTGCAAAATCCACTCCCAGTAGAGACCGCAACCGATCAAGCCGTGGCGGTCTTCCCAGGGAAAGGCGCGAACGTACCGGCGTTGCGCCAGCGACGTGGCCACATCGCGGCCGTCGCGGAGGATGTGAACGAACAATGCGTCGGGAATCAGGCGCTTGATGAGTGGCAGGTACAGCATGCCTTCAGGAGAATTCTCGGCCCAGCGTGCCATGCCCTGCGCCGAGCATATATCCCCCATCAACAGTCGCAGGAAATCTCCACCATTTTCGCATTCCGCAAGAATCCGCCTGCTTATGGCTCCAGCGTCCAACCCGGAACTGCGAAAAAGTTTGCAGTTCACCCATGCCTGCATCAATCGCTCGCGGTTGGAGCGAACGCTGAGGTCGCCAAAGCGAGGCACCAGCAGATTGAAGACGTTAGATTCGGCGAGGTAGACGGCAAATCCACCGGCAGAGAGCAGCATGTCGTAGAGCAGAGTAGTTCCGGAGCGCGGACAGCCCAGCACAAACACGGGTGCGCTGCTACGGAGGGTGGCCCGTGGTTTTTTGATCGTCGGCGGCGCCATGGGCTCAAATTTTACACATGGGTCCGCCGGACGGGGTGAATCGGCCAGCCGAGAGTTCGCATCAGCGATGCGGACCGGCGCCGGATGCGGCGGTGGGCAGATGTCCTGACAGGACAGCGAGCAGCGGTTCGCGCAGGAGTGGGCCGCTGGCCATCAGGCCCGAAAGCAGCGGATTGCGGTTGTTGCAGCGCAATGGAGTATTGTCGAGAGTGGCGACGAATCCTCCGGCGCTCGCTACGAGCGCGGCCCCGGCGGCCACGTCCCACTCGTTTTTCGGCGTGAGCGTGAACGTGATGTCGGCGCGTCCAGATGCCACCAATGCCAATTTGTAGGCCACCGATCCCATGGCGCGAACCTCAAAGTCGCCGCCTTGAAACTGCTGCCACTCGCCGCGTTTGACTTCACTGCGGCTGGCCAGAATCAACGCGCCTTGCAGAGTTTCCCGTTGGCTGGGGTGTGTCGGTTTGCCGTTGTACAAGACTCCGGAATCAATCGAGCCGAGAATGGTCTCTTGCGTCGCGGGATTGTAGATTCCTCCTGCCACGGGCTTGCCGTTCTCGACAAAGCCGATGGAAGCGCAGAACTCGGGCAAGCCGAGTACGAACTCGCGAGTTCCGTCCAGCGGGTCGACGACCCACACACGCGACTTGTCGAGGCGGGAAAGATCGTCAGCGCTCTCTTCGGAAAGCCAGCCTTCTCCGTCGCGGAGCAGGTTCTGCCGCAATACCGCGTCCACCGCCCGATCAGCCTCGGTCACAGGGTCGAGCCCGGCTTTGTATTCGGTTTCGATTTCGCCCGGAGTGAAGCGCGCAAAGACCGCGCGAGCCGCGTCTAGCGCACACTGGATGCGTTGCAGGATGTCGGCGTAGGAAGAACTCATGGTCTCCTGAATAATTCGTAGGAATCAGGCCCACAACATGCGGGCCCCGGTGATCAACAGCAAGGCGCAAAGGATGCGGCGCAGCCAGAGCATGGGTACGCGGGTTGCAAAGTGTGATCCTAGCAACCCACCCGGAATGGAGCCAATCAGAAGCGATAGCACCAGTCCTGGGTCTACGTTGCCCAGGCGGAAGTGAAGGAAGCCGGTCACCCCGGTTAATATGACGGCGTGGACGATGTCCGTGCCGACATTTACCTTCGGTGGAAAGCTGTAGAACAGCAGAAGCAGCATCATGATAATGCTGCCCGAACCGACCGAGGTCATGCCCACCAGAAAACCAGCGACGAGGCCAATCAGCGCCATTCCGGCGAAACCCTTCGTGGATGGCGGGCGATTGCCTACTCGCTCTTCGATACGTCTCTGGAACAACAAAAGAGTGGGAATGACGATCAGCAAAACGCCCACGGCGGTTTTGATGAAGTTGTTCACCCCATCACCGTAAAGGTGGCGGATATACATCAGCAGTTTCACTCCGGCAATGGAGCCGGGAATGCTGCCCGCGGCAAGGGCGATCACGACTTTGCGCCGAACCGTGCCCTTTTTCAAATGCATCAGGCTGGCGGGAATTTTTGTAAAGAAGTTGAAAAGTGCGTCGGACCCGACCGCCACGATGGCGGGCACCCGCAAGCCGAAGATGAGCACGGGGAGCAGCAAAACACCGCCCCCCACGCCGCTCATGCCAATGAGGACACCAACGACGAAGCCCACCAGGATTTTAGCTGCCAACAATTCCATAGTCGATCCGTCTTCGTCTTACGCGACCGCTCCATTTACTCCGATGAAGCCTTCGCGCTCCAGGTGCAGAATAATTTCCTGAGCTGCTTCCTCTTGAGACAGTTCGCCGGTGTTGATTGTGACCTCGGCATCGGCCGGAATCTCGTAGGGATCTGAGATGCCAGTGAACTCCTTAAGGATGCCGGCGCGTGCTTTGGCATACAGGCCCTTGCGGTCGCGCTGCTCGCAGACCTCGACCGAAGTGGCAATGTGCACCAGGATGAAGCCTCCAAACGGTTCGATCATCTGGCGCACGTGCTTCCGGGTCGCGTCATAGGGCGCGATCGGTGCGCAAATGGCGATGCCGCCGTTCTTGGTAATCTCAGAGGCAACATAACCGATGCGGCGGATGTTGATATCGCGATGCTCTTTCGAGAATCCCAGTTCCGAGGAAAGATGCTTGCGCACCAGATCGCCATCGAGCAGCGTTACCGGACGACCACCAACTTCTAGAAACTTCGTCAGCAGTACGTTGGCGATGGTCGACTTGCCCGATCCCGAGAGCCCGGTGAAGAATATCGTCACGCCTTGACGCGCCCGTGGCGGGAAACTGCGGCGCAGTTCGTGCACGACTTCCGGATAGGTGAACCAGCCCGGAATCTCGCGGCCTTCGTTCAAACGCTGGCGCAGTTCTGTGCCAGAAATGTTCAGGACCTTGTCGCCCGGCTTGACCTCATCATCGGGCACATAACGGTCTTCCCCTTCGAGGTAAACCATCATGTTGAAAGGAACCATGGTGACGCCGATATCGGCTTCGTGCTTCTTGAAGACCTCCTGCGCCTCGTAAGGGCCGTAGAAGGGCTTGCCGTCGGTGTCCTTGCCCGGACCGGCATGATCGCGGCCCACGATGAAGTGGGTGCAGCCATGGTTCTTCCGGATCAACGCGTGCCAGATGGCTTCGCGCGGACCGCCCATACGCATGGCGAGCGGCAAGAGCGAGAGCCTCTGGGTTCCCTGAGGATATTTCGAGCCCAGCAACTGGTAGCAGCGCACGCGCGTATAGTAGTCCACGTCGCCCGGCTTGGTCATACCGACCACGGGATGAATCAGGAGATTGGCTTCGACCTGTTTGGCCGCGCGGAAGGTGAGTTCCACGTGAGCGCGGTGCATGGGGTTGCGCGTCTGAAAGGCGACCACACGGCGCCAGCCCTGGCGTGCGAACTCGGCGCGTAACTCCGCCGGAGAAAAACGCAGCGTGCGGAAGTCATAGTGCGACGGCGCCTGCAATCCTTCGACGCGCCCGCCAACGTACCACGGGTTCGCCTGGTTCGTGGCGTAGTTGGCGCCGGGATGGGCCTTGCTGGTGCTGTTGAAAACGGCTTTCGCTTCGGCTGCGCGGTCGGGTTGCCAGACTTCTTCGACGTGCAGGACGGCCAGCATCACGCCCTCAGGATCGCGCAACGCGACCTTGCTCGTGCCGGGCGTGAGCTTCTTGGCAAAATCCTCGGTTACATCGAGCGTGATCGGCATGGGCCACAGAACTCCGCTGGCCAGCCGCATGTTGTGGCAAACACCTTCGTAGTCGGCGCGGGTCATGAAACCGCGCAGCGGAGAAAAGCCTCCGCTCATAAGCAATTCGAGATCGCAGATTTGGCGGGCGGTGAGGTCCCAGGATGGCCACTCGCGGGAATGGCCCTTCAGTTCGGCAATCCTTTCCGGTTTGGCGATCAGGTCAATGAGTTCTCCACCGTGCGGAGCAATTAGATGGCTGGTTGCAGACAAGTGCTGAGCCTCCAAGGTTCTTGAATTTGAGTTACAGCTATACCGCTGAAGGAATCAATGATGACTTCCGAAACATGCCGGGGGGACATGCTACTGAGATGTACAAATTTGTGCGGGTCGATGACCCAAGATTTGTTCCAGTGTACATGAAAAAGGCTCGACTACTAACCCCTCGCAAGTACCATGCCGCAAAGGCTTTCGCCATTGTACTGTAAATTGATAAGGATAAAGGTTAAACTTCTGTTTACCCGTCAATACACCGTTTCCGCTGGAATAAAGTGCAAGGTTTTGCGCAGTCCGAGAGGTGCTTTTCCCAAGGATATTTAGCAGCGAAAGTTGCAATTTCCTGCGCACCGTTCCCGCGACATTACCCGCAACGGAAGACCATCACCGCTGTAGCTAGACCGTTTACGGCCACTGCCGCCGCATACGCCTGCGCAGTCTGCACCTCGCGCAGAGACCAGCGCGCCGCTTCTTCAGGGTCGGGCCGGGTCGAGAGAAGGCGTGCAGGCCGTTCTGGATTCACTTCGACGTCGAACGATTCCAGGCTACGCGATAGCCCAAGTCCCTGCGCTTTCAGGAAGGCCTCTTTGCACGTCCAGCAGCGGAAGAAGGCGGAAACACGCTCATGGTTGGGGATCGCTCTCAGAGACTCACGTTCGTGCAGCGAAAAATAACGTTCTGCGAGCTTGTCGGTCTCCACCTCGACGCGGATGGTCTCAACATCAACGCCTACTTCGCGGCCGCGTACGACCGCCAGCATTGCCAAATCCCCAGAGTGCGAAACGTTAAAGCGAATATCCGCCGTTACGCCGGAGAGAGACGGTTTTCCGTAGTGGGAGTAAGCGAAACGGAGGTCGCGTGCGGCCGATCCGGTGTAACCGCCAAGAATTGACCGCACCGAGGCCCGGGCCACAGTAAAGCGGCGGGCGTCTCTTTCGAAGCGGAATCGGGAGGCGCGTATGCGCTCGTCCTCTGAAAGCAATGTGGTATAGGCGTTGAGTTCGGAGTCCGAGATGGTGAGAGGAAACTCCCAAATATGAATCTCCGTCGAAGCGAGCTCAGGCACAGGCGGCTGCAGCAAGCAGTCGCGGCTCAACTCGCTGACGACAGTTTGTGATGGGTCTTGAGAGTCCATGTCGCGCTCACCTGCCGGGAGGCTACACATCCTCTGGCAGGGTTTCGATCGCTGCGATCATCTCGGCTTGTTGCTCTTGCTCTCCCGATAGCGGCATCAGATCGGCCACGTGAAGGGCCTTGCCGCTCAAGTAAGCCCAGACGAGACAAGCGCCGTACACAATTCCTCCCGCGAGCACCTGGACCGCCAGTTCGCGATAGCTGTGTGCCACGAACCAGTTCTGCATCAGGAGCAAAACCAAGACCAGCGGCACACAGGCCAGCAACGGCAAAAGGTAAGCGTGCCTCAGGTAGCTCGACAAGCGAATGCCAAGCCGCCCACAGAGGTGGCGAGGCATGAAAAGCACATACGTTCCCAACATGGGGATGGCCGTACCAAAGGCGTCGCCGAGAATTCCATAGGGACGAACCAGCAGGATGCTCAGCACAAGGTTCGCAATGCCTTCCGTCATGGTTACCACCGCGAGTTTTCCATGCTTGCTCATTCCGAAAAGGATGCGGGAAGAGGCCCCCTGAATCTGCATCAGGGTGTAGGGAACGATCAGAGTGAGCAATACCGGATAGCCCTGGGCTACGTATTTCTTCCCAACCCAGATTTGGATGATGGACTTTCCCAGGATAATGAACATCGCGATGATGGGCAGAGCTACGAACGCACATGCGCGGTTTCCTGCGATGAAAATTTTGCGCAGGCGGTCGGTGTTCCCAGCGGCATCGGACTGACTCGACATGGGGACAAAGATCTGTGCCAGGCTGCTCACGACTTCGCCCGCATAGTCCACGAGGCGGGAGCCGGCGTAGAAGTAAGTGATCGCGGCGGAAGACAGGAAGGTTCCGATCACCACCGCGTCGGTTTTGAATCGCAGGCGCCAGGCGATGACGATCATGAAGGTGACGCCACTGTAATTCGCCATGCGGCGAAAAGCTTCACGATTGACGTACTTCCAGGAGAACCTTAGGGGTAAGGAGCGCAGGGCGACCACGGCGCGCACCAGGGAACCGATCAAAGGTAATCCCACCGTGATTAGCGCGACCGTCAACAGACCGTAGCCTCGGTTGAGATAGAACACGATCAGCAGGACGCGGAGCAGACTGGAGAAGATGATATTGGTCCAGTTGAGAACGTAGAATTTCTGCAATCCCTCCAGCATCCCGCCGAACACGCCGAAGGGAAAGCCCAGCGCCACCGACGCTCCAACGATCAAGAGTAGCCAGCGGGCGGTCGACTGAAAGGCCTCCGGAATATGAAAGAAGCGGTCGACATAGAGGCATCCGGCGAGTGTGATGAGCAGGCTCAGTGCGCCCACGCAAGTGTAGGTGAACATGGCCGTGTTAATCAGGCCGCTCACTTCTTCCACGTCGTGGGTCGCGGTGTATTTGGAAACGTAGCGGATGATGGAAGAGCGGATGCCGAAATCGAAAATGCCATAGTAGCCGGTGAGGGAAAAAATCAGGATCCAGATGCCGAATGCCGCGTCTCCCAGCCGGTGAAGAATGAAGGGCGAGAGAAAGATGCCGACCAGGATGTTGATTCCGAGGGCGAACCAGCTCGAACCTACATTCTTGATAATCTGAAGTTTTTCTAGCTTGCGCATAGGACCTGAGTCACGCCGGGAATGAGCGGTTTCCTGCGAGTGACCTTGTCATCGCCTCCGCAGGACAAAATCGGGGGCATCCAGAATCTTCGGGTCCAGTGGGAAGCGGAGGTCGTAACCCAGATAGCGCATCACCGGTCCCCAGGCAGCCTCGATCTTTTCAACGAGGAAGTCGGGCAAGTCGGATCTCCAGCCTTCAGATTTGGCGCTCCGGACAAAGGGCACATCTTTCCTGCTGCCCTTCATGAGAGAGGAAGCATCGCTTTGCCTGGCTTCCAGTTCTCTCATACGGTCTACCGAACTGAGTTGCACCACGTCCGCAAGTCGCTGCGATGTCGCGGAGATCCCTAGAAACGAAGCGATGCGGTCCAGTTCGCCAACTGTATTGGAGAGCAGAGTTTCGTACCTGACCAGAAGAAAGCGCGGGTCACCATCGCGGGCGGCGAGCCAACCGGTCACATGTTCGCCCCAGGACCCGTTCTCGACATAGGTCTGGCCCGCGAGGAAGAGCTGCACATAGTCCGCCAGCGGGTACTGGTCGCTGATTCTTCGGGTTTTGCGCTGATAGTGATACTCGGAGAGCACGACTTCGCGCGGATCGCGGACGATATAAATCACTCGCGGATAGCGCGGATCGAACACAAAATGACTCTTGATCACACGCGGTCTTGGCATCCGCACAAAATGACGCTTGCTTTCTGAGGCCGGGTCGGGGACCAGCTGATTGATGGTGCGAAAGTCGGCGGGCTTTTCGGGAGAAAGAAGGTTGGCGATCAGCAGCCGCGCCCAAGTGTTCCCGGATTTTGGGTACGAAACCAGGAAGGTGTCGTCGGGCTGGATAATCAGACTGCGCCCCGGCCGATGCAGGTCGAAAGCGCGCTTGACTCCGCCAATGAGACGCTTGATCATTTTGCCCGGCATCCCCCGAGGTGGGCTGAGGTCATCATACCGTGAGGCCATTGCGGAAGCGGTTCCAGGCGTCGAGCAGCTTACACGCCGACTGAGGTGCAAGCTGCAGACTGCGGATCGCCATGTCGAGCTTCAATGCCCGGTAGTGCAGATTCGCTTCCGCGAAAAGCTCGCGGGCTTTCTCTGGATGCCGTTCGTGAAGCTCAAGCTTGCCTTGCTCGTACAGAAATCTGGCCTTGATCTCCGCGGCTCGCTCGCCGACCAGTTTCCGCTGCGCATCGGTCAGGGAAAGAGTTGTGGCAGCCTTTTCCAGAATTTTCCAGTAGGCCTCCGCCATTTTCGACCGCGAACTGCCCAGGGAATCGGGCCGGCCCAGAAAGAGCCGCGCCTGCGGCTTTCGACGCCAATCTATTTTGCCTCCGAAGAAAGCAGTCCGCAGCCACATGTCGTAATCGTCACAGCGAGCCAGGTTTTCGTCGAACAATCCGGCCCGTAAAATCGCGGCCTTGCGTGCGACCACGGTGGAGACAGGAATCTGGCAGCGTTCGACCACCAACGCCTCAAAAGTGGCTGCCCCCTCGGAGGGGCACTTTTCCATGAACGTCTTCTGGCGCGGGGAATCCGAAAGCAGAACGGCGTCGGCATAAACCAGGTCAAGCGCGGGATCTTTGCGGAAGAGTTCCATCTGGGACGCAAGGTGATCGGGAAACCACGAATCGTCGCTGTCGAGAAAGGCGAGGAACTCCCCGCGCGCCTTGCCGATGGCCGTGTTTCGCGCGCCAGCGGCACGCTTGTTTTCCTGAACGATATATACGATTTTCCCGAGATACGGGCGCAGCGCCTCTTCCAGTTGGGCCGTGTCGGGAGAACCGTCGTTGACCACGACGACCTCGAAATCAGAAAAACTCTGGGCAAAGACAGAGTCCAGGCAATTCGCAATGAGAGGAGCTGTGTTATAGGACGGGATGATGACGCTGATGGTCGGCCCTGCGCCGGCGGCGATGGCTTCCAAGTTTGTTCTCTCCCGTCAGGAACTGTGGAATACGGATTCGTTTTCTCCGCTCAAAGCATGGCCAACCGCTTCCGCGCCCATCATCACGGAGTGATCCATGTTGCCGATCTCATAACGCCAGCTGCCGAACCTGCCTCGAGAGTAAATCTTATGATCCAGTAACGCCGGTTGCAGAACGGCCAAAGCCCGATCCCGCTCCAGCGTCGGGATAGGGTAAGAATAATCCACCATCCGGTGATATCGCGAGACCACACGATTCCGGTCCGCCGGTTCGAGAATGCCAGCCCGGATCAACCCCGTCGTCACCTGATCCAGGCAGCCCTGGGGATCGACGGACTCTCCATGGGGAATGGAAGCCTCGCACATCAGCGAACTGTAGCGGCCGGTATCACCGTCGGGAACATTGAATGGCGAGTAGTGAGAGAAGAATGTGGCGCGATAGGCAGGCATGTCCGCATCGGTGAAATAGATCCAGCACTTGGTGGTCTCGATGGGCTTCTCGAGTCCGAGGCCCATGACGAGCAGGTTATTGTGTTCCAGGTGGCCCGCCGCATCCAGTAGTTCGGACTGCGTTGGCTTCAGCATTTTGACTAACAGATCGAGGGGGATGGTGGAGATGAGGACATCATAAGTGTCACCGGTCCCGTCCGCGAAGGACACGGTGCGGTGCTCTGTATCGACTTCCGCCAGCTTCTTTCCAGTGTGCACTCTGTCTGGAAAACGGCAGGCAATGCGGCGGTAGATCTCGCCGGTTCCGCCGTGGAGCGGGAACTTGAACTTATTGTTCGGACCCCAGCCCACGTCGTCGCGGGCGTAGATGACATTTTCCAGCAGGCGCTTGAAGTCCACGACCGCCACTCGTTCAGTGATCCACGACTTCGACATTCGCTCCAGCGGCGTTGTCCAGACTTTGCGGTTGTAGGGAAACATGAATGCTTCGGCGATTCCTTCACCAAAGGTCGCCAGGATCCATTCCCGGAAGTTGGCAGAGTGGTCCGGCCTGCCGTTTGCGGCGGCCTTGGCAGCTCCGAGGAGACACTGAAGCTGGACTTCCTTGGGCAGGTGGCGCAGGTTGTTCTGAAAGGGATAAGGCACCCACGTATCGCCGCAGACAATCCAGCTCTCGCGCACGCACTCGTGGACTGCGTCACCCAGGGCCTCATCGATCAGACGATCGAAATACGGATAGTGAGAGAAGATGACATGGCCGCCTTCGTCCCAAAGAAAGCCTTTGGGATCGACGTGGGAAGTCGCGTGTCCCCCAACGTCATCCGATTTTTCGTACAGAGCCCAATTCTGGTAGCCCAGTTCGTGCAGACGGTAGGCAGCTCCCAGGCCGGTGGGCCCGGCTCCGATCACAACAACTTTAGGGCTGTTCATAGACGGGGCACTGACCAGTTTCTCATGTTCGGCGCGGAGCCGACTGGCTTTAGTGGTCGCCGCACTCCTGACAATCTTGCCTCGTTGCTGTAGTGCAACCAGAGGCCACGAGTGGTAACTTCGGCGTTCGCTTGCCCCGTTCCCTACCCGATTCGACCGCGGGGAGCGGCAGCGACAAACACGGCAGCCTCCCGTCGTGAGTTGGACCGGCTCGAACATGCAAGTTCGGCGCGTAGCACAACCGGCGCTGCTCATGCCGCGAGAAACGGTGCAGATCACTCGCTAGCCCATAAGGGGCCTGCGGAGCACAACGCTCCGATCAACTTTTCCTACCATAGACCGCAAAAGGGACAGGCAGATCATCGAACCGCACCTAGCAGAGCGCATTCAGGAATCGTTCTTCGAAGCAGCTTTTCGATCAAAGACGTAATTTGCGCCTGTCCGCTTAGCTTGCGCAGCCTGAAGCGATGGTGAATTCTGTGTTAAATCGGCCCGGCATTGCGGAAAATTGACCCTGCAGAGGGCACCTTCGGGGGTCGGGCCCTAAACCCGGCTCACACTTTTGGGCGTCTTCGAGCTTGGAGTAGCTCATCACAGCGTGTAATTTGTGCCGGAGATTCCTGTAGTCCGGGAAGTTTCGTCTAAGGTGTTTACCTGAGGAACCACGCACACACTCCATGGAGGCCTTGGAATCTTTTGCGGAGTTTCGTAATATCGCCCCACCGTCGTTGTTGGATCGATGCCACCCAAGTGATACATATTGGGGGGCCTGTTGGATGAGCCCGTTTCTACGGCCTGGATCGCGGCTTTCTGCTCCAGGCAAAGCTGAAATGTCGTGCGAAGTCTGGGCCAGTGGTTGATCGAGCAAAGATCCTTTGAAAAGCGGATTTTGACGCTGACAGGGGGGCCGAAGTGGCATTTTGGGTGCTACCAATTTTGGAAATGTACAGCCGGTCGTTCGAACCGCGCGTAGGCGGGGAGGGATAACTTTGGGAGGGGGGGGCCTGATGAAGGAGCAGACCGTTCGACTGGGTCCGCGCGAACAGCAAATCGTCGAACTACTCCTACAAGGATGTGACAACGCCGAAATCGCCAGCCAACTCAAAATGGCTCGGCGGACGGTGAAAGCTCACTTCAATCGACTATTCCTGCGTTTTGGCATCACCGGCGGTATTAAGCGAGTCAAACTCGCGACCCTGTTGTACCGGAGGCAAGCATGTCTGCAAGTGGACGGTATGGAACACGGATCCCCAGCGAACGGGAACAAAGAGTCATCCAGCTTGTTGCCCAAGGCCTGAAGAACAAAGAAGTGGCAGACGCCATCGGAACGACGGAACACGTCGTTAAAAACTACCTGCGCGTCATATATGACAAGCTGGGCCTGTGGAACCGGGTGGAACTCGCCTTGTGGTACGAGTCGCGGCGGAGCGAGACCGTCTACATGGCCTAGTAATTTTTCCGTCGAGCATCACTCGCACCCGAAAGCTCGTAGATTCCGCAATAGTTCCGCGGCATCCTTTCTTTTCTTGAGTGCTGCCGCGTCGAGCAAAAGGCGTGCCTGCTCGCAATTTTTGGGAACGCCGTCGCCTCGCAAATAGAGGCCTGATAAGAGGACCGTAGCCTCGACATTCTGCTTGGCGACCGCTTTCCAGAGCCACGGCACCGCCTGACTACGGCTTTGTTCTCTGCCGTTAAGGATGTCTCTTGCGATGGCGAGTTCGTCGGCGCCCGATCCAGTGAGCGCCCAACTACCGCCGCCATTTCCGCCGGAAGTGGATAGAGGAATCGGCGGCGGATTCGCGCCGCCGGATTGATCTTAGCGGGCGCCGAGGCTGGAGCGGTTGCTGTCGTCCTCAACTGCGAATCCTCCGGCAAGCCCTCAAGTTTAGCGGGAGCAGACGACGTTTGCGACGGAGTGTCAGCCTTCGGAGTCGATGGCGGAGGCGTGGAGGCAACCGGGCTTGCCACTGCAGGAGGCGGGGCTGGCGATGCCGCAGGCGACGCACCCGACGTCCTCTCGGAGCTATGCCACGCCATGTACCCAAGAATCACGACGACAAGGGCGAGCGCGACTCCAGCAAGCAGGCGGTAAGACTGCCAGCGCGGCGCCGATTCAAAACCAAAGATCGGCGGTTCCGGGTCTTCCGAACTTTGTAACGAGATCGGGAAGTCAGTCCTGGGTTCTTGCTCCTGCAGGATGCCGACGGTCGGAGAGGCTATCCTCATCCCACAGCGCCCACAGAATTTATGTTTCGGGCGATTTACATATCCACAGGAACGACAGGTGACGCCTTGAGTGGGAACTTCGGCGGTCATGGAGGCCACGGGCTTATCCGATTCCAGATCGCGTTGCCGAGGCGATGGTTGAGGAGCAACTGCGTCTCTGCGGATGGGACTCTCCCGTTCCAGTTCACGGACAAGCTCTTGTAGGGCGCGTTCACGTTTTTCCGGTGGATTGGTGAAATAAACTTCGGCCCACCGCCCAATGTTCTTCGCCAGGACGGGGTTCAATAACGGATTCAGATTGGGTTGCGGCAATGTGCTCGGGTGCTCGGGATTGTCGCTCTGATCCGGCAACGGAAGTTCTCCACGCGGCGAAGGCACAATAGGTACGATTGCACTCCGGCGCTCTTTGGTTGTCAAATCCAATGCTGTGGAAACCGGGATTTTACCGCATTTGAGCCGCCTCAGTTACAGGCTTTACGGTAGGCGGGTTCAAACTGATCCAGCTGCGCGTCGCGTTGGGTGGAGTATCTGCCTTTTGGAGTCTTTCCGTACAGATCGGCCCCCGGACAATAGTAAAGCGCCGTTTGCAGATCGACCCACACCTGGGTGTTGGGATTTCCCTTATCCTCTACCGGCTCAGGTGCTTCCGCCAGACCGAGTTGGACCAGCATCCGGTCGAACAGAGAAAGATCCGCATTTGGAGAGGGTTTGTGATGGGCTGCCGCCGCCGATCCGCTTCCGGTAGCACTGACCGAATGATTCGACCAGATTCCCCAGCGGATCACTGAGGCTACCAGAATCAGGGCCAGGGCGAGATAGAAATCCCCGCGCCGTGCGGTCAGGAATCGCTTCACTGCCCCAGTGCGTTTACCGCTAGCCAGTTGCTCCAGGAACGCGCGCGCCGCTGCGGCCGAACTCCAGTGCGCCCGGTCTTCCACCTTGGCGAGCGCTGTTTCCGCCTGGGTCTGGATTTCCTCGTTATCCTGAGTCTGCAAGGAGTGCCTGAGGTCGGGTTCGGTAATGCTCGCTGTCTGCTGAATTTCGACAGCATCCGCCGATTCCATGTCCTCAGCCGCTTTATCCATGGGCGCTTCGTGTAGTTGAAAGAATTCGGGTAATTCCTGTTCCGCGGAGTCCGCCAAAAACGTTTCCGAACGCCGTGTGGCGGGCGACGGTGTCTCGATCGCAAAAGAGGGGCTAATCGGCACGGCAGCGTCCTTTTTCGCGGCTTCCTGCATTTGCATCATCGATGCCACTTTGCTCTGCATGCTGGGCCGACCGTAGTCGCCGCTGCGGGGTAGCCCGCACTCTCCGCAGAACTGCTCATCGCCCATCAATTCGTGCCCGCACTTTCCACAGAGGATGGCAGGTGCGGGGAACGCTGCGCCTTCGCCTTCGCGGGAGACCGATCGCGTCGCCGCGGTCGTATTGGCGAGCGCCGCTAGATTCGGCTTCAGTTTTTCCAAGGCTTCGAGCATGACGGCGCGTTCCGTCGCGAGTGAAGTTTTCCAGGTCAGCTCGTCATTTCTCGCCAGAGCCTCGGTCACCAGGCCCGCCATCAGTTGACAGGTGTGTACGTCGGGTTCGGTAAAGGCATTTGTGTTCGGGTAGTAGACTTCCAGCCCGCCAGCGGTTTTGCCATCGTGATAAATCGGCACGGCGATCAACGACTGGATGCCGCGACGGCGGCATTCTTCCGCATCAATCAGGAACTCAACATTCACATCGGCACAGCGGATTACATCCCCGACGCGTACACACGCCGAGCAAAGCGCCTTCTCGATGCGAACCTCGGTCCCCACCGGCAGGGCCATGACTCCGGCAGCCGCCCGGTAGCGAATGTTTTTGCCCTCCAGAATCCCGATGCCGGCGCCGACTGCCCTGGTCATCTCGAGCACGCGCTGCGCGATCAACGACACGGCATGCTCCAGGTCCAGATGACGTACCTGGATCTGGTGCTGCGTCTCCACGATCTGGGCCAAGACGGCCGTGTAATCGTCTTTAGGCGCGATTTCCTTTGTTGAGCCAGGCGTTTGGACGGCAGGTGCGCCCGGTCCGAGACCTGCCGAGTAATCTCGCGCCTCCGTACGCAGTTCCATTTCCAGCAGTTCCCGGTTGTGCTCTTGCAGCACGTAGGCCGCCTCCAGCACTTTAGCGAGGGTCTGCTCATCGAAGACTGGCTTGTCGTTATTCTCGGGCACAATATTCTCGGACACGATTTCGGTTGCCATCACTGGAAGCCGTCCCCTGTGCGCAGCCCAATAGTCAGGCGAGAGTTCTTTCACTCAGGAGCAAGTCCCGCACCAACCTGGCACCAAGGCTGGCCCAACCATAGGATCGCTTCCCCGAGGGTCGAAACCTTGGTCTCCCGCGCCGGTGAGGGCTCCACTTATCTTCCATTAGTTTACAGCCGCTCGTGCCGGCTTGCGAGGATTTGTATGGCGCAGAGCGTTCTTTGGAACAGGACGAGGGTGGGCGGGTGACCTAAGTAACGCTGCAACAATCTGCACGGTGGTTCCGAAATATTTCCTACAGCGTCACCGGGGCTGACTCCGATCGCGGGAAGGGCGCCGTTCTCGCCGCTGAGGTAGAAATGCACCGCTGGAGTGATGATGAGGGAGAGCACCATGGAGATCAGTACGCCGCCAATCACCGCGATCGCCAGCGGTTGCAGCATCTGCGATCCCGCGCCGATAGCGAAGGCCAGGGGCAGCATGCCCGCGACGGTCGCCAGGGCGGTCATCACGATGGGGCGCAAGCGGCGCCGGCCGGCCTGCAGCATCGCATTTTCCAGCGGGCAGACCCAGGGTGCGCATTTTCTGATCGGCATCGAGCAGCAGGATGCCGTTCTTGGCCACGATGCCGATCACCATGATCATCCCCATGAACGATGAGATGTTGAACGTGGTGCGCGTGATCAGCAGCGCGATGAAAACGCCTGACGTTGAAAGCAGCGCCGAAGAAAGAATGGCGACGGGCGCGGCGAAAGTTCCGAACTCAAACAGCAGCACAATGAACAGCAGAAGGACCGCCAGGATGAGCACGATGACCAGATCGTGGAACGAGCGTTGCTGCTCGGCGTAAGTGCCGCCGTATTCCACCCGAATGCTGGATGGGATGTGCAGGGCGGCGACGACTTTCTGCACGTCGGCCATGCCGCTGCCCAGGCTTCTGCCTTCCAGTCGAGCGGTGATGGCCACGTCACGTTGCAGATTTTCGCGGCGAATCTCCGTCTGGCCCGGATTCTCGACCACACTGGCGAGCGCGCCCAGGGTGGCCGTGTGTCCCGTGCTGCTGACCAGCAGCGTGTCGCGCATGGCTTCGAGCGATGCCCGGTTCGCCGCGGGAAATCGCACCCGCAGCGTGTAGGCGCGATCGTTCGCCACCACCGGCGTGGGGGCCGGTTCGCCCTCCAGGATGGCCGAGGCATCGAGTGCGATCTCTTCGGCAGTGAACCCGGCCCGGGCGGCCACGCTGGGATCGACCTGGAATGTGACCGCCGGCCCGCTGATCGTGTTGTCGATTCCGTTCAGCAGGTCCACCACGCCGTTGATCTTTCCGATCGCGTCCGCCACCTTGGGCGCCCATTCTTCCAGTTGCTTGGAATCCTGCGAAAACAACTTGATCTCGATGGGCTGCGGCGCCGAAGTTAGGTCGCCGATCATGTCCTGCAGAACTTGTATGAAGTCGACATCGAGGGCAGGTTCCTCTTTCTTAATGTCGGCGCGGATGTCGGCCATGATTTCTTCGATGTCGCGGTCGCGCTTGGCCTTCAACTTGACCAGGATGTCGCCAGTGTTAGCTTCTGTCACGGCCGCGAGCCCTAGTTGCAGACCTGTGCGCCGCGAAGTGCTCTCTACCTCAGGAACCTCATGAAGCATCTGTTCGACGTGGCTCACGACGCGGTTGGTTTCCGCCAGCGAACTGCCAGCGGGCATGATGTAGTCGATGGTGAATCCGCCTTCGTCCATCTCCGGCAGCAAGTCCGAACCGGAGAAGGTGTAGCAGAGGTAGGAAACGACGATCAGCACGGCGCTGAAAATGACCAACAGGCGCGGCCGTTCGAGGGCGCGGCGCAGCCATCGTTCGTGGAAGTTGACCACGCGCAGGAAAAAGCCGCTGAGATGTTTTTCCTCGGCCGCAAGCAACTTCATCGCGTTGTCGTTTTCTTCGGAGCCTTCGGCCCCGTTGGAGGCGGGCGAATCCGCTTCTGATTCTTCTTTGTGGTGCCGTCCCCGGATGAAGTATTGGCTCAGAGTCGGAGTCCATGTCACCGCCAGCGCCAGCGACGTCAGCAGCGATACCGTCATGGTCACTGCCAAGGCTCGAAAGAAGACGCCCGTAACGCCGGTGATTACGATCAGAGGAATGAAAACCACGACGGGCGTGATGGTCGAGCCGATCAGCGGAATCGTGATTTCTTTCAGTGCGCTGCGAATGGCCTCTAGCCGTCCTTGCCCCGCGTCGCGATGCAGGACGATATTCTCCACGACCACGATCGCGTCATCGATGACGAGTCCTACGGCCGCGGCCAGTCCGCCCAGCGTCATCAGATTGAACGTCTGTCCCATCAGCTTGAGAGCGATGAAAGTAACCATGATGGTCACGGGAATGACCAGCCCGGCGACCAGCGAAGTGCCCCAGTCCCGCAGGAATACGACCAGAATGATCGAAGCGAGAATCAGGCCCAGCAGGATGGCATCGCGCACGCTCTTGATTGAATCGCTCACGATGATCGACTGGTCGTAAAAAGGCTCGATGTGAACGCCGGGGGGCAGCGTTTTGCGGAGGCGATCGATTTCGTCGTGCACTTCCTGCGCCACCTGTACCGTGTTGCCATCAGGCTGGCGATTGATGTTCAACAGGACTGCGGGCTTGCCGAAGGCCGTGACTACGGTGTAGACGGGCTTTACGCCTGGGGCCACGCTGGCAACATCCCCGATACGAACCGGGATTCCCGCCGGGGTGCTCTTGATGACCGCGTTGGCAATTTCTTCAGGCGTCCGCACCTGGCCGTTGACCAGGCTCAAATAAAGTTGGTGGTTCCTCTCCAGTAACCCCGGAGAGTCGATCAGGTTGGTGCGCCGCACCGCATCGAGGATGTCAGACACGGTGACGCCCGCCGCCAGCAACTTAGCCGGATCGGGAGTGACGTAAAATTCCGGCTCCTGCCCGCCCTGGATGATCACCGTGGAAACGCCTTCCAGGCGGTTGAGCCGCGGCTTCATCTCGTAGGTCGCCATCTCCCAGAGCTTGGTTTGCGGCACGCTGTCGGAGGTGAGGCTGTAGCCGATGATGGGAAAAGCCGCGAAGGTCATGCGATGCGCTTCGATCTTCGCGGTGGAGGGTAGTTCTGGCTGCACCCGCGAAATCGCGGCGTTCACGTATTGCAGCGTCTGGAACATGTCGACGTCCCATCGCAAATAGAGATCGACTTCGGCGGATCCGCGGCTGGTGATGGAGCGGACATTGAGCAATCCGGGCACGCTGTTGACGGCTTCCTCCAGCGGCCGCGTGATCGTGACCATCATCTGGTCGATGGGCATAACGCCGTTGTCGACCGCGATCAGCACCCGGGGAAAATCCGTGGACGGGAAGACAGATACCGGGATGGTGAAGGCAAGATAGGCGCCCAGCAGCCCGAACGTCAGAATCAAAAAGATCACGGGCCTGGAGTGCTGTGCAATCCAGTGCTGGCCGCTCGCATGCTGGCCAACCGGCTTACTGGCTATCAGTGTGCTCACGCAGATGCTCCGCACCGATTACTTTTCATCGGATCCCCCACTCGGAGCCTTCGAATTCTTTTTCGATCCCTCGTCGGCGGTTTTTGATCCTTCCGGTGATCCCTCGGCGGGGGCCTCTGCTGCTTCGATTTTGATCTTGGTTTTGTCGGGCAGTCCGTAAGCGCCGCCGGCTACAACTTTGTCGCTTTCGGTGACGCCGTCGAGAATTTGCACGTCATCGCCGTTGCGGATGCCGAGCTTGACCGGCTTCTGGTGAGCGCGGCCGTCGGCTCCCGCGATCATGACGGTAGGAGTTCCGTCGGGCGCGCTGACCACTGCGCTCGCCGGGATGACCAGAGCGTCTTTCACGGTCTGCGCGGTGAGCGACAGTTGCACGCTCGTCCCCGGTTTCAGTGCGTGCTTGGGATTCCTGGCCTCGAACCAGACTTCCACCGTGGTGCTGCTGGGATCGAGCGCCGGGCTAACGACCGTGACTTTGCCCTCGATCGGTTCGTCGACTCCGGGTACGGTCATGGTTCCTTTGTCCCCCACTTTCAGCGTGGCGGCGTCATTCTGCGGAATGTGCGCCTTGGCGATCACTGAGGAAATATCCATGACGGTGATCAAAGGAGTGCCAGCTGCCGCCATTTCGCCGGGATACAGGGGACGGTCGGTGACGACGCCATCGATCGGGCTACGAATTTCTGAATAGCTGAGTTGAGCCTGCGCCCCGAGATATTTCCCTTTCGCCGATTCCAATTGTCCCTTGGCGGATTTAAGTTCCTGTTGCTTTCCGATGGCCATTAAGTCGTCAAGGTGTTTCCTGGCGATCGCATACTGGTTGCGAGCCTGGGTGATGTCGACGCGCGACTGATCGAGTTCCTTACGCGGCAGCGCACCTTGATCGAACAGTTGCTGGCGGCTCTGAAAGATTTTTTCCTGCGCATCGAGCGCCTGCTGAGCCTGCTGCGCGTCGGCCTCGGCTTTCTGGATTTCCTGAGGTAGGCCCGCCGCGGTGGTGGTTTCGTAGGTCGCTTCCGCCTGATCGAACGCGCCTTTGGTGTCCTGGGCGGCGGCGGAGAGATCGCGGTTTTCAAGCACGGCCAGCAACTCTCCCTCATGCACCGGGCTGCCGCGCTTCACCAGGAATTTCTGCACCGGAGCACTGATCTTGGGCACGATTGCGGCCTGCTGCCGCGGGAACAGAATTGCTTGAGTCGTGATGGTGTGCTGTATCGTGGTTTTTTCGACCGGAGCCACCTGCACGCTGACGGTCGGTTCCTTGTCGCCCTTGTCGGACGAGCAGCCCCCGAGCAGCATCAGGCCCGCGAATGTGGCGAGGCCGGAGGCCAGAATGCGGCGCCGGCTATCGCGTTGGCGGGCGTTGTATGGCTCTTGATCTGGGTTGTGGCCCGGTTCGATGGAATTCATGCAGTTAAAAGGTTCCTGTCAGCGTCTGTAAGTTTGCCACAGCGACGCGGTATCGGGACTGGCCATCATCGTAGGCGTTGCGTGCCAGGGTCAGCGTATTCTGCGCGTCGACCACCTCCAGCACGGTGGACTCTCCGGCCTGGTAGCGCAGGGTGGTCAGGCGCAGGCTCTCCGCCGCGATTTCCGCGGAACTGGCGAGCGACTCCATTTCCGAGCGCGCGGTTTCGGCCTCACTGTAGAACTGGCGCAGGTGGCTGAGCAGTTGCTTCTGGGCGTGCGTCAACTCGACGTGCGCCTGGTCGCGCCGCAGTTCCGCCTGCTTGAGTTTGCTGCGATCCGATCCCCAGCTGAAGATGGGAATCTGCAGCGTGGCCACGGTGGAGTATCCCAGATTCCGTACGCCGTTGGTGCGGATGGCGAACTTGTTGGAATCGATGCCGTAGAAATAATCCAGGCTGAGGGAGGGCAGCAGACCGCCCCAGGCTGCCGAGACTTCGTGATTGGCCGCCTGGTACGCGGCCAACGCTGCGCGGAGTTCGGGATTGTTCTTCTTGCCAGAGGTTTCGACTTCGGCAAAACTGGGCAAGGGCTCGGGAGTCTGCAGATCATCGACCACGGCGAAGTCCTGGTTGAAATCGGTAAAGAGCAACACCGCCAGGTCGAGTCGGCTGCGCTCCATGTCGAGTTGAGCCTCCTGCAAGTCGCGCTGCTGCTGCTGGGATTGAATCCGCGCCTTGATCACGTCGGCGTGCGCGACTTCGCCGCCGCTTTCCAGCTTCTGGCTGATGTCGAGAAACCGGGCTGCCTCCGCGGCCGCACGCTGCGCGGTCGCGTACTTACGCTGCGCCATCACCAGCCCGTAGTAGGACTGCGTCACCGTGACCACCAAGCCGCGTGTGGCAAGTTCGGCTTTGGCCCTCGCTTGCGCCAGAAGAGCGGACGACCGCCGGTAATCCGCAAAATTCGTGAGGGAGAGAGACTGATGTACGTCCGCCTGACTGATGTATTCGTGCACGCCATTGTTGGCAATGAACCGTGAATTGGGGCAGCTCAGCGTTGGGTTTTGGGTTCTGCAAATCTCCGGCAACGGCCCGGTTCCTTCCGTGTAGATGAACGAATTGTTGTAGTTGAGGTTGGGCAGGAGCCCGGCGCGAGCCTGTACGCGGTCTTCGCGCGCCAAGCCAAAGTCCGTGATGGCGGAGCGATATTGGGGATCGTTCAGCCGAGCCCGTTGAAGCGCATCTTGCAGCGTGATGGTCAAGGGCGCCCCCGTGGTGGCCGTCGAATCGCCGCCCTGAGTCTGAGCTGCCAATGTCTGGATCTGTGCAAAACTCGGCGAGGCGACCAGAAGCCCCAAAATGAGAATCCCGAACCGAGTGGGAGGGCCAATGTGGGAGACGCCATGGTTGAGCACGAGCCGGTTGCAGCGATGAGTCTTCACAGGTCACCTCAAAATAATCATTGGCCCCGGGCGGAGACTGAAAACGCCTGAGGACAAAGGGATTCTAGGAACCGAAGTCGCAGTCGCGCGCCAGCTTTCGAAAACTCTTGGTTCCTCACAAAAGCAAAGCTACAGAATTAAAAACGGCGCAAGGAGGATCCATCAGTCCGACGGCATCCCAAATCGGAACCTGCACAGCCTACCACGCGCTCTCTGAAAGCCACCTGAAATGCTGGTTCTGCCCCCAAGTGCCGGTGCCCGAAAGGCTTAGCCTTGGCACCGCGACCCACGAAGAATTGGCGAAGGCCGTGCTAGTAAGAAGGCGAGTGTGATTTCCAAAAGCAGGAGGGAAGCATGGTGGATCTGGAACAAGTCAAAGTTACCCCCCGCGACCAGCAGGTGTTGAATCTGCTGGTCCAGGGATGCAGCAACAAAGAAATTGCGGGCCAGCTCAACATCAGCCCGCGCACCGTTAAGCAGCACCTGCGCACGCTGTTTTTGCGCGCCGGAATCCGGGATGGCCGCAAACGGGTAAAACTGGCCATCGCCATCCTTGACAAGGAGGGAATGCAGTCATGATGCCCCGCGAGCGCCTTACTCCAAAGGAAATTCAGGTCGCCATTTTGGTGTGGCAAGGTCTGACCAACCGCGAAATCGGAAAGATCATCGGCACCACCGAACAGGTGATCAAAAACCACCTCCGCAGCACCTTCGACAAACTTGGCGTTTGGAGCCGACTGGAACTGGCTATGTACGTAGCCAGCCACGGCGGAAGAAACTGGCCGCCGCCCGCGGAAGCGACCGAAATTCCAAGCACCCAACAATTTGAAGGCACGCAGGCGGTTGGCGTTTGATTGCCGCAGTTCGCCTCGTTCCGAACTCAGCAACCCATGACAGCTTGCGATGGAGCCCGATGTGTCCTCGAAGAGGCTCGGCGACGATTGAAGAGAGATTGAAGGGAAAAGGCAGGGGAGCCGAGTACCTCTGCCTCCGGCGGCGGTGAAGTCGGCATGACGATATTCTGCAAAAGGTTTCACCACCCTGCCGCATAAGTCGGGAGGCCAGATCCAATAACTTCATCGGCCACAATGGTTTGAGCGATTGTTTGCTGCGGCCCGCGAATTGCACCATAGTCCTTGATGGTCTAGTGCGGCCTCAACAGCAGCCTCGAGTGGGCTTCGCGACCTTGATTCGCAACTAGATTTCGCAACCCCAGGGCGAAACCTGCGATGGCCTACAAAGAAACCTTCTGGATGGCGTGCGACTCTACCGAGCAACTGCGGGCAGAGTATGGGCCATTCCATACCCGTTCCGAAGCCGAGATTGAAGCCAGGAAACTAGGTTTCGGATACCTGCTGCGCTACGAACACATTCTGGACGCCAACGACGAGATTGAGGAAGTACGCTGTATCTTTATCGAACTGCCGGGGGCAACGCCGGCCGGAGCGGAGGCTATTCCGGTCACCCTTCACACCCGCTGCGCGACCTGCGGCGAATCTTCGGCGCACGACAGCGGCTGGCAGGCCGAAGTCTGGGCCGATATTCACGAATTTGAGCACTCTCGCCATCGCGTGCGGCTCTTCGAGCACGCCCGCGGCAAGGGCCTGAAGGAAATCTGTGACTGGCGGGGCTAGTTCAGGCCTCCACTCGAAAGGCCGCTTGCCGCAGCCCGATCCAGCAACCAGATTAGTTTTCCTTGAGCGGGGCGTACCAGTTTTGCGGGATACTGCTCACCTGGGGCGTCACCTTCCAACACAGACTTGAGTACAGGCGCCTTGTCGGTCCCGCTGACCAGGAACGCGACACACCGCGTCGCATTCAACACCGGCAGTGTCAGAGTGATGCGGTGGGTCTTCAACTTCTCGACCCAGTTAGCCACAACCAGCTTCGATTTTTCGTTCAATGCCTCGGTGCCGGGGAAAAGAGATGCGGTGTGCCCGTCCGGACCCATGCCGAGAAGGATGAGATCGAGCGCGGGAAACTGCCCCGCTTCCAGCGCAAAGAACTCTCGCAGAGTCTGCTCGTACGCCTCGGCGGCAGCCTTAGCATCAGGATTCTCCGCCTGCACGCGAAACACATTGCTCGGCGCCACCGGTACCTTCGAGAGCATCGCTTCATCGGCCATGCGGTAGTTGCTCTCGGGGTCGGTAGGAGGCACATGCCGTTCGTCGCCGAAGAAAAAAAACATGCGATCCCAGGGCAGAGAAGTGCGGGCGTTGGTGGCAAGCAGGGTGTAGAGACTCTTGGGAGTTGAGCCGCCCGACAGGGCGATGGTGAATCGGCCACGCTCGGCGACCGCCTCACTGGCGGCGCTGGCCACTAGTTCCGCCGCCGCTTCGAATAACTCCTGGGGAGTATTCAGCGTCCGAATTTCCACCGAGGAAGTCAAAAGACATCACTCCCGTCTTGCATCGGCGCAGGATTCAGCTCCGGCAGCCTCGAACCGACGCACAGCGTGCTGCTCCCAGCAGCCCCGCTTTCTCGTTGGTGACCACGTGCACTGGAATTGCTTCTACCAGCGGACGCAGGCGACCCTTATCAAGGAACGCCTGCATGAACAGCGGCGCAGAAAGCTTGGAGAGAATCTTCGGCGAAATTCCGCCGGTCAGGAAAAGTCCGCCGGTCGACATCGCCTTGAGGGCCAGATTGGAGGCCTCGGCACCATAGACGGAGATCCACAGGTCAAGCGCCTTCTCCGCCAACGAGGAGGACCCGTCGAGCGCAGCCCGGGAAATTGCCGCCGCCGGGTCGGCGGACTTCATCTCGGCGACCAACCCTGGGGACTCCGTGCCGACTCCGCTGTCGCGCAAGAATTCATAAACGTTCACCAGGCCCGGGCCGGAGAGGACGCGCTCGTAGCTGACGTGCCCAAAACGCGCCTGCAAAAACCGGAGCAACTCGATCTGCAACTCTCCCTGCGGGGCAAAGTCGGTGTGTCCGCCTTCGCAGGCGTAGACGTGGTGGCGACTTCCGTCCCAGAAAAGCCCGGCTTCTCCCAGACCTGTTCCCGGCGCAATCACCGCCTGGTTGCCGGAGACCGGCCCGCTGACGTGGTTCAAGGCAACCAGGTCTGCCGGAACCAGCGCTCCAATTCCCCAGGCGCTGGCTTCCAGATCATTGATCAGCAGTGTAGGAAGATGAATTCGCTTGGCCAGGCTCGATTGCTCGATTACCCACGGGAGATTCGAAGTCTCAACTCGCCCATTGCGTACCGGGCCGGCGATTCCAAAACACGCCACTTCCGGAAGCGTACCGGAATCATTCAGAAACTGGCTGACGATGTCGCCCAGTTCGCTGTGCTCACGGCTGGGAAAGACGCGCTCGGAGACCAGGCTGAGATGGCCATTTTGGGGTTGAAAATATGCAAGCCTGGCATTGGTCCCGCCAATATCGCCGGCCAGAATCATTTCTCGAAATTCCTCCAGCGGCGGCCATCGCGTTCCAGCAGTTCGTCGGCCTCCTTCGGTCCCCAGGTGCCCGAGGCGTAGTTAGGGAAATTTCGGGGAGGGAGCGCCTTCCAGATGTCGAGCATCGGACTGACCACCGACCAACCGGCTTCCACCATGTCTGCGCGCTGAAACAGCGTCTGATCTCCAATCATACAGTCATGCAGCAGACGCTCGTAACCCGTGCTGGGCTGCTTGCCGAAGTACTCCTGATATTCGAAGTTCATGTCCACCGTGCCCAGACGCATGACCGGTCCGGGAACCTTGGCCGCGAACTGTAGCGAAATTCCTTCTTCGGGCTGAATGTGCAGCACCAACTGGTTTGGCATGAGGTGTTCGACGGGCGTGTCGCGGAACAGCACAAAGGGCGCCCGTCGGAACTGTATCATGATATGGGTGTTGCGCACCGGCATGCGCTTTCCTGTGCGCAGGTAGAAGGGAACGTCGGCCCAGCGCCAGTTGTCGATCAGGAGCTTCATGGCCACGAAGGTTTCCGTCCGCGAATCGGCTGGGACATCGGGCTCGGAGCGATAGGCGGAAACTCGCTTGCCGTCCTCGGTTCCATCACCGTACTGGCCGCGCACGGTGCGGCTCAGCACCTCTTCGTCGCCCAGCGGCTGGATTGCATGCAGAATCTTGGCTTGCTCGTCACGCACGGCGTTGGCGTCAAAGGAAATCGGAGGCTCCATCGCGGTGAGCGAGATGAGCTGCATGATGTGATTCGGTACCATGTCGCGCAGGGAGCCGGCATGATCGAAATAGCTTCCGCGTCCCTCCACGCCCACGGTCTCGGCCACGGAGATCTGCACGTGGTCAATGTAGCGCCGGTTCCAGACCGGCTCGAAGATTCCGTTGGCGAACCGGAACGCCATGATGTTCTGTACGGTCTCTTTGCCCAGATAGTGGTCGATGCGGTAGATCTGCGTTTCTTCCGCGACCTTGAGCAGTTGCTGGTTGAGTTGCTTCGCCGATTCCAGATCGTGCCCGAAGGGCTTCTCGATGACCACGCGTCGCCAGTGACCGTTTTTCTGCTCCATCAACCCGGCAGCCGCGAGTTGCTCCACGATCGACCCGAAGAAACTCGGAGCCGTGGCCAGGTAGTAGAAGAAGTTTTCGTGCGTGGAGTGATCCTGATCTACCTTCGCCAGAAATTCTTTCAGCTTCCCGTAGAGCGCGGTGTCGCCGAAGTCCCCGGCAAGATAATAGAAACGGTGCGTAAACCATTCCCAGAGGTCGTTGTCCACGCACTCGCCGCAGTACTCCTTGACGTCGTCGTAGACTTTTTTCTTAAAGTCGTCGCTCGACAGTTGAGCGCGGGCTACGCCCACCACGGCGAACTCCCGCGAGAGCAGCCCGGCCCGCGCGAGGTTATAGAGCGCAGGGATCAGCATCCTCCCGGTTAAATCGCCGGCTGCGCCAAAGATCACCATGATGCAGGGATCGCTCTGCCTGCCGATACGCGGCGGGGCTGACGTCGGCTGTTCCGCTAATTGAGCCATGAATGAATCCTCCGAAATCGTGTATGAAAGAGCATTTCGGTCTAAGCAGTCTTTTGCTTCTTAGCCGCGCCTGCCTCCACATGGCCGCCGAACTTTTGGCGCATGGCAGAAAGCATCTTCTCCGCGAAAGTATGCTGCTGGCGGGACCGGAAGCGCACATAAAGCGCCGCCGTCAGCACGTCCGCGGGCACCGCTTCATCGACTGCGGCTTGAATCGTCCAGCGGCCTTCGCCCGAATCCTGCACGTAGCCTTCGTATTCCGCAAGCGTCGGATTTTCCGCCAGCGCCATCGCCGTCAGATCGAGCAGCCAGGAACTGACCACGCTGCCCCGCCGCCACACCTCCGCGATATCGGGCAGATTCAGATCGTAGCGAATATCCTCCGGCAATTCCTTACTGGTCGCGTTCTTGAAGATGTCGAAGCCTTCCGCGTAGGCCTGCATGAGGCCGTACTCAATTCCGTTGTGCACCATCTTCACGAAGTGTCCGGAACCGGATGGCCCGCAATGAATGTAACCTTGTTCGGCGGTGCCACCGAGCTTCTCTCGTCCCGGAGTTCGCGGAATATCGCCGATGCCGGGCGCGAGTGTCTTGAAAATTGGATCGAGCCGCTGCACGGCTTCCTTGGGGCCGCCGATCATCATGCAGTAGCCGCGCTCCAATCCCCACACGCCGCCGCTGGTTCCCACGTCGATGTAGTGGATGCCTTTGGGCGCCAGTTCCTTGGCGCGGCGTACGTCATCTTTAAAATACGAGTTGCCACCGTCGATGATGGCGTCGCCAGCCTGCAGGTGCTGAGCCAGCGTCTGCACGGTCTTCTCCGTCGGGCCGCCCGCCGGAACCATAATCCACACCGCACGCGGAGGCGTCAGCTTCGCGATCAGGTCATCGAGCGAAGCTGAGCCGGCGGCTCCCTCGCCCGCCAACTGTTTTACCGAGTCGGCGCTGAGATCGGAGACCACCATCTGATGTCCGCCGCGCATCAGGCGCCGCGTCATATTCGCGCCCATGCGCCCCAGACCCACCATTCCTAATTGCATGCCTTGCTCCTGTAGCGCCGGCGTCCCGCCGGCAGTCGCGAGGCCGTCTCGGCCTCGCATGCATCCACAATACAAAGTCTAGAGTGCTTTCTGCACCGCCGTCTGCAACGTAGCCAGCCCCGCTTTCAGATTGCTTTTCAGGTGCACCCGTAGTGCCCGTCGTCCACGCTCGGCCAGTACCTGGAAATCTCCACGCGCCTGCGCTGCCTTCACGACTCCGAAGGTGTACTTCTGTCCCGGAACCGGCAGTTCGACCGAATCATCGCAAGTCACTTGCAAAAACACGCCGGAGTTCGGGCCACCTTTGTAAGCCTGTCCCGTCGAGTGAAGGAATCTCGGGCCGAATCCCAGGCAAGTCGCCACGCTCTTGCTGTCGCGAACCGCGTGCCGCACCGACTGCAGGCTCGCTTCGTTCTCGTCATTCATCTGGATATAGCCGAGAACCGCGAAGTAATCGCCGTCTTTGATGCGCGCCAGATGTGCCTTGAGGTATGCGGCGAGCGACTGGTCGCCACCCGCCGCCTTCGCCAGTTCCGCCGCATTTATCTCGTCGGTGAACAGCTTGATGCCGCCATCTTCGACGACCGGCTTTTCGGCGGGAAGCGACCCGTTTTTCTCGTACTCGGATGTTAGGTTACGCGTTGCAATTTTGCTGGCTTCGACATCGGGCTGGTTGAAAGCATTGATCCCGATAATCGAGCCGGCAACTGCCGTAGCAATCTCCCACCGGAAAAACTCCGCGCCCAATTCGTAGATGTCCGACATTGCGATGCGCACCACCGGATGCCCAGCCTTTTCGATGGCCGCGACTTTGGCATCCTGAACGGCGTCCGCGCCCGACTCCAGCCGTACGTAAGCGAACACTCGATCTTTGCCGTACGCATCAGGTGCAGCCAGACTCTCCCGGTCAACCGGAATGATGCCTTTTCCAATTTTCCCTGTCGATTCGGCGATCAGTTGTTCCAGCCACGCCCCTACATCCGAGATGCCGGGTGACGTGATGAAGGTGACCTTGTCGCGTCCTGCCTTGGCCGCGGTGCCGAGAATGATGCCCAGCATGGCGCCGGGATTTTGTTCCACCGCCGTTGCCTTGCAGGCGCTGACCATCTCGGCGGCGTGGTCAAGAAACTTCTTCGTATCCAGCCCCATCACTGCGGCCGGAACCATGCCGAAGTTCGACAGCGCCGAGTACCGTCCGCCGATCGAGGGACGCCCGAAAAAAATATGCAGGAAGCGATCCGCTTCGGCGACTTGCTGCATCTTCGATCCCGGGTCGGTGATGGCGATGAAGTGACTCCCCGCCTTCGTGACTCCCACCGCTTGCCTGGTACGCTCGAAAAAATACTGCTTGAAGATGTTGGGTTCGAGCGTGCTCCCGGATTTGCTCGAGACAATAAAAAGTGTCTTCGGGATGTCGATCTGATGCTCGAATGCTTTGACCTGCGCCGGGTCGGTGGAGTCGAGCACATGCAGGGTAGGGAAGTGACTGAACCGGCCGAAGGTCATGCGCAGAACTTCCGGACAAAGGCTCGACCCGCCCATGCCGAGCAGCAGCACGCCCTGGAAGCCGCGCTGCTGCACTTCTTTGGCGACTTTTTGCAGTTGCTCTTGTTGCGCCACCTGCTCGTCGACAATGTCGAGCCAGCCCAGCCAGTTGGACTCGTCGCTGCCGGTCCACAGCGTAGCATCGCGCTGCCAAAGGCGCTCTATCTTGCCGCCTGACTGCCAATCTGCCACCGTTGCTTTTACCGCTGCAGCCAGCGCTTCCGGCAGGGAAGTCTTGAGTGCACTCACGATCTATCCTTTTATCGCGGTGCTCTTCGCGACCGCAGCCAGCAGTTTGTCAAAGGCGTCGGCGAACAACTTGACGCCGTCGTCGGTCAACTTGTCGGTAACTTCCTTCATTGAAATTCCGGCGCGCGAGAGGTCCTGCATCACTTTGGCGGCGCCTGCCACATCTTCCGTGAGCGCGTTGCGAAGGCGTCCGTGGTCGCGGAAGGCATCGATCGTGGCCGGAGGCATGGTGTTCACCGTGTCGGGCCCGATCAACTCTTCGACGTAGATCACGTCGCGATAGTGTGGGTTCTTCGTGCTCGTGCTGGCCCACAGCACCCGCTGGGTCTGAGCGCCTTGCGCCGCAAGTGCCTGCCAGCGCGGTCCGCTGAAGATCCGCTGGTAAGCCTGATAGGTGAGCTTTCCGTTGGCAATCGCGACTTTGCCAAGCAGACTCTTGAGCAGCGCCTCCTGGCTGGAGTCCGCGGTCTTCAAGCGCTCATTCAGCAGGGAATCGATGAGCGTGTCGATGCGACTGATGAAGAAACTGGCCACGCCCGCCATCTTGTTCAACTTGCCGCCGCGCCCGGCCAGATCCTCTAGCCCGGCAATATGCTGCTCAGCAACTTTCTCGTACACTTCCTGCGCAAAGAGAAGTGTGACGTTGATGTTGATCCCTTCTCCGATCAACTGCCGAATGGCAGGAATTCCCTCCGCCGTGCCCGGAACCTTGATCATGACGTTGTCGCGCTTCACGGTCTTCCACAGGCGTCTTGCTTCGTCAATCGTCTCCTGTGTCTTGCGCGCCAAATACGGCGAAACCTCGAGACTGACGTATCCATCGCGAAATTTCGACTCTTCATACACCGGGCGCAGGGTGTCGGCCGCGTCCTGAATGTCGCGAATGGCGATCTGCTCATAGCGGCTCGTGGTATCGAGGTCGGCGCGCGACGCCAGCGACTTCAGCATGTCGTCATAGAGCGAACTGTCGGCGATGGCCTTCTCAAAGATCGCCGGGTTCGAAGTCATTCCCCGCAGGCCGTCTTCGTTGATCAACTGCTTGAGCTTGCCGGTCGTGAACAAATCGCGCCGAATGTAGTCGAGCCACATCGACTGTCCATAGTTGAGCAATTCCTTCAGCGGATTCTTGGTTGCTTTCGAGGCTTCAATAACTCCAGTTGGCTGCACAATGACCTCCTATGATTCCTAATTCGTAGAGACGTAGCTTGCTGCGCCTCTCTCGCGCGCGGATCAGACGCAGACCAGTATCGTATGGCAGGCTATCCGACCATTGCCGCGCGCGCTTCGGCAACGACGGTGTCCACGGTGAACCCAAAAAACTTCAACAAATCTTTGAGCGGCGCAGAGGCTCCGAAACGATGCATTCCGACCTTCCGCCCCTTAAGACCAACATAACGTTCCCAGCCGAAGGTCGCGGCCATTTCCACCGAAACCCGCGCGGTCACGCTCGATGGCAACACGCTCTCTTTGTACGCCGCATCCTGCTGCTCAAAAATCTCCTGCGAAGGCATGCTAACCACGCGCGCTGCAACCCCTTCCGCCTTCAGTTTCTCGTAAGCATCCACGCATAAAGACAACTCGCTACCGGTTCCAATCAGGATCACGCTGGGCTTTCCGCCAGGGGCATCGGCCAGCACGTACGCTCCCTTGGCCGTGCCCGAGGCGGGCGCATACTTGGAGCGATCCAGCGTCGGCAGATTCTGCCGCGTCAATACGAGGGCCGCAGGCGAATGCTTCAGCTGCGCAATGATCTTCCAGGCTTCGACCACTTCATTGGCGTCGCCCGGCCGCAGCACGATCAAATTCGGCATGGCACGCAGCGAAGCCAGTTGTTCGATGGGCTGATGCGTGGGGCCATCTTCTCCCACTCCGATCGAGTCGTGCGTATAGATGAAGATCGAAGGAATCTCCATCAGCGCTGACAGGCGGATGCTCGCCCGCATGTAATCGCTGAAGTTGAAGAACGTGGCGCCAAAGGCTCGAATGTTCGACACGATCATCCCGTTCACGCTCGCGCCCATCACATGCTCGCGCACGCCGAAGTGCAGGTTGCGCCCAGCATAACTGCCGGCCTGAAAATCTCCGGCACCTTCGAATTTCAGCGTGGTCTTATTCGAGGTCGCCAAATCCGCCGATCCGCCGATGAGCCACGGAATGTTCTGCGCCAACGCGTTGAGCACTTTGCCCGAACTTTCACGCGTGGCGACGCCTTTGGCATCAGCCGGAAACGTGGGCAGATTCTTGTCCCATCCCGCCGGCAGTTCGCGATGCTGCATGCAGCGCAGACGCTCCGCCAACTCAGGATGCTTCTGCGAATACTCGCTAAAAAGTTTCGACCACTGCGCGTGAAAGTCACGACCGCGCTTGCCGACGCCCTCGCGAAAATGCTCGCGCACACCGTCGGGTACCAGAAACTTCGCATCTTCCGGCCAACCATAGAACTTCTTGACCAGCCGCACTTCTTCTTCACCCAGCGGTTCCCCGTGGGCCGCGTTCGTGTCCTGTTTATGCGGAGAGCCGTATCCGATGTGGCTGTCCACCATGATCAGAGTCGGCCGGTCGGTAGTCTTCTTGAATACTTCGAAGGCCCGCGCCAGCATCTCTAGATCATTCGCGTCGGCCACCCGCGTCACGTTCCAGCCGTAGCCAACGAAGCGCGTCGCAACATCTTCGCTGAAGGACCAATCGGCGGGGCCGTCGAGGGTGATGTGATTGTGATCGTAGATCCAGCAGAGGTTCGAAAGCTTCAGATGTCCAGCCAGGGAAGCAGCCTCGCCGCCGATGCCTTCCATGAGGTCACCGTCGCTGCACATGGCGTACACGTTGTAATCGAAGATCTCGAAACCGGGCCGATTGAAATTCGCCGCCTGCCATTGGGCCGCGATTGCCATTCCCAGGCTATTACCTACGCCCTGCCCCAGTGGCCCCGTTGTCGTTTCAACGCCGGAAGTGAGGTGCGACTCGGGATGCCCCGGAGTGCGGCTGCCCAACTGCCGAAAGCGCTTGATCTCCTCCATCGGCACCGCCAGTTCCTTCGAAACCTGGCCATCCTTGCCGACCTGCCGCACCTCCGCCAGATGGAGCATGGCGTACAGCAGCATGGACGCGTGTCCATTGGAGAGCACGAAGCGATCGCGGTTGAGCCATGTCGGATCCGCCGGATCGTAGCGCAGGAACTGTTGCCACAGGCAATACGTCACCGGCGCCAGACCCATGGGAGCGCCGGGATGACCCGAGTTCGCCTGTTGCACGGCGTCAATCGCCAGAGTGCGAATCGTGTTGATGCACAGCGTGTCAAGTTGCTGTGCTGTTAGCAAAACCTGCTCACTGGCTACCATGCGACTCTGCTCCTCCAGTTTGGGCACATGGGCCCAAGGGCGATCGGTCGACCACACTAAGTTAGAGTTCCCGAGAACAGAAAGGGTTCAATACGCAGAAGTGTATCAATTTCCGGGAAGGTGTGGATTAATCCCAGTTGAAAAACTGGGGAGTGAGGGACCGGACCTACTTGAGTAGCTGGACGTAGCTATTTTCGGTCTGGTAGGCCCGGGTTGTCTCCTGCACGAACTTCAGGAACTGACGCAGGCTGTCGCGCTCTTGCGGAGCCATGGAGTCGAAATGAACCCGTACCCCGGTGGCTGGACCACTGCGGGTGACGACACCGCTGAGGGCAAACCCTTTCACCCAGATTTTTCCGTTGGCCAGCCAGAGCCCGATTTCGACCTTGGCTCCGGGCTTGACGGGGTTCGCCGTCTCCACCAGACATCCACCAACGCTGGTGTTGGAGAGATTTCCCCAGATCGGTGTCGGAGCGTCATCTACACGCAGTTCAACGGCCAGGAAACACTTTAGCCGCGGGTGACGGCGTCGGTCGCTACCCCAGTTGGGACTGAACAGGTCGGGTTCGAATGGGGGTGCGGTAGCGGCGGTTGGAACGTGTTCCGGGGCGGCGGCAGCGGTGGTGCCCGCGGTCGTGGCTGCGCTGGCAGCGCCCGCCTTGATCTCACGCATCGCCTTCAGCAGCGACTCTTCCCGCTTTTCGGGCGGAGCTTCGCGATACGTCTGGAGCAATTTCCCCACGTGCCGGACCAAGTCCGGATCTGACAATATTTTGGTCCAGTCAGTTCCTGCTGCTGCTGCGCTCATGGACACTCTTCCCCTACCACTGAAACCTCGTGTCTAGCTTGAACCCAGGGGCATCCACGTTCAAGATGACCTAAGTCACCCCACTCGGCACCCTAGATCAATCACGTTTCCCCATTTAATCCGCCCGCTCGAGCCCGTGAAGACATTTTCGAAGCACATCGCTTTGCCGCTCGGAAAGCGAAAGGTACTCGAAGCCATAGTGGTATCCGCGGCGATGTCGCAGCACCGCGCGCAGCTCCCACGGCTCACTCGAACCGGGAGGCGCAAAGGCCAAAGCGACCACCTCGCCCAAGTTCAGTTCCTCAGCGATCAATACCCCGATCCCGGCGACGGACAAGTCCTTGCAGTGGGCGTCCAGAGATTGACGTCCTTCACTCGAAAGCAGAGTCAGCGTGACCGGAAACTCGGCGCGGTATCGCGGATATCGCCGCTGCCGCCGCTCGGGTGCACGTTTCGCCGCTTTTACCGCCTGGGGTGTCATGTTGTTGAATTTCTTCGGCCTACGCCGCGCGGCAGAAACGTCGCGCCTGCAATCACTGGGGGATGAATGTCAGCTCTATTACTTCAGTGGTTTCACTGGGACCGGGCTCAAATTTCCACTTGCTTACCGCATCGGTTGCGGCATTCACCAGGACCGGAGATCCGCCCAGTACTCGCGTTGATTTGACGGCACCGTTGGGGCGGATCACAGCTTCCACTTTAACCATGCCCTGTAAGTGTATCCGCTTGGCTAGTTCGGGATAAGCGGGTGCGATCCGTGAAATGACCTTCCGGCCCGCGTCGGCCTCTGCTGAGGCGTTTTGCGCGCAGGCGAGACTTGTTGCCAGGCATAGAACGGTCATGGATGCGAGAACTTTCCGCATGGTCCCAAACCCACCTCAGCCGCCAGCATATCGGGGGCAATCCTGACTGGGCAACGCACTGAAGGTATTGAACCTCCGGATGATTTAGACTTTGGGCGTCGTCGTTCTCGATTCTTGGAGTGTCCAGACAGGCCCTCCGTGCCGGGTGAGATTCATGGAAAGACTCTGCAATCTGCGGAATCGTTTGCATCGCGGTTCGTCAAAAACGAATCAAATTCCGCAAGTTATGCTGTTGGCAGAACATCCGGGTCCCGGCATGGAGTGCGATGGGCATCCCCGCAAAGGACGTGGTGCAGATTGAACGTTTCAAGAAAGGCGTATTTCTGCTCAACATTTGCCTTGCTTGCCGTGACTGGCCTGTTCGGCCAGAGCAGCAGCCGGACCTCGCCCACCTCCCCATCGCCATCTATCTCCTTGCCGGGAACGCAAAGTCCTTTTCTCGGTAGCGCCCCCGAGGGCAACGTTACGTCCCAAGTGCTCCAGATCGACTTCAAGGAAGCGATTGATCGTGGGCTAAGGAACAATCTGGGCCTGCTGCTGGCATCCGACCAGGCCGAGTCAGTTCGTGGCCAGAGATGGAAAGAACTGAGCGAACTGTTGCCGAACCTCAGTGCGCATGTCATCGAAAACGTGCAGACCCAGAGTTTGGCCGCGCTCGGTTTCAACAAGCTTTTTCCGCTGCTGGCTGCCCCAGGCACGAACAGTGCGAGCCTCCCTCGAACCGTGCCCGCCTTCAACTACTTTGACGCGCGCGCTTCTTTGGGGCAGTCACTCTTTGATTTTAAACATCTCGAGAAAGAGCGCGCTGCCTCGCAAGACGTGAAGGCGGCGCAGTTCAGCTACAAGGACGCTCGGGAGACAGTCGTGCTCGCCATCGGCAACGCTTACCTTCAGGCTATTGCCGCCGCCGCCCGCGTGGAAACTTCTGAGGCGCAGGTCAACAGCGCGCAGGCCCTCTACGACAAAGCCGCCGACCAGCAAAAGGCCGGAGTGAGTCCAGCCATCGATACGCTGCGATCCCGGGTCGAATTGCAGAGCCGCCAGCAGCAACTGATCGTGGCCCGCAATGACCTCGCCAAGCAGAGATTGACAGTCGCGCGCATCATCGGGCTGCCGCCAGGCCAGGAATTCGTGCTCACCGAAAAGGCGCCGTACCAGGCTCTGACCGCTCTGCCGCTGGAAGTCTATCTGCAGCGCGCCTACGCATCCCGTGCCGACTACCAGGCTGCCCAAGCCAAGGTCCGCTCCGCCGAACTCTCGCGGCGGTCCGCAGCCGCGGGGCGCTACCCTTCGCTCGATCTCAGCGCGAATCTCGGCGACATCGGGGTAACTCCCAGCCAGTCGAATGGCACCTGGCAAGTGACGGGGGGTCTCAATATCCCGATTTTCGCCGGCAACCGGGTGCACGGCGACGTGCTGCAAGCCGACGCCCAGTTAAAGCAATCTCGTTCTCAACTCGCTGATCTTCGCGGCCGTATCGATTATGAAGTCCGCACTGCGGTGCTCGATCTCAATGCCGCTGCGGACCAGGTGGAAGTCGCTCGTAGTTCAGTTGACTTGGCGGAGCAAGCACTCGCCCAATCGCAGGATCGCTTCACCGCTGGCGTAACCGACAATCTCGAAGTCGTGCAGGCCCAGGAAGCGCTGGCCAGCGCCCACGAGAGCTACATCCAGAGCCTTTATGCCCATAATCTGGCAAAGGTGGAACTCGCCCATTCGATCGGCGACGCGGAAGATGGCGTTCGCCGATATTTGAAAGGCAATCAATAGCCTATGGCACACTCCGCACAAGTCCCTCCTGCTGAAGTAAGCCCGCCCGAAGCCGGCTCCACGAAGCCGCTGCCGGCAACCGAAAAGGACTTTCACACCCGGCCCCCGCGGGCCCAGAGCTCCGTATTTCGCATTGGCCTGGCGATTGGCGTTGTGGTTCTGCTCGTCTTGGGAATTTTTGTCTATCGTTATGTGGCCAGCTACGAATCGACCGACGACGCTCAGGTCGACGGGCACGTCAATTCGATTAGCGCCCGCATCTCCGGCCACGTAATCAAGCTTAATGTCGAGGATAATCAGTACGTGCAGGCCGGAACCGTGCTGGTCGAGATTGATCCGGCGGACTATCAGGTCGCTTACGAACGGGCCAAAGCGGATTTTGAAGATGCTCAGGCCGCCGCAGTCGCGGCCGGGGTCAGCGTACCCATCACCTCAGTGAACACCAGCAGCCAGGTCTCGGCCAGCGAAGCCGACGTTAACAGCGCTCGCGCCGGCATCCAGGCAGCCAAGCAGCAATTCGAAGCGGCCAAGGCCCAACTGCAGCAGGCGGAGGCCAACAACGTGAAGGCGCAGAACGATCTGGTGCGCTACAAGCAGCTAGTCGACAAGCAGGAAATTTCTGAGCAGCAGTATGATCAGGCGGTCGCCGCCGCCGAGGCCAGTGCAGCCGGTGTCGAAGCCGCCCGGGCCACAGCCGACGCGGCGCAGCAACAGGTTACGCAGGCTCAGGGCAAGCTCGTTCAAGCCGAGGCCAACCAGCGCTACGCCAACACTGCGCCCAAGCAGATTCAGGTCACCCAGGCCAGGGCCACGTCGGCGCTGGCCCAAGCACAGCGTAAGAAAGCGGATCTTGATCAGGCCCAGCTGAACCTGCAGTACACCAGAATTGTTGCCCCGGTCAGCGGCATCGTGAGCGATCGCACGGTGGAGGTTGGGCAGAATGTTGCCCCGGGCCAGGAACTCATGAAGGTCATCAACCTCGACGACGTTTGGATCACCGCCAACATGAAAGAGACGCAGCTTCGCAAAATGAGAGTCGGCCAGAAGGCCACCATTGAAGTCGACGCCAACGGCCGGACCTACAACGGAAAGGTTGACAGCATTGCCGGCGCCAGCGGCGCCCGTTTCAGTCTGCTCCCACCGGAAAACGCCACCGGAAACTATGTCAAGGTCGTGCAACGCATTCCGGTCAAGATCGTGCTCGATCCGGGCTCGACCAAGGATCATCAGTTGCGCCCCGGCATGTCGGTGACGCCCAAGGTCTGGACTCGCGAATGAGTTCTGCTACGGCCAGTATGGATCAGGCCGAAGCCTGGCGTCCCGCGGTCAATCCGTGGGTGATTGCGCTCGCCGTCACGCTGGCTACCTTCATGGAAGTGCTCGACACTTCCATCGCCAACGTTGCTCTGCCGCACATCGCGGGAAGTCTGTCCGCCGGGCAGGATGAGAGCACCTGGGTCCTGACCTCTTATCTCGTCTCTAACGCGATCGTACTTCCTCTGAGCGGCTGGCTCTCTTCCATTATTGGCCGGAAAAATTTCTACATGGGCTGCGTGGCGCTTTTCACCGTGAGTTCGTTCATGTGCGGACTGGCGCCGAACCTGGCTACCCTGATCATCTGCCGGGTTCTGCAGGGTGCGGGCGGCGGCGGGTTGCAGCCCAGTGAGCAAGCCATTCTCGCCGATACGTTTCCACCGGCCAAGCGCGGCATGGCCTTTGCGGTTTATGGCATGGCCGTAGTCACGGCGCCTGCGATCGGACCTACTCTGGGCGGCTGGATCACCGACAATTTCACCTGGCGTTGGATTTTCTTTATCAATATTCCAGTCGGAATCCTATCGATCCTGCTGACGTCGCGCCTCATTCAGGATCCGCCGTATTTCCGTCGCCGAAAGCTCAGCGAAACGAAAATCGACTACATCGGCCTGGGCTTCGTCGCGCTCGGTCTGGGAACTCTGCAGGTGGTCCTCGACAAGGGACAACGCGACGACTGGTTCGAGTCGAACTTCATCGTGACTCTATCCCTGATCGCCGCGACTGCGCTGATCTTTGTCATCTTCTGGGAATGGCGGCACAAAGATCCGATTATCGATTTGCATTTGTTCCGCGACCGCACGTTCGGCGTCTCAAACCTTCTGATGTTTATGCTCGGCTTTGCCTTGCTGGGCAGCACGTTACTCCTGCCTCTGTTCTCGCAAACCTTGCTCGGCTATACAGCGCAACAGGCGGGCTTGGCGCTCATGCCAGGAGGTTTTGTGATTATCCTCCTGTTGCCTCTGGTGGGGTTCTTGCTCTCCCGCTATACGCCGCGATGGCTGCTCTTGTTTGGTCTACTCATCTTGTCGTTCTCGCTGTTTCACATGACCGGGTTCGACCTTGACATCGATTTCCGGACGGTGGCCACTGCGCGCATGGTGCAGGCCGCGGGTATGGCGTTCCTGTTCGTTCCAATCAATACCGCCGCTTATGCTTTCTTGCCCAGAGACAAGAACAATGCGGCTTCGGGCCTGATGAACCTGGCGCGAAACATCGGCGGTAGTGTGGGAATTTCTGTCGTGACTACCATGCTGGATCGGAGAACGCAGGTGCACCTGACGAATTTATCCAGTCACCTGAGCCCGACCAACCCCGCGCTGCAATCGACGATGCAGGGCGCAGCGGCTGCCTTGCGAGCGCACGGCGAAAGCGCTGCCGGTGCTACCCAGCGTGCATACGCTCTGATCCAGGGCGTCGTCTTCCGTCAGGCCACCATGCTGGCCTATGTCGACTGTTTCTGGCTTCTCGGCGTGGCGATCTTGTGCATGGTTCCGATGGTCTTCCTGATGAAAAAATCGAAACCGGGAGGCGGAATGGCGGTACACTAAGCGGCAGCCATGTTTCGTCTCGTCACGATTGAGCGCGAGTACGGCTGCGGCGGCGGGATCATCGCCGCCCGACTCGCCGAGCGCCTCGGTTGGAAACTCTGGGATCAGCTCATCACCGAAGAGATTGCCCGTCTCGCCAAAGTTGACGCGGCGACGGTGAAGCGTTGCGACGAGCGCATGGACAGTCGCCTCCATCGACTGGCCAAGTCCTTCTGGCGAGGCAGCTACGAACGCGGCACTCCCTTGGGCGATCAGGTGTTCGACACCGACTGCATGATGTCCTGGATGCAAGACATCGCCAACCGGATTGGGCGGGAGGGGAATGCGGTTGTGGTAGGACGCGGTACGCCGTATCTGTTACGCGAGAACCCCGACACTTTCCACGTCTTTTTGTACGCTCCCCGCGCCGAGAAAATCCGCCGCACGATCGCCGACGGGCACTCGGAAGAGGAAGCCGAGGAACTCGTCGATTCCGTCGATCGCGAGCGCATCGCCTACGTGAAGCACTACTTCAACGCCGACTGGCCCACACGCTCTCTGTATCACTTGATGCTCAATACTGCGGTTGGAGATGAGCCGGTGATCCACACGATTCTGAGCACCATGCACGTAGTCGAGGGCAGTCCCAAAGCCACGGATTACGAGCCTCCCAAAGCTCCGGTTCTGGTGCGCTGATCTTCTGTTGCCCTGGCTTGAACCCTTTTATGGTTTTGCTTGCGCGGCCTGCGGTCGTACTGGCCGCTGTGGTGCGGGACAACAATCTTCCGCGCACATGTCGGGCCGCGGACCGAGTGATCCCAATGCGCGCCGGTCAGCACTAGGAGTCATGCGCTCAGCAATCAGTTCGCGAATCATCGCGACGAACTTGGGATGCACGCCGACCGTCTTCGCCCGCACCATGGGCAGCGAGAGAGAGTCGCAAAGCTGCAGGGCCTCGATGTCGAGGTCGTAGAGCACTTCCATGTGATCGGAGACAAAACTGATGGGCGCCAAGACGACCGCGCTTGCCCGATTGCGCTCCTTCACTTCGCGCAAATAATCCAGAATGTCCGGCTCCAGCCACGGCTGCCCAGGCGCGCCGCTGCGGCTTTGGTACACCAAAGCATCGTTGTTGACTCCGAGCCGCGCAGAGACCAATTTCCTGACCTCTTCCAGTTGGCGGACATAGTCGCTGGTATTCGCCATTGACATGGGAATACTGTGCGCGGTGTAGACAATCTGAATGTTCTGCCGCACGCTCGCCGGGACTTCCGCCAAAGCGTCGCGCAGACGAGCCTCGGTCGCGTCGATGAATCCCGGATGGTTGAAGAACGCGCGCAGTTTGTCGATCTGCGGCGCCTCCGGTCCAACTTCAGCCTGCGCACGAACGATATCCTCGCGATATTGTCGGCAACCGGAATACGAGCTGTAGGCCGACGTGACGAATGCCAGCGCGCGGCGGATTCCGTCGTGCTTCATCTGCCGCAACGTGTCCGCCAGCATGGGATGCCAATTGCGGTTGCCCCAATAGACCGGCAGTTTTGGGCCGTTCCGGGCAAGTTCCGACTCCAGGGCTGAAATCAGATCGCGCGTCTGCTGGTTGATCGGGCTTTTGCCGTCAAAGTGGTAATAGTGCTCCGCGACCGCCAACATCCGCTCACGCGGAACGTTTCTTCCGCGCAGCACATTCTCGAGGAAGGGAATGACATCCTCGCGAGATTCCGGACCACCGAAGGAGACCACCAGAATGGCGTCGTAGTTCATGCGTGTGAATGGAAGATGGCCTGTGGAATTCCCGCGAAAAAATAGTTAGGAGCCTGGCTTTTAAGACCGTGTTTTAAACGAGTCCGTTTCGGGAAAATCTCGGTTGGAAGGATATCCCCCCCTCCCCCCACCCCCCCGAAAGGCTTGACCGGCGCGAGTTTTGCAAAACGTGGCTGCAAAATCTTGAGCACAAAGAAGTTAGAGGTCAAAATCTTGATAATACGAAACTTAGAGCGTCTTTGTCGCACCGTTTGTAGACCGCCTCCGCCTTGACCATCTTCTACTTATTTCGATCCGTGGGCAAGGTCAGACGTCACACAGGGGGTGTGCAAATCCAATGCTCGCTCGGGTTTTTCTCACTGACCGATTTCCCAAAACGATGGAGCAAAGGTTACATCTGCGAATTCGGGGGTTTGAGTCGACGCTCTCGGACCAGCTAGAATTCACGTTCGAACCGGACTAAACCGATGAGCTTTGAACCGATTGAAAACTATGGGGTGATTGGCAATATGTGCTCGATTGCCCTGGTGGGGCTGAACGGTTCCATCGATTTTCTCTGTTACCCAAATTTCGATTCGTCCACGGTGTTTGCGGCCCTGCTCGACGACGAGAGAGGCGGCTGTTTTCAGATTCAGCCGCAACTCAGAAAAAAGAACGTACGGCAGATGTATTTGCCGGACACAAATATTCTGCTCACGCGATTTCTTGCGGATGAGGGTGTGGCCGAATTAACGGACTTCATGCCCATTGGCACGGACAGCGAGCAGCCGAACGAGATTATCCGCACCGTGGCTGTCATTCGCGGTGAGGTCGATTTCAAAATGCGGTGCCAGCCGCGGTTCGATTATGCGACCTGTGGGCACACCGTGAATATCGAAGACCGGTATGCGACTTTTTTGCCGGCGAGCGATGCATGCCAATCGATGGCGTTGTACTCCACCAAACCCCTGCAACAACAATCCGGGGATGTAACCTCCGAGTTCAAGCTCCAAGCCGGTGAGAGAGCGACGTTTGTGTTCGGGGGCGTTCGCGCGCAGGGACAGCAGCCCGAGATGGAGTTTGTAGTGGAGCGCTTCCATGAGACGGCGCGTTTCTGGAAGGGATGGATCGCGAAATCAAAGTATAAGGGCCGGTGGCGCGAGATGGTCAACCGGTCGGCCCTGATGTTGAAGTTGCTGATCAGCCGGGAGCATGGATCGCTGATCGCAGCGCCTACATTCTCCCTGCCGGAACAGATTGGCGGGGTGCGTAATTGGGACTATCGCTTCACATGGCTGCGTGATGCGACCTTCACGCTTTACGCGCTGATCCGACTGGGTTTTGTTGACGAGGCCGAGGCCTTCATCGACTGGTTGAAGGGGCGGCTCGGTGACGATGCGGAACGGGGACCGTTGCAGGTGATGTATGGGATTGACGGCAGGCAGAAGCTGGATGAGGTGACGCTCGATCATCTGCGGGGTTACGAAGGCTCGCGGCCAGTGCGGATCGGAAACGCGGCCTATCAGCAGCTGCAGCTGGATATTTATGGCGAAATGATGGATTCCATTTACCTAGCGAATAAATACGGGGACGCAATTTCGAACGCCGGGTGGCAAGACGTGCAGCGGATACTGGAGTGGCTGGGCAAGAATTGGCAACGGCCCGATGAAGGGATATGGGAGGTTCGTGGCGGGGCACGGGAATTCCTGCATTCCCGGTTGATGTGCTGGGTGGCATTCGACCGAGCACTGCGGCTCGCCCAAAAACGCTCGCTATCGGGGCCTCTCGATGCCTGGTGGCGCACACGTGACGCGATCCGAAGCGACATCTTTACCAACTTCTGGAACGACGAACTCCAGTCATTTGTGCAATCGAAGGGGACTAAGGATCTGGATGCGTCGGTGCTGCTGATGCCGCTCATGCGTTTCATCAGCCCGGTTGATCCGATGTGGCGCTCGACCATGAAAGCGATTGAAGCACGCCTGGTCGAGGATACGCTGGTTCGACGCTACGAGGCGGAGCGCACCCACGTCGATGGGATCCCAGGTGCCGAAGGCAGCTTCACCGCTTGCTCGTTCTGGTACATCGAATGCCTGGCGCGCGGTGGTGAGTTGGAGAAGGCTCAACTGTTGTTTGAGAAACTGCTGGGATACGCCAATCATCTTGGGCTCTATTCTGAGGAGATTGGACTGAATGGGCGACACCTCGGCAACTTCCCCCAGGCATTCACCCATCTGGGCTTGATCAGCACCGCAACCTATCTGGACAGAGTTCTTTCCGGCAAGGACGACTCAGTATGGCGCTAGCTTGGAGTGTAAAGGCCGTTTTACAGGAGTTAAGAATCGGTAGGCGGTTTGCCTAAATGCTGTTCTATCTCTTCGAGAGGCCGGTTTACTTCCTGCACGAGAGCGAGGAACTTCTGGGGGTCGTGCTCCTTGTTCGCGAGCGCGCATAGCTCCCACGAGCGGTCTTCCTTTTCGCGTACGGGGTTGGCATTTCGATGAGCCAACTTCGCCGCAGCCCCGCTTAATAAAGAATTCCTTGAAAGCCTAGGGTCAAGCCGATGAGAGTGTGGTGTTAAAAGGTCGGTCCCGCATGCAATGCGTTATAGTTCCAATGCAATGTCAGAATTGCGGCGAACGATAACGATAAAGATCCCGGCTTGTCCCCAACCCAACCGTCAGAGCCACTCCTTCAACTCTTCAACCAGACTCTGGGCAACTCCGTAAAGTTCTGCCACACTTCCCTTTTGCAGTTCAATGTCATCCCGGCGAACATCCTCCTGGATGGCACGACAGAGTTGATAGGCTACACGAATGCGCTCGGCCGCCAGAAACGACGCCACCAGGGAGGCCCCGTTCTCCAACAGCGGGCCAGCCGCCGATTGCTGCGCGGCCCACGCACTGTTGCGCACTCGATTCAACGCATCGCGAAATTCTTCGAGGACATCGGGCGCAACTTCTCCCGCTAAAATTGGTTCCTGCAACGCCTTCAACTCCGTAATGGTACGCGTCACCTGTTTTGCAATACCCGTTTCTGGTGTCACTTCGCACTCCACGACGAACACCTCCGGGCTTCAATCTAATCCACTCCTCGCAGAGTGCCCAGACAACCTAAGAACATCCTCCTTCGTAATCGATTGGTTAGTAAGAAATCATGAAAGAAGAAAAAACTGCTTATCTTTGCGCAAGAGCAACGACAGCCCTGCGGAGATAGGCCAGTTTGCTGCAGATCAAATTGTCGAGCCGGGTGTGTGTCGTGAATTTGAGACCTCGGATCTGCTACCTTCTGTCCCTTCTGAGAATCCACAGGCCAGACTGTAAGCACTGCATGGCTCAGCTAACCTGCGGGAATGAATTGCGCAGACGGCTAGAAGAGCTGAACGGACGGACGCAGCCGGTCCAGTTCGAGAGCCTTAGTGATGGTGTCGAGATGGCACTGATGGTCATGCCTTCGATGGAGGCGGACAGGCGGAAAGCTCAATGAGGGAAACGGCCCTTTACACTCATTTACTTGATTTCCCAAGCTTCTCACTGGCGGGGCGCAGAAGTGGGTGGAGTGAGAGGTGAGAAATGGTGCGCCCGGAGAGATTCGAACTCCCGACCTATTGCTCCGGAGGCAATCGCTCTATCCAACTGAGCTACGGGCGCACTTTGGCTAATTATACATACCTGGCGATGGAGGATTTTTAGGGAAAGGTCGGCGGCGAGAGTCCAGCAGGTGAGTCTTTTCCAAACCTTTTATTCTTCAGACTTCAATCGGGAGAAATTCGACTGATCGCTCTCTTGTGCCTCTGATTCCCGCTTTTCCAACTGGGCCTGCCGCAACTGAGTGGCTTCCGCGGGATCTGTTCCCGCCTTCAGATCGGTCTTCTCGAAAAAGTAGCGCCAGCCCTCGTGGCGATCTGCAGGACTCTGGCAGTCTTCCAGGTTTTTCAATGCCTGGTCCAGGGAGGCCTTGCCTTTGACGACGGCGATGACGCCGTCCGAGCGGTAGGTTCGGATGTTGTGGCGAATAATGGCGTAGGAAGCGCTAAGTTCGTCGCGTGTCAGAGAGATTCCATTGTGCAGCCTGCCTCCATGCGAACAAGCCTCTGGCAGGGTGCGGTTCCGAGTACAAGTCTGCTCTTCCGAAGTCTTGAAATCCGAAGGCCGCAGTCAAGAAGCCCGTCAAACCTGGAAGCCAAAAAAGGCGATCTCGATGATCGAAATCGCCTCTTGTCACATTCGTCCGGCTTTAGAGCGCCTGGACGTTTTCTGCTTGCCAGCCCTTGGGGCCCTTGGTCACGTCGAATTGGACGGCCTGACCTTCTTGCAGGCTTTTGAAACCGCCCGCCTGGATCGCCGAGAAGTGCACAAAAACGTCTTCGCCATTCTGGCGGCTGATAAACCCGTAGCCTTTAGCGTCGTTGAACCACTTTACTGTTCCTTGTTCCATGTTTGTACTTGTGTTCCTTAATTGATAGTTACGCTGGAGGGAGTCGGAAGAAACTTGCGCAGGTTGCTTGCTGTTGAGGCGAGAACTGCTCACGACCGATTCGGTCTAACGCACAATTCATCGTACGCTGTACGTGCACGATTAGCAAGCGCATTCGCTGGCAAGTAGTGGCGCCGTTCGCGTTTTGGTCTGAGCGAGATCCCTTCGACTGCGCTCAGGCAGGCTCTTCGCTCCGGCTGAAACACACCTGCGCTTATGATGATGCCCAGGACAAATGGCTGCGTTCTGCTGCTCACAAACAGGGTATACTAAAACTACTTGACCTCGAAGACACGCCTCCAAAAAGCACCTCGCGGCTTCGCGATTGAGAGATTGGGGGCTTATTGGTGCATCAAGCGTCAGTCCTGAACTATTCGAACCTCGCCCGCACAATCAGCGTCAGCACCGGGAGACGTGGCGCTTGACGTGGGGTACTGTAATTCGTTCGGCGCTCCACGAGAAAAGTTGTGATCGTTTCAGCCATTGGCCGACGAGGAGGGCTTTATGTCCGCACTGAATGGTGACAAGTCCAGATTCAATCGGGTGCGCAAGCAAAAGCTTGCCCGGCGGAAGCGAACTCGTGAGTTGCTGAAACTTGTGTCAAAACAGCCTGGGTCCGCCGCCACTCGAACTGAAACCAAGCCAGGGGCGGCGGCATGAGTACGGCTCCAATTAGGTGGAGCGAAGCCGCAGCGATCAGCCTGAATGATTTATTCAGAGAGGAAATGCAATGAAGAACCTTTACGTTGGCAATCTGCCCCACAGTACGAACGAAGCCGAACTGCGAACCGTGTTCGAAGCGCACGGGGCAGTGGAAAAGGTCAGTCTCGTGACCGACCGCGATACAGGCCGCTCGCGCGGTTTTGCGTTTGTAGAGATGACCGATGCCGCCGAAGCCGACAAAGCGATCGCGGCTTTGAACGGAACGGACCTGGGCGGCCGTACGCTGACCATCAACGAGGCCAAGCCCAAGACTGACCGTCCAAAAGGCGGTGGGCAGCGGTTTGGCGGTGGAGGAGGCCGTGGGCGCGACGACTATCGTGGCCACCCGCGTCAACCGCGCGAGCCACGCTGGTAGCACGGTTCAGATGAGAATAGGCCTGCATGCCTGCGGGATTGCCAGGCCAGTCAGAAACACACAAAACAAATTTGGAGAAGAACTATGCCACGAGGCCGTTCGACGTTTACCAAGCGCCAGAAGGAACACACCCGACAACAGAGACAACGGGATAAAGCAGAGCGCAGGAGCCAGCGTAAGCAAGAAAAGCCCGAAACACAAAGTGTCGATGAACTGGAAGAGCTGCGCGAAAATGCCAGAGCGCAGGCAGCACTATTCCAAGCAGATTCCGATCACCTGACGTCGTCGGAAAGAGCCACGTCAACGAACGACACGAACGACTAGATCGGAGCTTTGCAGATTCTCTAACTGCCGCGCCGCGCGATCGCCTTTACGCAACCAGCGTTGTGTTTACCAGCGGTCGCGCCGCCCGCCCCCACCGCCGCCGCGGCCGCCACGATCTCCCCGATCGCGACCACCTCCACCGCCACCTCCGCCGCCGACGCGTTCTGTCTTGGGCCGCGCTTCGTTGACGTTGATGGTGCGTCCGCCGATCTGTGCGCCGTTCAGCGCCGCAATCGCCTTCTCGCCGTCCTCGCTGCTGGCCATCTCGACGAAGCCGAAGCCGCGCGAACGTCCGGTGTCGCGGTCGGTCATGATACTCACCCGGTCCACCTGCCCGTACGCCTCGAAGGCCTGGCGCAGTTCGTCTTCGTTGGTGTTGAAGCTGAGATTCCCCACAAAAATATTCTTCACGCGTCTGCCCCTGCATTGAGCTGTCGGAGTGCAAGCTCACATCGGCGGACTTGGCAGGTCGGGAGGGCCGTTCCTGAAAATCGAGACCGGAAGCTGGCGAACAGTCAATTGCGGGCAGAAGTATAACAGGTTCACCCAGATTTGCCCGTAAAAAGGGAATGAAGTTCGGCGAATGGGACTTCGGCAGTTGTCGTGGTTCGAGACGCCGAGTCAGGAACTTGCGAGGCTCGAGCTAGCACTCGTCTACTTTCCAGTATCCCTCGGGATGAAACCCCATCTGCAGGAGCCGGTTCTTTGGATCGTGCTTTTTTCCGCAGCCGGGACAAGTCAGATAGCGGCTCCACGCCGTGCCTTGATGATCGTAGTTCTCGGCCACGGCAAAGGTCGTCCCGCAGCTGCACGGTACCAGAAACATGCGCAACAGCGTCTTGCTCTTTGTGTCCTTTGAGGACTTGTTGATCCGCGATGTGGCCTGGCGTTTCACGACTCTTCCACAGTTGCCAGCGCGCTCTTCTTGCGCCGGTTCGCCTGCAAAACTTTTTTGCGCAGGCGCAGTGATTTCGGGGTGACTTCGACGAACTCATCGTCTGCGATGAATTCAATCGCCTGCTCCAGATTCAGGTTCCGGAACGGCACCAGCCGGATCGCCTCATCCGCGGTCGAAGCACGCATGTTCGTGAGTTTCTTTTCGCGCACGGCATTCACGTCGAGATCGTTGTCCTTGGCGTTCTCCCCGATGATCATGCCTTCGTACAAATCAATGCCAGGCCCGACAAAAAGTTCTCCGCGTTCCTGCAGGCCCCACAACGCATAGGCGGTCGAGACTCCGGGACGGTCGGCGATCAGAGCTCCAGTGAGGCGGTGCGGAATCTCGCCCTGCCACTCGGTGTATCCGTCGAACAGAGAGTTCATGACAATGGTTCCACGCGTGTCGGTCAGTAATTGGCTGCGCAGGCCGATGAGGCCGCGGCTGGGCACGCGGAACTCAACTCGCACGCGGCCGTAGCCGTGATTGTGCATGTTGGTGACTTCGCCTTTGCGCGAGCCCAACTGCTCCATCACTACGCCGACGAATTCCTCGGGCACGTCTATCGTGAGATGTTCTACTGGTTCCATCAACTTGCCGTCGATGCGCTTGGTCACGATCTCCGGCTTCCCGACCATGAGTTCGTAGCCTTCGCGGCGCATCATCTCAATCAGAATCGACAGCTGCAGTTCTCCCCGGCCCAGCACCTTGAACGAATCCGTGGTGCCTGTGTCTTCGACTCGCAGCGAAACGTTGGTTAGCAGTTCCTTTTCGAGGCGCTCGCGCAGATTGCGCGACGTGACATAGGTTCCGTCTTTTCCGGCGAAGGGAGAAGTGTTGACCGTGAACAGCATCGCAATGGTCGGCTCGTCAATGGCGATGTGGGGCAGCGGGGCGGGATTCTCCGCCTCGGTGATGGTCTCGCCGATCGTGATTCCTTCCACTCCGGCGACGGCTACGATGTCTCCCAACTCCGTCTCGGTAATATCGGTCCGCTTCAGGCCGGCGAAGGAAAACAGTTTCGTGATCTTGGTCTTGTGCAAAGTCCCATCCAACTTCGCGATGCCCACCTCTTCTCCCGTGTACATCTTGCCGTTGAACACGCGGGCGATGGCCAAGCGTCCCAGGTAGTCGCTGTAATCGAGGTTCGCCACGAGAATCTGCAGCGGGCCTGAGAGATCGCCCGTGGGCACAGGAATCGTCTTTAAGATGGCATCAAACAGCGGGCGCAAATCCTCGCCTCCGCCTCTGATGTCGGTCGACGCGGTGCCGGTCTTCGCGTTGGTGTAGAGCACGGGAAAATCCAGTTGCTCTTCTTTCGCGTCCAGATCGATGAACAGGTCGTAAATTTCGTTCAGCACTTCCTGCGGGCGCGCATCGGCCCGATCGATCTTGTTGATCACCACGATTGGCGGCAGCTTTGCTTCCAGCGCCTTGCCCAGCACGTAGCGCGTTTGCGGCAGCGGGCCTTCGCTCGCGTCCACCAACAGCATGACGCCGTCGACCATCTTTAGGGCGCGCTCGACCTCGCCGCCAAAATCGCTGTGGCCGGGGGTGTCAACGATGTTGATCTTCACGTCGTGATAGAAAATCGCCGTGTTCTTGGCCAGAATCGTGATGCCGCGCTCGCGCTCCAGTTCGTTCGAATCCATGACGCGTTCGACGTGGTGTTCGTTGGAGCGGAATGTGCCGCTTTGCTGCAGCATGGCGTCAACCAGCGTGGTCTTGCCATGGTCGACGTGCGCGATGATGGCGATGTTGCGAATACTTGAACTCAAAAAGGAACCCTTCCTAATTATCTGTGTAATACCACTTTACTATGCGGCAGATGAAACCACGAAGAAAGTCTGACGTGGATTGTGGGGAATTTCTGGAGCGAACCAATTCGGCAACTGGACGCGGTAAATGGCAGCTTTCCTCAGGGGCTGAAGCCCGCATTCTTGTGGCTCCAGACGGCACGGCTGAAGCCGCGCCCTTCCCAAAGCCGTTTCTGAGATAGCTACCTTCTCCGAGCCATTTCTGAGATAACTAGGGGCGTCTAGCTTTCCGGGTGTGCTGTCCTCTCGTATAGTTCGGTCTCGATTTCAGCGACTCCTGCAGACCGCACACGCAGCCGGTACCAGAATACGATGGTCAACAACGAGAAGACGAAGATGATCGTTGATACTGCATTGATCTCGGGCGTGATGCCGCGGCGCAGGCGTCCCCAGATTTCGAGCGGCAACGTGTTGTCGCGGCCGATCAGGAAGAAGCTGACGGCGATCTCATCCATCGACAGCGTGAAAATCAGCAGCGCCGCGCCGATGATCGGCAGCTTCAGGTTCGGCACCGTGACCCGCCAGAAGGTCTGCCAGTAGTTCGCGCCAAGGTCGAGCGACGCTTCCTCCTGCGCTCGATCCAGCTTCTGCAGGCCTGCGAAGACCTCTGTGGTGGCTACCGAAATCAACGCCGTTCCGTGGCCCAGCGTTATGGTGAGGAGGCTGAGCTTCAAACTCACCAAGTTAAACAGCATGAGCAGCGACAGGCCGGTGATGATTCCGGGCAGGATCAGCGGCAGGAGCACCAAACGCCGGAACAGGGCTTTGCCGGGAAACTGTGCCCGATCCAGAGCCAGCGCCGCCAGCACGCCAAACGTCAGCGAGATCGCCATCGCTGCCAGCGCTACCTCCAGGCTGTTCAGCACTGAATCCCAAATCGCGCCGTCGCTGAACAATGTGCGATACCAGTCGAGCGTCAGATGATGGGGAGGGAATCCGCCGACCCCAGTTCCGTTGAACGAGTAAACAATAAGGACGGCAATCGGAAAATACAGAAAAGCGAAGACGGCGGCGGCATGCGCAAAAAGCCATCGCGAACGCGGGACGGTAGCAGGCGCGGCGCTCATGAGAAGCTCCACTTCTTTTCCAGCCGCTCGGAAAAGAACAGCAGACTCACTACCAAGACCAGCATGCACAGGGAAATCGCTGCGCCTAGTGGCCAGTTGTAGGCCGCGCCAAACAAGCTCACCACAATGTTCGAAATCATGATGCCGCTCGGGCCGCCCAACAGGAGCGGCGCCAGAAAATCGCCCAGGCTCAGCACGAAGGCGAAAGTCGCCCCAGCCAGCACTCCTGGAATTGAGAGCGGGAAGATTACCCTCCAGAAAGTCTGCGCAGGCGTCGCACCCAGATCGTGCGAGGCCTCGACCAGGTTGCGCGGAATATGCTCCAGAGCTGCGTAAATCGGGAGGAAGGTGAATGGCGTATAGATATGAGTCAGCGTCAGCACCACAGCAAATGGACTGTAGAGCAGAAAATCCAGCGGATGGCTGGTCAGGTGAACGTACTGCAGCAAGGTGTTGAGCACGCCGTCAGAGCCGAGAATCGTCTTCCACGCGTACGCCCGCACCAGATAGCTTACCCATAGTGGAATGATCACCATCTGGTAGAGCAGATCCTTTCGCTTGCCCGCGTAGAACGATAGAAAATACGCCAGGGGATATCCCAGCAAGAGCGAAAATAACGTTACGCGCGCCGCGATCCACATGGAGCGCAGTAACGTCTGCCAGTAAACCGGTTTCTGCAGCAACTCTCGGTAGTTCTCAAGATTCCAGGAGTGGACGACGGTCTGCAAAGAAGACACGGACCAGAAGCTGTAGCAGAACATCAGCAGGTACGGCACCAGTAGAAACACTGCGACCCACGCCAGCGGCGGCACGGTCACGACGGTTTTGTAAGCGCGAGAAAACATCAGATTCTTTCCGGAGATTCGCGTACCAGAACCGCGTCGGAGGGCGAGAACTCAAGTTCCAATTCGTTGGGCAACGCGCTGCCAGTCGCGGTTCTCGCCACGAGAACGAGATCAGCGCTGCATTCGACGCGAATCAGTTCCGTCGCGCCATGAAAGGCTTGATGCAGCAGCCGGCCGCGAACCTGAACTGCTCCCGGCGAACGAACCGTGCCAGCCAGTCTCACATGTTCCGGACGCACGGAAAAAAGCGCAGGGCCATCGGGCTGCGAAACTGGCCACGACAGAGTTCCGCATTGTGCCCTTCCGCCTGTTACCTCGGCCTTCAGCAAATTCGTGTGCCCAATGAACTGCGCTACGTAAGCTGTCGCCGGACGGCTATAGATCTCCCGTGGAGTCGCAACCTGCTCCAGTTCGCCAGAACGCAGCAGAGCGATCCGGTCCGACATCACCATCGCCTCTTCCTGATCGTGCGTGACAAACACGAAGGCGATGCCTACCTCGCGTTGCAGCGATTTCAGTTCGACCTGCATCTGGCGACGGAGGTTCGCATCGAGCGCTGAAAGAGGCTCGTCGAGCAGCAGTAATCGCGGACGGTTCACCAGAGCGCGAGCCAGCGCCACTCTCTGCTGCTGTCCACCACTGATCTTCGACGGCTTCGCCTTGGCATGCGCGGTCATCTTGACCTTATCCAGGGCCTCTGCGACCCGCTGGGTGATCTCTGCCGCCGGGCGGTTCGCCACGCGCAGTCCGTAGCCAACGTTCTCCTCAACCGTCAGGTGCGGAAACAGCGCGTAGTGCTGGAAGACTGTATTGACGCGACGGCGGTACGGAGGCTGGTCGTCCAGTCGCTCTGGGCCCATCCAGACCTCGCCGGAACTCGCCCGCTCAAAGCCGGCAACGATACGCAGCAGCGTGGTCTTTCCCGAGCCGCTTTCGCCGAGGATGGTGAGAAATTCTCCTTCGGCAATCTCCAGGGAAATATCGCGCAGCACCAGATTGCGACCGAAAGTTTTGGCCACATTGCGAATGCTGAGCAGCGTTGGCTTCGCGCTGGACTCGGCGGCGGCCGCCGCACTGGTTGTGATCGCAGAAGTCATGAGTGCTTTCGTTGCAGGTCTGGCTACTGCGCCGCCTTCACGTCGTTCCAAATCTCGTTATACTTCGCGCGGCGCGGCACGTTCTGCCAGAAATAAATCCGCTTCTGGTAGCCATCCACGTCGTCAAGGTGCAGGGTCTTCACCTCTTCCGCAGTCATGAACTGCCCCGCCTGCGGATTTGCCGGCACATAGTGTGTTTTGTCCGTCACCAGTTTCTGCGTCTTGGCCTCGACCATGTATTCCAGAAACTTGTGAGCCAGTTCTTTGTTTTCGCTGCCTGCGGTAATCATCAGGTGATCGATCCAGCCCGTGGTGTTTTCTTTGGGGATGGTCTCGCCGGCGGGAAAATTCGCCTTCTTCAAGTCAGCTGTGTTCAACGGCCAGCCCATGGCGATCACGACTTCGTGACTCACGAACAGATTCGTCAGTTCGCCGCCCGTGGACCACATCTTGCGGATGTTCGGCTTCAGCTCCAGCAGTTTCTTTTTTACTGCTTCGAGTTGTTCGTCGCTCAAGTTGTAAAGCTGCGACGGATCGGGCTTGTCATAGCCCAGCACTTGGGCCGCCATGTAGACGGTGGACAAATCGTCCCACACTGAAATTTTTCCTTTGTATTTCGGATCCCACATCACATTCCAGGAGTCCGGAGGATGCGCAAAGGCAGTCGTATCGTAAATGATGGGATCGGGCCCCCACATGAACGGTACGCCGAAGACCTGGCCGTTGACGCGCACCAGGGGCAGGGAAGTGAGCTGCAGGGAGAGCTGGCTGTAACTCGGAATCTGCGAGAGGTCAAGCGGGGCGGCGAGTCCTGCCTTCGCGATCGAGGTGGCCACATCGCTCGATGGCGAAATCACGTCGTAATTCCCGGCGCTGCCTCCGCGCAACTTCGCCACCAGTTCATCGCTCGATCCCATGTACGATGCGGAGACTTTGCAGTGATTCTGCTCTTCGAAAGCTTGCACGAATGACGGATCAGCATATCCTTCCCAGACGAGAAGATTGAGCGTCGGCGTCTTCTTCGAACATGATCCCTGAAGCAAAACCGCCGCCAGCACAAGTAGTAGCCGTGCCCCACGTTGCCAGTTCATTTTTCCTCCAATGCGCACTCTCGCGCACGGCTTCACCCACGCACTCACGGCGCCCGTATCAGAAAGTTGGCGGCGTATTCACCCACAAAAGCCAGGTTTCTTTTCGGCCCGGATTTTTCCAGCGATGCGGTGTCGCGCTTTCGAAATAAAAGCTGTCACCTGATTTGAGCCGGTATTGTTCGCCCCCCACGGTGATCTCCAGGTCGCCGCGCAACACGTAAATAAACTCCTCCCCTTCATGCGTGTAGGGATCTCCGCTTCCCGCCTCGGGCGCCACCCGGAACAGGTGCGGCTCCATCATGGTGTTGCCCCAGGCCAGCAATTCCATGTGAACGCCCTCGCCCGCCTGCAGAACCTTGCGGTCACCAGGGCGGACCTGCCGGCTGTTGGGTCCGTTGGCATCGAAAAAATCGAGGATATTCGTTTTATAGAAACGCGCCAGCTTGCGCAGCGTTCCCACCGATCCGCTCATTTGTGAGCGCTCCAGGGCGCTCAGAAATCCCACCGAGATGCCAACCGCTTGCGCCACCTGTGCCAGAGAATATTTTCGCCGCGCGCGCAACTGCCGTAAGTGCGCCCCGATCGCCCCGGCATTTCCATCAGCCGCCGGAAGCGCCTTGCCTTCGCGCCTCAGCAACTGCACAATCGCCGGCGCATTCAGTCCGCGCACTTTTCGCAGAAACCGGGCGCGCTTCAGCAGCTTTACATCTTCCGCCGTGTACAACCGATACTTGCTCTCGGTGCGCCGAGGCCGCGTGAGACCCAGGCTTTCCCAGGACCGGATCACGGATGGGGAGACGCCCACCTTTTTTGCCACATCCCCGATCTTGAGGTATGGTTCAGCCGTCGGTTTCATTTGCTGGCACGCCGATCAAATAAGAAATTTCTATGCGAGGAAGTTGTTTTTTTGTCCTTGACAGTCCCCGCCCCGGTTCTCTAACCTTGCGGGATTATAGCAAGGTTGCGTGCGGATACAAGCAGTCGCTTTCAAACGGAAATTCAAACTTCTCCCCGATGTTCGGAGGCCCCATGCCGTCGCAGCGAGCCCGCTGGTCTGAATTGTGCCTGTGCTCCGCCTACCTGAAAATGTTATGTTTGGCGCTCGTCGCCTGCCTCGCGTTGCCCGCGATTCTTTCAGCCCAGGGCACTGGCGGGCGCATTCTCGGTCGGGTTGCCGACCCCACGGGCGCGGTTCTCTCCAGTGTAAGAGTCATAGCCACCAACGAGGCGACCGGCGTCAGCCACGATGCCCTGAGCAACGATAGCGGAGACTATGTCTTTCCCAATCTTCCTGTCGGAACTTACACCTTAAGTTTCGAACTGGCTGGATTTAAGAAAGACGTCCGCAAAAGTATCGCCCTCGACGTTAACCAGGTCATCACTCTGAATATGACCATGCAGCTTGGGGCGGCGCAGGAGGTGGTTGACGTTACCTCCGAAGCTCCACTGGTAGACACCTCGAGCACGCAGTTGGGTGCAGTGGTCAACAATCGGTCGGTGAACGAACTGCCTTTGAACGAGCGCGACACGTATCAGTTTCTTCAGTTGCAGCCCGGTGTGCAGTCACAGTTGGGATCGAGCGGCGGTACCTTCTACGGTAGCGACAAGGCGGGGTCCGTTTCCGTCAATGGTGGCCGGGGGCGCGCTAACAATTTCAGCGTAAACGGCGGCGACGCCAATGACACATTTGTCAACGCAGCAGCAGTGCAGCCCACACCCGATGCGATTGACGAATTCCGAGTTATTACGAATACCTTCGATGCCGAATATGGCCGTAACTCCGGAGCCGTGGTCAATGTCGTGACCAAGTCCGGCACCAATTCGCTTCACGGCGATGTCTACGAATATTTCCGCAATAAGGTGCTGAACGGCCAGGGATATCTGAACAGCGCGAAGCCGCAGTTTAATCAGAACCAGTTTGGGGGCACACTGGGCGGCCCGTTGATCAGAGACAGGACCTTTTTCTTTGGATCTTTCGAGGGGCGTCGCGTCCGGAAAGGTGATGCGAGCCCGTTAGTACAGTTGCCGACGCTAAAAGAAGTCGCCGGCGACTTTAGTGCGAACGGACCTTTCAGCGGGAACATCAATGACCAGTTCGTCGCCGACGCCTTAAACAGCCGTACGGATGGAACGACTACATGCCAACAGGCGATCGCCAATGGTCGAGGGGCGACCCCGGCGTCGGGCGTGGCGTGGGCCGACATCTTTCCGAACAGCGTCATTCCTTCTCAATGCATAGATCCCGTTGCAAAGAATTTGTTGCAATATTTGCCCGCAGCAAATCTGCCCGGGAGCCAGTATCAGGGTGTACCGACCGAGGCCGACAATCAGAACCAGTTCACCGTCCGGTTCGATCACAGAATCAGCGATCGCCAGGGCCTCAGCGTTTACTACTACTTTACGGACGAGACTGACCGGGCGCCGTTCTATGGCTTCCAGGCGTCGGGAGCAAACGTCCCCGGGTATGGCACAGTCGTGAAGCAGCGGTTTCAGCAATGGAATCCCAGCCACACCTGGACGATCAGCAATTCGCTGGTAAATGAATTCCGGGTTACCTACCTGCGGGAAGGTCAATTGACCTTCCAGCATCCACAGAGCACCGGCCTGGTGACAAGTTTCTGCACTGGGCAGGCGGCCAAGTATTGCTTCAATGGAACGTCTGACTCTCCCGCGATCAACACCCTGATCGCATCCCAAGGCACCGCGCCGGGCAAGGCCGGTATTACTCCGGGCTTGCCGGCGGATCGAACCGGATTGCCATTCGTAAACGTCTCGGGTGGGTTCAACATTGGGAATGGCTGGGAAGGCGAACTTCCGCAGGTGGGCAATTCCTTCCAGTTTTCAGACAATCTGAGCTGGGTGAAGGGTGCGCACACCATGAAGTTTGGCGCCGACGTGCGCCGTTCCCGGTTTGACCAAACTCTTTATTACAACGTCAGCGGAAACTTTACCTTTGATAGTTCAGGTAACAACGCCATTGTTTCTGCGGACAACTATCCGGGCTATTTCCTAGGCCTGGTAGATACCTACTCCCAAGGCTCGGGGCAGCGTGAGAATGTTCGCAATACGGGAGTGTATCTCTTTGCCCAGGACAGCTGGAAGATCAAACCCAATCTGACCTTGAACTACGGATTGCGATGGGAGTTGGATACTCCGTTGACCGACGCATTGGGGCACGTACAGACTTTCCGTCCCGGCGAGAATAGCAAGGTCTATCCGTGTACCAATACACCTCTGGCATCCTGCCCGACCGGGCTTGTGGTCCCTGGCGATCCTGGTGTTCCTGCGGGCATGACCTCGACCTATTACAAGGCGATTGCACCTCGCATCGGTTTGTCGTACAGCCCAAATGCAACCACTGGCGTACTCGGGAAGTTGTTTGGAGGAAACGGCAGGACCAGCATCCGTGCTGGTTGGGGTTTGTTCTACAACCCCATGGAGCAGTTGGTGCTGGAGCAGTTCGGCGCCGAGCCTCCTTTTGGCAGCAGCCCGAGTTTTTACAATACTTTTTTCAACACTCCGTTTGTGAGCCAGGGTGGCAGTGTCGCTCCTAATGGCTTTAACGGCATCCTCTTGCCTCCCAAGGGTCAGGATCCCGGATGGGCGAATTACTCTCCTATTCTCTTGTATGGTGATTTCCAGCCCCACCTGCGAACGCAGTACACGGCGCAGTACAACTTCAGCATCCAGCGCGAACTGGCCAAAGATCTGCTTTGGCAGGTCAACTACGTGGGATCGCAGGGACATCGCTTGCTGGCTTCGCACGACATTAACGCCGGCAATCCGCAGACCTGCGCAGATCTCAACACCTATTTGGGGGACGGGACCTGCGGTCCAACGCTGGAAGACAATATCTTCGGTGGATTTACGCTTCCCCAGGGGAGCAACTTCACCTTGCCGAGCGGTCAAGTGATTACCGGCGCTGCTGGTGGAACCCCCATGTACATTGCTGGAACGCGCCCGTATTCGGTTCCGAACTGCGTGTCGAACGGACCGAATGCCGGCACCAATTGCCCGGACGCGAACGGCAGCGTGGTTTTCACCAACATCTTCGCTGAAGACACAATTGCGACGTCGGCTTACAACTCGTTGCAGTCGATGCTCGAGAAGCGCTTTTCTCACGGCTTGCAATTCCAAGCCGCCTACACCTGGAGCAAGTCGCTCGACTGGGCCTCGAGCTTCGAGGAGACGCTGAATCCCTTTGATTTCAAGAAGAGCCGTGCCCTCTCGTTGTTCAACTCTGCGCAACGCTTCGTGATCAACTACGTCTGGGATATTCCAGTCCCCAAGTATCAGGGAATTGCGGGCAAGATATTCGACGACTGGCAGGTTTCAGGCATAACACAATTTCAAAGCGGTTTCCCAATTCGTTTGCAAACGCAAAACGACAACGAATTGGTTGGAAGCTTGTTCTTCTTTGGCACCGCTGCTCCGCAGTTGAACGGGAATCTGCAGATTCTGAATCCGAAGACGGTGCAAACGATCAACGGAGTTCAGGGCCGGTATTATTTGAACGCTGGCCAGTTCAGCGATCCGGCGCTAGGGACATTCGCGACCACCCCGCGCTCCATTTGTTGCGGACCCGGGGAAAACCAGTGGGACATCACGTTCGTAAAGAAGATCAAGATAACCGAAGCTAAATACTTCGAGTTCCGAACTGACATTTTCAATGCCTTCAACAAAACGCAGTTCGTCAACCCCGACGGTAATTTCTCGAACTCCACCTTCGGCCAGGTGCTGCAGGCTCGCGATCCGCGTCTGGTGCAGTTTGCGTTAAAGTTCTACTTCTAGCAATTAGAGTAAAGTGTAGTGAGTTCGACAACCCGGGCGGCTCCAACCGCCCGGGCAATCTAATGGCCCGCTGGTCTACCGGAAATGCAGCCGGCCTGAGTCTTCCCGGAGCAATTCGATGTATCCCGATCTGCAGAAAGAACTCGCCACTTTCGAGCGGCGAACGCCCAAGTCCGCCGAAGCCCACAAGAAAAATCTCAAACGTATTCCTCTTGGCGTCGCGAGCAACTATCGCGCTTATGATCCCTGGCCGATCTTCGTCAAGGAGGCCAGCGGCAGCAAGTTCCGCGATCTCGACGGCAACGAATACATTGACCACAACCTGACTTTCGGAGCGCTGATGGCGGGGCATTGCCATCCCGCGGTGATGAAGGCCGTCGAAAAGCGCCTCTCGACCGGCACCATGTTCGGCATGCCTCATGATATGGAGTGGGAACTCGCGGAAGAGATCTGCAACCGTTTCCCGGTGGAGATGTGCCGCTTCGGCAACAGCGGTACCGAAGCCACCATGCACGCGATCCGTCTCGCGCGCGCCGCCACCGCACGGGACAAGATCGTCAAGTTCGAAGGCGCCTACCACGGCCTGCACGACAGCGCGTTGGTCAGCGTGAAGCCGCATGCGGCGGACGGCTACGGCGATATCAACAATCCCACGGCAGTCCCCGGTGGCCAGGGCGTTCCCAAGTCCGCGATGGCAAACGTGGTGATCGCCACCTTCAACAATCTGGGCACGGTCGAGCGCCGATTTAAAGAAAATCCCGGCGAAATCGCCGCGATCATCCTCGAACCGATTCTGATGAACGTCGGTCTTTGCATGCCGCAACCCGGCTTCCTGAAAGGACTGCGCGAGATTTGCGACAAACACGGCGCTCTGCTTATCTTCGACGAAGTCAAAACCGGCGCGAAGCTTTGCTGGGGCGGCGCCAGTGAATACTTTGGTGTTCGTCCTGACATGATCTGTCTGGCCAAATCGATCGGCGGGGGGCTGCCGCTGGCGGCATTTGGTGCGCACAGGTCGGTGATGGACTTGATCTCACAACATAAGGTCTTTCACGGCGGCACGTACAACACGAACCCCGTGTCGATGGCTGCGGGTCTCGCGACATTCCGCCATGTATTGACGCGTGAGAACTACGTTCACGTCGAGAAGCTCAGCAAAAAGCTGGCCGAGGGATATCGCAAGACCATCGCGAAAGTGGGACTGCAGGCCTACATCGCGCAGGCGGGAGCCAACGGCGCGCTGATGCTTTATCCGAAAGAAATCGTCAACTACCGCGACTGGGAAGCGATCGATATCGACCTGTGGCGCCACTACTGGTTCGGCATGGTCAACCGCGGCGTGATGGCGCAGCCCTACTGGTGGGATGAGCAGTGGACGATTTCGGTGCAGCACACTGATGCCGATATCGACAAGCACCTGGCGGCATTCGACGACATCGCTGCGTCGTTGGCGAAAGCGCAGCAGGAGCGTGAAGCACCGGTCGCGGTCGCTCACTAAGAACGGGTTGTTTATGTGGGGCGGACACTCCTGTCCGCCCTGCATGGACCAATTATGCTGATGTGGAGACGGCGGCCCCCCGGCTGTCTCGGCCGAGCGAAACTCGGCAGTGCTCTGAGGAACTTTGTCCACAACGACTCAATCCGCCGAACAGCCTCACCTGATCCGCGCCCTCGGACGCCGCGATCTGGTGCTGCTGTTCGTAGTCGCCGTCTTTAACCTCAACGTTGTCCCTTCGATTGCGGCTAATGGCGGTGTCACCGTCTGGCTGTGGATCATATCGCTGCTTCTTTTCTTCTGGCCGCAGGGCATCGCCGTCATCGAACTCGCCCACCGCTATCCTGGGGAAGGCGGCGTCTATCTGTGGGCGAAGGAAGTCTTTGGCGACTTTCACGGATTTCTGTCCGGCTGGTGCTACTGGACCAACAACATGCTTTATGTGCCGACGGTCATGCTTTATTTCGTCGGCGTCTCGGTCTACGTGCTCGGCCCCGGACACCAGGGACTGGCCGACAACAAGGCTTTTGCGTCGATTGCTTCGCTGACACTGCTGGCCGTGCTCACTTACTTCAACATTCTCGGCCTGGGCGTCGGCAAGTGGATCAACAACCTCGGCGCCATCGGAACTTTCATCGCCGCGGCTGTTCTTATCGGACTGGGCGCGGTGATCTGGTCGCGTTTCGGAACTACGATTACGGGCGCGGACTTCAAGATTCCCGCCAACCCGAAATTCGTGCTGAATTCCTTTGGCGTGATCTGCTTCGGCTTGGTGGGCCTGGAACTTGCTTCGGTCATGGGCGACGAAATCCAAGATCCCCGGCGCACACTGCCTGGTGCGGTGGCCTGGGGAGGCGTGGTCTCGGGCGCGCTGTACGTCGGCGCGACGCTTACACTGCTCATCGCCGTCGGCAAGAATGTCAACGTTCTGCAGGGAATCGTGCAGGCCGTGACGCACATGGCGGGACGAGTCGGAATCGGCTGGATCTCCGTTCCTTTTGCGCTTATGCTCAGCCTCTCGATCGCGGGCATCGGCTCGGCGTGGATGGGCGGATCGGCGCGCATCCCATTCGTTGCCGGGCTGGATTCTTATATGCCCTCATGGCTGGGCAGAGTGCATCCGCGTTACGCAACGCCGTATGCGGCCTTGATCTTGCAGGGAATTGTCTCGGCGGTTCTGGTCATACTGAATTTTGTGGGCGCTGGTGTGCAGGAAACATTCCAGAAGCTGCTCTCCTTGGCGGTTGTGCTGCAACTCGTGCCATTCGTCTACATGTTTGGGGCGCTTGTGAAGTTCGCCGTCACCGAATCCGCGCCCAAAGGCCAGTATGGCAGGGCTACGTTGTTTCTCGCCGGACTCAGCGGTTTGCTCACGACGGTTCTCGGCATCGGTCTCGTGTTTTTCCCGGCGCAGCAGATTACATCTCTGTGGTCCTACGAATTATGGATGTTCGGCGGCACGTTGTTTTTCGTTGGGCTGGCCGCGTTTTTCTTTTTTGTTTACGGCCGGCGAAAAGAAGCGAGGGGGCGGCATTCATTGGCTCACGACGCAAGTCCTCAGCTGGAACAGGAAACAGAACGAGTCCCCTAGGCACGGCTGAAGCCGTGCCCTGATACGAAACAGATTGCGCCCGCGAACGGCACGGCTGAAGCCGTGCTCTGATACGATCCAGGCGCCTACAGGAGGGCAGGATGCCCAGCGGAGTTCAGACTGAAGTCAAAACGTACCAGATGTTCATCAACGGGGAATGGGTCGCGAGCCAATCTGCGAAGACTTTTCCCGTGTACGATCCCTCGACCGAAGAAATCATCGCGCAGGTTCCCGACGCCAACGCCGCCGACGTCAACCGCGCGGTCGCGGCCGCGAAAGCTGCATTCGAAGAAGGGCCCTGGGCCTCGACGACGGCGCAGGAGCGAGGCCGCGTTCTTTTCCGCCTCGCCGACAAAGTCCGACAGAACCTGCCTGCGCTGGCTGAACTGGAATGCCGCAACACCGGCAAGCCCATCGTTGAGGCTGAGTACGATCTTAACGACGTTGCTACCTGCTTTGAATACTACGGAGGGCTCGCCACTAAAGTTGTGGGCCAGGTCAATCCGGTCCCCGACAATGCAATGTCGCTCACGCTCAAAGAGCCGGTCGGGGTCGCGGGACAGATTATTCCCTGGAACTATCCCTTGCTGATGGCTGCGTGGAAGCTTGCCCCCGCGCTGGCTGCCGGATGCACGTGCGTCCTCAAGCCTGCTGAACAAACGCCGCTCACCGCGCTCGAATTCGCGCGCCATTTCGCCGAGTGCGGACTGCCTCCGGGTGTGGTCAACATCGTTACGGGATTTGGCGAAACTTGCGGCGCTCCCATCGTGCAGCATCCCGATGTCAACAAGATCGCATTTACGGGCAGCGCGGCGGTCGGCAAAACGATTGTTAAACAGGCTGCCGACACGGTGAAGCGCGTCACCCTCGAACTGGGAGGCAAGTCGCCGAACATCTTCTTTGCCGACGCTGATTTCGAGGCGGCCATCGACGGAGCGCTTTTCGGAGTCTTCATCAATCAAGGGGAAGTTTGTTCGGCCGGCAGCCGCATCCTGGTGCAGAAATCGATCTACAAGAACTTCGTGGACGCTATGGCGGAGAAAGCGAAAAAAATCAAACTCGGGCCGCCTCTCGAACGCGACACGAAGATGGGCCCGCTGGTCAGCAAGGAACAATACGACCGCGTCAATTCCTATCTGGAGATTGGCAAGAAAGAGGCCAAACTTGCTTCCGGCGGCGGACGCCCAGAAAAATTCGCCAAGGGCTACTACGTCCAGCCGACGATTTTCTACGATCTGGACAACAGTGCACGCATTGCCCGCGAAGAGATCTTCGGCCCGGTCGCCGCCGTCATTCCGTTCGACGACGAAAAAGATGCGCTAAAGATTGCGAACGATTCCCCCTACGGCCTGGCTGCCGCCGTCTGGACGCGCGACATTTTCAAGGCGCTGCGCACCGTGAAATCTCTGCGCGCTGGAATCGTATGGGTCAATCACATGCAGCCCACCTACGTCGAGGCTCCGTGGGGCGGATACAAACAATCGGGTTTTGGCCGCGAACTTGGGCCGTGGGGTATCGAGGAATACCTCGAGACCAAGCAAGTCCACATCAACCTGAACGAAGCGCCGATTGGCTGGTACTGAGTAAAAACAGTACCGAGTAACGAGCACCGAGCAAAACAGAAGCTGCTAACGACTAACGACGAGAATCACGATGTCTACTATTCAACTTCGCACTTCCATTCCGGGGCCCAAGTCCAAGGCCCTTTCCGAGCGCCGCGCGAAGGCCGTGCCCCGCGGCCTTTCCCACGGCACGCCGATCTATGTAGCCAAGGCCGAAGATGCCTGGCTCGAGGACGTTGACGGCAACCGCTACCTTGACTTTGCGGGCGGCATCGGCTGCGCCAACGCAGGCCATCGGCGCGACGAGGTGGTCGGCGCGGTCAAAGAACAACTCGACCGCTTCCTGCACACCTGCGTGCAGGTTACGCCCTATGAACTGTACGTCCGCCTCGCCGAGCGCATGAATGAAGCGACTCCGGGCAAGTTCGCGAAGAAAACGATCTTCGTGAACAGCGGCGCTGAGGCGGTTGAGAACGCGGTCAAGATCGCCCGCGCCTACACAAAACGGCCCGGCATCATCGCCTTCGAAGATGCCTTCCACGGGCGCACCATGATGACGCTGGCGCTCACCAGCAAGACGCACCCCTACAAAGCCGGATTCGCGCCTTTTCCCGGCGAGGTGTACCGCGTCCCGTTCGCCTACTGCTATCGCTGTTCGTACTCGATGAAGTATCCGTCCTGCGATCTTTACTGCGCGCGCCATCTCGAAGACACCTTCAAGCGGGTCGTCGCCAACGAGGAAGTTGCGGCCGTGATCGCGGAACCGGTGCTGGGAGAAGGTGGATTCATCGCGCCTCCGCCCGATTATTTCAAGGTGCTCGTCGACCTCTGTCACAAACACGGCATCCTCTTCATTGCCGACGAAGTCCAGTCTGGGTTCGGACGCACGGGCGCGTTGTTCGCCAGCGAGCGTTACGGCATTGAGCCGGACCTGCTTGTGACCGCGAAATCCCTGGGCGGCGGATTGCCGTTGGCCGGGGTAACCGGGCGCGCCGAAATCATGGATGCTCCCGGCCCCGGTGGATTGGGCGGAACGTTTGCCGGGAACCCACTCTCCTGTGCGGCGGCATTGGCCGGACTCGACTTGTTCCAGCGGGACAATTTGCTACTCGCCCGCGCCAACGAACTGGGAGACCGCTTCCAGCGCCGTGCCCGCGAGTGGCAGCGCCGTTGGCCTCTCATCGGCGACGTGCGGGGTCTCGGCGGGATGCAGGCTGTCGAACTGGTTCAGTCCCAGGAAACCAAGACTCCGGCAGCGGAGGAAACGAAAAAGATCACGCAGTACTGCTACGAGCACGGGTTGATCACGATCACCGCCGGCTCGTACTCCAACGTGATCCGCGTGCTCGTGCCGCTGGTCATTACCAACGAGCAGATGGACGAAGCGCTCGAGGTCCTCGAGTCTGCGATCGCGAGCGTGTGCGATCAGAAAAGCGCAGTACCGCAGTTGGTGTGAGATCGGGTTTATGTGGGTCCGGGTCTTTGACCCGGACGGGCCGAGCAAAGCTCGGCTGGCCTTTTTGTCCGACAGGCACACAATTTGGGTTGATGTCAGAATAAGATAGTTATTCAGAGCGCGCAGTTGTTTGCGGGCTTCCGACCATCCTTCGCGATAGTAGAGGCGTGACCATGAGCGTAGCCGCACCCCCCCTAACAAAGTTGACGAATTTCATTAACGGCCAATGGACAGATTCGCGGGCTTCGGAATGGCGCGAGGTTGTGAATCCCGCCACCGGTGAAATCCTGGCCAGCGTCCCGCTCGCCGAAGCTGCCGAAGTGAACGCCGCAGTAGAAGCCGCGGCCGCCGCCTTCCCCGAGTGGCGCCGCACTCCGCCCGAGGACCGCATCCAGCCTCTGTTCAAGCTCAAGATGTTGCTCGAAGAGCACATCGACGACATCGCCCGCATCATCACGATGGAAAACGGGAAGACCTTCACCGAAGCGAAAGCCGAGATGCGCCGTGCCATCGAAAACGTGGAAGTCGCCTGCGGCATCCCCATGATGATGCAAGGCTACAACCTCGAAGACGTCGCCCGAGGCATCGACGAAATGATGATCCGGCAGCCCCTTGGCGTCACTTCCGCCATCGTGCCCTTCAATTTTCCCGGCATGATCGCATTCTGGTATCTGCCCTACGCGATCGCAACGGGGAACACATTCATCCTGAAACCGAGCGAACGCGTACCGCTCACCATGCGCTACGTGTATGAACTTATCGAAAAGACAGGTCTGCCCAAGGGCGTGGTCAATTTGGTCAACGGAGGCAAGGGCGTGGTCGACGCGCTCATCGACCACCCGAAAGTCCGCGCCATCAGTTTCGTCGGCTCGACCCCCGTTGCGCGCTACATCTACGCGCGCTCCGGCGAGCAGGGCAAGCGCTGCCAGTGCCAGGGAGGAGCCAAGAATCACGTCATCGTTCTGCCCGACGCCGACATGCCGATGGCGACCCAGATCATCAGCGACAGCGCCTTCGGTTGCGCCGGGCAGCGTTGTCTGGCCGTCTCGGTCGCAGTCACCATCGGCGAAGCGCAGAAGACTTTCCGCGACTCGATTGCCGACGCCGCTTCGAAACTGCGTGTGGGCAACGGGCTTGAAGACGGCGTACAGATGGGGCCCGTGATCACGCCGCAGAGCAAGGAGCGGGTCGAGTCGCTGATTGGCCTTGGCGAAAAACAAGGGGCCAAGATTCTGCTCGATGGACGCAACGTTAAAATCCCGAAACATGAATCGGGCAACTTCGTGAAGCCGACGATCCTTGACAATGTGCCCGCCACCAGCGACCTCGCCGACACGGAAATCTTCGGCCCGGTGCTGAGCCTGGTCCACGCCGACAACATGGACGATGCCCTGGCGTTCCTGGAACGCAGCGCCTACGGCAACCAGGCGTCTCTGTTCACATCGAGTGGTTCCGCGGCGCGTCGCTTCCGCTACGAAGCGCCTGCTGGGAACATCGGCATCAACATCGGAGTCGCGGCGCCCATGGCCTACTTTCCGTTCAGCGGATGGAAAAACAGCTTTTTCGGCGACCTGCACGGGCAGGGACGCGACGCCATCGAGTTCTACACCGACAAGAAAGTCGTCGTCGAACGCTGGGCCAAAGAGCACAGCCGAAAATTCTAAGCGGCGCAATGACAACTCTCACCACAGAGACACAGAGTCACAGAGAAACCGAGAACGAGAAGGATCCTCGAACCGCTCCGATTATCGGTGCTGCCATCGAGGTGCATCGGCATCTCGGTCCTGGGTTGCTGGAATCCGCGTATGAAGAATGCCTGTGTCACGAGTTGCACCTACGAGGATTGAGCTTCGAGAGGCAAGTCGATCTGCCGGTATCCTACAAAGGACTCAAGCTCGATTGCGGCTACAAGATCGACCTGATTGTTGAACAGCAGGTTGTTCTTGAACTCAAAGCGATCGAGAAGATTCTGCCGGTCCACGAAGCGCAACTTCTCACGTATCTGAAACTTTCAGGAAAGCGAGTTGGTCTCCTGATTAGCTTCAACACTCCTTTATTGACTCGCGGAATCAAGCGAATTGTTCTTTAGGTATTTCTCTGTGTCTCTGTGACTCTGTGGTGGAGATGATTATTGATGAGGTGCACATGACTACTACTATTACTAATCCCGCTATGACCGGGCAGGAGATCGTTGATCTCACCAAGAAGCACACTCTGTTTGAATGGTCGGCGCAATCGAAGGTGGACCCAATCCCGGTCGCCAGGGCCAAGGGCATTTATTTCTGGACGCCGGAAGGCAAGCGCTTCATCGACTTCAACAGCCAGTTGATGTCAGTGAACATCGGCCACGGCGACGAGCGTGTCATCCGGGCGATCAGCGAGCAGGCGGCAACGCTTTGCTACGCCAATCCTTTCATGGCGACCGAGCCGCGGGCGCGCCTGGGCGCGAAGCTGGCCGAAATTTCTCCCGGCGACATTGACACTTTCTTCTTCACCAATGGCGGCGCTGAGGCCAATGAGAATGCGATCAAAATTGCGCGCTTCTTCACCGGACGCCACAAGATCATGGCGCGCTACCGCTCTTACCACGGTGCGACGGCGGGAGCGATCTCGCTCACTGGCGACCCACGCCGCTGGGCCGCCGAACCGGGCATTCCCGGGGTGGTGCGTGTGCTCGATCCTTATCATGGCATCGAACGCGGCTGGGAGTCGGCGGAGACTTCGCTGGCCATGATCGAAGAGACCATGCAGCTCGAAGGTCCGCAGACGATTGCAGCGTTCATCCTAGAGACTGTGGTCGGTACCAATGGCATTCTCGTTCCGCCCGACGGCTATATGCAGGGTGTACGCAAACTATGCGACAAGTACGGCATTCTGATGATCGCCGACGAAGTCATGGCCGGATTTGGGCGCACGGGAGAATGGTTCGCCATCGATCACTGGAAAGTTGTTCCGGACTTGCTCTCGATGGCCAAGGGCTTAACTTCAAGCTATCTGCCACTGGGGGCGGTGGGGATGCGGCATCACATTGCGCAGCATTTCCAGGACAAGGTATTTTTCGGCGGGCTGACGTACAACTCACATCCCATGGGATGCGCGGCGGCGCTGGCGACCATTCGCGTGTACGAAGAGGATAACCTGATCGAGAACGCGAAGAAAATGGGCGCGGTCATGAAAGCCTTGGGTACCGAACTGCAAGCCAAGCATCCCTCGGTAGGGGCGGTGAGGTCGATCGGATTGTTCGGCATTGTGGAACTGGTGCGCAGCCGGAAGACGCGGCAACCGATGGCGCCGTTCAACGGCACGTCGGAAGAGATGGCGGCTCTTGGACGCTTCTTCCGCGAGCAGGGGCTGTACACCCTGGTGCGCTGGAATACGTTCTACACGAATCCTCCACTGTGCATTAGTGAACAGCAATTGCGTGAGGCATTTGCGATCATTGATAAGGGGCTGGAGATCACCGATCGGGCGGTGAAGGACTAGGGTCGTCGGGTTCGAGTTTTTTGCGTTCGATCCAAGTCAAAAGTCCCAGAGCCTTCTGCCCACCAGGCCGAGGAGGGCGAATACTGGCTTCAACGCAAGTAGAAGCAAGCAAAGGGATGGATCCGCAAGGCCGATCCAGCTTCGTCTTGTCCTGTTTCTGTAACACGCCAATGGAATTGTGATTCCAATCACAGACTGGAATCCATCCTCCCGTAAGCTTGGACGGTGGCTCGTCTCTCCTGCAGGCGAGCACCCAGATGGTCGGGAATTCATCTAGTTATAGAAAAGATCTGCGCAACCTGATGGGTGAGCGTGAAGCGCGGTCACACTTTGCTAAGTAGAGGATTTCGACCCCGGGAATGAAGTTAGGAGTTGGCTATGAGTTTTGCCAATCCCAGGGAACTGGCCGCGAGCGCCAGACGATGGAGTCGATCCTGGCCTGCGCGCTACGGTTTCGCGGTGGTGATGGTCGCGATCGCGACTGCGCTCCAGTTTGGCTTGCTTTGGCTGGGACCCTTCCACCTGGCATTCATTTTGTACTATCCGGCTGTCGTGGTGATCGCGATGTGGGCTGGGTTCTGGCCTGGAATCGTGGGAACGCTACTCGCGACGTTGGCCGGGGATTATTTCTTCCTGGAGCCGCGATACTCATTTGCGGTGCAAGGGCCTGAGGACTTGATAGGGCCGGCACTGTTTTCGATCATTGGAGCATCCCTCACCCTGCTAACGTGCAGCCGCACGGAAGCCACCGAAGCGCTGAAAGAGAGCGAAACAGATCTCAAGCGCGCCCAGGCGGTGGCACACATCGGAAGTTGGCGTGTTGACATCGTGAAGAACGCCATGACGCTTTCCGACGAAGCCTACCGCATCATAGGGCTGCCTCCGGGAGAGTCGGTGAGTATGGAACAGGCGATCAGCATTCTCCATCCTGATGATCGCGAGCGCGTGCTCCGCGACTGGACCGCAGCTCTCGAGACTGGGAGCTACGAGGGTGAAGACCAGGTGCTGGTGCAAGGGAACAGAAGATGGGTCCATATTCAGGCGAAGGTTGAGCGCAATCGGGAAGGGCAGGCGCAAGTCGCCCTCGGCACCGTCCAGGACATTACCGAACGCAAGCAGTCGGATCACTCGCTGAGATTGTTTCGAGCGCTAATTGACCAATCCAACGACGCGGTGGAGGTGGTCGATCCGGAGACGCTGCGGTTCCTCGATGTCAATGAGAAGGCGTGCACGGATCTCGGGTATACGCGCGAAGAACTGTTGTCGATGACGGTGTTCGACATCAATCTGAACCGCGACGAGGCCGAGCACGAAAAGGCCGTAGCGAATGCGCGTGATGCGGGGTATGCGATCATGCAGGTCATCCACCGGCGAAAAGACGGATCGACTTTTCCGGTCGAAATCAGTCTGAAATGCGTACAGATGGAGCGGCGCCACATCATTGCGTTTTGCCGCGATATCAGTGAGCGCAAACGGGCGGAAGACGCACTGCGCGAAAGTGAGGACCGCTACCGCGATCTGGTGGAAAACAGCGACGATCTGGTGTGCACGCACGATCTGGAAGGAAGACTGATCTCGGTAAATGCAGCGCCGGCGCGTCTCCTGGGGTATGAAGTGGCGGAACTAGGGAAGATACCGATGCGGGAACTGGTAGCGCCGGAGTTTCGCGAGCAGTTTGATGCATATCTGATGAGAATCAGAACTACGGGGGCGGATAAGGGGTTGCTCACGGTGTTAACGCGCACGGGGGAGCGCCGAATCTGGAAATACAGTAACACGCTGCGCACGAAAGGAGTGGCGTCGCCGATCGTTCGAGGCATGGCGCATGACGTTACCGAGAAAAGGCGATCGGAGTTGGCACTGCGGGCTGCCAAGGAGTTTTCCGAGAACCTGATTCAGACCGCCAACGTCATGATTCTCGGCCTGGACACGGATGGAAACGTCAATCTGTTTAACGACGCGGGCGAAGAAATCACGGGGTATACCTTCGCGGAGCTAAAGGGTAAGAGTTGGGAGATTTTGGTCCCCAGAGATCGATTCCCGCAGCTCTGGGAAGAGTTCGACAGGCTTGTGGGCGGGACAGCGGGCAAGATCTATGAGAACCCGATTCTCACCAAGAGGGGCGAAGAGCGCTACATCGCGTGGCGGAGCAGCACAGTGCGGGTTAACGGTAAGGTCGTGGCTACGATTTCGTTCGGAAGCGACATTACTGAGCAAACGAAGGCAGAACACGAGAGGAAGAGAGCGGAGGTGGCATTACGGGAGAGCGAAGCTCATTTCCGCATTCTGGTGGAGCAGGCGTTGGATGGGATATTCATCGCAGACGCACAGGGGAAGTACCTGGACGTCAACTCGGCTGGCGCCGCGATGCTTGGCTACACCCGGGAAGAGATTCTGCGAAGGTCCGTCGCCGACGTGGTGGCGGCGGAGGAACGTCCTCGCATTGCGGAGGAGTTCGCACGCCTTCTGGGAAGCACGACGATCCGGAGCGAATGGAAGTTTCGGCGTGGTGACGGAAAGTTTTTTTCCGGCGAGGTCGTCGGCAGACGGCTGCCCGATGGGCGTTTGCAGGGAATCCTTCGCGACATGACTGAGCGCAGGCGGGCGGAGGAAATCCTGCAGCAGAGTGAGGAACGCTTCCGCGTGGCGCTCAAGGATTCTCCTATCACGGTGTTCAGTCAGGATCGCGATCTGCGCTACACCTGGATTTACAATCCGCATTTGAATTGGCAGAAAGAGATCATTGGCAAGAGCGACGATGAAATCATTGGCGCGGAGCGGGCACGATCGCTGGTCGACCTGAAGCGGCGAGTGCTGGAAACCGGTGCGGGGATGCGGGAGGAAGTAGTGATCGCGCACAACGGCACCAAGGACTCGTTCGACGTTACGATTGAGCCTCTATTCGACTCAGAACGCAACGTCATTGGAATCACGGGCGCCTCAATGGACATCGCGCGCATGCGGGAACTGGCGGACCGCCTGCACGAGACGAAGGAAAAGTTGGCACAGGAAAAGTTGTACCTGGAGGGCGAGATCGAGACCGAACTCGGTTTCGAGGAAATTATCGGACAAAGTTCATCGCTGCGGGAAGTGTTGCAGAAGGTGCGGGTGGTGGCGCCGACTGATTCAACGGTTTTGCTGTTGGGAGAAACGGGGACCGGGAAGGAATTGGTGGCGCGATCGGTGCATACGCTTAGTCCGCGGCACGACCAGAGTTTCATCAAGCTGAATTGCGCGGCTGTGCCCTCGGGGTTGCTGGAGAGCGAGCTGTTTGGCCACGAGAAAGGAGCGTTTACCGGGGCGGTCAATCAAAAACTTGGACGCCTGGAGTTGGCCGACAAGGGGACGCTGTTTCTGGATGAAGTGGGTGAGTTGCCGCTGGAGCTGCAGCCCAAACTGCTGCGCGTTCTGCAAGATCGCGAGTTCGAGCGTTTGGGCGGAGTGAAAACTCTGCAGGTGGATGTGCGTATCATTTCCGCCACCAACCGCGATCTGCAGAAGGATGTTGCAGAGAAAAGATTCCGCGAAGATCTGTTCTACCGGCTGAATGTGTTCCCGCTGCAGTTGCCGCCGTTGCGCGACCGGCGCTCCGATATTCCGGTTCTGGTGCATCATTTTGTGCGCAAGCACGCGGGGCGGATGGGAAGGCAGATTGAACTGATCCCCAATGAAACGATGCGGGTTCTCCAGAACTGGAACTGGCCAGGAAACATTCGTGAACTCGAGAACATGATTGAACGGATGGTGATCTTAAGCAAGGGCCAAACCCTCGCGGCCCCGCCAGCGGAACTGGACGTGCCGCAGGGGTTGACGGAGGACAATCTTACCGAGATGGAGCGCGAGCACATTATCCGTGTTTTGCGGGAGACGCATGGGGTGCTCTCAGGACCGGAAGGTGCGGCTAACCGGCTCGGGATCAAGCGCACCACACTGCAGTCGATGCTGAAGCGGTTCGATATTGAAGTCGATCACTTCCGGCGAGGGACCGGGACGTTTGGACCGGACTAACTTTTTTTCGGAATCGCTATTTCACCAGACGATTGTACTTCTTCAGTACGTCACGCAGGCGGTCGTGAGGGAGCGCGATCACGGTGTGATTGTTGATGCCAGTCATGGTCTCAGCTGCGACCATGGCATTGACGACAGCCTCTTCGGTCGCCTGTACGGTAGCCAGGAAGATGGGATTGAGCACTTCGTTGGGGAGCATGGTGACCTGGTGCATTGCCTTGGCCCCGACCGCGCCTGGATTGGCCGTGGAAAAAGCGATGAAGATGTCGCCGGAACCGTCGCCGGAGTAGCTGCCGTCGCGGCCGAGGCCTAGGGAAACTCTCCTGGCGATTCGCTTCAGTTGGGTCGGAATTAGGGGAGCGTCCGTGGCGACGACGACGATAATGGAGCCGATATCTTGCTGCCGGGCAGCTTGCTCTCGGCTGGCTCGGTCCGGAATCTCACGGCCCACATTTACTCCTGCGATACGAAGCTGCTCACGCACTCCATAGTTGCACTGCACGAGGACGCCCACAGTATAGCCTCCAGCTTTCGCGTCCAGCACGCGGGAACTGGTGCCAATGCCACCTTTGAATTCGTTGCAGATCATGCCGGTGCCCCCGCCCACGTTGCCTTCCTCGACCGGGCCGGTGTGGGCGGAATCGAGGGCGTGCCACGCGTCCTCGGGCTTGACGTGGAATCCGTTTATGTCGTTGAGATCTCCGTCCCAGGTTTCGGCCACGACGGGAAGCGACCACCAGTAGCCTTCCATATCGGGTGAGTTGCGCTTGACCTTCCAGGCGATGACGGCGTCGCGAACCGTGCCCACGCTGTGCGTGTTCGTGATCATGATGGGGCCATCGAGGAAGCCGGAGTCCTCGACCCATGTGGTTCCGGTCATCTCACCGTTGCCGTTCAGAGTAAACCAGGCGGCGAAGACAGCGTCATTATCGGTCTTGCCGCGAGGATGAATGGCGGTGACGCCCGTGCGCACCGGTCCCTTGCCGACTTCAAGTTTTCCTTCGCCGGAAATCAGCGTGGTGTGCCCGACCTCGACGCCGCGAACGTCGGTAATTGCGTTGTTGGGGCCTGGCACGCCATCGAAGGGGACACCGAGATCGCGGGCGCGGGGCTTGGTTTGGGCGGAAACAGTAGCGGCGAGAATGCTGAGGGTGACGACTCGAGCCGACCATCGGGCAAGTGTGTAGCGGGTGCTGCTGCCCGCTTCTTGTGCACCGCCGGCAGCAGCGGGCAAGAGTGCCCGCTCCACACAAACGACGAGATTAGGCATGGGACCTCCGGCAAACGAGGCAGTATACAAGGGTGGAGCGGAGATTGGGGTGCTGCGTTTGGTGCGTCATGGTAGGAGCGCGGTACAATCGCACTATGTGAACGTTTTTGGGGGGACGTGATGGATAGCTGGAAAAAAGCGGTGGTGTTGGGATCGATTGGGGCGGGAGCGATTTTATTCATGAAGAAACGGTACCCGGCGGGAGTATTGGCGACGGGAGTGGGTTTGGCAGTGCTCGCGTCGGAGTATCCAGAGAAGTTCGAGAAAGTGCGCCAGGCGCTTCCTGAATATTTCGAACGCGGCATGCAGGTCATGGAGATGGCAGGACGAGCCGGCAAGCGGATAACCGAGGCAGCGGGGCGAAGTGCGGCCGAGGCGTGGGAAGAAATTGGGGGATGAGTCTCGGGTTCGGGCTTACTCGATGCCCAATTGTTTGCGGGCTTCCGGGCTGAGGCGCTCGGGAGTCCAGGGCGGGGTCCAGACGACGTTGACGGCGGCAGTGCGGATACCGGGCAGCTGTTCGAGCCGCGATTTGACCTGCGCACTGATGTTGACATGCTCGGGACAGCCCTGCGCGGTGAGGGTCATATCGATGGTGACGTCCTGCTTATCCTTATCATCGATGGCAGGCGCGAAATTCACATTGTAAATCAGGCCGAGATCGACGATGTTGACGGGAATCTCGGGATCGTAGCAACTCTTCAGCGCGCTCAGAACGTCTTGCTCGGTGATAGCCATTGCTGATACTCCTCTCCTTCCAGTGTACAACGGGATCGTCCCCCCGGCCTTTCGACATGGCCGCGATCTGGTAGAGTTTCTTCATGATCAGTGCGGAGGCGAGGCAGCGGATCCAACTGGCGCTGGCGCTGGCGCTGCTGGCTGCAGGAGCGCGTGCCGCCTACATTTTTTATCAGCGCCACGAGGACAGGGTCGCGGCCGAAAAACAAAAGCAGGCTCAGAACGTTGGGTATTCCAATGCCGACTATTACGTCACGCCGAAGAAGCTCTATCCCTACGATATCAAAACCGCGAAACAGCTCACGCAGCAGCCGGTGTGGGTGAAAGAAGGATATCGCTATACCTACTATGGGTACGACGCGGCTCGGAAGCATGTGGATTTCGATCATGAGGCAGGGCTGTTGCTGCCAATCGAGAAGCTGGCGATCAAAGATGTAGTGACGGCAACGCCCTCGGGAGCCGGACAGCGGAAGCAGGTGTTGGCCGTGTTTGAGAAAGAAGGGAAGACCTACGCCGTGCCCATCGGATTCGAGGCGGAGGGAGAGTACAGAATCTATTCCGATGAGATGTTCTTTATTGAGGACCCACGCGACCTGTACAAGCATTGGTCGGCCGATGTCTGGTTGGCGGTGGAGCATCATGAAGTTAAGCCGGGAATGAACGAGATGCAGGCGGATTTCGCGATTGGCATGGGAGTGCCCGATGCCGGCGACTCTTCGTACTCGAAAACAGTGCGCTATCCGAATGGCGGGAAGCCGCTGGTGATCGTCTATCACGACGGGAAGGCCGCGGAAATCAAGCCAGGAGCGCCGGCATCGTGAAAGTCTGGCGAAACAGATGTTTTGAGAGGGTAGAGATCACTCCATGAATCGACGTGAAGCAATACGGTTACTAGCAACGGGCGCGGTGCTCCCGCTTGCACCCGGCTCGGTGATGGCGATGCTGCGGGATGCACGCACGGTGGTCGGCACGCCGCCGGCTCCCCGCACGCTGAACCCGAATCAGGAAGCTATCGTGAAGACAATGGCGGAGATGATTTTGCCCCGCACGGATACGCCGGGAGCGACGGACGTGGGGGCGACCGAGTTCATCGACTTGATGCTGACGGAGTGGTACGACGACATCGATCGCCAGCGATTCCTGACTGGGCTGGCGGATGTCGACCGACGGTCGCAGTCGCTGTTCGGTAAGCAATTCGTGGATTGCCAGGCGGTGCAGCAAGCTGAAATTCTGACCGCTTTGGGACAGCGGATGGCCGCGGAAGTGGATCTGGCACCGGACCGCGGACGTCCAATGCGGGGTGCGTCACCCAGGACCGACGAGAGTTTCTACCCCATGCTGCGGCGGCTGACCCTGACCGCCTATTACACGTCTGAGGCTGGCGCAACCGCGGAACTGCAGTTTGAAGTGATCCCTGACCATTTCGACGCCTGTGCCCCGTCCCAGGCCCGGAAGGAAGGCGGGGATCGCCAGTGAAGGAAGAAACGACATACGACGCGATTGTAATCGGCTCCGGCATCACAGGAGGCTGGGCCGCGAAGGAGCTCACCGAGAAGGGGCTGAAGACGCTCGTGCTCGAGGCTGGGCGTCCGATCGCGCCTGAGCAGGATTATGTGGAGCACGTCCCACCGTGGGAGATGAAATTTCGGGGACTGCGCGACCGGCGTCTGCAGCGGGAAGATCAGCCGATTCAGAGTATGTGTTACGCGTGTGATGAATGGTCGTCAAAGTTCTTTATCAGCGACAAAGAGCATCCCTACACTACGGATGCGGGTAAGCCGTTCTGGTGGATCCGCGGACGGCAGGTGGGCGGCCGGTCGATCGTGTGGGGCAGGCAGTCGTACCGGTGGAGCGATCTGGATTTCGAAGCGAACCTGCGGGACGGGATCGCGATCGATTGGCCGATTCGTTATGCGGATCTGGCTCCGTGGTACGACTACGTCGAGGATTTCGCCGGAATCTCGGGAGAGGCGCTGGGTCTGCCGCAATTGCCCGACAGCAAGTTTTTGCCTCCGATGGAGTTGAACTGCGCGGAGAAGGTCGTGCGGGATGGGATCGCCAAACATTTCGGCGGCGAGCGCGTGCTCACGATTGGGCGCGCGGCGATACTCACCAAGGATCATCAAGGGCGGGCGGCGTGTCACTACTGCGGTCCGTGCGAAAGAGGATGCATCACGCGATCGTATTTCAGCAGCTTGAACTCGACGCTACCGGCGGCCGAGAAAACGGGACGGATGACGCTGCGGTCATTCAGCGTGGTGCACAGCCTGAACTTCGACTCGCGCACCCGAACAGTGGTCGGCGTGCGGGTGATCGACGGCAAAACGCGGGCCAGTGTGGAGTTTCGTGGCAAGGTTGTTTTCCTGTGCGCTTCGGCGCTGGAATCGGTGCGAATTCTGTTGAACTCATCAACGACGGAGTTTCCCAACGGGCTGGCGAATTCCAGCGGCGAACTGGGGCACAACCTGATGGACCACATCAAGGGCGGCGGCGCGGTGGGGACGATTCCGGGGAACGAAGACCGGATGGTGCTGGGCAGAAGGCCTAACGGAACTTATGTTCCGCGTTTTCGCAATGTGAAGAAGAAAGATGCAGCCTTCTTGCGCGGCTACGGGTTCCAGGGTGGAGGCCAGCGTGAGGGATGGCAGCGCGGCGTGACGCAGACCGGATTCGGCCCGGAGTTCAAGAAACTCGTCAGCCAGCCAGGGCCGTGGCGATTCACCTTCTATGGATACGGCGAGTGCCTGCCGAATCACGGCAACTACGTGGAACTCGACAAAGAGAAAATGGACGCGTGGGGGATCCCGGTGCTGAAGGTGCATTGCGCGTGGGGCGAGAATGAAGTGGCGCTGCGCGACGACATGGCCCTCTCCGCGTCCGAGATGCTGGCTGCGGCCGGGGCGCGCAATATCGAACCGCTGCGGGGAGGCGATTCTCCGGGGTTGTCCATTCATGAGATGGGTACGGCTCGGATGGGGCGGGAAGCTAAGACCTCGGTTCTGAATGCTTTCAACCAGGCGCACGATGTGAAGAACCTGTTCCTTACCGACGGAGGGGCGATGGTGTCGTCGTCGTGCGTGAATCCGTCGCTTACGTATATGGCGCTGACGGCGCGGGCTTGTCATTACGCGGTACAGCAAATGAAGAAGGGTGAGCTTTAGGCAGACAGAGGATTCCTAATGAAAGAGAAGCGTTTGTTCGTGGCGGCGCTGACTGCGGCGTTACTGGCGGGGTTCGGGGTTTCGGCGGCTGGCGCGCAGGGCAATTATCAACCGGCGCCTGAGAATCTGAAGGCACGCGAGGAGTTTCAAGACGCCAAGTTTGGAATGTTTATTCACTGGGGCGTCTATAGCGTGCTGGGCGACGGCGAGTGGGTGTTTCACAACCGCAAGTTGCAGGTCCACGAATATGAGCGGCTGCCGAAGTTCTTCGATCCGGAGAAGTTCGATGCGAAGGCTTGGGTTTCGTTGGCGAAAGCGGCGGGGATGAAGTACATCACGATCACTTCGCGCCATCACGACGGATTTGCCATGTTCGATTCGAAGGTCTCGGATTGGAATATCGTGCAGCGGACAGCGTATGGAAAAGATCCGCTGAAAATGCTGGCGGACGAGGCGCACCGGCAGGGGATCAAGCTGTTCTTTTATTACTCGCAGCTGGATTGGCACAATCCGGATTATTTTCCCCGCGGTGTGACGGAACGAGATAACGGGGAATGGCACAACGGGCGGCCCGATCACGGCGACTGGAATTCGTATCTGGACGACTACATGGACGGACAGTTGCGCGAGTTGCTGACCAACTACGGGGCGATCGGCGGCATCTGGTTTGACGGCATGTGGGACAAACCGGACGCGGACTGGCATCTGGCGAAGACGTACGCGCTGATCCATCAACTGCAGCCAGCGGCGCTGATTATTCCCAACCATCATCAGACGCCAAAGCCGGGAGAGGACGTTCAGACGTTCGAAAGAGATCTGCCGGGGCAGAACACTGCGGGGTTCAACACGAAAGTGGTCAGCACACAGTTGCCGCTGGAGAGTTGCAACACGTTGAACGAGTCATGGGGCTTCAACATCGGCGACGACCACTACAAGAGTCCGGAGGAACTCGAACGGATGCTGGTGCAGGCGGCGGGGAACAATTCAAACCTGCTGCTGAATATTGGACCAATGCCGAACGGGGAGATCCAGGACGATTTTGTGACGCGGTTGCATGCCGTCGGGGAATGGATGTCGCGCTATGGGGACTCGATCTACGGTACTCGGGGCGGCCCGATCGGGCCGGGGGATTGGGGCGTGACTACGCAGAAGGCCGACAAGATCTACGTGCACGTTCTGAATTGGAAAGGTAAATTGCTAGCTCTGCCAGCGGTGCAGGAGAGTGTCGGCAGTGCGCGGTCGTTTCCCGATGGAGCACCTGTCGTCTTTCACCAAAGCAGCGACGGCGTGGTGCTGATGTTGCCCGAGGCCAAGAGGGACGAGGTCGACCGTGTCGTAGTTTTGACTCTCGGCAAACCGTAGCGCCGGCATCTTGCCGGCTCTCGCGAGGGCGTCTCGCCCTCGGCGCGGCGGGCGGGACGCCCGCCGGACAGCCGCCGAGACGGCGGCGCTACTGTCTCAGTCTCCTGCTAGCGCACTGGAAACGTCCTCAGTCATTGGCTGACTTGGCGCAGGAATCTCGCTGTAGGTCACGTCGGCGTCGAGTTGCTCGCGGCGCAGTTGTGCTTCGAGCGCCGCAAGCTGAGCCTCGATATCCTGCTCGGCTTTCCGCTTGCGGATCACTTCTTCGCGATACCGGCGCAGAAAATAATCGATGGTTTCCACTCGGATTCTGATGGAGCCCGAAGGTTTGTTCTCGTCGAGATCCTTGAAACAGAAATAGGGCGTGCCGGACTGTTCGATGATCCCTTCGATCACGCCGTAAATCGGAGCATCGTGGCCGCACTTGAAGCTGGAAATCTCGAGCGCCACCAGATTGGGATGCCGCGCCGTAAACTTTGCTGCCCACACTTTGTGGTTGGTGCTGCAGGAGTACGAGTTCTTCCACGCGTCGGTAATGTCGAGCGGGCTGGTGATCATTCCCGCTCGCACTTCTTCGCCGAAGAGACGGTCGAGCAGATCTTCATCCAGCGGCAAAGTGTTTTGCGAGAAGATGGGATAGCCGAGTTTCTGGAACTCATCCAGGATTTCGTGATTCAGGCCGGGGTCGTGGTGGTAAGGGCGTCCCAGCATAACAATGCCAATCCGGTCCTCGCGCTCCAGTTGATCGAGCACCTGCCGCGCGCGGCGGCGAATGCCGGTTTCGTATTCTTTCAAGGCCTCGAATCCGGATTCTACGGCCCGATCGTTTTCTTCTTGCGACAGACCCAGGACTGGCTGAAACGCCTGCAGCATCTGATGGGCAAACAATTTTCGGTCCGCAAAATTGAGTACGGGGTCGATGTACTTCACATTGTGCTCGGCGAAGACATCGTTCTCTTTGGTGAAAGCTGCTTTCACCGTTTCCGGAGTCGCGGTCACGGTGGGGCAGGCGTTGGCTCCGACGATCTTCACCAGTGGAGAATGCAGAACGTCATACATGGGGAAGAAAATCGCGTCCAGCGGTTTCTTGCGATGCTTTTCCTGAATCAGGTTGTAGACGTGCGAGATGCCAATTTTTGCCGGAAAGCAGGGGTCGATGGCGCCGCGGCTGGCTCCGGCGCGGTACAGTTCTGAGCTGGTGTAGTCGGAGTAAATGATGTTTTCCGGCTGAACTCCGAGACTCTCGAAGTAGCCATTAAACAGCGGAGCGTAGGTGTAGATATTCAGCACGCGCGGAATGCCGATGCGCACCTTGCGCCGGTTCTCCATCAGCGCCCGGCGCTCTTTTGCTCCTTTGCTCCATCCCGCCCAACCACGCGTCGGCAACGGGTCTGCGACGCTCTTTGCGTTGACCGGGCGGAAAACCTCTTTCGCCGCGTAGTCGACGAAATTGGGATGCGCGGCCCGGATCGTGTCCAGCCCGGCTTTGATCCCCTTCATGTCATTGACATCTTCGACCGTGCCCTTCTCGCAGGTGGCGATGATCAATCGCTGCTCGCCGTGCATCAGAGGCACCTTCGTGACTTTCTGAATCGGCACAAAGCTCAGGTCATTCTTGGGTTGGGTTCGAATGTCAATGAACGTCCGCAGACAGTCGTTCTTGCAGAAATGGCAGCGCGTGTCCTCGTTGCGCGTGGTGCGGTACTCGATCTTGCGCACCGCGTCCAGTCCAACAAACGTCGTCTGCTGTCCATTGCGCCACAGCCGCAACGATTCCTGCGCTGCGCCGATGGCGCCCGACTCTCCACAATGCTCGTGCACAATAATCTCCGGCTGCTTGCCGGTGGCCCGGAAGCTATTTCGGATGAAGTCGACCTCGGCCTTGACCACAGCGAGATTGTTTTGCGTTCCGCCTTGCAGGACGAAGCGCGAGCCCAGGGCCGCGAGATTCGGGATACTGGCGACGTACAAGAAAACATTCTTCGGCAGCACTGCCGCGAGCCCGGCGAGAATTTCCTCTGCCCGCCAGCCCTGGCGCTGGAAGTTCACAATATCGGACTGCATGAACACCGCGCAGCCGTAGCCGAAAACCGGCATGGCTTGCGCCGAGAACGCCAGGTCAGCGTATTGATTTACGCTCAGCCCGAATCCCTCTGCCGTAGACTGCAGAAAGTAGCCATTGCCCGCGGAGCATTGGGTGTTCAACTTGAAGTCCTTCACTCGCCCGCCGTGCAGAATAATGATTTTGATGTCCTGCCCGCCCACATCCACAATCACATGCGGATCTTCGTAAAACTTTAGCGCTGATTCGGTGTGTGCGACTGTCTCCACCAGCGCCACGTCAGCGTTGAGTACATCTTTTAGAATGTCCTTGGCGTAACCCGTGGTCGCGACTCCAAGCACTTCCAATTTGGCGTTCTGCGCTTCCACCTGTCCGCGCAGGTTTTCGAACATTTCGATCGTGTCCTGGATCGGGTTTCCGTTCGAAAGTTGGTACGACTTGCAGAGGATGTCACCGTTTTCGCTGAGCAGAACCGCTTTGGTCGACGTGGATCCGCCGTCGATCCCAATGAAGCCGCCCACGGTGCTGCCTTTCTGAAACACGGCGGGCGTGAATTTCTTCGGCCGGTACGCTTCTTTGAATACGTTGAGTTCGGCCGGATTCTCGAGCAGGCCTTTCCCGCCTGATTTGGCCTTCTCTTCCTGGCGGCCATATTCGATGTAGTGGACCAGTTGCTCATAGCCGCGATAGCAGCCGACGCAATCGTCCTCGCTGCGTCCGAACTCGATCGCGCCCAGGGCCGCGAAGTACTGCGCATTCTCAGGAACCTTGATCAGATCTTCCGGCTTGGAGCCTTGTGGAACTTCGACCTTGCGCTCCTGCCACATGCGCGGGATGTTGGCCTGCCAGGCCTCGCGCATGCCGCGTATGAAACTGTTTGGCCCGCCCAATAGCAGCACGTGAGGCCGCAACGTGTGTCCGCGCGTAAGGACGCTTAAATTCTGCAGCACAATCGCTTCGAACAGCGATGCCATCAGCTCATCGGGAGGGGTGCCGACTTTTTGCAGGCCGTTGATGTCGGTTTCCGCAAAGACGCCACACTTGCCCGCGACTTTGTGCAGCTTGATGCCGTGGTATTTTTGTTCCGCCAGGAGTTCGGTGGGAATCTTCAGTTTGGCATTGATTTTGTCGATGACGGCGCCCGTTCCCCCGGCACACTTATCGTTCATCGACGGAATCTTCTTCTTGCGCCCAGTCTCATCGTCGTCCTTGAAGACGATAATCTTGGCGTCCTGACCGCCGAGTTCAATGACCGAGTACACTTCGGGATGCAGTTTCTCGACGGCCAGAGAGACCGCCGTCACCTCTTGCACGAACTTCGCGCCGATCTGCTCCGCGATCCCGCCGCCACCCGACCCAGTCAGGAACATGCGCGTGTTATGCCGGTTGATGCCCGAGTCGGCTTCCATCCGCTTCAGAAACTCGAGAGTCTTTTCCGGCTGCTTGGTTTCGTGACGCTGATAATCCTGCCAGAGCACCTTGTCGCTTGCCGCTTCCACCACCACGGCTTTCACCGTAGTCGAGCCTACGTCGAGGCCAACAAGGAACTGTGTGCTGTGATCGTGGGGCTTCTGGCTGAGAGCCGGACGCGGGGCGGGGGGCTTCTCTAGGCCTGAGATCTGAATCAGCTGCGGAGCTTTATGGTCGTGCATTCTTCCTCACTTCCGTAGGTGAAGAAACAAAAGTTTTAACCGCCGAGATCGCGGAAAGCGCCGAGAAAAGCAGGGAAAGTCTTTTTGCTCTGCGTGCTCGGCGGTGAAACGTCAGTCGCCGGACATGGCCGGAACCGCAGCGCCACGCACTCGCGCCTTCTTCCAGAACCTGGTGTCCTTGTCGATGCGATCGCTGACGTGCAGGACAAACTGCGCCGCTGTGCCGGCGACTCCTTCGCGATGCGGCACGTGGTAGAAGGGTCGCTTCAGTTCCGGATGCTCCTCGATATACTCGCGGATTTCGGCCATGCTCTTGCCCGTGGCTTTCAGACACTGCTCGAACTCGGACTTGGCCTTAACCTTGGCCTCACCCAGCGCCATCTGCACCCGGCTATGAGCGTTGACCTCGCCTTCGCCCGAGGTTTCGATGGGAAGAAAAATCATGTCCTTGAACTTGTTGATGACGGCCGATTGCACACCATCCGATTGCGAAGACGGCATACACCCAAACGGCTTCAGCGCCAGTACCATATGGCACAGTTTGTGGACGGTGTAGTAAACGTTTTTGCCGACTTCGAGGTGTCCCTCACCACCGCGTGCGAACTGGTTGTAGAACGGATTCGCCAGTTCCGCCAGTTCGGTCTGCGGGGCAAGATGGTGAGTGATTCCGCCCAGATTCTTGGCGGTGCGATGGTAGAAGAAGCCCCACATCCGCTCGCCGGCGCCAATGCCCCAGAGTTTTTTGCGTAGTCCGATGTAATTCGCAAATTGCTTTTTCACTTCGTACCATTCGGGATTCCGGTGCGGACGATTCACGGGCCACTTCGCGATCGCGTGTGCCTTTGCCTGATACATCAAGTACGCGACCCAGGTCGCTATCGGCTCAACCAGCACCTGCGCTCCCTCGCGTTCCAGAAAATCGAACATATGGAAGTTGCCGTCGCCTTCGGTGAGCTGCGCCCAGAACTCGCCTGTGATCTTCACCAGCGGCTTCACGCGCGTGCGATCGACTTCGATTGAATCCATCTTTTCGCGTGCCGTATGGAGAGCATTCAGGTAGTCCTTGCCCCACATATGCTCGTGCCACTTCCCGAACACGTTGAAGGTGTTCCGCAGAATCTTATTGCTTTTGAACTTGGGCTTCGCCCAGTTCGGAGCGCTCTGTTCGATCTCAAATGACTTGCGATTTTTCAGGTCATCGCACAAGCCGTCCACCATTTCGCGGAAGATACGGTCTGTCTCTCCTGCGTTCGCTTCATACGGCCGAATCTGGTAGATCAGATCGTTGATGACATCGCCAAGGTGCATGGCGTTCAGCATGCCAAAGCCGAAATCAACGGTGAACTTCAGCCCAGGTTCACCGGATGCAGCCTTGATTCCGTCACTGTCCTTGAACAAGAGCACGCGGAAACCGTCGAAGCCCGCATTCTTCAAGGCGAATCGATATTCCGCTTCATACATGCCGAAGCGGCACGGACCGCAGGAACCCGCGGTAAAGAAGACGTAGTTATCAAGAATCTGCTGGCGTGACACGCCTTCTTTCTCCAGAAACTGGAGATACTGCACCAGATTGCCGACGGTGAAGTAGGTCGGATTGCACTGGCCGTTATTGCCAAACTCCTTGCCCGTCTGGAACGCGGGCACGTCGGGTACTGGCAGCTTCTCGCAGCGGTAGCCGCAGCCCTGGAAGACCGCGCGAATCAGGTCCTCGTGCTTCCAGGTAAAGCCTCCAAACAGAATTGTGACCCGGTTCCGCTCTTCCGCAGTGAAGGCTCGCTCCACTGGACGGTGGAAATGTGTGGGCTGATCGAGGCCAGCAATCTTGCGCAAACGCATGCGTTCGGCTTCCAGGCGCTGCTTGATTTCCGAGTCATTCTCAATGCGGACGAGATTCGTCGCCATAAGGTCCTCCGGCGTTGGGCTGAATTGTGATGCAGAGGCAAACGGACGGAAGTTCAGAGGACGCAGCAGGCACGACGCGGTGAACCTTCAGGCAAGAAGTTCTCCCGCTCACTTCAAATCTGTCCCTCAACCGCATCCGAACTCCAAGATTCTTGGCTAGGGGGTTCGAAGGTTTGCGCCGGCCGAACTTGCAAGCAATTCCAGCGGCACGGATAAAAATGCCTGTCTCTTTGAGACAAACAGCTGGGGAGGCGGTTGCCTCAGTTTGTTCCCCAAGCGGACGGTTCGAACGACGAAGTGGGACGGTTGATTTCTGTTTTTTACCAGAAACCCCACCCCCGATTCAAGCCGGGAAAAACTACTAGGAGCGATCTGAATTTTAGCGGGATCATTGCTGGTGCAGCACGGGGTGACAAAACGATTCAAGCTTGAGCTGTATATCTCGGATCTGAAAGGAACTTAGGTGCTGGGCCGGGCCGCACCAGAGCTCAATTCTCGAATCGCCGCCTCTACCAGGAAATCCATCGCCGCCGCGACGGCGGGAGATAATTCGGTACTCCAATCTGTATTAGCCGGCTGCGCGCCCAACAGAACGACCTCGGGCTCACGTTGTGCCAAGACTCGCAGCGCGACCAGCAAATCGGAAACTCCCAACTGGTGCACGCTGGCGCTGCCCGGCAGGGAATTCAATTCCTCACCCGTCATTCGAACCACCGTGCCGGGAGCCTCTCCAACGTCGACGGCATCAATCACGATCAGCCGCGAACAGTCCCATACGTAGGGAAGTAACTCCAGGCCCAGCGTGCCGCCTTCCACCAGGGACACATCCTGGGGCACTCGCGTGTCTTCGCGCAGCCGCTTGATGGCTTGCGCCCCTGCCCCGTCGTCGGCGTGAAGAACATTCCCCAGCCCCAGCACCACGGTCTTGGCCGACCCTGTCTCCATCACTTCACCTGGCCTGAATCCTCTTCCAACTCGTGTCTGGGAATGAACTTGTAGCCCGTGAAAATGCTCTCAATCAGACCATTCCGCTCTTCCCACGAAACCAGCACGGCGCTGTACACATGATGAATCACGAAAGCGAAGAACGTGAACATGATGCAGAAATGCGCCAGCCGCAGGTATTGGATATCGATCACTCCAGGAATCCAGCGGAACAGCCATCCCAGCAGCCACGATCCTCTCACTTGCGTGTAAAGCGTGAGGCCGGTGATGATCTCAATCAGCATGAACGTGAACATCATCAGATACGTCACCGCCGCCAGCGCGTTGTGCCCCACATGGTGCACCAGATCTTTTTTGAGAAAGCTGTAGTAAGCGACCATGTTCCCCATGCCTCGCCACTGCCGTTTCTTGATGGGCCAAAACGACCGCCAACTCGACCAGTCATTCCCCACAAAAAACCAATACATGCGCAGCAGAAACGCACTGATGAATACCGACCCGGCTACCAGATGAATGAATCGCATCTTCGCCATCAGAAAAGCTGTGCTGCTCTTGGCCACAATGAACGGATCGTGCATGTAATAGCCGGTGAAGGCCAGCACGCCAACGGCCAGAACAATGAACCAGTGCGAGACTCGCACCGGCAACTCCCACACATAAGTCCGCACCGGCAAGGTGGAAGGGTAGGGTCGATGCGCCTCGCTCCATGCATGTTGTCCTGGTGCCAGTGAGCCCATTGCCGCCTCCTTTCAGAGTGGTGTTACGCCACCCTCAGCTTGCCTTCACTTGTGTGTAACGCCGTCCGCGCGCGTCCACGACGTGCACGGCGCACGCCAGGCACGGATCAAACGAATGCACGGTGCGCAGAATTTCCACGGGCCGCTCTGGATCGGCAACCGGCGTCTTCAGCAATGCCGCCTCATAAGCGCCTCGTTGTCCCTTCGCATCCCGCGGTCCAGCATTCCAGGTGGTGGGCACGACACACTGGTAGTTCTTGATCTTCTTGTCTTCGATCTGGACCCAGTGTCCCAGCGATCCCCGCGGCGCCTCGTGGAAACCCCAGCCCTGCGCCTCTTTCGGCCAGGTATCCGGATCCCACTTCTCGCCGTTGTGAATGCGCAGGTCGCCATGTCCCAGCTTGTCGCCCAGTTCGGCAACCCACTTCGTGACCTGTCCCGCCATCACCTTCGCCTCGACCGCCCGCGCCGCAATCCGCCCTAGCGTCGAGAACAGCGCCGTCGCCGGCGCGTTGAGATGCGCCAGCACTCCATCCACTGCCGCCTTCACCTCCGGATGGCCCGACGCATAGGCCACCAGCATGCGCGACAGCGGCCCGACTTCCATGGGATGGTCCTGATACCGCGGCGACTTCAGCCACGAATATTTCTGATCGACATCCAGATGCTCGAACGGCGGCTTCGGCCCGGTGTACTTCGGCTTGGTCTCGCCCTGATAGGGATTCTTGGGGTTCTGATCGCCATCGCCGTATTCATACCAGGAATGCGCCACGTATTCCGATACGTTCGCCGGATCCACCGGATGCACCTTCGACAAATCGTGCCCGAAGATTGCGCCGCGCTGCAGGTAGAACTGCGCGGGATCCTTCACTCCGCCTTGCGGATAGTCGCCATAAGAAAGGAAATTTCCCAGCCCCTCTCCGTGATCCGAACCAGTCCCGATAGAAACTCGCCACCGCCAGCACATCCGGCACGTAAACCTGATCGACGAATGCCTGCGCTTTGGCTGGCCAGTTCCGTCAAGAACGTGATTCGCTCCGGATTGATGGTTGCGCCGGGCTCGTTCGGATCCATCGACGTCGCCATCCCGCCGACCAGATAAGTCTGCAGGTGCGGGTTCTTGCCGCCCAGCACGGCGTGAATCCGGATGTAGTCCTTCTGGAATTCCAGTGCCTCGATGTAGTGCGCCACCGCCAGCAAGTTCGCCTCGGGCGGCAGGTGATACGCCGGATGTCCCCAATACCCGCTGCTGAACAGGCTGAGCTGCTTGCTCTCCACCAGCGCCTTCACCTTGTCCTGAATCGCCTTTGAAGTAATTGCGGCTCGACTTCGGCCACGGCGAAATCGATTCCGCCAGTTGCGAGGTCTTTCCCGGGATCGGCCTTGAGCGCCAGCGTCACATCGACCCAATCGAGCGCATGCAGGTGATAAAAGTGGATGACGTGGTCCTGCACGTACTGGCTGGCGCCAATGATGTTGCGGATCAGGTTGGCGTTCGCCGGCACCTCGATCCCCAGCGCGTCCTCGACCGCACGCACCGACGTCAGCGCATGTACCGTTGTACACACGCCGCAGATGCGCTGCGTCCAGATCCATGCCTCGCGCGGATCGCGCCCTCGCAGGATCAGCTCGATCCCGCGAAACATCGTTCCCGAACTCCAGGCATCGGTGACCGCGCCGCCGTTCACTTCGGCTTCAATGCGCAGATGGCCTTCAATGCGAGTCACTGGATCGACTACGATGCGTGCCATACGCTCCTCCTCTGCCTGCTCTTATGGTTTCTCGGGCCCGGGCGTAGTCCGCATGCGGTCTCGAACCGCGCTGGCGATTCCATGGACCACCGTCGCTCCCGCCACCGCCGCCGTGATCCCGATGCCGATCTTCCCGGCACTGACGTCTACGCCAAATCCCGGAACGTTCGGCAACCGCTCGTAGAACGGAGACTTGGTCTCCCAGAAGTTGTACCCGCCGCAACCGACGCAGCCGTGCCCGGCCTTGACCGGCCAACTCGTGCCGTCGTTGAATCGCACAGACGGGCAGTTGAATGTGGCCTGCGGGCCTTTGCAGCCCATCTTGTAGAGGCACCATCCCTTGCGATGGCCTTCGTCGCCCCATTCCTGCGTGTAGCGCCCGGCATCGTAATGCGCGCGCCGCTCGCATTGGTCGTGGATGATCCGCCCATAGGCAAACAGCGGACGGTTGTACTGATCGACCGCCGGCAACTCGCCGAACGTGAGGTAGTGCACCAGCACCGCAGCCGTGTTCGCCGGATTCTGCGGGCATCCGCCCAGGTTGATCACCTTGGCCTCCGGCACGGCCTCTCGAGATCCCTACCGCTCCTGTCGGATTCGGAGCCGCCGCCACCAGCCCGCCGTACCATGCGCACGCTCCGGCCGCGATGGTCGCCGCCGCGTTCGAGCAAACTTCCTTCGCGATCGAGAGCGCCGTCTTGCCAGCGACGGTGCAGTACACCCCGTCGTCGGCCAGTGGAATCGACCCCTTCCACGACCGCCAGGTACTTGCCCTTTTCCTCTTTGACCACGCGCTGGAGAGCCGCCTCGGCCTGGTGCCCGGCTCCAGCCATGATGATCTCGTGGTACTCCCACGAAAGCAGGTCCAGAACCACCTCTAACACCGAGGGATGGCTCGACCGCAGGATGGCCTCCGAGTTCCCGGCGCAGTCCTGAAACTGCAGCCACACGAGCACAGGCTTCCGGGTCTTCTCCAGCGCGGAAGCGACTTGGGCCACGTAACGCGGGGGAAGGGCTAAAGTCGCGGTCATGGCGCTACAGAATTTGATAAACCGGCGCCGGCTGACGCCTTTCTTCTGCAGGGCCCCATAAAACGATTCGTTCGGCGGGATCATAGGGTCATCCTTCCTGGGAGTATGTCGTTCCGCTCCGCCGGGAGCCGGAACCACACCCTACGTCATGCACACGGATTGGGGTTATTTATCATTCCGTTGAATCAGCGGATGTGACCGTGCTCACAGACTGTTGTGATCCTGTGCGGTTTCACGTCGGAATCGACGCGCGGTTTCAGGATTCGATCCGCCCACGACGCGTCAGCCGCGGGAGCAGGATCAGAATCAATCCATAGAACAAAAGCGAGACCACCAGCGACGCGGCGTTGCCGAATCGCAAGTCCTCAAACAGAAGCTTCAGGGTTCCGAAGGCCACAGCGGCATACGCCACCCAGCCGAGTTCGATCCGCTTCCAGTACGAGCCAAGAAAACCAAGGGCTAAAGCCAGGGCGCAGTTCACGATCGTTCGGATCACGGAAAGACGCGAGGCCGTCAGTTCTGCACGACTGGCGGCGAGCCACACGATTGCTACCACGACCAGCGCCGCTGTGGCGAAACCTGCGATCCCCGCGGGCACGACCCACAGCAGGCGGCGTTTGCCCTGATCCACCGACGCGCGCGATCCGATGGCATAGCAGAGAACGGCCGAAACCGCCACGATCCAGACGCCCCAATCGGGTGCCGCAGGGACTTTGCCCGCGAGCGCGCTGGCAACATAACTCGCAAGCGGTGAGACTGCCGTCGCTGCGGCCAGATAAAAGGACGCATGCAACCCCAGGCTCAGCTTGGCCGTGCGGGTATAGCCGAATACGGCTGCCACCGCCGCAAGGCACAGGAACGGTACCTGAAGACTTACAGGAAAAACGAGGAAGCTCCCCGCCAGCAGAAGTGCTGCTGCCCAGGTGGCGCAAACGCGACGGTTGCGAGCGTGCGTTTCCTCGGCGAAGCGCGACAGTGCTCCCCAGTAGCAGACGGCGGCGAGCAACAAGAACAGGACTCCGAAGGCCGGTGCGGCCGAGCCGTGGGTCGCGCGCATCCCCCCAAATGCCGCGAGCACGAATGCCAACATTCCCTGGCCGATTTCAAAGAGCGTGATCGGCTGGCTCATCCCGAAACTGCGGATGCCAATGCTGCCACCGTAGATCGCCAGCAGAGCGAGAGACAACACGACAAGCGCACTCGGACTCGCGGAATGATAGCCCTCTGGCACACCTTCGGACGACGCCAGCAGATACACCGACAACCACACCGCGAAGTCGGCAGCGATCGCAGGCACCGCTCGCAAGCTCAGCCGGTGCCCCAGGCAAGCCGCGACTTCCGTGGCCAAGGCCACGGCCAGCAAAGCCACCGTGAGCGGCACCAGTTCATGAGTGGCGATGATCAGAGCCCAGGCTGTGATGACCGCCGCCAGAGTTGCCACCCAAGGAATCACCTGCAGGTCGTGCTTCCATGCCAGTGCCATTGCCAGCACAACAAAAGCAACCAGCACCAGCGCTGTAATGACGGGCGACAGAACCTGGAACCGAACGGTGGACTCCCACAACAGAGGCGAGAGGATCAGCGCAGAAGTAATCCCGTAAGTCACGCTGGCAAAGCGGCTGGTGTCGTGAGTCCTTACGGCCCAAACCATCCACAACGCCGCATACACGATGGCAACCAGCAGCACGGGGAGTTTCGGGATGGATCCCGACTCGGCGAGCGCACGCAGCAGATAAGCTCCGGCGATTCCCAGAACCGCTTTGCCGAGTACCGGTACGGTCCCGCCCGGCACTTCCGCCGGAGGGAATCCTCGCCACGTGGCCGGAGGGCGTGGTCGTTGGATTGGAATGTCGGCTAATTGCGTCTCAGGGGCAGCCGGCTTCTCGTGTTCGCCCTCAAGGGCGGCGACGCGGCGCTCCAGATCGCGCAGCCGTTCGCTGAGTTGCTCTACAGTCGGTGTGACGCTCTCGATAGTTTGCGGCATGTACCGCTCCGCATCTCCCCGCTTAAACGGGGGCTAGCTGGTTCCGTGCGCCGGAGTTGCACCGGAGGCGGGAAGGGAACCCGCGTCCAGCCAGGGCGGCAGGAGTTTTACCAAGACCCACAGGATGCCAAAGGGAAGAATCATAAGGACGATCGCGGTCAGCAATCCTTCGCGGGTGGCGAAGGCCATCTTATAAGTGGTGTATCCGAGAAAACTCTTGGAAAAAAGTTGCCCGCCGATCACGACGTTCCACCGCATCGCAAAAATCCCAATCACGGTCAGGCATCCGGCCAAGCCGTAGATTCGTTTGCGGATTGTGTCAGTGAATTTCCAAATCTGGGTCAGGCCGATCAGCACAATTGGTGTGACCGTGCCGAGAAGGATTTGAACAATCACCTGCGACGTCCAGAGGCGCGTGTGCACCATGAAATCAAGGCTGCGGAAGGATTCGTCTGCCTCGTAGATCCTCTGCAACAAGTCGAGCATCTCCAGGCTGAAATCGATGATGAAGGTGTACAGCAGGTACTGAGCGATCTTGTCCAGGCAGCGAATGTCGATTGCCCGTCCGCGCAGCCGCGATGAGACCATGTAGAGCAGCATCACAGCCGCAATTCCCGAGACCATGGCCGAGAAGATGAAGACGATCGGCATCAGCGGCGACGACCACCACGGGTTCGCTTTCACAGAGCCGAAGATGAACCCGACATATCCGTGCAGCAGAAACGCGGAAGGAATGCCGATCAGGGTGATGAAATACCCAAGCCTTTCGTCAATCCGCAGTGCGCGTTCACTGACATTGCTGGAACCCAAGGTAAGCAGCCGATACACAAAACGCGCTGCTCCAGTCGATGATTGGGACTTCGCCACGATATCGTGCCGGTAGTCGAGCCAGATCTCCAACAGCAACACCGCCATCAAATACCAGAGATACACGAACCCGAACATGGCCATGGCGGAGGAACGGTGCGGCGTCAAATACATTTCGAGAGAACGCTCGGGATGACCCAGGTGCAATTGCAGCGGCAGCGGCGCCACCAGAAGAAAAGAAAGCGCGGTCAGCAGGGCCAGGCGGTAGGTCGGTTTCACCTCCTGCACCCGGAACACCCGCTCCAGGGAGGCCAAAATAAACGCCCCGGCGACCAGTCCCGTAATGAAGGGATAGAGAACGATGAGAACGCTCCACTGGAGCTCCACCTCGTTCGGATACATGAAGCCTTCGACGGGAATTTGCAACGAGCCTCCTTTTATCGCGACACGTTCATCGCACCGAACCATCCATGCCGTTGTAAAAAACCTTCGCGCCGGTGGCCATCTGCGGCTTTAACACCTGCACGGTATGAGTTCGCAGGAACTCATGAATCGGATCTTTCGGATTCTTCAAGTCTGCGAGTTGGCGTGCGCCCGTGGGACAGACTTCGCAGCACGCCGTCGTCAAGCCCTTGGTGATGCGGTGATAACAGAGCGAACACTTCTCCGCGGTATTCGTCTTGGGATTGATAAAGCGGCATCCGTAGGGGCATGCCTGCACGCAATAGCGGCACCCTAGACAATAGGACTTGTCCACCAGCACCACTCCATCGGGCGTAACAAAGGTCGCGCCCACCGGGCAGACCTGGGTGCAGGGAGAATCCGTGCAGTGATTGCACAGCTTGGGGACGAAGAAGTTCTTTCCAGTGCTGTCTTCGTTGGGCGGGAACCCCTGCTTGCCGCCGTTCGGCGATTCCACCTGGGGCCTTTCAATCTTCCAGTCGGCGACGTGGTAGCGCTCGATCCAGGTACGGAAGTAGCCGTCCGGGACCTCGTTCTCCTCCGCGCAGGCGCGGACACAACTGCCGCAACCGATGCACTTGGGGATGTCGATCAACATGCCCCACCAGTGCTCGGTCAGTTTGTAGTTCGGCGAGGCCTCGGGCGTCCCCGCAAGAACGAACTTCCAGGCGACGGCAGCAGCGGGCAGCAACACGAGTAAGCGACGGCGGGTAATGTCCATTATTTCTTCCCTCCCGCCGCGGCCTTTGCTTCGGCCTCGATCTTCGGTTTATGGGGCTGATGGCAGGTGTCGCATGGGAGCCCGCCGGAATGATCGGCTGTCACTACCTGGGGAAAGCCTTTGGGTTTCGCGCTATTGGCTTCGTGGCAACGGCCGCAAACGAGTGCCGTATCCAGCTTTGGAGGTTTAACCGATGCGGGATCGTCAGCATGGCGAGCCAATGCTCCGTGGCATGCCTCGCAGGGCACGACCACATGTTTGCCCTGCTTCTTCTGATCGACCACATCGGTATGACAGGCCTCGCAGGCATCGTGACCTGCAAAGGCAATCGGCCGAGCCGCTGTCTCGGCGATCGCAGCCCCGCGATAGTGCCCGTACTGGCCAAAGCTGCGTGGAACAACGGCGGCACGTAATATGACAAAAGCACCCACCGCGAGGGCGACGACTACAGCGAGCCGGATGAGATGTTCCAGGTCCTTGAACAAGTTCCCATTCCCGCGCCAGAATCCAGACGCGATCTGCGCACAAAATTGCGCAATATCCTTGGATACCTAGGATTCCATTTGGGAACGATGATCGAAGTCACAGGAGCCTGTGATGGGCGTCACTGTGAACGGAGGTGCAAGGGAAGAAGCGCACCGGGCTGGGACTCTCAACAGCGCTACAGTGCGAGATGGTTGAGCTGATCAAAGTCGAGTCCTTGGAGACTACCCCAAAAGCGAAACCGCCAGCCTGACAGGTTCTTCAGGCTGGCGGCTTGAATCTTCGAACTACGCTGCTTAGGTTTGAATGATTCGCGGCGTGATGAAGAAGATCAGCTCCTGGTTTGAAGTATTGACTTGCGTGTGCTTGAACAGGTTGCCGAGAATCGGCAGGTTGCCCAGCAGCGGCACCTGCGAAACGTTGATCGAGTTCTGCGTCTGGATGACGCCACCGATCACCACCGTTCCGCCGTCGGTCACCAGCACCTGCGTGGTGGCCTGCTGCGTGATCAATTCTGGGTTGCCCTGCACTTCCTGACCGAAGTTCGGCGTGGTGTTTTCCACGTCGACGTTCAGGAAGATCGTGTTTTCCGAGGTGATCTGCGGTGTAACCGTCAACCGCAGGAAAGCGTCAACGTACGTTACGGTCGGAGGACCACCCAACTGCGCCTGCGTCACGATGGGCACGCGCACGCCCTGCTTCACCAGGGCCTGAATGTTGTTTTGAGTGACCACCCGCGGCCGCGACAACACTTTCAACAGGCCGCGCGATTCCGCCAGCGAGAGGATCGCGTCGATTCGGACGTTATTGCTCGCGTTCACGAAGCTCAAACCGCTCGACGGCGAAGTCGACCCCAAGTTCGAGAACAACGGAATGGATGAGCCGCCCGACGAACCGCCGCCCGTCCCCGGTACCGTGATGTAGCCCGGCGTCAGCCCGTTGACCGTCGTCGGTGAAGAGCCGGCAGCCTGGTTTCCACCCACTGCGCTGTGCCCGTTGCCCCAGCCAAATCCCAGCTGCGTGCCGATGTCGCGAGCGAACTGCCGCGTCGCGGCTACTACACGCGCTTCGATTTCGACTTCCTGCGTCTTGCGGTCCAACTGCGTCAACAGGCGGTCGATGGTCGGAATGACCTTCGGAATGTCGTTGATGATGACAGCGTTGGTACGGTCATCGGCGACGACGTCCCCGCGCTGCGAGATGAACTTCTTTACGGTGACGATTACGTCCCTCGCCTTGGCGTAGCTCAGGAAGCGGGTGACGGAAACCTTTTCCACCGCCAGAGCTTCGGACTCAATCTGGGCCCGGCGGGAGTCCGCTTCGTGCTTGAGCGTTTCCACCGTGGCGATGCGGAGGACGTTGCCCTCCAGTTCGCGCGCCAGGTCGTTGTTCTTGAGCACGATGTCGAGTGCCTGATCCCACGGCACGTCATCGAGCACCACGGTCAGCGTTCCGTGTACGTTCGGATCAAGCACAACGTTCAGGCCGCTGATTTCGTGAATGAGGCGGAAGAAGTCCTTCAGGTCGACGTCTTTCAAGTTGACCGAAATCGGCTCGCCAGTATACTTCGGGCCGGTCGAAGCAGTCTGTTGTCCCGCCTGCGCCTTCTGCTCCGCCGCCAGATTCACCGCGGGCGTAATTGCCGGGGCAGACTGGTTCTGAGCCTGGGCCGCATGCTCGCTCACCGGAAGCAGTTCCGCCGCCGTCTTATCGGCAAACCGGGCTGCTGCTTCTTGCGCGCGAACCGTAGGCTCGCCCGCTTCGTCCTGCTTGATTTCAGCCTTTACTTCGCTCTTGGCCTGATACGAAGGCTCGACGAACACATAGTCGGTGGGCGAAGCCGATCCGTCGGCCGTCGGTTTCGCAGACGGCGCGGGGTTCGACTTGGTCGCCGGCACGGAACGGCTATCGATCACGCGCGGAGAAAACGGCGACATTGGACGGCCCGCCGGTACCGGCGCGCTCGCCGCCACCGTCTTGGCCGGAGCCACCGCAGCTTTCGCCACGTCGCTCGCGTGCAGGGTCAGCACCAGCTTGCCCGCCGGACCCGGCGTCAAGTCATAGGCACAGGCCTTGTCGAGATCGACAACGATGCGCGTGGTCGGAGGCGTCTGTCCATCCATGCCGATGCGCACGCCCTTCACCCCCGCCGCTCCCACGTCGATGTGTTTCTGCCCGGTCGCCATGACGGTTGCCGGCAGATCCACTACCACGCGGGCGGGCGAGTCCAGAGTGCTGAGCTTCGGCGTGAGTGCGCCGCTCGCATTCATCTCGACCTTGATGTCGTCCGTGCCCCGGACTACGTTGACTCGATCGAGTTGGCTCGGTGTCTGGGCGGCCGCAGCCACTCCAACCACCAGGACCAGCACCGATACGAACAGTGTCAGCAGTTGCTTTCGCATTTCGCCTCTCCCCACCCGCGGGCCTGGCCCGCGTGTCCTTCTTCAATCTCAGTTTTTGGCGCCCGGCTTCCCGGATCGCCTTTCCGCCTAAACCGCCGGCGTAAAGATCCGCTTGACCACTTCCCGCGTGAACGGCTTGCCGAGTTTGTCCTGCACCGTCTCCTGGAACACGACCGAGTCGCCCGTGATCTTCACCACGTAGCCGTTGAATACCGGATCGTTTTCCCGCAGGAAATACGCTTTGTTCAGGTTGTTGGTTACGACCGCGATAAACCCGCTGTCGGCCTTCACGACGCCCCGCAGATTAATGGCGCCGATCTCCAGGCACTTCTTTCCGGTCGAACAACCCGACCCGTTTGTCTGCACCACCGGGCTGAAGAATGGATCGCGCTTGCCACTCATCGCCCACTTCTTGTCTTCTTTCTTCTCGGCGGGCGCGGCCTTGGAGGCATCCGCGCTCTGCGCCGGTACTGCCGCGGGAGCGGGTTTTGCCAGAGCCGCGGGCTTTGCGGCCGGCACTGCCGCCGCTACAGCCTTGCCCTGCGGCTTGGCCGCGGGCGCCGCGGGCTTTGTAGCCTTAGCACTCTCAGTCGGAGTCTTGGGACTCGGTGTCGCCTTTGCCGCGGCCGTCTTCGCCACGGTCTCGGGCTTGGCTGCCGGTGCGGGCGTCTTCACCGGTGCCGGATTGCTCTTCGCCGCTACTGCGTCGGTGTGCAACGTCAGGACCAGTTTGTCTCCCGGCCCGGGCGTCAGATCGTAGGTGCACGACTTGTCCAGATCCACCACGACACTGGTGGTCGGCGGAGTCTTGCCGTCGCTGCCAATACGCACGCCTTTGACGCCTGCACTGCCGAACGAAATGTGATTTTGCGGGCTGGCATCGGAGGTCTCAGGCAACTCCACCAGCACTCTCGCGGGAGCGTCCAGTTTGCTCACCTTCGGCGTGACCGCGTGGCTGGCGATGATCTCCACCCGCACGCTGTCAGCCCCCTGGACGACGTTGACCCTCTGGAGCTGGCTCGAGGCCGTTGCAGCTTTCGCCGCGGGAGCCGCCGCCTTGGGAGCCGGAGCCGCTGAAGCCGGTTTCGACGCCGGGATCACCGCCGGTTTCACGGCGGGAGCCGGAGCGCCTGGCGCCGGTTTGGACGAAGGTACTCCGGCCGCGTCCAGCGCTGCGTTGGTGTCGATTTCCTGCTTCTGCTGCAGCGATTTGGCCACGCTGCGCGCGTTGTCGATGGCGTCCGTGTTCTGGGCCAAGGCCGCACCCGCCGTCATCGTGAATGCCATTGCCAGAATGCCTGTGGTCAGCTTCATATCCATCCCTACTTCGCCGGCGTTCCGGGTTTTGCCCCGGCGCCCGCCGCTGAAGGTTGTGAATCGTGACTGAAGTATGTAGTTGCCGTGAACGACGCCACCACGCTCTCGTTGGGGGCGTACTGATACGTGTGCCTGGTCTTGGCTGCACTCGGAGTCTTGGTCGTGGCCACCAGCAAATTGCTGGTGTTGACGATCCGTTCCAGCTTGGACACCCGGTCAAAGAAATTGAGCATCGAGTAGTACGGCCCGTCCAGCTCCAGATCAAACGGCACTTCGGAGTAGTACTGCTGCGCCTTCACGGCTTCCGCCTTGTAGCGCCGCAGCTCCACTCCCGCCTTCACCGCCTCGCCGTCCATTATCTGGATGAACTGGTCGACCTGCTTCTCGTCGGGCACGATGCGCTGCTCGATCTCCAATTGCTGCTTCAGTTCGGCCAGTTGCTGCTCCATCTGCTTCAGCTTCGGCCGGTAGGATTCGAGCTCGTTGTTTTCCCGCACCTTGTCTTCAAGAGCGTGCTGCGCCGCCGTGTTCTTGTCGGTCTGGCTCTTGAACATGGTGAAGTACAGGGCCGCCGTTACCACCGCGCCCCCGGCGATCACCGCTCCCCACTGCTTGATGCCTGACAGTTCGCTGAAATTCGCCATAGGTCCGCCTTTACGACTTCCCCTTCTCGCAGTTCAAGGTGAACTGGAACGCCTGCATGTCCTTGACCTGATCGTCTTGATAGGTCTCGTCAATCTCGACCGTCTTGAAGTAGCCAGTCCTCTGCAGGTTCGCGATCAAGTTCGCGACCGCGTCCGTGCTGAGCGCCGTGCCTTCCAGCTTTACGATCGGACCGGTGTCGTCCATCTTGCTCAGCCACACCGCTTCGGTGTTGTTCACCGTCTCGCCCAGCATGGCCAGCAGATTGACGGGACCGGTCTGGTTCTGGCGCAGGCCGTCGATCACATCCACACGCCGCTTGTAATTGTTAGCCTGGTTCTGGCGCTCCAGGAACCGGGCCTTCACGTCAGCCAGTTCACGGTTCTTCTCGTCGGCGACCTTCATATGCGCCGCGATGGCTTTGGCCTGATGGTCCAGCCGGTACCAGTAGCCCAGGTTGAACAACCCGACCACCACCAGGACCACCAGAACTTTCAGCTTGGGCGATCCCATGTCGCCCATTTCCATCGAGGGCAACGACGCGCCGCCGCCACCCCGCTTGCCCTTACCTTTGGCTGTTTCGAGCAGGTTGATTTTGATCATAGGGATTCAAAGCTCCTCAGGGCCAAGCCCACCGCCACTGCCATTTGACCCGGGTTCTGCTCCACCAGTTCCGCTCCCAGCCCTTCCATCGGCGGAGTTACCCGCTGGAAAGGATTGAACAACTCCACCGGCATCGAGAACTCCTGCCGCAACGCTTCCACCAGCCCTGGGACCTTCGACGAACCGCCCGCCAGGTAAATCTTCTCGATATGTTCTCCGGCTGCGCTGGCGCGGAAGAAGTCGAACGTCTTCTGAATTTCCAGCACGATGATTTCGGTCACTTGCTGCAGGATCGGCTGCTTGGCGTCTTCGCTGACGGTGCCCACCTTCTTGCCCAGCTTCAGGGACTCGGCATCGTCGAAGCTGAGATCCAGTTCCTTCTGCAGCGAGTCCGTGTACTGGTGTCCGCCTACGCTGACGTCGCGAGGAAACAGCGGCGTCGTGCCTTTCACGATGTTGATGTTCATGACGCTGGCGCCCAGGTTCAACAGCGCCACCACCTGGCCCGGCGCCGGCTGGTAGTTGTACTCGTAGCAGTTCTGCAGAGCCAGGGCATCGATATCGACGATAGCCGGAGTGCGCCCCGCCATCGAGAGCACGTTGGTGTAGTTCAGAATCTTGTCCTTCTTGACCGCCACCAGCAGGACATCCATCTGCGGACTACCCACCTCGTCGGAAAGAATCTGGTAGTCGAGACTCACATCGGCCAGATCGAAGGGAATGTGCTGCGCGGCTTCCTTCTCGATGGTCTCGGCCAGTTCCTGGTCGCTCATCGAGGGCAGCGAGATCTTCTTCACGATCACAGAGTGCCCGCTCACCGCCGTGGCCACGGCCTTGGTCTTGATCATGTTGTCGGCGAACAGTTTCGAAATCGCGCTCGAAACCGTGCCCGAGTCCACGATCATCGAATCGACTACGATGTCGGAAGACAGCGGCTCCAGCCCGAGGTGCGCGACTTCAATCTGCCCGCCCTTCTTCTTTAGCTCCACTGCCTTAATGCTCGAGGAGCCCACATCCAGGCCAACTATCGACTTCGATCCCAGTCCAAACATGTGCCCACCTTTACTGTGACCCGGCAGCTTTCGCGGCTGCCTTCGGTTTGCGTTTCGCCTGCGGTTCCATTTCGCTCGACTTCTCTTCCATCCACTGGTCCAGCCTCGACTTCTTGAAGCGCCAGCGGTTGCCCAGCTTGAACGCGGGAATTCTCTGCTCGCCGACGTACTTGTAAAGCGTGTCCGGACTCACGCCCAGATATTGCGACGCCTGGCGGATGTTCATCACTTCTCGCGAGTCGGCCATAGTGCTCTTGTCCTCGTTCCCGCCCGCTTTTTCGCGGCGTGCGGGTGTTGCCCTTGGGGACTGCCTCGCCCTCTATATCGGCTTCGAGGGCTTTCGGTGTCCTGAGCATATATCAGCCCGGTAAAGCCTCGGCTCCAAGCGAATGTCCGTGTTTTGTTGGGTTTTGTGCCTGTTTTCTGGAATCGGCGAGATCGTCGGTGGAAGGTATTTACTATTTGTTGTGGCCGCAATGTCGGTGGCCACAATTACTAGTGGTCGTCAATTGGTTTGAATCCGGTCACTCGCGGAGCGGTAACTGAAGTACTAGGCACGGTACGGAGGTACTACGTCGCTAGGCCAAACTGCTGTCTTCACAGAGTTTAGACGCGGAACGATTAGGATTTACTTTACTGCACGTCCGAGACTTTTCCATTGAGGAACGTCACCTTGACGTCCTTGTACACGAAAATCTGCTTCGCGCCCAGATTGAAGATCTTTTCCGGCTTGCCCATTGCTCCCTGCACCTGGTCGGGGCTCATTCCCAGTTGAATGGTCTGCGGTTCGGCCTGCTGTTCCTGCTGTTGTTGCGCGGGCGCCTGCTGACTGGCTTGCTGGTTTCCCTGCTGGCCCGAGTCTCCGCCTTGCCCGCCTTGCGCCTGCTGATCATCGTTGCTGATCGCGAACACCTGCCCGATCAGGTCCTCGACCTCGCCAGCGTTCGCTTTTTCCAAATATCCCTTTGCGAACTGGAACACCACTTCGCCCTTCATTCCGGTTGCCGGATCCACGCCATTGCACGAGTCGCAGGAAACCACCTGGAACGATATCTTCGCCTTGTCCTGGTTCACTTCGATCTTGAGGGGATAGACCTTGTTCCCCTTTTGCAGATACTGGGAGACCGATTTCATCATCCCCGCGCAGAAGCCAACTGAGGGATGCAGGGTATTGTCCTGAAACTTGGCCGAGCAATGCACCACCGCTTTCCAGGGCACGCTGATGATTCCGCCCTTTTGCACCGTCAGTAACGTACCTGGTTCCACAACTACGGCTCCGTTACCTGCCATCTGCACCGGCTTGTATTCTGCGTTGAGTTGCTCTTGCAAAGTGACAGCCTGTGCCGCCGCGAAAGATGCCAGGGCAACGATAGCGAGCACAACGGCGACGAATCGGTTTTGTGAATGCGAACTCATAGCGACCATCCTGCACTTCTATAGTGCACGTCACTGGCGCATCGTTTCTATCAGATGTTTTTATTGCACGTCGGAGACTTTTCCGTTCAGAAAAGTCACCTTCATATCCTTGTAGATATAGATCTGTTTCGTCCCCAGGTTGACGATCTTCTCCGGCTTGCCCAGAGCGGCCTGCACCTGATCGGTCGTTTGTCCCTTCTCGATGGTCTGCGGTTCAGCCTGTTGCTGCTGCCCCTGGTCCGCCTGCTGCTGATCCCCGCCTCCTTGACCGCCCTGGCCACCTTGCCCGCCGCCTTGGCCTTGTTGCTGGCCACCCTGATCCTGCTGTTGGGAATCGTCGCTGATCGCGAGCAATTGCCCGATCGTGTCCTCCACGTCACCGGCGCTTGCCTTGGCGAGAGATCCCTTGGGGAACTGGAAGACGACCTTGGCTTTGTTGTAGGTCGGTGGGTCCGTTTTGTTGCAGGTGTCGCAGGCGACGATGGACAAAGTGACGATGTCTTTGCCGGTGTCGACCTCGATTTTGGACGGGTACACCTTGTCGCCGACCGGGAACAGCTTTGTCGTCTGTTCCTTCCCGAAGCGTTTCATTCCGAACCCGATTCCCTTCGACAGCATGGAACTTGGCGTGTGCACCGTCCCGGTCTCGTATTTCGTCGAAAGAATGCTTGTGTCGGAATAGGGCACGCCCAGAATCCCGCCCTTCTTGATCTCCAGCAGAGTGCCGGCATCAATGACGGAATATCCGCTCGTGTCCGAACCCATCTTCACGACTTTATACTGCGCCGCGAGCTGGTCCTGCAGAGTAACGGTTGCCTGCGCGCCGGAGCGCGGAGATAGCAAGAACGTAGCGCACACCATCACGACTGTTGCCGCACTTATCCTCTCCAACTTCTGCCCCATGACTAGACTTCTCCTCTCAAGACTTCCCGTCTTAAGTGTTTGCTGTGAATCTCCCAACGGTTCTGATCGCGGTACCCAGCGGTTCCCCAACTCTGATCGTAAGAATATGGGAGCGTCAGCCGTTGGCGGTGACGCTCCCTCTTCACGTATCTGTACAAGTAGGCTCTACCGAGGTCCCTGAGCCTACTGTGCCCCGCCACTAGTCGAACTAGCTTCTTTCTTGACTTCTGATTCGGTCTGATCGGCCGTCGCCTGCTGCTCCTTCAGAGTCTTGGCCGCACTGCTGTCGGGAGGCGGTGCCGGAACCTCGCCATCTTGCTTGCCGGTGTCCGGAGCCTTGGGCAGCCCGCCGGTGCCTTGCTTCTTCGAGAGCTCATCCATGCCGCCCGTCAGTTGTTCGCGGAAATGGTTGTGCATCTCCTGCAAGTCCTCCAGCGATACCGACACTTGCTTGCCCACCTCGCAGTCTGCTTTCTTGCTCGCCAGAACTTTTACGTCGACGTTTTTATCGCTGTCCGGCGTGTCCGAGACCCGGCTGATTACATCTCCATCGGTCAACGAACATTCCTCGCCATCCGCCACCTCGGAAAGTTCATTGTGGACGACGAAGAGTTTTCGCTTGGGATCGAGTGCTGGCAGCGTGCCGCCGCTTGAGGATCCGGATGAAGCTCCAGAAGAGGCCTGCGTACCCGAACCTCCAGACGAGGACTTCCCCTTGCTTGCGTCCGCCTGATCTTCTGCCAACTGCGCCTTCACTTCTTCGGCGAGCTGATCCTTCACCTCTTTGCTCAGTGCCACCTTCTTGTCATCGGGCACCGGAACCGGGCCCAGGCTCGCCACCAGTTCGAGATCAGGAGCCAGCGGGCTCAGTGCCCCGGTTTCTTCGGCTTGTGCCTCATACGCAGCTCGCAAGCTGGCTGCAAGCAGATAGTCCGTCAGCCAGAATGCCGCCGAAGGGTACACCGGGTACGGCGCATAGTACGCTCCGTAGTAGCCATACCACGGCTGTCCCGCCCATCCCCAGCCGTAATATACGGGCGCCGGCCAAGGGTTATAAGCCCATCCGTAATAAACCGGATGGTAGTAGTAGGCGGGAGCATAGCCGTAGTAACAGCAGTATCCCCCGTACCCGTAAGAACGATAAACATTCGTGTAGCTGACGTTGTTGACCACGTACGTGCGCGATACATACGTGTTTCCATTCCGCGAGACATAGTTGCGCTGAACGTATCCGCCGCTCCTTCCTGTGGTCACCACTCGCGCGCCATTATGCGTGCTCACCACCGTCCGGCCGCCGTGCACTCCGTGTTGGATCTGCATGCCGTTGCGGTTGATGGATCGGATCTGTCCATTCGGGCGAATGCTCGCTGTCCCTCCGCCCTTCAATGACACTTGCTTGCCCGGAGGCGTGCGATTCATTGCAGCGTGGCCTGCTGTCGCGTTCCCGGCGTGGCCTCCGTTGGCGCCAACGGATCGGCTCATCGTGGTGTTTGCGCCAGCCTTCCCCGCTCCTGCCCCGCCGGTCGCGGAATGGCTTCCTGCGGTCGCTCCTGGGCGGCCCGCGTTATTGTTCCCCGGATGTCCCATCGTGGAACTTCCTGGGTGTGAAGCTGTCGAGTTACCGGGGCGATTTCCCATCGTGTTCCCCGGATGATTTCCCATCGTGGAGTTCCCTGGATGGTTCCCGGTTGTTCCTCCCGGCCGATTCCCCATCGTGTTTCCTGTGTGATTTCCCATCGTGCTGGCTGGTCGGCCCCCCTGGTTTGCTGGACGACCCATCGACCCCGTGTTGTGCGGGGCAGGCGCGCGCTGAGCCGGAGCTGAAGCGTGGGCGGGCGCGCTCGGATGCGGCGTTCCGCCCCCACTGCCCTTGTGCTGGGCAAAGGAGAAAGCCGGAACGGCGATCAGGAGCGCGAGCAAAGCGAGTTTCCGCTGGGCGTGGTCATTCGTCAACAAGTTCATCTTGGAACTCCTAAGGCGCAAATTTCGATTCCGTTTCGCGAGTGGGGGGAGCGGTCGATAGCCCAAATAAATCCGCGATTTGCTATTTAGTCCGTGGCACAACAGGGGAGATCCACGCTACAGCTGATTCCGTTCATGACCCCCGGAATTCTGGCCGAGAACGTTATCAAAACTTTGCGCGATGTGCAATCGTTCTTTGCAACTCGCTCTCTTTCTTTGCTCTTTCCTTGTTTACTCTATGCCGGCTCTCCAATGGCTGCGATAATGTATGGTTTTTTACCGGGAGGAACTTTGCGCTACCTCGATCGCCTGCAGCCCCTTGCTCTTGTGGTGGTGCGTCTGACCCTGGGAGTGATCATGGTCGCCCACGGTTACCATAAGGTCTTCGGAGGCCTGCAACACCATGCGCAGTTCGTCGCCAGCCTTGGATTGCCCGCATGGCTGGGATATGTCTCGGCCTTCGCCGAGTTTTTGGGCGGCATTCTGGTTCTGGTGGGATTTTTCACACGCGCCGCCGCCTTCGTCCTGCTGGTCGACCTGATCGTCGCAATCTGGAAAGTGCACTGGCACAATGGACTCATAGCCGACCACGGCTATGAATTTCCTCTTGCCGTCGCCGCACTTGCATTTGCCCTGATCTTCTTTGGAAGCGGTGCCATCTCGTTCGATCATGTCCTCCGCGGCGGAGGAGCGGGCGGGTTCAGGCGCTCCTGAGCGGGCTACGAAGTCCGCACTCTACTCAAGGCAGGTCTGGCAGCAACTTATTCGGTTTAGTCGGGTTGTTAAACGGTGGGCGACTCTTCTCCGCTACCGTTTGAAATCTGCCAAGTATGAAATTATGATAGACAAGTCGCCCATGCAATTGCATCTAAACGGTTTGGCGGTCGCATCCCAGCCGTCAATCACGAATCACTAGGAGGTTCCTTTGAGAAAGCTCGCCTTCTTCGCGACCGTATTTTCGATTTTCCTGACGGCAAGCCTGGCCTCGGCCCAGCAGGCCGACGCCATGTTGGGCTTTGGAACGGTAATGTCCCCGGGGGCGGCCTCGTGCGGCACGCAGTCTTCCGGCAATTTTGTCTGCCCGGAAAAGGGCGGCCTCTACGCCAACATCGGCGGAGACGTGATCTTCCACAGACGAGTTGGCTTCGGCTTTGATGCTTCGTGGAGGGGCAGCCAGGGGAACTACGGCGGCCTTGGCATTCCCTACCGTCCGATTCTTTTTGACTTCAACGGGGTGTATCAGCCCCGCTTGAGCAAGAAGGCCGGCCTTGACCTGATGGGCGGCATCGGCTGGCAAAGCACTCGCTTTTATGGCTATACCCCCACCTTCTCGTGCCAGGCCCTTGGGGCCTGCTACACCAGTTCCAACCACTTTCTCGTGGATGTGGGCGGTGGCATCCGCTACTACGTCTGGGGCCATGTTTTCGTTCGCCCGGAAGTCCACTACTACAAGATCTTTAACAACACCGCCGACTTCACTTCCGGCAACGTCGTGCGGGTCGGAGCCTCGATCGGATACACCATCGGTCCGGAGTAGAGCTTCCTTCCTTTAGAAAGACCGAGCAACAATAGAACAGGAACGACTGAGTAACAAAAAAGGCAGCGCCCAGGGCGCTGCCTTTGAGCTTTTGGTCCCTGACCCCTAGTGCTCCTCCATACAAATCTCGGCTTCGTGGATCGCCTGATCCAGATGCTCGATCGCTTTTACGCGATGGCCGTGATAGTCGTGCGAAGCATGCTCCAGATGATCCTTGGCGTTATGCATGGCTTCCAGAGCAGCGTGAATCTCTGGATGTGGCTCGGGTGGGGCTGCCGCAGCCGCTGGAGCTGGTGCTGCCGCCGCTGCTGGCTGAGCCGGCCCCTTCGGTCCCGCCGCTGCCGCACTGAAGACTAGCGTGAGCAGAACTGTTGCTAGGATCAGCAGGGTTAGAAACCCGATCCTCTTCATAATACGTCCTCCTTGTCCGATTTCCGGCTCGGACACAACCGATATGATTCACCCACTGCCCCACCCGGATCGAAACCCTTCCGGGACCCGGACTCAGTATAGCCGCACATCTCTTCTCAACCGCCCGCGTCCAAGTTAACTCCGCAGATGCTCCACTCAGTTCTCTCGCCGGCTTCGCCACCACCAGATCACCGCCGCCAGCAGCACCAGAATCGCCAATCCCATGTCGAAGCGTTTCACCGCCCGCTCCAGTCGCTCCCAGTGCTGCCCGAAAAGATATCCCACTAGGGAGATCGCGGTTACCCAGACCGCCGCGCCGAGAAAATTGAACAGCAGAAACTTTCGCCACGCCATGCGTAAAGTTCCTGCCATCGGTCCCGCCAGAATGCGCATCCCGAAGACGAAGCGGGCGAAAAACACGGCCGCCGCCCCGTATCGCGCAAACAATCCTTCTCCTCGGGTTACGGTCTTATCCTGGATGCGAAAAAGCGACTGATAGCGCGCCAGCAGCGGACGCCCGCCGTAGTAACCGAGGGCAAAGCCCAGATTGTCGCCCAGCGTCGCGGCAATCGTCGCGATCACAATGATCCAGGGAAGTTGCAGATCGTGTTCGGAGTAGGCCAGGAAACTCGCCAGCAGCAGGATCGTTTCTCCAGGAATAGGCACTCCGGCATTCTCCAGCAGAAGAGCCCCGGCCACGGCCCAATAGCCGTAATGCACAACCGCATTCCGCAGCACGTCGAGAATGGAGTGGTTCATGAAGTCAGTGTGGTAAATCGCGCGCCGCTCAAACGTTGGTCTCGGAACACGTGAGGAATTCGATCAACGCCCGGTTGAACTCTTCCGGACACTCTTCATACGGCAGGTGCCCGATGCCCGGAAACACTACCACGCGCGCATTCGGAAAGTGTCGCGCCAGGGGTTTCAGCGACGACGCGTACACGGCCGGATCTTTACTCCCCCACATCAGCAGCGTGGGAATCCCAGCCAACTTGGGTAGCAACGCCTCCAGTTCCCGCAGATCCGCTGTCCACGTACGGACAATGCTTAAGGCGTGTTCGAACAATCCCGGAATCGCCAGCGGCGCCTTGTAACCTTCGAAGCTCCCCGGCGGAATCTTGTTGCGGTCGGCGTAGAGGCGTCCGTGCCAGAAAGGATAAAGGGAAGGCAGGCTCGCGATCACCGAGCGAAACAACCTGCCCCCGATCCGCGTGCCGAAAAACGGCGCCAGCCAGCGCCCATGCGCCGAGTACGGATTCACCGGGCACACCAACACCAACCGCCGCACGCGAGACTTCCCGCCCCCGGCTGCATCGAGGCCCTCCGCTGCGACTTCCATCGCCACGGGCCCGCCCCGCGAAGTCCCCAGCAGATCGAACGACCCAAGTCCCAGTTGGTCGGCAAATCGCAGTACGCGCAGCGCTGTTCCTCGCACCGAATGGTCCAATCCTCGCGGTCGATCCGAGAATCCTGCCCCCAGCAAGTCGGGCGCATAAACGGTCGCGTAGGGCGCCAGAGCCGGCATGGTGAACCGCCAGGAAAATGAGTAACCCAGCAGCCCGTGCAGCAGAATCAATCCCGGCCCCGAGCCCGCCCGCAGATAGCGCATGCGCGCGCCATCGACCTCCATCCAACACTCTTCTACGCCTTGGCTCAAGGCGGGAGCGGCCCCCGCCGGAATTTCCTGAACTTCACTCACCGGAACTTCAGTCATCTTTCATCGCCAAAAATCTTGCCGCCTCGAGGACAACTCTTTCCTCGTGTGTGGATTCTATCTAAGTGAAACAAAGCCTCTGTCGCTTCACTTTGGGGAGCTTCGGCTCCCCGCTTTTTTGGTTGTCACTCGGAAGCTGCGGGTGCCCCATTCTAACGTCGCGCCTTTTGCGACGTTAGAGTGGGGATTTTGATTTTGCCAAATCCTACGCCGCCGCCTTCTGTTTCTTCCCCAACAACTTCTTTAACACCCGAATTCCCTTATCCACATGCTTCTCCTCGAGCATAAACGGAGGCAGGAAGCGCACCACCGTATCGTGAGTACTGTTGAAGAGCACGCCCTCCGCCAGCCCCGCATCCACAATCGGACGCGCCGGAATCTCCAACTGAATCCCCTGGATGAATCCGCGCCCACGCACCCCGATGGCAGCCGCGCGCTTCTCGACCAACCCTTTCAACTCCGCCTGCAGGTAGGCCCCCACTTTGTTGACGTTCTCCAGCAGTTTCTCCTCTTCTACGATCGCCAGGAACTCCAGCGCGACGCGGCACGCCAGCGGACCTCCGCCGAATGTGGTGCCGTGCTGTCCCGGCGAAATCGCCGAGGCAAATTCCTCTTTTGCAATGAACGCCCCCAGCGGCAACCCGGCAGCAATCGGTTTGGCAATCGCCACAATGTCGGGCGTCACGCCGAAACTCTGGAACGCGAAAATCGTTCCCGTGCGCCCCAGCCCGCACTGAATCTCGTCAAAGATCAGCGCCGCGCGATGCCGATCCGCGAGTGCCCGGCATTCCTGCAGAAACTCCGTTGAGCACTCGTAAATTCCACCTTCCCCAAAAATCGGTTCCAGCACAACGGCGCACGTATTGTCGTTTACGGCGGCCCGCAGGCCCTCGACATCGTTCTGCTTCACAAAGGTCACATCTCCGAGGAGCGGCTCAAATCCCTTACGATGCTTGTCCTGCCCGGTCAGTGAAAGAGCCCCAAACGTCCGCCCGTGATACGAGCCCTCCAGCGCCACCAACCGGCACTTCGCCTCGCCGCCCGCGCGATGCCCCGCCAACCGCGCCAGCTTGATCGATCCCTCGATCGCCTCGGTCCCGCTGTTGGAGAAAAACGCGCGATTCAATCCGGACAGCGCAGACAACTTCTCAGCGAGCGGCCCCTGATACTCGTGATAGTAGAGATTGGAAACATGCACCAGCTTCGCCGCCTGCTCCCGAATCGCCTTCACGATCCGCGGATGCGCATGCCCCAGCGCATTCACGCCGATCCCCGCAACAAAGTCGAGATAGCGCTTGCCGTCAATGTCGTACAAAAAGACGCCCTTGCCGCGGCTCAGCACCACGGGATAGCGGTTGTAGGTTTGCAGTAGGTATTTGCGTTCAAGTTCCGCGATTTGTTCAAGAGTGGTTGGAGAAGAGGCAGGAGGATTCACAGTCTGAGGAGTATTCATGAGAGTTTCCATGGAAGCTTCAATTTTACCGGAAGGCGAGGAGCGATGCGGCCTTGCCCTCTGAAATGATAACGACTCCGATTTTCCCCCGTCCCGTCTTACAGCTCTGAATCGCATCTACAATCCGTTTCGGGAAATGAAACGCGTCCGCAGGACGCCTGATAGTAGGCCGGCGTTTCAATGCCGGGTAAGCTGAACTCCAATCATCCCGTCCCGTAGGTACGGCTGAAATCATTCTGCGGAGCCGGTCGTGCCCGCACCGTGACGGTGGTAACTTGTCCCAAGTGACATGGTTCCATCATCTTCGATTGAGGCCTTCCCACCGGGTCCGTCAGGTACCTCGAAGCATCAGTCAGGATGAGTTGGTCATGGATACGCAGGAAGCTGTACTCGAAATACCCGCTGCGAGCAGCGCCGTCGCACGCCCTCAAACCGCATTCGCCCTGGCAATTTTTCTGAGCGCATTTCTCCTTTTCCAGGTGCAGTTGATCGTTGCCAAGCAACTCTTGCCATGGTTTGGCGGCACCGCGGGAGTTTGGAATACCTGCCTCGTGTTCTTTCAATTGATCCTGCTCGCGGGGTACGGGTATGCGCATGGCATCATGGACCGACTCACCAAAGCCCGTCTGGTCCGTATCCACATCGCAATGCTGGTGGCTTCGGTGGCGCTCCTGGCCGTTTTCGCATTCTATGGGCGCTCCCCAATCTATCCGAGCGACAACCTGCGGCCAGAGACGGTCACTTCACCCGTCTGGCATATCCTGATGTTGTTGTCGGTCAGTGTTGGCCTGCCATTCTTTCTCCTATCCACGACGGGGCCGTTGCTGCAAGCTTGGTTCACCCATACCCATCGTGGCACGTCGCCTTATAAGCTGTATGCGCTTTCTAACCTTGGTTCGTTGCTGGGATTGCTAAGCTACCCGCTGTTTTTCGAGCCGAATCTGAGCCTGCGCAACCAGGGGCGAGTCTGGGCCCTGGCCTATTTGCTTTATGTCTCGGTCTGCGTCCTGTGCGCTCTCCGTTTTGCACAGACGAGAGAAGAACATGAGGTCAGCCTGACCGTCGGCCAAGACGACGGCATCTCTGACGTAAAGCCGCAACTGGGGCAACGGCTGCTCTGGTTTGGGCTGGCGTCGTGTGGATGTGTCATGCTCCTCGCCGTAACCAACTTAATCTGTCAGGAGATCGCAGTTGTTCCCTTCCTCTGGGTTCTGCCACTCAGCATCTACCTGCTGTCGTTCGTCTTGTGTTTTCACGAGAAGCCACTCTACCTGCGGGGCTGGTTTCACGTGGCTTTTGCATTGGCCGCCGTCTGGGGTGGCATCGAGTTTCTACAGGGCAATCGTGTGCGGGTCCTGGCGCAAATCGGATGGTTTGGTCTGCTCCTTTTCGTTGCCTGCATGGTGTTCCACGGTGAGTTGGCCAATCTTAAACCGAGCCCTCGTCACCTGACTTCCTTCTATTTGCACATTGCTGCCGGAGGAGCTTTCGGCACCGTGCTCGTGGGCTTGGTTGCCCCGCACATCTTCCCCTCCACCTGGGAGTTTCAACTAGGGCTCTGGATTTCGGGTCTGGTCGTCGCCCTGGTGTTGTGGCGAGACCGGAACTCATGGCTCCACAATCATCCCCGCTGGCTGGCGAGTGCCGTAGTGGTCGCGGTTCTGGGAGCCGCCGATTACATTGGGGTATCGGTCACAATCCTGCACACCGATCCCGTGTACCTTCACCTATTGCTCGGTGCCTCGGCCGTCGTAACGTTAGTCCTGATCGCGCTCGGCCCTCGCACTCCCGATCGGCGCCCGATCCTCCTGCAGTTGGCGGTGCTCTGCGGATGGTGCTTGTTTGGAATGTTGTTTTGGCTCCAGGTGCATCGGGAGTTCAACCGCGCTGTTTTGATGTCCCGCAATTTCTATGGCGTGCTGCGGGTTGAGTACGACCAGCCAATCCATGAGCATCATGCATTGCTGGAGAAGCACGGCCTTACTTTGCACGGCGCTCAGTTGCAGGCCCCTGGCTCGCGGCGGAAACCCACACTCTACTACGGGTCCAGCAGCGGGATCGGATTGCTGATGCTGAACCGCCCCGCGAGTGAGGGCGCGACCACGAGCGAAAACCGCCGCTTACGAATCGGGGTCGTCGGACTTGGCGTCGGCAGCCTAGCCGCCTACGGGGAGCCCGGCGACTATATGCGGTTCTATGAAATGAACCCCGAAGTTGTGCGGTTAGCAAAGGGTGAACACGCCGCCTTCTCGTTTTTAGCAGACACGACGGCGAATACCGACGTCGTGCTGGGCGACGGCCGAATCTCGCTGGAGAAGGAACTGGCCGCCGGGACTCCACAGAAATTCGATGTCTTGGCGATTGATGCCTTCAGCAGCGATTCGATACCGGTGCACTTATTGACGCGCGAAGCGATGAAAATCTATCTCGGTCATCTGCGCAACGACCGATCCATCCTGGCGTTCCATATCTCGAATCGCTCCCTGGACCTTTGCCCGGTGTTGGCGGGTTTGGCTGAGCAGTATCACCTGGGGCTAGTTCGCGTGCTCTCGCTGGCCCCTGAGGCCGAGGCAGAGATCCCTTCGGACTGGATCCTGATGGCCGCAGATCCCGCGGCTTTGAAGACGCCGGTCCTGCTCCAGCACGCCAAGCCCTTGCAGTTGTCGCGTCCTGCAACTTTGTGGACCGACGACTACAGCAACCTTTTGCACGTCCTCCGATGAGCCGAGTCACTTTCGGCGTCACCACCGCCAACGCTGTGTACCCGTTTTGGAAAGGAAAAACGTCCGGAGGACGCCTGATAGCAGCCCGGCGTTTCAACGCCGGGTAAGCTGAAGGCGGATGATCCGTCCTGTAAGGACGGCTGAAATCATTCCGGAGAGCCGGCCGTGCCTCACACCTAAACAACGTCGCAATCTGATTCCCGCGGAGGTACAACCCGATCTCTGGGCATTCATCGGTGGCATTGCTCGCAAGAACGGATTCAAGGCGCTCATCGTGGGTGGCACGGAGAATCATGTTCACATCCTGTTGTCTTTACCGGCAACCCTGACTTTAGCCAAGGCGATGCAACTGGTGAAAGGCGCGTCTTCGCATTGGATGAACGAGACGTTCAAGACGGAGTTCGCATGGCAAGAGGGGTATGGCGCCTTCACGGTGGGAATCTCGCAGAAGACCGACACAATTGCGTACATCAAACGTCAAGCAGAACACTACCGCAAGCGTAATTTTGAGGAAGAGTTTCTGGCATTCTTGATCAAGAACGGTGTGGAATACGATCCGCAACAGGTATGGGGGTAGTTCAGGCATCCCTGCGTATGAAAATGCTGGTTCACCCGGCGTTGAAACGCTGGGGTATTTCAGGCATGCTCATGAAAGCGGGTATGGCGAAGTCCTCAATGCTTGAGACGAAAAAGAAGCCAGGTGTCTGCTATGCGCTGACCAAGGACGGCATTGAACTCCCGGTGATCGATGTTACCCATCCTTGTTTTGCCCTGAAGCTAGGTGATTCCGAACAGCGAGCAATCGTAGAGAAGTTTCTGCAGCAGGGTACTCCCTTTCATTTCTTGCCCAGATTTCTCCGCAGCCGCCTTTTAGAGTTTCTGTTTCGCGAATCGATCCTTGCGCAGGGAATCCGCCAAGTTCAAGACAGCTTCATGCCGGGAATGCACACGTATCTTCTGAAGTTGGGCCCAGACATGCTTGGAAGCGCGTATGCGAAACCAATCGATCGCAAGATCGCCTCCGCCCTACCGTCGCTCGCAGTGCGACTACGCCTGCAAGATGTGGCCAACCTGATGGCGGGTACCTTGCTGCCCTTGCTCTCCGACAACCCGCGCCGCCCTCTGCACTTTCTAAACATCGCGGGCGGTCCTGCAATCGACTCGCTGAATGCTCTGATCGTTCTCGCCAAGAAACGGCGTGACGTTCTTGCAGAGCGCGAAGTCTCGATTTACGTGCTTGATCTGGACGACGCTGGTCCCGCATTCGGCGAAGCTGCTTTACGGGCGCTCTCTGCCGAAGGAGCGCCCTTGCATGGAATTCGCATCGCCTTTCGTGCCATTCACTACGACTGGTCCGAGGTGGCGACTCTGAAAACGCAATTGGATGAAGCGCGCGCCGACGGAGCATCAATCATGTGCTCCTCTGAAGGTGGACTGTTTGAATACGGGTCCGACGATGAGATCGAGGCCAACCTAAAGGTGCTCCGCGCGGCACCTGAAGTCTTGGGTGTCGTTGGCTCGGTGACACGCAGCGACGAACCGATTCAGCGGTTGAAGCAAATCAGCTCAACAAGAACCCGCCCTCGCGGCTTGACCGTCTTCGGCAACTTGGTGAGGGAGACTGGCTGGCAGATCGCAAGCGTAATAGAACGTCCATTCAGCGACCATTTTGTTCTCGCCTGATTCTCTTGTCGCCGGTACAAATCCTGCCCCCAGCTTCTTGCGTTCATTGCGGGAAGGACTGACCTTTCGGCGAGCCCCAGGGCAGACTGTAGGCGAGGTCGCAGGGTGGGGGCTTTAGCCTCCCCTAATATAGTGGGTTCTCCCCCTCTGGCCGCGTTTTCCACCTGCGGTGCACCCATAACCACTGCTCAGGATATTTCCGAACGTAGGCCTCGATCACCTGAGTAAACTCCTGCGTGTTGGCGACGATATCCACCGCCAGATCCCCAGTCCGCACCAACTCCACCGCCGGATCAAAACGTAGGCGGTACTTGCCCAGCGCCTCATCCCAGATCGTGAACCCGGGAACCACCGCCGCATCCGTCCGCAAAGCAATGCGCGCCAGCCCGCTGGCGGTGCACGCCGGAATGCCGAAGAAATCCACAAACACGCCCTGCGGAGGCGTCATATTCGTGTCCATCAATATGCCGACCACCTCTCCCGCTTTCATCGCCGCCAGCAACCCGCGCACGAAATCGTCCTTCCCCACTGTCTTGTTTCCGTGCATGGTCCGGTAGCTCTGGATCAAACGATCCAGATACTCGTTGTCCATAGGCCGCATCACGACGTGCAGCCAGTGCCCATGCAGCGAATGCGCAAATGCAGAAAGTTCCCACGCGCCAAAATGCGCGGTCAGAAACAGCACGCCCTTTCCCCGTGCGTAGGCCCGCTCGTAATTCTCCAGCCCGTCGTACACCACCACCTGCTCGACGTTTTCCGGCGTGTACTTGGGAAACTGGCAGAGCTCCGCCAACTGCCGGCCGAGCGAAGTAAAGACTCCGCGCAGGATGGCCGCCCGTTCCGCTTCAGTTTTTTCGGGAAATGCGAGTGCCAGGTTCCGCATGCCAACCCGGCGCAACCGCACGTGTAACAGATAGACGGCTCGTCCGAGACTAATGCCGAATGCGCGCGACAACCGTCGCGGCATCAGTCCCAGGATCTTGATGAATGGCCACGCCGCCGCATATTCCAGTTTTCGCCGCATCAGGAATGCGTGACCGTATCACCACCGAAAATTGTTTGTCAAAACCACCCTTGCCCTATTCGGCGACCAATTCCGAGTCATGTTTCTCAAACACCGCCTTCAGTGCGGCGTGTGACCGCTCGGTCATGGCGTGGATGTCCTGGATCAGGGAGTAGATGTTCGGCGTCATCACCAGCAGGTAGCGGAGAAGGCCGGACCCGGGATTCCAATAAGTGTGAACGGTTCCGCGGGGAACGAGAACGGCAGAGCCTGCACGCGCCTCTACCACATCTTTTCCGACCCGGACGCAGAGGGTTCCTTCAAGCACGTACCACGCTTCGTCATCGTTGCGGTGTAGATGCAGAGGAGCAATCCACCGCGGCGGACCCGGCGGTCCTCCCGCGTCCTTCCACTCGGCCACCACGAAGCTCGCGCCCGCCGAACCCAGGACGTTGCCCGCCAGAGAAGGAGCGATGATTGGCGTGTTCATATTCCGGAAGTGGTGTTATTTCGCCGCTTCCTGCGCCCACTTGGCCAAGGTCGTCAGAAAAGGACTCGCCGCCGCCGGCGCATCCACTTCGCCGGTCAGGGCCGCCTTCGACGTCACAAAGTGTCCGTAAAAGTCGCGTGTCGAATTCTTGTCCTGCTTGACCACCGCTCCGTTCAGGCTAACGCCGGCAAACACTCCGCGCGCCCGCGAATAAGTCAGCACCTGGGCCCGCATCTTCCAATCTGTGTTCCCCTCAGCATGGCGTCCCACCGGACCAGCCGCTACCGACGCGTCGGCGCCCAGCGCAAACTGGCTCGAAAGCAGGTGCTGCATGCCGTCCTTGTTCATGATCAGCATCACCAGATCGACCGCTTGGCCGCCGATCTGAAATCCGAAGCTGCCGCCCTGGACGGAGAAAAACGCCGGCGCGCTCCAGCCCTTCGGCGTGCGGCAGCTTGCGAGCCCCCGCCCGTACTTGGCGCCCACGATGAATCCGCCTTTCAACATGGAGGGAACCACCGCCACGCATTCCGCCGACCCGAGAATCTCCTGCGGAATTCCGGAGTCCGGCGCCCCTTCAATTTCATTCAGGACGTCGGCCGCCGCCTGCACCCGGTCCGTGGCTTTCGATTCTTTGGTCTGATCGTCGGCTGCAAAGGAAGTAAGAGAACAGAGGGACACAATTAGGGTCAGCACCGCCAGCTTCTTCATGATTCCTCACCGCACAACAGAATTTTGACTGGGATCCAGCGATTTGATTGTAAATGAAGTTCCGTCGTCGCACCGGCAGGTGTCGCTCAACGACTCGTATCAGGGCATGCACTTAGGCGCCGCGCACTGGAAGCACCAATCGGATTGAAATTCGGAAGGACCGCGGAGGGCAAAAAAATGCGGGGCTGAAAGTAGTGACCCTAATCGCCACTCTCAACCCCGTCTCCCAGGTTCTGTGGTAGGTGAGGCGAGTATGCGTCGCCTCTGATTTTCAGGCAAGATTACGAAGGTAAGTGGCCTTCTGCGTTACTCGCGGGCACCAGAAAAGCTCCCGAGGAAATTTGCCCTAAGTTGTAGCTGATCAGCTCCGCTGGCCGAAGCTGATCGCTGACAGCCGCTTTACTTCGTCGTCACCAACGAATGGGTGATCGCGTGGACCGACAACGCGATCCGGTTCTGCACGCCGACCTTGCGCATCAGTTTCGCCACGTGCGCCTTGACCGTGCGCTCTTCAATCCCTAACTGCCCACCAATCTCTTTGTTGGAGCGGCCGGCGACCAGCATCTCCAGGACTTCTTTCTCGCGGTCGGTGAAGGTGACGCGGCCTGCGGGGAAAATCCGTCCCGGAGCCGACGATACCCGCTCGATGAACATCGACAACACGCGGCGCGGCGCCCAGACCGATCCCTGATTCACGACGCGAATCGCCTGCGCGAATTCCGCCGGTGTGGCGGCTTCGTCCACGTAGCCCTTGGCCCCGGAAGCAATCGCCTTGAGAATGGTTTCTTCGTCAATGCCGGAGCCGGTCACGATGATCCGCAGATCCGGCCGCGTGGCCTTCAGGCTGGCCATCAGATCAAACAGGTTTTGCCCGGAACGGTTGCCGAGCAGGATGAGATCGATGTTCTGCAGCGTGCTGATCTCGGGGAGGGCTGCGGAGATGAGTTCGAATTCCGGCTCGGAATCGAACAACGCGCGGAACCCGACAAAACGCAAAGGATCGCTTTCCACCACCGCGATTCGTATAACCGGTTTTCTGGCGACTGCTGCTTTCATAGTTTTCCCTGTGGGGCGTAGATTCTTGTATTCAGCATAGTAATAATCTGTCACTCTGCAAAGAGAAGTGACCGAAGGGAAATTACGGGAGTAACATGGAAAAGTGAGCCTGAACCCCTCATCCACCCTGCAATTCAGGCCGAGCAGCGGACTATTCGCTGATCCGCTTGGCTCGACACATCCCGGAGACGCGCTCGCATGAAGGAATCGGTGATCTTCACCAGAACCTTGAATAAAGTCTTGATACTTGCTGCCACGCTTGCTGTCGTGGTTTTGACCCAGATCGCGCTCGCGCGACAAGCCGAACCTGCGCCACCATCTCAAACCCCGCCCTCCACCTACACGCCCAAGTACCACGCCGATCCTGCCCGCTCCGACTCCGAGTTCGCCGCGCTCGCCTACATGCGCGTCGTCATGCGCGCGCAAAAAGGCTTCAACAAGCAATACGGTCATTACGCCAACGCGCTGGCCCAACTGGTTCATTCCGGAACCTTCACCCAGCGCATGGTCAATCCCGACCGGGGCGACTACATGGTGGGGTACAAGGGGAAGAAAGACAGTTACGTCCTTACCATGACGCCCAAGCTTCTCGACGCGCAGCACCGCTCGTTCTATGCCGAGGAGGACGGCAAGATCCACGCCGACGAAACCAAAGCCGCCGACGCCGATTCGCCCGTGATCGAGACTCACCGGTGGTGAGGTGAGAAAAGTGGTGAGGTGAAAGAAACGGAGTTTGGAGTGTGTGCGATCAGTGGCGCCCGTTTTCCGCCACGGAGGGCTGGATCAGACGCAGTCCGCCCGATGGACATACATCTGGATACTCCGCGTAATCAAATGCCTTCGCATCCTTGGGCTCGAAATGTTTGAGCCAATCGACAACTTTCGCAACGGGAGCGGGAAACGGGCTCTCGCCGTCGGCATTCAACCACTGCAGGCGCTGAGCTCCATCTTTGCGTGGAATTTCGGCGGCAAAGCTTTCCGAATCCTGACGAATCAGACCGCCGTGGTTTGCAGAGAGGGCCTTGAGTTCGGTGGATTTCAGCAACGTCTTTAATTGCTGCAACTGCTCTTGCGGAAGTTTGCCTTGCAGTCGCTGCATCTCACCGGTCGTCAGGGATCGCATGATGCGATATTCTCCATCGCGCGAGACAGCGATACAAACCTGGCGAACGTCCTCGCCGTGCACAATGGCCGAGTGGTCGTAGGAAAGCCGGGCCAGCAAATCAGTGTCGTCCGCGTGGTAGACCTCTTGTGCCCACAGACCGACCGAGATCAGGAGAACCCCCGTTGTTAGAAACGATTTTGCGTACGGACGCATTTTGGAACCTCCGCCAGCTTCGGACATTCTAGAACGAAGTTCGATCGATGGGGAGCCGGGTATATACCCACGAAAAAAAGAGATATACCTTTGAGCTAAAATATCTGTTTTGTTGGAGTTGCGAAGATGGGATATCGGGTTCGGGAATTCCGCGTTGTGCTGCCCCTTGAAACCTGGGCGTCGTCTCCATCCGGAAGTTCTGAGCTCGACGGCGGCCCTCCCCGCCGAAGAAACTGCCCGCGCCTTCCGGCCATCCGGCACACTGTTCCGCAGCAAATTCGCCGCCCCACCGCTCCCCAGCTTCGAGTAGGTCGACTGGACGGAAGCCTGCCACCGCTGCCCCAGCCCAGTGTGTCGTCGCTTCTCTTACGCCCCTCCGGGGCTTGTTCATGTCCCGCTTTTCACCCACGGCTTACGCCCCTTCGGCAAGCTCAGGGCAAGCTGTGGGCTTTATTTCTGCGCCGCTTCGCGGCTGCAATGCGACTTCCGCTCTTTACTGCAGGCTCAAGCTACGACACAAACTCCGCCGGAGTTCGTTCAGCGGCCGAGAGGCCTAAACAGGTTGCTGGAAAACTGATTCTCCGTTGCGAGGGCGTTCTCCCGGCGGCTCAACAGGTTGCGGAAAAAGTCCGTCGGCACGCCACAGACGACCACAGGGGCCAAAGCGTTGGCGATGCCCTGATAGGAATCGTGTTGGCTCAGAATCGGGGAATGGACCAACGCACTGTCGCGGCGGCCGTCAGCATTTCCGGTTCATGCCTGGATGTGCAGGACTAAGTGGAAGTACTTGCTACCTACATTTTCTACCCTATTTTCTCGCCTCCAGCCATCCGGTATACCTTCGTCAACCAAGCAGGTCCGGGGGGACTTGACAGGGGAGCGGAAGCTGGCGGTGACAGGCTCGCTCCCTTTTGGTTTCTTATTTATTTGATGACGGCTCAACCGGGACGTCTGCCAGCGGGAGCCAGACCTGGAAGCGCGTGTCCCCCGGATGCGAAGTGACTTGAATTGTGCCATGGTGTTTTTTCACGATTCGTTGCACGGTGTCGAGGCCGAGACCGGTTCCTTCTCCGACCGCCTTTGTGGTGAAGAACGGTTCAAAGATGTGATCTTTGATTTCGGGTGAAATGCCGGGTCCGTTGTCTCCAATTTCAACCACTGCACAACCATCGTCGCGATAGGTTCGAACGCGAAGCTCGCCCTTTCCGCCCATAGCGTCGATGGCGTTGTCGATCAGGTTGGTCCAGACCTGGTTGAGTTCGCTGCCGAACGAGTTCACCAGAAAAGGGACGCGCTGGTAATCGCGCTGCACCGCCACTCCGTGCTTCAGCTTGTGGTTCATGATGGTAAGCGTGGTTTCCAGACTTTTCACCAGGTCGACGTTCTGCACCGGTGACTGGTCCATATAGGTGTATTCCTTGATGGCGCGGACCAGGTCCGAGATGCGCGAAGTGCTGCTCTCGATTTCGTTCAATAAGTTTGCAATTTCTACTGATGCGGCGATCCTCACCAGGGCGGCTCTGGCAGTTCCAGCGTCCAGGGTCGCGAACAGAGATTCCAGCATTTCGGGCTTGACGCTCTTGCGCGCCAGGTCGGCGGCCAGTTGCCACAAGTCATTCTGTCCGTGACTGCGCAGCAACGAGTCGAGTTGCTCTTCCAGGTCGCTGGTGGTGAGCGGATCCGGAGGGGGGTCATCGCGCTGAATGAAGAAAGCTTCCAGCTTCTCGATTTCTGCTTTCTGTGTCGGCGTGAGGTCGCGGCGGCCCAACTCCAGACTGGCGTTTTTTATCTTTTTCAGGATGTCGCGGAGTTGGGCGGCGGCACGCTTGGCGGCGGAAGCTGGATTGTTGAGTTCATGGGCCAATCCCGCAGAAAGCTTTCCTAACCCAGCCAGACGGTCGCGCTGTTGTTCCATCCGGGTGACCTCACGGACCCGGTCGGTCATCAGGCCCACCAGGCGCTTGGCCAGTTCTGGCATCTTCTGCACCAGATCAGGAAACTGCGTCGCCGGAAATCTCAGCATGCGGACGTCGGTGACGGCGCGTCCACTTACCGTGAACTGCTTCATCCTGGAAAACGGCAGCAGTCCGGTGACAGCGCCGGTCCTGATGGGAAAGGTGACAATCTCGCCGCCGATTTCGCCGCGACCTTGCACTTCGCCCTCAAGGATGATGAACATCGCGTCCGCCGGCGCACCCTGCTGCGCGTAGATATGGCCTGCTGTGAAGCGGAGTTCCTGCGACTGGCTGAGGAACCATTCGATCTGATCATCGGGCAGATCAGCGAATACCGGGACGCGAAGTAGTTCCGATTTTTCGACCATTTAGACCTTGCTCAGGTACTGATGAATGAACTGTACCGCTACGGATCCTTCTCCGACGCCCGAGGCTACGCGCTTCACCGAACCATGCCGTACGTCGCCGACGGCAAAAAGGCCGGGAACATTGGTCTCGAGCAGGAACGGGTCCCGGTCGAGAGTCCATCCTTTCGGATGTTGGCCGTCGCGAATAAGATCGGGGCCAGTCAGGATGAATCCGCGTTCGTCTCGCTCGACTAGGCCGGCCAGCCAATCGGTTCGTGGCAGAGCTCCAATGAAGATGAACATTGAACTCGCCGGCACCCGCTCGATTTTGTTGGTATCCGAACACAGTACCGAAATCTCTTCGAGGTGGGTATCGCCATGGGCCTCAGCCACGCTGGCGTGGGCCCAGAGGTCAATGTTGGGCGTTGCCTTGATCTGGTCAATCAGGTACTGCGACATGGTGGCAGCAAGAGATTCTCCGCGCACCAGGATCACGACTCGCTTGGCGTAGCGGGCAAAATTCATGGCTGCCTGTCCGGCGGAATTCGCGCCGCCGACGACGTAAACCGTTTCGTCCTTGCATGCCATTGCTTCGGTGGCGCCGCCTCCGTAGTAGATGCCGGCACCCTGCAGGCGATGGATTCCCTCCGCCTCCAGCCGCCGCCATTGCACTCCGCTCGCAATCATCAGGGCATGGCAGGAGATCTCGCTCCCGTCGGCCAGTTTGATGATCCGGTACGATCCCTCGGTTCGTATGCCGACCGCTTCCTGGGGCGAGAGAATTTCGACTCCAAAGCGTTGCGCCTGCACCACTGCCCTGCGGGCAAGATCTCCGCCACTGAGCCCCATGGGAAATCCCAGGTAGTTTTCAATGCGGGAACTCATGCCGGCCTGCCCGCCAGGGGCCTCCCGCTCAATCATCACGGTGTGCAGGCCTTCGGAAGCACCGTAGACGGCCGCCGCGAGGCCAGCTGGCCCTCCACCTACGATCGCGAGGTCGTAAAAGTCGGTTTGAGCGCGGGTCCGTAAACCTACTTTTTGTGCGACGTCAGCCGGCAGGCTTTCGAGAAGCTTGGTTCCGTCGGGGAACAGGACCACCGGGAGTTGAGTTCCTTCCGGTCCGAGAGCTTCCACCAGGCGCTTGGTTTCTGGGTCGTTGGCGGAAAGCTCAACATCGATCCATTGATAGGGGACGTGGTTGCGCGCAAGAAAGTCGCGCAATTCATAGGAGCGTGGCGACCAACGGGTGCCGAGGACGCGAATTCCCTCGAAGGTGGGGTGATAGGAGGCTTGCCAGTCATCGAGCAAGTCATCCAACTGCGGATAGAGGTGCTCGGCCGGCGGGTCCCAGGGCTTCAGGAAAAAATAATTGATGTTGGCCTGGTTGATGGCGCTGATCGCGGCGTTGGTGTCGGCGTAGGCGGTTAGCAAGGCGCGCTTGGCTCCGGGGAAGAGACGCATTCCTTCCTGCAGGAATTCCACGCCGTCCATGCCGGGCATGCGCTGGTCCGCCAACATGAGGGCCACGTTATCGTTGCGAACTTTCAATTGTTTTAAAAGGTCGAGGGCGCGCGCCGGAGAATCGCTTCCGATCACGCGGTATTCGGCACCGTACTGCGACCGCAGGTCGCGCTCAATCGTTCGCAAAACGTCAGAGTCGTCATCCACACTCAACAATATTGGTTTCGCCATGATCAGTCCGTAGGGATCTAGTTGAGCTTTATATTGCGGTTATTCGGCTTGCGCTTTTCCACCTTAGATGTGGATCGCTCGGCGAGGTCGCGTTTTTATCTCGACAGGAACTCGTAGATTTTACGATGGCGGGCGGCGTCCGGAAACCGAGCCAGGGAGGGTACCACCCGCAAGTGTCACTAGATCCTGGGAAACACCCGAAATAGGCGGACGATTATCGCAATGCGCGATGAGCCGAAACGGCGAGCGCTGGGAAGCGGAGAACGGCGGAAGACGGCGAAAGGATTGGTGCCAAGGCTGGAACTCATTTCAAGGATACCCGGAGCGCATCCCCCCAGACGCGCCCCGGTGCCCTTTATTGCATACAACCTCGTGGCTAGCTGACGGTGAAGCTGGTCGCGCTCAAAACGCGGCCCCCTTGGGTGGCGCAACGCTTCAGCGCTGCGGTAAGTGCATTGCAAGCAACGCGGCTCGTCGCTTACCCAGAAGCGAACGAGTCCGCGACGCCTGCCGGACCGGTCTGTACTTGCCCGTTCCAACCAGTTGCACGGTCTGCGTGCCCACGGCGTCTTTGATATTCAAAGTCGCCGAGCGCGCGCTGGTGCCCGTGGGTGTGAAAGTCACCGTAATCGTGCAATCCCATCCCGCCTTGCGGCTCGTTCCGCATCCCGACTTCGCGCTAAAGTCGCCTGGATCCTACCTCCCACCTTAAATTGCGGACGGTGAGCGTCTAGTTCACGGTGAATTTCGTTGGACTGTTGGCCGTTCCTCCCGGCGTGGTGATGGAAATCGTCACCGCACTGAGTGGCAATCCCGCCGGCACGTTCGCCGTTACCTGCGAGTCAGATTTCACCGTGAATTTGGTCGCTTTCACTGTGCCAAAGGTCACGGCACTCGTCTGAATAAGCCCGGTGCCGTTGATCGTCACCAAGGTTCCTACTGGACCGCTCGACGGCGTGAAGTTCGTAATCTTCGGCTTCACCCTGTACGTTTGCGGACTCGTCCGCGTTGTCGTGCCCGTGGTCACCGTAACTGGTCCCGTATGTGCCCCTGTGGGAACGACGGCCGTGAGGTACGTAGCGCCCGAGAGCGTCACCGATTTAGCAGCCACGCCGCCAAACTTCACTACCGAGGCACTAGTAAAGCCCTGCCCGAACACTCCCACTTTCGCTCCCACGTTGCCCGTCTTCTGCGTCGGCTCCAGACTTACAAACGGCACGTCGCCGGTAGCTACACCGAAGAATGTGCCTTGGCAGACTTGGGGGCAGCCGCCGCCCCCGCCCCCGCCAGAGGGGGTTGTTCCATACACCAGTCCGTTCGTATGCTGAATCAGTGTGGAACTGGGCAAGTCCCCGTCAATAGGAGGGTTCGGGAACAGGAATGCCGTGAACACGCCAGCGGATGTCAGTTTGTAGATGCTCCCGGTGCCGTTGGGCCCGTAAGCCGGGTTCACCCCATAGAAGCTTCCGTCGGCCACTTGCAGCAGATTCACCGGCGGACCGACATTGTTAACGCAGGACGCATCTGTGGCATTGGTGAAATCGTGGAAGTCAGTAGCGACTCCCGCCGTGGTCAGCTTGTAGATATTTCCGGAGCCATTCGCCGCTCCCTGTTGCGTGGCACCATATAGCTTTCCATCCTTGCCCTGAATCAACCCCGTACATGGAACCTGGCCGGTTGTGAAGGCGAAGTCGTGAATTTCTTTGAAAACACCTGCCGTGCTGATCTTGTACACGCAGCCCGCGCCCTGGACGACTTCGCAGTCCGCAAGCGTGCCATAGAGATTGCCATCGCTGGCCTGGACCAAATTTGAAGAGTGGCATTCGCTGTTAAAAACAAAAGTATGCAGATTCGTGTACACGCCCGCCGGGGTCAACTTGTAGACATTCCCGCAGACCTGAACTTCATTTCCAGACACGCCATAGAAATTGCCGTCGACGCCCTGGATCGGCGGGTACATGGGTAGAGAGTCGCCGTTCGCACCAGTGAAGTCATGCAGATCGGTAAACACTCCGGCTGGGGTCAGCCGGAAAATGCTGCCCATGCCAGTCGCTGGATTCCCACCTTCGCATGCGCCGTAGAAGTTTCCATCGCTGCCCAGCGTCAGCCCAGCGCCACCACAATTGGTCCATTGCTGCGGGAAGTTGAAAAACACGCTTTCCACTCCCGCCGGAGAAATCTTGTAGATCGCGCCGCCGCCGCTGCCGCCAGCTCCGCAGGCCGCACCACCCCCGTACATGTTGCCGTCGCGGCCTTGCACGATGTTCCCTCGGGGAGCGCAGGCGTCGGTGGTCGTCTGCATGAAGGTGTGGAGCACGGTTGGCGTTTGCGCCTGCGCCGGGACAGCCACTCCGGCGATAACCACAGCAGAGAGCAGGGTGAATACCATTGCCATCCTGCGCGAGCGTTTACCTTGCCGATAAAGCGAGTTCATTGAAGTCTCCTGAGAATGAATATTCCTGTTCGGGGGGAATGGGCGAGAAACTACTTCGCGGGCCCCGCCCCGCTCTTTGTCGGGTTTGCCGGGCGACCGCGAGTGCAAGCCGACTCTCGCCGGAATCGTGGCCGGGGTCAATGCTCCGGAAGCAACCTGTCCGCGGCATCGAAGTGACGCAATATGTGACTAGTTTGCAACGTGTTACGAGGAGTTCTTGTCTGAGGAGAGTGGCCCGAACGGGCCAGTTCTGGGGATTTGATTCGATGATAGACTGAGGTCACCCTCCCCTGCGCGCTGATATCCCCATGAGTGTGTCCAGCGAACCTCAGACGGTAGTGCGCTTTGGTATGTTCGAGGCCGATTTACGCGCGGGTGAACTGCGCAAGAATGGTGTCCGGGTCAAGATTCAGGATCTGCCGTTTCGTACCCTGAAGCTGCTACTGAGCCGCCCCAACGAAGTGGTGACGCGGGAGGAATTTCGACAGGATCTTTGGCCGCAAGACGTCTTCGTCGATTTTGACCGCGGGATCAGCAGCGCCATCAAGCGCCTGCGGGATGCTCTCGGGGATTCCGCCGAGAATCCCATCTTTATTGAAACCATCGACCGCCGCGGCTACCGCTGGATTGCGCCGACGCATCTTCCGGCGACTACATCGGCCGCGGCTATTTCTGCAGGAAGCGCGGAGGAAAACGAAAAGGTTTCGGCTGAAGCACCGCTGCCACCAGGATTTTCTCCGTGGCGCAGCCTGGTGTTTGTCTTCCCAGTCCTGGCGCTGGCGTTCGCGGTTTGGATCTCCCGCCCTGGATATCGAACCGCCAACGCTGGGCGGAAATCCGGTGCGGCGGCTTCGACGAACGGCTTTCACCACGCGGCCAATCGCGAGGCGGAGGATTATTACCTTAAAGGCCGCTTCTACTGGAACAAGCGAACGCCCGAGAGTCTGAATCAGGCCGTGGATTCCTTCACCCAGGCCATCGTCCGCGATCCCAATTACTCGGACGCCTATGTGGGTCTAGCCGACTGCTACAACCTGCTGCGCGAATACACCATGATGCCCGCCAGTGAGGCCTACCCACGCGCGCTGGCAGCGGCGAAAAAAGCGGTGGAACTCGACGATCATTCCTCGGCAGCTCATGCATCGCTCGCCTTCGTCTCCTTCTTCGGAATGTGGGACGCGGGAACGGCTGACGAGGAGTTCCGCCGAGCCATCGACCTTGATCCGAACAATGCGAATGCCCATCACTGGTATGCGACGTTTCTGCATGGGGTCCGTCGCTTCGATCAATCGCTGAGTGAGATCGACCGGGCACAAGCGCTCGACCCGAATTCTTCCTCCATTCTGGCGGATAAGGGCATGCTCCTTTGGACCGCCGGACGCCATGACGAAGCGCTGCGGTTGCTGCGGCAACTGGAGCAAGCCGATCCGGATGCGGTTTCTCCGCACCGCTACTTGAGAATGGTGTACTTCGAAATGGGCGAGTACGCCAGTTACCTGGCAGAAATTAAAAAGGAAGGACCCTTGCTCCACGATGCTGCACTTCCCGCCATCGAGGAAGCCGCGGAAAAGGGCTTCGCGGCCCATGGTCCGACCGGAATGTTCAAGAGTCAGCTCAAGCAGCAGAAAAAGGCTTACATCCAGGGAAAACTTTCACCCTTCTATTTGGCGGAAACCTATTCGATCCTGGGGGACACGGAGCAAGCGCTTAAGTACCTGGAAGCGTGCTATGACCGGCATGTCGACGAAATGGTCAACATAGCAGTTGATCCCGCGTTCAACAATCTGCATTCCGTTCCAGCCTTCCAACAGTTGCTTGCCAAGGTTAGCCTGCCGCTGGTTCAGTGACAGATGGCCGCACAGATCAGGACGTGGAGACGGGAACGTTCATTTCTTGCAAACCACGCGGCAACCGGTAAACCTGTGCCCGTGCGAAGATAGACTCTCGGGCACCGGAGACGCTCGGACCACATGGACCAGTCAACCCTCCGCAGGGTATTCAAAGCATTTCAATATCGAGATTTCCGTCTCATGTGGTTCGGGGCGTGTACGTCGAGCATTGGCACGTGGATGCAGATTGTGGCCCAGGGCTGGCTCATCTATCGGCTGAGCCATTCCGCTTTCCTCCTTGCGCTGGATCAGTTTCTTGGCGGGATACCCATTTTCCTGTTCTCGCTCATCGGTGGGGTGATGGCCGACCGGACCGAGCGGCGGAAAATTCTGCTGGGTTCGCAGTACGTGCAGATGGGGAGCGCAGCGCTGCTTACGGTGCTGGTGGCGACCGGCACGGTGCACGTGTGGCATATCCTGTGTCTGTCGTTCGTCTCCGGCTTGGCCCAGGCGTTTGGCGGACCGGCCTATCAGGCGCTGATTCCTACCCTGGTCGATCGTGACGACATGCCCAACGCCATCGCGCTGAACTCAATCCAGTTCAATACGGCGGTCACGATTGGGCCCGCGCTTGCCGGTCAGGCTTTGGCCAGGCTGGGGGAGAAGTGGTGCTTTGGGCTGAATGCGATTTCCTTTCTCGCGCCGATCATCTCGCTTTCTATGATCTCGGCGCGATTCGTGCCGGAGATCACCAGGGAGTCGATGTTCGGCAGCCTGAAGCAGGGCATCAAGTTCGTGCGCAAGCAGAACTCGATGGAAGCGCTGATCGTGTTGGCCTTTTGCATGACCGCCTTGAGCATGCCCATGCGGACGTATATTCCCGTGTTTGTGAAAGACATTTTTCATCGCGGTCCGGAAACCTACGGCAACCTGCTTTCCCTGATGGGGTTGGGTTCGATCTGCGGGTCGCTGATCATCGCGGAGAGGGGCAACATGAACAATAAAGGTCGGTTCGCGCTCTCCGTCCTCATCTGCCTGGGAGCCGGGATTTCAGTTTTCTCGTTTTCGAGGTCGCTGCCATTGAGCTACGGCATGCTGCTGCTGGTCGGCGCCTCCATGATGGCGGTTTTCGCCACGGTGACGTCGCTGGTGCAATTGATCGTTACCAATGAAATGCGCGGGCGTGTGATGAGCGTGTACAACTGTGCTTTCCGCGGGGGCATGCCCATGGGAAACCTGTTGTCGGGATGGCTGGTTCCGATTTTTACCGCACCGGTGGTGTTAGGTGTAAATGGGATTGTGCTAATTCTGGTGGCGCTGTACTTTCTGCTGGTTCAACGACGATTGGCCATGCTTTGATTGGCTAATATTCGAAATGCTAAGACGGACTCTGAGATGGCCGCAACAGTCGCGGCAGGTGCCGTCTGAGGGCACCGTGCAGGCGCCGGTTTTGTTTGCGCATCAACGACCTTTCATTCCGAGGGACGTCGTAGACACGCATAGAGAGTTCCACCACGAATCGATCCATTGCCAGAAAGACGTCGAGCGCATTGTTGGACTCGCTTGCGCGAGTGATCCGATTGCGCATTTCGGTCCATTTCTTTTTATCCCGTTGTGTCATACGGCACCTCTGCTGCCCATCGATTATTCCAAGGGACGCCCTGACACTAGTGATAGCGAATCGGACGCAGAAACAGAAATTGAAACAACGAATCGCTCCCATTAACGCGATGGATTCTCCGTAAATGCATGAAATGAAAGGGTACGGCTGCACTGGAATGGGCTAGTTCGATCAGAAGGATCAGTTCTTTGAAGCTTAGGTTGGCGGCTTGATGTGAAACTTGCGATTGGAGTCGACGTCTAGTGTCGTGTCCCGTAAATACGTGACAAAATCTGACGTAGACTTCGAAGCAGCGTTGCCAGAGCATTGGCGCTGCGAAGAAAATGCATGGGTCCTTCGCTTTGCTCAGGATGACAAGTCGAAAATATTCCGCGAATTTACGGGACACAACACTGGAAGAGGCTCTCAGAAGTGTGTGAACCCGCGATTGCGGACCGGATGGGCTAAACAGGGAGCAGCAAACTGCGTCCGATCACTCCCGTGAGCTTGTCTTGACCTTCGACTGCTAACTCGCGACCCGCGCCCCCGAGGTTCCGAAGGTGATCGGCGAAGTCCCAAGCCAGGTCGCGCGCAGCACGGATGTTCCAGATCGCCAGCAGACGCCCGATCTTTCCTGTGTCTTGCGCCACTTCACCTACGATTCCAGTGGCTAGAAAGTGCAACGCCGACGGCAGCACCGCTTCCAGCAAGCCATTCACGTGCTCATAATCATTGTGCTCCGGGCTCTGCAGCGCCGGTGCCAGATGCAACTGATCATCGGTCTGCAGAAGAGCCAACGCCAGATCGTGATTGATGTGAGCATTCATTCCCGCCAAGGCAAACTGGATGCGATCGACACCGGCTCTGTTTCGCGCCTCAAACAAAGCGTCCCACGAACTGGCGGTATCCGCATTCTGCGCCAGCGCACCTGCGATCGCCGCAAAGTAGAACCCGGCAAAAACTACATCGAGGCGCGTGAGCCAGGTGGCATCTTCCCAACCGTTCGGTGGAGGCTGCGAGTCGATTTCTTGGGTCACCATCAAGTAAAGCTTGTTGAACCATTTGAGGCCATCATTGCTCGGCAATAATGCATCGATACGCTGCATCACCGCGATGACATCGGCGATCGACGCCGGGGACGAGCCGTTCGCGATTTGAAGAAGTTGCGCGTCGATGGGACTGAGGTTCGGCATGCATGCTCCTTCGAGGAAACAGGTTCTGCCGCATCGTTCCGGGAAGCGTGCCCGCTACGAGATTTCCAGAAAGAGCCCGTTGCACTAGTCTGCATGCGGGAGCGAGAACTTCACCACGAAGCCTATGCTTGGCGGCAACGCGGGCGCCAACTCGTTCGGCGTTTTGGTCGCGAGAATGACCAACCCACGGTGCTCCTCCACTCGCTGCAAAAAGTAGTTGACCTCGATGTTGGCATAACGGTCGTGACTGTCCTTCACTTCGCTGCGCTTGCCGAATAATGCGTCCGCTTCGTCGAAGAAGAGGATCGCGCCGCTTGTGGCAGCGTCAGTAAAGATGCGGGATAGGTTCTTCTCTGTTTCCCCAATGTACTTGCTCACTACCCGAGTCAAATCGATGCGATACAGTCGCAGGTGCAACTCTCGCGCAAGAACTTCGGCCGCCATGGTCTTTCCCGTGCCGCTCGGCCCGGTAAAGAGCGCCATGATTCCGCGACCCGGCGAACTCTTGATTCCGGATTGTTGATTTTCGGAAGCTTGCAAGAGTTGAGTTGCAGAAGCTGCGAGCTCACGCAGTACATGAAGCTGCGGTTCCGGCATGGCGAGGTTTGCCCACGTAGATGTGGGCTCAATTTTCTGCGCCAGATCGTCAGGGGGAGTGCGACCGGTTCTAGATTCGCGCATACGAGAAGACCCCAACCCACGTCTCGAGGTAGCACCATGCCAAGGTGCGTGCAATTCTAGGACTTCGTGGGCTCCCGGGCAACACCTCCATTGATCACTGGGTGTTAGGCGCGCTGCCTCTGCTGAGTCGCCGAGAAACAGCCTCCTTCGGGAAAGACAGTCCAGTAACGACTGGATTTCTCTTCGTCCGGCTTCCTCTTCTTAGCAAGTCAACAACTCGTTACGCACCGACTTCAAGTGCACAATCTTCTTTGCAATTTGGACGCTGTTGCGGCAGGCCGCCGTGCACGACTCGCAAGTGTCACACGCGTCGATGCCTCGGCCGAGTGCAACGCTCGCTAGCATCTCTCGCGCCATCCCTGCATTCCTGTATTGCACGGCGTACATGTGCGCCCTCATCAACGTGGGTATATCCACGTGCTTGGGACAGTCGTCTTTGCATTGGCCGCACTGCTGGCAAAACTCTGCCTGTGCGACGAAACTCTTGTCCGCCAGAAACCGTTCCTCTTCGCCGGTGTAGGTCAAGTTCCGGGCCACGGAGAAGTCTTGTTCGAGATGTTCGTAGGTGCTGAAGCCCGGAATGGCGGTCGTAATGAAATCGTGGTTCAGCACCCACTTCAGCAGGGCCGTTTGGCTGGCCGCCGGCAACTGCTTGGGCAACTTCGCGTCCGGCCGGACTGTGCCGCCGGCCTGGGTCTTCATGGCCACGATTCCGATTCCGCTCTTGGCGGCGCGCTCGATCGTGCTCAAGACTCCGGCATCATGCGCCATGGTGTAATTCAGTGTGACAAGGGCCACGTCAAAAAGATTCAGGCGCACTGCCTCATTGATCACGGCCTCGGTCTTGTGCGTCGATAGGCCAATAAACCGCGTCTTCCCATCCTTCTTCAGACTCTGCAATGCCTCCAGGGTGCCCTCCGCCCGAGCGTCCTCTACCGAATCGACCGCATGGTGATAAAGGATGTCGACGTGGTCCATCTGCAGACGCCGCAAGCTACTCTCCACCCCTTCAATGAAACGCTTCTTCGCTTCGGCAACATTTTGTGGTCGGTTTCGCGACGCCTGCTTCGTCGAGATCGTCACCTTGTCGCGCACGCCCAGGTCTTTAATCACCTGTCCCACCATCTCTTCGTTGCGCCCCTGCTGGTAACCCGCCGCAGTATCGAAGTGCCGGATTCCCAATTCGTAGGCCCGCCGCAACAATCCCGGCACGTCAGCGTTCATGACTCCCATGCTGACTATCGGCAGCGTGATTCCTGTCTTTCCCAACGTCCGTTGCAGGATTGGACCGTTGGCCGTGGGGTCGGCGGCACTCGCCAGCAATAGATTTGTTTGTCCTAAAACTGTCGCTGCTCCTGCCCAGACGATCGGCTTTACGATGAATTCCCGCCGGTTCCACTCGTGTTCTTTACTCATGACTTAGCTCCTAAATGGTCTTGCGGATTTCTGGCCAGTGCTGGTCTATGGCAAACTCTGCGCTGTGTTCTTCAGAATCTCAGCCCCATTCTCCGGCGGGTCCAGCAAGAGAATGAGATAGCGGCCCTGCGCCCGCGCGATCGCTCGCCCTTCGAAATTATTCCGTGCCCGGATTCCGCCTTCTCCCAGTTCCGGCGCGGCAACGAACTGACCGGTATCCTTGAAGTGCTGGGCGAGTTGCTGCAGTCGCGCTTTCGCTCCTGCTGCATCATTGGCCACGGAAATCAGCAGTTTGCTCTGCTGGTGCCCCCACGCGTACGTCACCACATATGCCGGCGCCAGGAACGCGTGGCCCAGCGGATCCTTTCTCACGTACTGTTCGGAATGCTTCACCCGACTTTCTAGAGGGAGCTTTTTCAGCAAGGCTGGCACCGTCTGCGATCCGCCGATTCGCACGGACAATATGCGTGCAAACTGATCGAGCAGCACGCGGGCGTTCGGTCCAGAACCCGACAATTTCACGTAGTAATGGTCCTGCAAGAAGTTCAGTATCCCTTCACTCCGGTACCCTTCCACTCCGATCTGCATGAACTTGTATCCTGGCGAGCGCTCGGCTGCGTACACGCCGAACGCATCCTCCGGTTTGCCCATGTCGTAGACGTCTGCCGTTAGCTCCGTTTCGCCGCTATTGAAACCCTGATGCAGCAAACTCCGAAACTCGTAGAGCAGATAAATGTCGGCACCGCCGTCGATGTACTGATAAAGAGAGTCTGGCTTGTAGAACATAGCCTGATCTTGCGGAACGGCGCGGCCGGGAAGAGGTTGGTTCAGAAAGCTTTCAATTTTGTTTTGGGCGGCAGCCGGGGCATGCGTGCGTGCGGGGCCGCTGAACCCTGACTTCTGTGCCGGGGCGATCCCTGCTGCCAGCGCAGCACAAACCAAGCCACTCCATCGGACCCAAGGCCTCATGGCAACACTTCCCCCCGAACCAATCGGGACGGTCGATTCAAAACTCCCTTGTGAATGCTAAAAAGCCGCGGAGAGTGCAGCCATGATTTCCATCACGTCGGCGTGTGATTCGGAGGCTGGGTTTAGAGGCGGAAAGGAATCCGCCGAAGGGGAGAGGTGAGCGACCTGGACCTAGTAGTTGGCCGATCCCGAGTGTGCGAATCGTCCCGGCTGCCCGATTTTGGCATTGGGCACGGAGGAATTGGAGATGTTGACCGGCAAATGTCCTGGGCTGGGAATTTCTCCAAAAAGAGCTCTCGCCGCACTGATCTCCGAGACTGTCGCATTGGAGAAGGTGCAGATGTAGTTCTGGATAGTGGGGAAGTCCTCCGTCAAGTACGGCGTCCCCATGGCGAGAACCGCGGTTTTTTCGGTTGCGCGGTCGAGAATCGTCGCCAATAACTTCGCCGTCGAGTCTGGCAGAGATGCGGAATTCTTCTGACCGCGCGCGACTGTCCTCATTCGCGCTGCGGAGGGGACGACATACACGGCCACCACAACCTGCTGTGCCTGATCCACTCCCCACAACACTGCATCGGATCTAGCCGCCGCGATACGAGGATCGACGTAGACTACCCGCACATCTGGCGCTCGTTTCCGGATTTCGTGCTCCAGGACACGACCGTCATCTGCGCGAACACTGTCGCAGAGAATAATCACGAGCAGGGCAGGCCGGCGTTTGGCGAACGAATACGCGACCGGCAGGCTCTGCTCGATTCTGCCTTCTTTCAGAGGAAGCAGCTTGCCGTTGTCACGCACCAGGGTGATGGAGGCATCGGAGATACGTTGACCGACTGCAGCATTCTCCGGACTGCCCACCAGCCTAGGGATAGCGGCTACGTCTACCAGGCGGTTTTTTTCGAGACCTAACGAGGCCTTGGCACGCAGGATTTTGAGGACGGAGGCGTCGAGCCGCTCTTGCCCAATCTCACCGGTGCGGACCGCGTCCATCATGGCCCGGTAGCTTGCGTCCAAATCGGCGGGCATGGTGAGCACATCGTTTCCTGCCTTGAAGGCATCCACGGCAGCGCGTCCAGGGTTCTTGGCATAGAGACCACCAAGTCCGGCCATATCCAGGGCATCGGTTACCACAATGCCTTTGAAGCCGAGCTGGTTCTTGAGCAGACCTGTGACGATGGCGGGCGACGTAGTAGCAACGTGCTTGGCGTCGGGATCGAGCGCCAGCACTTGCACGTGCGCAGTCATGACCGCATCGACTCCCGCCTCGATAGCCTTTTGGAACGGTGGCAGATCGATCTCATCCAGATGCTTCACATCGTCGTCCACCAGGGCGATCGCCAGATGCGAGTCGGTTGCGGTATTGCCGTGACCGGGGAAGTGCTTGGCCGTGGTCAACATACCGTTGGCTCGCGCGCCCCGGATGTAGGCCGCTACCAGATCGCCGACCTGCTCCGGATCCGCGCCGAAGGCGCGTGTCCCGATGATCGGGTTGGCAGGGTTGGAATTGACGTCGGCGACGGGAAACAGGTTCCAGTGCACGCCCAGAGCCCGGCTCTCCTGAGCAGTGATTCGTCCGAACTCCTCGGCGTAAGCCAGTTTGCCGGCAGCGCCGAAAGCCATGGCGTGTGGAAACACGGTCGTTCCGAAAAGACGCGCGGGCAGGACCCCCCGCTCAAAATCACCAGCGATCAGCAGGGGCAGCGTCGATTCCTCCTGGAGCTGGTTGAGCAGAGTAACGGTCTCGTAGCGACGGTTCACATTGCGGGCTCGTCCCTGCGCCGGCACCGACATGGCCAGCGCCCCGATGTGATACCCGCGAATGTAATCGCGGAGCTGGAAGTAGCCGGGACTCCGTCCATTCAGGAATTCCACCCGCAGGCGGATCATGAAAAGTTGCCCGACCTTCTCCTCGAGGGAAAGGTTCTTTAGAGTTTTCTCCGCCCAGCCTTCCTCCTTGCGCTCAACGTGAGGCGCGGGCGCCGGTTTGGGTTGTTCCCGCGAGAGAGCAGCCACCCCCAAGAGCACGAACAGGGTAAGAAGCAGCACGGGATTGCGAAGGAGGGTCAATGGACGAGCATACTGCGTAAAGCGAAGGGCACGAGCCCGGAGTTGAGAACAATTTCTAATCGAAGGTACATGTCCTGTGAATATCTTCCCGGAACTCCCCGGTCGTCAAGTCGCGAATGCTCCAGCTCCGATGAAAAGCCTATCCCTTGTCAAAACATTTGGACACTTGGCCTACCCGGTTATCAATGGCGGGAGCTTAAGTTCAAAATCAAAGTCAAGGTCAAAGGCTGGCGGACTGGAGTGTCCGCCCCCACATTATCGGTCTTCGGCTTCGGGGATCACTTCGAGCTGCAGCGGCTTGCGGTCGCCCTCGGTTACGTGCAGCGGGGTGCCTTGCGGTTCGTAGGTCTTGAGGAAATCAGGGTTGTAATAGGCTTCGCCGTCTACGCTCTCCCAGGCGAAGACAGTGTAGGCGCCGGGCGGAAGGCCGTGCAGGGTAAAGCGTCCACTCTGATCGCTGACGGCTTTGCGGTAGCGGTCGACACGCCCGCGCAGCCGCGGCTCGGGGGCGGCGACGATTACGGCATTCGGGACCGGGTCGCCTTTGTGATCGGTGGCAGTGCCTTCGGCGACGGCTCCGTGGGGGCTGGCTATCAGTTCGAGCGCCAGCGCGCCACCATTCACACTGATGCCCGAGTCGTTCACGTCGCGGCCGGCGATCAGCGTCGACTTGAGATACCAGTCGGAATTGGCGTCGGAGTCGGTGATGAAGTGGACGCTATAGTCTCCCTGAGGCACGCCGTTCCACGCAAAGCTGCCGTCGGAAGCGACGTGGGCGAGATTGGAGAATCCCTCGCCCAAAGTGAACGCGCTGGCATCGTCTTCGTCATCCGTGGACTGGAGGGAGAGAAACATTTGGCTGGGATCGAATCGGGTGAGTGGGCCTTGGCTTTCGACGCGGAGGCGGCCGCGAATTGAGCCTCCGGGTTGCGGCGTCAAGCGCACACCTTCGACGCTATTTCCCGCCACCATGAGCGATTGCCGAGCCATCATGGGGGGAGACGCGTTCTCGACCGTGGCCAGGATGGTGTACGAGCCAGGAGCTACGTCGTGGATCACGAAGCTGCCGTCCTTGTGCATCTCCGCGCCATTCAGAACGAGGTTGAAATCGCGCGATTGCAACATGATGACGGCTGACGAACGGGGCGGCATATTCACCACCGCGCCGCGGATGCTCAGGCTTGGACTGGGGGTCAGGGAAAAGTTCACCGGGAAATCGTCCCCCGGATGGAGTTGGATAGGTTCGGCTTGGCTGCGATCTGTGGTGCCGGGATAGAAAGTGGTCTGGTAGGACGTGGCAACAGTCTTTTCCGGTGCGCCGGCGTGGTGCTGCTCGACCGACGACACAGCTGAGGCTTCGATCAGATTCTTAAAGTCGGGTGGGGGACTGACCGACACGTAGTAGTTGCCCGCGGCCAGGCTTGCGATCCGGTATTCGCCCAGATCGTTGGTGCGCTCGGAGCCGACCTGCTCCCAGCGGCCGTGGCCGGAGGCATAGGTCTGGCGCAGGACGGAGACTTGGGCACTGAGCATGGGGTCGCCGTCTTCGTCGGTTACGCGGCCACGTACCACGGCGGCGGATTGCAGGCGAATCTGGAGATCTTTGAGTTCCTCGCCGGCGGCGAGATTCAGAACACGGCCCTCGGTGCGGACGCTGCGCTTGCCGAGTTCCAGAAATCCGGGACGCTCGACGAACAGGCGATAGCGTCCGGGGGCGACGCCCGCGATGTGGAAGAGGCCGTCGGCGGCCGTGACGGCGGTATAGGCTGCGCCGCCGGGCTGGGTCTCGGCGATCAACTCGATGACGGCTTTCTTAACCGGCTCGCTGCCGGGATCTTTGATCACGATGCCCTCGATCGCGGCGGGCTTCGGCGGGCTGGACGAATTCTGGGCATGCGCGCCAGCGGCTACAACGGCGATCAGCAGGCATGCGGAAAACGAGTTCATTGGTTTGGGTCGAGGAGGTTGGCGCACTCACGCGACCGTGGGGATCGGCCGAAAGTCATTTTATCGTGGAAAGGGCTTGGTCCCAAGGGATTCTGAGGATGCGGACAGCGCAGTCGAGCTTCGCTCGACCGGACAGCCGGGCGCGGCTGTCCCCACATTGGCCGTTGATCATTTTGCGTGACTCAGGCTGTGCCGCAGCGTTTCCACGATTAGACCGACCAAGGCGTATGTGGCGGCATTCGCAACCAGAGTCCAATACAAACTGATCGGGAAATGTATACCAGCGATTGCAATGGGGGCAATGGGGCAGGTCACACTGAGGAGGGTCCACGCCTCCCGCATCCGTTCGTTGGTGAGTGGGAATGTTGCGAAGGCGTAGAGTGCCCAACCGCCCGCAACCAGAAATCCCGCACTCGCCCACATTGCGATTCGGTATTTCATGCTGGCCTCCTGGTGCACTTGACCTATCCTCTCACCAATTCCTCCAGACTCCAACAGACATCCTGAGAGGGGTTGGCTGTCCTGTTAAACTCATAGTTAATGGATTACGCTGCGCGCCAGGCGAAGCTGCGGGAGCATCTCGCCACGACTCGATTTGAGGGGCTGTTGGTCAGCCATCTTCCCAACCTGCGTTATCTCTGCGGATTTACTGGAAGTGCGGGCCTGCTGCTGGTCGAACAGGCGGGGAGCGTGTTTTTCACCGATGTGCGCTACGACACGCAGGCGCACGACGAAGTGAAGGCGGCGAAAGTGGTAGTCGCGCGCAAGGCGGTGCTGCCGGCGCTGGGCGATTTTTTGGGGCAGCGGCGGCGGAGGTCGCGGGGATGGACGATCGGCATCGAGGCCGAACACTTCACCATTGCCGACAAGAAGCGGCTGACTAAGGTGCGGCCTACCGGGGTGACGCTGAAGGATGCTCCGCCCATGGTGGAGCGGTACCGGGTGCTCAAGGACGATGAAGAAGTGGGGCGTATCCGGCAGGCTGTGAATCTCGGAGCGAGGTTGTTCCAGCGGGCCCTGGAGGTGCTGCGTCCGGGAGTGAAGGAAACTGAGGTGGCTGCAGAAATGGAGTTGACCGCGCGGCGAGCCGGGGCCGAGGAGATGTCGTTTCCGACGATCATTGCTTCCGGGGCCCGGTCGGCACTGCCGCATGGCCGTGCGTCCGAGCAGGTCATCCGCCCTGGCGGGTTCGTGGTCTGCGATTTCGGTGTTATACTTCGAGGTTATTGTTCCGATCAGACCCGCACTGTATGGGTGGGCCCGGTGGCGGACGACGCCCGACTTGCTTACGAGGCGGTGCGCGAGGCGCAGCAGGCGGCAATCGACGCCGTGCGGCCCGGCGCGGCTCTGGGCGAGGTCGACGAAGCAGCCCGTAAGGTATTGCGTAAGGCGGGGTTAGGCAAGAATTTTACACACTCGACCGGGCATGGAGTCGGGCTGGAGATTCATGAGGCCCCGCGGGTTGCCGCCGGACAAGAAGAGATCCTGCAGCCGGGGATGGTCATCACCATCGAGCCGGGCGTATACTTCCCCGGCAAATGGGGCGTGAGGATCGAGGACATGGTGGTGGTCACGGCTGGCGGTCGTGACGTGTTGACGCCGACGCGCAAGGATTTTCTGGCAGTTTAGTCTTCATATACACAGCCGGGCAGACCGCGCCCGGCCTTCGCGTGCCCGGAAGGCTGGATGGGCGGACGTGGCAAGGCAGTCCCACCGTACAACAATGAATCAAAAAGAACTGAAAGAACTAATTGAGTTCTTAATCGAAAAGGACATCGCCGAGTTCGAACTGGAGCGCGGCGATGTCAAGGTGCGCATCAAGCGGGCCGGGGAACACTTTGCGGTGCACGCGCAGGGAGAGCCACGCTACTACGCGGTGCCAGCCGCCCCGATTGCTACCCCTGAGACGGGCTTACTGGCGTCCGCCCCGGGTTTGTCTGCGGCTCCCGCTGCGCCTGTTCCCGTTCCTGAGGAAGCATTTCACATGGTGAAGTCTCCGATTGTGGGGACGTTCTACGAGTCGCCGTCGCCGGGAGCGCCTCCCTTTGTCAAAGCAGGAGATATGGTGGAAGAGGGGCAGGTGCTATGCATCGTTGAGGCCATGAAGCTGCTCAACGAGATTGAATCGGACGTGGCGGGGGAGATCGTCAAGAAGCTGGCGGTTAATGGCCAGCCCATCGAGTACGGCCAGGAATTGTTTGCGATACGGCCGAAGAAGTGAGGCTGGGAATTTCAGGCGCGCAACTTGCGCGCCTTTTTGCGTTTATTGAGGAGGCTCGCCCAAAGGCCGGACTGCGTCCGGCGGACGGCCGAGGCGGCCGTCCCCACATAAGCCCATAAAAGACGCGGCAGGCAGAGCAGAGAAGCAAAGACTGAGAGCTGACGGCTGAGAGCTAAAAGCTGAATTTCATGTTCAAGAAAATTCTGATTGCCAATCGCGGAGAAATTGCGCTGCGCGTGATTTGCGCGTGCAAGGAACTGGGCATCCGCACGGTCGCCATCTACAGCGAGGCGGACCGGAATTCGCTGCCTGTCCGCTTTGCCGACGAGGCGATTTGTATCGGGCCACCGCAACTGGCGCTGAGCTACCTCAATATTCCGGCGGTGATCAGTGCGGCCGAGATCGCCAACGTCGACGCGATTCATCCCGGCTACGGACTGCTCGCCGAGAACGCCAACTTTGCCGAAGTGTGCGAGACCAGCGGGATCAAGTTCATCGGCCCGCGGCCGGAGGTGACCCGGCTGATGGGCGAGAAGGAAAAGGCGCGTACGGCCATGAAGCAGGCGGGCGTGCCGATTCTTCCCGGGTCGGATGGGATCATTGCGTCGGAGGGCGAGGCGGTCGAGTGGGCGAAGCAGGTTGGATTTCCGGTCATCGTGAAGGCATCGGCCGGGGGCGGCGGGCGCGGCATGCGCATCGTCCGCAACGAAGAGGAATTACCGGGGCTGTTCAGGGCGGCGCAGGCGGAGGCAGCAGGGGCGTTCGGCAATGGCGATCTGTACATGGAGAAGTATGTCGAGCATCCCCGCCACATTGAGTTTCAGGTGCTCGCCGATGAGCACGGAAACGTGGTGAGCCTGGGCGAGCGCGAGTGCTCGATCCAGAGGCGGCATCAGAAGTTGCTCGAGGAGTCGCCCTCGACGCAGGTCACGCCGGAGTTGCGTGATCAGATCGGCGGGGTGTTGTGCAAGTCGCTGGCTGCGATCGGGTATACCAATGCAGGGACGATTGAGTTCCTCATGGATCAGGAACGGCGGCTGCATTTCATCGAGATGAATACGCGCATTCAGGTGGAACATCCCGTGACGGAGATGGTCACGGACGTCGACCTGGTGAAGAGCCAGATCATGATTGCGGCCGGGGCGAATATGCGGGACGTGCTGCTGGGTCCGGTGGTGCACCGCGGACATTCCATCGAGTGCCGGATCAACGCCGAGCATCCTGAGAAGTTCACGCCGTCGGCGGGGAAGATCACCGCGTTTCATCCTCCGGGTGGGACGGGGGTGCGCGTGGATACAGCGGCATACGCCGAGGGAGTGATCCCACCGTATTATGACTCGCTGATTGCCAAGCTGATCGTGCGCGCGAAAGACCGTAACGAGGCCGTGCACCGCATGGCGCGGGCGCTGGAGATGTTTATTGTCGAGGGTGTGTACACTACCATTCCTCTGCATCGCAAGATTCTGGCGGACGAGGACTTCCGGGCGGGGAAGATTGATACCGGGTTTATCGAGCGATTTCTGAAGAAGAATGGCAAGGCCTAGGGGCGGACGCATTCGTCCGCCCCGCGGAGCGAAGCGACGGGCTCATCGCATTTGGCATTTTCTCAAAGGGCTCCCCGGACGAATGCGTCCGGGGCTACGTGATTGGTGGTCGCGCTCGATGTGCTTCCAATGATCCTCGTTCCGCGCCTCTACGCCATCTTGGACTCATCGGCTCACGTCTCCACTCGGGACCTGGTGGCATACGCGGACGAGTTAGTCTCCGGCGGGTGCAGTCTTCTGCAGTACCGCAACAAGAGCGGGAATGCGCGGGTGATGTTGGAGCAGGCGCGGGAGTTGCGCCGGCAGTTGCGGGCAGGAGTGCCCGCGCCACACATGCGGCTGATCATGAATGATCGGGCCGACTTGTGCCTAGCTGCGGACTTCGACGGCGTGCATGTGGGGCAGGAGGATCTGTCTCCCGAGTCGGTGCGGAGGATCATCGGGGCGGACCGCTGGCTCGGGGTTTCTACGCATAATCCTGAGCAACTGCGCGATGCGGATCAGACTTCCGCGGACTATCTTGCGATTGGGCCGGTATTTGCGACCTCCAGCAAAGACAAGCCTGATCCCGTGATCGGGCTTGAGGGCGTCCGGCATGCCCGGGCGTTGACGCGGAAGCCTCTGGTGGCGATTGGCGGGATTACGCGGGCGAATGCGGCGTCGGTGATTGAGGCTGGGGCGGATTCCGTGGCGGTAATATCCGATCTGTTACGGGAGCCGCGCAAATCAGCAGAGGAATTTTTCCGCATCTTGAGGTAAAGTTCTCAGGCATTGCGAGTATTCGCTTTTCGCTTGTCATCCTGAGCGAAGCGAAGGACCTATGCAGTTTGCCGGCGGTGGTAATGGTGCCGGCGAACTGCACAGGTCCTTCGTCGGGCAAAAGGCGCCCTCCTCAGGATGACAAAGCGAGTGGCTGACGACCGAAGGCTAACGACCAACGACCGACGACAGAGGAGCGATCCTGAGCACACCGACAACGACTGCGTCACGCAGCGACTGGGACATTCATAGTCATCAGGATCAGGAACTGGTCAAGGGACTCGGCCTGACCAGCGCCACTATGCTGGTTATGGGGTCGATGATCGGCTCCGGCATCTTTATTGTCTCCGCCGAAATCGCCCGCGAAACCGAGTCGCCCGCACTCTTGATTGGCGCCTGGGCCGTGGCCGGGTTCATGACCATTGTGGCTGCGCTGAGCTACGGCGAGTTGGCAGCCATGATGCCGCGGGCCGGGGGGCAGTATGTTTATCTGCGCGAAGCGCTGGGGCCGCTCTGGGGATTCCTCTACGGCTGGACGTTGTTTCTGGTTATTCAGACTGGGACTATCGCCGCGGTGGGCGTTGCCTTCGGCAAGTTTCTTGGAGTTTTCTTTCCCTCAATTTCTTCGACCCACTGGATTCTCCACTTGTGGAAAGTACCGCCAATTCCGATCGGGCCAATGGTGCTGGGGAACATGGATGTGGGCATCAATACCCAGAACCTGATGGCCATCCTGCTAGTGATTTTTCTCTCGGTGGTGAATATCTTTGGCGTGAAGACGGGGGCAGCGATTCAGAATGTTTTTACCGCGGCCAAAGTCTCGGCGCTGCTGGGGTTGGCTTTGGTTGGCCTGGCGATCGGACGCAATGCGCAGGCGCTGGCGGCGAACTTCGGCGCGAACTTCTGGCATAACGCTGGGCTTAGCGCGCAGCACGCTGTACAGGTGGGCGTAGGCGGGCCTGTTGTTATGGTGGGAACGCTGACGATTCTGGCCGTGGCGCAAGTGGGAACATTGTTCTCGGCCGATGCCTGGAACAACGTGACCTTCACCGCCGGGGAAGTGAAGAATCCAAGCCGCAACCTGCCGCTGTCGCTGGCGGTGGGAACGGGCGTGGTGATCGCGCTCTACATTGCGTGCAACTTTATCTATTTGAGCGCGCTCCCGCTGGACGGCGCCGAGGGTGGGACGACGATTCTGGCGCGCGGAATCAAGCACGCGGCCGAAGACCGCGTTGGTACTGCGGTTATGACCCAGATGCTGGGCCCTGTGGGCGGGCTGCTGATGGCGGCGGCGATTATGGTTTCCGGCTTCGGCTGCGCGAACGGATTGATTCTTTCCGGAGCGCGCGTGTATTACGCCATGGCCAAAGACGGGCTGTTTTTCCGCAACGTCGCGAAGTTGCACCCTACTTACAAGACGCCGGCCATTTCGCTAATGGTACAGATGGCGTGGACCTGCGTGCTGTGCATTTCGGGCAGCTACGGGCAGCTTCTCGACTACATTATTTTTGCCGTGCTCGTGTTCTACATCTTGACGATCGTTGGTTTGTTTGTGCTGCGGCGGACGCATCCCGACGCCGAAAGGCCTTACCGGGCGGTGGGGTATCCAGTGCTGCCGGCGATTTATATTGTAATGGCTTTATTCATTGATGTCGTATTATTGCGCTACAAGCCGCAGTTCACGTGGCCGGGGCTGATTGTGGTGCTGCTGGGGATTCCGGTTTATTATGCGTGGTCGCGGAGTGCCAGCCTGAGCGCGCGTGGGAGGCCTGATGCCTAGCGTTACTGTTGAGGAACAAACCAAACGCATGCCAAATCTGCTGGCCACAAAGCCGCTGAATCTGCTGATGGAAGAAGCCCGCGAGACGGGCGAGCACAGCCTCAAACGGACCTTGGGAGTGTTTCAGCTCACGGCCTTGGGCGTGGGTGCGATTATTGGCGCCGGCATTTTTGTCATGGTCGGGCTGGGCGCGCAGTACGCCGGGCCCGGGCTCACGATGTCCTTCGTATTGTCGGGGCTGGGATGCGCGTTTGCCGGTTTGTGTTATGCCGAGTTTGCGGCCATGATTCCGCTGGCGGGCAGCGCTTACACTTACGCCTATGCCACGCTCGGCGAACTGCTGGCCTGGATCATCGGCTGGGACCTGACGCTGGAATACGCCATGGGAGCGAGCACGGTGTCTTCCGGCTGGTCGAACCACTTCATCGAACTACTGAATATCTTCCATATCAAAATGCCGCTGTGGCTGGCCTACGATCACTGGACAGCACTGAAGACCGCGGAGAATATTGTCGCCAGGCAGATCGCACAGGCGTCGGACTCGACCATGGTGCCCGGATCGCAGGCGTTTCTCGACAGAGTGACGGCGCTCGTGGCGGCGCAGTCACCGGATTTGTTGCAACGGTCGCACGAGTTGCTGGGCGCACCCCACCTGTTCGGGATGGAAATTGGATTCAACCTCCCCGCGTTCATCATTGCGCTGGTGATCACGACGATTCTCGTGATCGGGATCAAGGAAAGCGCGAGATTCAACACCGCGATCGTGGCGGTTAAGGTGTCGGTCGTGCTGTTCGTCATAGCGTTGGGCGCGCGCTACATCAACACCGCGAACTGGGGTACGGACTGGCACTCGTACGCGCCCAACGGCTTCGCGGGAATCGGAGCGGGGGCGGCCTACATATTTTTCGCCTACATTGGATTCGACGCGGTTTCGACGACGGCGCAGGAAGCCAAGAATCCGCAACGGGACCTGCCCATCGGCATGATCGCTTCGCTGGCCATCTGCACGGTTTTGTATATCGCGGTAGCGGGTGTGCTGACGGGGATGGTGCACTGGCAGCAGATCAACATCGAGGCGCCGGTTGCGCGCGCGTTTCTGGACCGCGGGCTCAATACGGCATCGCATATCATTACGCTCGGTGCTCTGGCGGGGCTTACCAGCGTGATGCTGGTGATGCTGCTGGGACAAACGCGTGTTCTCTATTCGATGGCGAATGATGGGCTACTGCCGAAAAAATTCTTTGCGGCCGTCCATCCCAAGTTTCGCACGCCGTGGAAGAATACGATCCTTGTCGGTTTGCTGGCGGCGATCGTCGGCAGCGTGACTCCGATCGACGACATCGGCAAGATGGTGAACATCGGAACCCTGCTGGCCTTTGTGATCGTGTCCGTTTCGGTGCTAGTGTTGCGGCGTACCAATCCCAACCAGCCGCGGCCCTTCCGGACCCCGTGGGTGCCACTGATCCCGATACTCGGTGTCATCTCCAATGGCTACATGATGTACAAACTCGGATGGGTGAACTGGGCCCGGCTGATTATCTGGCTCGTGATTGGGCTGGTGGTGTATTTCACATACGGCCAAAAGCACAGCCGGGTGCAGGCGCTGGCTGCGGGAAAACAGCCGGAGGCATGATGCGCGTTTGATTCTAAGGCCCTCCGCACTGCGCGGAGGGCCGTTTTGTTTTATAGTCGGGGGTCGGCGGAGCGGTCGCCTCAGGGGCTAAAGCCCGAGTTTTTTCGGGAGCCTATCGGCGCGACTGAAGTCGTGCCCTTCCCAAGACCGCCGACGAGACCAGCCATTTTCGATGAAAGCTTTCCGCAACCTCCGGACGATCGGCGCCCTGCTGCTGCTGGTCACCTTGGTCGGCACCGCGGGCTATCACTACATCGAAGGCTGGCCCTGGTTTGATGGCTTCTACATGGTGGTCACGACGCTGACCACTATCGGCTACCAGGAAGTGCATCCGCTGTCGCACGCGGGGCGCATCTTCAATGTGTTTGTGATTCTGGCGGGCGTGTCGCTACTGGCGTTGTTGGTCGGGGTGTTGAGCGAGGCTTTGCTAGAATTCGAGCTGCAAAGCTTCTTCGGAAGGCGGCGCATGGATCGCGAAATCGGACGCCTCGACGGCCACTACATCATCTGCGGCATGGGGCGGGTGGGACGGAGCGTGGCACGTGAATTGGCGCGAAGGCCGGTTCCGTTTGTGATTATCGAAAGTGCAGACGCCAAGCGCCAGCGTTTTGCGTCAGAGAACTGGCTGGTGATTGCGGGCGATGCCACCGAGGACCAGATCCTGCGCCAGGCGCAGATCGAGCGGGCGCGCGGGTTGATCGCAGCGACCACTACCGACGCTACCAATCTTTACATCGTACTCACGGCGCGCGGGTTGAATCCACATCTGAAGATCATCGCCCGGGCCAGCGAAGACACCGCGGAGAAACATCTGCTCACGGCGGGCGCCGACTCGGTGGTGTCTCCTTATTCTTTTGCCGGGCAGCGGATCGCGCAATCGCTATTGCGGCCGAATGTGGTCAGCTTTCTCGATACCGCGACCACCCATCTCGGGATCGACCTGGAGATCGGCGAAATTCAAATCACGGGGAGTTCTGTGTTCGCGGGCCAGACGATTGAGAGTTCGCGCATCCGGCAGGAACGCGGAGTGATTGTGCTGGCCATCAAGCGGCGCGAGGGGATGCGCTTCAATCCCGCGCCCGATGAGCGAATTGAGCCCGACGATTGCCTGATCGCCATGGGCGAGCCCGCACAACTGCGGAGACTCGAGCAGACGGCTGCGTCTTCATGAAAGACCTCTTCGAGAAAATCGGTGTCGAATGAAGATCGTGACTGCGGCGGAAATGCGCGCCATCGACCGCGCCACCAGCGAGCGCTTTGGAGTGCCTTCTCTTATCTTGATGGAAAATGCGGGCGCAGCCGTGGCCGAGCATGTGCTGGCGCATCATGGCGCGGCGCGGAAGGTTGTCGTTTTCTGCGGCAAGGGCAATAACGGCGGCGACGGCTTTGTGGCGGCCCGACGGCTGCATCAGAAGGGGAAGACGGTTCAGATCATCCTACTGGCGGACCCGGCGGAACTGAAGGGCGATGCGGCGGCGATGTATGGCAAACTGCCGGTGGCGGCGATCATCGTTCACTCCAGTGAAGAATTGAAGAGCGATCGCGTGCGGCTGTCTTTTCCCGCGGATTTGTACCTCGATGCGATTCTCGGCACCGGCTTCAAGCCGCCGGTGAGCGGGCTTTATGCCGACGCGATCGCGATGCTGAATGCAGCGCCGGGGCCGGTGATCGCGGTCGACATTCCATCCGGCGCCGACTCCGATGCGATGTTTCCTCAGCAAGCCCCGCAGCAGGGAATCATCGCGCGGGCGGATTCCATCATTACCTTCACGGCTGCTCGTCCGGCGCATGCTTTCAGTTTGCTGACGGACGGGCCGACTTACGTGGCGGGGATCGGGTCGCCGGACGAGGCCGTCGTTTCGTCGCTGCAACTCAACGTGATCACGGCGCGCGACTTTGCGCCGCTGATTGATCAGCGCCCGGCGGAATCGAATAAAGGAAATTACGGACACGTGCTGGTGGTGGGAGGATCGGTCGGGAAGGCGGGCGCGGCGGCGATGGCAGGGATGTCGGCGCTGCGTGCGGGCGCTGGGCTGGCGACTGTGGCTACACCGAAGTCCGTGCTTGCCACGGTCGCGGGATTTCATCCTGAGCTGATGACCGAACCTTTGTTCGAAACCTCTGCGGGGACGATTTCCTCCGACGCGGGTGAGCGGCTGGCGGACCTGGCGAAGGGAAAGAGCGTGCTGGCGATCGGTCCGGGGATTTCGCGTGACGCGGACACGGCAAGCTTGGTGCGCCGAGTGGTGACCGGGAGCCAAATGCCAACTGTCTTGGATGCCGACGGGCTGAACGCCTTCGAAGGCCACGTCGATGAGTTGAATGGCAAAGGCAGGCTGCTGGTGATCACGCCGCATCCGGGCGAAATGGCGCGGCTGGCGGGGTGTTCCACGGCTGATGTGCAGAAAGACCGGTTAGGCGTGGCGCGGCAGTTCGCTCGTGACCATGAACTGATGGTCGTGCTCAAGGGACACCGGACGCTGGTCGTTCCGCCGGATGGTGAGGCGTGGGTGAACACGACAGGGAATCCGGGAATGTCAACGGGAGGCACGGGGGACATTCTTACGGGCATGGTGGCGGCGATGTTGGCGCAGAATCCACGCGACCCGCTGCTGGCGGTTTGTGCCGCGGTCCATCTGCACGGGCTGGCCGGCGACGTGATGCGCGAAAGCGTGGGCGAGCATTCGATGGTCGCGACCGACCTGCTGCGGGGACTGCCCGAGGCTTTCTGGCGAGCGCAGCGAACGGCGCGGGAGAAGTTTGTGCGTTGGGATGGTTAGATGATTCCAAAATAGACATGTGGGGACAGCCCACTGCTGTCCGGCGGAGCGAAGCTCGTGCCCTGCAGGCGAGCTTGCGCTCGCCCGAACAGCCGAGGGCGGCTGTTCCCACAAAATCCGAACCGGGATCAAGGTTATCGGGCGGAGGGCAGGCGCACCGTCTTTCCCGATGCTGCCGAACGGCGAGCTGCGTCCAGGATTTCCGTCACAGTCACATTCGTTTCGAGCGACGACAGGCCGTCTTCCTTGGCTCCATCGAGGATCACCGCCCGCAGGTAAGAGAGTTCACTGTCGTAAGGCATTGGCACCGGCTTCGCCGCGACTTGCTCCTCCCGCTCTTCTCCCTTACGTCGCACGCGAACGTCGTCGCGCTTCACCGTAATCGCGTAACCCGTCTGGCCGTACACTTCCATGTCTTTGCGGTCGAAGGGCCAGTTCCATGAGGCTTGCACGATGGCCTGCGCGCGTGGATACGTGAGGATGATCGTGGCCTCGTCGTCGACTCGCGAATAGATTTGCGGCTTGATCTGTTGCGTTACGGCGGTGACGCTTTCGGGGCGCTGGCCGTCCATGAGCCAGGTCATCAGGTCGGCGCCGTAGCATCCGAAGTCGAACAGGGCGCCGCGCGCCGTTGAGTTTGGGATCGGTCAGCCAGGCGAGAAACTCCGGTTCGACGCCGATCTCTTTCGGGCCACTATGGCCATCGTGCACGACGACTTTGCGAATCTCGCCCAGGGCTCCGTCGTGCACAAGGTCGTAGGCGGCGTGATTGCTGGGGTACCAGGATGTCTCGTAGTTGACCAGAACGTGAATCTTCGCGGCATGCGCGGCCTTTTCGATGGCAAGCGCATCGTCCAGGCTGACCGCGAGCGGCTTTTCCATCATGACGTGAATGCCGTGGCGGGCGGCGATCTCGACGACTCGGCGGTGGTCGTACGTATTGGTGTATGCGAGCACCGCTTGAGGGTGGGCTTTGGCAATCATTTCCTCAAGGTCGGTGAACAGGGCGGATTGATCGAAGCCATAGCGGGTTGCCGCCTGGGAAAGCAGTTGGCGGTCGGGTTCTGCTATGCCGACGATCTCGATCTCCGGGCTGTGCCGCGACTGATCGAGGAATCCGTGCACGTGTCCGTGAACCAGGCCAACGATGCCGACTCGCAGTGGAGGCCGTGCGGGCGAGGTTTGCGCGTAGCAAAGAACGGCGGGGAACAGGACGGCGAGAATGGGGAGCGTGGTTAGGCGAATCATGAGATTCCTTCGACACGAAGTTCAGTCAAGTTTCAGCCACCTATGGTAAATCGCGGGTCGTTGGCGGCGGGAGCTATCGTTCGAATTCGATACGGCAGGCTGTCCTGTGGGACATTATCCAATCAGTAAACACGCGCTAAGCGGTTCAGATGGCAGGGGATCAGTATCGTCAGTTCAGCCTTGCAGCGCGCTTTCCGGACGAGGGGCTTCAGTAATCTATTACTCAACAGGAGCTAGTGCCATAGTGCAACTGACCTATGACACACTTCCCCCAACCGCACCCTTCGCGGCGCGCGGCTCGTGTCCAGCTAGGCGAATCTGTCCTGGCTGCGATTCGGCTTGAAGATGGCCGGCGCGCAAAAGCTAAACTCCAAACCATCTCTGCAACCGGCGGCCTGCTGAATCTGTCCCAATCGTTGGGGCAGGGCGACTTCGTCGAGGTCGCGTTTCAGACGCAGGCTGGCCCGGTGCACGGTATGGCCGAAGTCCTGAGCCCGATGCGGAAGACACTCGATGGAGTGCTCCAGCCGTTCCGCTTTGTGGCGCTCGAGGACGAGGACCATCGCCGGCTGCGCACCACGCTCGAGCATGTGGCTGAGCGCAGTGTGCTCGGCATCAAGACGAGCGCATTTTCCTGAGCAAGCGGTAGTTCGCCGGCCCGAGTGGGCAAATGCTCTCGCTATACTGGTTCTGTGGGGAACCAGACCAAGCGCGAGCAGCCTAGAGACCTTCTGCGAGAGGCACTGACTCATTCAGCCGAGGAGACGATCGCCTTCGGGCGCACTCTGACCGGATTGCTCACTCCGCCGATGCTGGTCTTGTTGCGTGGAGATCTGGGCGCGGGCAAGACGACGCTGGTCAAGGGAATCGCGGCGGCGTTCGAAGCGGCCGCGGAAGAAGACGTCACCAGTCCCACCTTTACGCTGGTGCATGAATATCGCGGGCCGCGTGCCAACCTGTACCACATTGACCTTTACCGCGTGGACACGCCGCGCGAACTGGAGACGCTCGGACTGGATGACCTGCGGTCCGAAGACAGCATTCTGCTGATCGAGTGGGGAGAGAAATTTCCGCGGCTGTTGCGCGAGCGGGACGTGGAGATTTCTCTGGAGCGGGAAAGGGAGAGCGGCAGGAGAATCAGGGTCTGCAGCTAGGGTTGGCAGCCTGTTTTGATGCAACTCCCACTTTGGCCTTAACTCCGACAGCAAAACCAAGATCAAGATCAACGGCGGCGGACAGGAGTGTCCGCCCCACATGGTTCGAGCGGGATTGACGCATACAACGAAAAGCGGTCAAACTCATTCCAATAGATCGCACAGAGTCGGGGGCCCCGATTACCGCAAGGAGTCGTGTCGAGGGTGATCTTTTTTCGAAAAGTCGAGGCGAGGTCGTGCCGGCGCTCCCTCTGCCGGGCGTCTGTTCGTTCAGAAATTTGGGTGAAGGCTCTTTTTCTCGCCAGTCTCCTTGTGGCTGGACGGATTGCGGTTGGGCAAGCTTCCGGGCAAGACCTTCAGGCTAACGAACCACAAAAAAGCGTTCATGGCACCGTAATCAACGCGGTTACTCACGCACCTATAGCTCGTGCACTCGTCTATTCGCTCGACAATCGCTTCGCCATGTTCACCGATGGCGAGGGGCGCTTTGAGTTTTCTCTGCCGAAAGAAGACAGCCAGGAAGAGAGCGGCGCCCTTGCACCCGGATCTTACATCGCGTCGTCTTTTGGGCCTGCGAGTAACCGGCTTGGGCTAATGGCGCGGAAACCGGGATTCCTCGATGATCGGAAAGAGAGTGGCGAGGTCGAAGCCTCTCCGGGGAATGAGATCACGATCTCTCTGATGCCCGAAGCTTTGATCAAGGGCCGAGTCACTCTCTCGACGAATGATCCGGCTACAGGGGTTAGCGTTCAGCTTTTCTTGAAGGAACTGCACGACGGCCTGCCGCGATGGGTGCCCGGGCCGTCGACGCGAGCGAATTCGGCCGGAGAATTTCGTTTTGCCGAGTTGCCGGCTGGTTCGTACAAATTGCTGACGCACGAACTAATGGACAGCGATCCGGTTGGAACGGTCCCCGGAGGACAACTCTATGGTTTTCCGCCCGTCTATTATCCGGGCGCGGCAGACTTTGCCGCCGCCGCTCCGATCGAGCTTTTGGCCGGACAGACGGTTGAAGCAGACTTGTCTCTAAGCCGCCAGCCATACTATGACGTGAGGATTCCGGTCGCGAATGGGGAAGTGAACGGACTGAATGTCCAGGTATATCCGCAGGGACATAGGGCGCCTGGGTATTCGCTGGGTTACAACGGAGCAGAACACAGGGTCGAAGGCTTGTTGCCCAACGGCAACTATGTTGTAGATGGCGAAGTCATTGGTACAGAGTCGGCGGCGGGTACGGTCAACATCAAAGTTGCTGGCGGGCCGGTGGCTGGCCCAACTATGTCGCTCATTTCTGGCGGCTCGATCAGCTTGAATGTGACGGAAGAATTTAACGACAGGACGCAGAACGTTGGAGCGCGTTGGAGTGACGGGAAGCGCACCTATACGTCGTACGGAGCCCGAGCCTACTTGCAAGTGACCGCTGAAACTGCGGACGAATCTGGGCAGCCGAGAATGGGGTCCCTTCGTCCGCCGACGAGGCCGAATGACAATTCCCTGGTCATGGAGAATTTGCCGCCCGGGCGGTATTGGCTGCGACTGAGTACGAGTCGTGGGTATGTAGCGGCGGCAACGATGGGGACCACCGATCTGCTGCGTGAGCCGATGGTGGTCGCGCCGGGCTCGAATACGACGATTGAAATCAAGATGCGCGACGACGGGGCTGAGCTGGAAGGTACGCTGGGGAACCTGAGTGACGAGCCGTCAATGACGGCAGGAGCGGTATCTACAGGTATGTATTTGCCGAAAGCCTGGGTGTATTGCGTTCCTTTGCCGGACAGCGCGGGACAGTTTCAGCAACTGGGGGTGTCGGCTGACGGAACATTTACGTCTCCGATGATGACGCCGGGAGATTACCGAGTCCTGGCGTTCGCCAAGCAACAACCGAACCTTCCCTATCGTGATCCGGAGGCGATGCGGGCTTACGAGAGCAAGGGACCGGTGATTCATCTCGCTGCCGGGCAGAAAGCGACGGTCCAGGTGCAGTTGATTGCAAACAGCGAGTAGACGAGAAACAACGATGGCGATTTGGCGTACCCCGAGAATCACGACCCTGTTGACGACGATTCTTCTTTTGATCGCCGTACCACAATCAACTGTGGCGCAAGCGGCGAAAACCTCGCGAGCCGTGGGTGCCGGGGACACCTATCGGATTGCCGGAACCGTCGTGAGCAAAACAGATGGGCATCTGCTGGCTGACGTACGCGTGACAGTAACCGACACGAAGAATCCTCAGAAGGTCGAATCTGTGGTTACGTCGGAAGACGGGAAATATGAGTTCCACGGGCTGCGCGCGGGTAAGTACTCGTTGTCAGGCAGAAAGCGAGGATTCATCTCGGCCGCGTACGATCAGCATGAGCAGTTTTCGACCGCGATTGTTACCGGAGCCGGGCTGGACACCGAAACCCTGGTGCTGAGGCTTGCGCCTGATGCGGTGCTTGCGGGCAAAGTCCTGGACGAAGCAGGGGAGCCAGTTCGACGTGCCACAGTAACCGTGTATTACGACGATCATACGCAAGGTGTAAGTCAGATTCACCCGTCTCGAAACGCCCAGACCGACGACTTAGGAGCTTTCGAGATCACGCCGCTCAGGCCCGGCACATACTTCTTGTCGGCGCGCGCGAAGCCGTGGTACGCCGTTCATCGTTTCTCCGACGCCACGAATTCCGCTGGCCAAGCGAGCGATCGATCTTTTGATGTGGCCTATCCTCTGACTTACTACCCGGATGTCACGGATGCTGACAATGCGCAGCCGATTGCCATTCAGGGCGGTGAGCGCCTGCAAGTGGATATTCACCTGAACCCGGTCGCGGCTCTACGCCTGACCTTCCGTGTGCCCGGTGAGGGGAACGGCGGGTTTACGGTTCCGCAACTGGAACAATCTGCGTTTGATGGCGCCACCGCTGCCGAGATCGATGGTGTGCGCATGGTTTCGCCGGGAGTCTGGGAGCTTACGGGCATTCCTGCCGGCCGCTACAACATCCGAACCCAGGGCCCCGAGGGAGGTCGGCTGACGAATGGACTGGACCTCAGCAAAGATGGAGAAGAGGTTGACACATCCAAGGCCGAAGCCTTCAGCAGCGTCAAAGTGCGGGTGGAGGTGCCGGGTGAGAGCTCGGTTCCGAAGGAACTCGCAGTCGGGCTGCGTTCCGGAAGCCGATCGATCGCCGGCTGGCAGACGGTAGATTCCAAAGGCGAGGCGGAACTCCAGAACATTCCGGCCGGCAGCTACGAGTTCCTGGTGTGGAGTAATAGAAAACGTTACTCGATCGCGCACGTTGCTGCAGAGGGTGCCGAAGTTTCTGGCCGCGTCCTCATCCTGACTCCAGGCGCTGCATCTTCTGTTTCGCTGAGACTCGTGGCTGGCAACGTCGAGGTACAAGGGATTGCTAAAAAATCCGGTAAAGGTTTTGCTGGAGCCATGGTGGTCCTGGTTCCGGACGATCCCAAAGGAAACCTCGATCTGTTTCGGCGCGATCAAAGCGATCTGGACGGTACTTTCGGCTTGCCGGGTATTGTCCCGGGCTTCTACACCGTTCTGGCGATTGAGAATGGATGGGATCTGGACTGGTCACAGCCCGAGGTGATCGCAGCTTATATGAAGCATGGCAAAAAGATTGAGGTAGGCACTAACGGAACTCAGACTCTGAAGCTTCCCGAGCCCCTTGAAGTTCAATCGAAGTAGAGTAAACACCCGTAAACTTCATTCCATCGTTTTTATCGATACGCGGGAACCGCCATGCGAGTCAACCAACGCTATTCATGATGGCGAAAGTCGCAGCCGCCATCAGAGCGGCTGCGGGGATGGTGAAGATCCAGGCCCACACGATGCGGCCAGCGACTCCCCAACGAACGGCGGACAGGCGGTGAACCGCGCCGACTCCTACGATGGCGCCAGTGATGGTGTGAGTGGTGCTGACGGGAATGCCGGCGAGCGCGGTGGCGAACAGAGTGATGGCGCCGGCGGTTTCCGCGCAAAACCCGCCGACGGGTTTGAGCTTGGTGATTCTCTGCCCCATGGTTTTTACGATGCGCCAACCGCCGAGGTAGGTTCCGGCGGCGATGGCGGCATGGGCGGCAAGAATGATGGGCCAGCGCAGATGACCCCAACTTCCCAGCATATCGGATTTGCTCATGAATCCGCCGGTGTAGAGCGCACCGGCGATGATCCCCATGGTCTTCTGGGCGTCGTTGGCGCCATGACCCAGACTATAGGCGGCAGCGGAGAGTAACTGCAGCCTGCGGAACAATCGGTCGACGGGCTGCGGCGCCGAGCGGCGGAAGATCCAGTACACAGACAACATGAAAATGAAGCCGAGAACCAGGCCGATTACGGGTGCGACGACGATGAAGATGAGCGTTTTGTACCAGCCCTGAGGAATGACGACGGAAAAGATCGAGGCGATGCCGTGATGCAATGCGGCATTCGCCATGGCCGCCCCGACGTAGCCACCGATCAGCGCGTGAGAGGACGACGTGGGCAGGCCCCACCACCAGGTGAAGAGATCCCAGACGATGGCGCCAAACAGGCCGGCGAGGACTACGTACTGGTCGACGAACTCCAGGTGAATCATGCCGCTGCCGATTGTCTTGGCGACGGCCGTGCCAAGGAAGAAAGCGGCGAGAAAGTTAAAAGCCGCCGCCCACAAGACGGCGAGCCTGGGAGACAGAACGCGAGTGGAGACGACGGTGGCGATGCTGTTCGCCGAATCGTGGAATCCATTCACGAAATCGAAGATCAATGCTACGAGGATCGTAATCAGGACAAGCAGAACGTCGGTGCGCACCGGAGAGTTGGGCCTCCACACTACTGTCTTTTAACGGCAGTTGCACAACTAGGCGCTTTTCAGAACAATGGCCTCGAGCACGTTGGCGGCGTCCTCGGCCTTGTCCGTGGCCATTTCCAAGACCTCGTAAAGTTCCTTGAGCTTGATGAGCTTGATGGGGTTTTTTTCGTGCTCAAACAAGCCGGCAATCGCCTTCCGACTGAGGTGGTCGGCCACGTCTTCCAAGCGGTTGACCTCCTCACAATGTTTCATGACCGCGCCATTTTTTTCGAGTAACGATACGCCGCGCGCCAGTTCCTCGCTCTGGAGCACGATGAGGCCTGCGAGTTCGGCCGCAGCGGGAGGAGGTTCGGTGATTTTGTACATCACCAACCGGTTGGCTGCGGCATTGGTGAAGTCGAGGACATCATCAAGCGACGAAGCGAGCTTGTGAATGTCTTCGCGGTCGAACGGGGTGATGAAGCTCTGATTGAGTTTGGTAATGATCGCGTGAGTGGCCCGGTCGCCCTTATGCTCGATGGCCTGGACCTGCTCGACGCGCATGTCGAGGTCGCGTGGATCTTCGAGGATGCTGCGGAGAAGCTTGGCTCCGTCGGTAAGGTAGCCGGAGAGTTCAGCGAAGAGCTCGAAGAACTTGGAATCATGCGGAATCAGACGCACACTACTTCCCCTTGTGCTGAATTTGGATGCCAGCAGAGACGACAGCAGAAGAACGGTCTCTTGCTCTGCCAATCGATCGAGGCATGGGGCATGGGAAGGAACCAGCGAGTATACCGCATGGTCGGCAGTTTGTTGCGTGAACAATGACTTTAGCAAGGCCCGCGACGGCCGGCAGGATCCCGGTGCGCTTTTCAGAAGCCCATGATTCAGAATCCCATGATGTTGTAGCCGCAGTCTACGTAGATCACTTCGCCGGTGATGCCGCTTGAGGCATCGGAGGCGAGGAAGACCCCGGTGCTACCGACTTCTTCAATCTCCACGCGGCGGCGCAGGGGAGCGCGCTCCTCGTGTTCGCGGAGCATGTCTCCGAAGCCTGCAATGCCCCGGGCAGCAAGGGTTTTGATGGGGCCGGCGGAGATTGCATTGACTCGAATCCGTGACTTGCCCAGTTCGTAAGCCAAGTATCGTACAGTGCACTCGAGACCGGCCTTGGCTACGGCCATCACGTTGTAGCGGGGCACCACTTTTTCCGCGGCGTAGTAAGTCATGGTGATGATGGAGCCTCCCTCCGTCATGAGGGGAACGGCGGCGCGCGCGACCGCGATGAGGGAATAGACGCTGACATCGAGCGCGACGCGGAAGCCTTCGCGCGTGGTGTTGACGAAGTCGCCTTTGAGTTCCTCCGCGGGGGCGTAGGCAACCGAGTGCACCAGCGCGTGCAGTTTGCCGTGGCGCTCTTTCAACGTGGCGAAGAGGCGGGCGATTTCGTCGTCCTTGGAAACATCGCACATGTAGGCCTCGGCGCCGGGCAGGGACAGGATAAGATCCTTCGCTTCCTGTTCCAGACGCTCGTTCTGGTAGGTGATGGCGAGTTTCATGCCGGCGGCGTGCAATCCCTGGGCGATGGACCACGCGATCGAGCGCTTGTTGGCGACTCCAAAGACAACGGCGTTGCGGCCCTGCAGGTCTGAAGACATGGATGCTCCTGTGGATTGGAAAGAATAACAGCGGAGGGGGATTCTGGAAAATCCCCGGTGGAGCTTCGCTTAAGGAGACAGCCGAGGCGGCTGGGTCCACCTTGCTATTACTTTCCGGCCGCCTTGAGAGAATCCCGGGCAGCCTTGAAATTCGGAGCGAGCTTCAATGCTTCCTGCCACTCGGAGACGGCGAGATCCTTCTTTCCTTCTTTCTCGTACACTTGGCCGAGGCGCCAGTGGGCGTTGGCCAGGCCGGGATCCCCGTCTTCCGGCCAGCGACTGAGATATTTTTTGAAGAAGCGCTCGGCTTCGTCGAGATTCTGTCCAATGAGCAGGTCGGAGCGGGCGACACCGAAGTAGCCTGGGAGGTAGTCGGCATCCACTTCGACCGCCTGCCGGAAAAGCGGCGGCGCCTCGGAATCCTTCTTCTCCTGAATGTAGAGGAGAGCCAGCTGCGTGTACGATTTGGCGCGCTTGGGGTTGGCGGCGATCGCGGCCGTGTACTCCTGTTCCGCGTCGCCAAATTTTTTCTGATTGAGATCGATCGAAGCCATGGCGTAGTGGCCTTCTACCGGATCGAGGGCGGAGATCTGTTTGGCCTGATCGACCGCCTTGTCGGCGCCGCCGCCGACAATCGAGGGGGCGCCCGCGTAGAACTCGGCCAGATCCGCGCGCGCGGATATGCTCTTGGGGGCTTCGGCAACTGCTCGCTCGAATTCCGTTTTCATCTGGCGCGCCAGAGACATCTTCTTGAACATTCCCGCCGAGTCGACCATGCCGCTCAAGGCATTTCCCAGCAACTGGTGATACTCCGACTTGTGGTCATCGAGCGCGACCGCCTTCTGGGCTTCCTCGGAAGCTTGTACGAAGTCGCCGAAGGCGTAGAGAATCTGGCCTAGCAGGCAATGGGGTTCGGCGTTCTTTGGGTCGGCGGCGATGGCCTGTTGCAGTAGCGACTTGGCTTGATCCGCCGACGTTCTCGAGTGGACCAGGTTTCTGGCTTGGTCGAGAGGACTCGATTGCGCGGACAGGCTCGGAACTGTCACAACGGCGATCAGCAGGCCAATAACCAGAATGAGCCGATTGCAGATATAGCTCGCGCCTCTGTGATCCATTCGCATGAGTTCCCCTTGAGACGATGAAGCTGGCCCGAACGTTGGACGTGTGACCGCGGCGCTAGTCCGCGGCGGAAACCTCGTTCACCGCCGCTGTGGTTGGCACCGGCCAGCTTGCCGCTACGAACGACAGGGCATAGACGCAGGCCAAGATCGCGAAGGCGAGCACCAGGCTCACCTTCTGCGCGACCGCGCCCACGCAGATAGCAAGGACGAGTTGCAGAAAGGTTCCGAAAAAATAGAAGGTATTCTGCACCCGTCCCATCAGATGCTTGGGGACCATTTCCATGAGGCTGGTGTTCATCGCAATGCCGCCGACGCCGCGCGCCGAACCCATGAGGAAGTACGTCGAAATGGCGAGCGCGAGGAATCCTGAAATCGGGGCGAATGCGACGCACACCGAGAGCAAAGCCATGGAGAAGGCAACCGCGCGGCGGCCGCCGAGCGCGGCAATCACTTGCGGAGCGTACAAGGCGCTGACAAATGCTCCGGTGCCCCACCCGGCATTGAGCCAGCCGTATCCCTTGGCGCCCGCGTGAAAGATGCGGTCGCTGAGTGAAGGCGTGACCACCACGCCGGTGACCATCGCACCCAGAAACAATGCCCAGCTGATGCCGAGAAGAATTACAGCGCGGTGATCGCGGAGAAAATGCAAACCTTCTCGCATCTCGCGCCAGAAGCGCTCGAATTGATTTTCCGCCGCGATGATGTCGGCCCGCAATTCTTCCGGACGCAATACGACGTGGCGTCCCTTGCGCACGGCGAAGTAACACAAGAAGGAGACTACGTAAGTGGAGACGTCAATCAGCAGCACGCCGCCGAGGCCCACGCGGTCATAAATGAATCCGACGACGGCTCCAGCGATGAGGAATCCGCCTTGCACGCCAGCGAGCAGAAGGGTGTTGGAGTGCACAAACTCGCTTCCGGGCGTGAGTTCCTGGATAAGGGCGGTAATCGTCGGCCAGAACATCCAGAAGCCGGCGGCGACCAGTGTATTCATCAGGTAAAGCTGCCAGATCTGCACGCGGTGTTGAAACGCGAGGATGGCTACCGCCACGATGATCACGGCCCGCACGGCGTCGAGCCACATGACCAGGCGGCGGCGATCTTCGCGGTCGATAATCACTCCTGTGAAAGGGAGCATGAGCATGGCTGGCAGGGTCTGGAGAACTGCGAACGTTCCCAGCGCCATTTCGGAATGCGTTGCCTTCAGGATGTACCAGGCCACGGCGGCCGAATTCATTCCGCTGCCCACCATCGAAATTACATTGGCGGCAAATACGAAACGCAACGGGCGATGGCCGAGGATGGCACGCATATTTCTACTCTAGCCGAGGACCCGAGAATTCACCACGGCCCGGAGACACGATGGAGACATTTCCGTGGGGTTGTGTGGAGCGGGCACTCTTGCCCGCTTCTTCTCCACCGCCGGCAGCAGCGGGCAGGAGTGCCCACTCCACAGAGTGCCCGCTCCACACTTGCGTGGAGGCGCGTTCGGAGCTACGATTCGCCTGCTATCGAAAAATGAAGTGCTGGTCTCGCGTACGACGGAGGTCGGATATGGGACGGTGCATTCTGCAACGAGTCGCCCTCTTCTTGTCTTGTTCGCTCTGCTTATTCACAGCTTCTGCTCTTCGCCTCGACGCCCAGGTGGACCGCATCGTGATCGCCGCCGGTACGGATGAAGATCACGCCCTGCAAGCCATCACCAACGAGCAGGACCCGCAGAAGAAGTTGGCGATGTATGAGGAGTTTGTGAAGAATTTCTCATCGAACCCGGCGGCGGTAGCTTACGGGAATTGGCAGATCTCACAGGCATACCAAGCCACGGGCGATCTGGCCAAGGCGCTCGACTACGGCGACAGAGCACTGGCCGGCTCTCCGCACAATCTGGACATTCTGGTGTCGCAGGCCAATGCAGCGCTGCAGGCCAAGAACAATGCCAAGCTGATCGATTACTCGGTAAAGGGCGGCGAGGTTTGCAGTTCCGTCGCGAAGCAGACCAAGCCTGACGGCATGAGCGACGAAGAATTTGCCCGGAAGGTCAACGACGATAAGAGCAACATTCAGAATAGCTGCGATTTTCTGGAGAGTTCAGGCTTCAATGTAATTGCCAGCGAAAATGATCCGAAGAGCCGCATGGCGGCCATCGAAAAATTTACCGCGGCGTTTCCGGATTCGAAGTTTTCGGACCAGGTTTCGAGTTATGCCATGTACACGCTCGGTCCGGGACAGCTGAATGATCCGGCGCGGTTGGTGGCGTTCGGGGAAAAGACGCTGGCGGCGAATCCGAATTCGTTGCCGGCTTTGCTCCTGCTGGGCAGCTACTACGTGGAGGACCCGAAGGCAGGGAGCATCGCGAAGGCCATCACCTATTCGCAAAAGGCGATTGAGGTGGCGAAGCCGGACGCCCCCGATGCCGACAAATCACACAGAATGACGGCGGGGGTAGCGCATTCCACCATCGGCTATGCCTACCTGAAGCAGGAAAAGACACAAGCAGCGATTCCGGAGCTTAAGACGGCGGCGGGGTTGCTGAAAGGACAAGATGAATCGTCATACGCGGTGGCGTTATATCGTCTGGGCTTCGCCTATGCCAAGCTGAGCCGAACCACCGAGGCGCGCGAAGTGTTGACCGAGGCAGTGAAGATTCAGGGTCCGCTGCAGAGCATGTCGCAGGAGTTGCTCACCAAAGTGAATGCCGCGCGGGCGAAGGGAAAGTAGGCAGCGATTACTTCGGAGGGGTGATTAATTCTTCTGAGAGCGTCTTCGCTTTCCACGCGAGAGTGTGAGCCTGCTCCGTGTCCCCGGCTGCGGTGGCTTTCTTCGATTGATCCATAAACTGGCGGATTTGCGCCACCATGTCCTGCTGGCTCGAACTGAGCTGCGTCCCATCGATTTTCTTGAGATTCGCATCTGTGGCGGCCAGCATCTGGTTAGCCGCGTCGCGTTGGTGAGAGGTGGCGTCGCCGCCCACCAACTGGATCGCCGGCTCTTCTGTGCTCCCCTGCTGAACAACGATCTTTGGAGGCGGACAATTGGTAGGAGGAGTAGCGGGAGGTTTAGCCGCAGTGGTCGCGCTTCCGCTGGCGGACGAATCCGCGGGCGTCTTGGCCGGTGGGTCGGAACTGGCTGGGGCCGACGTCGCGGCGGGCGCGGGGTCGCAGTCCGGTGGCCGCGCCCTCTTTCTGTAGTTTGGCTGCGCGCTTTTGTGCTGCTTGGGTGTGCTGGATGATTTAGGGGCAGGTTTTGGCGCTGCCGGCGCTGGCTGCGACGCGGGCGGATCCTGCTGCTTGGGATTCCCTTGATCTTGGGTCGGGGCGGTGTCAGCCGGTTTGCTGGACTGCCCGGACTGCGGCGGTGCCTGTGCTTGTGTTGCCACCGACAGCGCCAACCAAACGTTGAAAAGGATTACGGCCAGAGTCATACAGGGGGTCTCAAGTGGCCAAGGCAACTACCGAATAATTTTACGCCCTTTGAGGGCGGATCGCGTACGGAATGCTCCGATTTTGCGGGCTCGCGGACGATGACTGCATCTCTTAGAGCGCCATATCTTTGAACAGCAGGTTACTGATCCGTTAACTCGCGCGAGGTGAAATGGCGGCGTTGGCCACGTATTCCGGACTGGCTTCCGCGGCCGGTCCGGCCGCCGGGATATGGAAGCGGAATGTGGTTCCAGTTCCCTCGACGGACTCAAATCCGACCGAGCCGTAGTGCCACTCCAGAATCTGATATGTCTGGGCCAGCCCGATGCCGCTTCCTTCTTTCTTTGTCGTGAAGTAAAGTTCGAAGACTTTATCGTGCATTTCTCGCGGGATTCCGCCCCCCTGGTCGCGTACCTCCGCGACAATCACAGTGTCTTCGCGGCGGGCGGAGATGGTGAGGAGCCCCCCTTGGGGCATCGACTGAATTCCGTTGATGACGACGTTGAGGATGGCCTGTTTCATCAGGTCTGTGTCGACTTTGACGGGTAAGCGCTGCTGGGTCAAATGGCGTTCAATGGTCACCCCGTGTTGTTCCGCGTCGGGGGCGGCAAGTTGGGCCGCGTCTTCGAGCAACCGGCGCAGGTCGATCTCCTCCAGGTGCAGGTCACGGGGACGGGTGAAATCGACGAGGGTCTGCACCACCCGATCGAGGCGGCGGATTTCGCTATCGATGATGTTCATGTGGCGGCGGGTATCAGGCTCCTGGCTCGAAAGTTTTTCGCGCAGAAGCTGCAAATGAAGCACGATGGCGTTGATAGGATTTTTCACTTCGTGGGCAACGCCCCGGGTGAGACGGCCGCTGGCCGAGAGCCGACGCGACATTTCGATTTCGTCGCCGATGCGCCGGGCTGACTCGGTGTCTCGCATTATCAGCAGCGCGCCGATCTGCGAATTCTTTTCCTGCACGAAGTCGAGGGACACCTGAAGGCGTTTTCCTCCAGCCGCGTCGAACTCGCGCTGCATCAGAGACCGGCGGCGTTCGAACGCATCGAGCAAAGTCGCGCCTAAGTGGGAATTGCGGTCGAAAACTTCCTCTACGGGGCGACCCAGCATTTCCCCGCGTGGGCGGCCTAAAAACGCCTCTACCGGCGCGCTGACCAGGACGACGCGGGAATCGCGAGAGAAAAGCATCAGGCCATCCTGAAGCTTCGACATCAATTGGTCGACGTTATCCTTGAGCGCGGAAAAAATCTCTTTGCTGTCGCGAATCTGGCGGCCCAGGTTGGCGATCTTCAACGACACCAGACCGTATTCGTCATGCGCCGAAGGATCGCCGGGAAGTTGACCAGAATCGCCGGCGGTCATGCTGTCGAGGTTCCGGCTTAATTCCCGCAGCGGGCCGAGGGCCAGATTGGAGATGCCGGCCGAAAGCAGCAGCGACAGGAAAACGGAGGCGACTGAAAAATAGAGCGCGTGCATCATCTTCAGATTGATCTCGCCCTTTAAGAACACCGGCGATACGCCGATGCGGATGGTGCCGAAAGGCTCGCCGTTAAGGCGCAAGGCATAGCTTACGTCGTAGACGGCTGCGGGACCGTAGATCAAGCGAAGTTGCTCTCGGAAGCGAGCTTTGAGGACTCGCTGGAAATCAGGCCGCGGGGGGACGACTTTTCCCACCATATCGGCGTTGGTGTGGAGCAGAGCCTTGCCGTCGGGGCCGAGGATGGCGGCGTCCATGACGAAGACCCAGCTACCGCGGGCGGATTGCAGCATATTGTTCAAGTCGATGTCGGTCTGCAGATACTCGATCAAGGCCCGTCTCACCGAGAGCGGATCGTTGGTATCGATGGCGGTGCTGCTGAAATCCGGGGGGTCGTTTTCCGCTGCGTAGGCGAGCTGCCGGGTAAGCTGCTTGGCAGTCTCGTTCGCGTTGTCGAGGCGAAGCCGCAAAACCTGCGAGATGTAGAGGTAGGAGAATGCCGACACCATCAGCGTCACCATAAAGGTGATGGTCAGGACAATGATGGTTTTTCTGCGCAGCATAAGAATGGCAGAGCGTTAGAGACGGATAGGCTCCGCAGGCTAGCTGACCGGAGTCTCTTCTTTTCCCGCCGCTCCATCCATGGCGGCGGCACTGCCGTATTCCTTTAATTTGTTGTGCAGGGTCTTGAGGCTAATGCCGAGAATCTCCGCGGCCCGCGTCTTGTTGTTGTTGGTCGCTTCGAGAGTCTTCAGGATCAGCATTTTCTCCGCCTCTTCCACGGTCGTCCCCACTCCCAGTCGAACCGCGTCGGGATCGTTGGCCGCGGCGCGCAGCGGCGCCTGGCCGAATCCCGGTGGCAGATGTTTGGTCTCGATTACCCCTGCATCACATACGATGACAGCGCGTTCGATCGTGTTGCGTAACTCACGGACATTTCCCGGCCACGAATAAGCGGTGAATTGGTTGAGCACGGCCTCGCTCACCGCCGTTACTTTGCGAGAGTGTTTGGTGCTCATTTCCATCAACAGCAGTTGCACCAGGCTCGAGATGTCTTCCTTGTGCTCGCGCAGCGGCGGCATATGGATATTGAAGACATTGAGGCGGTAGTAGAGATCGCTGCGAAGTTCGCCTCGCGAGACGGCTTCGTCGGGGACTTTGTTGGTGGCGGCGAGCACGCGAACGTCTACCGGAGTCTCGACTTTGCTGCCCAGTCGACGCAGTTTGCGGTCTTCCAGAACGCGGAGCAGTTTGGCTTGAGTTCCGACCGGCATCTCGCCGATTTCGTCGAGCAGAAGAGTGCCTCCCTCGGCCAACTCAAAGCAACCGGTACGACGCTCCAGGGCACCCGTGAATGCGCCCTTCTCGTGACCGAAGATTTCGCTTTCCATCAGCGTTTCAGGAATGGCGGCGCAGTTGATGGCGACGAATGGCCGGTCCTTCCGCGGACTCAAATCGTGAATGGTGCGAGCGACCAGCTCTTTTCCCGTGCCACTGGCTCCGGTGATTAGCACGGACGCGGTGCTGGGAGCAACCATCTCGATGAGGCGGAAAATCTCTTGCATCTTGCGCGAGGCGCCGCTGAGCCGGCCGAGCGAGCCCGCGTCGCGCAGCCGCCGCCGCGTGGCCTCCAGTTCGTTGCGCGTCCCGAGCAGCGTTGAAGCGTTGGCGAGAATCGTTCGTAGACGGCTGGTGTCAATGGGCTTAGTGATGTAGTCGTAAGCCCCCATGCGCATAGCCTGGACCGCGCTGTCGATGGTTCCCTGAGCCGTAACCACGATGACGGCAATCGTTTGGGCCTGTTCATTGAGCCGCCCGAGTAGCTCCATGCCGTTCATGCGCGGCATCTTGAGATCGGTTACGACGATGGAGGGGGACCACTGCGTGGCTTTGTCGAGCCCCTCGGCGCCGTCGCGGGCCGTCTCCACGCGATACCCCCAGGCAGAAACAATTTCGGCCAGCCCGGACCTCTCGTTTTCCTCGTCCTCAACAATCAGCACTTTTTCGTGATTCATCTGCTTGGTTCAGGTCCCACTCCGTTATCCTTCGGATGCCGAAAATGCCGCCTGGAGGCGGTTGGGGCCATCCGAAGCGCAATCCCCACGATACGCGGCCAACTTCCCAACCGGCAAGTCCTGATGCGACGGGCCCGGCTTTCGAGTTGAGATTTCACTTTGAGACTTAATGCATGTCGGCTGACCAGGGGATATTCGCGTCGACACTTTTGCTTTGGGCTGTAGTGCGTTAGAATTCGTGGTTCCCTTAAGCAACCGTTACCCCAACACCTTCCCGATTCCGGTGTCCGTTGGCTTGGACACCCGGTGAACCGGAACTTTCTTGGAGGACCTCAATGTCTCTTCATCGCTATGCACTCAACGGCGGCCCTGTCAGGGTCGGAGTTTTGGCAACGATCGCAATCTTAGCTACTGTCAGCTCTGCCTTCGCGCAGAGCGATTCGACACCAAAGTGGGATTGGTTTCTGGGCTATCAATGGATGCATCCGGGCATTACGGTACCGTTCGGCGATCCTAACAATCCAACCCCATACAAAGTACCGGACATGGCCAAGGGACTCGGTACCGCAGTAACGTACAACTTTGACCCGCACTGGGGCGGTGAACTTGACTTTGGATACAACTGGGGCGATTCCAATAAGGAAACCACGGTCTCGGGCGGACCACGTTTCATGTGGCGAACAGACGACGCCAATTACTTTCTGCACGCCCTGCTAAGTTACAACCGTCTGGACGTAAGCAGTTTGAGTAACGGCGCCAATGGCATTGGCGCGATTCTTGGCGGTGGCATGGACCTTCCGATCACTAAGAAGGTCGCTTGGCGGCTGTTCGAAGTGGACTACGTTTGGTCACATCACAACTACGCTAGTTACGCGGCTCCAGAGTTCCCTAACTTACGGCGGCCTGACATGGAGGGGGTCCGACTGCGCACTGGCATCGTCATCAATTTCGGTGGCGAGGAAGCAGCGGTTCCGGCGGCATCGTGCTCAATACAGCCAAGCGAAGTGCTAGTAGGCGAACCCATCACCGCTACGGTGGCGACGAGCAATTTCAATCCCAAGCATTCCGTGACCTATAGCTGGAGCGGCAACAATGGTGGGCAGATCACCGGCAAAGATACCACTGCCAGCATTGACACGAACAATGCCACTCCGGGCAGCTATACGATCACGGCCCACGTAACCGACCCGAAACTCAAGAAGAACAACGAGGCAACTTGCTCGGCGAACTACACGATCAAGCCGTTGCCGCCGAAGAATCCGCCGACGATGTCCCTGTCCGCAAGCCCGACCAGTCTGGTCACGGGTGGAACGGCAAATCTGTCCGCGAACTGCACCAGCCCTGACGGTGCTCCTGTTTCCGTGGCCAACTGGACTTCCAGCGCTGGAACGATTTCTGGCAGCGGCAACTCTGCGACTTTGAACACGACTGGAGTTCCACCTGGTTTGGTGACGGTGAACGCGACCTGCACCGACTCCCGCGGTCTGGCGTCGCAGGCGTCCACGCAAGTCACGCTGGAGAACCCGCCGCCACCGCCGGTGGATAAAGCTCTTGAAGCCCGACTGGCTCTGCACAGTATTTACTTTGTGGTTGACCAGCCCAAGGCCGCGAATCCTCAGGGTGGCCTGCTAGCCAGTCAACGGAGGACGTTGGTTTTGCTGGCTGCCGACTTCAAGAAATACCTCGAGAGCAAACCGGATGCGCACTTAATCTTGGGAGGCCACGCGGATCACCGCGGCTCCATGGAATACAATCAGGCGCTCTCCGAGCGTCGGGTCAACCGCACCAAGAGCTTCCTGGTTGAACAAGGCGTTCCCGAGGCAAACATCGAGACCAAAGGGTTTGGCAAGGGAGAAAACCTGACCGATGCCCAAGTGAAGGATGCGGTGGCGAATAACCCCGAGCTGACCCAAGAAGAGCGACAGAGGGTTCTCAAGAACATAGCGACGATCAGGATGGCGAGCAATCGCCGGGTGGACGTTACTTTGAGCACGACTGGCCAATCCTCGGCCCGTCAGTTCCCGTTCAACGCGGAAGATGCGTTGACCTTGATTGGTGGCAGAACGCCGGTCAAGAGTGCGGCGCCGGCGAAGAAGAAGCCGGCTCCGAAGAAGAAGTAACGGGCAGGAATCGAAGTTAGCAACAGCCTTTCGCGGAGAGCTTGTCTCGCTCTCCGCGTTTTTTTTCGCGCCCAACTTGAGTTTTTTCGCACTTCCTCCGTGTAACCACCCGGCTATCTGTGGAAAAAACTACCTAATCCCCCGAAAGTGCCATCGCCAAAGCATTGATTTGATGAGACCGTGTCTGGTATCCGGGTTGCCCTTACTAGCCGAAGAACTTCGAACAAGGACAAGTGCGATGATCAGGCTTCGCAGGCCCCGAGGTGGAACGATTTTGCTCTTGCTACTTGCCCTTTCCTGGATGGGCTGCTCTCGTCCTGGGAGTCAGGGTGCCGCGGACGCCGGGCAGCATCAGGTTCCGTTCCGTGAGGGGGGCCAGAGCGAGACTGCAGGCCTCGGTTCCACTGTCTCGGCAGCGGAAAAGGGCCCAGAGCCGGAAACCGGCATTCCTTTCCGCGATCCCCAGATTCTACCGGCTGGGACTCTGCTTACAGTCCGGCTGAAAGGCCCAATCTCCTCAACTAGTTCCGGCGCCACCAGCACTTTCGCTGCAGTCGTCGACGAGCCGATTGTGATCGAAGGAGAAATGCTTGTCCCGCGCGGCGCCAGCGTTGCGGGCCGGGTGGAGTCGGCACACTCATCCACATTTAATGGCAATCAGGGCTATCTCCGCCTGAGCCTCGATGTGGTGGACATTGCCGGTCGGGACCTGCCCATCCGGACGTCCAGCCTTTTCGCCCGCGGAAAGAAAGGTGAGTCCCATGCCCGAGATGTATCCCCGGTTGTAGGCCTGGAGCAGGGGCACCGCCTTACCTTTCGACTCGCCGAACCTGTTTATTTGGCCAGCAAAGCGGCAAATCCAGGTCGCTAACACCCCTCCACAGCTTCCGCCGAAGATTTCCACAGAAAGATTTCCCGTTTTAGTGACGCATGTCCTAATCAGGCACAGGTCTCGTTCTCTATAGTGAACCGAAATGGGAGTCGGACGCTGAGTCCAGACGAGCAGCCCCTTCCCATTTTGGGAAAACCAAGGTCGGAAGCGACGGGTGCGAAGCTTTATTCCGGGAACCAACCCGCGCAGAGTAGGGATATGAGCGTTGCCGCTAAATTTTCGTGGACGCCGCGCGATTCCGGAACGGAACTGCGTTTGATGTTTGAGAACGCACCCATGGGGCTGGCGCAATGCCAGCCCCAGGGCGCCATCACCGCACTGAATCCCGTGCTGGAACAGATGCTCGGCGATATTCCCGCGACGGGGCGCTCACTATCTCTTGGCGATCTGATTGATCCCGCCGACCAGCCATCCAGCGAGCGCTTGTTGCGCGAAATGTTTGAGGGGAAACGCGATAGCTTTCAACTGGACTCCAAGAGCCTTGCCGCCAAAGGCCAAGCGATGAGGTGGACCGCATGGCGGGTATCCGGCGTGGACGGCAAACAAGACTATGCGCTGGCCCTGGCCGAACAAGTGCACGAAGACCCGGATGCCCAGCGTCGCTTGCGCCAGGCCCAGAGACTGGAAACCGTTGGCCGCTTGGCCGGTGGCGTGGCGCACGACTTCAACAATCTTCTTACGGGGGTTCTGCTGTACTGCGACCTCTTGGTCGCCGGTTTGGAGCCGGGACACCGTGCCCGCAAGTATGCGGAAGAGATCCGCAGCGCCGGCTTGCAGGCGACCGGCCTGGTGCGGCAACTGCTGGCGGTGTCTCGCCCTTCGGGTTGCGAACCGCGACTGCTCTCGCTCAATGAGATCGCCGAGGGCATGCGGAGCCTGCTGGTTCGGCTGATTGGGGAAAACATCGAGCTCAAGTTTCGTCTCGATCCCAACCTGGGCTTGATTAGGATGGATCACACCCAGGCTCAGCAGATTCTGCTGAACCTGGCGCTGAACGCTCGCGACGCCATGCCCGGTGGTGGCCAGATCACGGTCGACACCAGCAACTGCCAGGTGCAGGTTCTGACCGACCCCGGGTCCAGCGCCAGTAGCCCTGTGTCCCTTCCGTGCGCCCTCTTTGTCGTGGGGGACAACGGCTGCGGCATGGATGCCGCCACGCAAGTTCACCTGTTCGAAGCTTTCTTTACCACCAAGAGCGGCAAGGGCACAGGACTGGGACTGGCCACGGTACATGACATCGTGACCGGCAACGGCGGCTTGATCTACGTCGAGAGCGTGCCCGCACGCGGAACCCGCGTCAGCGTCCTGTTACCGCTGGTTCACGAGACTGCTCCGGATTTCCGCCCGCGAAGCGAAACACTTCCCGAAAGGCAAGAGGGGGTACTTCTTCCACTTAAAAAGGAATAAATCATCATGACTTCAGTCGCTTTCAGCCCGATCGCCACCGCCACTCCGCAAATCGAACCCGCGAATTTTCTCAACCTTCTTATCGTGGACGACGAAAGATCGATCCGCGAGGCCTGTCGCGAAGTCGCGCAGTCGCTGGGGTTTACCACCTTTGTGGCTGACTCCGCCGAGCACGCTTACCGGCTTCTCGACACTCAAACCTTCGACGCAGTTCTTCTCGATCTGCGCCTGCCCGGTGCGGGAGGCATGGATGCCATGCGCCGCATCAAGGAGCGGCGACCGGAAGCTGTCGTTATTGTGGTGACCGGATACGGCACCGTGCAGTCGGCCGTGCAAGCCATGAAGAATGGCGCCTATGATTATGTGACCAAGCCCTTCAGCGTTGATGAACTGAAGCTTCTGTTAGAGCGCGTTGCAAACCACTTGAAGCTGAAGTCGGAGAACCGAATGCTGCGCGAGAAAGTGAAATCCAAGCAGGGATTCGGCGGCATCGTGGGCCGTGCGCCGGAAATGGAGAAGCTGTACCGCATCATCGCCAAGGCGGCGAATAGTGTGCATCCGGTCCTGATCCTGGGAGAAAGCGGCACTGGCAAGGAGATGGTGGCGCGGTCGATTCACTATTCCGGCCCCTTCCGCGACAAGCCGTTCATTCCGGTGGACTGCGGGTCATTGGTGCCGACGCTGATCGAGAGCGAGCTCTTCGGATACGTCAAAGGCGCATTCACGGGCGCCAATCAAACCAAAGACGGGCTAATGGCTATGGCCGAGGGAGGAACCATTTTTCTCGACGAAGTCGGCGAGCTTCCCGTTGATTGCAGGCGAAAATGCTGCGGGCGATTCAGGAAAAAGAGATTCGTCCGGTAGGGAGCACGCGGCGGGTGCCGATCAACGTTCGCATTCTGGCCGCCACCAACCGCGACCTGGACCAAGCCGTGATGAAAGGCGAGTTCCGCCGCGACCTCTATTTCCGGCTTAACGTGCTCAGCCTGCGCATTCCCGCGCTACGCGAGCGGCGGCAGGATATTCCTCTCCTGATTGCGCACTTCATCGAGCGCATGGTGCGGACCTCCGGCCAGGAAAAAGTGCTCAGCGACGATGCCCTCAAGGCGCTGTTGGCCTATGACTGGCCAGGCAACGTTCGGGAGTTGGAAAACTGCCTGGAGCGCACGTACGCTTTTACCAGCGGTCCGCTGATTCACACGACGGATCTGCCGCGCGAGATCGCCAAGGTTCCGGGTGCGGAGCCGGCCAACGGCAATGGGCATAGCGACGGCAAGCCCAAGATCATTCCTATGGCCGAACTGGAAAAGCAGACAATCCTGAGCACCATCGCCGAGTTGAATGGAGATAAGCTGCAAGCGGCTCGACTGTTAGGCATCGGGAAGACAACTCTCTACCGCAAACTCAAGGACTACGCCGCGACCGAGATCCAGCATTGAGGATCCGAATCTGAAACCGCAGGTGGGACGGGGTTCCGCAACGGGAAGCTGTTGCGCCACCAGGTTTAGCTAAGTGCAGTCTTTTCATGGCACGCGGCGCGGTGCTGGACGTGCATATACAGAGGGCATGATTCTACTCATCACAGCTTCAGCACGCGGCCAACAGTGCGCCGATTCCTTGCAAGCCGCCACGGGCGAGGAGACGCACTGGGCCCAAAACCTGCAGGAGGCGACGACCCGCCTGCGCGAACAAACTTACACCGCCGCGGTGATCGATCAATTCCTGATCGAAACCGAGCCTGAGGAAAGCGACCAGATGATCGAACATCTAGGCACTGCCTTCCCGGTCTACATCAACTTCGCAGTGACCGGGATGGAGCGGCTGGTGCGAGAAGTGCGCTCCGCCCTGCACCGGCGAAAACGCGAAGAGACTGCCGCCCGCCGCGCGGTCCTAGAACAAATACGGTATGAAATGCGCGAGACACTGACGGCGTTGCTGCTGTCGTGCGAACTGGCCGTGTCGGTGCCTGACGTTCCGGTTCCGGCGGTGGAGCGAATCCGTTCGATCGACAACCTGGCGCGAGAACTGCGGTTGCGCCTGCAGGTGAACTGATCAGCTCAGCGAGCGTCGAGGGCTGCGCCGAAGGTGGCTTACGTCAAGCGCGCGAATCTTCGATTCGAGTCAGGAAAGTCAACGCCCGTGACAAACCAGGCGCAGAGGCCGCAGACGGCCGCGAGGACGATCGACGAAGGATGCGGAACCGGCGGTGCGGTTAGAGGAGCGTCCGAGACGGTGGTAATGACCGCGCCGCAGGCCACACTGACGATGGCCAGCCACTGGTAGAGGCGCAAGCCGCACACCGTGGGGGTTTGGGGTTCGCCGCGATAAGCTTCTTCCACGAATCTTCCAGCGCCCGAGAGGATGAGGTACACTCCGGCGACCATGGCTGCGGTGCTGTGCAGCAGGTAGAGTCGAGTCACCGCCAGCGCGACCAGGACATTCCACAGCAGCGAGTACAGCGGAGTGGGGTGAATTGGGACGCCCCGCAGCGCGGCGATCCGGCAGACCCGGGACCGAGGGTGGACATAGCGGATACCAACCAGGTCGTTGGCAGGGGATCCGTGACAACATCCCTGCACCAGGCAGCGCAGCCGTCCAATTCCTTGAATCCAGGGAGCGGCCACCACGAGCGCGCTCAGCACCGCCCAAACGCTGGTGTCTGACAGGCGTGCGGCCACGACTCCGCCGAATATGCTCCCAAGCATTCCGCCGTAAAAGCCCAGGGGCCGCAACAAAGACGACGAACCTTCGATCCATTGCGCCCAAAGCGCGGCCCCGACGGTTCCACCGGCGAAGAGCGAGATCGCGATCGCGCTCCGGCCGGGCCCGAGCAGCGTGTCGAGTACCAGAAATCCAAGAAATATACCCGCCGCTGCATAGGCGCCATGGTTGATGATCCGCACCGGACCGACGCGCCATTCGCGCCAAGAATTCGCGATCGTCTCGGAGGATCTGCGCAGGAACCCCCAAGCCTGACACATGTGTTCGACGATCCAGATAACGACGAATGCGGCCAGGACATCCACCAAGGCATGCATTCCAGCGGTGATGCAACTGGCGGCAACCAGCAATGGCCAGACCGTACCCATCCGCCTGCGCCGCTTGTTGGTGCCGAGTGCCGCGGCGGCCCGGAACGCCCAGATGACGTGGTAGGAAGGGAAGGCGGCAGCAGCGCTGTCGTGGGTGCGGTCGAAATTCAGCCACCAGCCGAATGCTCCGACCGAAACAAAGGGCCGCGGCGGCGAGATTAGCGGCACCACTAAATAGAGCGGGAACACGAGGAGCATGGAGAGCAGGGCGCGACTCGAAAACCAGCGCAGGTCGTGCCGCGTTCGCACCAGCAACGGCACGAGCGTGACGACCAGGTAGACGCTGCCGTAAAAAATCTCCGTCCATGGCCAGACAGGCAGCCACCACTCAAATGGAAGATAGACAACCTTTGCGTCTGCCGGTATGCCGAGCGCGACGACGGCCTCATAAAGGACGGCCCACGGCAGAAGCACCGTCAGGTAACAACGAAGTCGCTCGAGAACGGTGGGCGGAGTTTCATCGTCGAGCGGGAGCAGACGTTGTTTGGGGAATGCATCCCCGAAGCGCCGCTGCATGTCCGGAAGTTCGTAACCGAGCACCAGAGCGGTGCTCGCCAAGATCACCGCCGGCGACACGAGCCACAAGCCACTGGCCGAACCCGACGCGATCGCAACTCCCACGGACACGAATGCGAACCCGACATAAATCGGATGCGACAACACGGAGTACATTCCGCCCGAGACATACCGTGGCGGAGGGAATGCGTTCATCGGCAGACCGCCGCCGAGCCGCCATAGAGCGGCCATGCCCATCGTCATGAGCAACAGTCCGACGACGGCAGCTGCCAGGCCCCAGGTCAGAGAGTGCACGGCAGGCAAAGCGACGACCGTAGTCGTTCTAACCGCCCAGATCAGCAGAAGAAGCGGCAGAACCACCACGAAGACAGCGGCGTAGAGCAGCTTGGCTGCGGCGAAGGTGGCGGGTTTTTTCGCTGTCTCTCGTCCCTGGGTCAGTCCTTCCATTTCACGACCTCATGGATCGCCCAACCTGAACTCTGCCCCGCGGCTGTTCGGAACACGCCCCGACTCCGCCACTTGCACTCATTGACCGCGAGCATGCTTCGTGGAAGCAAAGCGGACAGCCTGGAGATTCCAGGAAAGATCGTGTCACCGAGGCGCCCTTCCCGCAGGACCAGCCCGCAATCGAGTTCGAGTCGCGCGCCAGTGCCGGCGAACATAACTTTGGATTCTGTGATGGACTCGGCGAAGTGTTCTTCACCGTTATGAATGACGGAACGATACGGCGCTGATCCGCGCCAGTCAATCCAAACGATGGCATCCTGCTGTGAGAGATATCGGCCCCAGAGCAGGCTGGTCATCGGCAGATGCCAGGGGAGTACGGACAGGGTTAAACACTCCGCATAACCAATTCCCCGGAGCCGGGTATTTCTGGGAAGAAGCAAATCGACTTTGGACATCGGTTGCAAGCAGTGCCAGTCGACCACACCGTCCGCAGTCTCAAACACCGTTCTGCGGATAGGATCACGCAACGCTTGCCAAGTACCCTCGAAACCCAGGCTTTGGTGTTGTAGCGCCAGCATTCCGTTAGTGAGTGTGGGCGCTGCGTTGCCGCGCACGGAAGAGGCAGAGCCGACCTTGGCGTCGAGAACGGTGAGCAGACTTCCATAGTGAAACGAAAGGGCGTTCCAGTGCAGATCGGCGATGTACAAGATCGCGGTGTCGCCATTGTCAGAAACGCAGTCCAGGTACCACTTTGTGAGAAGAAAGGGGTGGCTGCTCAAGTCCGCAAGATTAGCACTCCCGAACCGAGGGAAACACGGCGAAGATTAGAGAGCGGCGTGCCGGTACGCTTAGACAATCCTGATCCAGTCGCGATCCCGCATAGTATTTTTGGCTTATTGTGCCCCGCCTCACCATCCGATAACGTTCCGCTGCTCATCCGTTCTGTGGATTGCATTCTGTGGACTGGGGGGTCCCGGAAAAATCTAGAGCGCATTGCTTGCTCGACCTGGGCGCGTCTACCCGTGCGTGCTTTTGCAATGCCGCATCCACGCGCAGCACTGTCGAGAAATGATTCACCTGGAGCCAAAGAACATAATGACTACTCGCAGAAACCTGATCGGTGCCGTGCTGACCCTGTGCTTGAGCTTGAGCGCCGCTGCGCAGCAAATCAGCGGAAGTATTCGCGGAACGGTTGTGGACCCATCCGGCTTATCCGTGCCGGGCGCAACGGTGAGCGCCCAACAGACAGAAACTGGACTGACCCGTTCTGCGACGACAGATCGCTCCGGTGGCTATGTTTTGTTGGAGCTGCCGATTGGTCACTATCGACTGCAGGTTGAGGCCAAAGGCTTTCAGACCTATGTTCAGCAAGGCATCACTCTCGATGTAAACGAAACGGCAAACATCCGAGTCCGTCTCGCTGTGGGCACCGAGACCCAGAAGATCGAGGTGCTGGCCGACGCTCAACTCATCGAGGCCACCGTGACCAGTCTCGGCAAAACGGTCTCGGAGCGCGAGGTGCTTGACCTGCCGTTGAACGGCCGAAACTTCAGTCAACTGGGTCTGCTTCAGCCGGGAGTCGTGCCCCTCACGCCTGGTCTTGCCGAGGCAGGAGGATCTTTGCGGAACGGTCAGGCTTATGCGGTCAATGGCCAGCGGCCTGAGTCCAACAATTTCTTGATCGATGGAGCCAACAATTTCAATGGCGTGGACGGAGGCTTCGTCCTCGAACCGCCCGTGGATGCCATCGACGAGTTCAGAATTCTGACCCACAACGCCAACGCCGAGTTCGGCAACAGCCTGGGGTCGACGACGAATATCATCACTCGGGCCGGCACGAACCAGTTCCACGGAGCGCTCTGGGAATTCGTGCGCAACAACGCTTTCGACGCTACCAACTACTTCGCCAAAAGCACGGAGCCTCTCAAGCAAAATCAGTTCGGCGGAACCTTCGGCGGTCCCATCCGCAGAGACAAAACTTTCTTTTTTGGGTTTTACGAGGGATTCCGCAATCGGCAAGGGGAAACCCAGCTCAGCACGGTTCCATCTGGCCCCGAGCGGCAAGGCAATTTTGGTCAGTTATGCGATGCCACAAAGGGGGAAAAGTTCGACACCAATGGGATGTGCAGCAACCCAACCCCTGGCCATCAGCTTTACAACCTATTCGCAAATGGGGCGCCCATCCCCTACAACCAGTTGCCATTCATCAACCCGATGTCGCAGGGGCTCTTAAGTCTATTTCCAGAGCCGAACACCGGTACCAACGCGTTTAACTCCACGCAGACTCTTCGCGACGATACCGACCAGTTCGGCTTACGGCTGGACCACTATCTTTCCTCCGCCGACACCCTAAACTTCCGTTACATGTTCAGCAATGGCACGCGCTTCGATCCACTCTCCACGTCGGGCGCAAGCGTCCCCGGCTTTCCTGTGGCAGAAAATCATCGCGCCCAAAACTTCGTTGCCCAGGAGACTCACGCGTTCTCGCCCGCCACGATTGGCGTCTTCCGCTTCTCGTATCTGCGAAATAAATTCCTTTTCGACGAGCACCAGAATCACACCAGTCCCTCCAGTCTAGGTTTTCAATACTCGCCCAGTCTCGACGTCGCTGTGGGCCCTCCATTTATCCAGGTCAATGGTTACACCACGGTCGGCGACCCGATCACCGGTCCGCGTAATACGTATGAGAACGCTTATGACTATTCCGGGTCGTTGAGCTGGGTGCGCGGACGGCACGAACTCAAATTCGGGGGCGGCTACCAGCACCTGAATGTCAACGTGCTGCAGGGCATTGCCACCAACGGCTTCTTTGTATTCATCCCAAATTTCCCGATCCTTGGAGATGGGTTCGCCGCGTTCCTGGTCGGACAGCCAGTGTTCTTTCTTCAGGGCCGTGGTGATTTCTCGCGCGGTATCAGGGGCAACTCCCTGAACGGCTATGCTCAGGACACCTACAAAGTCTCTTCCCGTCTGACTTTGAATGCCGGTCTGCGTTACGAACTGCCATTCCCTTACACGGAGATCCACAACCGGCAGACGCTTTTTATCCCCGGCAGGCAGTCGCAGGTCATGCCCAGTGCGCCGGCGGGACTTGCTGTATCCCGGCGATCCAGGTGTACCCGCAGGGCTGATCCCAACTTTCAAGAAAGGTCTTGCGCCGCGCTTCGGCGTTGCATGGGACCCGACCGGGAGTGCGAAGTGGCTGGTCACCTCGGCCTATGGAATCTTCTACGAGCCGTACTACACTGGCCAGGGCGGGCCGCTTCAATCGCCCATCAGTGCGCCTCCCTATCTGCAGACCCAGCAGATCAGCCTCGGTCCCGCTGGTCTCAACTTCTCAGATCCCTACAACGGCAACCCTCCCCCGCTGAACTCGTTCGCGAAACCGCTGACCAACTTGACGCTTACTCCCAACCTGCCTCTGCCCTACTCTCAGGATTGGGACATGAACGTCCAACGATCCTTCGGTTCCGATCTGCTGCTTGAGGTTGGATATGTAGGCACCAAGGGCACCAAACTGCCGCGCTTCATCGAGGGCAACCCAGCCATTTATGTGCCGGGAATTAGTTCCGCTACGGGCCAGCCGAACTCGACCTCGGGCAATGCCGATCAGCGGCGGCTCTATTCCGGCTGCACGCTGGATCCAAACTCCCCACCTTGCACCTACTCCTCGACTGGTCTTATCGCCGGCATCGCCAATTCGTCTTACAACGCTCTAGAGACGAGCCTGCGCAAGCGTTTCAGCCATGGAATTTCTTTCCTGGCTTCCTACACGTTCTCTAAAACGATCGATGATGCGTCTTCGTTCAATATGACAGGCTCGGCCTCCAAGCCCGTGGCCGGTGAAAACGATCTGGCGCAGAACCCCTTCAATCTCGCTGCCGAGCGCGGCCGCTCTTTGTTCGATTCCCGCCACCGCCTCGTGTTGAGTTATCAGTGGAGCCTCCCCATCTGGAGACAGCCTCACGGCTGGTATCAGCAGGCGTTGGGTGGGTGGCAACTGAATGGCATCGCTACCATCATGAGCGGGACTCCATTTACCGTCTTCGATTCCAACGATGTTTCCGAGCAGGGAGGAGCGCCGGAAATCACGGGCTTCTCCGCCAACCGGCCGAACCTTGTTCCCGGGCAAAACCCGAACGCCGGACCACGCACCACCGCTGCGTGGCTCAATCGAAACGCGTTCCAGCAAATCACCCCTAATCCGAATTCTCCGGTCCAGCAATTCGGTACGGCTGGCCGCAACATCGCCCAGGGGCCAGGCTACGGGGATTGGGATTTTTCCGCGTTCAAGAACATTCCCGTAACCGAGGGCAAGGAGTTCCAATTCCGGGCTGAGTTCTTCAATATTCTGAACCACACGAATTTCCGCTTGCCCGACAGCGATATCAGTTCGCCAACCTTCAATCAGATTCTTGCGGCGCAACCACCGCGTTTAATCCAACTGGCTCTGAAGTTCAACTTTTGAGCGGGGGTTCCATCGAATGCAACATTTTGCAGCTAGTGATCTGAATTCACTTCCCGTCGAGGGTATTTTCAAACTAAAATAGAGCCGCCCGGCAGGCGGAACCCCGCGTCGCGTGCGGAATCCCGCGCTGCTCCCCCGGAGGTTCGGTGCACGTCCTGGTCACTGCTGACACGCTGTCGGGATCCTGGACTTACAGCCGCGAACTCGTGACCGGCCTGGTCACGCGCGGTGTACGGGTCACTCTGGTCAGCTTCGGCGAAATTCCTCTACCAGCGCAAACGGCCTGGATGGATCACTTGCACGGCCTCGAATACCGGCCCACTGCGTTCGGCCTGGAGTGGATGCAGCAGGCGGAAGACGATCTGCACGAGTCGTCCATGTTCCTGGCGGCGCTGGTTCGCGAACTGCGCCCGGACGTGCTGCACCTCAACCAGTTCTGCTACGGCGATCTGCCGGTCGACGTGCCGCGGGTGGTGATGGCGCACGGAGATTTGCTGACCTGGAAACAAGCGGGAAGCAATGGAGTCATCCCTCGGTCGGGGCGTCCGACGAAGTGGTATTACGACACCGTTCTGCGCGGAATTCTGGGCGCCGATGCGGTAGTCGCGCCCTCGGAGTGGATGCTTGACCAGGTTCGCACCGGTTATGTGCGACCGCGGCGGGAACTTGTGATCTATCCCGGGCGCAACCCGATTTTCTTCAATCCCTACGTCAACAAGGAAGATTGCGTGCTGGCCGTGGGACGCCTCGTGGACGCGAGCAAGCAGGTTTCTCTTCTGACCCAACACAAGCATCCGATCCCAGTGTGCATCGTAGGAGCAGAGCAGACGGTCCCAGTGCCCCGGATTCCGATCCGCGCCGATGTGAAGATTGATACCGAGGAGACCTCGGTCGCGATTCGCGGACCACAGACGGAAGCGCAACTCCGTGCCCTCTTCAGCCGCGCGGCCATTTATGCCGCCACCGCACGCTACGAGCCGTTGGGAATGTCCGCACTCGAGGCCGCGTTTTCGCGATGCGCGATCGTGGCCAATGACGTCCCCTGCTTCCGCGAGATCTGGGGCGACGCAGCATTGTATTTCCGCACCAACGACGCCGCGAGCCTCGCCCAGAGAATTCGCGACCTCAACGAGGATCGGCCCATGCGCCGCGCCTTCGCCGAACTGGCATACACTCGCGCCCGCGAGCGCTTCACGACCCGGCGCATGATCGAAGAGTATCTGCAGCTCTATCGCAGCCTGGTCGCGGTCGGTACCGCCGCAGCCTGAATCGTTCTTCGAAGCTGCGTCCCGCGAAGCGCCCTTCGCTGCACAAGCCACGGCCGTCATGGTATCTTCGTATGCTTACTAGAAACCCGTAAGGTTGGAGGATGGATTTATGGCTCAAGTGAAGATCACGGTCAGGCCCAACGGGCCGCTTCGCGTGGAAGCACCAGAAGGCTCCGTCGAATTGGTGGACATCAACGGAACACCGTTCGACCTTACGGGCAAAACCGCATTTTCTCTCTGCCGCTGCGGAGGATCAGTCAACAAACCCTTCTGCGACGGAACTCACAGCCGCATCGGGTTCCAGGGCGCGGAACTTGCGGTGAAGAAAGCCGAGGGCGGTTCGTAGTTCACGGCGGAGGAGATGGTGCACGACTCACGGGACCGCGAACTAGGAATGGACCGCACGATCACCCGCCGCGACTTCATCAATGGCGTGGCGGTGACGACGGGTGCGGCGATGATGCCGTGGCATCTTCTCGGCGATGAACCTGCGGGGCCGGAAAAGTCGCCTGACTACTATCCCCCAGCTCGCACGGGCATGCGCGGCAGCCATCCCGGATCATTCGATGCCGCGCATAGCCTGCGCGACGGCACGTTTTGGGACGAGGCTGGCAAGCCTGTCGACACCGGCGAGACCTACGATCTGATTATTGTCGGCGGCGGCATCAGCGGCCTGGCGGCGGCGCACTTCTATCGCAAGGCAGCAGGCGCAAAAGCACGCATCCTCATCCTCGACAATCACGACGACTTCGGCGGACACGCCAAGCGCAACGAGTTCCGCGACGGAAACAACTTTCGCCTGGGATACGGCGGCACGTACGCCATCGAGAGTCCGGCGCCTTACAGCAAGGTGGCAAAGGCACTGGTCGAAGAACTCGGCATCGACGTGCCGTCCTACCACAAGTATCTGGACGCCAGCCTTTACCGCTCGCTGGGATTGCGTTCCAGCATCTTCTTCGACAAGGAAACCTTTGGCACGGACATGCTGGTCGTCAGCTTGCCTACATTCAGCGGAGGCGAAAAGCTCTTCATTGCCTCCGACAAGCCCGAAGTCTGGAAGCACATTCAGGCTGAGGCGCCGATCGCCGAACAGGCGAAGAAGGATCTTGAACGTCTGCATCACCATCAACAGGATTACTTCCCGGGTCTGAGTTCGGTGGAGAAGAAGGCCAAACTCGCCCGCATGAGTTATGCCAGCTTCCTGCGAGATGTAGTGAAGGTCCACGAGGACGTGGTCAAGATTTACTCTGCGGTTCTGCAACCCACGTTCGGCTTGGGGATCGACGCCATTGCCGCGCAGGACGCGTGGGGCGACGATTTGCCGGGATTTGAGGGCATGAACCTCGATCCCGCCGCCGGCAAGGGCATGAACCGCGACGCCATTCCGAACGAGGAAGCGGAAAAATACTTCTTCCATTTTCCCGATGGCAACGCCACCATCGCGCGCCTGCTGGTACGGAAACTGATTCCCGATGCGATCCCCGGCAATTCAGTGTCCGATGTTGTTCTCGCTAAGGCGAACTATGCGAAGCTCGATGATTCCGGATCCGCTGTGCGCATTCGCTTGAACAGCACGGCGGTACGCGTCAAGCATCTTGGCGACGCAGCCAGCGCGAAAGAGGTAGAGGTCAGTTACGCCCGCGGTGGCAAGGTCTATACGGCCAGGGCGAAGAACTCGATCCTGGCGTGCTGGCACGTCGTCATCCCTTACATCTGCGAAGATCTGCCCGAGCAGCAAAAGCAGGCTCTGAGCTCCGCGCAAAAGGTTCCGCTGCTTTACACCAACGTTTTGCTTCACAACTGGACGTCGTTTCAAAAGCTCGGCATGAACGCCATGTATGCCCCCGGCTGCTATCACACCCGTGTTCAGCTCGACCACCCCGTCAGCATTGGTGGATACGAATGTGCGCGCAAGCCGGAAGAGCCCATCGTCATTCACATGATGAAGGCGCCATGCAAGCCGGGAAAGCCGGCGCGGGAACAGCATAGCCTTGGCCGGATGGAGTTGTTCAGCACGACGTTTGAAACCATGGAGCACAAAATCCGCGAGCAGTTGCTGCGCACTCTCGGCCCGGGAGGCTTCGACCCCGCGCGCGACATCGCGGCCATTACTGTCAATCGCTGGCCGCACGGCTACGCCTACGAGTACAACTCGCTGTTCGATTCATTCTGGCTGGAAGGCGGAGAAACGCCGTGTGAAGTCGCGCGCAAGCCCTACGGCCGGATCGCGATCGCCAATGCTGACGCCGGCGCCTATGCCTACACCGACGAAGCCATCAACCAGGCGTGGCGGGCGGTCGGGGAAATCACCAAGACCTAAGGCGCTTTCCAATCGAGCGCGTAGATTTCCTGGCTACTGGTGTCGCGGACCAGCATCGGCGAATCGTCGGGCCCCAGCCCGGTCCAGGAGCCGAAGTTGCCCCAATACTGCCGCATTCCCTTCAAGCTGACCAGTTTTTCCAGCTTACGGTCTGAAATTCGAAGGCGAAAAAAGTTGGCGTCCTCCACAAAAGTTGTGTCGAAATAAATGTATTGCCCATCGTGCGACCAACTGGGATATCCAATCGGCATGCTCACAAGTTCCTGCCATTGCTGACTGGCTCGGTCGAACAGCATCAGTTTTCCCGAGTCGTCTGTGATGGCCGCGATGTACCGTCCGTCTGGGGACCAGCGTGGAGAAAAAACATGCTTCGCTCCGGGCAGGGGAGAAATTTTTCCGGTGCCCAGATCAACGGTCACAATACCCGGCCCGTTGAGCAGACTACTGGGCGAGCCCGCCTCATTCAGAGTCAACACGATCGACTTGCCATCCGGTGACCAGCCCGGATCGTATCCAGCCTCCGCGCCGGGAATCAGTTCGTGCAACCCCGTGCCATCGGCGGAAATCAAGTACGCGTGCCAGTTCGTCTTTAAAGTCCTGCCCATAAATGCGATTTGCCTTCCGTCCGGCGACCACCGCGGCAGTCCAGCGTCCATGGCTTCAAATGTGAGCTGAGCTTTTTCGCTACCGTCCACTCGGCTCCGCCAGAGCTGACTCTCCGGGACAGAGACGTAAGCGACCCATTTTCCATCCGGGGAAAAGGCCAGATCACCTGCCGATATGCCATCAAGATAAGGTGTGAAGCCAGACTTGCCGTCGTAACGGACCAACTCGCACCGCGGCTGCATCCCGACCGCAAAGATTCTCTTGCCGTCCATGCTGGCCACAGGAGAACCAAAATCCAGCGGCCCGTTCGTCAACTGTATCGGCTCGCTCTCTCGATCGAGCCACGGCGATTTATCGGCCAGCGCCCATAGGTTCTGTCGGCCATTTCGAATGTGTTTGCCAGGACCATTCCGAAAGCTCTGAAACAGGAAGTACTTTCCATCGGGAGTCCAATTACCGCAGCATTCCCGGGGAACTGGGTTCCAACCGGGAAGCAGCGGATGCAGCCCGGTCCCATCGCGGCGGATTTCCCAGAACGCGCTCGCACCATTTCTCGGATCGATGACCTCAAAGCGAAGCCTGACGCCATCGGGCGAAACGCGAATCCCAAAGACCTGGCTGCCAACGCTCACCAGTTTCTGCGCTTCGCTGCCGTCGCTCTTCGCGACGTAAATGTCCGGGCCTCTGGAGAAAAATAGTTGGCTCCCATCGGGAGACCCAGTCGCGGCGTTGGCGATGGAGTCTCCCAGCCGGCGCGCTGCCCCGCTTGGCAAGGGTAAGGACCACAGTTCCATTCCTTTGCCTGTGCCGTGAAAGACCCCTACCAGAAGTGCCGAGCCGTTGGGCGCGACTCCATCGACACCCGCATTCTGGAAAGCAGTCGGCACAACACTAGTCTCGCCGCCAGCAACCGAGACCTGGCTCACCGCAAAACGATCGCCTTGCAACTCCGTGAAATAGAGCCTTTGGCCATCGGTGACGATTCCGCCTTTCATGAGCCCATCGTGTGTGATCTGCGTATAGCCCAGAATCGTCGGCTGTGCGGAAGGAACCAGCTGGAGCACAAGGATACCAACGACTACGAGGAGTATGGGGATCCCCAGGTAGAAGACGAGATTTCTCCGCCGATCGCTTGGACGCCGCAATCGCTGGCGGTGGGGCTGGCGTCCCTGATGCTGGCGGCACTCTCCACCAGTTGAATCTGGCCAGAGTCAGAGTGCCCGTTCACCGGCGCGATAAAGCGATATCCCCTGCGGTAGAGCGTCTCAACAAAACGCGGATTCTCGGAGTCGTCACTCAGCGCCTGCCGGAGCTTCTTGACCGCGCTGTTCAAGCTGAGGTCAAAATCGACGAAAGTATCACTGGACCAAAGCTGCTTCTGTAACTCTTCCCGGGTGACGATCGCACCGGGGCGCTCCAGTAGCATGGCGAGGATCTGAAACGGCTGCTCCTGCAGTTTGATCCGTACCCCGGACTTGCGCAGTTCGCGAGCGTCCAGGTCGAGTTCGAAGAGACCAAACCGCACGGTTCGAGGATTCGTCGCAGGCCGGGCCATCCCACTTCACCCCTATGATCCAGAGAGTCTACACCCTAGCCGGTAAATAACCGTTAGACGGGCCGGGTCACATTCGGTTTGTTCTCCTCTGTTTTCAACGAATTAGCTGGCCACATTCGTTCCCGATGCAAACCATGGCAAGCCCATTGTTCTGCGAGCGTCCACGGGCGAAGGTGTGGGCGCGTTCGGGACAAAAGTTGGCACGCTGGGAGGTTGGAACCCGGCGGCCGAATCAGAAAAGGAGACTCCCATGAAAAACCAAACTCTCATAGGCCTCTGCCTGGCACTCGGGCTGGCCGCAGTTCCAGCTTTCGCTCAATCCGGCGGTGTTCGAGCAAAAGTACCTTTCAAATTCGCCGTCAGCGGGAAGATCCTGCCCGCCGGTGAATACACGATGACCGCAAACGCACATCTGGTCAAAATCCAAGACGCCCATGGCAAACCGGTTGCCATCGTGCTGGCCGACTACACCTCAAGCGGCTCGGCTGGCAAGAACGGCCAGATCATTTTCCACTGCTATCGCAACCTCTGCCTTCTCTCGGAAATCTGGTCGCCCGTCAAGGGCGACGGACGCAAGTTAGACACATCCCGGACTGAGGCAGAGTTGGCGAAGGAGGAGACCGGGAAGTATTTCGCAGTTCTCGGAGAGGGACCGCGAAAGTAGCGGCGTGCTTCGGGCAGCGCGGCCGGGAATCCGGCGACAGGAGTCTTCCGCGACTCATCGAGGAAGCTCCTGTTTCGCTCCCTGGCGGATCATTGATCAATCGTGCGATCGATTCTTCAGATGTGAAGCTTGGTCGCGGGCTTCTTGCGCTTGTTGCGTCATGCCTTTGGCCTGGTAAGCGTCGGCAAGAGCGGCTTCGAGATCAGGATGGTCGCCGTTTTTCTCTTTCTCGTTCTGGTAGGCAGTGATCGCATCGTCGTACATCCCAAGCTTGGCGTAGCACTGGCCCAACTCGTAGTAGACGCCAGAAGCCTGCGGGCCCAATCGAAGTGCCGTTTTGAACTCCTCGATTGCCGCCTGATACTTTTCTTCGTCGGCCAGTGCCAGTCCAATGCCATAGTGTGCGTCGGCGTCGTTCGCGTTCTGTGCCAGCATTTGCGTGAAGGTCAGCTTCGCATCGCCTGTACGCCTCTCAGCCAGGTACACCATGCCAAGGTTAAAGCGGGCCGCGGTGTGCTGCGGTTGCAGTTCAACGACGCGCTTGAACTCGGTTTCCGCCTGGGGATAGTCATTTGCATTGAAGTAAGCCTGTCCCAGCGCGAAGTGCGCCTGCACAGAGTTGGGCTGTTGCCGGACCACGGTTCGGAGTTGCGCGATGGCGCGATCAGGGCTCTCGGACAACGACTCCAGGGCTCGTCCGATGCGGAAAGGCGCGCCGCGCCAGTGTTGCACTCCCACAGCACTCGCGGCCACCGCCAGAGCAACTATGCCCAGCACGCTGGCCCGCCGGAGCGGGTTGTCGTGTTGAGGCGCGATCCGCGCGATGAGCGCGCCCAGAATCAATCCACTGATGAGTCCGCCGAAGTGACATGCGTTGTCGATGCCGGGAAACATGCTTCCGAAGAGGACATTAAAGCCGACGAAAAAGACGAGACTCCTCAGCGTCCCGCGGATCGCAATGCTCGGCAGCGAGAATTCTCCTAGATAGAATGACGCGATCAGAGCACCGGCCAGGCCGAAAATGGCCCCCGACGCGCCGACACTGAGCACCCTGGGATTCCACGCGACACTGGTCACGCCTGCGGCGATCCCTGTCGTCAGGTAGACGGCAGCAAAAGTCCAACGTCCGTAAAGCGACTCGCACAGAGCGCCCAGGTCCCAGAGGCACCACATGTTGAAGGCGATATGCATCAAGCCGCCATGAAGGAACATGTAGGTCACCAGTCGCCACCAGTCGCCCGACAGCGTATAGGGGCCGAAGTTGGCGCCAAAATGCGCCATGGTTTGCCCGGGGAAGTCCATTACGGTACCGCTCGCAGCCGCCATCGCCAGAAAGACCGCGACGTTGGCCCCGAATAGCACTTGCGTCAGCGTGATGCTCGACTCGCTCCGAACCCAGGGCACGGGCATAACGCGCTGCTTCACGTCGTCGATCTCGCCGCGTTGCGCCGCCTCGTGCTGCACGCACCACTGGCAGATCTTCTTGAGGCTAAAAGGGGGAAGTTTCCGGCCGCATTGAGTGCAATTCGCCATGTCTTATTACAGAAGAGTATCAGCAGTGAGATAGGTTTTGGGAAGGGCACGGCTTCAGCCGTCCCGCCAAGTGCGGCAAGACGAACTCGGCTTCAGCCGCTGAGGGGCTCCTCACCAGATCAAAAGTGAGCTTCTCGAGTCATGCAACCGTTGGGTTGCGTATCTCCATTAGCCTGGGATAATATGCAACCCAGAGGCTGCGTAACATGAATGATGTTATCGAGAAGAGAATTGAACTGAAAGCGCCAGTCTCCCGGGTTTGGCGTGCGCTGACGGATTACCGCGAATTCGGCGAATGGTTTCGCGTGAAACTGGACGGTCCCTTTGTGCCGGGTCAAATCTCCCGCGGCCAGATCACTTATCCCGGCTATGAGCACATCAAATGGCAAGCAGTCGTGCAGAAAATGGAGCCCGAGCACCTCTTTTCCTTCACTTGGCCCCATCCCAAGTCCTTTGAGAAAGGGACTCCGCCGGACTATTCGAAGGAGCCGACCACACTGGTCGAATTCAGGCTGGAGAAGACCGCCACCGGCACCTTACTCATACTCACCGAGTCCGGCTTCGACAAGCTTCCCGATGATCGCCGAGTCGAAGCATTCCGCAGAAACGATGGCGGTTGGACGGAACAAATGAAGAACATCGAGAACTATGTTGCACAAAAGCCGTAGCAGTGTGGCTACGAAACGGCCGACGCACGCAGTCGTCTTTGCAGCTCTCGGCGAAGCAACCCGGCTATGGCTGGTTGCGAAGCTCTGTGATCGGCGGCCTTATTCGATCTCTCAGCTGACGCAGGGTTCCAAACTGACCCGGCAGGCGATCACCAAGCATCTCCGAGTATTAGAGGGTGCCGGAATCGTGCACAGTATCCGTGCGGGTCGCGAGAGCCGATTCAAATTCGATCCGCAGCCAATTGAAGGAATCAGGCACTACCTCGATTCCGTCTCTGAACAGTGGGATCAGGCACTGTCAAGGCTAAAGTCCTTCGTAGAAGAATGACCGCTTGCAGTGTCCTTGGCGCCAATCGCAGGTAAGAGAGGAGAATCTCGTTCAGTGAATGGTTTTCGTCTTGCGCGACATGTAGTCCATCAGCAGGTACTGGCCGAGCGTGTAGGGCGTGGTGAAATAGGCCTTGCCCCGGCACATCTCGGTGACCTTCTGCACGAACTGCACCAACCCATAATCGGATGCAAGCATGAACGTGTTGATGAGCACTCCCGCGCGCTTGCACTTCGAAACTTCTTCGAGTGTCTGGCTCACGACGAGGGGATCGAGGCCGAAGGCGTTCTTGTAGATGCGCCCGTCTTCCAGCGTCAGCGCCGATGGCTTGCCGTCGGTGATCATCACAATCTGCTTCATGTCTTTCCGCTGTCGCTGCAGGATCCGCTGCGCCAGCCGCAGCCCCTCGCGCGTGTTGGTGTAGTACGGGCCGACTTTCACCCGCGCCAACTGGCTGAGCGGAACTTCCTCCGCTGAGTCGTGGAACAGCACCAGCGACAGCGAATCTCCCGGATACTGCGTGCGGATGAGATGCGACAGCGCCATCGCGACTTTTTTTGCCGGAGTAAAGCGGTCCTCGCCGTAAAGGATCATCGAGTGCGAGCAGTCGAGCATGAGCACTGTGGCGCACGACGACTGGTACTCGCACTGGTGCACCTGCAGGTCGGAGTACTCGATGTTGAGCGGCAACGTAAGCCCTTCACGCTGGATCGCGCTCGAGAGCGTGGCCGTGATGTCGAGGTTCAGCGTGTCACCGAACTCATAGGTTTTCGAAGACCCGCTCGCCTCGATCCCAGTGGCAAGATCGCGGGTGTCGTGCCGCCCAAAGCTCGATTTGCCCAGCGACCCCAGGAGATTGCGCAGCGACTTGAACCCGAGGAAGTCAAGACTCTTGTCGGTGATCTCGAACCGCGCTTGCTGCGCCTCGCCGGTTTGTCCACCAACGCCGGACGGCCGCGCGGGGTCTGGCGGCTGATCAATCGAAATGTAGTCTTCCTGCTGCATACGCTCGATGAGTTGCTCGATCAGTTCGTCGAGCTGCCCTTCGGCCTGCATCCGCTCAATCTGCTCCCGCAGGTTCTCGTCGAACATTTCGCCGTTCATCAGCGCCTCTTCGATGGCGCGTTTGAGTTCGTCGAGCGTCTGCTCGCCCTCCGGCATTTCGTACCACATTGAATCCTGAAACCCGCTCCGCAGCAGGTAGTCGGAGAGAGCGCTGAGCAGATCCTCCAGGCTCATCTCCCCGGCGGGATCGGGCACGTATTTGGAGTAGCGAATGCGCTTCATAACTGTGCCGTTGGTCGTCGGTCGTCGGTCGTTGGCGAAAGACGTGCCGCCGGTACACGCCGTTCACTGCCAAACTTCGCCGCCAAAATCCCCCAGAGTCTCGCACACAGAAAGAAAACCGTTGTGTAGAAGGCAACGTCGATCAACAAGCCGGGAACAAGCCATTGCCGGAGGGGCGCGTCGTTCAGGTAAATTCCGAAGCGTGAACAAATCGCGTTCACGATTACAAGTCCCGGCCACGCCAATGCCGCTGCGGCCACATTGAAACTCAGCACCGCGACTAAACCCGCGACAGTCAGCAAGCATAGTGCAGCAACGAAAGATCGAGATAGTAATCTCACGCTTCTCTAACCAATTCCTCATTCAACGACTGACGGCGACGACCAACGATCGCTTCAGTTGAACTGTCTTCTCTGGCGGTACGGCCGCTCGTCGGGCTCGAATGATTTTTCGCGCGCGGGTTCCTGCTTTTTCTCGCCCGCCTTGAACACTCGCTCCTCGCTGCGGCCGATGCGCTTGTGCGCATGCAGGCCTTCGAGGATGAATTCTGCCGCAGAAACCTGCAACTCCGGACTTTCCTTCTGCGATACGCCCAGCGGGCCAAGCTTATCGACCAGACCCTGGATTTCCTTCAGATTCTCCAGCGCTTCCACCGCGGGCACTGAGTCCGACAACTGAATCTCGCCCCCCAGGTCGAACCATTGCACGATCTGTTGCGTGTTCGCGCCGGTGTAGTACTCGTCGTAAGTCTTGGCAATCGCCGCGCGGATCAGTTCGCGGCTCACGTGATCGGCGCCCTTTACCTCGCCTTCGTATTCGAGTTCAAGTTTGCCGGTGATTGCAGGCAGGGCCGCGTAGACATCGCTGATGCGGGGCACGACCATTTTTTCATCGTTGCGAATCGCCCGCCGCTCGGCGTTGGAGATCACATTCTCCATCGCGCTGATCGGCAGCCGTTGGCTCACGCCCGAGCGCTTATCGATCTTCTTATCTTCCCGCGCGGCGAAGGCAACACGCTCGATCACTTCCTGTACATAATTCGGCAAGTGCAAAGGATGCCCGTTGCGTTTCGTCCATGCCTCCTGGGCCGTGATGGCAATGCCTTCGTCCACAGTCGCCGGGTAGTGCGTGCGAATCTCGGAGCCAATGCGGTCTTTGAGCGGCGTGATGATCTTGCCGCGAGCCGTATAGTCCTCCGGGTTGGCGCTGAAGACCAGCGCCACGTCGAGCGGCAGCCGGATCGGGTATCCCTTAATCTGCACGTCGCCTTCCTGCATGATGTTGAACAGGCCGACCTGAATCTTTCCCGCGAGGTCGGGCAGTTCGTTGATGGCGAAGATGCCGCGATTGGCGCGGGGGAGCAGGCCGTAGTGAACTGTCAGTTCACTCGATAGTTCGTGTCCGCCGCGAGCGGCTTTGATGGGATCGATGTCGCCGATCAGATCAGCGATTGTGACATCAGGGGTTGCGAGTTTCTCGACGTAGCGGTCGTCCGCCGACAGGTAGGCGATGGCGGCGTCCTCGCCGAGGCGCGCAACTTCCTCGCGGCAACGTCGGCAGATCGGCGCATAGGGATTGTCGTGAATCTCACATCCCGCAAGATAAGGCATGTGCTCATCGAGCAGGGTCGTCAACGCCCGCAGGATGCGGCTTTTCGCCTGGCCGCGCAGCCCGAGCAGGATGAAGTTGTGGCGCGAAAGAATCGCGTTGATGATCTGCGGTACGACCGTGTCATCGTAGCCCACGATTCCGGGAAAAACGGGAGCGTCGTGATTATTGCGCAGGCGGGAGATGAGGTTATCGCGCAGTTCGTCCTTGACGCGGCGCGTCCGCAAACGCTCCTCAGAAAAATTGCTGCGGCGCAGTTCACCCAGTGTGCGCGGACGACTCATGAAAAAACCCCCAGGAACTACAATGGAACAGATTATACGCCCAGTCGCGGCCGTGAATTTTGGGCTCGCCCGCTAAACGCTGGAGGCAGACTATCGAAATAATAGCGATAGACCGGTGGAATACAGCGTGCGCGCGAATCATTGCGCTGATGTCTTTGATTTTCTTCGCGTCGTTGTCTTGTATTGGCCAAGCCGGCAAGGAAAGCGAGCCGCCTCCCGTTGGTCAAATTACAAATATCGTCTGCAAGAATGATCCGTCCATGAGTTATGCGTTGTATCTGCCCACGGCCTATGCTCCGGGAAAGAACTGGCCGATTATCTACTTCTTCGACCCGAGCGGGCGCGGCCGGCGGCCCCTCGAACTTTACAAGGACGTCGCCGAGAAATACGGTTTCGTGATCGTCGGCTCGAACAACTCGCGAAATTTCTCGTCCGACCAGTCGAAGAGCGTGAACGCCATCTGGCTCGACACGCATTTGCGGTTCGCCCTGGATCAACATCGCATCTACACCAGCGGATTCTCCGGCGGCGCGCGGGTGGCCGGCGCCATGGCTCTGGGTTGTCCCCCGTGCCGAATCGCGGGCGTCATTGCGCAGGGCGCGGGATATCCCAACAATCGAGCCGCGGCAGACATCAAACTGCTCTACTATTTCGCCGTTGGCGATCGGGATTTCAACTGGCCCGAGGTTGTAACCATCCGTCGGGAAAGAGAAGACGCGGGCTTGCCTTACTGTGTGCGCGTATTTCCCGGAACGCACCAGTGGGCTCCGGCTACGGTCTTCGAGGATGCGGTCCAGTGGCTCACTCTGAAAGCGATGCAGGCTGGCGACCTTCCGCCGGACGCGGCATTCATCGACCGCATGTTGCGGCAGAGGCAAGCCGAAGCCGACGACGCCGAGAAACAACACGACGCGATCTCGCAGCTCCAAGCCTACCGTTCGATGACTTCCGATTTCGCCGGCCTGCGGGATACGGCTGAATCGGAAAAGAAGCTGTCAGCGGTGAAGAACTCCAGCGCTCTGAAGGTTGCATTGAAGAATGAGCGGGAGCAGATGGCGGAGCAGTCCGCCTTGGAATCCGAGGTTTCGCCCAAGCTGCATACCTACATGAATAGTTCGGCCGACGACACGATGACGCTCGCCAATGAGATCGTGCAGGCCATGCACCGGTTGGACTACCAGGCGGAGCACTCAAGGAACGAGACCGAGCGGCTGGTTTCCAAACGCGCCGCCGACGACTTGTGGGTGGCAGCAATCGAAGCCGGGCAGGAAGAACTCGAGTCCCGCCATTTCGAAAAGGCGGATGCATGTTTCGAACTGATCAGCAAATTTCGGAATGAGCCCTGGCCGCTTCTTCTGCTCGCCGAGACCCACGCCCTTGCTGGCAACAAGAAGCAGGCGGTCAGAGACCTTCAGCAAGCCGTACGTCTTGGTCTGACGGATGCCGAAGCGATCGAATCGGACACCCGCCTGGAAGGTCTGAAGCCGGATGCGGACTTCCAGAAACTCGTCCAGGAACTAGAACACAAGTAGCGGTAGGTCCGCGCGCTGATTGTGGAGACTCCCTAGCGCACGTGTCCATTCCCGCCGGCCTTCTCCCGCGCACGGGCGGCGCGCTGCAGCCCGGGCAAAACGTTTTCGAGATAGCTCGCGAGTTCCTGGATTCTTTCGGCTTCCGACCGCATGGCCAGCAGCTTTTGTTTGAAATCGAGATCGAGCGGCAGAGAGCCCGCGAGATGGAACGAGAGGGCGTCAGGATCGGCGGCGGAGAGGTCCTGCACCGCACCGGCCAGAGTCAAAATCTCCCGGTGAAACTGGATGGCCCGGGCCTTTTCTTTTTCTGAAGGTGCTCCGGGTTCGTCGGGAAGAAACAATGCCTCGGCCCGCAGGAAGGATCGCTCCTGATTCAGTTCGAGCACTTCGAAGCGCCGGCGGCCTTCCGCCACAAGATCAAGACGGCCGTCGGGATATTTCTTGGTAACGCTGATGATCTCCGCGCTGCAGCCGATCTCCGCGATCCCTTGGTCGAGGGCGCGGATCACGCCGAACTGCGCCTGGTTGGCCAGACATTCTTCGATCATCTCCTTGTAGCGCGGCTCGAATATATGCAGCGGCAGCGGAGCACCAGGAAGTAAGACAACCTCTAGCGGAAACAGGGGAAGGAGTGCCAACGGGGTCTCCAGTTTGGGAGCGCAGGGCGGTCGAGTCCTCCGATTGTACGCCAGTTCTTCCTGCCTTGACTTGCCGCGTTGCAGAGAATAAAACCCGAGCATGAAACTTGCGGGACAGGTTGTGGTCGTGACCGGAGCTTCGATGGGTATAGGCGAAGCGATTACCGTGGCGTTTGCCGGGGAAGGCGCGAGCGTGGTGATGCTGTCGCGCGATGCAGCCAGAGCGGAATCAGCACGCGCGCGAATTGGCTTTCTCGACCGCACTGTCGCGCTTTCCTGCGACGTGCGCAACTCCGAAGAAATCGACCGTGTGCTTGCACTGACCCTTCACCATTTCAAGCGCATCGATGTGTGGATCAATAACGCCGGTCACGGTCTGCTCGATTCGGTCACACAGATGGACATGGCCGCTTGCCACGAAATGTTCGAAACGAATTTCTTTGGCGCGGTCTCGGCCATGCAGGCGGTGATTCCTGTGATGCGTCAGCAGGGCGGGGGAACGATCATCAATATTTCGAGCGTTGCCGGCCACATTCCAGTACCGTTCAACGCGGCGTACAGCGCGACCAAGTTCGCGCTCAATGCGGTCGGAAAAGCTGCGGGCGTGGAGTTGAAGAAGGATGGGATCCGCGTCCTGACCGTTTGTCCCGGCTACGTGCGAACCGCGTTCGGGGAAAATGCGATTCGGGGAAGAGAACTGAAGCGCGTGCGCCCGGCTTCGGTGCGCGGCATCACCGCTGAGCAAGTGGCTCGTGCCACGCTACGCGGATACTTGAAGCGGAAGCGGGAAGTGATCGTTCCCTGGACGATGCATTTGCCGGTGAAGTTCTATCAATTATTGCCGGGCGTCGTGGAGTGGGCGATGGGGAGGATGGCAGGATGACGTCTTCAAAATGTAACCCGCTCGAAAATCTTCAGCCCAACTCCGTCAGCATGGCTTCCATCTCTGATTGCGCGTGCAGATTTCCCGTACGCCGCGCCGAAGTGATTCCATCCTGCAGCATCTTCTTCGCGTCGTCGACTCGCTCGGCGCGCACTAGCGTTTGGGCTGCCATGAAATATCCCGCGGTGTAGTCGGCGTGGTGTTCGAGCAGAATCGAGAACTCGGCGAGCGCCCGGTCGAAGTCCCCTTGCTTGGAGTATTCCATGGCGAGCCCGTAGCGCGCGAAGGCGTCCTTCGGATTCTCGGTCAAAATCTCGTTGAGCGCGGCAATTCGGTCCATGCGAGCAGAGCCCAGGGCCCTCGAGAACGAGATTACTACAAACTCTGGGCGCGGAACTGGTCATGTCCGCGGCAACTGATTACAATGACGAGTCCCGATAATTCCGCACTCTGAGGCAGACGAATTGGCCTGTCCGTACTTTATGCCGGTGGAAAAACTGGAGGGCACTTGGCCGCATCCCTCACGCCTTCCCCTGGGATGTGGATGGCGCGGCCACTGCACTGCTCCCGGACATGAGAACGAAACCCCGGCACCCGATGTTCTCGAAGCATTTTGCAATCTTGGCTATGCCAGCGGTTGTTCCTGGGCGCCACAGGATCGAGCGTGGGACGCCGTGCGCTTCGCCGTTGTAGCTCCCACCGAGGTTGATGATCGGCGCGAGAGCGCGGGGATTCGAGTGATTTATGTCTGCGAACGAAATCATCGTCCCGTCGAGCGCGGGGAATTCGAATTCGACCTGCAGGGATCCCAGTGGCTGCGGCGTCACGATGACGCTCGTCTGCAAAAGATGGCGGAATGTTTTCTGGGATCGTTTCTGCAAAAGAGATCCTGACGAGAGAGCCAGGGACGAGGGAAAAATAATGACCGACGACGCGCTTGTGCCCCGCCCGGTACGCGATTCGCAATCGGAGATGGCGGAGATCGTATTGCCCAACGACGCCAACCCGCTCGCCGCCCTGTTGGGCGGCCAGCTTATGCATTGGATCGATCTCGCCGGCGCCATGGCCGCGCATCGCCACTCGCGCAACTACGTCGTGACCGCCTCGGTCGATCACATTGACTTCCTGGTTCCGGTGCGAGTGGGCGACCTGGTCATCCTCCGGTCGTCCGTCAACCGCGTCTTCCATACTTCGATGGAAGTCGGGGTGAAGGTGTTCGTCGAAAACTACATTGCTGACACCACGCACCACGTGAGTTCGGCCTACTTGACCTTCGTGGCCGTTGACGCGGCAGGAAAGCGCTTGAAGGTGGCGCCGGTGGTTCCCGAAACCGACGAGCAGCGCCGCCGCTACGACGACGCCGGCCGCCGCCGTGATATCCGGCGTGCCGAATTGGAACGTCGCCGCAAATCCGGCCGCTGACTTTCATTGGAATGTGATTCGAATCACATAAATGCTTTCGGAAAAGCATTTAGGCTGTGGTGCCTGAGGTTTTTCATGGACAGCGCCCTTTTAGTGCATCGCCTTCACTTCGCCTTTACCGTTACCTTTCATTATTTGTTCCCGCAACTCACCATGGGACTGGCACCGCTCATCGTGGTGCTCAAAACCCTTGCCCTTCGCCGCAATGACGAGACGTATCACCGCGCAGCACGCTTCTGGGCGCGGATCTTCGGCATCAATTTCGTGCTGGGTGTGGTGACCGGCATTCCCATGGAATTTCAGTTCGGCACCAACTGGTCTCACTTCTCGCGTTTCGCCGGAGGCGTGATCGGCCAGACTCTCGGCATGGAGGGCATGTTCGCCTTCTTTCTGGAGTCGGCGTTCCTGGGCCTGTTCCTGTACGGAGAGAAGCGGCTGGGCCCGCGCGGCCACTGGTGGTCGGCAGTCGCGGTATTCCTGGGATCGTGGCTCTCGGGATTTTTCATCGTTGCGACCGACGCTTGGATGCAACATCCGGTTGGCTACACCAAGGCCGCCGACGGATCGGTGCAGCTCGCCAGTTTTTGGGCGCTGGTGTTGAATCCTTGGGCATGGTGGCAATACGCCCACAATATGAGTGGGGCCGTGATCACCGGCGCGTTCGTCATGGCGTCGGTGGGCGCGTTCTATCTGCTGTGGGGCAAGTTTGTGGAGTATGGGCGCATCTTTGTGCGCGTGGGAGTTGTGGCCGGACTGATCTTCAGCGTTCTGCAGTTGTTCCCCACCGGTGATGGTCAGGGCCGCCTGATTGCCGAAAATCAGCCGGTAACGCTCGCCGCGATGGAGGCCTTGTTTGAAAGCCAACCGGGGGCCCCACTGGTGCTGGTCGGCCAGCCCAATGTGGGGGAACGGAAAATCGACAATCCACTGGTGCTACCCAATGCACTCAGTTTTCTGACTTACCGCGCCTGGAAAGCGGAAGTGCAGGGCCTGAACGCTTTCCCCGAAGATCAGTGGCCGTCGAATATAGCCTTGCTCTACTTCAGCTACCACATCATGGTAGGACTTGGGACACTCTTCATCGCGATCTCGGTGGTGGCGGCGTTGTTGTTGTGGCGAGGCAAGTTGTTCTCCAGCCACTGGATGCTGTGGATTCTGCTGCTCGCCCTGCCGTTCCCCTACATTGCCAATACCGCGGGTTGGATGACGGCAGAAATCGGACGGCAGCCGTGGCTGGTCTATTCGCTCATGCGCACGGTTGACGGATACTCCAAGACAGTCTCAGCCGGGAATGGCATGTTCACCTTGCTGGGTTTCATGGGCATGTACACGGTGCTGGGAATTCTGTTCCTGTTTCTGGTGCGGCGCGAAATCGAGCAGGGCCCGGAAGCGGAGACGGGATCCGCGCATTGAAACGCGCGTGGATAGCTGTTTGAAAGGTCACGGCATCGCAAGCTGCTGAAGGCCGGAGCGATGCTGATTTGAAAGGGCACGGCTTCAGCCGTGCCGTTAGACGCGCAGGCAGGAAACGGGCTTTAGCCCCTGAGGGTCGACGTTCTTTATGGAAACACTCTGGTTCATGATCGTTGCGGTAATGGTTGCGGCATACGTGGTGCTCGATGGTTTCGATCTCGGCGCGGGAGTGATCTATCTCGGCGCCGCCCGCACGCCTGACGAGCGCCACAAAATCATGCGCGCCATTGGCCCGGTCTGGGACGGTAACGAGGTCTGGCTGCTCGCCGCCGGAGGCACGCTCTACTTCGCCTTCCCGCTGCTCTACGCCTCGAGCTTCAGCGGCTTCTACCTGCCGCTGATGATCGTGCTCTGGCTGCTCATGCTGCGCGGCATCGGCATCGAACTGCGGGCGCACATGGATAATCCGGTCTGGCGCGGGTTCTTCGAATTCGTGTTTTGCGTGTCGAGTGCGCTGCTGACCATCTTCTTCGGCGCCGCCCTGGGGAACGTGGTGCGCGGCGTGCCTCTTGCAGCCGACGGCTATTTCTTCGAACCGCTCTGGACCAACTTCCGCGTGGGATCGAATAACGGAGTCCTCGACTGGTATACGGTTCTCACCGGCGTGATCGCGCTGGTGACGCTGACCGCGCACGGGTCGCTCTACGTCGCGATCAAAACGGAAGGCGACGTCAATCGCCGTGCCCGCGCGGTGGCGAAGGCCGCATGGCCGTTGCAACTACTGCTAACAATCGTGGGACTGGTGGCGACCGTCTACATTCGCCCTGGCGTGCTCGACAACTACAAGCAGCACGCGATTGGATTCCTGATCCCCGTTGTTGTGTTCGGCGCGCTCGCCGTCATGATCTATGGGATCCTCAAAGCCCAGAGCCCGGTGCCCGACGTAGGAAAAGAGAAGCTTGCCTTCGTCGCTTCGGCGCTTTACATCGTGGGCATGCTGGTGGGCGCGGCGTTTGCGCTCTATCCCGTGGTCCTGCCGGCGAGCACCGATCCCGCCCGCAACCTGACCATCTACAACACCGCCGCCGGCCATCATGGCCTGAGCGTCGGATTCACCTGGTGGATTCTGGGCATGGTTCTCGCCCTCGGATACTTCTTCTTCCTGTTCCGCATGTTCAAAGGCAAGGTGCGATTGGAGGGGGAAGGGTATTGAGGGAGCGATTCCTGAGAGTGGCTTCGGAAATTGTCTGCACCCTCGATTGTCATCCTGTCTCTAACGACGCGGGCGCGTGTCAAGCACATTTTGCCGACAGCTCTCCGCTGGCGCGTCGGGTTTTAAAGAAGCGCCATTTCGCTCTAGCAGAAAAGGTTTTGACGTCCAGACCAAGGCCGTGTCCTTTAATCTCGCGGGGGACGCAAGGTCCCGCCATCCATCTCTTCGGGGCGTGCTCCCATGATTCGTGCTTCGAACTCCCCGCTGCTTCGGGGAGGCAGGCTGCCTACTCAAGCGCTCGGTTCTGTCGTCCCACCACAGGATGACTCGGGCTCGCCTGCACGACCGCCCTGCATAGTTGCGCGTAGGTCCAGTCTTCGCGCAACATCAGGTACAACCTCACCGCCAGCTTGCGCGCCACCGCCACTTTGGCCAGGGCGCGATGTTTGCGCCCCGCCAAGCGACGATAGAAGCGTCCCAACTCGGCGTCGTAACGTGCCGCCGACTGGCCCGCCTCCACCAGCAAAAAGCGCAGAAACGAACTGCCCTGCTTGCTGATGTGCCCCAACTGCTGCCGCCCGCCGCTGCTATGCTCGCTGGGAATCAGTCCGAAGTAGCTCGCTACTTGCTTGCCCGAAGCGAACCGCTCCGCCGGCCCCAGCGTCAACACCATGGCCAGCGCCGTCACCGGCCCCACTCCCGGATGCGTCTGCAACCGAACCGCCGCTGGCCGTTGCGCCACTTCTTCTTCCACCCGCCGGTTCAGTGGCTCGATCTCGGCTCCCAGTGCGTCCAGTGCCTCCAGCAGTTGCTGGCGCCGTTGCGCCGCATAGGGCAACATGGGCAATTGCTCCAACTCCGCCCGCCCCGCCTCCGTCCACAACTTGCGTTTCTTCTGCACTCCCTGGCTCAGCGCCATGGCCTGCAACTGATTCTTCACTTGCGTCCGCGCCTGCACCTGCTTGTGCCGATGCACCAGCAACTGCCGCACGTCCCGCTCCTCTAGACTCGGCACCCAGATCCGCGGAAACCGCCCTTGCAGCAGCAGCTCCAGCACATGCTCGGCGTCCCGCCGGTCCGTCTTCTGCTTCCGCACCACCGCGGCCCGGATCGCAGCCGCATCCCCCAGCCACAACTCGAACCCCAACTCCGCCAGCAGCCGCTCGAACCACGGATAGTGTCCGCAGGCTTCCATTCCCACCCGCACCACTTGGCCCGCCAGCGCGCGGTAAAACTGTTCCGCCTCGGCGCGGTGCCCCAGACGCCGCTCCTGATACTCTCCCGTTTGGTTGTCAAAGATCGCGACCTGCTGAAAACCCGGATGAAAATCACAGCCTATAATCAGCATGACGTTGGCTCCTTCTCTCGAGCCTTGGTCTGTTTCGTCACAACCAATCTACTCGCTGCGACGAGCCAACGTCGTTATGCAATCAAGCGGCGTTCTTTGCCGCGAAGGACCCATGCATTCTTCTGGCTCCCAACGAACTGCATAGGTTCTTCGCTGCGCTCAGAATGACAACTGCGTGGATCGACTCTCTTCGAAAATGCTGCCGGCATTCGTGTTTTCTCAGGGCACACTCGCGTGAACGCCGAGATGTTCGGCGACTTTGCGGAGTCGCTTGTCTTTCGTCCACAGAAGCGTGGGCGCATCGATAAATGCAGAGGCGATTAGATGTGCGTCGGTCAGGCCGATGTCCAGGTTGTACAAGCGACGAGCCTCGATCATCAGCCGCAGTTCGCTCAATCGTGCTACTCGCACCCGCGGTAAGAAGTCCAGCAGTGCAAGCGTCTTGGTCCGCTCTTTGAGGGATCCCAACGCAAGTTCTGCAATGACGAACGGATGGATGACTATCTGCCCTTGGTCAAGATGCTTGCGCATTTCTTTGTTGCCGGAACGCAGGTGGTCAATCCAGACGGACGTGTCGGCGAGAATCAAACCTTCCCCGGCCGGCGGCGTGGAATGTTCTTCAATCCGGGCATCGTGCCTCCCAGGGACGCCAGCCGGCGAGCGCTTTCGCGCTCGATGAGAGCCTTGAGAGCTTCCCGAATCAATGCCGTTTTCTCCGCCACTCCGGTAAACTCCTGGGCGGTGCGTACGAGATCGTCATCCAGCGCAATCGTAGTTCTCATGCCAACTCCATGCACGAATTGTAGCATCAAATGATGCTAATAATTGTGCCTCCTCCGCATGTTCAAGTCGAGGTGCGGCTGGAGGGGGAAGGGTACTGATCGGATTGCATTTTTTTGATCGTTTCCGCTAAATTATTGATTTCCTTGGACTTGGGATGGTAGGATCGGGTCGAATCCGCGCAAAATATTGATCCGGAAGGACTTATTTGCAAAATATTGTGGAATAAGGACTTAGAGGAGCATTCGAAGTAGCCCAGTCGGCGCCTGTGCATGGGAGATTCCCTCGCCCCGCTGATGAAAGCGCGGGGCATCGGGATGACGCACTGAGTTTTGCGGAGTTCCTTCGCGCATATTCCCAATTTTGCACTTTCCAAGTTCTCAGTAAAGGTTGTTCGTCACAGAAAACAGGTTTGGGCTGTGGAAAGCTGTGGAAAAGAGAAGGGAACTCGTGGTAGGAAAAGCGGCACAAAATCCCCGCCCAAGCGGAGCTTGGACGGGGCACTCGGCGACCTCATACGTCCTACCCGCGGGTCAGCCCTGGTTACACTGCGGTCGCTGAATTTCCAAGGCTAGAATCACGGTCAGCGACCTCCTTCGCATGACTTAGCCATCGAGGCAAATCCTTGGGGAAGAAATGCGAGATGACCTTAATTGCGGCCCCAGGAAACGCACGGGCGTCATTGTTGAGGTAGTAGAAAAACAGGGATTCGCGGTCAATGTTGTTTCGAGTGTAGATATCGCTGGACTTGAGATGAACGGTCGCGTCACGGGCGTCTTTCAGGGTCCTGAAGGCCTGCCACGCACGGTTCCCTCTGGGCGATGATACGTTCAAAAGATTCGGCAATACTTGGCCGATCTTTTCTTCAGTTGAAAGCTCGCGCTCTGCTTCGGCTGGAGTTAGATTTTTCACCACGCCTGCCTTGCGCTTAACCACAACGCTTTGCGTTGACCTTCGACCGATTATCGCGTTCGCAAAGACTTCGATGGCCTGGAAACTCATGGTGACCGAGATAATTGACTGCTCGAAAAAGTAATACAGGTCACTGACACTTTCGTCCTTGACTTGGAACCCCCGTTTTCCATCATGCATAACCATCGGCGTCAGTAACAATCTCGGCCTAATGGCTTGCCCCAATGCTGCAGCTCCGATCGCTATGTTAAGGCACAGGGCGGGTCCACTCGGCGTAACGAAGCTGAGGTAGTTGTGCTTCTTATGCTTTGCTACGCTCATGAGCCGGATGGGGGTTCCCACGGGAGCGTTCCCAAAGCTCTGAGCAAGTTTACCTACGGTATCAATTCTCCAATCCCCCAAATTGTTCTCTGCCGCATCATTTGCCGCACGTAGCTCTTCTGTACTCATATTCCAGCTGCCTCACTACTTCCGCGATTAGGACGCAATTCTTTGCTTTCTTTCTACGATAACGAATCCCCAATCTGATCCTAGCGCATAGCTAGCAAACGGAGCAGGTGTTGCTCCCGACACCTCCCATTCCCGCCTGTATAATCGAAGTGGGTTCTGCCTCGTCGTCATTTTTGCAATATCTATCTGGAGTGTGATTCTTTGAACGCACATATGCCGCATCAGCATGGACAAGGACCGGCGCAGCAGGGGCCGCAGCCGCTGCCTGGGGTTGACGCCATCATTGCTGTCGGGTCGGGCAAGGGCGGCGTCGGCAAGACCACGCTGTCGGTGAACCTGGCCGTCGCGCTGGCCAAGATGGGACACAAGGTCGGGTTGCTCGACGCCGACGTCTACGGGCCCAACGTTCCGCTGATGCTGGGTGTGAACTCGCAGCCGCGCATGGTGGGCGACAATCGCATTGAGCCGCTCGAAGCCTTCGGCGTGAAAGTAATTTCGGTGGGATTCCTCAATCCCGGCGATAAGCCCATCATCTGGCGCGGGCCCATGCTGCACCAGATCGTGCGGCAGTTCCTTGGTCTCGTCGAGTGGGGACATCTCGACTACATGGTCGTTGACCTGCCGCCGGGCACGGGCGACATTGCGCTGTCGCTGGTGCAGACCGTGCCGCTGACGGGCGCGGTCGTGGTCTCGACTCCGTCGGACGTTTCGCTGCAGGACGCGCGCAAGGCGATCGAGATGTTCCGCCAGATGAAGGTTGATGTCGTCGGCGTGGTCGAGAACATGAGCTACTTCGTGTGCCCGCACTGTGAGCACGAGATCGATATTTTTTCGCGCGGCGGCGCGGAAAAAATGGCGAAGCAGTTCAGCGTTTCGTTCCTGGGCAACATCGCACTCGATGCCGAGGTGCGCAAGTCTGGGGACGGAGGCACGCCCGTCGTGCTGGAGGGCGAGAACTCGCCTCACGCCAAGTCCATCTACGAGTTCGCGCGGCGAGTGGTCGACCGAGTGGCGGAAATCAAGGCCAGCGCCCCGGCGAACGTAATTCAGATTCAGTAGTTCGGCGCATCCTGCTCGCTTGTCATCCTGAGCCGCAGTTCTTGCGGCGAAGGACCTATGGAGTCGCTGGCAGTGCCGATGCTAACGGCCAGGATGCATGGATTCTTCGCGGCAAAACCCGCCGCTCAGGATGACAAGCCCTTCTATCTGGTCCGAAATCTATCCAGGCGCCAGATCGCTTCCGGTTCGCGGTCCTTCAAGATCAACTCCGCCATCATCTCCCCGATTGCCGGGCCGTGCTTAAACCCGTGTCCGGAGCCGCCGCCGACCAGCCATACGTTTTCCAGGGCCGGATGCCGGTCGAGGATGAAGTGGCTGTCGGGAGTCTGCTCGTACTGGCAAACGCGAGTCTCGAGGAGCGGCGCGTTCTTCAGGGCAGGGAAGCGGAAGCCGACGTATTCGCGAATATCGGCGAGAGTCTCGTGGCTGACGACACGTTCGCCGTCGGTCGGATCGAAAATCGCCCCCCGGGTGTCGTCGGCGATTTTGAATCCGCGGCGATCGCTGCCTGGGATGCCGTAGCGAAAGCGTCCGCGATGGTCGGCCCAGACGGGCAGATGCGCGTCGCTGAAACGAGAATCGCCCGGCGGCGTGCCGAAGAAGAAGACATCCTGCTTGGTCGCCTGAACGAGGTCGCCAACGGTCTGAGGGAATAATTTTCCCAGCCACGGCCCGCATGCAAACACATAGCGATCGGCCTTGAGCCGAGAACCGTCCGACAGGCTGATGTGTTCGAGTCGCTTGCTCTCCAAACCGTTACCCAGCACTGCGAGTTGCTGATATTTGCCACCTTTGGCGACAAACGCCTCCGCGACGGCTTGGCAACTGGCGCGGGCGTCGAGGTATCCGCACTCAGGCTCGTAAATGCCCCACTCGATGCCTTCAAAGTTGATTTGCGGCCAGCGCTTCTGCATCGGCGCTGAAGACAACTCCTGAAATTTGATCTTCGCTGGGCGCAGCATTTCGACCGCGCCGCGTTCGAAGATGTCATCGCGGCCCGCAGCCATCCACAAGACGCCGGTGCGATGCAGAAACGTCCGCTTCCATTGCCGCTCATATTTCTGCCAAAGCGTAAGTGCGCGGGCGGCCATTTCGGTGTAGGGCTGATCGGGGCCGTAGGTACCGCGCATGACCCGCGTCTCCCCGCCCGACGATGCGCGGGAATTGCCCGCGCCCCAGGCATCGAGCAGAGTCACGCGCGCTCCGCGCTCGAGAAGATGCAGCGCCGTCCATCCGCCAAAGGCGCCGGCTCCGACGACGGCGATGTGAGGCTTGGCCCTCATGGCTCAGCAGGATACCGGGAGCGAGGCGGATAAGGAAAGGCGGGGTTCGTGCGCGTTGGAAAATCAGGGCAAATCACTTTCTCGAACCGTGGGGAAGCCTGTATGCTTAATGGCTCAGCCCACAACTTGAAAAGGATGGTGGAGTCTCCATGGGTCGTTCGCTACGGGGTCTGGTCACGCTTGCGGTGGCCGGAAGTATTTTAGCGCCGCTGGTCACTGGATTGGCCAGCCGTTACATGCAAGACCGGATCTTTCCCTGGAGCGCAGTGCCGGGCTCTGCGCTGCTCGTGCTCGGCATTGTGGGCGTTGCTCTGTGGTTTAATCGGCGGCTGCAGAGTTGGGACGGCGCTCTGGACCGAGCGGCTGCCGAGCAAGCTACGTTCCTGACCGAAGGTTTACCGGACCGCTGGGTTGGAATTGCCATCGTAATTTCGGCGGCGATCAGTCTCTTCCTCGAACTGGCGATGATTCGCTGGCAGGCGGCAGTGTTTCCTTTTTTCGCCTTCTACAAGAATCTATCTCTGCTCTCGTGTTTTGCTGGTCTCGGCTTGGGGTATGCGCTGGGAAATCGGAATCGCTCGCACTTGTTCCTGACCCTCCCGCTGCTGTGCTGGCAATTCCTGTTCATGACGTGGATGCGTTACGGCATGAGGCCGGATCAGACCTCGAGCCTGTTTGTTCTGCCGTTTCGCGAGCAGCTCAACATGGGGATTTCTCGCGCCAGCCACTTTTACTACGGCCTGCAGACCTATTATGTGCTGGCGGTTGTCTTCCTATTAACCGCGCTGGCGTTTATCCCTGTTGGACAACTGTGCGGCTATGTGATGAAGCGGCGCAGCAAGCTCACCGGGTATGGCTTTAATCTGCTGGGAAGTCTCGTCGGTGTGCTTCTGATGTTTGTAGTGAGCGCGTTCTGGACTCCGCCAGTCATATGGTTCCTGCTCGCTTTCGCCAGCTTGCTGTTTTTCTACGCTCGGCGGCAGTCGATTCTGCTGGTTGGGGCGGGCTTTGCCGTGTTGGCCCTGGTGATCCTGGAATGGCCCGCCGCTCCTGCCTTTCAGAGAATCTATTCCCCCTACCAACTGTTGGAAGTGGGGCGCGACGGGCAAGGCTTGATGGAAATCCGGGCGGCGGGTCACTACTACCAGAGAGTTCACGATTTTTCCAACGGCGCCGACCGTCCCGCGCTGCGGAGGATCAAGGACTACTACGAACTTCCGTATCAGCTCATTCGCCAACCGAAGAATGTTGCGGTTGTGGGTGCAGGTACGGGGAACGACGTGGCGGCGGCGTTGCGGGCTGATGCCGAGCATGTAGACGCGATTGAAATCGATCCTGCCATTCTTATGTTGGGGCGCGACGGGCATCCGGAGCATCCGTACGGTAATCCGCGGGTGCGAGCCGTGGTCAACGACGCGCGTTCGTTTCTGCGCACGACCGACCAGCGCTACGACCTGATCGTCTTTGGATTGCTGGATTCCCACACGCTACTCAGCCAGGCGTCGAGCGTGCGTCTGGATTCGTTTGTGTATACCGTGCAGGCGATGCGCGAGGCGCGTGCACGACTGAAGCCTGGCGGCATGATTTCACTGGCCTTCTCCGTGATGAACGATGAGTTGGGCCGCAAGATTTACCTCATGCTGCAACAGGCGTTTGACGGCCGCCCGCCAATCTGTATTCAGGTGGGCTACGATGCTGGGGTTGTTTTTCTGGAGTCCGAAAGCGGACCGCTGTCACTGCCGCCGGATTTTCTAACGCAGCGTGGCTTTCGCGAGAAGACTGCGGTCTATGCCGATCCCGCTGTGCATGCGGATGTCTCGACCGACGACTGGCCGTTCTTCTATATGCCGCAGCGAGTTTATCCGGTTTCCTACCTGGCCATGGTCGGGCTGGTGCTTGTCCTGTCGCTGCTGCTGATCGCGAGCCTACTCACGGAACGTGTTGGATCGGGGAATTTGCCCTTTTTTCTGCTGGGTGCCGGATTCATGCTGGTCGAGACCAAGAGCATCACCGAACTCGGACTCACCTTCGGCAATTCATGGCAGGTGATTGGACTGGTGATCGCCGGCATCATGGTCATGGCATACCTGGCCAACCTGTTCGTGCAGCGGGTGGCGATTACGCGTCCGGTTTGGCCTTACGTCTTGCTGCTGACTTCGCTGGTGATTGGCTGGTGGATCTCAGGAAGCGGCGGGCTGCCCTCCACATGGCTGGGCCGCCTGGGTACGATTGTGCTGCTGACTTCACCTCTGTTTTTCTCCGGCATCGTGTTTTCGACCCTGCTGAAGAGTCGAGGCGAGATTGCTGGGGTCATGTCGGCGAACCTGTTCGGAGCTATGTGCGGGGGCCTTCTGGAGTACAACTCCATGTACTTTGGATTCCGGTTTCTCTACCTGCTGGCGGCCGGACTGTACTTGTTTGCCTTTGCCTGGGAACTGCTGCGCGGGAAACTGGAGAGCGCCGTCATCGCACCGGCCAGGATACATGCTGAGGCTGGAGATTAGAGCGGAACTCCGCGTTGTCATAAGGTAATTACTACTTTTCCCTGAGCGTGCCCTGCTTCCAGATATCGGATTGCCTCAGGGACCTCACTCAAGCGATAACGTCGATCGATCACCGGTGTTACTTTACCGGTCGCCATGAGTTCGCCCAGGATAGTCAAGTCCCCTTGGTTCGGCTTCGCCAGAATTCCGACCATGCTCTGGCTCGTGAACCGCGACATTACAGCCGCTCTGACTCCGCGAGTCAGAGGACCGATCATCCACCGGCCTGCCGTTCCTCCGGCCATGACTAAGATCCCCTTGGGATTCAACACGCGCCTGCATGCCGACAACGAATGGTTCCCGACGGCGTCGAGAATTATGTCGTACCTTCGTCCACTTTGTGTGAAGTCCTCGTGGGTGTAATCCACGACTTGATTTGCTCCGATGGATCGAACCATCTCCACATTCCTCGTGCTGCATACGCCGGTCACATCTGCGCCGAACGACTTGGCGATCTGCACGGCAAACGTACCCACGCCGCCGGCCGCGCCATTAATCAAGACTTTCTGCCCCGGTTGAATGTGCCCCTTGTCGCGAAGACCCTGCAATGCAGTAAGGGCCGCGATCGGCGCAGAAGCCGCTTGCTCAAACGTCACGCCGTTTGGTTTTGCGACCAGTGTTGACTCTGAAGCGCGTGCATACTGGGCAAAAGCCCCGCGGGACGTGCCGAATACCTCGTCGCCTATGCTGAACTGAGTTACGTTCCTGCCAATCGCTTCCACCTGGCCGGCTACATCAGCGCCGAGTCGGGTGTCTTTTGGTTTGCGTAGACCAGCCATTACGCGAAGGACGTATGGCAGACCTCTCATGAAGTGCCAGTCATATGGATTGACGGAAGCCGCTTGAACTTTTATCAGTACTTCATTGACGTCGGGAACGGGCTTTTCGACGTCGGTGATCTGGACAACGTCCGGAGGCCCGTATCTGGTGTAGAGGGCGGCATTCATAGGCATTCCTCCGCAGCGCTGGCCTGCTGCACTAATCGTTCAACGTTCACAAAGAACTGCTGCGAACCGTGGACAACTCCGGTCGAGCAGATTGCTGCTCACTCCCGGTTTGGGTCTTTACCGCAAAGATCATCAGCCAGAAGCCGGTAGTGACTTCAGAGATAGCCATGGGCGCCCAGCCGTATTGGAGTGTCGCGGCGCGTTCCGGAAAGATCAGACTGCCAAAACACATGATTGCCACCACTACCGAGGCGAACACACCGAAAGCCGATAGGATACTGGGGATATATCTCGACTTGAAAAATAGATAGAAGAAGAGGATCGAGCCGATACTGAAGAATATTGCGCCGATGTTGTACGCGGCGAAACCCGCTTGGCCCGTCAGGTCCACTAAGGCCTGGGACGGGTCGGTTCCCGATGCCCCGATTGACTGCGTGGAACTATAAAGACCCAGCCTCATAAAGCCGAAGATCATCCCCACGCCGCCGATGAATGCTTCTCCCAACCTCCAATACATTGCGATCTGAGCCAGAAGCGCATCGACCGGCTTGAGCGTTACATAGAGCGCAAAGGCCAGCAAGACTGCACTCAAAGTCTCAATCAATTCACTGGAAAGCGCGATCCGATAAAGGTGTTCCGACGCCACGACTCTCTTCGCTGTTTCTGCGAACGGCCCCGACCCAACGATATGGGAGATCGTGAGTGCCCCGGCCAGTCCGGTGATGATCAGCCATAGAAACAGAAAGCCCGCGAGTCTCGCGTAAATGCATTGCGTTCGTTCCGTTGTGCTGTTTTCCATTCCACTCTGTGTCATCGTGTCACCTCCATTGTCATTTCCCTCACACGGAACGGTTTTCTTTTCATGGCTCGCCTAGCCGATGGGCCGCCCCCGCGAGCCCCAACCATTCCTGATGTTCATCTCGCCAATGCTTGCCCGCGGAGTTCCCCATGACCTCAGGTGCCGGATGAGGTGAGGCAGTTATCTTGAACGCATTTTTGAAGCGAACGCGGACCAGCCAGAAAATCATCAAGATCAGTGGCAGGAAACCCAGCACAAGGAGCACGTGTGTTTTGCTCAGCACGGCGGGGAATAGGTGTGGCCGCGCGAGGAATAACGACCCGGAGGCGACAAACAACGCGAAGCACATGCGCCAGAGATGTCGCGCGATTCGCCGGATGCCGAAAACACCGCCACGCAGGAGCATACGAATGTCTCCGGCGGCAGCAAGCAGAGCCAGGGAGCCGAAGACGAAGTACATCCCGGCGGGGGCGTCAGCTTTCGTGCTGGTCGGGCTCATCGCTGCCTCGATCCCAAAGGACACCATGACGGCTCCGAGCCCCAGTGCAGCCAGAAGCCCAACCCAACCGAAGATTCCCGTTCCGCCGTCTCGGCGTCGGGCAGTCACCCACGCCGTTGCCACCATGTAGAACGTGAGAAGGCCGCCGAAAACGTTGCTTACTTCAGATTTCATGAGCGCCATATAGGCGCCGCAGCTGGACATGGTCAGCATGGAAATGAAGAACACGTTTCCAGCCATCCCATGCCAGCGGGAACCTTTGCGGAGAGACACGGCGACAAAGCCAGACAGTATTCCCAAAGCGCCACCGATAATGTGAAGAAGTAATAGTGGAGATCGCATTCTTCCGCTCCTTAGTGACTCAACCCCGCTGCGATCGACTGTTGTTTGTTTCCGTCGCCCATATCCAGATGAGGAGCCCCAGAGTCAGCGATCCTTCCGGAATGATGAAAGCTAAGTTTCCCAAGGGCGCGTGCCACGAGGTTGAAGAGCGCCGCGAGCAAGAAAAGGCTTCGATTCACCGGCTTAGACAAGTCATAGAAAAGAGCTGTCACCGCGAGATAGCACACGCTCGCGATAAGGTCGGCCGCGAATGCCAATCTGCCGTGAAAGAAGAGGAGGAATGCACCCGTCAGTATCGTGAGCAAGTAATAGCTGACGACAAACCTCGCCCTGAAGCGCGGCGCTGTTTTTGCAATCCGTTCCATCATTTCAGCGTTGCTCATATGGTTGTCCTCCGTCTGCATGCGAATCAGATCGGTCCCTGGTAGCGGCGCAACCGGATCGCCGCCGCGAGGCAGGCGGCGAAGACAACGAGGCCGATCAACATCCCAGGGCTGCCGAGAAACATCCCGGGGGTGACATGGGTCATGGGATTCGTGGGAAAGATATCGTCTGGTGTATGCGCATTGGAGGGGGCGCCTGCGCCGATGATTCGCCCCCCTACCATCTGAGCGAAGTGGGAAGTGCGAAAGGCAATCGCTTCGACGGCGGCGATCGCGACCAGCGGTAAGGTGGCCCATAGAACGGCGGCACGGCGGGCCCATCCGGAGACGAGGAACAGCCAGCCATAGACGGGCGCCGGCCAGAGCGCATGGGCGGTCATAATGTGGTAAAGCAGCAGCAGCGACATCTGAAACCACGGCAGGTGTGTCCATAAGGCCGCCGCACTTATGCCGCTCCCCAGCAGTACGGCACTGCTCAGCAGCAGCATGATCAAATGCAGGGCGGCGCCAACCACGGACGTGATCACGGGCAGGATGAAGAGGGGAATGCTGGCCTTCGCCAGCACGGTGATGAGGTCGGAAACCGGCAGCGACTTCCAAAACAGGATGCTGCGATCTCGGCGCTCGCCGTGCAGCGCGTCGAGACAGTAGAACACGGCGACCACGAGAGTAGTGAGCATCATCAGCCCGCCTGCGAGCTCGTAGTGCGAGACGATGGACTTATGCTGTTGTACCGGATCGAGCGCGGAGAGGCCTCGCATCGTGCCGGGGAGGCGAACGAGGCTGAGCAGGAAGCCGAATAGAAAAACGCCGCCCACGCCGAGGGGCGCGAGGTAGATGGAGCGGTTCTCCCATAGTTCGCGCCGGACCGACCAGTAGAAGGTGCGAGTCGCGGATATTGTGGTGGGTGTGGTCTTCTGCGTTTCGAAAGACTCCACCATCGTATTCGATTGGGTATTCATCGAGCTGCTCCTGAGACCTGGCCGGACTGGTTGCCGATTACGGCCACGAACAAGTCGGCGATGCTGGGTGTGCGCACCTCGCCCAGCGCTGCTAGCTGGGCGCGATCGACGCCATCGAACAGCAGGACGCTGCGGCCAATCGCCTGCCGCTCGTGCATCGGCCGGAGGGCGCGTGCCGCGGCCAGTTGTTCGGGGCGCACCGCTACTTCCAGATAACGCGCCTCGAAGTCTTCCATGCTGCACGAGAACACGATGCGTCCGCGGTCCATGAACATAACGTCGGTGATTACGTGCTGGATCTCTTCCACCTGATGTGTGGTCACAACGATAGTGCGGCTGCGATCGAAGTAGTCGTTCAGCAGGGAATCGTAGAACTGCTTGCGATACAGGATGTCGAGGCCAAGCGTGGGCTCGTCGAGCACCAGCAGTCGGGCGTCAATGGCCATGACCAGAGCGAGGTGCAACTGGGTCACCATGCCTTTCGACAATTCCCTGACTTTGCTGGCGCGCTGGATGGTGGTTTTGGTGAGAAACCCCTCCGCTTTCGCCCGATCGAATCGCGGATGCACACCCGCCACATAGTCGATCACCTGTGAAACCCTGATCCACCGTGGCAGCACGGCGACATCGGCGATGAAACTGACATCGCGCATGAGCAGATCGCGCTCCGTCCAAGGATTGCGTCCGAGTACCCTCAGTTCTCCCTGATACGGGGTGAGGCCGAGAATGGCGTTGAGCGCGGTGGTCTTGCCGGCACCGTTGGGCCCGATGAGTCCGAGGATGCGGCCCTCTTCCACACGCAAATTGACGCCGTCCAGCGCAATCGTGTTTTTGAACGCCTTACGGAGACCGCTTGCTTCTATGCATGGCATGGGCTTCAGCGCTCCTCTTTCGAATTCGACTCGGGGGAATTTAGCTCGGCAGTTTTCTCCTGGGGAGTATCCGGCGACGTTGCGCCGTTTGCGGCCGCAATCAGCAGTTCTTCCGTCTTCAGGCCGAGCCGCTGAATGGTGGCGTAGACCCGGGGCCATTCTTCGCCCAGAAACTTCTGACGCTCGCCCTGCAGCAGCAAGTTGCGTGCCCCGGCATTGATGAACATCCCGCGACCTCGCCTGGTCTCGACCAGACCCTCATCCACCAGTTGCTGATAGCCCTTCAGAACCGTGAGCGGATTGACCCGATACTCGGCCGCGACATTGCGCACCGAAGGAAGCGGATCGCCTTCCTTGAGCACGCCGTCGAGTATCATCGCGACCACGCGGTCGCGAAGCTGGCGGTAAATCGGCTGACTGTCGTTCCACTCACGGTCCATCGGGTTTTCCCAGTTTGCGATTACGAGAAGTACTCTCCTGTCACTTTGCGCGCTGCAGGTCAAGGTGTGCGTGGATCGGCTTGTCCCCCACCATGAAGGTCCAATCCTCGATGTGATGGTTGGCGTCGATCATCGTGAACAACGCATGGTGCATGTGTCCGTAATCCGTGCTACCGGAGACATCAACCAGATCGAACTCCACCGTTTTGCCGTCGGGCGTGCCCTTGGCAACCATTCGCGGGCGGTTTCCGGCGTCGCAATAATGAATGAGGGTCAGACGATCGTTGTCCAGGTAAAGCAGGGTGATCGGATCGTCCTTACTCGGATCATCCGGCGTTCCCGGTTCTTTAATCTCATGCACGATCGCGTTTCCCCGGGACGTTACGCGCAATGAGACCCATAAGGGCTTGCCGTCCCAGTCGGGTTGCGGAGGGTCGGCGGTCGCGATTCCCTTCCAGGTACCCGCCAGGGTTTTCAGTTGGGTGAAAGACTTCTGTGCGTCCGATGGCGCGGCGGAACTAGCGGGGGGCTGAGCGATAACTGAAGTGGACAGCGACAACAGAGCAACAGACAGCAGAAAACGAGTCGATTTCATGGTTTCTTCTCCTTCAAGAGTGTTCGTTCTTCTTTGCGTTGGGACCGGGCATCCCTTGGTTGCCCAGCCATGGCTTGCTGGGCCTTAGGTGTGCCATATAGTGTTATAGTTAACTACGACACTAAAATAAATGCAAGTAGTTTTTCGGTTATTTTTTCCACAGACTGACTCGAAACAGGTTCACGGACAGCTCTGGGGGAGCCATCGAGAGCCTAACCCCATATAATTCAGCTATATTCCTGAGAAACTGAGCGATTCGTGCTCGTCTTCGACATGAAGATTGACGTTCACAAAGGGATGGCTTAGCCTCACGGTCGGAAACAACGCTCTTGGAAACAACACTATTAATGGTGATAGGCAGCAGGATATCCGCTGTGTTGCAAACCCTAACTCTGAACTGATCTGTCCGCCCCGAGATCATCGTGAAACTCTCGGCTGAGAGTTAACGGAAACGAAAATGGCGCTGACGACTCGAAGACAGTTCCTCCACCAGGCTGCGTTTGCGGCAGCGGCCCTCTCCCGAGGCCCCATGAGAGCATTTGCCGGGACGCAGCGAACGCTCGAGGCAACGGAACAGAAGGCCGCTCCGATCAATGCGGCGGCGATCCGAAAACTTGTTTCCCAGATTAGCGGGCACGTCATCACACCGGAGACGCCCGACTATGAATCGGCACGCCTGGTTTTCAACCGTGCATTCGATCGGCGTCCGGCGCTGATCGTTCGCTGTGCCGACGCGCCCGACGTCGCGCGAGCTCTGGAATTCGCCCAGAACCAGAATCTGCCGCTGGCAGTGCGTGGCGGAGGCCATAACCGACTCGGATTCAGCGTGTGCGATGGCGGCGTGGTGATCGATCTCTCCGCAATGAACCGGGCCGAAGTTGACGCAGGCAAACGCGTAGCCCGGGCAGAAGCAGGTGCGCTGGTACGCGACCTTGACCGCGCCACGCAGCGCTTCGGATTGGCGACAACGTTGGGTGGTTGCCCGACGGTAGGAATTGCCGGCCTGACCCTCGGCGGAGGAGAGGGACTGTTGATGTCGAAGTACGGCGCTGCGTGCGACAACTTGGTATCAGCGCAACTTGTAACGGCGGATGGGAAGCAAGTCGAGGCCAGTCAGAACTCCAATCCAGACCTTTTCTGGGCGATTCGCGGTGGAGGCGGAAATTTCGGAGTGGCAACGGCGCTCGAGTACCGGCTCCATCCAGTAACCGACGTCCTGGCGGGAACGCTCACTTACCCACCCGGGCGAATTGCGGAACTCTTGCAGGCCTTTGTTGAATTCGTCGCGGCGGCGCCAGATGAAATGAACGTCCTCGGCATGGTGTTACCGTCCGAACAAGGGACGCGATTCCAGATGGTAGTCTGCCATTGCGGCGATCCCCGCCACGGGAATGAATTGCTCAAGCCGCTGCGCATGCTCAAACCGAGGGAGGACAATATCAGGGTTAAGTCCTATCTTGAAGCTCAGGCGGCAGCATTCCTTCCAGCGCCGGTCGCGCATTTCCAAACGGATCTGTTCCTTCCGGAACTCAGCGCGGCTGCGATTGCGAAGATAACGACGGCAACTCACGACGCGTCACCGAACACTAGGGTGTTCATTGTGCCGCTTTACGGTGCCATTTCGCGGGTGGGATTATGTGACATGGCATTTCCATTACGGCAGCCGGGTTACGAGTTGGATATCGTGGGCACCTGGATCGCCCCGGCAGAGATGGTGAGTGCGGTGCAATGGGTCAAATCTCTGCGGGACAATTTGCAGCCCTTTGCGCGTGGAGTGTACGTCAACCAGTTAGGCGAAACGAGTGAAGAACTCGTCAGGGCGGCGTACGGATCGAACTACGCTCGCCTGGTGGAGATCAAGAAAAAGTACGATCCGGGCAATGTGCTGCGGCTCAACCAGAACATCAAGCCGGCTTAGGCAGTTGGGTCATCCTGACCGTAGCCGTACTTCAGGCGGAGGGAAGGATCTCCAGGGCGACGGGCCCGTGCGGGGGAGATCACTCACCCAGCTGAACTGCGCCGGGTTCGGGATGCGCATCAAGAAATGGAGACCGAGATCCAAACCGCATCATTACCTGGTCTGTGACTTGCTTGACACCATTTCCCCACATTCCTAGAATCCAGACAGGATCACGACTTTGATCCAAAAGCTAAACTTCTGCATCTAAAATAGTTAGGTAGAATGGTCCCGATGCAGTTTCTCCCCCGGCCGACGCCGCTCGGATCGAGACAACTGACAGAACGTCAAATGCCTGCAGACCCCAATATCGGGAATCGCGAACGCGACATCCTGACCGCCATCGTCGAAACTTTCATATCGACGGGTGAGCCGGTCGGGTCGCGCACGCTGGCGCGTTCCAACCGCGAAGGCCTCAGTCCCGCCTCCATCCGCAACGTGATGGCGGATTTGTCCGATGCCGGGTATCTGGAGCAACCGCACACGTCTGCCGGACGCATCCCGACCACGGAGGCCTACCGCTATTACGTTGAGCAGATCTCGGGGAACGCGCGCCTCGCGCCGCAGGAAGAGACCATGATCTCGGAGTCGCTGGCCGGCGTCACCGACGTCCAGGAGTTCATGGAGCGCACCTCGCACGTACTGTCGCTGATCTCGCGCAACGTGGGTGTGACCGTCGCCACCAGCGGTCCGAAGAATGCGCTGGAGCATGTCTATTTTTCGCGGTTGGGAGATCAGAAGGTGCTGGCAGTACTCGTAACGCGATCCGGCTTGGTGCGCGACCGCGTGCTACGGCTCGAGTTGTCGCAGGCGGACCTGGACCTGGCGGCGCGCTACATCAATGAGAACTTCCGCGGCTGGACGATGGAAGCCATGCGCTCGGAACTGGCCCGGCGGCTGGAGCAGGAACGCAGCGAATACGATCGGCTAATGCACTCGATCGAGCAACTGTACAAGCAGGGCGCGCTGGCGGCGGAGCAGGGCTCGCAAGTGGTCTTCGTGGAAGGCGCCGCGAACCTGGTGACTGGCGAGCAGGACCGCGAGCGCCTGCAGGAAATGCTCAAGACGCTGGAGGAGAAGGAAAAAGTCGTGCGCCTTCTCGGCGCCTACCTCGATGTGAAGCAGGAAGCGGTGCGCGTGGTCATTGGCCTCGACGAAGCCTTGCCCTCGATGCGCAATTTCGTGCTGATTGGCGCCCCGGCGCACGCCGGCAACGAAGTCATGGGATCGTTGGCCGTCATCGGCCCGACTCGTATGGATTATCAGCACACCATTACGGCGGTCTCGTACATTGCGCGCCTGTTCGACAAGATCTTAAATGAATCGGAGTGACGTACGGAGTTATGGGGAAATCAAACGGAAAATCAGAAGTGGAAAAAGCCGGCCTTGATCTGGAACACGAACTGCCTTCGGCAGACGAGGGTGAAGATTCTCCCGAGGCGTCTTCCGCGGTGAGCGAACCCTCAACCGCTGGAACAGAGTTGCAGAAGTTGAAGTCGGAGCGCGACGCCCTGCTCGATCGGTTGGCGCGCGCCCAGGCCGAATTCGAAAACGCCCGCCGCCGTGCCGCCAAAGAGCAGCAGGACTTCCGCGACTTCGCCGCGTCCGACGCTATCAAGTCGCTGCTCCCGGTAATTGATAGCTTCGAGCGCGCCTTGCAGGTCAAATCCGAAGGCGGCGAATTTCGCAGCGGCATCGAACTTATCTACAAGCAGTTGCAGGATGCGCTGGACAAGCTCGGAGTGCACGCGATTCCGGCCAAGGGCGAGCCTTTCGATCCGCACTATCACGAGGCGGTCGAGATGGTGGAGACCACGGACGCGCCCGATCATGCGGTGCTCGATGAGTTGCAGCGTGGCTACAAATTCAAAGACCGCCTGCTGCGCCCAGCCATGGTCCGAGTGGCAAAGAATCCCGGGAAATAGCACGCAGAAGGATCAACTTTCATACTGGCTGGGGCATTTGTATCTTTGAAGGAAGGCATATTCTGACTACTAACGCAAAACGTGACTATTACGAAGTGCTGGGCGTGACCCGCACGTGCACGGAAACGGAACTCAAGAGCGCGTACCGCAAGCTTGCCCTGCAGTTTCATCCGGACCGCAATCCGAATAATCCCGACGCGGAAGAAAAATTCAAGGAAGTCAGCGAGGCCTACGCTGTACTCGCGGATTCGGAAAAACGCTCGGTGTATGACCGCTATGGCCACGCCGGACTCGGCGGAGGTGCTGGCGGCGGAGCGGGATTCGATCCCACCGTCTTCCAGGACTTCAGCGACATCTTTGGCGAGTTCTTCGGCTTCGGCGATCTTTTCGGTGGAGGCGGCGGACGTCGTCGCAGCCGAGTGCAGCGCGGCGCCGATCTCCGCGAAGATCTCACGCTCGAGTTCGAAGAAGCATTTTTTGGGAAAGAGACTCGCGTCACGGTCCGCCGCCACGAAGCCTGCGAGGAATGCCACGGCTCCGGCGCGGCTCCGGGCAAAGGTCCAACCACCTGCCGCTCCTGCTCGGGACGCGGCCAGGTTCGCTATCAACAAGGATTCTTCAGCATCGCTCGCACCTGTCCGACCTGCCAGGGCACCGGCAGCGTGATCACTGATCCCTGCCCGAAGTGCAAGGGCGAAGGGCGGGTTCTCCGTCAGCGGACGGTCGACGCCAAAGTTCCCCCGGGAGTGGAGGACGGAACCCGCATTCGTTTCGCCGGGGCCGGCGAAGTGGGTCAGTTTGGCGGGCCAGCAGGCGACCTCTATGTCGTACTGCACGTAAAAGAGCATCCGTTTTTTGCGCGCGAAGGCAATGACCTGCACTGTGTGGTGCCGATTTCGGTAACTCAGGCTGCAGTCGGCGCCGAAATCCGCGTGCCTACCATGGAGGGCGAACACACGCTGAAGATTCCCGAGGGCACGCAGCCCGGCGCAACGTTCCGCGTCCGCGGTAAGGGCGTCCCCGAGTTGAGCGGACGCGGCAAGGGCGACTTGTATGTCGAGGTCCGGGTTCAGATCCCCGGCAAGCTGAACAAGCGCCAACGCGAGTTGCTGCAGGAGTTGGATGCCATCGCGAAGGTCGACAACCAGCCGCTCATGCGCTCCCTGCTCGGCAAAATGAAAGACATGTTCGGTTAACGTGCACCGTCGAATCACGTGGAAGAGCGGCCCTTTAGGGCCGCGATAGTTTTCGCTGTGTGTCGGGCTTTAGCCCCGGTGTCAAAACGTCGAGCACGGCCCATTCCTAATGACCCGCCGCCGATGGATCGCCGACGAAGTCTCTGGCAACCACGCTGCCCTCACTGGGGACCATGCCGATCACCTTGTCCGCGTCCTACGCGCCCGAGTCGGCCAGGAATTTGATATCGCCACCGGTGCTGTGGTTCGCCGCGGACGCATCCTGAGCATTGCCGCGACCCGCGTGGAGTTTGAACTCGGGGAAGAAGTTCCTGCTGCATCTCCGGCCAACGTCACGCTGCTGCTGGCTATTTTCAAGTTTGACCGCATGGAGTGGGCGATCGAGAAATGCACCGAACTGGGTGTAGCCCGGATCTTCCTAGTAATCGCACGGCGGACCGACGCCCGCCTGGTTGCTGCTTCTGCAAAGCGCGCCGACCGCTGGCGCAGATTGGCCCTGCAGGCCTCGGAACAATCGCGCCGCGCAGCTCCGCCCGAGATCGGCGCTGCGATGAAACTGAAAGAAGCAACCAGCCTCCCCGGCTCTGTACGGATCGTCCTGGCCGAATCAGAAAATCAAACACTGTTGCGCGATACTGTCAGTTCAGCCGAAGGCGAGATTCTTCTGGCCGTCGGTCCCGAAGGCGGATGGGCGGAAGACGAATTGCAACTTTATCAGGAAGCTGGCTGGATTCGAGCGTCCTTAGGCCCAACGATCCTGCGCGCCGAAACGGCCGCCATCGCCGCCACCGCCATCGTGATTTCCGAACTCTCCTGAAACCAGGTCAAAACGTAGCGCCACCGTCCCGGTGGCTGTCCGGTGGGCGTCTCGCCCACCGTGCCGGAGGAAGGCACCCTCCAAGAAATGTTTTCCTCTCTGCCCCAAGTGATATTCTGACCCACAATGCCGGTCTTGAAGTCGATCTCCCGTTCCGCACCCTTTACTCCCGACGATCGTCAGCGTGAGGCCATCGAGCATGTCCACGGACCGCTCTTAGTGGTGGCTGGGGCGGGCACGGGTAAGACTTCGGTCTTGACACATCGCATTGAGCGCCTGGTTCGCGAGGGCCATGCCGAACCCGGCGAGATTCTGGCCCTCACCTACACCGTCAACGCCGCGACGGAAATGCGCGAACGCCTCCGCAAATTGCTGGGCTACGGAGGAGTACACGCCACCACCTTCCACGACTACTGCCTCGACCTACTTAAGCGCGCCGGCAAAGATTTTGGTGTGCTCGACGAGCAGGATCTGTGGATCTACCTGCGGCGCCGCATCCGCGAGCTTCATCTTGAATATTTCGTACGTGCCGCAAACGTCGGCCAGTTCCTCAAGGACCTCCTCAAGTTCGTTGACCGGTGCCACGACGAGCTCGTGACTCCCGAAAAGTACGCCGAGTATGTGGAGCGCCTGGAGCGGAAGGAAGTTCCCATCCCCCGGGTGGCGAAGTCAAAGAACGTTCTGGAGGAGTCCGAGGTACTCGGCCGCTGCCGCGAAATCGCCCGCGTATTTGGCACACTGGAGCGCTGGCTGCGGGAAGAGAATCTGGGCACCTTCAGCCACATGATTGTCCGGGCTCACGATCTGTTGCAGGACGACGACAAAATTCTGGCCGAGGCGCGCACCCGGGCGCGCTTCATTCTGGCCGACGAATTCCAGGACGCCAACTTTGCCCAGGTCAAGATCCTCGCTCGCCTCGCCGGCGCCGAAGGAAACATCTTCGCCGTGGGCGATCCCGATCAGGCGATCTACCGTTTTCGCGGGGCTTCGAGCGCAGCCTTCGAACTGTTTCGTCACAACTTCCCCGGTGCAAGGCTGGTTGTCCTCGAAAAAAATCGCCGCTCCACAACCCCGATCCTCCGCAGCGCGTTCGCCTTGATCGACAAGAACCCGCCCGTATTCGCGACCCATGCCACCGGCCATGGACACGGAGTGCTTACCTATCGGCGCACGCCGCTCCAATCAGCTCGCGAAGAGGAAGCCGCCACAGCGGGCAACACCCTTCCGGGCCCTCCAGTGTCGGTGGTCGTGCTCTCAGCAAAAGATTCGGAAGGCCCCGACCTGGTCGGCATGATCAGCGACGCTCGAAGAAAGCTAAAGTGCAAGTGGTCCGACTTCGGCATTTTGTATCGGTCACACTTCCATCGCGACGACGTGGTCCAGGAACTGGCCGAAGCCCGCATACCCTTCGTCATCGAGTCCATGGATATCTCCGACTCGCCCGAAGTCCGCGATCTGTTCGCTTGCTTGTACACAACGGTTTCTTCGGGTGACGACGTCAGCCTGTTTCGGGTGGCCGCTCTGCCCCGATTCAAAGTCAGTCCGCAGCAACTCCGCCAGGTCATGCGCGCCATCGCCCGTGACTCTCGCGACGGCCGGGTCGTGCCCCTTTCTTCCGCCCTCGATCGCGTCGAGGGCGGGCCCGAGGTTCTTGCCGCGATTCAGCGCGCTCGGTCGGAAATCCGCCGCAGGGAAGCGAAGGCTCGCGCAGCGCTCGACATCATCGTGAACGAGTTCGCGCTCGACGCCGCTTCTCCCACAACTCAAGCCGCGTTGCAGTTCGTGGAGGGGTGGGAGAAAAAGAAGGTCAATCGGACCACCGAACTGGAAGAACTGGTGGATTATCTCGGCTACTTCCGGGACGCCGGGGGAGTAATCCCGTTGCAAGCGCGGGAAAACGAGAATGCCGTCCGCCTGATGACCGTCCACGGGGCCAAGGGACTGGAATTTCCTCACGTCTTCATCCTCCGCGCCAATGCGAATTCATTTCCCTGTTCGTTCAAGGAGACCCTGGTCGCCTTCCCCAACGAATTGCGTGACGCGGATTCGGCCACCGAGGGCGACGACAAGACCCTGCACGGCCAGGAAGAGCGGCGCCTGTTCTACGTCGCTATGACGCGCGCTCGCGACTCGCTGCACATCTACGCTCGCGAGGGGCGCGGCAAGATCAACAAGAATCCCGACGGATACATGCGCGAGCTGATCGAGAACAAGAGCCTGGCTGGCTGGCTACAGGCGAATCCGGCTCGCGGCACGCAGGGCAGCCTTGAGATCTTCGCGGCTGCATCTCCCGCCTATCCGTCCGAGTCGCAAACCACCGCGTGGTTCGAGTTTCCCGTGCTCGACGGTTTGCATACACGGCTGAGCGCTTCTGCGGTCGAGACCTATGATCGCTGCGGCCTGCAATTCAAGCTGGACCGCGACTGGCGCCTGGCTGCGAAGCCCGCGGCCGCTATGCAGTACGGCGCTGCCATGCATCGTGTGCTCAAGACCTATTTCGATTCTGTCCAGCTCCAACGTCCTAAGACCGACGACGAGCTGATCGAGATTTTCCGCCGCGACCTGGCCGATGCCAAAATCCAGGAATCGTACCAGCACGAACTTTACGAGAGCCAGGGCATCACCCAGTTGCGCGACTTTCTGACCGCGGTGCGATCACTACCGGCTCCGCAGGTCCTGCACACCGAGCAGTCTTTCGAGATTAAGGTCGGCGAGACCACGGTGGTGGGCCGCATCGACCGCATCGACTCCCGCCCCGACGGCACCGTCGCCATTGTGGACTACAAAACCGGCAAGCCGCGCGATCAGGACAATGCCGACGAGAGCCTGCAGTTGTCGCTGTACGCCATTGCCGCCCAGGAAAAATGGGGCTACAAGGTGGGCGCGCTGATTTTTCACAACCTGGAAGAGAACATTCCCGTCATTACCGCGCGCACGGAGTCACAACTACTGGCCGGGCGCCAGCGAGTGGAGAACGCCGCCCAGGGAATCGCCGGCGGCAAGTTCGAGGCCAAGCCTGGAATGCACTGCGATTTCTGCGGCTACCGGAGTGTGTGTCCCGCGAAGGAGAAGCGCATTCCGCATCTGGTGGCCGAAGAGAAGAAGCCGAACTGAGTAGGCGGGCGGGAATTCTTGCGGCAAAAACTTAGGGGACGCATTCAGCGTCCCCTTTTGACTTCGTACAGCTCACTTAGTGTTTCTTTTTCTTCTTTGCCTTTTTCTTGGTTGCCATTGTTTCTATTCTCCCTTGTCCATTCATCATGGAAAATGTGCAGCGGTCGTCTACTGCAACTAGTTGATGTATAGAGTCATTGAAAAGTGAAGTCAAGAAAAAAATGACGATCAAGTTGCGCGAAGTTGCGGTACCAAAGTCACGGCGAGTGAACTTCGCGAGAAAAAGTCAACAGAAATCTTCTGCGTATGGAAGTCGTTCACGATTCTTGCCAGGACACGCGATGACTTTGCCGCGCATCGTCGAGTTCCTGCGCGAATCGCACTCGACTGATTCCCACACCGCCCCTGCCGCATGCAGTTGGGGTCGCTCAGCATTCTTCCGACGCAGCGTCCATCCCCTGCATCTATAATGAGAGCTGCGAAATCTTCGCGGGAGCTTGATTTATGGCCTCTTTTGACGATGTCGTTATCATTTCTGCGTGCCGCACGCCCGTCGGGAAATTTCAGGGTAGCCTCTCCGACTTCAGCGCGCCGCAGCTCGGCGCCATCGCGGTGCGGGAAGCGGTCAAGCGCGCCGGTATCGATCCGGCGCAAGTCGATGAGTGCATCATGGGCAACGTCATCTCCGCCGGACTCGGCCAGAATCCTGCGCGCCAGGCTGCAATCTTCGGCGGACTCTCTCCCGCGACAGGTGCCATGACAATCAACAAGGTCTGCGGCTCGGGACTGAAATCCGTCGCGCTCGCCGCGCAAGCGGTACAAACCGGAAACAGTTCGATCGTCGTGGCCGGCGGAATGGAATCGATGACCAATGCTCCCTACCTGCTGCCGCAAGCGCGCAAGGGATACCGTCTCGGCAACGCGCAGATCGTCGACTCCATGGTCCACGATGGCCTCTGGGACATTTACAACAACTACCACATGGGCATCACCGGCGAGAACGTAGCTGAGAAGTACGGCATCACGCGCGAAGAGCAGGATGAGTTCGCGGTCAACTCTCACCGCAAAGCGGTCGCCGCGATCAAGGAATGCCGTTTCAAGTCGCAGATCGTTCCAGTCGAGATTCCGGCGAAGAAGAAAGGTGAGTCGGCCACCATTTTCGAGAAAGACGAAAGTCCCCGCGCCGACACGACCATCGAAGTCCTTCGTGCCCTCAAGCCGGCTTTCAAAAAAGACGGTACCGTCACCGCCGGCAACGCCCCCGGAGTGAACGATGGCGCCGCCGCCGTAGTCGTCACCAGCGCGCAACGGGCGAAGGAACTCGGGGCGAAGCCCATGGTCCGAATCGTCGCCCAGGCGACCAGCGGCATCGAGCCGGAGTGGGTCATGATGGCTCCCGTCGGCGCCGTCCGCAAAATCTGGGAGAAGACCGGCTGGAAGAACGAAGATGTCGATCTCTACGAACTCAACGAGGCGTTCTCTGTGCAGGCCTTGGGAGTCATGCGCGAGCTGGGCCTGAATCCCGACAAGGTCAACGTGAACGGAGGCGCAGTGGCCATCGGACACCCTATCGGCGCCAGCGGCGCGCGGGTTCTGGTTACGCTGATCTACGAAATGATCCGCCGCGATGTGAAGCGCGGGATTGCCGCCTTGTGTCTCGGTGGAGGAAACGCCGTCGCGATGGCGGTCGAGCGGTAACGACTGATGATGTGGCGACGGCCGCCTCGGCCGTCCAAGCAGGGGTGAAGCCCCGCGCGGGTCATCAACCCTTTGCCGCACCAAGCCATCAGTCGTATGAGGCGCATCATGAAAGAGCAACTTGCCCTCCTCCTGTTCCTTACCTCGGCGGTGTTTGCTCAGAGCCGCTTCGACGGCACCTGGGAGATGAAGATGGACACACTCCAATTCTCCGGACCGCCTGAAGAATACCTATTCGAGAAAGGCATGTACCACTGCGTGAGTTGCGTCCCGAAGGTTGACGTGAAGACGGACGGAACAGATCAGAAAGTCGTTGGGTATAGCTACGACACTTTGACGGTGCGGATGTTAGACGACCATTCCATCAAGTTCACCATGAAAAAATCCGGCAAGACCACGTTCGATTGCGTCGAGACAGTATCTGCTGACGGAAAGACGATGACGGAAACCTTTACCAACACGATGGAAGCTGAAACGGTCAGCGGGAAAGCGGGATTTACAAGAGTAGGCGGTGGCCCTCCCGGCGCGCACGCGCTCTCGGGCCAGTGGCGGATGGATACCGTCAGAAACGATACCCGGGCGGGCACTCTGACCACCTATCAAAGCACACCGGGAGGGATGAAGATCTCTGACGGGAGCGAAAGCTATCAAGCCCCCCTCGATGGCAAAGACCATCCTCGAAACGGAGATGCCCACTCGACTGTCTCGCTGAAGCTCATTGATGATTACACAATGGAGGAAACCGACAAGCAGGACGGCAAAATTGTCAGCATCGGGCGCACCATTGTTGCCAAAGATGGCAAATCGATGAGGGTTGAAGTCTCAAGCAAAGCACGCGAACAGACGATGTCTTACACGGCGGAGAAAGTTCACTAACGATCCCTCGACTACCCCATCCCCGCAATCGGCAGCGTCACAGTAAACACCGCCCCGCCATCGGCAGAGTTACCCGCTTCCACGCTGCCGTTGTGCTCCTTCATGACCGACTTGCAGATGCTGAGCCCTAATCCCGTGCCGCGTCCCGGCCGCTTCGTGGTGTAGAAAGGGTCGAAGATGCTGGGCAGGCTTTCCTTCGGAATCCCAGGCCCGTCGTCGTGAAAGCTCACCCAGACTGTGCCGTCCCCTTTGCCCAGACGGATCCGCAACGTCCCTTTATCCCGCGCTTCGCGGATGGCCTGCTCCGCGTTCACAATCAGATTCAGGAACACCTGCATTAGCTGGTGCGGATCGCCCAAGGCATACGGCACCCCGGCTTCCTTCAGAAAGTCGACCGTAATGTTGTTCTTGCGGAGGGAATACGCGTGCAGGTTGAGCGTGCGCTCGACCACTTCCGTCAGATTGATCTTGCTCTTGCCCGGAGCCGGAGGCCGCGAAAAATAGGTCAGGTTCTGCACGATCTCCGCCGCCCGCCGCGCTTGCTGCTGGAGCATGGCCAGCTGCTTGCGAGAAGTTTCATTGGTCTCGTTGTCCTGCAGGAGTTCGCTCACGCCCAGAATGCTGGTCAAAGGATTGTTCAATTCATGCGCCACGCCGCCAATCATGGCGCCCATCGCCGCCAGGCGCTCACTCTGCACCACCTGCTGCTCCAGTTTCCGCTCGATGGTGATGTCGCGAACCGAAATGATCACGCCGTTGATTTTTCCCTCGGCATCGGAGAGTTGGCTACCCGCGGCCCGCATGGTCCGCCAGCTTCCGTCGCGGTGCCGCGCTCCGTACTCGGACGCGCCGAATGCCTGATGCCCAGACACGATCGTGCGATACAGCGAGGCCAGATCCGGGGAATGATCTTCCAGATCCGAAATCTTCTTGCCCAGCATGTCTTCCGGACGGTAGCCAAGTACATCGCGGGAGCGGGAGCTGACAAAGGTATATCGTTCCTCCAGGTCTACCACCAGGATCAGATCGGGGAAGCTTTCGAGCAGTCGCTGGCGGAAGCCCTCCTGCTGCTCCAGTTGCCGCTCCATTTTCCGTTTCTCGGTGATGTCGACCAGCGTGCCCTGATAGCGGATGATGTTGCCCGAGGTGTCCCACACGGCCCGCGAAGAATCCAGGAACACGGCGGCAGTTCCGTCTTTCCGTCGCAGCTTGACCTCGCGCGTGCGCACGCCGCCGCGATCGTCCGCGGCCCGTCCCAGTACCGGTTGGCCGGGATCAAAATTCAGAGCCGAAGGCTCGACTGCCAGCAAGTCTCTCTTCTCCGTATAGCCGAGAATGCTGACCAGCGCGGGATTGGCGTCAAGCAATTGCCCCTCCGGCGTGCAGAAGTACACGCCTTCCTGCAGCGTCTCGAACAGTTCGGTGAACCGAAGTTCCTTCTCGCGCTGCTCGGTCACGTCGCGGCCGAGCATGCTCGCCCCCACCACTTCGTCGCCCTTCACGATCCCATTAAGGACACAGTCAAAGTAAAGAGGCCGCGAATTGTTCTTGAGGCGGATTCGTACTGTGCCCGCCCAGCGCTTCTTCTCCAGGAAGCGTCCCAGACCGCGTTCTATTTCGTCGCGAGTTGGTTCTTCCACAAAGTCGTAGATTTTGCGACCAACCACTTCCGAGTAAGGCAGCCCCGTGAGTTCGGTGACACGCTTGTTGACCGTTCGTAGCGTGCCATCGAGCGACACGGCGCATGCGGGGTCGTCAAACGAGTCGATCAGCTCCTTGAAGCTGCGCTGCGAGCGCATGATGACCTGGCTGAGCTGGTCCAGTTGCTCTTCGGAAGGCGCGGCTCCCACATGCTCCTGCAACCCACGCAACAGTCCCTTGAGTTCGCTAACCTCGCGCCGCCGCCCGTAGGCATACACCGCGAAAAGAAGCGAAAGAGCCAGCACGCCGATCGGGATCGCGCGCAGCTGAAACGGAATGTTTTCCAGCCGCTCCCAAAGCAAGGACGCCAGCGCGAACGACAGCAGGACCATGAACCCCAGCAGCCAGCGCCACAGTTGAGATTCTTCGCGCTCGAGACTTCCTGTCGGCTGAGCCTTGCTCGAGGAATGTGAGGGATCGGGGGTCATTGAGAGGAACTCATACTGAACTGCAAGTCATCCTAATCCTACACGCTTGAGCCAAACAACAAGCGCTCTATTGGACAGTTTGGTGCGGCGGGAGACGCCCCGCGCCTGTATTGTTCGGTCTGACGGTGGATTTCCACAGCGTGAGGTGACATCCGTCACAGCCAACGTTGCCCTCGAATCCGTAAGGTAGGTAACTGGAATAGCAGACGACGAAGGACTGCGTGTGCCCGGCCGCCGGGTGGGAGTTGGAACCTGACTTCGTAGTTGCCCTAATGCTCTACAAGACCCTCAGCGCCGCCGTATACGGCATCGATGCCAACATTATTCAGGTGGAAGTCGACTGCTCGGGCATCAAGTGCGACCAGGACCACTTCCACACCGTTGGTCTGCCCGATGCCGCGGTGCGCGAAAGCCGCGACCGCGTCCGGGCCGCGCTGAAGAACTGCGGCTACGACATCCCGCCGACACACATCACGATCAACCTTGCCCCAGCCGACATTAAGAAGGAAGGCTCCGGTTTCGACCTCCCCATGGCCCTCGGGATTATCGGAGCCTACGGCGGCCTCACCAAGAAAGAAATCGGCGATTGCCTCTTCGTTGGAGAGCTCTCGCTCGATGGTGGGGTCCGTGGCGTGCGCGGCGCGTTGCCCATCGCGTTAGAAGCGCGCGGCCGAAAGATCTCCCGCATGGTCGTCCCCGAAGCCAACGCCAAAGAAGCCGCGATGGTTGGCGGCGTGGACGTGTATCCCGTGCGCTCGCTGCTCGACGTGATCCACTTCGTGAACTCCGGCAACGGCATCGTCCCGATCAAGGCTGACGGCGATTCTCTCCTCCGCGAAGCGCAGCAGTTCTTCGTGGACTTCAAAGATGTCCGCGGCCAGCAGACCGCGAAGCGGGCGATCGAAATCGCCTGTGCTGGAGGACACAACATCCTGATGATCGGGCCGCCGGGCTCGGGCAAGACCATGCTGGCCAAGCGCATGCCGACGATCCTGCCGCCGCTCACCTTCGAGGAAGCGTTGGAGACGACCAAAATTCACAGCGTGGCGGGCGTGCTTGACCTCGGAAAGGGCCTGGTGGGAACGCGCCCCTACCGCTCACCGCACCACACCATCTCTGATGCGGGCTTGATCGGTGGCGGCGCGATCCCGCGCCCCGGCGAAGTCTCGCTCGCCCACAACGGCCTGCTATTTCTGGACGAACTGCCCGAGTTCCCCCGCAACGTACTCGAAGTTCTGCGCCAGCCCCTTGAAGACGGCACGGTGAGCATCGCCCGCGCATCCATGTCGCTGACGTTTCCCGCGCGCTTCATGCTGGCCGCCGCTATGAATCCCTGCCCCTGCGGATTCCACAATGACCGGACTCGCGAGTGCCAGTGCACCACGCCAATGATCCAGCGCTATATCTCAAAAATCTCCGGCCCGCTCATGGACCGCATCGACATCCACATCGACGTCCCGGCCGTGAACTACAAAGAAATGCGCTCGACCAACGAGCCGGAAAGCTCGGCCAAGATCCGAGACCGAGTCATGCACGCCCGCCAGACTCAGCTGAACCGTTTTGCCTCGTCTCCCCAAAAGCTCTACTGCAACGCCCAGATGCCGTCCCGCCACATCCGCACCTTCTGCGAACTGTCGGCGGATTGCGAGCGCCTGCTGGAACGCGCCATGACCCAGCAGGGCCTGAGCGCCCGCGCCCACGACCGCATCCTGAAAGTCGCCCGCACCATCGCCGACCTGGAAGACGCCCCTAACTTGGAGCCCAAACACATCGCAGAGGCGATCCAATACCGCAGTCTCGACCGCACGTACTGGGCGTGAAGACGGAAGAATCTGAATGCAGCAGACTGGAGATGGGTTGATGTCCCCGAAACTATTTTCGCACCCGTCGCGCTGGCAGCTCCATCTGTACAACAAAAGCCGAAGGCTCGCCCTGGTTCGAGCGAGCGTTCGCTTGCGCGCGTTAAGATCCATGTTTTGCAACTACACGCAGGACACCGCTTACAAGGCTAATGAGTTTGCGTCAGTAGCAGTTGTAACCGCCAGGGCCTCCTTCGTAGAAGTAAGTTCCCCAACTGCTCGACCATGAAGGACCCGCTATCGTATAGCAGTTCGACGACGGCTGGGCCGCGGTCAGGCTGTTCCAGTATGCAGCCCCGCCAGGTACCCAGTAAAAGATCTCGCGCTGGTAGGCAGCCCATGACCAGCCGTAGCTCGCCCACAAGCCGCTGCCCTCGCCTGGCCAGGGGTTCGAACCAACACTCTCGCTCCCGAACTCAAGAAGCTGCGAGTTGCCACGGCTCATAGCCCCAGTGCCGTAGAGCCGGCCGGGATAATATCCGACCCAGGTGGCATTGGTGGGGCTAGTGCCCAGTCCCAGCCACCAGTTGCCGGCATACCAGTAGTAGCGGGCGGTGAATTCATACTGCGGCCCGTAGTACGAGCTGTAGCTACCCCACCCGCCGCCGAAATACCATCCGCCGGAGGTTTGGACGAAAGCTCCGCAGCTCAGGTTATAGCAGCCGGTGTGGTTGTACCCGTCGGCTGTGTAGTAGATGAACAGGCGAGAGTTCTCTCCGCCGTAGTAGCCGGGATAATTCTGCCATCCCACTTCGGCGGTTTGCAGAACGGGGGAGTAGGCGATGGTCCAGGACTGTGACAGGGAAAAGATCTCCCCGAGACCCGTGTTCACATAGGGGCTCCATAAGTTGAGGGTGGTGGTGTCGCCGGTGTTGCTGACGTACTGATAGGTGTACGAATACTTATGCGCCACCGCGCTGGGAGGGATTACCTGCTTTGAGTGAGGTAGTTCTCCGGTCTCAGCGGGACTCTTTTCGAGATAGCTCTTCAAGGTTGGGAAGCGGCTGGTTTCTTCCAGCGTGACCCGGCGCATGGGAATGGTCTTGTCTTCGCAAACGCGCGAGTTTCCGAATTCATCCATGTCCCGTCCGGTCCCAAGCTGCGGGCGGGCGTCGAACGTCGCCGCCGAGTTGGCGCTATCCTTGAATAGTTCTTTCAGGGCGGACGCCGGCGGAGGGCTGGCAATGCTTTTCAAGCCGTGCATACGGAATCCCGGCTGCTGATCGACCGGCATGCAGTCGAAGTGGTCGCCATCAAGCACAAAGCTGTGCGTCACCTCCACGCCTTGGTACAGATTCATGATGTGCTGGCGCATCTCCTCGAACGCCGGCGCATCTTTGACTTTGAGCTTGCCGGTTGCTTGGCTGCGAAAAGCATCGGAACTTGCGTTCCGCGTATTTGCCATGAAGTCGTTGAAGGGCACAAAGGATTTGTGCCCGGATTGCGCACCTAGTACTCCGCTCGCGAGCATCAGGAACGAAGCCATGCTGAGTACGACGCGGTTGTGGATGGTTCCAGTCAGGCTGACAACATTTTTCACAAAATTCTCCTTCGTTTTGTGGGGGGAAATGCAGGTTTGCGGGGGGAAATTCAGGGATGGTCGGCGGCTCCCTAATGTGCACTTCGAGAGCCGTCTTCAGATTAGTGACACATCGTCAGAAAACGTTTCAGAGCGTCGTGAGTCAGTCCCGGCGAATGCTCCAGCCGGTACCCCATTTATCGCTTACTGTGCGAGAAGTGTTCCCAAACTAAGTCGCTAGTGTGGTGTTTCTAAAATCTCTTTACATTGATGCTCTGAAAGGGCGCGGCTTCAGGCGCGCCGACGAATGGTCTGAACCCACCGGCCTTTAGGCCCTGAGGGATGTGCCCTCAGCGCCTAAAGGCGGATTCGTAACGAACGCATACGGCTCGCCTGAAGAACGCCCTTTCAAGGCTAGTCACTGTAACTTTATTTTCGAGACAGGACACTAGAATCCCCGAGCCTTCAACTGCGTGTCCAGGTCGTCGGCATGGATCGCCCGCACCATCGCCTCTTCGCGGCTGAGTTCCTGCTGAAACACAAGCGCCGCCAGCGACTCTTCCAGCGTGAACGACCCCTGCTTACGCGTGATCGTGATCTCCTGGTGCAGATGCTGCAGTGCGTTCTTGCGAATATGCTGCCGCGCCCCATAGCTGACCATTAGCAACTCCGCCGCCGGCACGCGTCCGCCGTTGCGGCGAGGAAGCAATGTCTGGGTCAGCATCGCCGCCAACGCCATCGCCATCTCCGCACGCACCGAGTGCTGCCGTTCCTGGGGAAACGAGTCGGCAATGCGCGACACCGTCGAAGCCGCGTCGGTCGTATGCAGAGTCGTAAACACAAGATGCCCAGTCTCCGCCGCCGACAAAGCAATCCTCGCCGTCTCCGGGTCGCGCATCTCGCCGACCACGATTACATCCGGCGCCTGTCGCAGCGCCGCTCGCAGCGCAGTAGGGAAGTCCGGCGCGTCAATCCCGATTTCCACCTGCTCAATCACGCTCCGGTTATGGGCATGCTCATATTCGATCGGGTCTTCGATGGTCACGATGTGACGCGCTGCCTGCTGGTTGATCTCATTCACCAGCCCGGCTAGAGTCGTAGTCTTGCCCGAGCCGGTCGCTCCGCCCACGATCACCAGCCCGCGCTGCAACCTGGCGAGTGCGGCGACCCCAGCCGGCAGATGAAGATCGGCCAGAGCCGGAACTTTGGAAGGCAGCGCCCGGACCGTAGCCGCGGTGCGTCCCCGCTCCCGGTGCAGGTTGATTCGAAAGCGCCCCAGGCCCTCGGCTCGATAGGAAGAGTCGCCGATCCGGTTGCGTTGGTAGTCATTGCGTGCATGTATGGCCAGCGCGGGCAGCACGGCCGCCTCGATTTCATCGCCGGTAAGCGGCTCGGGACCGACGGTGACGAGCTGCCCCTCCACTCGAATGGACGCTGGCGCCTCGGCGACCAGCAACAGATCACTGCCGTTGCGTGACACCAGTTGCTCCAGCCATCGGTTCAACTGCTCGGGCTGGCTTCGAGTTTCGGAGTGAATGACTTGGACGCGGGCCGGATTTCCTTCGTTGGTCATGATCCTCTTTGGATGCAACAAAGAGTCTACGCGCACCGATCCGCGCGCCCCATCCTTGTGGGGACGGGCTTGTGGGGACGGGCGCCTTCGCCCGTCCGGTCGAGCGAAGCTCGACAGCCCCTTCTCTACTGTTGGCAAAGACTCGACTACCCTGCCGCAGCACGCCACGGCGGGATTTTGATCGCACGAAACTCTTGACCGCCGCTCGGCTGAAAGCGTAGCCTCCCCGAGACACCCAGCGTTCGACCAGACCCTCAAAGGAGGCTTCGCATGACTCCCCTCTCCGCTCTCTGGCTCCCGATCGTGCTGTCAGCCGTTATTGTGTTCGTGGCCAGTTCCATCATGCACATGCTTCTGCCGTACCACCGCAGCGATTACCAAAGGCTCCCGGACGAGGACAAAGTCCTCCCCACCCTGCGTGCCGCTGGACTGAAGCGCGGACTCTATATTTTCCCCTTCGCCACCCACAAAGAGATGAAGTCGCCCGCCGTCATCGAAAAATACAACCAGGGCCCGGTCGGAATGATGACCATCTTCCCCAGCGGCCCGCCCGTCATGCCCAAGTTCCTGGGACTGTGGTTTTTCTACTGCCTTCTCATCGGTTTCTTCGTCGCCTATCTCACGGCGCACACGGTGGCGCCGGGCGCCTACTATTTACGCGTCTTCCGCATTGTTGGAACCGCCGCATTCCTCGCCTACGGTTTAGGACACATCAGCGACGGCATCTGGAAGGGCCAGACCTGGAGTTTCACCATCAAAGAGGTGATTGACGGGCTGGTTTACGCCCTGCTAACGGCAGGAACTTTCGGCTGGCTCTGGCCGCGCTAGAGCCATCTCGCTGTAGAGGCAATTTGTTTTGAAAGGGCGCGCCTCTAAGGCGCGCCGCAAGAAGCAACAAAAGATTTGCGGCTTCAGCCGCTGCGGAAGTGCGCCCCTCAGGGCCTAAAGGCCCGCTCTTTCTTGGATCTCGTCGGCGCGGCTGAAGCCGCGCCCTTTCAAATCAAGCGGAGTTACCACAACTTCCGAATCGGCGCTAAATACCCTTCAATTTTCTTCCCGCGGACGCATGTTCCCAGTGCGCAGGTAGCGGTTATGCCAGCCCAGCGATTCGGTCAGCAGATGCGGCGTATGTTTGCCGTACGACAGCTGCTCGGATCGCGCCAGATAGTCGACCAGCAACGGTTTGTACTCCGGACTGGCGCACTTCTCGATGATGAGGTGGGCCCGCTGCCGCGGCGAAAGCCCGCGCAGGTCGGCCAATCCGTACTCGGTGACCAGAACCTGCACGTCGTGCTCAGTGTGGTCCACATGCGACACCATTGGCACGATGGTCGAGATGGTTCCCTTTTTCGCCGACGACGGCGCCATGAAGATCGACAGGTACCCATTGCGCGCGAAGTCGCCCGACCCGCCAATGCCGTTCTGAATGCGTGATCCCATGACATGCGTCGAGTTGACATTGCCATAAATGTCGGCCTCGATCATGCCGTTCATGGCAATGACCCCCAGTCGCCGAATAATCCCTGGATTATTCGAAATCTCCTGCGGCCGCAGCACGATCCGCTCGCGGTAGGTCGCCATATCCGCGTTCACTTCGTCCAGCATTGCTGGACTGAGCGAGAACGCGGTCGCCGAGGCCGACGTCAGCTTGCCCGACTTCAGCAGCCGGATCATTCCATCCTGAATGACTTCCGTATAAGAAGTGAGCCCCTCAAACGGACCTTCCTCCAGCCCAAACAAAACCGCGTTAGCAATGTTCCCCACGCCCGATTGCAAGGGCAGAAGGTTCTCGGGCATCCGCCCCTTCTTCACCTCCCAGCTGAGGAACTCGAGAATGTGACCGGCAATGCGCTTCGAAGCCTCATCGGGAGGCTTGAACGCACTATTGCGATCTGGAGTGTCCGTCAACACGATGCCGGCAATCTTCTCGGCAGGCACCTTGAAATAGGGTGTGCCGATTCGATCGCCCGGCCGTATGAGCGGAATCGGCTTGCGATTCGGGGGCGGCTCCAGCCCGTAGTAAATGTCGTGCATCCCCTCCAGCGCCATCGGTTGCCAGGAATTCACTTCGAGGATGATCCGATCCGCGCAATCGATCCACGTCTTGTTATTGCCGATCGAAGAACTCGGCACGATCCGTCCATCTTCGAGGATTGCCGTGACTTCGATCAGCGCCACATCCATCTTGCCCAGAAATCCATACTCCACGAACTGGGCGACATGGCTGAGGTGAATATCCATGTACTCCATTTCACCCGCGTTGATCCGCTTCCGCGTCTCAGGATCGGATTGGTAGGGAAGTCGCAGGTGAATGCCTCCCGCCATGGCGAGCGCTCCATCCAGCTCCGGCCCGGTCGAAGCACCGGTGAAGACGCTGACCTGGAACTTCTGCCCGCGGAAGGTGGCCTCCGCGATGCGGTGAGCCAGTTGCATCGGAACTGCCTTCGGATATCCAGATCCCGTAAAGCCGCTCATGCCGACCTGATCACCGGAGTGAATCAGAGCCGCAGCCTCCTCCGCGCTCATGATCTTTCGCTCCAGGTCGGGGTTCAAAACACGCAAACTAACGGGTAAGGGTCTGATATCCATTGGGCAAGCCTCTCCTTCAAACGTTCTTCCTCAACCCTATGGGTGCTGGTCTGGCCGGTCTGTGACTTCAATCACAAGCGGCTGTGCCGGGATCAACGGAAACGCTGCAACCAGTGTTGTGTGCCGTAAATTCGCTGCATTTCGAATTGTCAACCTGAGCAAAGCGAAGGACCCATGCATTTTGTTTGCAGCGCCAATGCTCTGGCAACGCTGCTTCAAAGTGTGCGGCAGATTTTGTCACGTATATACAGGACACGACACTAGCTTGGGATTTTCCGCGTCTAGCCCCATGGGATGCGTTTCCTTGGGTGTGGCTGAACGGTGGGAATCAGCCGCTTGTCCTCAGAACCCCCGTAAGCCTGGGTCGAATAGCGAAGTTGCACTAGCGGGGACCGGGTCTAACTGACGTGATCGATGCGATTAGACTCAAGATCCCGTTCCCTGTGGGCAAGGAGTGTTATCGCGAGGGGCAGATCGTCCAGTTCATCGCCGTCTGCCACTGAAAAGGCTCCTTCAACAAGAAAGAGACCGGGGGAATGGGATAGGGAGCGACCCCGACCTATCGAGTCACGCACGGAGCGGTGGGACGCGCTAGAATGCTAAGGATCTTGCCTGCCACTTTCGTCGCTCCAGAAAGGGGGTGTCGCATGACTCCGGAGACGCAACAGTCCGAATCCCCATATTGTGTGAGGATCGAGACCGAGACCGGCCAGTCCTCTACTGTTCCCATTGCCGTCTTGACACCGAAGCAATTGGAAGTCTTTCTTCAGAGTGAGTTCAAGAGGTTGGCGCAAGAAGCAGGCGTAAAGGGCGCTCGTATTCATGTGGAGCGGGCGATAGCCGCTGACTACGACCAGGTCCTCCGTGAGGTTGCGGCGTGCCTGTTCTCGGCGAAGGCACGCGCCGCATGACTCGGCAGCAAGTTGGGTTCCCGGAATCTCGATCCGGGAATTGCACAAACATTTGTCATGATGCTGGTACCATGCAAGCACATCGCAAGCGAACTAGTAGAGTGCTCGCTTAAGGTCGGCGCGCGCTAGGGCACCACAAACCCGCTTTAGGGGGATGCCCGTGCGTTCCGGCACCCACCGGAACACCGTACAATCTTTCTTAGCCTTTGCCGTGTCGATCCACCTTATGACATTCCAGGTGCCGCGTCTCCACTTCACAAGTGCGGCTGCGGTCCTTGTAACCCGACCAGTTATTTCATCCCCTTGGCCCGGCGTATGGGATTGAATGCACAAGGAACTGCGGCGAGGGCATTACACAGATCCCTCATTTGATGGATTAGCGTGTCTACTTTGTCCTTCCACTGCTTGTAAAAACGGCCATCATCGGTGAAGGGTGCGACCAGCATCTTCTTTCCATCGTGGTTCGCTCGCAGAGTTTGGTAACCGCACTCCGAGCGATAAATGTTGGCGATGAGGATCGCGTAGAACTCTTCCACGGTATCGAAGCCGTCGTCCATCCCCAGGCAGAGATTCAGGCCCATCTCCATGCGAAGGGCATGCACCATCTCGTGTAACAACACCTCGTCCGGCCGGCCCCCCGGGAGGGTGTCGGTTTTGATGTAGTCCTGAGGGGTGAACCAGATGACCGTATCGCTGCCGCGTCCTGATCCCCGCGACTGGTTCGGCAGCGGCGTCCCGGTCATATTTCGATTCTCAACCGGTCCATCGGCGCAGAACAATGGCGGAGTGTCATCGGGCGTGGCATCCTTCCAGTTGGAGGCTCTTTTCAGCCATTCCGTGCTTCCCACCGGCTCCGTCGTCGTGTTGTAAGGCTGAGTCGGCATGATCAACGTTTTGTGACCGGAGCGCGAGAGCGCATCGACCACCGGTTTGCTGCTTTGAAACGGGCGGATGGTGGTGAGGTTATTCAGTTGGAGCGTTATACCCGCTTCCCAAATATCCTGGGAGAAGTCTTTACGAATCTGTCCAATTCCGGTTCCGTCCGTCTCCACATTGCTGATGATGGTCGGTTTGTTGATCATGCTCGCTTCTCCAGAAGGGGTGTTCGCGCAGCCGTCATCCCGCGCGATTGCCTGAGACGTTCGGGGCGATCGCACACACGTTGTCTGCCGGTATAGTGAGAACAAGAGCAGGAACGTTTCGAGGCGGTCGCCAAGTCAGGCAGATGCCGAACCGGTGCCGGAAGCTCGTCTTGCGGCCTTGACGAAGCTTCGGTGCGCGGACGATGATGTCGCGGGAGTTAAAATAGCCCGCCGGTGACCGCGAGGGAGCGATCGCAGCTGGCAGCCAGGAATTCCAATCTCCTGGCTCAAAAGGACGCATTCATGACAAAGATGGAATCGAAGCTCACGACGCTGTTCGCGGGAGTGCTGCTGCTCTGTCTGCTGTTTGCTCAGGCGGCGCAAGCCGACGAGGGCATGTGGACGTTCGACAATTTTCCGTCCAAGACGGTGGGAACAAAGTACGGCTTTACCCCCACGCGGGAATGGCTCGACCACGTACGCTTATCGTCGCTGCGTATCGCCGGCGGATGCTCGGCGTCGTTTATTTCTCCGAAAGGACTGGTGATGACGAATCACCATTGTGTCGTCGAATGCGTAGAGCAGTTGTCGACGGCTCAGCAGAATCTTGAGGAAAACGGCTTCTCCGCAAAGACGCCGGCCGACGAAAAGAAGTGCCCCGATTTCGAGCTGGATCAACTGGTTGAGATTCGCGACGTAACCAAGGACGTGCTGGAAGCAATGTCCGGCAAGACCGGCGACGCGGCCAACAAAGCGCTGAATGCGAAACGAGCGGAGCTGGAACAAAGCTGTGGATCGGATGCCAGCGTGCGCTGCGACCTGGTTTCTCTCTACCACGGCGGAATCTACGATCTTTACCGCTACAAGCGCTACAACGACGTGCGCCTGGTGTTTGCGCCGGAGTTTTCCGTCGCGCAATTCGGCGGCGATCCCGACAATTTCAATTTTCCCCGCTACGATTTCGACATCGGCCTGGTGCGCGCCTATGAGGGAGACAAACCGGTGGCCAGCCGCGACTATCTGCGCTGGAGCGCCAACGGCACCAAAGACGGCGATCTGGTTTTCGTCTCCGGGAATCCCGGCGGCACCTTCCGGCAATTGACCAATGCCCAACTCGCCTTTGAGCGCGACACCATTTACCCCATCAGGAACCCGGAAGTCGCCGAGCGCCGCGGGCAACTGGAGGTGTTCGTGACTCGTGGTCCGGAGCAGGCGCGCGAGGCCAATGACGACTTATTCTTCCTGGAGAACAGTTACAAGGTCTTCTTCGGACGGCAATTGGCGCTGCTGGACCCTCAGTTCTTTGGCACCAAAGTGCAGGAAGAGGAACGGCTGCGCAAAGCCACCGCAGCCGATCCAAAGCTCGCCACGTATGTTTCGGCCTGGGACGACATCGCGAAAATCCAGCAAGTGCGCTCCCAGCTCTTTGTGCGAACCGCGACATTGGGCGGCCGTTCCTTCCGCACCGGTTTGCTCGGGGATGCGGTCACACTAGTGCGTGCTGCCGCCGAGCGCACCAAGCCGAACGGGGAACGCCTGCCCGAATATACGGACAAAGCCCTGGTCAACGTGCAGCAGCAGTTGACCGCCGCAGTCCCGGTCTACAAGGACTTGGAGGAGCTTAACCTCGCCTTTCTGTTCACCGTGGTTCGGCGCGACCTGGGAGCGGACGACGCCTTCGTGCGAAAGATGCTGGGCAAGGAATCTCCCGAGCAACTGGCGCACAGGCTGGTGACCGGTACGCATTTGGAGGATCCGAAAGTTCGCGAAGAGCTGTACAAGGGCGGCCAAAGCGCGGTGGCTGCCTCGACCGATCCGATGATGCGTTTCGCGGCTTCGATCAACGACGACCTGCTGGCGGTGCGCAAAGAAAACGAAACGCGCGTGGACGCTCCGACACGAGCCGCTGCCGAGAAGATTGCGAAAGCGCGCTTTGCCGTTTACGGAACCAGCGTCGATCCGGACGCGACGTTTACTCTGCGTCTGTCCTACGGGACCGTGAAGGGCTTCGAAAATGCCGAGGGCAAGTTCGTTGAGCCTTACACGAACATCGGAGGCCTGTTCGAGCGGGCGACCGGAGCGCCGCCCTATAACCTGCCCGAAAGCTGGCTCAAGGCTAAACCGTCGCTGAATCTATCGGTGTCCATGAATGTGTCAACCACGAATGACACAACCGGGGGCAATTCCGGAAGCCCCGTGATCGACAAGGATGCGAACATCGTCGGCTTGCTCTTTGACGGCAACATTTTCTCCCTGGGCGGCGACTACGGCTACGACGCGGCGAAGAATCGCTCCATCGCGGTGGACAGCCGCGCTCTGCTGGAGGGAATGCGGAAGGTCTACCACATCGATCGCATCGTCGATGAGATCGAGGCGGCGCGAAAGTAGGAGGGCAGCCTTGGCCGCGGAATCGTCTTAGCTTCTGCCCCTGAACCGAATGATATGCCGTCGGTCGCGTTTCGACGGCCTACCGGCTGGCAAGATCTCAAATTGCCGCATCGCCTTCCGCTGGGCCGCTACCTTCTCGCGCGACACACGGCTCTCCTCGGTCTCGCGGTAGAGCGTCTGCGCCACCGCAGCCGGACCCCGCACCTCACTAAGCAGCAGCACCTCCACCTCGAAGTCTCCGCCTTCATTGCTCACCCGGAGCATGTCGCCGACCCGAACCTCGCGCGCCGCCTTGGCAACCTGCCCATTGGAAAGAATCCTGCCCAATTCGCAGGCTCGTTTGGCCAAGGTGCGCGTCTTGAAGAACCGAGCGGCCCATAGCCACAAGTCCATCCGTACTCCGGTCATCGGTCTATTTTCCTACAACGGGAACCCACTTCGCCGACCAGAGCGTTTCTTCCTTGACTTTACCTCCCGTTGGCCCAATCCTGTCATCAAGGCAGCCGCCCTAGACAACCAGATGCGCTAACTCCTTTGGCTAGAAGATTTTGCCCCTATGTGATTCTGGCCCAGGGATTTTCTCTCGATTTGCTCCTAAACTAATGATTCTAATGGACCAATGGGGAGGGGGTAGGCATACAATAAGGTAGCGGCCAAAAACGGGAAATTCGAGGGCATCCAGCCCGGTTGACAAATAAATACTTGACCTCATTCCCGCTTGCCTTTACATTAACCAGTTCCAGGGTACGTCCGGTAGCTTCTGGGCCTGTTTTGAGCCGCCTGCGCCTGAGGAAGCCAAGTCCAGAAAATCGAGCATCTTCCGTATCCTGGCATGCATCTATTCAAGTGAGTTGAACGCTTAATCCTTTACATCCTACTCGGAATCAGTGACTTAGGTCGGAACTGGGGTTCCGGTCACCCTCCCGTGGCAAAGGACGAAGGCGGAAGGCCACAATTCATAACTAAGGAGAATTAAGGCACATGCGCTCTGATCGCGTGTTTGATGCTTTACAAACCCTGCGTAATCGGTATATGCTCTGTCAGCTTGCCTCCAAGGCCACGCGGAAATTCCACCGGCCTAGCACCCGAATCCAGGAAACGATGAACGGCGTGCTGGACCGTATCGCTGGCTCGCAGCGGCAAGAAGTTTTGTCGGAACCAGAGAATTTTGCTGAGGCACAACGGCGGGCTGCTTAACCCAGCCCCGCCTTCCTGCCTGGTAGTATTTGCGTCTTCCCTGTGTCTCCTTCCTTTTGAAAATCTCCCGTTGCCACTACCGAACAAAGTCTAGTGCACGGGTTCAGGTGAATCATGACCATAGCTGAGCTGAAAGAAAAGAACATCACCGAGCTGACCAAGATCGCAAGGACCTTGGATCTGCCCGGTGCTAGCGGTATGCGCAAGCAGGACCTCATCTTCAAAATCCTGCAGGCGCAGAGCGAAAAAGAAGGCCACATCTTTGCTGAGGGTGTGCTGGAAATCCTGCCCGACGGCTACGGCTTTCTCCGCTCTCCCGACTACAACTACCTCCCGGGACCCGACGACATCTACGTGTCGCCCTCCCAAATCCGAAAATTTGACCTCAAGACCGGCGACACCATCAGCGGCCAGGTGCGTCCTCCCCACGAGGGCGAAAAGTATTTCGCGCTGGTGAAGATCGAAGCGGTCAACTTCGAATCCCCCGACGAGGCGCGCAACAAGATCCTGTTCGACAACCTGACGCCTCTGTATCCGCAGGAACGGATCAAGCTCGAGACCACGCGCGAGAACGCCAGCGCCCGGGTCATGGATTTGCTCACGCCCCTCGGCAAAGGACAGCGCGGCCTGATCGTCTCTCCGCCCCGCGCCGGCAAGACCATGTTGCTGCAGAACGTAGCCAACTCCATCACCGCGAACCATCCGGAAGTTGTTTTGATGGTTCTGCTCATCGACGAGCGCCCCGAAGAAGTCACCGACATGCAGCGTTCGGTGAAGGGCGAAGTGATCTCGTCGACGTTCGACGAGCCCGCGGCTCGGCACGTGCAGGTCGCCGAAATGGTGATCGAAAAGGCCAAGAGACTAGTCGAGCACAAGCGCGACGTGGTGATCCTGCTTGACTCGATCACCCGCCTGGCGCGCGCTTACAACACGATTGTTCCACCGTCAGGTAAAGTGCTCTCCGGCGGCGTTGATTCGAACGCCTTGCAGCGCCCGAAACGGTTCTTCGGCTCCGCCCGCAACATTGAAGAAGGCGGTTCGCTTACGATTATCGCCACCGCCCTGATCGATACCGGTTCCCGCATGGATGACGTGATCTTTGAAGAATTCAAAGGCACGGGCAATTCGGAAATCATCCTCGACCGCAAGCTGGTCGACAAGCGCGTCTTCCCGGCGATCGACATTCAGCGTTCGGGTACCCGAAAGGAAGAATTGCTGATTCCCAAGGAAGACTTGCAGCGCATCTGGGTTCTGCGCAAAGTCCTCAACCCGCTTTCGCCCGTGGAAGCTATGGAATTGCTGGTGGAAAGAATGGCCAAAACCAAGTCGAATGGCGAGTTCCTGGCCAATATGAGTACCCTCTGATCGCCAGGTAAGATCCCCAGTTAAGATTCGAAAAGCCAGATCCCGTATCTGGCTTTTTTGCTCAGCTTCCTGCTCCCTTTGGCGCACGCGTGCATTCTCTTCCTGCATTCCGCCGACGTATAATTTTCATCGAGTAGCGCGCGCTGGCTCTCCGAGAGGTCTCCGTGCGACCCACATTCCGCACTCTGTTGTTCTTTGCTGCTTTGGCCGTCCCTGTTATCGCGCAAGAGATTCCGCCAGCGCCGCCGGCCCAACACAAGGGAGTCCTCGATCCTCCAGTCGCCGACGAGGACGATGCCCGCACTCGCATTGCCCGCGATATGGAGAAGAAAGCCGCCAAGGACCGTGTCGCCGCGCTCAAGACCGACACCGACAAACTGCTGAAACTCTCGGTTGAATTGAAGCAGTATGTGGACAAGTCTGACGAAAACGTTCTTTCGCTCGATGTGGTCAAGAAGGCGGAGGCCATCGAGAAGCTGGCCAAAAGTGTGAAGGACAAGATGAAAGGTCCGAACTAAGCAGCCGCTGGATTCTCGCTTTCTTTCCCCTTTGAGGTTCGGTACTTCAGGCGCCTACTTGCGCAACCCTATTGTGTAGACTCGTCCTGCGAGCCATAATGCCGAACGGGGTTCGGCTTTGCGGCGTCCTGAAAATTGCCCATGGTTGGCCCTTTCGTAGAAGGAGGCGTGTTGTGCTTAGGATACGGATATGTGCTCTCTCCTTGACCATGCTGGTTTTGTTGGCTGCGGCCAATATGGCGCGTGCGCAGACCATCCACCTACCGCCCGCGGTTTCGCAAAGCCAGGGTATGGGAAACGTGCCCGTTACGTCCGGTGACGACGTTCAAAAGAAGCAAGCCGCAGCGGCCAATCAGCAGCGCCAGCTTGAGATCAGGCGCGACACCGAGAAGATGCTGGAACTCACTTCGGAGCTGAAAGATTACCTGCTGAAGAACGATCAGACCGTCATGTCGCTGGACGCCGTCAAGAAGGCAGAACAGATTGAAAAACTCGCGCACGGCGTAAGGGCGAAAATGAAACAGATGTACTGACCGTACTAATGTGGGGACAGCCGCCTTCGGCTGTCCGTCGAGCGTAGCTCGACGAGATCGAACGCGTCTATCCGAGAAGGTGCGAGGCTCGATGCAGGTCTTGATTGCTGGGTTGTTTGTGCGAAGCGCGGCTACTTCTGCAGGCTCACGTTGAGTTCCATGAACTTCCTGGGCAGCTCAGACCCAATCGTTATTTCGTGTACTTCGGTCCAGTCTCCCTTCTCGTTTATCTTCAACACGGAGTGGGTTTTGATTTCTCCCAGGGCGAAGCCCCACACTGCTCCCTTGCCGTCGTCAGCCAGCTTGAATTCGGTTTCCAGGAATCGGCCGTCGTTGAACGCTCGCATGCGGTATGCGACAGCCTCGTCGTCGTAGGAGAGGATTCCGAAGGCCTGCAGGGCTGCCTTGCCATCGGATTTGTTCCGCCCAATGCCCTCGATCGTCAAGATCAGGCCGTTCAGCCTGTACTGGGCTTCCTCGGTCTGCATTAACTCCACCGCCTCACCAGATCCACGTAAAATGCGAGCTTCCCCAGACCACTTCCCAATCAGAAAGCTCAGCTTCCTCATGGCTGTACGCTGCGATTCAACGTTAGGCATTCGCGGTCACCGAGCCATGCAAGGAACCAACAAGGCGGCGCACACAAGAAAAAACCTTAACATATCAAGAAAGTCTACCGCCTCGGCGAAAGGACTGTCATTTGGAATCCAGGGCCCATGCCGATGGTTGACGTAATCATGAAAAACGCCATCCGGATGAACCGGATGGCGTTCGTGTTTTCCACTGCGACTGGCTTACTCGCCGCCCTGCTTAATCCGCATGCCGTAGAACGAGCGGTATACGAAGGTGAACGAGACCGCGAAGAAAACCAGCGCGAGTATTCGAGTAAGGCCTGTGCCCTGATCGCTTGCCAGCTTCACCGCCAATTCGACCGCCAGCAGACCGAACAGAGTGGTGAACTTGATCACCGGGTTCAGCGCCACTGATGACGTATCTTTGAACGGATCGCCAACCGTATCGCCAATCACCGTCGCATCGTGCAGCGGCGTGCCCTTCTGCTTCATCTCAACTTCGACGATCTTCTTGGCGTTGTCCCAGGCCGCGCCGGCATTGGCCATGAAGATCGCCTGGTAGAGGCCGAAGATCGCGATGGAGATCAGGTAGCCCACGAAGTAGAACGGATCGACAAAGGCGAAAGCCAGGGTGCCGAAGAACACTGCAATGAAGATGTTCAACATCCCCTTCTGCGCATACTTGGTGCAAATCTCGACGACCTTCTTGCTGTCGGCGATTGAAGCCTTCTCCACGCCTTCGAGTTTGATGTTGGCTTTGATGAACTCGACCGCGCGATAAGCGCCCGTGGTCACGGCCTGTGTGGAAGCGCCCGTGAACCAGTAAATCATCGCTCCGCCGGTGATCAGACCCAGGAAAAACGGCGCGTACAGCAGCGACAGCTTGGCCACGTTCTCGGTATTGGTAAGGCCGTTGGTCAGCGCCATGATGATCGAGAAAATCATGGTCGTAGCGCCCACCACGGCCGTGCCAATCAGCACGGGTTTCGCCGTGGCCTTGAACGTGTTCCCCGCGCCGTCATTGGCTTCGAGCAGGTGCTTGGCGCGCTCGAAGTTAACGTCGAGATTGAAGTCCTTCTTGATCTCGCCCACTACGTTCGGCACAGCCTCGATCAGCGATAGTTCATACACGGACTGCGCGTTGTCGGTGACCGGCCCGTAGGAATCCACGGCAATCGTCACAGGACCCATGCCGAGGAACCCGAACGCCACCAACCCGAAGGCGAACACGGCCGGAGCGAGCATGCCCGCTGCGAGCGCCAAGCCCATCGTGCTCATGTAATAGGCAATCGCCATCAGGATCATCATGGCCAGGCCGAGATAGTAGCCGGAGAAGTTGCCCGCCACGAATCCGGACAGGATCCCGAGTGACGCTCCGCCCTCTTGCGCCGAGACCACAACTTCTTTCACATGCCGCGATTCCGTCGAGGTGAAGACCTTCACCAGTTCCGGGATCAATGCGCCCGCGAGCGTGCCGCAGGAAATGATGGTGGCCAGCTTCCACCACTGCGTGGCATCGCTGCCGAGGTCGGGAATTGTGAAATAAGAAATCAGGTACGTGAGCGCGATCGACACAATCGAAGTAATCCAGACCAGCGAGGTCAGTGGCGCTTCGAAGTTCATTTCGCTGGCCGAGCCGTACCTCGCCTTGGCAATCGCGCCGTTCAGGAAATAGGAGACCGCGCTCGAGACCAGCATCATCACGCGCATCACGAAGATCCACACCAGCAACTGCACTTGCACGCTGGGTTCCTTCACACCCAACAGAATGAACGTAATCAGCGCCACGCCGGTCACGCCGTAAGTTTCGAAGCCGTCGGCCGAGGGGCCGACCGAGTCGCCGGCGTTGTCGCCTGTGCAATCGGCGATAACGCCGGGGTTGCGCGCGTCGTCTTCCTTGATCTTGAAGACGATCTTCATCAAGTCCGAGCCGATGTCGGCAATCTTGGTGAAGATCCCGCCGGCAATACGCAGCGCGGCCGCGCCCAGCGACTCGCCAATGGCGAAGCCGATGAAGCATGGCCCCGCGTAGTCGCCCGGAACGAACAGCAGAATGAACAGCATGATGAGCAACTCGACCGAGATCAGCATCATGCCGATGCTCATGCCGGCCTCGAGCGGAATCTGGTAGACGGGATACGGCTTGCCGGGCAGGGAAGCGAACGCCGTGCGCGAGTTGGCGAACGTGTTCACCCGAATGCCGAACCACGCCACGCCATAGCTACCGGCAATTCCTACCAAGCTGAATGCAAGAATGATGGGCAGAGTCAAGCCAACCGACTTGTCAGGTACAGGCGACAGCCATCCAAAATAAGCAGCAATAATAACGGCGATGAATGCCCACAGCAGAAGGATGAATTTGCCTTGCGTGATCAGGTACGTTTTGCAGGTTTCATAAATGAGTTCCGAAATTTCGCGCATGGCGCGGTGTACGGGCAGGTTCTTGAGGCGCATGTAAATCGTCATGCCGAACCCGAGCCCGAACAGGCAGAACAGGATGCCGATCAGAAGCAGTTTGTGGCCGTCGATGGCGCCATTGAAAAAGCTGACCTGGGAAAGATCGGGCAGCTTCAGGGAAGCTTCGCCGGCAGCGGCTTCGCTGGCAGGCTGGGCAAAGGCAGTAGCTGCGCCGACGGTAACCAGCGCGGCCACGGCGGTAAGTGTTATGACCACGCGGCGAGTCAGGAACGCAGCGGTGGCGAGCCAGGTACGCATAAGAAGTCCTCCGAAGATGTCGGTTATAAGGAATTTACGAACGTGTTAAGACGCTACTTTCCGGAGCCCCGAATATGGGTGCCGGAACTCCGAACACGCTTCCACCGCAAGACCGAAGACGTGAAGCTTGGCCGCGTCGGAGTTCGCGCCGGGTTCGGCCCGAAAAATGGACAGGAGAAGACGGACCCTGGCCCTGGCCTCCCTGCGCAAAACAGGCGTTTATAACACGTCAGATAGACAGGGTCAAACACTGCAGCAGGGGGATGACGGTTGCCGTCCCAGATTGGGCACGGAATCGACTGCCCAGGCCGTTTCAGGTTGCTTTGCGGCCATTCGTTGATGCCATTTCGATGCGTTGATCTACCGCTCTCCGCCGGCCGTGGCCGTATACATCGCGTCGAGCAGATCCTGGGAGTGCCCGTCGTAGTCCGCGTCGAGCGACCACATGAACGTACCGCCGAGCCCGCGATCCCAATCGGAGTACCAAACGCGCAGATAGGTCGACACCGGGTCGTCGTACGTAATGTAGCCGTCGCTTCCATCTTTCTTCAACATGTAGGGCACCAGCGCAATGGGATCGTACGAGGTGTACCACCCGTCCTTATTGATGCGGTGTTTCAGATCGGGGCCGTAGTTCACGGTCAGCACGGTGTCGTCGCAGGCGCCATCCGATGTGTACGCCGCGTTGGGGCATAATCCGAAAAGCTGGTTGATGTTGGTGTAGTGATAGCCGTAGAAGGGCGTTCCCATGTTGAGCTGCCTGCCGGGAACATGTTTGAGAAAGATATTCGCCGTGTCGTATACGCTTCCGCCGGGCTGACATTCCCACGGCGCGGGATCGTGCGAATCCCAGAAGATGGGCGAATTGAGCTGCCCGTACGCAGTCCAGGGGCCAGCGCAGTCGTACATCATGATATTGAAGTAGTCGAGCGAGAGCTGCAGATGCTTCAGGTCGTACCCATAGCCGGCCCAGGGCGCGACGTCGATCGAGAGCGTGTAGTCCTCATTGGAATCCCGAAGCAGTTGCATGAGTTTGACCAGCAACTTACGGTCGGCGGTGGTTTCGGGATATTCCCAATCGATGTCGAAGCCGTCGTAGCGGTGCTCCTGGGCAAAGGCCGCCAGATTGTCCACCAGAGTCTCGACTGCGCCGCTAGCTTCGAGCCCGAGGAAATCGCCACCCAGCAGCAGCATCACTTTCACGCCCGCAGCATGAGCCCGGTTGTTCAGTTCCGGCTCGATGAATCCGTTTGGCACAGAGAGGCTGCCATCGGCGTTGAACGACACGCCGGCGTGGTTGATATGAGTCAGCTTGTGGTACGGAATTTCCGCATGGCTGTAGCGCGGACTCTGGTATTTGCTCCAATAGCCATAGTCGCCGACGATGCGTTTGGGCAGATGTCGATGCGATTCTTGCGCGCGAGCGTTCGGCACCCATCCAGCGACGATTGCGACCACGAAAGAGAATAAGAAGAGAAGGCGAGTGACTTGGCGGGAACGAGATATCAAGAGCCCACCTCCGGAAATTCGTGTGGGGACAGCCGCCATCGGCTGTCCGGCCGAGCAAAGGTCAGCCTCGAGCCTGAAGGGGAGGATTCTATCACGGATAACCGGGCGTATCGGTCCTGGTCCTGGATGACCCGATTGCGGCGCTCTAATGCAGCGCCACACTCATATTCAGATTGTGCGCGACAAAGGCCCACTCATCGGTCATCTCATCGATCGTTTTCGAGATCGGTTTGCCGGCGCCGTGGCCAGCTTTGGTCTCGATGCGAATCAGCACGGGAGCGGGCCCAGCCTGATCCGCTTGCATCGTGGCAGCGAACTTGAAACTGTGCGCCGGCATGACACGGTCGTCGTGGTCCGCCGTCGCGATCAGCGTGGGAGGATACTTGGTTCCCGGCTTCAGATTGTGCAGCGGCGAGTACGCATACAGCGCCTTGAAATCCTCGGGATTATCGGAAGAGCCGTAGTCCGAGGTCCAGGCCCAGCCGATGGTGAACTTCTGAAAACGCAGCATGTCCATGACGCCGACCAGGGGCAGCGTGGCTCCGTACAGGTCCGGACGCTGCGTGAGACAAGCGCCGACGAGAAGGCCACCATTGCTGCCGCCGCGAATCGCCAGCTCGGGAGTCGAAGTGTACTTGTTGGCGATCAGCCACTCGGCAGCGGCGATGAAGTCGTCGAACACATTCTGCTTCTTTGCCTTCGTGCCCGCCAGGTGCCAGTCTTCGCCGTATTCGCCGCCGCCGCGCAGGTTGGGTAGCGCGTACACGCCTCCCATCTCCAGCCACACGATCGTGGGAACAGAAAAAGAAGGCGTCATGGAGATGTCGAATCCGCCGTAGGCATAGAGCAGCGTGGGATTCTGACCGTCCAGCTTCAGCCCTTTCTTGTAGGTCAGGAACATGGGGACGCGCGTGCCGTCTTTGCTGTTGTAGAAGACCTGCTTGGTCTCGAACTGGCTGGCGTCGAAATCGACCTTGGGCTGGCGGAAGACCGAACTCTTCCCGGCCTGCGGATCGTAGCGATAGACCGTCGTCGGCGAGATGAAGCTGGTGAAGGCGTAGAAGGTTTCTTTGTCCTTGCGCTTCCCGCTGAAGCCGATGGCCGTGCCGATTCCCGGCAGGTCCACATTGCGCACCAACTTGCCCTTCAAGTCATAGACGCGGACTTCGGTGCGGGCGTCTTTCAGGTAGCTCAACAGAAACAGATCGTCCACGACATTGGAGGACTCCAGTTTGTCCGCGCCTTGCGGGACTACGGTTTTCCAGTTGCTGCGTTCGGGATGTCGCGTGTCGATGGCGATCAAGCGTCCTCGGGGCGCGTCCAGATCAGTCTGAATCCAGAGGACCGGGCCGTCGTTATCGATGAAATTGTAGGCAGCGTCGAAATCGTCGAGCAGTTTGACGACCTGGGCGTCAGGCCGCGTGAGATCCTTGTAGTACAGACGATTTTTCGGCGAGGTGCCCTGCCGCACGTCGATAATGAGATAGTGTCCGTCGTCGGTCACCCCAGCGCCAAATAGCAGCTCTTTGTTGTCGGGCCGTTCGTAGATGAGCTTATCCTCCGCCTGCGCTGAGCCCAGTTTGTGGTAGTACACCTTCTGGAAATAATTCGTATCCCGCAGCGTCGCGCCGCCCTCCTTCGGCTCGTCGTAGCGGCTGTAAAAGAATCCCTTGCCGTCTTTCGTCCAGGAGGCGCCGGAGAACTTCACCCACTTGATCAGATCAGGAAGGTCCTTGCCCGTGTCCACTTCGCGCACATGCCACTCCATCCAATCGGAGCCTGAAGCCGCCGTGCCGTAAGCCATCAGTTTTCCGTCGTCCGTGATAGCTCTCCCGGAAAGTGCGACTGTGCCATCGCTGGAAAGTGTGTTCGGGTCCAGCAGCACCCGGGGTTCGGCGTTCAGCGACTCGGCCACCAGCAGCACGTTCTGGTTCTGCAGGCCGTTGTTACGTTCATAGAAGTAGCGCCCGCCCTCCTGTCCGGGCACGGTAAACCGCTCGTAGTTCCACAGCTTGGTGAGGCGCTCGCGAATGGCGCCACGATAGGGAATCTGCTCGAGATAGCTGAAGGTCACCTTGTTCTCGGCCTCGACCCAGTCGTGAGTTTCGGGCGAGTCCGTGTCTTCCAGCCAGCGGTAGGGATCGGCGACCTTGACTCCGTGATAGTCGTCCACCTGATCGACCGTTTTTGCTTTCGGATACGCCAGCGGGGCGCCATCCGTCTGGGCAGCGAGGAAGTTACTCGCGAAAACGAAGACAAGGAACAGAACGCAGGGGACGAGACTACGGCGAAGCAGTTTCATCTGGAACTCCTCCCGAAGCATCTCATTTGGGTCAACGAATGAGGTTTATTCTGACTGACGACGACTGTCAAGTACAGGCCGGAGCCGATCCGCTATGATCTTAGGGATGGACTACGGCAGCATCGAAAGGAGAGCAAGGCATGCCCAAAATCATCCCATTCCTTTGACTCGATGACCGGAGCCAAAGGAACCGTCGGCGACATTCCAAAATTGAAGGATTGAAGCGCGCCGCAGGGATGAGCCACAACCGCGCTTCTGAACATCACGTCACAGAATCTGATAGACCGACAATTGTTTGGTCGCGCTGACTTCCAGGGAATAGATTTGCCAGTTGCCGCGCCGGACGCCAATGATCGTCATCGAAGAAGGCGGCCCCGTGTAGACGTATCCTGTGGGCCGTGCCCCGATGTTCGAGTACCCACGCCCATACACCTTGAAGGTCCCCGCCCCCAGCGCGTTCGAAAAATCCCCGCCTGTAACGCCCGCGGTCTGACCGGCGAGTTGGCGAGCCAATTCGATTCCGGACCCGGGGATCCCTCCCGCCGGTCCGTTGTCGGGCATGATATGAGCTGCGAAAAGCCGGCCCGCGACCTCCTTGAAACAGAAAGCACACCCCGTGAACTGCGTCGAAATCAACAGGTCTGCGCCGGTTAGTTCGGTCCCCACAATGTCTGCAAAGCTGGATCCAGGCGCGGGTCGGTTCGGCACCAAGTCCCAGGGAATAGCCGGGACATTGACCGCCTTGAGGGCATAACTGTGGGCCTTCCCGGAAGGAGGAGGGATGATCTTGAATTGCCCATACTTCCAGACATATTCGAAAAAGCAGTCGACTACGCCGGAGGTGTTGGACCCGTACACAAAGACATTGTTATTGGCCAGGAAATTCAGAGCGTCCGGCTTGAACTTGTTGTTGAACACGAACCCGAGCAGGCCGGTTCCTCCCCGCTCTTGGTCGGCGACGTACCGCAGGCCCAGAAGCCTCCGATCCAACTGCGCTCGCAGTTGTGCGGCCGCTGTATTGCGAAGTTGCTGAAGCTCTGCGGGGGTGGCGCCGTTGAGCGAGTCAAGAAACAGAATTGCGCGTCGCAGGGCTCGCTCATCCGCAGTGCCGGGATTTTGAACCAGCTTCGAGGAATATTGATCCGACATGGCGGTCGCCATCACAGCCTGTTGATTCAGGAAAGCCCGCACGCCCGGCCTCTCCGGCCCGGGAACTTCATTACACACATAATCGATGATCTCCGTGACGCGAGTTTGCGCGCTCTTACCAAACATGCATGCCCCTCCCCGTGATGACTAGAGTGGAATTCCTGCCCTGATGAAGCGTGTTATTTTCTCACAGTCGCACTGATTGCCCGCGATTCTCCGCGTCCGAATTGCTCGATCCCTATACTTAGTCGGTGTCGGGCGGTTCCGGCGGACGGGTGTCGTTCAGGAAAAACTGCGCGCTTACCGTCGTGGGAATATGGAATTTCTTTGGTATCAGCTTCAAATTGAAAAAGGCTCTTAGATCCCTTGTGGAACGCCGGGCCGCGAACCCTAGCGCACCTTCCTGGATGCTGAAGTTCCTCTCGACAAAGCGAAGAATACTGCCAAAGTCATATTGATCTGTGCTGTCGATCTTGGACGCGTGTAGGCCGACACGAAGATCAGGGGCACGCGGAATCCCAGCTGATAGTCGCCTTGACCCTGGCTGGGCGCGGACAAGAATGGAGGCAAGACGTAGTCGTAAAACCTCCCCAGTCATCCCAGACCACGATGATCGCCGTGTCCTGCCAATACGGTACGGCAACGCCATTGATCGTATCGTGCAGGTACTACTGGCCACCCCGTTAATGACGTTCGCCACCCAGGCGGGGCCGCCGTCGTTGGCGGTCGCCGCGTTTCCGGAGGGATGATCAGAGTTCTGCCCTTTCGGAATCACCCAAACCATATTCTTCAACTTGCATTTCTGCGTATCGGTCAACACATCGGCTGGAGTCAGATCGACATTATTGATCCACTCTGTCCCCGGTACATTTCGTAAAAGTGCTTTGGGCTGGCAAATGCTTTGAATCCAGTTCGGCGCGTCCAAATGTTGTTAGAAACGTCTGTCGTCGTCGTTCCCACCGTGTAGTACCGCCATGTGTGCTTGCCACTCTCGAGCAATGTAGGCAGGGTCTTGTGCGAGAAGCAGACGGTGCCGAGCGGATTGTTGATTAAGTTGTATTCTCCAGGCGCATGGACGGGATCGATCACCCTGTAGATGCTGTTCAGTGGCGCCAGACAGCCGAGGCCGCTGGGGTTTTCCGCAATGAATCTGGCCGCAGCATCGTCGGCTGCGCTGGGCGCCGATGTTCCGGAAAAAAGGAATTGATGAGCTGGGGTGCTGGGTCCCTGGTTCGTCTGAAACATTCGGTTCGCCCAACCGAAGTGGTGCGCCAGGTACAGGTAAGGATGAATGGTGGGCGTGGCGGTGGGATCAACGTATTCAAAGGAACAGGAGGTCGGGCAACCGGTAGTTGAAAGCTGCGTGTTTTGCCTGCAAGGGTAGTGGGTCGTTTGGTTGGGGTTGCACATGGCTTCGAAAGAAGCATGGCTATGACCGGGGTCATGGGGGTTGCCCAAAGGCACGGGGGACAATGGGATCTGCATTCCGTTTGCGTCGAAGCCATAGCTCTGGATGTCGAACTGATTCGCACCGGTTCCGCAGGCGCTGGGAGTGCCGTACGGGGGGAGGCACAGCCCCTGGAATAAATTGTCTGGAGTCCGGTTTTCCTGCACCATCACAACGATGTGACGGAAGTTTGGAATCTGGCCCACTGCCACGCCACAACCAGCAAAAGCCAGTAGTAAAAGCATTGCCGCGCGCACAGCGATATTCATGAGGACCTCCTGTCACATTGTCGTGGAGAACGAGTGCGGAGCTTGCGAAACTATTATCGAGAGCGGTCCTGTAGCGGCTTTTTGCATCCCGCCGCGTACGTACATTTGAACACTTGCCTAGCAAGATGAACTCTGGAGGAGCGCCCTGTCAAGCAGCAGTGCAAGATGGAGAACGCCCTCAGGCTCGCTCGAAAGCGTCGTTCAAAGAGGAGTGAGCTTCTAAATCAGGCTTTCGATGGACTGGAGACATCTGTAAATTCCGGGCACTTACCTGGCGACCGGAACGGTTTCTGGCGCTCTGGGTGCGACCTCGCTGGTAGGCAGCGTAGGTTTCAAGTCCCACTTGCACAACGGACACCGGGTCGCGACAGTGTATACGATCCGGCCGAAAACCGAGCACTTCGTGTTGGGACAGATTTTCATGTGTGCTACCTGCTTCGCGTGGCCTCGCCTGAAATCTGGACGGTTGAGCCGCCAAGCATCGATGAATGACACCGTAGCACAGAGGCGGGGCACTTATGTCTGTCTTTTTGATTCCATCGGATTGCTTTTTCTTCTACCTACCGGACCAAGGGGAGGTCCTCGGTCGGAGTGAGAGCACCGCGCGAAGGCTGGGGCGAATCCAACATTTTGAACTTTCGCAGATGATGCCTGCAGGAATCGCTGATTTCCGGGTCGCAGCGGGAGTGGAAAATGTGCGTGCCGATGGCGATACCGAGCGCAGAACCGACGAACATATCGGACGACCAGTGATCACGCGCCAGGAACCGGCTTGCGGTAACCGTCAACGCGGCGGTATAAGCCAGCGCTTGTACCCAGGGCTTCGGGTATTCATGCGCTACTACCGTGGCCATGGCCCAGGTAAACATGGCATGACCGCCGGGGAATGACGTATTCATTCCACTGTGGCGCAAGAAATCTCCGTGTCCGTTGCCTTCTCCGGGACGCTGCCGCCCGGCGATGAACTGCATGGGCGCGTAGACCAGAAATGTGTTGACCAGGGTTTCCAGTTCCAGGTATCCGAGTTCTTTGGCGTGAGGATGGTCACCCTTGATTCCATAAATCCAGACTCCAGCCAGCGACGCCGCTAGCGATCCAATCGCGATATTGGAGCTGTCCTGATAAAACTGATAATGCCCGCCGGGAAGATTGTTTTCGATGTGCCGGTCGGCTACCAGTAAACCTGCCGTTCCTGCCAGAACCAGCGCATCCCACTTGAAGTTCGACGGTTTGAACGGCGCGAGATAGAGTTCCTTCTGGTCTTCGAGAGTCCGTTTCACGCTGCGGGAGACGACTCCATGATGCTGCTCCCGATCCTGAGCCACTCTGGAAGAAACTGTGTCTTCGCCAAAGGTCCCCGGTGGCAAAGTTGAAACGTCAAAACTCGGCATTGGCGCAACCGAGGCATCCGTTCCCGCAAGAGATGGTTTGGCACCAAATGTAACGGTTTGACAGACAGCGCAGACGGAGAACAAAGCCGTGCCCAACGCCGGCAGCAGCAGGTTGCGAAGATTTAGTGGACAGTTGTTCAAGAGAGGCTCCAAGCGCACGAAAGCGCCTTGCTTGGATGCCTTCCTGTGCGCAAAGGGTGTACGGGATTCTTCAAGTCATAGAGGGTTTGCGGGTTAGTGGGCGAAAAAGCCTCGAAGAGTTAATGACGGCAATTCGGCTCCGCCCTCTATTTATGCGGCCTTTTTCGCGCTGTCCTTCAGAAGCCCGAGCCGCACCAGGCTTTCGGCGGTGGCAACGATGGCCTCCTCGTTCGACCGCGGCGCCCAGCCCAGCAGGCGCCTGGCCTTTTCGTTGGTGGCGTTCTTCATCTTGCCGAGCTCGGGCAGGATCTGCTTCACCGCCGGATCGCGCAGCGCGGCGAGGCGCACCAGCCAGTTGGGCAGTTGCCGGGTCGGCACTCTTCTGGCCGCCGCGCCCATGCGGCGCCTTCAGCACCTTGGCGATGTCGAGCATCGACATGAAATCGCCGGCGACGGCGAGGAAGCGTTCGCCCTTGGCGGCGGGATGAGTCATGGCGCGGATGTGCAGGTCGGCGACGTCGCGCACATCGACGACGCCGAAATAGAGCCGCGGGCAGCCGGGCATGGCGCCGTCCATCAGGCGCTGCACCAGCAGGATCGAGGTCGAATAGTCGGGCCCCAGGACCGGGCCGAACACGCCCACCGGATTGACGACGGAGAGCTCGAGGCCGCCGCCTTCCTTGGCGATGAAATCCCAGGCCGCGCGCTCGGCCAGGGTCTTCGATTTCACGTAGGGCAGCACGTCCTCGCCATTGGGGTCGGTCCAGTTCGTCTCGTTGAACGGCGTGCTCTGCGGCTTGTGGCCATAGCCGATCGCCGCGAACGACGAGGTCAGCACCACGCGCTTGACGCCGGCGTCGCGCGCGGCGCGCAGCACGCGGAGCGCGCCTTCGCGCGCGGGCACGATCAGCTCGTCCTCGTGCTTGGGAACAGTTCGGCGGAAAAGGCGACGCCACGTGCAGCACGTAGTCGCAGCCGGCGACGGCCTCCGGCCAGCCCGCGTCGTTTTCGAGATCGGCGGCGATGAAGGACAGGCGATCGCCCGGCTCGGCGCCGCCTTCCTTCAGCATGGCGCGCACGTCGCCCTCGCGCTTCAGGCTCCGCACCGTGGTGCGCACCTGATGGCCCGCGGCCAGTAGCTGCAGGATGGAATGGCTGCCGATGAAGCCCGACCCGCCGGTTACCAGAACTGTGCTCATCGGAATCATTTTCTTATGTTAGATCGAACTGGATTCCACTGGACTCACAAAAGAAGGCGCGAAGGATGGGTACCTTCGCGCCAATGCTGGATTCCGACTTCGCGCCTGAACTTGGCACCCTTCCCACAAACACGGGATAAGTTACAGCTGCTAAGAGGCACTCGGGAAGATGGACTCGGGATAGGCCGTCCCCACTTAGTTCGTTTTTCGTGACAAGGGAAGGGTAGTACACCTGTTCGTTGACCGTCCGAGCTTTCCCATTCTGAAACGAATCTCATCTCCACCACACTATCGAGCGGGATCATCCCCGAGAGGAGTCACTTCCAATGCCCAACCATCGATTCGGAAAACATCCCGCGAAGCATGACTATCGCACTCTGCGGTTCAAGACCTATCTGAAGGCGGGCATCGCTGCGCCGCCACCTTCGTATGACGTTCTGGCCACTGTCTATCAGAAGCTCAAGACGAACAGTCCCGCCAAGCTGTTCCCCATGGACGGCAACGATGTGTACGGCGATTGCACCATCGCCGGCCTTGCCCATGCCGAAACCACATACAACGGGCTCGTTACCAAGCACAAGGTAATGTCGAAGAACGCGGTCGAGAAGCTGTATTTCAAGCTGACCGGCGGCGTCGACTCCGGCCTGGCTGAGTTGGACGTCCTCAACTACTGGCGCCAGACCAAGGTCTCCAGCGACGAAATTCTTGCCTTCGTAAGCATCGACCCCAAGAATCACACCCATATCCAGCAGGCCATTCAGCTGTTCGGCGGGGTCTACCTCGGCTTCCAATGCCAGCAAGACTGCCAGAAAGACTTCGACGCCGGCCACCCTGGACGCCCGGCCGCTACTAACATGGCCACGCCGTTTTCGCTGTCGGCTACGATCCCAACATGGTCACTGTGCTGACCTGGCAGTACGCAGAGGGCACCTGGGCCTGGTGGGATGAGGTGTGACGAGGCTATGCTCCGCCGCCGAAGACCCGGTTCGCGCCCGCTCGACCGCTGCTTCACGACCTTGCCAACGTCGCGAGCTGAGAGCCCGCATTGGCGGCGGGGTGGACTTGTCGCCCGCCCCGCCTGCGGCGCGATGCTCCGCGCAGAGGTGGAGCGGGCACTCCCTCCGACAACTAAGGCCGTTGCGGTCCGCTGCTGTCGCTCGGGGCTGGCGCCTGCGTCGCCAGATCCGACGGTTGTGGCTTCAGCAGCGGATCATTGACGGTATCGGTACCTTTCACCAGGTCCGTCTTCACCTCTACCTTCTGATTGGGCAGCGGATTCACCGACGTTTCAAAGCTCCGATATCCCGGCAAAGCGATTCGAATCCTGTGCTCTCCCGGCGCAATGAGCAGCCCGCGGCCGACGCCCTCGAATTCTCCCACGTGTCCGACGAAGCGATCATCGAGGAACACGGCGGCCCGTGACGGGTTGACCGCAATCTTCACCTGAGAAAACACGGCAGGCATCTGTCCGGTCGGTGCCTTCGACATCGTCACCATCACCAGTTTCTTCTCGCCAGGCTGCAGAGCGACCCGTTCCGTGAAGTCCTGGTAACCATTCTGTCGCACGGTGATGACATGTTCCCCCGGCAACAGCAGAACCGTCTTGGATCCCTTCAGCTCTTTTAGGTAACCGACGTACTGCCCGTCGACCCAGACTCCCGACGTCTTTTCAACTTTGGATTTCCCTTCAAACTGGATTTCGCCCATCACCTTATTTCCGGCGTAGACCTTTGCCGGAAGCAACAAAATAAAAACAACCGGCAAAATCCACCACCAGATGCGCAACTTTCGGAGTGCCACTTTCATAGTGCCTCCTCGTGATCGTTAGTCAATCTCCTTAAGAAGACGAGCACAACGCCTGCCAAACCGCGCAAGCCGTTTGAAATCAGAACGGTTGTCGAGAGGTGTCGGCGCCGCACTAGGGACTTTCTTCGCCTAGCGGGCAACAATTGCGTGTCGGGGAAGGGGAGCCTTTGCTTAGGGTGGCTCGTCCAAGCTTTGCTTGGGCGGGGATTTCCAGCTTCTTTGCCTAAACGTTTAGCCCGAGGAAATTCCACGGTTGCGCTCAGGTTCGTTCAGCGCTGCCCATCCCTGACGCCCCGCCCGCCCTCACCTCGCAGCACCTCCCAAGCCTCCCGATATTCCTCCCACTGCGGCTTCCGGCTCCGAATATCCGGATACAACCTCAAACTCTTCGCCCGCCCCACCGCCCCGATCGGCAGCAAGTACCAAACGTCCAACGGCTGGACATGCGCCGCCACCACATCAATATCTTTCGCCGTATACCGCTTCTTCCCCTGCCCCCGCGTCGAATGCACCACCTGCACCTCGTATCCCCGCAGATACAGTCTCCCCGTCGCTTTCACCTGCACCCGTAACATCGGACCGCCCTTCGCCCACACCACAAAGTCATAGCGCTCGCTGTCTCCCCAAGGCACCGCCACGCCAAACCCCATCCTCTTCGCCTTCACCAAAAATGCCGCCTGCGACACCTCTCCTAACCGCTTCGGATTTTTCCTCAGCCGCTTCCACCACACATCCCCCGGATCCGCCACCGCCATCAACCACGGCAAAATCATGCTGAACTCGCCCTTCGCCCCCCGCCCTGCCGGCTTAGTCACTGACACTCCTCTCCCAGGGTGCCCCATTTCTCGCGCGTTCTTTGCGCGAGAAGTGAGGATTGTCCGCGCCGCCAAACGCGGCTCAGTGGATCATCCTTTTCTGTGAATTTACCAGGGTCATCTAAGGATAGAGGCCGCCCCACCGCCAAGCAATCAAATGCAGGTCGTCGGAAAAATACTCGTCCCTAAACGGGAAAGCGAGCTTATGTGGAGCGGACACTCCTGTCCGCTGCCTTTGACCTTGATCTTGTTTTTGCCTTTGATCTTGTTCTTACCTCCGACTTCAATGAGGTCCGATCCCGAGCACAGCCTTTCTTCAGGCGGAGCGAGGGACATCCCACGCAAGGCACGTCATCCACCCCGGCACGCATTCGCCGACGAAGAGCGCAGCCGCCCCCAGCAACTCCAGCCGCGGAGTGGCGACATAATTTAGCCCCAGCCTGCCCTGAGCGAAGTCGAAGGGCAAGTCCGGGGTAAGTCAGGCAAAGAGAAAATCAAGTCCCGGAGGGACGACAGAAACTCGATCAGTCTCTCATTGTGCTTTCTGCGAAAGGCAGATCCGGACCCCTGTGATGCAAATCACCGCCCCATGCCACCGAAGTCACGGCACGAATCCTCCGCCCCCATGATAGTTAGCCGATGAAACGCATTCTCGCGCTACTTCTCTCTATTGCTATTCCTTCCACTCTGCTCGCCGCTGACGCCCAGAGCGGTTACAAAGTCACCTACGACGGCGGATCGCTTTCGGACACCAAATCCGGGGCAGGTCTGAAACTGCAAATTACCCAGACCACGATCACCTTCGTAAGAGACAAGGCCGATGTCGTCGCTATCCCGACTTCGGCGGTTACCGAAATCAGCTACGGCCAAGACGTTCACCGCCGAGTCGGAGCGGCGATCGGACTAGCTGTCGTCAGTTTGGGCATTGGCGCACTCATGGCTCTGACTAAGTCGAAGAAGCACTATGTCGGTCTGACTTGGGCTGATGGTGACAAAAAGGGCGGTCTGGCTATTCAGTGCGACAAGAACGAATACCGAGGCATTCTCGCCGCGCTGGAGGGAGTCACCGGTAAGAAGGCAGTCGACTCGGATGCCATGACGGTGAAGAACTAGTACCGTGACCGCGTGATTTTGTAGCCAAACTTCTTGCGAGCCTGCGTGCGAGTAAAGCTCCACTGGATCCTGACTCGGTCGCGATTCATGCGGCGGTTCCACGCCCGCGTTTCCTCCCGCAGAGAAGCTCGATTTCCGATCCGGCGTCGGCCCAAGCATTGCCGGGAGAATAAGCTGATCTCGATCTCCGCCTGGTTCAACCAACTGCCGTGCTTCGGAGTGTAGTGCGCGGTGAACCGATTCCACAGCCAATCGCCGGCCTCTGCGCCAAAACGTTCGACGACCGCCTTGCGGGTGTGCGAACTCAAATTATCCATCACCAGATGGATGGTATCGGCCTCGGGGTAGCGCGCCGCCACATCCAGCAGGTAATCGGCAAACTCGGGCGACGAGCGGTCGTTGGTCACCTTGGTAAAATGCCGCCCCGCTTTCGGTTGGACACCGCAGAACACATTGGCCGTTCCGCAACGCCGATATTCACCATCCCGACGGGCCACCCGCCCCGGCTGCAGGGCTACCGGAGGCCGAACTTCCTGATGTAGCACCACCGGTTTCTCGTCGATACACACCACCGGTTCCCGTACCGAGAGCGGCTTTTCATACACGGCCAGTACATCCTCCATGCGCGCAATATATTCCTCATCGAGTTCGGCCACGCACCACATTTTTTTCCCGCCACGGTTTGAGGTCGTGGCTTTCGAGCAGGATTCGGACCGTCTCTCGTCCCACTCCCGGCACCAGCTTGCGCTTCACCGCCTCCTCCGCCAGCAAGCGCACCGTCCACCGCGCCCGGCCCTCGGGCGGCGGACTGCAGACCAGGGCCACGATGCGCTGCCGCTGTTGGGCATCCAACCGCGCTTCTTTCCCCGGGCGCGCCCGCTCATACAAGGCCCCCTCCAGACCGCCTTGCTGATAGCGTTGGCTGGTCAGCCAAACCGTCTTCGGGGTCAAACCCACGTTGCGGGCTACCTTGCGAATCGCTTGCCCATCCGCCAGTTGTCGCAGCACCAAGGCTCGCAGCACAGTCCGTACCGGCTGCAGACCGCCGCTCAACAAGTCTTCCAATTGCTGCTGCTCCGGCTTGGACAACCGCAGCTGAACTTTCCTGCCGTCTCCCATGCCCCAGCCATACGCCCGGACCTGTCCGCTGACAAGTATCTATCTGTATTACTATTCATGTGGTCATAGTACTAGGCGGATACAAGGCGGGTGGCCCAGGCTAAGTTTGCTCTGGAGGGTGCCCCGTCCAAGCTTTGCTTGGGCGGTTTTTTTCTGCTTACGCTCTCACCTTCAGCGTGAGGAAAATTCCGGCGCGTTCCCGCCGGCGCGCCGTCCACTGCGACTCAATCTCTACCACGCCAGTTTCTCCGGTCGCATAGTGATGGAAGCTGCTCCAAGGCCAGTCTTCAGGCCGCGCCACCAGTCCACGCTTCACGGGGTTGCGGTGAATGTAGCGGAGCTTCTCCACAAACTTGAGCTCGCTCCAGACATTGAAGTCGTAGTAGCGGGCTTGCCAGAATGAGTCGGCCTCGCGCAGGGCCAGCCTTCGCGCCACTCCCTGTTTCAGGGACTTCACGGCCTGAGCCAGGTTGCTACGCTCAGGTTCGCTTACCAGCAGGTGGACGTGCTCGGGCATGACTACGTATCCGTAGACGCACAGGTCGTAATGCTGTCGAACGCGTTCCAGCGCTGATACGAAGGTTGCGCATGCGTTCTCGCTGAGGAAATTTGGACGGCGGTGATAGCAACTGAACGTAAGGAAGTGGACCTGACGCGACTCGTGGAAGCGTTTTAGTCCCCATGGCATGGGGAATGGTACCTCCACAGGTCTGGATATGTCTGTGACGGGTGAACATCAAAACCCCGCCCAAGCAAAGCTTGGACGGGGCACCCTCGGGAGCCGGTAACAACCGAGGCTGCCAGGCCCAGAAGAAAACACACGACGGTGCCCCAACTGAGGAGGACAGTATTCAGTACCGAGTACTCGGTACTCAGTTAGAAGCGTTTCGGCGCGGCGAGAGCTTGTTCGTCCAACGAATCCCCAGGTGCCGTTTCTGAGTGCTGAGTACCGGATACTGAGTACTCATTTCATTCCCAACTGCCAGAACTAGAACGAATGCACATCCGTAAATTCCTCGATCTGCTCTGTCCCCGGCTTCCCCGCGCCAGCCCCGCCGTGGTCTCAATCCGGCCGACCGGATCACCCTTGTGCCCTTCCGAGCGAGGGGGACAACTATGATTTCCGCATTTGGAATTGCAAACGTTCTATTTTCGAGTCTTGCCGGCTCGTAAATACCTTCGCGATGAGATCATGTTTCTGAGGTGAGTTATGGCCGGATCGTATCGCGATCTCATAGCATGGCGAAAAGCGATGGCATTGGTTCGGGAAATCTATCTGGCTACACAAAACTTTCCCAGAGAAGAAATGTTCGGCCTAAAGAGCCAGTTACGCAGAGCGGCAGTATCGGTGCCCAGCAATATCGCGGAAGGCCAGGCCCGCTACTCGCGACGCGAATTCTGCCACTTCCTGAATAATGCCCGTGGCTCCCTGGCCGAGGTGGAAACACAAATCATCCTGGCCCACGACCTGGCCAATCTTAGACAAGAGGAAACAGATTTCCTTCTCGATAAAGCAGCAGAGCTGGGAAGAATACTCAACGGCCTGATCGCAGCGACAAAAGAAGCGGCGTGAGGAAAACCAGTACTCAGTACACAGTACTCTGTACTCAGTGAAAGCCGTTTCGTGACGCGGCGACGAGTACTGAGTACTGAGTACTGAGTACTGGGTACTGAGTGTCGAGTACTCATTTCATTCCCAGCTGCCAGAACAGGAACGAATACACATCCGTAAATTCCTCGATCTGCTTGGTCACCGGCTTCCCCGCGCCATGCCCCGCCTTAGTTTCAATCCTCAATAAGATCGGCCGCGTGTGGCTCGCTCCATTCTTCGCCTCAGCCTGCATCAGCGCCGCCATTTTCTTGGCGTGCATGGGGTCGACGCGGGTGTCGGTGTCGGCGGTCATGAATAAGATTGCGGGATACTCCGCGCCTGCTTTGACGTGGTGATAGGGGGAGTAGGCGTAGAGCCACTTGAACTGCTCCGCGTTTTCCGAGGTGCCGTATTCGGGGATCCAGAGCTTGGCGATCTGGAAGTCCTGGTAGTGGATCATGTCGAGCAGCGGGACCTGGCAGACTACGGCGCGGAACAGGTCCGGTCGCTGCGTGATCATGGCGCCCATGAGCAGGCCTCCGTTGGAGCCGCCCTGGATGGCGAGGTGCTTGTGGTCGGTATATTTCTCGGAGATCAGGTGCTCGGCGGCGGCGATCATGTCGTCGAAGACATTCTGTTTCTTGTCGAGCATGCCGGCGCGGTGCCAGTCTTCACCGAACTCGGCCCCGCCGCGCAGGTTGGCCACGGCGTAGATGCCGCCGTGCTCCATCCACAAATAAGCGGTGCGGCTGAAGGCGGGGGTGAGGCTGACGTTGAAGCCTCCGTAAGCGCTGAGCAGAGTGGGGTTCTTGGCGGTCTTCTGCAATCCTTTCTTATGCACCACGAACATGGGGACGCTTGTGCCGTCTTTTGATTTGAACCATTCTTGCGCGACTTCGTAGGCGGAGGGATCGATTGATGGCGCGTCGACTTTGGTCCAGAGAGCCGGCTCAATACTGCCTGCAGAACGAGAACTCTCATTTGCCTGATCATCCGCTTTGGGAAGGGCACGGCTTTCGGCCGGGTCGTTCGAGTCAACAGGCTTGGGAAGCGCACCGCTTCCAGCCGAGTCAGCAGGGTCAGTTGCTTTGGGAAGGGCACGGCTTTCAGCCGTGCCGTTAGAGTCCGATATTGATGTGGGCTTTAGCCCCTGAGGTTCGCTCGTTCCTTGCGCCATGCCGTTTATGGAACGAGCTAAAGTTGCCCCTTGACTGATCTGTCGGCTCGTCACCGCTTGTTTGAGGTCGATGCGATAGATGCTGGGCGGCGTCGTGAACGACTGGAACCCGAAAAAAACCTCGTCGCGATTCCAACGGCCGCCCGTGCCGAAAACTGTGCCGATCGCCGGAAGGGAAAGGTCGCTTAGCTTTTTGCCGTCAAGATCGAAGATCTTTAATTGTGACGAAGCGTTTTGCTCGTACTGTGCGAAGAGCTTACCGCCGAACACAGCGGCCCCCTGCAGCACGGCGTCGGTCTGCGGAATGATCTCCTTCCAGGCCTCGCGATCATAGTTGCCGGCATCGGCCACGAAGACGCGGTAGCGCGGGGCATCTTCGTTGGTCGTGATGTAGAGCTTGCCCTCATAGACCTCGCCACCGTACAGGAAATTCTTGCCCGTGGTGACGCGGATGGGCGGGGTGCCGGCCTTGAGGTCCATCAGAAAGAGTTCGGACCTGGTCCAGCCTTGCGAAACGTTGATCAGAAGCCAGCGGCCGTCGTTGGAAAGGGATACGCTGGGCCAGTCCTCGGGATCGCGGCCTTCGCCGAAGATTGGGTCGTCGGTTGCGGGATCGGTGCCGAGTTCGTGATAGAAGACGTGGCGGTTGTACATTTCCTGGCCGACTGGGACGTCGCCTTTTTTCGGGTAGCGCGTGTAGTAGAAGCCGCGATTGTCGTGCTGCCATGCGATGGAAGCAGCGCGCGTGCGCTCGATGATGTCCGGGAGCGTGGCGTCGGTTTTGGTCTCGATGATGTGCAGCGTGCTCATCTCCGACCCGGCGGCGGAGGTGCCGTAGGCTACGTATCGACCGTTTTCGCTGGGCTGGAACCAGTCGAGCGCGATGGTGCCGTCGGCTGCGAGTTGGTTGGCGTCGACCAGGACGCGGTCGGCGCCGTCGACGCCCTCCCGCACATAAAGGATAGGCTGGTTCTGCATGCCCTCGCGCTTCGTGTAGAAGTAATACTTGCCCGCGATCTGGGGCGGGGTGACGATGCCGATCGAGAGCAATTCGGTCAGGCGCTTGTGGATGGAGTCGCGTCCCGGCAGCGGATCGAGGATCGCGCGCGTGTAGGCGATTTCTTGTTCCACCCACTTCTGCGTCTCGGGAGACGTGCCGTCCTCGAGCCAGCGGTAGTTGTCGAGAATTTTTGTGCCGTGAAGTACGTCGATAACAGGCTTGAGTGCAGTCTTGGGAGGCGCGGCAGGAGTCGGCGACTGAGTTTGAGACGATTGGGAATCACTTCCCGCATAGACCGCCGCGACGGCAAACAACAGGGAAGAGAACGATACGAGCAAACGGAAACCTCCGGACATGGAGACCTCAGAAACAACAGTTGGCGCGGGGCGAGCGGATGGTCCGGGCCAACCGGCTAGCGTATCAGAAACACGAAAGGAGAAGACCCTTTTGCCATCGCGGCGGAGAGCTGTTGTTTTCACGATCCGCCCGAAATGCTATGATGAACATCGATAGCCGGAAGGTCGAGCCCTCAGCGCCCGACCCAACCACACTCCTCAGTAGCTCAATGGCAGAGCATTCGGCTGTTAACCGAAGGGTTGTAGGTTCGAGTCCTACCTGAGGAGCCATTCTTTCAATGGGTTAGACCACCCTGCAATCACCAGCGCAATCAGTTAAGCCGGTCGGCTCAGTGCCAGCCCAACAACTTTGGAGTGCGCCTGCCCCATCTCATCGGTCACCACGTCGCCATAAATGTTCATTGTGGTTCTGATATCGCTGTGCCGCATCAGCTTCTGTTGAACAGCAATTGGCGTCCCCACGGCGTCCAGCCAACTGCGGTAGGTGTGCCGAAAGGCGTGAGTGCCGAGATGCCCGATTCCTGCTTCCTTCGCCGCGCGTTCAAGTTCCCGCCAAAACCCTGTGTATGAATAGGGCAGGCGGCCCAGCTTCAAAGGACTAGCGAAAATCCAATCCTCCTCGACCGAGAACTGAGTGGTCTGCTTCCAAACCCTCAGGACCTCCAGCAGCTCCTTGTCGATCGCCAGAGATTTGCGCGATGAATCGGTTTTTAACATCGTCCACAATCTGCTTTACGATGCCGCGCTCAATGTTCAGCTTGGCACCGAGCCAATCCACGTCTCGCCACTTCAGTGCAAGCAACTCCGATACTCGCAGTCCCAAGCAGACCGACACCAGAGCCATTGTATTGAAAGGTGTCTTTAGCACGCCGACGAGCTTCTGAAACTGCTCGACGCTGAGGCTGCGCGGTTTGCGTATCCGTTTGGTGGCACCCTTGACTACCACAAGGTCGATTGGGTTGCGTGCGACTTCCAACACACCGCACCACATTGCAAACTCCATCAATGTGCGAAGCAAGTTGCGGACGTGAGACCTGCTCTTGGGCGACAAATCAAGCTGACGAAGCCACAGCTCAACCGGCCTGGGCTGCACGGCAGCGATAAACTTGTCTCCCCAGTAAGGCAAAATGTGGTTCTTCAACCACGAGGTATACACGCGAGAAGTCTCGCAACGTGAGGGCATTCTTTCGGATTGATAACGCTGAGCCAACTCCTTCATCGTGTGGGTCTCGCCGATTGGCTTTTTGACAACCACCGGGCGAAGCAACTCTGCTGCCTGCCATGCGGCTGCCTTCGTAGGAAAGTCCCGCAGCGAACCAATCAGCTTTGTTCGCCGGACCCCGTTTTCGCAGAATAAGAAATTCCACACTCTGCGTCGTTTATCGCAAACAACAGATCCCTGCTTGTGCCGTGCTCGTTTCATATCATCCCCTTTCGTTAGCGAGCACGGACGGCTGGGCCGAGCTTACCACAGGTTTCTTGTGCATTACGATTGCGTCCAAGTCCGATTGCAAGAAGCGCCAGACCCGGCGCTGTGTGCCAGTGAGCGCATAGGCTTTCAACCTGCCTTGCCGTGCCCAAAGCAGGATCGTGCGCACTTTGAAGTTGAGGTATGCCGCCGCTTCTGCTGCGGTTAGCCAGGTCGGGCGTTCCGCGTCGAACGGGCATTGCGCGACGGATCCACCGGAATCGCGGCTTGCTCCAGAGGGCCTCGATTGGGGACACATGTTTAGCTCCGTTGGGACGAAGGCAGCGCTGGAACTGACATTTCGATTTTCTTTTGCGCTTCCATAATGGCGGAGTGGACTGGAGCTGCGGAGGTTCTGTCAAGGGCGACCAAAGGGAGCCGCGCGAGCGAGCCTGCCCCTTGACAGGGCCTTCGCAGTTCCGGTTTCGTCGCGATGGAAGCGAAAGAAGACGCAGATTGGACAGCCTGATGTCTACATGTTTCATTGGGAGACAGGACCCTCGGACTTGATTTTGCGGTGGGCTTTGCGTGAGTGGGATGCGGCGTCGCTTGGTGTTGGGTTTTGCAGCGGCACAGGAGTCGTTATCGTGTTCTGGGCAGGTTCTGGGCTGGAGTTGGCCCAGCGGTAATAGAGGATTCCAAGCGAGAATCCAACAGCCAGGGCAGCGCTGCAAAGGGCGAGTACTGACCACTTGTATTCGCGGAGGAATGTGTCTGTGAGCTCAGTTGCGCACTGCTTCGCCGTGTTCGTGGTTGTCTGAATTGTGAGCCGCATGTCCTCCATCGACCTTCGGGCGTCTTCGGCTGCGACGCGATACGAAATCGCGAGTTGTTTCGATGAGAGATCGAAATCTCGCGCTACTTGCCTGGTCTGCTTCGCGACAAGCGTCAGAGACTCGGCGGTTTCGGGAATGCCACTTTCGGCGAACCGCTGACGCAAACTCTCACTCAGCTTAGCGGCTATGGTCTGGGGATCGATGCCGTCCGAGACTTCTGCGGGTAGCTGAGCCAAACGGTCTTCAAGTCGTTTATGGAGAGCAACAATATCCCGATGCGCGGACAAAACGGCTTTGACACTCTGATCAAGGATTGCGCCAAGGCGGTCTCGCTCGATGGCGATCTGCGCTGGCGTCTGACGAGTCACGATTGCGAGAAAACCCATTGCGCGCGCAATGCGAAGCATTTCGTCATCGGCAGGCAATCGGCGCAAATGAGCCATGTCGCGATACCACAGGGGGCGCTGGTCGGCAGGGAGCAGTTCGGCGATTTCGTCAATGAAATCGCTTTTGTCCCGCCCTTCGTCGACGAGTTCGGTCATGCCGGTAACGGCGGTCATGGCAATAGCAGTCCCTTGGCCTTCTCGATCTCCGCAAAGAGCCGTCGGCGGTAGCTCTGGGCGCGAATCACAAGAGAGGCACGCTGTAGCTCTGGAACTTTGACTCTGCGTTCGAGGACTTGACCCAGTGTCACGCCATGCTGTCGAGCCGGATTCTCCAGGTCCGGAAGGCGGAAGTCCATGGACAGAACAATCGGGTGGAAGGCACAGCGGAACTGGTCGGCTTGCTTGCTGTCCCGCCAGTACGAGAAATCGGCCTGGTGTGTAGTGGCGTTCTCAACCACAACGTAGCTGACGCGATCTTGCAATCGTGCAGCCCAGCTCAGAACGCTCTCCACGCTTGCGGGATCGGGAGTGACGATGCCAATAGCGGTAAAACCCACTCCCGTACTCGCCACGTCCCCGAACATGCTGTCGAACCAGTCATGCGTGATTTGGCCGGAGCTTGCGCCCATATCGGCCAGGATGATCGGAGCACCCTCTTCAAGGTGGTCGATGAAGGCGTCCAGGCCAGCGGGAGTGTGAATGTTGACCTTGGTGACCGCTCCGTCGAAGTAGTGCTTCAAGCTGCCCCGAGCTTTGTTTTCTGTGTCGAGGTCCAGAAGCTTGACTGGGATTTGGTGATTCTCGAACCATTCGGCGAGAACGAGGACAAAACTGGTTTTGCCGACTCCTCCTTTGCCTCCCATAGTGAAAATGACGCGCTTGCAGATATCAGTTTGGGTTGGGGGATGAATGACGGTTTCAGCGAGCTTAGCAGCAGTGTGCTGGTGCATTAGAGTTACTCCTTGCTCTTTTGATTACGCTGAAGCCGTAACGGTTCGTCTGGGTTGTACTCAAAGATAACTTTTTTCTTGTGTATCTTGGGCGGTTGGTCTTTAAGATCCTTAATTGTCCTTTCAATGCCTTCCAGTTCTCTCGGAGTACTTACAACACCCTCCGCGTCCTGGCGATCCTTATAAGTACCTATAAGTTATCCGAATGCCTTTCGTTCCTTCTTAGTCACCGATAACTGGGGTGCTGATGAACCGGTGTATTTCGTAGTTGACTTAGTTCTGGCTAACACGAAATCATTGACCGTGCTGGCGCCTGTCTCAATGCCACAAGACTTGTTGAGCACGCGAGTGATTTCGCGATAGCTGCGGCCTCGTTTGCGCATCTCAAGGACTAGCCCGCGATATGGTTCGAGATGCGAGCGCGGTGTCTTGGCAGGTAAAGTCTTGAGTATGGCCTGGAATTTCGGGTCCATGAATGCTCCTTGTGCACCTGGTGAGAGTGACGGCTGCCGGTGGGTCGTTATGCTACAGACGCACACAATGATCAAAAGGTTGGCCGGACACTGAGCGGACATCAACCGGACAGACACCGAGCGCCGACCGGACGTCGATTGCAGTTGCGGACGTTGC
>CAWFUU010000009.1:0-105692 GCA_963819035.1 uncultured Acidobacteriaceae bacterium | reverse complement strand
AGGCCGGTCTCCGGACGGGATGCGGTGTACGCTCCCAAGTTATCGACGTGCTCAAGGCACAGATAAAAAGGAGACCGGCAATGAAGAAGGTTAGCACCGAGCGGCAGCGCAGAGCAGGAATATTTCGCAACAGAAACTGACCATCGGACTGGATCTAGGCGATCGCAACAGCTGGTACTGCGTGCTGGATGAAGCCGGCCAGATACAACTGGAGCAGCGAGTGCGTACGACTGCGAAAGCATTGCAGGAAGTCTTCGGCGCGATGCCGCGCAGTCGGATCGCGCTGGAAATCGGGACGCATTCGCCCTGGATCAGTCGCTTGCTCGAGCGAGTTGGGGCATGAAGTGATCGTGGCCAATGCGCGCAAGGTGCGACTGATTGGAGAGAGCCGCAAGAAAGACGATCGGCTGGATGCGCAGACGCTGGCGCGGCTGGCCCGGATCGATCCCGAGTTGCTGTATCCGGTGAAGCATCGCAGCGCGCAGGCGCAAGCGGATCTCATGATGATTCGAGCGCGCGCCGGACTGGTGCGGGCACGCACGGGACTGGTCAACACGGCTCGCGGACTGGCCAAGAGCTTATGGCGAACGCTTGCGCGGCTGCAACGTGCGCAACATGAATCCGGAGAAAGCGGAAGGGTTGAGTCCGGAACTGCAAGCCGCACTGGAACCCCTGTTGGACGCAATCGAATCGCTGAGCGAGCGCATCGTGGAATACAACGAGCGAATCGAGAACCTGGCGCAGGAGAGTTATCCGCAGGTGGCGCTGCTGAAGCAGATCAAGGGCGTAGGCACGCTGATCGCGCTGACGTTCCTGCTGACGCTGGAAGATCCGCATCGTTTCCGCAAGAGCCGCGACGTGGGCGGCTATCTGGGACTGCAGCCGGGACGAAGAAACTCGGGACAGAGCGAGCCGCAGCTGCACATCAGCAAAGAAGGCGATCCCTATCTGCGGACGCTGCTGGTGCAGGGAGCGCAGCATATTCTGGGACCGTTCGGGATCGACTGCGATCTCAGGCGCTGGGGACTGAAGCTGGCGGAGCGCGGCGGGAAGAACGGGAAGAAACGAGCGATCGTCGCGACCGCAAGAAAGCTGGCGGTGTTGCTGCATCACCTGTGGGTGAGCGGAGAAGTGTATGAACCGTTGCACAACAGCAGCCGAACGACAGTGGCGGCAGCCGCGTAAAACAAAAAGGCAAAACAAAAGTCAAAACCGTTCCAGGAAGAGAAAAGACAAAAGCCAAAGCCGAGTTCCGGTGACTGCGTCAATGGCCTGGCCCAGGTTCGACTCTCCAAGAGCAGAACCACAGGGCGCCAAACAGATGGCAGCACCGGCTGAAACGAGAACGCCCAACATGCACCGAGCGAAATGAATCGCTCCTCGAGAGTGCGGATGGAAGCATGGCGACAGTGGCCACTCGGCGGGAAGAAAAAAACCTTGTTCAACAAAAACAACAAGAATCGACTTGACTCCGACCGGCCTTCTCATGGAAGGTCGAGATCTGGTTCCACCGCATCACGCAACGAGCTATCCGGCGCGGAACCTTTCGCAGCGTGAAAGAACTGGTGACCAAGATCGATCAATTCGTCGCAAACGATAACCAGAACGCCCAGCCCTTCGTCTGGACGGCAACAGCAGATTCCATCTTCGCTAAAGTCCAGCGACTATGTGAACGTATTTCCGGGACAGGACACTAGTGCGGCTTTTGTGCTTCCTGCAGTAGGGGGCGGAGCGACTCTACGGACACGCCCAGGGTGCCTCCGGAGAAGCCGTCCATGTAGGCGGAGTTCACACCGATCACTTCACCCTTGGCATTGAATACCGGGCCGCCGCTGCCGCCGTGCGCGGTGGGCGCGTCGTAGATGAGCTTGTCGCCGACTACATCTCCGAGATGTCCCCAGGTCGCTGAAGGACGAATCAGCGACAACGCGGCAAGTTCGCTAGCCGCGCTGATGTCGTTGTGGCGATAGGCAAGGCGGTCGTAGATGCTGGAGGGAGACTTGGCTACCATGCCGGCAATTCCCATGGGATAGCCGATTACGGTGACGTGCTCGCCGGGGGAACTGGGCGAACCGGCGAGAGGGAGAATCGACAGGCTGCGGAGAATATCGGAGTTCTGGGCCCGCAGGATGGCGAGATCAGAGGTCTTCGACGCCGACGCGGGCGTCAAATTCACGGGAGTTGGAGATCCGGGGAAAAAGATCACGAGGTTTTCCAGCATCGCGGTGGCGCCACGATGGATAAGGGCTTGCGCCTCGGAGTCCCCAAACCAGGGTTCAGCGACGTGACGGTTGGTGGCCACCAGGCTATCGCCGACGAGGAATCCGGTGCCGGAAACTCGTGCGCGAAGTGCAGGACGCTGATTGGGAAAACCGACCTGGTAAACGCCGTAAATGTAGCCGATGGAGTTGCGATAGCGGCTGAGCACCAGGGCCGGCATCTCCTGTTCCTGCCGGAACTCTTCGATCTGTGCGGTGAGCGCGTGAACTTGTTTTTGCAGATCGTCGGGAGGGACTCCCTCGGCCGCCCGCGGACCGTAGTAGCGCACCATGGCGAGGGCTCCCAGGAACATGACTAAGGCCAGAACCGCCTGCACCGTTTGCTGCCAGCTGTCGCAGACCGGGCTGGACTCGGACAAAGCTTGAGCCTCGGCGGAGGCTGGCACCGTTGCCTTTGGTTCGGCGGGATCGGGTTCGGAGGTGCGAGATTCGTCCATAGGGTTGAGGCGATTGGCTTCGAGCGTTTTGTTTCAGTCTCTTAGCGGGGGGACGCTGGGTGAGACCGACGGCTTTGGAGTTCTTATGTTCGCCCGTTGGGCGCGGGTTTGGCTACGGTACTGAAGATGATGACCGTGCGGTATAGCGAAGGGCGTTCCTTGGTGCACGGCTTAACGGGTGGCTCTCCGCATTGATCCTAGAGCCGGGTTTAGTCGGCGGTGCGAAGTTCTTTCAGCACGGGGGGATTGGGTGGCTGGACGTCATCTTCGTGGTTGCACCGCGCGTACGCGGCTTCGCCACGACACCAGGTGGTCGCGGACCATGGGGCCGGCTTGCCCTGATCGTCCATAGCGCCCTGGTCGTATTGCACGACCAGAGACCAGTCTCGGGACAGGGAGAAATCCTGAGAGGCGCCTGAGCCGTTGTCGACGATGCCGCCGAGGTGGAGCATTTCCTGCGCTTTTGCATCGGCGCCGAGGCGGAGAATGCGCAACTCGGTGCGAGGGCATGCGCCGCACGTCCCGGAGCCGAACTCGGAACCGTAGACGCGGGGACCGACTTTAATGAGCAGGTCGCCACCGGCCAGGTGGCGGGCGTCGAAGCCGTCCTCGTCCACGTCTGCATCGAAGGTTTGCAACTTCTCACCGTTGCGATAACTAAGATGCGGTCCGCAGACCCATTCATTTTCGGCAATGCCGTGCCAGAAAAAGTGCACCGGGCGCGCCACAGGCGACAGCGTCTCGGGCTCGTATTGATAGCCGGAGCCATCGTTCACAATGATGAACGCATCGTGCTCGAAATCGAAGGCCTGGTTGGACTTGGGAACGAACCAGGCTGCGCGCGGATCGCCGTACTTATCTTTCGCCGCGAGGGGAAGATCGCATGGCGTCAGGTGGAATTGCTGCGGAGGATCGAGACGCAGATGGTTGAAGGTCTCCGGCTTCCCGTAGGCGCGAGACGGGGATGAGGTCGAATACGCTCCAACTTTTTTGCCCGGTGGAGGGGGATTGAATACGTCCACCATCAGACGAAGGGCACTGAGATCGGTGGCGGAGAGCGGGGGAAAGGACGTGAACGGGATCATGATCTCGAAGGTGTAGCCGCCGCGATTCTTACCAGGGCCAGGCCACATCTGCAATTGGCTCACCGGCAGAAGCGTGGCCGGGATCTCTTCATTGTCGGGGCGGTCACTGGCGAAGCGTGCGGTGATTCTGTCATAGGCGGGTGTGGCGTAGGATTCGACTGCGTAGTCGGGCGTTACCAGCCATTGCCGTACGAAGAGGCGATTGAAGAACGGCCGGTATTCGGTTTGGGTGGCGGCCCAGGTGTGGCAGCGCTTCTCGGCGCCCGAAGCGTCGGGGGCGGCGGGAGTGTCCGCTCGGCGAGCCCAGTCGGCGCAAGAGTCGGCACCCTTGGCCAAGGTGACCTGGTCGAACTGGTTGCCCCAGCCAATCGGAGGCAGGTCGGGATCTTTGCCGTCGGCCAGCCAGATCTCGATGTGATCTTTCTCGAGAATCAGGTTCTTATTGCGGGGGAACTCGGGACGCTCTCCGTCAACTTCTCCGACGATGAGAAGACCCCAGCCCACGGTTTGCACCCAGACGTGCCCGTTGCGTGCACCTTCGCCGTGGGGGATCAGGGTTAGATCGGGAGGGCGGTCGGTGTAAGCCCCGATCATTCCTCCGAGGCCGCGGTTGAGGATTTGAGGGACCTTGATCGACGAGGCGGCGTTTGATGGGGCGAGAGGGGCGGAGGCGGGGTGATCCTGCGCAAGAAGCGCGAGGGGAAGCAGGAAAAACGTAATAGAAACCAAAACTTTCATCGGGCTCCGTCCACCGAAGAGTATCCTCACTGGCCGTGGTGAATGATAACGGAGAACCCGGGCACGGGAGTTGCTCTGGCGCTAACGGGCGGTTACGAAAGTGGGGGCTCGCTGGGGCGTCAGAAGGACGTAGCGGCTAGGGATGCTTGATGCCGAGACGTTTGGCCATTTCGTCGTAGAGGAAGCCTTCGCCGGGACGGTAGGGCTGGACCCATTCGCCGTCGATGACGAACTGGGGGATGGCGCGCTTGCCAGTTTGCTTGACGACCTCATCGGCCGCGCCAGGATTCGTTTCTATGTCAACTTCCTTGTAGGGAATATTGTGCTTGGCGAGAAATCGTTTGGCTTCGCGGCACTCGGGACACCAGAAGGCGGAGTAGAGGATGAGTTCCATGATCCTGCGTAGCGACGCAGCTTGCTACATCCTACACTCGTTCCAGTTGTGCCACGGTGCGCTCGTTTACGAGGTTGCCGGTGTTCAGGGTTCCGGCCGGTTCGAACAGGAGGAGCCAACATTCCTCGTCGGCGACGGGGCGGTGTTCGACTCCGCGCGGGACGACGATGAACTCGCCCTCCTCGATCCATTCGTGGTGGTCGCGGAACTCCATCCGGAAGCGGCCTTTGACGACGAGGAACAGTTCATCCTCGTGGTCGTGGTGATGAAAGACAAACTCGCCCTTGAGCTTATCGAACTTCACCATCTGGCCGTTGAGTTCGGCGCCGACGTAAGGCTTCCAGTATTCGGTGATCTTTGAGAATTTCTCGGCGATGTTGACTTTATGCATGAGGGGTTCCCCACGGTTTTCGGGATAGCTAAAGGATTCAAGCTCGCCGCAAAAGTCGCAAAGAAAAGCTTCTCAGGAAGAAGAGCCGGGCGGGAGCGCCCGCTCCACACAAGACAAAAGTTACGGATTCATTCGCGCCTGAGGTTTGTGTTCGTCCAATCGCTTGAGGTAGGGGAAGAATGGAGACACTTCAAACGGTCTTTTCTCCGATGCCGACAGCGGGGGCGGCGATTTGCTCTTGAGCATCTCGATCCTGTCCGACCACGGATCGACCTTAATCCGTGAACCAAGAGGCAAGGCGGCAATCTGATCCGGCTGATTCATGCGGAGTTGTTTGGGTGAGTTGACGAGCGCCTGCATTCCGACCAAGTGACTGCTCCTGAGATCATTGCTGAATCGCGCGTGCAACAGATTGGGCAATTGTGCCGAGCGGGCCTCCAGAGCTTGCAGAAAGAGAGCTGCGTTCGCAACCTTGTCCTTATACGGCGACTTCGAAAACAACTCCTGGCCCTTCCTGTCAGCGTCCCCTTCTTTCGCTGGGTCGAAATGGAAGTTAAGCTTGGCGAAGGTTTCGAGGTCCGAAAAGGGCAAGCTAAACTGCGACGAGTATTCGGCACCCAGGGAATGCTGCAACACGATGTGAGCGAGTTCGTGCGCCAGCACCGCTGCCAAACTGGCCTCATCGGGTAGCACGTCGAGAAGTCCGCGGCTCACGACGATGGTTCGACCGACGACGAACGATTCCAGCGGCGTGGTGAGCAAGACGCGACAGCGAACCCCGGGGAGGTCCAGATTGTTCACAATTAACAGGTTGTTGACCACGGTCTCCAGGATGCGGTCGACTTCGCCGTCGGGCGCCATAAGTCCGGCTACTTGAAGCCGCTCCACCAGGTCGTCTTCCGGGGTATATGTGGTTCTCCCCAGCGTTAACTGAGGGCTCAGATCTTGCGAAGCTTCGTGCCGATTGGGATCAACACCGGAGAGATCGTCCGTCAGCGGCTTCGCGTACTCGCGGTGGTCCCCTGCATGTTCCAAGTCATAGCCCCAAACCCGGGTCTGGGCCTTAAACCAGAGGCCGTGGCTTGAGGGATCGTGTGGATCTGACTCTTCGGTATAAACGTAGGCGGGCATCCACATAGTGCCCAAAGTATTCAGCCGCCAACTGTCGAAGTGAAATGAACGCTTGGAGAACGCTTTCGAGGCGTATGTTCCCGTAAAGCGGACAATGTTGAAGTCCTGATCCTCCACCGAGATGCGCCCGACAAAACCACGATTCGCCGAATTCTCCCGGGGCGTCACATCGATAACCACGCATCGCACCTCGCCCAGAGTCTCCCAGCGGACGAATTTGAACGCGTAGTTCTGACGGTCGAAGTGATCCCGGTCTGGGAACACGGTCTGTGCAAAGCCTCCCGCGGCGAAGGCTGCGGTATTCTTGGGCGATTTCTTCTCTCCCTCTAGCTTCGAGTGCTTCGGGCTTTCAAATTCTTGGGTGGCAGGAGCATTCCCAGTCAAATCCAGGCGGCTTAAGAAATAGTCGTCGTCCTTGGGCGAGGTCTGAACGTCAGAGTCGTGCTTTTCTTCCTGTACATAAGTCTCGACGACAGGCTTGAAGTAGCGCATCAGATTGGTCAGGCGGCGTTCCTGCAAGATGGCCGCGTCGACAAACTCATCAAAGGTGAGGCTTTTGCGGGCAGGACTTTGGGAGGATGGCTGGACTTTGTCCGGCGCTGTAGCCGGAGGGGCTGCGTTCTGAGCTGCGACCGGCCAGACGAGCATTACCGCGATGACCGCGTTGGCAAACCAGGAAGATCTGCTGCTGGCATGCATGGAGCGACTATTTTATATCGTTCTGCCGGGCCGAAATACGTAGCCCGGACCGCACATCTGCAGTTGGGAACCAGCCAGCATATGTACTTTGCGCTATGGAGCCGAGTCACCCTCAAAGCCTCAGGCCGGCCGCACGCTCGCTTCGCTCGCGGGGCGGACGAATGCGTCCGCCCCTACACGAGCTTTCCCGTCGCGGGAACCGTTATGGAGATATCTTGTCTCCGACTATCCGTTACATCTTCGACAGTGACAGAATTTGATCGTGCAGTTCTATCGGCGCAACCTGCCGCATTTGCAGAAGGACGCAAACCCTCATTTCGTCACCTTCGTGACGAAGTTTCGTTGGATCTTGCCGCCGTCAGCGAGAGACATCGTGCTGTCCTGTTGCTGCCACGATCACCGCATCCGATATGAACTTTATGTTGCAGTAGTCATGCCTGACCATGTGCACATCATCCTTACTCCCTTGATCGATGAACAGCGACATGAGATCTTCTCGCTCACCAAGATCATGCAGACCATCAAAGGAGCCTCGGCGCGAGCGATCAATTTGCAGTTGAAGCGTGACGGGCCAGTCTGGCAGGAAGAATCATTCGATCACGTGCTGCGCTCGTCGGAAGGGCTTGATGCCAAAATTGACTACGTTCTGAACAATCCTGTGCGCAAGGGGCTTGTCAGCAATTGGCGGGAGTATCGCTGGGCCTGGCAACGAGCAGGGCAGTCAAAAGCTGAGATGACTAAGGTTGTGTAGCCCCGGACGCATTCGTCCGGGGTTGCGCGCGAAGCGCGCAAATGACGGCGGCTAGCTCGTAACTGGAAAGTATCGGGTAGGCACGCTCGCTTCGCTCGCGGGGCGGACGAATGCGTCCGCCCCTACACGAGCTAGTTTTCGTACAACAAGACGCCTTCCGCCTTCTCGGAATCTACGGGGCGGTAGAACAGCTTGTTGGCTTCCAGGAAGACCTCGATGAAGGCGGGGCGCGTGGTGATGGTGCCTTGAATCAACGCCTCGGACAGCGGGTCTTCGATGTACTTCTGCAGTGCCCGGCGCAGCGGGCGTGCGCCGTAGCTGCGGTCGGTCAGGGTCTGGTTGAGAATCCATTTCTTGGCGTCGTCGGCGACGGTGACGGTGATCGACTTTTGCGCCAGGTTCTGGTTGAGCTGGTTGACCATGAGCTCCAGGATCTGGATGAGGTCGGTTTCGTTCAATGCCATGAAGATAATGATTTCATCCAGACGGTTGAGGAATTCGGGATTGAAGGTCCGCTTAACCTCGTTCTTTACGAGTTCTTCGACTTTGTCGGCAATCGCGTCTTCCTTGGTCGATGCGAAGCCCAAACCCTCGCGGCGCTGCAAATGACGGGCGCCGATGTTCGACGTCATGATGATGATCGTGTTCTTGAAGTCGACCGTGTTGCCGAGACCGTCGGTGAGCTGGCCGTCTTCAAAGACTTGCAGCAGGATGTTGAAAACATCCGGATGCGCCTTTTCGATTTCGTCGAGCAGTACGACGGAATAGGGCGCGCGCTTGACGCGCTCGGTGAGCTGACCGCCCTCTTCGTAGCCAACGTATCCCGGAGGCGAACCGATCAGCTTCGAGACCGAATGCTTCTCCATGAACTCGGACATGTCGAAGCGAACCAGAGCTTTCTCGGTGCCGAACATGAACTGGGCCAGGGTGCGGGCGACTTCCGTCTTGCCGACGCCGGTCGGGCCGAGGAACAGGAACGAGCCGATGGGGCGGTTCGGGTTCTTCAAGCCGGCGCGCGAACGCCGGATGGCGCGAGCCAGGGCGCTGATCGATTTGTCCTGCGAGATGATGCGCTTGTGCAGCTCTTCTTCGATGCGCAGCAGCTTCTGCGTTTCTTCTTCTTTAATCGAAGTGACGGGGACACCGGTCCAGCGCGATACCACATCCTCGATGTCCTCCCGACCGACTACGCCGGTGGAGGATTCATCGAGGTGGTATTTTTCGCGAAGGGCGCGCAGGTTCTCGCGCTCCTTGCGTTCTTCGTCCGAATAGAAGCGCGCCTTCTCGAACTCGTGGTTCGCGATGGCGTTCTCCATGCGGTGGACGATGAACTTGATGCGCTTCTGGACTTCGGTGATCTCTTCGGGCAGCGAAGTCTGGCGCAGCTTGACGCGAGCGCCGGCTTCGTCGACCAAGTCGATGGCCTTGTCGGGCAGGAAGCGGTCGGGGATGTAGCGGTTCGAATGTGAGACCGCGAAATTGATGGCGTCGTCGGTGTAGGTGACGGCGTGGAACTTCTCGTAGCGATCCTTGATGCCGAACAGGATCTTGATGGCGTCGGCTTCGTTCGGCGGCGGAACTTTGACGGCCTGGAAGCGGCGCTCAAGCGAGCGATCTTTCTCGATCGATTTGCGATATTCGCCGGGCGTGGTGGCGCCGATGCACTGAATCTCGCCGCGAGAAAGGGCGGGCTTCAGAATGTTGGCGGCGTCGAGCGAGCCTTCGGCGGAGCCGGCGCCGACCAGGGTGTGCAATTCGTCGATAAAGATAATGGAGTTCTGCGACTCCATCAGCTCTTTCATGATGGTCTTCAGGCGCTCTTCGAACTGGCCGCGGTACTTCGTGCCGGCCACGATGAGCGAAAGGTCGAGGGCGAGGATCCGCTTGTCGGCGAGGAAGGAGGGGACTTCGCCGTCGGCGATGCGCTGGGCCAAGCCTTCGACGATGGCTGTTTTGCCTACGCCAGGCTCGCCTATTAACACGGGATTGTTCTTCGTGCGGCGGCAGAGAATCTGGATGACGCGGTCGACTTCACCTTCGCGGCCGACCAGCGGATCGAGCTGGCTGTCGGTAGCCGCCTGGGTCAGGTCGCGGGAGAATTCACTGAGCAGCGAGGATTCGCGCTGGCGTTGCGGTTGCGCCTTCTCCTGGGTGCTGCGGGCCAGTTCTTCGCGGATCGTCGAGAGGCGCAGGCCGCGCTCGTGCAGAATTTCGGCGGCGAAGCACTTTTCCTCTCGCAACAGACCTAACAACAAATGTTCTGTTCCGATGTGGCGGTGCGAAAGGCGCTCAGCCTCCTCAGCGGCATAGGCGAGGACGCGCTTGCACTCGTTGCTGAGCGGAAGATCGACCGAGGTCGAGACTTTTTCGCGGATGGTAGTGTGCCCCTCGATCTGCTTGCGGATGGACTCGACCGAGGCGTGGGACCGCAGGAAACGATTCGTCAGGGCTTTGTCTTCGCGCAGGAGTCCGAGAAGCAGATGCTCAGTCTCGATGTAAGGAGACCCGAACTGGCTGGCTTCGTAGCGTGCGAAAAAGATTACGCGCCTGGCTTTCTCCGTATAGCGTTCGAACATAGTGCCCTTCCCTTTGACCTTCCCGGTCGAGAAGAACTCGTCCTGCCCGACCTACCGAACCCTGGCCCAACCTGATTACATTATGCAATCAAAGGGCCGAGAAACCAAACGCCGAATCCACTCCTTAACCCTTTGATCACGTTACCGAAGGAACCGAATGAAGTTTCCTTCGGGGCGTACCTGCCTGCTCACCTTGCTGCCATTTTCCTGCACTTTGTCTTACTTATGTTGTTCTTGGTCAAACTCCTCACACCGGAAGCGAATCCGGATGTATTTCTTCCACGCACCCTCGCTGCAACCTTAATACACGATGGCAGCGGCGGGCGAATGACAAATTGTGCGTTGCGATGAGCGAGGTCAGTTGGTGCTCGCGGTGCAAACGCGCAATCAAAGCGAAAACCGCTTCCGCCGTCTGTCCGTCGAGGTCGCCGGTGGGCTCATCTGCCAACAGCAACTTAGGCCCAGTGATGAGAGCCCGGGCCAGAGCTACCCGCTGTTGCTCACCGCCGGAAAGCTCGCCTGAGCGATGATGGGTGCGCTGCTCCAGTCCGACCTCGCGTAACCAGTGCGAAGCTTGGGGCTCAGCCTTCTGCCAGGTCTCGCCCCGCATTAGCAACGGCATAGCAACGTTTTCCGCCGCCGTGAATTCGGGGAGCAAATAGTGAAATTGCCACACGAAACCGGTTTCTCGGTTGCGAAAGTCAGCGGCTTGGTCGTGGGATAACGAATTCAATCGCAAGTTGGCGCAGTATACGTCACCTGCGGAAGCACGATCAAGAGCGCTCAGGATGTGCAATAGAGTACTCTTGCCCGCGCCTGACTCCCCCACGATGGCAAGCATTTCGCCTCGCCTCACGTCGAACGTCAAATTCTCAAAGAGCACCAGGTCCGCTTCACCGGACCGAAAAACTTTCTTCAGGCCTTCCACTCGCAACATCGAATCCTGCTGCATTAGATGCAATTGTTGTCTCTTTCGTTCCAACCCCAGTGCCAGCATGCAGTTTGCAGGATTCCAGCTTACAGTACCGGCAGTATCCCACTCGCCCTAAGATTAGTGCGAAGCGGACTGAAATCGTTTCCAGACCATCCCGCTTCCAGAATCCATACACGCGAAAAACTGTACACCGGGCTTAAAACCTGGCATGTGATTTGAATCACAGTGGGGGTTAATGCAAAGCTGGCAACGGATCTGCGCTCCTTGGCGCCACCCCCGGAACTCTCCAAGCAACTTTCCCGCCAGACTCCGCTACTCATAGCGGAGTGCCTCGGCGGGAAGAATGCGAGAGGCCGACCATGACGGATACAGGGTGGCCACGAACGAGATTCCCACTGCGACGAGGGCGACGATCACTCCGTCGATCACCCTGGGCGCGAAGGGGACGTAGTCGATGGAGTAGACCTCGGGCGATAGCGAGATGATGTGGTAGTGGCCTCCGGCGTAGGAGATGGCGTAGCCGATCGCAAGGCCGATGACGGTGCCGACGATGCCGATCAGCACCCCTTGAGCGATGAAGACATTTCGCACTTGAGCTTTGCGCGTGCCCATCGACATGAGGACGGCAATGTCCTTGGTCTTCTCCATCACCATCATAATGAGGGAGATGAGGATGTTTAGTGCGGCCACGAAGACGATGAGGCCGATGGTGATAAAGGTGACGAGGCGCTCCATATTCAGAGCATTAAAGAGCGCCTTGTTCCGCCTCAGTTCGTTCTCAGCCATGAAACCTTTGCCGGCGGCGACCTCGATGTTGTGCGCAATGGCATCCGCCTCGTCGATGGCGTCGACTTTGAACTCGAGGACAGAGATCAGGTTGCCCAGGCCGAACAGTCGTTGCGCGTCCGACAGGCGGGCGAAGGCCCAGCTGGAGTCGTAGTCGAAGAAGCCGGAGTTGAAGATTCCCACCACGCGGAAGCGGTTGTATTTAGGCACCATGCCGAAAGGGGTCAGCTCGCCCTGGGGACTCGTGACCAGAACGTCGGAGCCGACGGTGGCGCCGAGGTTGTCGGCCATGTCTTTGCCGAGAACGATGGGAGGCATGGCCGCCTGTCGCCGTGCGACACCGGCGAGCGAGTCGGGAGACTCTTCGGCTTCTGAGGGTGTGGCTGGTGTGGAGCGGACACTCATGTCCGCTGTTTTTGACTCTGGTTTTGACTCTGCCTGCGTCGTGCCAGTGTCCTCCAGCGGCGCGGCCGATCCTTCTTTCACCGAGTTAAGCAGATCGCCGACTCTCCTCTCGTAACGCGGAATCATGCCCTTGAGCACGGCTCCGCGCGCCCGTGGGCCGCGGGAGATCAGGACTTGCTCGAAGATGGCCGGGGCCGCGGCGACCACGTGAGGCTGCTTGGAGAGCCGATCCATGAGCGGGGGCCAATCCTTGATGCCGTCATCGGCGATGCGCTGCAGGCTGATGTGCGAAGTCGAGCCGAGCAAGCGCTGCTGGAGGTCCTGGCGAAAGCCGTTGTTGATGGCCAGGGCAACCGCAAGGGAAGCCACTCCCGCCGCGACTCCGGCGATGGAGATCCCGGTGATGATGCCGATGAAGGCCTGGCGGCGCTTGGCGCGGAGGTAGCGGGACGCGATGAAGAGTTCGAAGCGCATGGGGAAGCTTTCAGCTTTCAGCCAAGTCGGATTATAGATGTGGGGGACGTAGATGGCGCAGTAAGATGCTGTTGGAGATCGCCGACAGGTGCAATTCCGACTGTATAGATTCGAGTTGCTCCTCGCCCTGTGGTGTGGTCTTTCCGGGGCACCATTCGCGCAAGTTTCTGACTACACCGCCGAAATGAATCGCCGCCTCCTTGCGATTGCCGGCAACAATGCTCTTAACTGTGGGGAAGTGCTGGTTGATGGGAACAGAGATCCGGGGCCGATGCTCACATGCGCCCGCAAGGCTATCGCTAAGAAACGCCCATTCTACGTGCGTAGCGACTCGTGGGGCATCGACTCTTTCTTGTCCGAGGGGTTCGCGGGGAATGGTGACGGGGATGTTTATTACGTCGAATTCGACAGTTCAGGGTGGGATCCTCGTCGGACGGAAGATTCAGCAGGCAGTAAGAGATCGGACCTGGGCGAGAAGTGTCCAAAACCCATTCACATCCGACAGATCCCCTGGGTGAATAAGGAATATGTTGGTTTCACGTGTCAGCGGAAGAAGAAAGGTAGCTCTGATCCGCATGAGTGGTAAGAACGGCCCATCGAGACAAGCCTCATAATCACGGCGACCGGGGAATCACAGCCGGAACGTTCCGACGGTATATCCGGTACTCCTCCCCAAATCGCGTCTCCAGTTCGGCATCTTCCATGCGGATCATCACTCCACCGGTCGCGATTGCGAAGGCGGCTAGGAGCCAGCAGACGAGCAGGCCCGTGCCTGTGCTCCAGGCGAGCATTTCGCAGAGGTGAGCCAGGTAGACGGGATGGCGGACGCGGGCGCGGATGCCAGTCGTCACCAGACGGGCGTCGTGATGGCCGGGGCGAATCTCTGGCAGGCCGCCGAGTTGGGCGAGACTGAAGTGGGCTCCGGAGTGGGAATAGATGTAGATGCCCGCGGCAAAGAGAAGCGCCGCAGGAATCCAACTCCAGAGGGTCGAGTATAGCGCCATGCCGCGCCACGGGGCCGTCAGGGCGCCTATTCCAATCCACATGACGATCCAGGCCGGGACGAGCACGCGGAAGGGAGAACGCTCGTTCTCGCGCCAGCGATGCGCCCGAGGGTGAACCATCAGCCAGAACGACGGGATGGTGGAATAGATGACGCAGGCCAGCCATCCCAAGGTTCGCAGGAAATGCATGAAGTCATTTTAGTGTAGGGGCGGACGCATTCGTCCGCCCCGCGAGCGAAGCGAGCGTTCAAGGGAATGTGAAGCGCCCCAGGGAAAAGACCGCCAAAGGCCTATTGCGCGCTGCGCGTGCAACCCCGGACGAATGCGTCCGGGGCTACACATCTGTCGTAACTACCCGATTCAGCTGCCTGGAGCGATAATGTAAAAATGGCTCGTACTTTCCTTAATGAAAATTGGCTTCCGAAGTCTGTCCTCTGTTTGCGGGAATATGACCGGCACAAATTTCTTCTCGATGTAATCGCTGGGGTCACAGTGGGGCTGGTAGCGCTGCCACTGGCCATGGCGTTTGCCATTGCTTCGGGATTGACCCCGCAGGCGGGGATTTATTGCGCCATCGTCACCGGGTTTCTGATCTCGGCGCTGGGCGGGTCGAAGACGCAGATTGGCGGGCCCACCGGCGCCTTCGTGGTTGTCGTGGCAGGGATTGTGGCGGTGCACGGCGTGGACGGGCTGTTCATGTGCACGGTGATGGCGGGCGTGCTGCTGGTCATAATGGGAGTCACCGGCCTTGGGACGGCGGTGAAGTTCATTCCGCGACCGGTGGTGATCGGCTTTACCAATGGAATCGCGGTGCTAATTGCCAGCACGCAGGTGAAGGATTTCTTCGGGCTGCATTTGGACAAGGTTCCGGGCGTGTTTTGGCTGCGCATGGAGGCGCTGGCAACCAACTTTCATACGCTCTCGTTCGAGGCGACCGCGCTCGCGGTGTTCACGCTGCTGACGCTGATTATCTGCCGCAGCCTTTCCCCTCGCATTCCTGGGCCAATCGTGGCCCTGCTGCTGGCCACCAGCGCGGTCTACTTTTTTAAGCTGCCGGTAGAAACGATCGGCACGAGATTCGGCGGGATTCCGGGAGGGCTGCCCCATCTGCATATCCCGAAGTTCCGCACCGACTTGATCCATGGGCTGCTGGGGCCGGCGTTTACGGTGGCTATGCTGGGGGCAATCGAATCGCTGATGTCGGCGGTGGTGTCGGACCGTATGAGCAACGACCGGCACAATCCCAATGTGGAGTTGATCGGACAAGGCGTGGCCAATGTCTTCTCGCCGATGTTTGGCGGACTGCCGGCCACGGGAGCGATTGCGCGCACGGCCACCAATATTCGTTCGGGAGCGCAATCGCCAGTGGCGGGGATGATCCATGCGCTGACCTTGCTGTGCATCTTGCTGTTTGCGGCACCGCTGGTCAGCTATGTGCCGATGGCGGCGCTGGCGGGGATTCTGATGATCGTCGCCTACAACATGGGCGAGTGGCGCGAGATTCCGCAACTGCTGAAGCTGACCAAGACCGACATCAGCATCTGGCTGGTTACGTTTGCGCTTACCGTGTTCGCTGACCTCACGGTTGCGGTCGAAGCAGGGATGATTCTGGCGGCGCTGTTGTTCATCAGCCGCGTGGCTTCGACGACGACTGTGTCGCGAGTGACCGACGATTACGTCGAGGACGGGCGTGTACACATTCTGCAGGACAAGGACATCCCCTATTACGCGACGATCTTCCGCATTCACGGGCCATTTTTGTTTGGCGCGACCGACAAGATTTATGCAGTCACTGAGAACCTGCACAAGCTGCCGCCGGTAGTGATTTTACGGTTGCGGAATATGACGGCGCTCGATGCGACTGGGCTTTTCGCCATGGAAGAGGTCGCCAAGCAACTGCACGCTACGAAACGCACGTTAATCCTGTGCGGGGCACGGGAGCAGCCGGCGCAATTGATTCACCAAGCGGAGTTCGCGGAGGTGATCGGCGAAGAGAACATCTGCGAAAACGTGCAGGAGGCCCTGCAGCGGGCAGAGGAAGTGTACGAGGGCCTCGAACACAAGTTTGTGGGGGCTAAGGGCTAGAGCGGTGGATTCATCGGGCGAGGGACTGTGCCGTCCCTACGGGACTCGCTTGCATTTTCGAAGGCAACCCGGCACTTCCGTGCCGGGCTTTCAAATGTCGCCGCTTCGCGGCTGCAGAATGGCAAGCTGCTAGACTGTCATCTTTCTGACGTCTTCTTCTAGACTGTCAGGAAGGGGCGCTCCCTTTCGATGATCGTCAACTTCGCTGAACGCGCGCATAACCACAACTGGGAACTGGATCCGGTGATCCGGTCGCTGCTGGATACGGATTTCTACAAGCTGCTGATGCTGCAGTTCATCTGGAAGCATTTCCCGGCGACGCGGGTGGAGTTCTCGCTGTTCAACCGGCATACGGCGGTGCGGATCGCGGACACGGTTCACATCGAGGAACTCAAGGTGCAATTGCAGCACGTGCGCGGTTTGCGTTTTCGTAAGTCGGAGTTGGTTTGGCTGGCGGGCAACACGTTCTACGGGCGGCGGGGAATTTTCGAGCCGGCATTTCTGGAGTGGTTGGAGAACGACTTCCGGCTGTCGGATTATCACTTGTCGGTGCAGGATGGGCAGATTCATTTGACCTTCGACGGCGCGTGGACCGAGACCACGATGTGGGAGCTCTACGCGCTGGCGATCCTGGATGAGCTGAAGACGCGAGCGCATCTGAAGACGCTCAGCGAGTTCGGGCTCGACATTCTGTATGCGCGGGCCAAAACCAAGCTGTGGAGCAAGATCGAGCGGCTGCGGGGCGTGCCGGGGTTGAGCGTTGCGGATTTTGGAACCCGGCGGCGGCACAGCTTCTTGTGGCAGGAATATGCGGTAGTGGCGATGGCCGCGAACCTGCGGAGCAATTTCATCGGCACATCGAACGCGTTCCTGGCGCACAAGCACGATCTGGAAGCGATTGGCACCAACGCCCACGAGATTCCGATGGTGATGGCTGCCCTGGCTCCGGACGACGTGGCGTTGAAGGCTTCCCAATATCGCGCGCTGGAGTTATGGCAGCAGACCTATGAAGGCGCGCTGCGGGTCATGTTGCCCGACACCTTTGGAACGACGCAGTTTCTTGCGGGGGCGCCGGAGTGGGTGGCGGACTGGACCGGGCAGCGCGTGGACAGCAAAGATCCGTATATCGCCGGGGACGAATATATTGAGTGGCTGAAGCTGCACGGGCGCGATCCGCGGGAGAAGTTGATGATCGCATCCGACACGCTCGATGTGAACCAGATTCTTGGATTGCATGCGTACTTTGGGGGTACGCTGGCTCGCAACCTGGCTCCTGCGGATTTTCGCAGCGCCGCTGATTTTGACGACCGTAAAAAGTGGACGCCGGGCGTCCGTATCCGCTTCAGCGCGGGCTGGGGAACTCTGCTGACCAACGACTTTCGTGGATGCAATCCGAACGAGGGTGGCGGCTTCGATCCGATTAGCTTGATCTGCAAGGTTTCGAGTGTCGAAGGGCGGCCGGCGGTGAAGCTCTCCGACAATTATTCCAAGGCGTTGGGGCCCACGTCTGAGGTTGAACGATACCGCCAGGTGTTTGGTACAGCAGGAATTGCGAATGCGCCTCTAGTGGCTTAAGCGTTAAAGTGAGGTCCGGCCCCTGGAAAGCTCCAGGCGCCGGAAGTGTTTCGGGAACCCAGGGCATCAGGGTTGGAACGTGTTCGTGTAAAGAATGTTGTTCAGAAAGTCGGAACTGTAGCCATGGAAGACGACCGCTGACCGTCCGGAGCTGTTGACCGCTGCGCTATCCGGCTGGCCGCCCGCGTCAAATGAGGTTCCGGCCGTAGCTGGGCCGTTCCAAGCCTGTCCCGCACCCTTGCGGGTGACGGCACGCCAGGTGGTGGTGTTGCCGTTGAGGTTCACCAGGGCGTAGAAAACAATCGCTGTGCCGCTGGAATTCTCGGCGAAGTCGAAATAGTTGGGATACTGGTCGGCGCCGGTGATGATGGCCGGCTTGCCCCAGGTGTTGGTGGCGAGGTTGCCATCGACGGCGGCAATATTTGTGATCTGCTGGTTGCCAAAACCTACGATCGTGGCGTGCCCCGACGAATCGCTGTGAAAGATACGATTGTCGGTGTTCCCGGTCGAGTAGCCGAGCGACGTTACCGGTGCGACCACGGCGGCCGAGCCCCAGGTCCCGTTGTGGCGCACGACGGAGACGATATTGCCACTTTGAATGGAAGCGATTCCCAGGTCGCCTGCGCTATCGGACGCGAGCTGGCCGAAGTGCTGCGACGCGTCCGGGCCCAGGAGTGCGCCGGAAGTCACCCAAGTCTGCGAGCCGGGGGCGTGGGTCGAGACTTTCAGAACCCAGTTCGACGTCTTACAAGTCCGCGATCCACAGGTCGAATCGAAACTCTCCCAGGCGACGGCAGTGGAGCCGTCGGCAAGTTCTAACGCTCCGTCGAATGCGAGGTGAGCTGCGCTGGCGATGGTCGTGGCGGCGCTCCAGACTCCATGCGCGGGGCGCGTCACGGCATTCACTGTGGATGACGTCCCGCGCGCGCCCCCCGTTCCCCATGCCAGACCCTGATCTCCGTTGTCGTTAATGACGAAGAATTGGTTCACGCCGTTGGTGGCGGAAGGCGCGGTCCAGGACCCGCCGGAGGGATGATCGGCAAATGTTCCGCCGAGCGCGGGGCTGGCATACGTCACAGTGGCGTTGCCGGTCGCGCTGCCGCGCACGATCGGGTTGCCGGAAGCCACGCCTATATTGCCGGAAATATTCACCGGCGCCGACCAGGGTTGGCCGAACGCCGCCGCGCTGCCGTAGACGGCGTTCACCGAGTTCTGGTACCAGGTGCTGACCAGGTTGCCGGAAGAATCGATCGTGACGGTGCCGTTATAGGCGTTGGTCGCCAGCGTTCGTTGGGTCGACCACTGCCCAAAGGCGGGCAGGGACGCCGCGGCAAGCAGGCATAGTGTCGCAACATACTTATGGTTCATGGCATCTCCTAAATTCCGGCAAACGGACGCCATCCATTTGCCAGGCTGGAACAACAGTGAATTTGGGGCCGGGTTTTTGCGGACGGGTAGCGCGGGAGAATCTTGATTCTCGCGCACACTCACTCTATTGTGGTCGCGCAAAGGAATTGTAAAATCGGGGTAAAAACTTTTCCGAGTTCGAGGTTATGAAGACTAATCAGTTCGTGACATTGTCAACGGCGCCAGATCCGACCGAGAGCTCTGCACACCTCGTCCATTCTGTGTCAAATTAGAAGTTCATGCCTGCACCCGCCGACTCGAGAGCCGGACGCGTTGCCTTCACGCATCCGGGGTTCGTGTTGTTCCAGGTTGCACGCTTTCTCATTGTGGCCGCGGTGGAGATGCAGGCGGTCGCGGTGGGATGGCAAGTCTACGAAATCACCAAGCAGCCGCTCGATCTGGGACTGGTCGGACTGGCGCAATTTCTGCCGGGAATTCTGCTGTTCCCTGTTTCCGGCCATGCCTCGGATCACTTTGAGCGCCGCCACGTGCTCTCTGCTTGCTATGGAGGATATGCGGTGTGTTTCGCTGCCCTGCTCGTGCTCGCGCAGCGCGGGTTGCAGTCGGTGACTGCGATTTATGTGGTCCTGGTGCTGATTGGCGTGGTGCGGTCGTTCAACGCCACTGCGAGTCGGTCGATTTTGCCGCAGCTGGTTCCGGAGGAACACTTCCCGAATGCGGTTGCGTGGAACGCGACGATTTTTCAGGCGGCCACGATTCTGGGGCCGTCGTTTGGCGGAATTCTCTATGCGATAACGCGCGGTCCGTCCATGGTGTACGTGGTTGCCATGCTGACGGCAATCGGGGCGACGGTCTCCTCGTTCCGCATCAGGCCGGAAGTGAAAGCGCGTCCGCGGGAGCCGATGACTTTGAAGACGGTTTTCGCGGGACTGCATTTTATTTGGAGCCGGAAACTCATCCTGGGGGCGATTTCGCTGGACCTGTTCGCGGTGCTGCTGGGAGGAGCGGTTGCGTTGCTACCCGTCTATGCCCGCGAGATTCTTAAGACCGGGCCGTGGGGGCTCGGCCTGCTGCGGACTGCGCCGGGCGTCGGGGCTGCGCTGATGGCCATCCTGCTGGCGCACCGGCCGCTGCGCGGACGATCCGGCGTGACGCTGCTGTGGGCTGTCGCGGGATTCGGTGTCTTCACGATTGTGTTTGGCTTATCGCATAACCTCATCCTCTCGCTGGCTGCGCTGTTGCTGGCCGGGGCCAGCGACATGATCAGCGTCATCATCCGTGCTACGCTCACGCAACTTGCCACGCCCGATGAGATGCGAGGAAGAGTGACCGCCGTGGATATGATTTTCATCGGTGCGTCCAACGAATTCGGGCAGTTCGAGTCGGGCGTGACCGCACAATGGCTGGGGACCGTTCCCGCCGTCGTCTTGGGAGGAGTGGGAACGCTGGTCGTCATTGCGGTGTGGGCGTGGCTGTTCCCTGAGCTTCGGCATGCGGGCGAACTCACCGAAATCAGGGCTCCGCTAGTGGAGAACGTTTCTGGGACTGGAGTCGACACAGACGGCATGGCCTCCTGAGTCGTGGGCCAATTCTGCTTTTGTCGGGACAGATGTTTTTTGACGCGGGACTATCGCGAATTCCGATGCTGCCTTTTCCCCGCCGTCGCTATGAATACCGTAGAATGTCGGCTTCATGATCGAGCGCTACTTCCGTCTCCGCGAAAACCAGACAACCGTTCGCAGCGAATTTCTCGGCGGGGTCACCACGTTCCTGACCATGGCGTACATCGTCGTGGTGAACCCGCAGATTCTTGGGCAGGCCGGCATGCCGGTCGAGGGCGTGCTGTTCGCGACTTGTGCGGCGGCGGCCGTTGCCACGCTGGTGATGGGGCTATACGCGAATTATCCGATCGCGTTGGCGCCGGGCATGTCGCTCAACGCTTATTTCACCTACTCAGTGTGCCTGGGGATGCATGTGCCGTGGCGGACGGCACTAGGCGTTATTTTCTTTTCCGGTGTCGTCTTCCTGCTTCTCACGGTGACCCGCGTCCGCGAGCAGATCGTGAACGGCATTCCGGGCTGCCTGAAGCACTCGACCGCCGGCGGCATCGGGATGTTTATCGCCTTTGTGGGGCTGCGCAACGCGAAGCTGGTGGTGGGGAATCCGGCGACCTTTGTGGCGCTGGGCACGTTCGCGAATCACGAGGCACAGTTGGCGTGCGTGGGGCTGGGAATCATGCTGGTGCTCATGACGCGCAAGATCACAGGGGCAATTCTGATTGGGATCCTGGGGACGACGCTGTTGGGAATTGCGCGCGGCATGGCTTCCTTGCCGCGGGCGATCTTTTCGCTGCCGCACCCGTCATTGACGTGGCTGCAACTCGATTTGCGCGGGGCGTTGCATCTCGGCCTGTTTGAAATTGTTTTCGTGTTCTTGTTTGTGGATCTGTTCGATAACGTCGGCACGCTGGTGGGAGTTTGCGAGCAGGGCGGATTCGTAAAGGATGGGAAGATTCCGCGGGTCGGCCGCGCACTTGTGTCGGACGCCATGGGGACGATCGTGGGCGCACTGACGGGAACGTCGACCGTGACCAGCTACATTGAAAGTGCGGCCGGAGTGGCTGCGGGAGCGCGGACCGGGCTCAGCAACGTGTTCGTGGCGGGGCTGTTCTTGCTCGCGGCGTTCTGTGCGCCGCTGGCTGCGGCGATTCCGGGTTACGCGACCGCGCCGGCGCTCATTCTGGTGGGGGCGCTGATGACGGAATCGATTGCGCGCGTGGAGTGGGGCGAATTCACGGAGGCGATCCCGGCGTTTGTGACGCTCCTGGCTACGCCGCTGACGTTCAGCATTGCGACCGGGTTGAGCCTGGGGTTGATCTCGTACACCTTGGTGAAGATAGCGGCGGGGAAGTACAAGGAAATCAGCGCGGTGATTTGGATTCTCACGGCGCTGTTTATTTTGCGGTATGTGTATCTGGCGGCGGGTTAGTTAACAGAAGTCCGCCTGGGCTGTCGGTGCCGTCCCTACGGGACTCGTTTCACATTTCTGACTTTGACCCAGGACTGCCGTCCTGGGCTAACGAATTCCGCCCCTTCGGGACTGGCAGCGCGGTGAGTCGCTTTCGCCTTCGCTCCTATGACCCGATTGCGACTTGCGCTACGGGACAGTCACGGTGACGGTTGCGGTGGTGCGGCCGTATTGGTTCGTCGCGTAGAGAGTGTAGGTTGTGGTGGCTGTAGGATTCACTACTACAGTCGTGCCGCGGACTGCACCCGGCCCGGGCGACACGATTTCATACTGCGTGCTGGAAGTGTTCCACGACAGCGTGACGTTGCCGCCGGAAGCGACGTGCGTCGGGGAGGCGGTGAAGCTGCTGATCGTGGGTGCGGATCCGGTGGGATAGTTGGTATTCGTGTAGACAGGATTCATCTGAACGACTTCGAAGGCCCAGGCGGGCACGGTCTTAAGCGAGTCTAAGTCGGATCCCCAGCGGCTGTCGGAAACTCCCGTGACAAACAGCGAACTGCCGTTGTCGGCCAGGATGAGGCCATAGTGCTGCATGGCCGTCAGGATGACCTGCATCTGCGGTGAGAAACCGGAAATGTCATAGCTCGATTTCAAACGCAACCGCATGCCCATGGGCGGCGCCATCGGATCACTCGATGTTGCCGCCCAATGGGATGCGGGAGGGGTAAAGGCTGTGCTCGTCTTCGGCAGGGTGAAGCGGAAGGCGTGCTGAATTTTTCCGGCGGCGACTTCGTCGTAGCGAACCAGGCCGGGAAAAATTGGAAGACCGGCGGCGTCGGCGGAGGTCCAGGTGTAGGGCCGCTGCTCGTTGCCCAGCAAGTCCCAGACAGCGGTCGAATCGGCGTTCCAGCTTCCATCAGAATTCGGCGACGCGTTGTAGAGTTCGTAGAGAAAGCAGCTGGCGTTGTTGAGCACGAGAACGTGGCGATCGCCGGTGCTCGACGATCCGCCTTCGACCGGCGCGTTGGGCGGGAAAGGCATGGGGCCGGGATCGCTTTCGTCGGGGTATGCGCCCAGATTTATCTTGACCAGTGGCTGGCTTCCGTTGACGACGACATAAGGAATTCCATAGGTCGGATCGGTGCCCCAGTCTGGATGCAGATTCACCGATCCCACCCAGTTGCTGATGATCGTGCTGGAGTTGGGGTCGAGGGGAGCGGAAGAGATGTCCGTGTTCCACAGGCTACTGCTGGAGAACGGAAGGAAGCCGCCGAGAGTCGCGGTCTGACCGACAGTCATCATGCTGCAGGCAGAGTTGCCGCCGGGGCCCCCCGAGCCGCCGTTTCCGCCTGAACCGCCGCCCGTGCTGCCTGTCGTATGCGATACACCCGAACAGGCGATCAGCGACAGGGCCAACACGAACAGAACCGACAGAAATAGGAAGAGCTTCCAGACAGAACAGGGACGGCGCGTCATACAACCATTGTCTGTGCCCGGTTATGCTCGCGGAAGAGGCCCTTGGGACATGTCCAGATTCTAAGGGGGATGATTCTCCCGGCTAAGTGCTAACTCACTTTCCTCGCAGGACCGTCTTGGCTGCTCCCATGTTGTCGTACTTGTCGTAGACCCTGACCACGACTACATGTTCGGCGGCGCTGCCTTTGGCGGTGTCCGGCGCGACTTTGAAATCGTAGTCTTCCGCTTTGGCATCGGAGAGTTGACCCACCGGCTCCACGTATTTCCAGTCGCCGGCGTCGACGGAATATTCCGCGCGCTTGATGGAGGAGAAGCCGTCTTCGGCGCGGAAGCGGACGTGAATCTGTGCACCCTCGACGGACGCCGTCAGATTCTCAATTCGCGGAGGCGTGGTATCAACCTCAAACCGGCGGCTCACCTTTTCGGCGCTCAGCGCCTCGCCCGGGGAGTGGGAAGGGGCGTCCGAGGCGACGACCTTCACGGTGTAGCCGCCATCGGGCAGAAGGCTGGCATCGAACGAATAGGCTTTGTCGGTGATGTTGTCTTTCAGCAGGAGCCAGCGGGACTCGCCGTCGCCGCGGTAGTAGACGGAATAGACCAACTGGTCGTCGTTTTCATCATGGGCGGTCCACTTCACGCCGATCGAGTCGCGATCGTGCGTGCTGGGCACGGGCGATTCAAAGTGCGGGCCGGAGGACGGCCCACCGATGTCGGTGTTCAGGCTTATTCCCAATCCGGGCGTCTTGGGCAGGGGTTGGTAACGCAGGCCGACCTGCACCGAGACGTCGTCAATGTCGGGCGCGACGTTCTTTGAAAGATAGTTCAGAGTCACGCTGTCGACTGACGGCTTCGCACTGCCCGAGTGCAACACCGTCTTCCACTGGGCATAGCGTGCGGGAGGAACGGCCATCGCGCCGTCCTTCGTCCAATCCACTTTTTTCCAGGCACTCCAGTTGCGGTCGGGATTATCGACGTTGCCGCTACGTACGAGCAGATCCACATTGCCAGCGCCACGGAACTCGGCGCGTCCCCAGCGGGAAAAAATCTTGGCGTCGAACACATCGCTCTCGTAGGTGCCGTCGTTTTCCGGACCCGGTCCGAGCACAAAAATCTTTCCCAGATTGCTGGTAGCGGCGTAAAGGCCGCCGCTAGGGGCTTTGGCGAAACCGGTCACCTGCGATGCTGGAGCTTTCAGCAAGTCCGAGAATTCATCCTGAGGATCGATTGCGAAAATGTGGCCGCGGTTTCCTGTGCCCGCCAGCAGGCGATTGCTGGAATCGAAGGCGAGGCTGTAAACAATGTCCTCGTGCGAAGTCCAGACGCGTGACGGAGAGCCGTCGGGCGCGATGCGGTAGACGTCGGAGCCTCCAGTGGCGCCTCCTCCAGGAAATGGAAATGGCCCCATCTGGATATTGCTAGGTGTGGTGGTAAGGCCCATTCCCGGCCCTTGGGGGCCGGTTGGCGTGGGCGTGTTCCCCCCCATGGGCATCATGGACGAACCCACGCCCATCATGCCGCCCGCCATTCCCGGCTTCTTCTCGCCGACGCCAGCGGCGTAGATGTTGCCCTCGCGATCGAGAGTCAGCGCGGTGATTTCTTTCTTGGGCGCGCTGTAGAGAACGAATCCTTCTCCGGCCGGAGAAATGCGGTAGACCAAGCCGCTGCCGTCCGTGCCGGCAATCAGGTTTCCTTGTGCGTCGAGAGCCAGCACGCGAATGTGCGTTTCGTCGCTTTTGAAGAAGACGGAGTGATCGCCTTTGGCGGCGACTTTGTAAATCTCGCCATGATCGCCAGTAGCTACGTAAAGGCTCCCAGCCTTGTCGAGTAAGAGGTCCCAGATGTATTTTGTTCCCGGCGCAAAATAAACGGAGGAGCTCCAGGAGGGATCGAGCGCCGGCTTGGCCGCATCTTTATCCGTACTCTTGCTATCAGTTTTAGGCGCCTCAGTTTTTTCCGCGGGCTTGTGCTCGATTTTGTAGACCTTGCCGTCTGGGGCGGTGGCAGCGTAAATCACGCCACCGGGAGCGACTTCGAGGGCTTGCACTTGCAGTTCCTGCGGCTCGAAGATAATCGTCGCTTTTCCGTCGGGCGTGATGCGGTACACCCTTGCCGGAGCTCCGGTCGCAGCGTAAATCGTGCCGGCATCATCGGCGACCACAGCCCAGATGTAGGTGGATGGCGTTCCGTAAAGTAACTTGAACACGGGAGCGAGTTCCAGGCCGCCGGAGCTGCGAATGGCGACGCCGGTGGCTGTGCCCTTGGTGAGATCCTCAAATTTGGACTGCTCCCACGTGCGCGTGCCTTGTGCGAGAGCGATTACTCCGAGGCTGCAGAGGAAGAGGGGGAGAAAAACGGACACAAGGATGGAACGGTAAACTCGTTGCCGGGTCAGCAATGTCTCACCTCGATTTCGGGATCGTCGCAGAAATGCGGGTTGCTTACGCCTACCCGAAGGATTCAAGTTGAAGAATCAGGTTAACATGCGAGGCGCGCTGGCTGCCTCTCGGAAGGCCCTGAATCTAGGCGATATCATGCGGCGAAGCCGTGGCGAAAACGAGATCGGGAATGCCATGATATCGTAGATTTTTATGCCTTCCGCGCGCCAGAAACTGCTGAGTACCCTGGCTCACAAGTCGTTTCGCCTGGGTGAGTTCAAGCTGTCTTCGGGGGGGACCAGCGACTACTACATCGACTGCCGCACGACCACACTCGATGCAAAAGGCGCGCGGCTTACTGGGGAAGTTTTCGTTCAAGAAATCCGGCAGCGAGCGTGGAAGCCGCAGGCGATCGGCGGACTCACCATGGGCGCCGATCCTATCGTGGTCGCAGCTTCGGTGGTGAGCGGGGAACTCCACGGCTTTCTGGTTCGCAAAGCGGACAAGCAGCACGGCACGGGGCAGCGCATCGAGGGATTCCGCGAGAAGGGTGCACGTGTGGTCATCGTGGACGATGTCTGCACCACGGGGGCATCGACGATTCAGGCGATCGAAGCGGCGCGGGAATTCGGATTTGAAGTGGTCGGCGCGATGTGCCTGGTGGAGCGGGAAGAGGCCGGGGGACGGCCGAACGTCGAAAAGGCTGCGGCGCCCGCGCCGTTTATTTCCATCTTCACCGCCAACGATGTGCGCGAACAGCATGGGCTGCAGACCGACGAAACCGAGCCCAATATTTTCGCGGTGGCGGCAGCGTGCGAAGTGTGCGGAAAACCAGCGGTGACAAATAATCCGAGAAGTCTCTGCGCGGTGCATAAAGCGTAAGAACAACGAGTGACGACCAGCGACCAAGAATGATTCAGACTCTGGAATGGACCGACCGCGGGGTGCGCTTCATCGATCAGACGAAGCTGCCGACGGAAGAAACCTACGTCACCTGCAAGACTCATGAGCAGGTGGCCGATGTCATCCGCAATATGGTGGTGCGGGGGGCGCCCGCGATTGGCGTGGCCGCGGCCATGGGCATCGCGCTGGGCGTGAACAATTCCAAGGCCGAGTCCACCGGCGATCTCAAGCGCGAGTTCGATCAGATCTGCGACGTCATCGGCAAAACGCGGCCGACGGCGGTGAATCTCTTCTGGGCGATCCGGCGCATGCAGGAGAAATTCGAGCGCGTCCGGATCCGTCCCATTCCACAGATCAAGCAGGATCTGATCGAAGAAGCACAGCGGATGCACGCCGAGGACATCGCCGCCAACCAGGCCATGGGACGCCACGGCGCCACGCTCATGCCCGCCGAGGGCGGAGTGCTCACCCATTGCAACGCCGGAGCGCTCGCCACCGCGGGATACGGCACCGCGCTCGGCGTCATCCGCGCGGCGGTCGAGCAAGGCAAAAAGATTCACGTGTATGCCGACGAGACCCGGCCGTTCCTGCAAGGTTCTCGGCTCACCGCGTGGGAGTTGATGAAAGACGGCATCCCGACCACGGTAATTTCCGACAACATGGCGGGCGCGATAATGCGACAAGGCAAAATCGGAGCAATCGTGGTGGGCGCGGACCGCATCGCCGCCAACGGCGACGTGGCCAACAAAATTGGCACTTACACGGTGGCCGTGCTGGCCCGGGAACATAACATCCCGTTTTACGTGGCGGCTCCGATTTCTACGGTCGACTTGGCCTGCCCAGAGGGCAGCCAAATTCCCATCGAACAACGCGACGCTAAAGAAGTCACGCACATCGCCGGGAAGCAAATGGTGCCGGACGGAGTCGCAATAGAAAACCCCGCCTTTGACGTTACGCCCGCGAAGTACGTGGCCGCGATTATCACCGAGAGAGGGATCGCGCGCGCTCCCTATGAGGATTCTTTGCGGAAGCTTGCCACCGACGGGGCTGCCGCACATCCATAGCCTCGCTTTACAAGTTTTTACGTCCCCAGGGCGCTACTTATTTCCTAGATTCGGGTTGGAAGTTTCAGGGAAGGCTCTCCTGCTAGGCTGAGCCCAAGTCCGACTCCGCGCCGGATTTTTCCATCAGGGGGATGTTATGTCGTTGCGCAAGCGTGTGGTGCTTTCCATTGTTCCCGTTTTCCTTCTTCTTGCTTTTCTGGTGGCCTGCGGGGGCAGCCCTGTTAAGGCCACACCGCCTCCCACTGGAGGCTTCAGCAACAGCAGCTTAAACGGGACGTACGTGTTTTCGGTGACCGGCAGCGATGCCAGCGGCTTGTTTCTGACCATGGCAGGGACCTTCGTTGCGAACGGTAGCGGCGGTATCACGGGTGGGACGTTGGATCTAAACGACGCCGGAACCGGCCCGCTGTTGAGCCAGGCGATCACAGGAGGCGTCTACAGCGTAGGCGTGGACGGACGCGGCGGCTTCAGAAATGGTGGCGGGCTCACGCTGCAAACTGCGGCGGGCACCTTCACATTCGACTTTGTCCTGGCCTCGAGCGGACATGGCCTGATTACCGAGTTCGACACCAATGGGACAGGCAGCGGAACCTTTGACCTGCAAACCGCGACCACACTTTCCAGCTCCTACGCTTTCAATTTGAGCGGCATCGGCACCATCAGCGCCGGGGTTCAGAATCCCTTTGCAACGGTGGGCGCCTTCTCCTTGGATTCGAGCGGCAACATCACGACCGGGTTGGAGGATCTCAACAACAATGGCAGCTCTACTGGCCAAACCAACCTGAGCATCACTGGCGGGTCGGTTAGCCTAACTTCAGCCTCGGGCACGGCCACACTCACGTCCAGCGCAGGGAGCTTCAACTTTCACGTCTATCCGATTGACTCAGCTCACTTGAAGTTCATCGAGATTGATTCGTTGCCCATCACGAGCGGGGACGCTTTCAGCCAAACGTCTTCCATTCCCAGTAACAACGTTTTTACTGTCTCCGGTGTCGATTCGGTCTCGGGAGGGCCATTCACGGCGGCGGGTCTCCTCATCACCGACGGGGCGGGCAACGTCACCAGTGCTTCCGCTGAAGACATCAACGACTTCGGCAATGTCCCGGCGACGCCTGTGCGCTTTACCGGTCAGTACACTGCCTTGAGCGGGGGGCGTTCCGTGCTTACGTTCTTGACTGGCTTCATCAACGGAAACGGCGGACTCGGGTGCAGCAACTGCCAGTTTGCGGCGTATCCTTCGACCGGTGGCCTCGAACTGTTGGAGATCGATGACGGGGGGATAACGAGCGGCGTCGCCTATCCTCAAGGCAGCAATCCGGCACTTGCCTCGGGGCAAGGATATGGAATGAATCTGACCGGCATCAATTTTGGAAACCTCAGCGGCAGCTTCGAAGAAGACGGCATAGCAGAATTCACCAACAGCAACGGCAGTTTCACGGGATTGATCGACTTCAATGATCAGGGATCGATCACTGGGGACCAGAAGTTCTCCGCGACCTATACTCCCGATTCGACGATTCCTGGTCGCGCAGTAGTCACGCCCATATCAAACGCCTTCAATCTTGTCTCGTACATCGTGGACAGCTCGACTGCGGTCTTCGTCGAGGTGGACAACAATCCCGTGCAGGTGGGGCTCGGTTCGTTTTCGCTGCAGAACGCCAGCGCAAAATCGAACGCAGCAGCTGCACATTTAACTGTGCTGCGCGTGACGACAGGATTGAAGGCGGTCAAGCAGCGATAGTGGGTGCGCGCTCGAATCGGGCAAGTGTCCCACTTCTCGCGCAGAACACGCGCGAGAAAATGGTACCCGCGCTGTAGATCACCTTCGGACAGCGGGCTGGGGAGTTTCCAGCTTCGCGACAGCCGGTGCTCGCGATTTAATCCAGACTACGATCCGATAGAGCAGCAGTGCTCCCAGCACGGTGGCGTATTCGAGCGGCTTCTTCAAATCTGCCTTCACCAGCCAGATGTAGTGGATAACTCCGGCGGCGGCACTGGCGTAAATGAGCCGGTGCAAGGCCTGCCAGCGCTTGCCGCCTAGCTTGCGGATCGACCACTTGGTCGAAGTAAGGGCGAGCGGGATCATCAGGGTGAACGCCGTCATGCCCGCCGTGATGAATTTACGCTTGGCGATGTCGGCCAGCATTTCATAGACGGCGAAGAATTTGTCGAGCCAGATATAAGTCATCAGGTGCAGCACGCCATAGAAGAACGCGAACAGGCCCAGCATGCGGCGCAGGCCGATCAGCCAGTACTGGCGCGTGAGCCGGCGCAGGGGCGTGATCGACAATGTACCCAACAGGAACCTCAGGGTCCAATCGCCAGTGGCGTGGGTGATGGCTTCGATCGGATTCGCGCCCAGCGCGGAGTGGAACCCACGCCACACGAGAATGCCCAGCGGGGCCAGGCAGGCCAGGAAAATCACGGGTTTAAGGTAGCGAAGCATGGACAACAGTGTCCGGTCACGATCGTTTCGTGTCCGGTTCCGAGTGTAGCGTAGCCGTCTCGGCGAGCTCTGGCGAGAATCCCCACTTCTCGCGCAAAGCACGCGCGAGAAACGGGCACCCCCGACCTTCATCCGGTCTGGTCGGCCGACTTCAAAAATATTTCTTCAAATCCATTCCGTTGTACAGGCTGGCGACCTGGTCGCCGTAGCCATTGAACATCAGCGTGGGGCGTTTGAAGAATTCGCCGAGTCTTCGTTCTTTGGCCTGACTCCAGCGCGGATGGTCTACGTTGGGATTCACGTTCGAATAGAAACCGTATTCCTGCGGCGCAGAAATATTCCACGTATTTGACGGCTGCTTTTCGGTGAAGCGGATGCGCACGATCGCCTTGGCGCTCTTGAATCCGTACTTCCACGGCACGACGATGCGGATCGGAGCTCCATCCTGATTGGGAAGCTCCTCGCCATACATGCCGAAGCAAAGCAGCGTGAGCGGATTCATCGCTTCGTCCATGCGCAGACCTTCCACGTAAGGCCAAACCAGTACATTCCGCTGCTGGCCCGGGTATTGCTTCAGATCGTAGAGGGTGGTGAACTCCACAAATTTCGCCTTGCTGGTGGGGTTGACACGCTTGATGAGTTCGCTGAGCGAGAAACCGACCCAGGGTACGACGATCGACCACCCTTCGACGCAGCGATGGCGGTAGATACGCTCCTCGGGAGCGGCCATCTTGATGATCGCGTCCACATCCAATTCCTGCTTTTTGTCGACCTGGCCCTCGATCTTCACCTTCCACGGCCGAGTACGGAAATTCTTGGCGAGTTCGGCTGGTCCATCCTTGTCAGTGGAGAACTCGTAATAGTTGTTGTAGTGGGTGACGTCTTTGTAAGGAGTGACGGTCTCGGTGGTACTGAAGGGACTCTTTGTGATGCCGTCAATTTTGTTGGCCGCACGAGCGACGGTGGAGGGAGCAGCCAACTCGCGCACACCGACGCCAGTGGCAACGGCGGCCCCGGCGATGGCGGCGCCTGCCAGGAATTTGCGGCGGTTCAGGTATAGAGTTTTCGGAGTAACCTCCGACGAACGAATGTCTGCGGCTTTTTTGATGAGCATCGGATCCCCCGTCGCGTCGGCGACGTCCACCCACACGGACTTGGCTGCTTACATTTTCAATCAGATAGGACGCCGGTGGGAGAAAAAAGTTGCATGGGAATCGCTGGGAACAGGAAGGAATCGCAAGCCAGAACACTATCCCAAGACTTCTCTTACTTTCCGCGACAGATTCTGTAACGTAAAGGGTTTCTGCAAGAACGCGGTGCCGCTCTGAATGGAACCTTCGCTCAGAATCGCGTCTTCGGTATATCCAGAGAGAAACAGGACCTTGGCTTCGGGGCGGGTCACGCAGAGGCGCTCAACCATTTCTCGGCCACCCAAGCCGGGCATGACGACATCAGTAATGACGAGGTCGATCTTCCCCATGTGGCGGGCAGCGGCTGCCAAGCCGACTTCCCCATTCTCGGCATCCACCACTTTGTATCCCTTGGCCTCAAGCGTATCGCGCACCAGTTGGCGCACTGACTCCTCATCTTCAACCAGCAGGATCGTCTCGGTGCCGCCAGCGGTTGCGCCTGCGACTGGAGCCGCGTGCTTTTCGGTGGTCCCCTCAACCTGGGGCAGGTAAATATGGAAGCTGGTGCCGTGCCCTAATTCACTCTGCACGATGACATAGCCTCCACTTTGTTTCACGATGCCGTATACCGTCGACAGACCCAGACCGGTTCCTTTGCCCTTTTCCTTGGTGGTGAAGAACGGTTCAAAGATGCGCGACTGGGTTTCCTTGTCCATTCCAGTGCCCGTGTCGCTTACCGAAAGCATCACATAGTTGCCGGGGTGGATGAAGGTTTGCCCAGGGCGATGGCTCTCATCGAGCACGAGGTTGTGGGTCTGGATAGTGAGCCTGCCGCCGGCGGGCATGGCGTCCTTGGCATTGACGACCAGGTTCATGAGGACCTGCTCGAGCTGACCTGCATCGGCGCGGACGTGGCCCGCCTTGGGAGCCAGCTTGGCGACTAGTTCCACGTTCTCGCCAATCAGCGGCCGCAGTAGTCGCTCCATGTCGGCGACAATCGCATTCACGTCCACCACTTTGAGTTCCAGCAATTGTTTGCGGCTGAACGCCAGCAGTTGACGGGTCAGGGTGGTGGCGCGGTCGGAAGCCTGCTGGATGGCCGTGGCTTTCTCCCGCAAAGGATGATCGAAATCGAGGCCGGCGAGAATTACCTCGGCGTAACCGCTGATGACCATCAGCAGATTGTTGAAGTCATGGGCCACGCCCCCTGCGAGCCGGCCGACGGCTTCCATTTTCTGCGCCTGCCGGAACTGATCCTCAAGTGCGCGGCGGTCGGTGACATCCTCAGCAATGGCTTCGAGGACATCCGCCGGTTCGTCGGCGCTGCTGACCGCCCGCCCGCTGATCCGAACCGTGATCGCGCTGGCATCTCTGCGTTTCCATTTGACTTCGATCCCGTCCAGACGCCCGGTGCGCCGGAATTCTTCGATCAGGCGTGTGTGCTCGTCGGGGTTGGCGAAGATGTCTTTCTCCGGATCAAGGAGAAGCACTTCCTCCGCCGCGCCATAGCCGAGCATCGAGATGAGCGCCGGGTTGACGTCGAGGAATCTGCCTTCCAGACTGGAGCGGTAGATTCCGTACACAGAACTCTGCACCAGCGAGCGATAGCGCGCCTCAGACCGCCGCATGGACTGCTCGTTGCGCTTGATCTCGACGGCACTGGCCAGCTGGCGCGCGACGAAAGTGAGAATCTCCTTGTCGCGCTCGCCGTAGCGAGTGTCCTTCGAATAAGTCTGCACCACCAGGGCGCCAAAAGTATCATGGCCAACCTTCAGCGGAACGCCCATCCAGTCTAGGGAGCGCGAGCCGTTGCGCGCGACTTCCCCGCGATCCTCCATGGCTTCGAGCACTTCGGGCGTGGCCAGCAGCGGCTCTCCGGTGCGAATGAGGTAGTCGGTCAATCCCTTTCCCATCTTCTTCGAAGGGGGTGCGGTGTCGAACTCATCGACAAAGTAGGGGAAACTCACCAACTCGGTGGCGGGATCGTAGAGGGCGATGTAAAAGTTCCGCGCGTACATCAGTTCGTCGACAATGCTGTGCACGGCGGTGAAGAACTGTTGCAGATCGTGGGCGCTGCTGCTCTGCTCGGCGATGCGGTAGAGCGCGGAGCTCAGCGCCTCCACGCGCATACGATCGCTGATATCGTGGTAGCCGGCGTAGAATCCCGCGATTTTGCCGTCGAGCAGCAGCGGCGCGCAGGATACGGAAACATCCAGCAGGCTGCCGTCTTTCTTTCTGCGCTGGGTTTCAAGGGTGATGCGCTCGCCTTTCTGCAGCGCCTGGTTCACCCACTGCGACTCGGCCAGCCGTTCGGGAGGCACGACCAAACGTTCCAACGGTTGTCCAATCACTTCGGCCGCGGTGTATCCGAACATGCGGACGAACTGATCACTGGCCCAGAGGACTCGCTGCTCGTTGTCGGCGATGCTGAGCCCATCGGGCGAAGCTTGAAACATCTGCTCGAGAAATTGGAGCCGAGTTTCAGCGCCCAGTTGATTCTTCCAGGAGGATTCGGAGACCGAAGGGACGGGGCAGGATAATGCGGAGCACGAACTTGCGGCAGGCGAGGCGGTTTCCGGCTGCAGCCAAGTCGGAGGGACTCCAGCCTGGAGCGCCTTTTGCAGGCGCCGGGCGCGCGCGAGTTCCCGCTGTCCGGATTGGGTGACACGTTCACCCATATGCGAATTCCCCCTCAAAACAATTCGCTGCCGTTCGCATGGTAGAGCGGCAGGTACCCGGCCCGAAAGTTACCGGGGTAATCCCAGAACGGCCAAAACCCAAACTGGGCACGGGACTCCGGGTCCTTCGTAACTTGGATCACGGCGCCCTCCATCTTTATGCTTTACGCTGGAAGAGCGCGGCCCCCGCGTCGAGTCATCTTCCCAGCGCAGGAGGACCATGTCTCCGCTTGTTCAGCGAACTCGCGCCGTACCCGCACGGCAGCCCGACCCGACCGATCAGCACTGGAGCATGCTCCTGTTCGAAAGCTTGTCGGCTGGGGTTCTGGCGGTCGGAATTGGCCTCGCGGCGGTCCTGGTGGTGGTGGGCGTCTACCTGGTAATCGTGTGGCCGCTCACGTTCTGGGATCTCGCCAATCTTGGTCTGGAACAGTACGGATCCTGGACGGATACGATCTTGTGGTCGATCTTCGCGGGAGGATCGCTGGCCGGATATTGGTGCTTCAGCGGCGCCGCATTCAAAGACAAGCCTAAGCGGAGGCCACCTGCCTCCGCAACGCGAACCCGACGATAGCAGGTTGGCATTCGTAATTTTGGTTGGCTTTATCGGTCGAGCACCGGGTCTGAGCCAACGACCAACGGCGAACGACCAACGACCAGTCGCCGGCGTCCAACGTTACTTTGGTGAGGCTCCCTCGATACCTTCCGCGTGACACAATGGCCCCACTGAATCTCACGCTACGCGTTTTCACAAACTGGGGAAGTTTAGGCAAGTGCGGTGCGGCCCAGTTGCGGAAAAAATAACCTTTGCAGAGGGAAACGGATGAATGTTTATGGGGCGGGAGCGAAATGCTTTTTGTCTGCGCACTATGCTGTTGCTGGTCTTGATCGTTGGAATCACAGCCTCCTCGGCGTTGGCTCAGGCTCCGGGGATCAGCGATAACTCAATTCTGGTGGGATCATGCTCGGCACTCGACGGACCTGCGCGTTTTCTGGGAAACCAGACGGTGCTGGGAGCCACAACCTATCTTCACTCCATCAATGACGACGGCGGAGTCTTCGGGCGCAAGGTGCAACTGCTGGCCTTTGACGACGGCTACGATCCGGACAAGGCGCCGGCATGCTTCAAACGCATGACCAGGGAGGGAGTGTTCGCGCTGGGATTCTTCGTCGGTACGCCCACTGCCAAAGTGTACGTGCCGATGGCGCAGGACGAGAAGATCCCGGTCGTGGGCCTGTTCACCGGTGCGCAGATGCTGTACGAGCCGCTCAAGCGCTACGTCATCAACGTGCGCGCGTCTTATTACGACGAGACGCGGGAGCAGGTGGACAAGTTGTGGGATGTGAACGTGCATAAGATCGGCGTTCTGTACCAGGATGATGCGTTCGGCAAGGCGGTGCTGGACGGAGTAAAGCTGGCGCTGCAGAAGCACAACTCCACACCGGCGGGTCTGGGCACGTTCGCGCGCAATACCATGGACGTCGACGGCGGACTCAAAGATGTGATGACAGCGCGTCCGCAGGCCGTGGTCCTGGTAGGGCCTTATGCGCCGGTGGCGGCGATTGTGAAAAAAGCCCATGCCGCGGGATGGCGGCCGCTGTTTCTCACAGTGTCATTCGTCGGGACCGAGGAATTCATCAAAGAAGCGGGGCCTGACGCCGAGGGCACGATCATCACGCAGGTCGTTCCGCCGTACGATCGCACCGACTACCCGACGGTCGCCCTCTACCGGAAGTTGCTTGGCGAAGTACTATCCGGACACGCCGCCAAGTTTCGTGAGTCTCGAAGGATTTGTTGACGCGATGGTGCTGGTCGAGGGACTGAAGAGGGCAGGAAAAGAACCGACGCGGGAAAAGTTCATCACGGGCATCGAGTCGATTCACGAGATGAATGTCGGCCTCGGATCGAAACTGATACTGAAGTTTGGCCCGGCGGATCACAAAGGGTTCGACGAAGTTTATCCAACCGTGGTGCACAACGGGCAGCCTGTCTTGCTGACGGATTGGACGTCGGTGGGGAAGTAAGCGAAGCAGAACTTTTGAAACGTGTGCCTGTTTTCTAAACTTGACGCAACAGCGAGACACAACTCGGGCGCAGAAGTGCGTTCTTGCTAGATGAGAACCCAACCCTGCCATAAAAGTTGCACGTCACGCGCCGTCTACCAGCAGTCCCTTTCAAGACCGCCGTGCATGCATCTTCGGGGCATCCCTCCGCATCGAAAGAATTAACCAGATGGTTAGTTCGTAAACATTTGTCAACGGGTCGGAGGTGACCTCTATGACTAGCAACAAAGGTTTTGGACGATTGGTGGGATCGCTTCTGGCAATGGGGCTGTTGAGCATCACGCTCGTGGCCCAGACGCCGGCAGCGGCCCGCTACGACAATCAAATTCAGACTACGGTCACGCACAAGCTGGCGGCCAAGAGCCAGTTCGGCGACGTCAAGGCGAGCGTGGAAGACGGCATCGTGACTCTCACGGGTACGGTGGATCTTTACCAGCGCAAGCTCGACGCCGCGAAGCTGGCGCGCAAGACGGCCAACGTGCAAGGAGTGCGCAACCTGATTACAGTGGCGGGCCCGAATGTGCCGGATGCGCAACTCGCGGAAAAGCTTGCCACGAAGCTGCGCTACGTCCGCGAGGGCTACGACAGCACGTTCGACTACTTCGCCCTGGGAGTGAAGGATGGAGTGGTCACGGTGGAGGGCCAGGATCGAACCGGGCTTGGGCGCGACGAAGCTTTCGCCGACATCGCGAACATGCCTGGCGTCAAGGACGTGGTCGACAATATCTCGATCGAGCCGGTTTCGATATTCGACGACGGATTGCGGCTGCGTGCGTTGCGGGCGATCTATCGCGATCCAGTGTTGAGCAAGTACGCCCTGGATCCGGGGCGGCCGATCCGAATCATCGTCGCGAACGGTCACGTGACGCTCTACGGTTCAGTCGACAGCACGTTGGATAAGCAGGTTGCCGGAATAAAGGCCAACCAGCTGTTCGGCGCCTTTAGCGTGGACAACCAGCTGCAGGTCGAATCGAAGTCGAGCCAGCAGGGAATGTAAGTTGATGTAGCGGTGAGGAAGAGGGCGCGGCGAGGGGCCGCGCCCTTTTTCATTTCCCAGGCGTATGCTCAAACGGCAGCTTGGTGTAGCGCTCTTTCTCCACTTCGACAATCAGTGCAACTCGCCCTTCTGGATTGCGGAACGGGAAGGGCTTGCCCGTGTATTTGTGCGAAACGGGATCCATAATTTTCAGGTCGGGATCGGGACGGCGCTCAATGACGCGGCCGCGGATCTGAACTTCTTCATAGGGATTGGTGAAGTCCACAATCGGACAGCGCCACCCGCGGGTCGCGCCGCGTATTCTTGCCCTTGAGTGAGTTCTCACCGGTGCAAATGACGATGTGGTCCCCCTCGCGGCCGATCCACACCGGAGTGGCATTCGGCGAGCCGTCTGGCATGAGCGTGGCGAGGTGGGCGAAGTTGGGACGGTCAATGAATTGCTTTGCTTCGGGAGAGAGCGTGATGGACATGAATCGCTCCTTTGGCGACTTAAGGTAAGCGGTTTATCAGAGAGGCGACGTATCCGGCGCCGAAGCCGTTATCAATATTTACCACGCTGACGTTCGAGGCGCAGGAATTGAGCATGCCGAGCAGCGCGGCGAGGCCTTCAAACGATGCGCCGTAGCCAACGCTGGTGGGGACCGCGATCACGGGAACGCCGACCAGCCCTCCGACGACGCTGGGCAGCGCACCCTCCATGCCGGCGCAGACGATCACCACCCGCGCTCTGGTCAGCGCCTCGCGATTCGCCAGCAGACGGTGAATGCCGGCGACTCCCACATCATAGAAGTGTGCGACCTCGTTGCCCATGAGTTCGGCAGTGACAACGGCCTCCTCGGCAGCGGGAATGTCGCTGGTGCCGGCCGAAACCACGGCGATCGTGCCCTTGCCGTATTTTGTTTGGTCTCGTTGAAGAACGATGGCGCGAGCGAGTTCACGATATTTGGCGGAGCGGACTTTTTTCTTCACGGCGGCAAACTGCTGCGCGCTGGCGCGCGTGGCCAGAATGTTGCCGTCATGTTTGGCCAGGTGGGAGAAGATTCCGGCGACCTGGGCGGGCGTCTTGCCTTCTCCCAGGATGACTTCGGGCATGCCGGCGCGCAGGGCGCGGTGGTGATCGACTTTCGCAAACCCGAGGTCCTCAAACGGCAAGTGGCGCAGGCGGTCTACCGCGTCGTCGGGCGAAAGTTTGCCAGTGCGGACCTGCGCGAAGAGTTTGCGGATAGATTCGGCGTTCAAGAAGCACTCAACGCTCGGCATTCAGCCAAGCGCGTCTAGCTTAGCATTCGGGAATGATCGCGAACTAGGCGTGGGCGGCGCGGGAAAGCGGACGAGAGATCGACCGGAGCTTGCCGATGACTGCATTGCAGACTTTGCGCGCCATTCCAGGCTCGTCAAGATGAGCGAGGAACAGGCGGCGCAGGCCGCTGGGCGCGATTTTACCGGCCAGGTAAGCGTCGTAGATCTGGCTGCCGATGCGGCAGCCTAAATCACATGCAGCAGATTCATACTTGCCTGGTTCGGCGCGAACGGCAGCTTGCGCAGCCTTTTCGCAAACGGCGCGCGATATCGGTTCGGAGTCGGCTGGGCTCGGAGCGGGCCGGGATGGATACAGGACGCGGGAACCGAAGTAGGCCACTGCGTGCTCGATCGTCCGAGCGTAGAACTCGTCGATCGCGATGCGGCGAGATCCGTTCTCAGGGTCGGCATTCGCGACCGCGGGAGTGCTGTTGAGTCGGCGCGGCAGACCCTGGCAGGCGTGGTGCAGGAACCGGGTCGCATCTTCGGCGGCGTGCATCATCTGGAACTCGCGGATGTAGAACGCGTTCACCTGCGGCAGATAGGCGCTGCCGCGATTTTCGACGCTGGCGAGCATGGACTCTCGATCCTGATCGCCGATGCCATGGCGTGACAGCAGGCGCCGCAACATCGCGTCGGAGGAATTGCCATACACCTCCGGCAGCATGTCGACGAGAAATTTGGGCTGCGTTCCGTTGTGCGGCGCGTAGCGGTTGATCTCGAGGAAGCTGGCCAGGCTATCGATCAGGTTGTAGATCGTGGGGGCAAAGTCAGGGCCGTCATCCGCGCGGCTCCAGCGATCAAGGAACAGGCGATAGCTCTCGTACTTCTCCAACGGCGTGGCATTGAAGACGCACAGTACATCATCGTTGACGCGAACGGCTTCTACTTTATCGGCGCGTTCGCCGGCGGCGCGCCAGTAGAGCGCGTCGATATTCTGCAGTACGGTCAGAACTCTTGTGCCCGGCATCTGCTTCTGCAGAATTCGCGGCAGGTGCCCGGGCGCGAGGTGGGACTCGCCGAAGAGCACGAAGATGACGGCATTAGGATGGCGTTCGCGCATTTCCGCGATTTTGGCGGCGGCGTGGCGGTCGCGCGCTCCAATCTTGCGCAGGTCTTCGCGCGGCATGCAGTCCAGGCCATAGAGGGCTTCAGCGTGATCGCGCGCCGTGACCAGCAAGTTGTAAAAGGGAGTCCAATCGTATCCCCAGTCCAGGTCGAACCGGATGCGCTGGCGAAGTTCGCTCTCGTCGATTTCGCGGCGCCACCATTCATCGAGGATGTGCTGGTCGCGGGCGAAGATCGTTTCGACGCCGAGCACGACGGGGCGGTCGCCTGCTAGGGCGCGTTGCTCGAGCAGAGAGGCGGCGTGGCGCTGGGCCGCGGGCAAGGCGTGGTAGTCGCCGATAAGGGCTACATCGGGGTCTCGCAGAGCGGCCTGAATCTGTTCGGAGTTCAGCAGCGAGTCGTAATCGCGGAAAGCCTGATTAAACTCGCGGAGATATTTACGTCGTCCGTGCGAATCCTGGGCGCGGATTTCACGCTCCACTCCGGCCAACGCGTGCCGTTCGGCAGCGCTGCGGCGGTCTCGGAGATTCGTGGTCGAGGACATCAGCTTCTAGCTGCTAGCTCCTGGCTTCTAGCCCGTCGTCTTGACTTCCGCTTCACCGACTCCCTATGCTCCGGTGTTCGAGGCAACGTTGGGATTGCCTGACCCGGAGGCGTCTTGTCCAATCACCTGCCGCAAAACTTGACCGTTGCGACCACCGGGGCCAGCGGTGCCATCTTTCTGCGGCACCTGCTGCTTGCTGTCGGCCGCGACCAACGCGTCGCGACCGTGAACTTCATCGCGTCCGACAGCGCTCTGCGGGTCATGGCTGAAGAGCTGAATCTGAAAGGACGATCCAGTCTCGTCGACCGCATTCTCGGTTTTCCCGGAGGCCGTTCCGCGCGCAAGATCCAACTGCAATCGAACGCTGACATTGGCGCGAACGTAGCCAGCGGGTCTTATCCCGCAGACGCCATGGTTGTAATCCCGTGCAGCGTGGGCACTCTGGCGCGCATCGCCAACGGTGTCGCCTCGCATCTGATCGAGCGCGCGGCTGACGTCACGCTCAAAGAGAAGCGTCCATTGGTGTTGTGTGTGCGCGAAACCCCGCTTCATAAAATTCATATCCGCAACATGTATCGGGCCGCCGATGCCGGGGCGACGATCTTTCCGCTCATTCCGGCTTTCTACTACCGGCCTGCTTCTTTAGATGAGATGGCCCGTGAGTTTGCTTATCGCGTGCTGGCTCATCTAGGCTTGCCTCAGCCTTCGGCCTTTCGCTGGAAAGGCTGACAGCTCAGCGACTTACTTCCCTCAGGAAAATCATCAACTCCACCTACTGTGATCGGCACAGGACAGGGAGGATTTCAGTGTAGAGAGCCAAAGGTGCTGGTCCCAGATGCCCGCCGGACATGTACGCCGGAATTTCCTCGGTAACGCCCATGATTTCCAGAGGGTCAGACGCGTACGCCTAGCGTAGAATGCGTGGAATTTCGGAGGATGACTATGTTCAGGCGATCGCGCATGGGGTGGGTTGCGCTGATGGCGACGATTCTTGTGGGTGCGGCGTGGCGGATGACCGCAATCCCTTGGCGGGCGATGTCAATGCGGCGAAAGCTGGGGAGTACGAGTTCCGCATCAACTGCGCGCTATGCCACGGCCTAGGTGCGCGCGGCGGAGGTCGCGGGCCTGATCTGACTCGGGCGCAGAAGAAGCACGCGCACTCCGACGCGGAGATGTTTCAGATCATCAGCAACGGCATTGCCGGGACCGCCATGCCAGCCAACGGGACCAACGGCCAGGGTGTGGGGATGACCGACGAGGAAATCTGGCAGATCATCACCTACATTCGCAGCCAGGAGGTGAAGGCCCCCGCTAAAGCACTCGCGAATGTAGCGCATGGCAAGGATTTGTTTTATGGCGACGCAAATTGTTCGTTGTGCCACATGGTCTCAGGGAAGGGAGGACGGCTGGGCCCAGATCTAACGGCTGTCGGCGGGTCGCGGACGCGGGAGGCGCTCATTGATTCGGTGCGGAATCCGAGCCGGCGGCTGGCTTGGGGATTGACCGAGGCAACGAAGGAATTTCCCCAGGAGTACGAGAGCGTGACTGCCGTGACGGCGGATGGAAAACAGATCAAGGGTGTCGCGCTGAATGAAGACAGCTTCAGCGTGCAGATTATGGACGCGAACGAGCGGATCCATATGCTGGACAAAGACAAGCTGCGGTCGTTCCAGAAGAGCCGGGAGTCGGCGATGCCGAAATACGACGCTGATGTCTTGAGTGACAAGGATTTGGAGGATGTCGTGGCGTACCTGACCAGCGTGGGGGCGAAATGAAGGGATGGCTCAACGCAGGCGGCTCCGAATCACAGTGGAAGAGCGGCGCTTTAGCGCCGCGTCTCGACCTTCACACAAACTTGGGCTTCACCCCCAGTAGCCCACAGGGCCTGAAGGCCGCTCTGTCTCCGATGCACCACGCGGCCATCGAAGGGCCGCTCTTCCACGGTACGGTCAGATTTGCGGCAACAATTCTGGCGGCGTCGGTGATCGTGGCTCTGTTCGCGAGTTTCAGTCAGGCCCAGGTCACGTTCGAGCGGCTGATCAATTCCGCGAAAGAACCGCAGAACTGGATGACTTACTCTGGCGACTATTCCGGCAAACGACATAGCGCGCTTGATCAGATCAATCTGACCAACGTGCGCACCATGGTGCCGAAGTGGGTGTATCAGACGGCGGCGACGGGAAAGCTGGAGACTTCGCCGCTGGTCGTCGACGGAATTCTTTATGCGACGGCACAAGACAACCGCGCGTTTGCGCTCGATGCGCGGACGGGGCGGCCCATTTGGATGTATCAGCGATCCCTGCCTGGGGATATTCGACCTTGCTGCGGGCGCGTGAATCGTGGGCTGGCGATTCTGGGGGACAAGGTTTTTCTGGGGACGCTCGATGCGCATGTGATCGCGCTCGACGCCAAGACCGGAGCCGTGGTATGGGACGTGGTCGCGGCCGACTATCGGATCGGGCACAGCTTCACCGTTGCACCCCTCGCCGTCAAGAATCTGATTGTGATCGGAATTTCCGGCGGCGAGTATGGCGTCCGCGGATTCATTGATGCCTACGATGCGGATACTGGCGACCGCAAATGGCGGTTCTACACCGTGCCCGGTCCCGGGGAACCGGGTCACGAGACATGGGAAGGCGATTCGTGGAAGGTGGGCGGCGCTCCGGCCTGGAATACCGGGACGTATGATCCGCTGACGAACCAGATTTTCTGGCCCACGGGAAATCCTGCTCCGTCGAATCGCGGCGAGGGGCGGGCGGGCGACAATCTGTACAGTAATTCCTTGCTGGCGCTGAATGCCGACACCGGCAAAATGAACTGGTATTTGCAGTTCACCAAGCACGACGAGCATGACTGGGACGCGACCCAGGTTCCCGTGATGCTCGACGCCGGCGGCCAGCATCTCATCGCGCAGGCTGACCGCAACGGATTTTTCTACGTGATCGATCGCACGACGGGGAAGCTGATTTCGACGACGCCGTACGGGAAGATTACCTGGAGTGACAAGAAGGATGCGGAGGGGCGTCCGGTGGCGAACAATCAAGCCTCGCCGACGTTCGAAGGGCGCACCATCTGTCCGGGAGCGTTGGGGACGACCAATTTCATGGCGCCGACTTACGATCCGCAGACAGGCTTGTTTTACGTGACGGCGCGCGATCAATGCGACACCTTCAGCACAGCGCCTCAGCCTTATGAAGCCGGGCACGCTTATTACGGGAGCGCGTATTTTCCTTCCGAAGAAGCCGAGCCTTACCTGGGATTTCTGAAGGCGATTGATCCCGCGACGGGCGAGGTGAAGCAGAAGTTTCAGCACACCTCGCCGACGTGGTCGGGAGTGCTATCCACGGCCGGAGGGCTGGTCTTCAGCGGCGATGCGGAAGGAAACTTCATTGCCTTCGATGCAGCGTCACTCAAGCCATTGTGGCACTTCCAGATGGGCGGGGCAGTCTACGCACCACCGATAGCCTTCGCGGTGGACGGAAAAGAATATGTGGCGATCGCGGCGGGCAGCGCGGTGTACGCGTTTGGGCTACCTTGATGCAAAAGGTGAGCTCTCTGTTGCTTTCTCCGGTACCCACTTTCGTGCCAGTTGACGCACTGGGCGATTTCATACTAATGTGCGAATACACCGGAAAGGAGGTGGCCTGATGACAAGTTCTGATGGCAGTAGTTGGGATGTTCAAAGACCAGGTGAGGTGGCTGAGACTTAGAGCGGGTTGCTCTAAGCGGGGCTTCAGGCCGCGGCAATGCCGCGCCGGAAGCTACAGCCCGCACACTAACCGGTGAGTAAGGATTGATCCGCCTGACGCAGGTCGGTCAGGGGCATCAATGAGTTTACCCGGAGTTGCCGTAGAGGCCACGTAGAGTGACCACCTCTTGGTCAATCCCAAACAGTCCACCGGGCGGCCCGCAGGCTTCGTGCCTGCGGGCCGTTCTGTTTCTGGGGAATCTGGCCACAGCCCATCGATTTGGATTGGAGTATGATTCCCTGCCATGGCGATGATCGATCCTGAGCAGGAGCGGCGGCGCTTGGCCGAGTTCTACTCCGACCAGATGGATGGGGAGTTAGAGAAAGTCGCGGAACAGGCCTACGAACTCACCGAACTCGCGCGCGCGGCTTTGAAAGCTGAGTTAAGCCGGAGAGGCCTCCAGACGAAATTGATCGAAACGGCTCCCGTCGTTTTCAAAAAGCCGGTGCCGGTCATGCCCGGCGATCCTCCGCCGCCAGCGCCACCCGCCCCACCTCCGGCGCCCGACGGCGAACTCGAACGGCGCAAGATGGTCGCGATTCGCCAGTTCCGGGACTTGCCCGAAGCTCTGCTGGCCAAGGGAAGTCTGGAGTCAGCCGGAATCGTCGCGGTCTTGACCGATGACAACGTTATCCGCATGGATTGGCTCTGGTCGAATCTGATGGGCGGGGTCAAGTTGCTTGTGGGCGCGGAAGATGCCGCGGAAGCGGATGAGGTCCTAGCCCAGCCCATACCCGAACACTTTGACGTTTCGGGCGTAGGCGAATATGCGCAGCCACGGTGCCCGAAGTGCAATTCACTGGACGTCACATTTCAGGAACTGGAGCCGGCGGCCTACTTGAGCATGGCCGTGAGTGTGCCCCTTCCGTTTCACCGCCGCGCATGGCGATGCCGCTCGTGTGGTGCCGAATGGGAGGAGGATGGGGCTGATTCCGACCGAACGGAGTCGCATTCCTAGAATGCCCGTCAGAGGTTAAAGAAGCTCGCTACCGCAGTTTTGAATCGCTGCCAGAGATCCTCCATTTGGCCAGCAGACCGCGGATTTCGCTCGATGTGGTCCACGTGCCTGAATCCCGGAGGAATCTCGAAGAGGCCGGGATCGAGAGGCCCCTCCTCCAACTCTGTCACCAGCAGTTCACTGCTTGAATCGGTCTGTTTTCTGGTTCCGTCTGGCAGCGGATACGTGGTTTTCGAAGTCATCACAGAATGCACAGCAAAGCCGGTTTCCGGTTCACCAGTAGTGATGAACTCAACCTTCTCTCTTGGGTGTCTGCCATTGACCGCGAGGGTGGTGTAGGCATGAGCGGTTTTTCCCGCAGGCCAGCTGCGATCGCAGGATAATCGCTGGTTCAGATCGACGTACCACGCATCCGTCACGCTTTCTTGAGGCTCAGTCATAGACCCCTCAAGCGGAATCTGCTTTCGTGTCGTGATGATGTGTCGCGCGATGTGCCCAAACATTTCTTTGCGCTCGCCTGTGTCGGTCGTATTGACTTCTAATCGCAGGGTCGGTTTGTCCGACGTTATCGGGGGAAGTCGCAAGCCACGGGCCTCGATCTGCTCCTTGGTCAGCGGCCGTGGCGGATACGGCGCCGAGGTATATTCGGAGGCGTCAAGGTTCAACTCGAACAGTTGTCCCAAGTCGCACCGGGTAATCGCAACAAGTCTTGGGCCATAGCTCAATTGCAGTGTGCCATCCGCCTTCTTCCCGCCCTCGGAATTCCGGAATTCCATGCGTTTCCGATCTCCTGCGACATAGACGGTATGCTCGCCCAAATTTCCGGCATGACTGTAGCGAATCGTCATTTTGATTCCGTTACTTCCGGAGGCCTGAAACATCGGGACCGCAAGGAGAAGTAACCACGCAGGTAAAGAATGCACGGCGCACCTCTGAGGCACGAGTTAAGGCTAGCTATGCGTGTTTCCCCAGTCAAGCCACACCCGGTAATCTTGACAATGATTGCGATGATCAATGGCCGGTGCATCTACTATCGGAATCCCACGTGGCGAAGCCTTTGCCAATTACGTCGAGAGTATCTTCTGCGAGTTTCAGCGCGGGTAGTTCCTCTCGCGTGAACCATCTGACTTCGAGGGCATCGCTAGCGGCCAAGAGTTCCCCTCCAACCGGGCGGCAAAGGAAATCAACTAACACATAGTGATATTGCACACGCTGTTCGCAGTTGTGCAGGATGCGGTCGTAGACGCCAAGCAGTTCGCCTGGTTCAACGATGAGTCCGGTCTCTTCGCGGGCCTCGCGCACGGCAGCCTCGCGGACGAGTTCGCCAACCTCTAACACGCCTCCGGGGATAGACCACTGTCCCTGGATCGGCGGGTGGGCGCGCTTGACCAGCAGCACGCTCGCATTCTCGATGATGATGGCGCCGACGCCGACCAGGGGATGCTCAGGGAATTCACGTTGCATGGAGGTTCAGGGGGCTGAAGCCAACTTGTTATAACAGGAAAACTGGGGCTGCGCTGGTGAGCTTGGCTCTCTAACAAGCAGACTTCGCGGCACCCAAGAAGACGAGTCGAGCTTTGCTCGACCGGACGGGCGAAGGCGCCCGTCCCCACACCAGCAAACCCCACAGACTTGCTAGAATGACGCTCGAAAAGAAGGCGTATGGCTCTTGAGGAGTACAACCGAAAGCGGCGGTTTGAAGAAACGCCGGAGCCTCCTCCAAAAGTGGAGACCAAGCCGGGGAACCGCTTCGTGGTGCAGAAGCATGATGCGACGCGGCTGCATTACGACTTCCGGCTGGAGATGGAAGGGGTGCTGAAGTCGTGGGCGGTTCCGAAAGGGCCGTCGCTCGATCCGGCGGACAAGCGGCTGGCCATGCAGGTAGAGGACCATCCCGTTTCCTATTACGATTTTGAGGGAAACATTCCCGAGAACAACTACGGCGCTGGGACGGTAATGGTGTGGGATGTGGGAACGTGGCAGCCGCTTTCCCCCGTTGCGGTGAACGGGAAATATCCGCCGGGCACGGAGGCCGAAGCGGCGGCGATGATCGCCAAAGGCGACCTGAAGTTTCGTCTGAACGGGAAGCGGCTGAAGGGAGACTTCGCGCTGGTCAAGATGAAAGGCCGGCGTCCGGGGAGCAAGGGTAACGAGTGGTTGATGATCAAGAAGCACGATGACCATGTGGTCGAGGGATACGATGCGGGGGACATCGATGAGTCGGTGCTCACCGGACGGAGCTTGGCGGCGATTGCGGGAGATGCGGGATCGGCGGAGTGGAAGAGCCGCCCTGCTGGCAGAGGGAAGTTGAAGGCCGCATGGCTGGCGGATGCGATCGCGAGAGTGGAGAAGAAGAAATCTACCGCCGAGAACGCCAAGAACGCAGAGAAACCAGAAAAGAAACAGACAGCTAGAGACTTCAAAGATACGGAGCCCAAGAAGAAAGCTAATCCCGCAAAGGAGAAAGAAGAGGTTATCTCTGCGGTCTCGGCGAGCTCGGCGGTGAAACCCATCGGTCCCGTGAAAAGACCGATGCCCACGGCGATTCATCCTATGCTGGCGGAGTCGATCGACGAACCTTTCGATGGGCCGGACTGGCTGTTCGAAATCAAGTGGGATGGGTACCGGGCGATCGCGTTCATCGAAAATGGCAAAGTGCGGCTGGTGTCGCGGAATCAGAATGACCTCACGCCGCGTTATCCCGAGTTGAAGGATCTGCCGCAGTTCATCAAAGGCAAGAGCGCGATTCTGGACGGCGAGGTGGTCGCGCTCGATGAAAAGGGGCGCGCGTCGTTCAGCTTGATGCAGCAGCGGACCGGGTTTCGTCCTGGAGGCAGGCGGGCTGCGGCCAAGGCGGATGTGCCGGTGCTTTACTACGCGTTTGACCTGCTCTATCTCGATGGCTATGACTGGCGTCGCGTCCCCCTCGAGGAGCGGAAGGGCAAGCTGGCGTCGGTGCTGATCGCGGGGGATACGGTGCGCTACTCCGATCACTATGAAACGCAGGGCAAAGCATTGTTCGAGATAGCGCGGCAGAAAGGCCTCGAGGGGATTCTTGCCAAGAAGCGTGCGAGCTTCTACGAAGAACGCCGCAGCCGGGAGTGGTTAAAGATCAAGATTCGCCAGCGGCTGGAGTGCGTGGTCGGGGGCTATACCGAGCCGGAGGGCAGTCGCGCCCATTTTGGCTCTCTGGTGCTGGGACTCTATGACCGCCAACAGCGGCTGATTCATGTGGGGCAAGTGGGGAGCGGATTCGATCAAAAGCTGCTGGCCGAAATTTGGAAGCTGCTGAAAAAGCTGGAGACGAAAACGAATCCGTTCTACGGGGACGTCGAGGCATTGCGCAAGACGTTCTGGGTTAAGCCGGCGTTGGTTGCGGAGGTTGAGTATGCCGAGTGGACAGGCGGGACCAACGAGGGCAGCGGGCCGAAGCTGCGCGCTCCGGTATTTCTGGGACTGCGGGACGATAAAGATCCCAAGGAATGTCTGCTGGAGGAGTCTTTGAAGTAACTTCCCAGGGTGAAACTCAGAAGTGGTTCCGCCTACTTGATGTCTTTCATCGCCAGTAACGTACCGTAGTCCCGGCCAACAGGATCGACGGCGCGGGCGACCACCGCGACAAAAGCATCCCTTACCTCCGGGTACTTCAGGACCAATGCCTTCATAACGGCAACATTCGTCTGATAGGCCTGATTGGTATTGGAAGCATCGGCGGCTTGATACTTCACGATCAAGTCCAAGTCATTGCCCACCGCCTCGGGAAAAATCGCAGTGAGTTTGTAAGTGGCCGCAGCGGCCGCGAGGTCCACTGTCTTTCCATTGGCGGGAACGTCGGCGGGTTGAGCGCTTTGGGATTCGTCGTAGAGCTTATCTGTGGCGGAAGTGCTCATGAAGGGCAGAGGAGAAACCAGGCTCCGGGCCTCAAGGTAGAAAAACCAGGCATTGTGCAACTGGCCTTTCGCTTTGTAGTCGCGGGCGCGGGCGATGAACCAGTTGCTGTCGTGTCCGGACACCTGAGTGGATTTGATGTAGAGCCCGCCGAGTTTCCAGTCGGTGCCCGTCTGTTGCAGGATCAGCGAGAAACTGGCTTGCCCCTTGGACGAAGTGGCATCGAAAATGACGACCCCATACTTGCCGGGTGGAAGATTGTCGAGGTAGAAGACGGCGCTGTTGGCGGTCTGGCCACTTTTCCCGAATACTCCACAATAGAACTCAGCGTGAGGAAGCGGGGCGGAGCCTTCGGCCTGAAGCAGAAACGCCGATTTTAGCGTGGCCCGCGCACTGGCTAGATCCGGCTGATGGTCCTTGACCGTAGCCTCGATGCTGGAGAAATCGGACGCGAGGCTGGCAATAGCGTTTTGCCTCAAAGACGCCGAGTCGCCTTTGGCGGCCATATCGAAGTAGCGTTGACCGGCCGCCGTGATGGCGCTCCGCGTGGCGTCGTCGAGATCGCCGGAGGTCTGGCAACTCTGCGCAGATGCGCTCGCAGACGCGCCAGCCAAAAGCGCGAGCGCGATCCAAAATCCAAGCCGGGGCTGCGTCGTCCGTTTCGCCTTTACTTTCATGAGGTTGGAAACTGTCTGCCTCAACTTTACGCCTGCGCCTCACTAGACAGTTGCGATTTTACGCCAGTTGAAGACGACGAACCATACCGACTCTTCCGGATAGTTTTTTATTCCGCAATAGCGCAAAAAGTAAGCAAGGGGCGAACTCTGAAACGTTCGTATTACTGATGGTGTGCGGGTCTGCTACCCCGTGCCGCGGCGGTGTTAGAATTTAGGCAATTGTTGTTTCGCGCTGCCGCCTAGTGCCCCCTGGAGGATGGAAATGATCGCCGGAATTAGAATCGTGAAGTTCGCCGGGATCATTGTCCTTTGCTTGGGGAGCTTGAGTTCCGCCAGCGCTGCGCGTGCTCAAAAAAAGGTCAAAAAGCCGCCACTTCCACCCTTGCCCTCTGGGCCCACGGGACCCATCCAGCAGGTGCCGCTGGACCTGATGGCACCCGTGGCTCCGCAGGTCAGTTATCAGAATGGTCAGCTGACGATTATTGCGCCCAACTCCACCTTGGGGGACATTCTGCGGGCAGTGCGCAAACAGACTGGGGCGGAGATTGAAGTCCCCGACGCCAAGGAACGGGTGGTGACGCACTTGGGACCGGCGCCGGCCGCAGAGGTCATGGCGGAACTGTTGAATGGTTCACGGTTTAACTACGTTTTGCTGGGTTCTCCGGACGAAGCACACGTGCTGACCAAAGTGGTGTTGGTAGCTAAATCTGGACCGGATAACCCCGGCGCGAATCGACAGCTCGCCGGACAGCAGCCAGCCGCCGCCATGGCTGAGTCGCAACCTCCGGATCAGCAGGAAATGGCAGCTGACCAGAGTGACGCGGATGCAGCCGAGGAGCAACCTGTCGACGACAACGCAGATCAAGCCGCCGCCGAAGCGGAGCAGCCGGTGGCACAGCCCGACCAGCCGGGCATAAAGACGCCGCAACAACTACTTCAGGAAATGCAGCAGCGCCAGCTGCAGATGCAGCAACAGCAGCAACAATCGGGACAACCACCAATCCCGGGGCCGGTGCAGCGACCGCAGGAGCAGTGAGTCTTCGATCCGATGGGACCTCTTTTGCAACCCCGCGCGGCCGCGCGCATCAGGGGCAGCCTGAAAGCCCCGTGCAGTGATCGGACAGGGGGCCGTGGCAAGCGCATGCTGATCCGCCTCCAGGGCTTCAATTGGTCATAACGTTCCAGGAAAGCGACGGGACCCATGAGAGACTCGAGGCGTCGGAACATAAGCACAGTGAGTGTTGTCGTTGGCGTTGTTCTCGCCTCGTGGGTGGCTGCGGCCCAGCAGGCTGCAGAACCTGCCGTCCAGAATTCTCTGCCCTTGGACGAGATCGTCAAGAATCTCGAGGAGAGAAACGCCGCGCGAACTGCGGCGCTCGGACAGTTCGAGGGCAAGCGCGTTTATCGCATGGAATATCGCGGCTTCCCCAGTAATCGCGAAGCGGAAATGGTGGTCAAAGTCAACTACCGCGCTCCCAATTCCAAGGAATTCACCGTAGTCTCGCAGACTGGTTCCAAGTTCATCATTGATCACATTTTCAAGAAACTGCTGGAAGGCGAGCAGGAAGCTGCCAAAGGGGACAATCAACGCCAGACCAGGTTGAGCAGCGAGAATTACGAGTTTGGATTCGCCGGGTTCGAGAACACTCCCGAAGGCGCACGGTACGTCCTCAACCTGTTGCCGAAGTCCAAGAACAAGTTCCTCTACCGCGGAAAGATTTGGGTCGATGCGAAGGATTTCGCCGTGACTCGCATTGAGGGAGAGCCCGGCAAGAATCCGTCGTTTTGGATCAAGAAGACGGAAATCGCTCACCGGTATGTCAAGGTCGATGACTTTTGGCTTCCCGCCGAGAACCGCACGCAAAGCGTGATCCGTCTGGGCGGCACAGCAATCCTTTCTATTGAGTACCAGGATTACAAGATCCTGAAAGCATCTCCGCTAAACGCGGTCAAAAATCCGGGTCACATCGTTCACCCCTTGGCCGGCGAACGCTCCACGATCGTCTCCGTCACCGAATCCCAATAAACCTTCCTTCCCGACCAGTAAGACTGCGCCGCCATGGTGCAAGCCACGGAGTGAGCGAACCCATCATGCACCGTAGAAGCTGGCTGGGTGCGCGTTCGCATGCATTCAAACCAGTTCGCCATGTGTTCGAGACTCAGATCATCGATCCCCATGGGCGGGAGCTTGCTCTCGCCGGGCAACAAGATGAACTTCGAATCTCGCTTCTGGTCGATGTCAGCATCGTCTTCGTGCGTGCCCTTCTCTTCGATCAACTGATACCGCGGGCTGCCTTCGCCGCCGATGTTAATCAGTGTTGCCTTCTTGCCCATGTAGCGCGTGAAACTGGGCGCATCGTTGCCGAAGCTGGTCGAATAACTCACCAGAAAGCCCTTCGGATACTCCAGCAAAGCCTGGAACGTATCCGGGTTCTCGCGGCCATCACGCCAGGCAAGGACCCCTCCATGCGAAACGGCCGATTGGGGAAAGCTGTCGTTCATGAACCAGTGCACCAGGTCGATAGCGTGGCTCATCCACTGATCCGGAATTCCACTGGAAAAGTCTTTATACAAGCGAAACTCGAAATACAGCTGCGGATCGAACGGGCGTGCCGGCTTGGTCAGCAGCCACTTGCTCCAATCTGTGTCTTGCTCGCGGATCTGTTTGACTTGCTCACGGCCGCGCCAGCGCGGACCGTGGTAGTTCCACACAATTTCAATTTTGCTGATGTCCCCCAGGGCGCCGCTCCGAACGACCTCTTGCGCCGCGCGTGGGTAAGGTTCGCTGCGATGCTGCGTGCCGACCTGGACGACAGTCTTGGCCTTGAGCACTGCATCGCGTGCCGACTTTGCTTCGGCAACCACGTTCCCCATCGGCTTCTCGGCATAGGCATCCTTACCTGCCTCCGCCGTCATTTTCAGAATCGGGGAGTGAGAATGCTCCGGGGTGGAGATCAGCACGCCGTCGACATCCTTCATCGCCAGCAAATCTTCGACATGCTGGACGGCGCGCGGCGCCCGGCCGTAATAGCCGGTATTGGTGGCGACCGCCTTCTCGCGGTTTACCTTCCACAAGTCGCAAACCGCGGTCATCTCCACGTTGTTGGTTGACTTCAGCTTCGACACGATCAAGTCAAGTTCGGTACCACGGTTTCCAACGCCGATGTGTCCGAGAGAGATCCGGTCATTGGCGCCAACAATGTTCCCGTAAGACAGCGCCGTGCGCGGCAGGACCGCACCACTGGCCAGCACAGCAGCGGATCCGCTCAGGAAGGTGCGGCGATCGATTTGTCGCGAAGAATCGCTCATAGTTCTCTCCTCATAACAAGTCGTACCGCGCGGCGAACTAAAGAGATCCTGCGCCGCGCAACAGGTCATCCAGCCCATCCAGCATTGTGTTCGCAAGCCCCGGTACAGGACCACAAGGCAGCGCCAACAAGACGGCTCTCACGCGCTCGTCCATCTCCGTTGGCAACTTGGCGCACAAGGCTTGGGCGAATTGCAGCAGACGCTTCTCTCCTGGATGGGGCTGGCCGTTCACTGCAAAAACAATATCGAAGTAGCTCGCCAGCATGGCCGCCGTGCGGTGATTCACGCTGATTGGGTCATGCCGCGCGAGCGCCAGTTCGATCTGGTGCAGGTAGGATGACATGGTATTGCGAAGGATCGGATGATTTTTCGCGACGATTGCCCGCTTCAACTGTTCGGGATAAGGCTGGCCCGCTCTTTCCTGAAGCGCCTTGAACCACCCCGCTCGGTCAAACAGCGCCCGCGAATTCCTGACGTTATACCAGAAACAGGTCGAATACCCCACCGACGCTTCGTGCCGCTGCAGAACGCGATCCAGTTGATCTTCGATCCATCGTGTCGTGCGAAACATTACGTCGACACCAGTCCCGGTTTCGCCGTCAATCCACCCATCTCCTGGTTCCCAGAACGAGTTGCCGATTTCAAAACGTCGTGCGCCGCGGGCAATCTCGGCCCGCAACGACGTAGGAACAATCTCACTCGCGTACACATACAAATCGACATCGGAGTCATTGTCCGCGAACTGCGACAATCGTGATCCGGCAAGGACGACGGCCTCGACCTCCGGGATCGCCGCGAAGCGGCGTGCGATCCTCTCGGCCACGGCCGAGCCAGGAGATGAAGCGTTCCACTTGGTTGTCATGCAAGCCGTAGGAAAAAGTATAGACTCCTCTGGGCGGCGGCGAGTATAGCGCTCGGGCTTTCGAATCGCCGCAATCACAATAGTTGCTCTGCAAGGGGGCGTCGTGAAGAAGATCGGCCGGCTGTCTTCCGTTGTTGCCTTGAGTCTTGCTTTCTTGCTCTCCGCCTTTGCCGAGCAACCCGCGGCACATTCGCTCGCCGACTGGATCAAGTCAGGTGTCATCTATGAAGTGAACCCCCGCACCTTCTCCGCTGCCGGAGACTTCCGCGGTATCGAGCAGCGTCTGGATTACCTCAAGGATCTCGGCGTCACCATTCTATGGATCATGCCCATTCATCCCGTCGGACAGGCGAAGAAGAAAGGCAGCATCGGCAGCGCCTACGCGGTGCAGGATTACTATGCGATCAATCCGTCCTATGGCACGAAGGACGATTTCAAGCACCTGGTTAACGAAACGCACAAACGCGGGCTCAAGATCATCATCGACATCGTGGCCAACCACACCGCTTGGGATAGCGTCCTCATGAAGCACCCCGAGTTCTACAAGAAGGACAGTCAGGGCAACGTCATTCCGCCCAACCCGGACTGGACCGACGTCGCCGGGCTCGACTATAGGAATCTTCAGCTTCGCATTTACATGACCGACATGCTGAAGTACTGGCTGAAAGAGTTTGACCTCGACGGTTTTCGCTGCGACGTGGCCGGCGAAGTACCCACGGGCTTCTGGGAAAACGCCCGCGCCGAACTAACCAAGATCAAGCCTGACATCATCATGATCGCTGAAGCCAACAAGCCGGAGCTGCTGACGAAAGCGTTCGACCTCGACTACGCGTGGCCGTTCCACAGCACCATCACCGACGTGCTCGAAAACGGCGCGGCAGCGCAGGCCATCATCTTCAACTGGCGAGCCGAGCACGAGCGCTATCCCAAGGGCGTTCTTGAGATGCGCTTCTCCGACAACCACGACGAAAAGCGCGCCATTGCCCGCTTCGGCGAGCGCGGCGCACTGGCTGCCTCCGCCCTGGTCTTTACTATGGACGGCGTGCCCATGCTCTACAACGGGATGGAAGTCGGCGACACTACCGAATCTGGCGCCCCCGCCTTGTTCGAGAAGCTGCCGGTCTTCTGGCAGATCTCCGAGCGACGGTCGAACTTCCTGCCGTTCTATAAGCAGCTCATCGCGACCCGCCATGCCCATCCGGCACTGCAGCAGGGCGAAACCGAGTGGGTCCAGAACGGCGCGCCTGATCGCGTCCTGACGTTTCTCCGCCGAGGTGCTGGAGAAGAATATTTCGTCGCGATCAACGTCTCGAACCAGCCTTATACCGGAGTGGTCGATGCTCCGGCCGGGGAATACGTGGACGAGACTCCGGGTCTCGACGATGTCGCCGGTAAGGCGATTTCGCTCCCGGCCCTTGTCCTGAAGGCCTGGGACTTCCGGATCTACCGTAAGGTCCATTAGTCATGACGAGCTGCGGATCGCCCTTGCTTCGGGCAAGAGAACTGTTTATGGTTTTCGCATGAATTTTCCCCGTTCCAGCGGGGTTCTGCTTCATCCCACGTCTCTGCCCGGTCCCCACGGGGTGGGCGATTTCGGTCCCGAGGCGTATCGCTTTATCGACTTTCTCCAGTCCGCCGGACAAAAACTCTGGCAGGTCCTGCCTCTGAATCCCACGGGGTACGCCGATTCCCCTTTTCAATGCCTATCGGCCAGCGCGGGAAATCCGATGCTCATCAGTCTCGATCGTCTCGCCGATCAGGGAATCCTGGACAAGAACGAACTGCGGAGTACTCCCCCATTCCTGCTTCAAACGGTGGATTACGGCGCCGCTATTCGTTTCAAAATGCCTCTGTTGCTAAAGGCGGCGTCAAATTTCTTCGCCTACGCTTCTGCTGAAGACCAGCGACAACTCCAGGAGTTCGCGCAAGCCAATGCGACTTGGCTCGATGACTTCGCTCTCTTCATGGCCGTAAAGCAAGCGCACAACCTGGTCGCGTGGACGCGATGGTCACCCGATATCGCCGCGCGCGAGACGGCCGCTATAAGTCGCATGTCGGCGTTACTGGCCCCCGCGATTCAGGCCCAGCAATTCTTTCAGTACGAGTTCTTCCGCCAGTGGCAAGCATTGCGATCTTACGGACGCGAGCGGGACATCCGCATCATCGGAGACCTTCCAATTTATATTGCCCACGACAGTGCCGACGTCTGGTCCAATCGCCAGTTCTTCCTGGTTGATGAAGGCGGCAACCCGCTGAAGATCGCCGGAGTGCCACCCGACTATTTCAGCGCCACCGGACAGTGCTGGGGCAATCCGATTTACAACTGGCCGCTCCTGAAGGAGACCGGATACAAATGGTGGATCCAGCGCTTGCACTCCGCCCTCCGTCTTTATGACTGCGTTCGCATCGATCACTTTCGAGGGTTCGAAGCCTTCTGGGAGGTGCCAGCCTCGGAGACCACGGCCATCAATGGCCGCTGGGTGAAGGGACCCGGTGCTGACCTTTTTTCCGTCCTTCGGAAAGAGTTCGGCGACTTGCCCATCATCGCCGAGAACCTTGGGGTGATCACTCCGGAAGTCGAGGCTCTTCGCCACGAGTTCGGCCTCCCCGGCATGGCGATCCTGCAGTTCGCGTTCGGCAAGGATCCGCAGGCGCCCACGTTCAAGCCTCACCACTACGTACGCGACCTCGTCGCCTACACCGGCACGCACGACAATGACACGGTCGTGGGCTGGTGGAACAGCAGCGGCGCCGGCGACAGCACTCGCACCCCTGAAGACGTGATCAAAGAGCACGCTCACGCACGCGCCTATCTCGGCTTCGAAAATGAACCGATCCACTGGGTCTTGATCCGCGGCATCATGTCGTCCGTCGCGAACACCGCCATCGCGCCCATGCAAGACATCCTTGGCTTGGGCAGCGAAGCACGCATGAACCTGCCCGGCGCGTCCAGCGGGTATTGGAAATGGCGAATGAAACCCGGTGCCGCAAGCGACCAGATCGCCGCCAGACTCAAAGAAATGGTTGCGCTCTATGATCGTTAGGAGATTGCGAAAACACTCAGATTGCGTTCCGGTCTTAAAAGGCGTGGCTTTCAAGGTGTGCCTGAGAACTCGTTTTTACAAACTCAGGGTGGAACAAGGCCAGCGATCTACAGCCGCGAAGCGGCGAAAGAATAAAGCTCACGGCGTAAGCCGTGGGTGCGGTGGGAAATGATCCGGCCCTTGCGGGGCGAAAGAGGAGTTCTCGCGCATACACTTTCAGCCGCGCGGTAAGGGCAACAGAAACACAGTCGCCTTCAGCCGCTACGGGAAACTGAGAACACTTCAGACTACGGTAACGAAAGACGAATACGCTTGATGACGAAGTCGAGGCGGCCCACATGGAAAAGCCCAGCAAATCATTCTGGCAAATCTGGAACATGAGCTTCGGATTTTTCGGCATTCAGTTTGGTTGGGGACTGCAAATGGCCAACATGAGCGCCATCTACGAATACCTTGGCGCCCGCGCCGACCAGATTCCAATCCTCTGGCTCGCCGCTCCCCTTACCGGACTGATCGTGCAACCAATTATCGGCCACGCCAGCGACCACACCTGGGGACGCCTCGGCCGCCGCCGCCCCTACTTCCTCACCGGCGCCATCCTCAGTTCGTTCGCTCTCATCATGATGCCGCGCTCCGCGGTGCTCTGGATGGCCGCTGGCCTGCTTTGGATACTGGATGCCTCCATCAACATCAGCATGGAGCCCTTTCGCGCATTCGTCGCTGACCTGCTCCCAGAGCAACAGCGCACCCGCGGCTTCGCCATGCAGAGTCTATTTATTGGGCTCGGCGCTGTAGTTGCCTCAGCGCTGCCCTGGATGCTGACGAACTGGCTTCGCCTCGGAACCGGTGCCCCGGGACACGCCATCCCCCTCACGGTTCGCATCTCGTTTTACAGTGGTGCCGCCGTGTTCCTGGGGGCGGTTCTCTGGACCATCGTCACCACCAAAGAATATCCGCCGGAGAACATGGAAGCATTCCGGAGCATGAAAAGCGAGAAACGCAGCCTGGTCACCAATGCCGCGGAGATTTTCGATTCCATCGCGCAGATGCCGAAGACCATGCGCCAACTCGCTCCCGTGCAGATCCTCACCTGGCTCGGACTGTTTTGCATGTGGCTGTATTTCCCCGTTGCTGTTGCACGTAACGTTTTCGCTGCCCCCGACACCACATCGCCTCTCTATTCCGCCGGCGTCGAATGGGGAGGTATCTGTTTCGGTTTGTACTCCGCCGTGTGTTTCGCCTTCTCCTTCTTTCTCCCGTCCATCGCTCGCGCCATCGGACGCAAGCACACGCACAGCCTTTGCCTCGTGGCAGGCGGGCTGGGACTGATTTCCGTCGCTCTCATTCACGACAAATATGTTTTGCTGCTGACTATGGTGGGCGTCGGCGTGGCATGGGCCAGCACCCTTTCCATGCCCTATTCAGTGCTCGCCGGATCGTTGCCCACAGAGAAGACCGGTGTCTATATGGGCATCTTCAACTTCTTCATCGTGACCCCGGAAATTATCGCCTCGCTGTTCTTCGGCTGGGTGATGAACCACTTGCTCCACAATAATCGCCTGATCGCCGTCGTGGCGGGCGGTTGCTTCATGCTCGTCGCGGCCGTGCTGATGCAGGGAGTTTTCGATCCGGGAGAAGAAAAGGTCCGGGTCGAGCAGAAGGTCGATCCGAAGCAACTTGCCCGGAGTCTTGCACGGTAAGACTTGTCTCCGCGGCTCAGTCGATGATCGCCTGATACGCGAGTTCGTTCACTTGACGATCCAGAGTCAACCCGCCCGTGGGATGGAGTTGCGCCATGAAGATGACGATCATCTGCTCTTTCGGATCGATCGTAAAAGCTGTGTAGAAGAACCCTCCCCAGCTGTACTCGCCGACCGATCCCAGTTCGGAGAGCGGCCCTTTGACGCCCTCCACTCCGAAACCGAGGCCGAAACCCATATCGGTGCTGATCTTCCCGAGTTGATCCTGCGTCATGAGTTCGACCGTCTTGCGGCTCAGCAGATGTGTGTTACCCACCTTGCCGTTATCCAACATCATCTGGCAGAAGCGCGCGTAATCCATTGCGGTTGAGACCAAGCCCGCCCCACCGGAGAACAACTTTTTGGGGCCACGCGTCGGATAGTCCGCGGAATAGACAAAGGATCCTTCCCGGATCGGCGTGTCAGGGAACCGATTCAGTCCCTTGTCTGGGTAGTACGTGTAAGCGGTCGCCAGTCGATCGACTTTGTTGTCGGGGGGATAGAAATAAGTATCCTTCATCCCTAGCGGTTCGAAAATGCGGGTGCGGAAGAAGTCGTCCAGCGGCTTGCCAGAAACGACTTCCACCAGCCGGCCAAGCACATCGACGCCCAGGCTGTATTCAAAGCGGTCTCCGGGATTGAATAGTAACGGCTGGCCCGCAAGATGGGTCACCATGTCGCCGATGGTGCCGTCGTACTGCAGAAGTCCGCTCGCTACTCCAGCTTTCTCGTACAGCGGACCCAGATCGTCATTCCAATGGTACGTAATCCCCGATGTGTGGCGGAGCAGATCGCGAATCGTGATCTCTTTCGTCGCGGGGATTGAGTACGGCTCGCCCGACGCCGGTTTCACCAGCACCTTCGGATTCTTGAATTCCGGCAGGTACTTCGAGACCGGGTCGTCGAGCAGAAACCGGCCCTCCTCATACAGCATCATGACGGCGGCGCTGGTAATGGCCTTGGTCATGGAGCAGATGCGGAACATGGCATCCGGCGGCATCGACTTGGCGGCCTCGCGGTCCGCCATGCCCTGCGCCTTGAACCACGCCACCTTGCCGTGCCGGACCACCAGCGTGACCGCGCCTGCGACTCGCTTGTCGTCAATGCTGCGCTGCACCGCCGCGTCGATTCGCGCCAAACGCTCGGACGACAGCCCGACCGATTCCGGTTTGGCCGTAGGCAGGTCCTGGGCGACAGCCAGAACACTCAAGACGAAAAAACCAAGAACAACCGGAATGATCCTCCGATTCCTCCTGGCTGGAAGGAATGAGGTGTGCATGTTCTCTCCCGCTAGGACTTGATCGTCTTCGACGCCTCGTCCCACGTCACCGGCTTTTTGCGGAAATACGACTCGTTCGCCATATGGCACGCGATAGCCGCGTGGTTGCCGAACACTGCGTCTTCGGTCACCGGCTTACGCGATTTGACGGATTGAAAGAAATTCTGCAGGTGCGGCCGCACGTCGTCCCAGTCGTGGCCCTTATAGACTGTATCTTCGTGCAACGGTTCTTTCCCCAGTTGCGGATCGTGCTCCGCATGCCATTCCTTCACGTATTGTTCGCGCATCTTCGCCGGAAAACTGAAGCTGTAGTAGCTGGGATCGGTGTCCACGCCCGATTGTGCAGAATGCCGCAGCTCATACTCGCCCGCGTCCAGAAGTCCTTTCGGCCCCATGAAGCGCGCCAGTTCCGGAGTTTCGCAGCCCAGGTCCAGGCGCACGTAAACCGGAATTCCGTGATAGTCGAAAAGCACGGTGTGAAAGTCGGGCATGTCGCGGCCGTCCGGGAAGCGGAAGATGCCGCCCATCGCAGTCGCTGACCGCGGGATTTCGTTCCATCCCAGCGTGACCAGCATTCCGCTGATGAGGTGCACCATCAGGTCGCCGGCAACGCCCGTGCCATAAGCCTTCCAGCAGCGCCAGCGCGCAAAATGCAGGGGGTTGAACGGAACCTTGGGCGCATCGTTGAGCCACGTGTCCCAATCGAGATTCTGAGGAGAAAGATCGGGCGGCGGCGGATACTCCCACGCCCCGGTCGGATCGTTGCGCCCCAGCGTGAGCTCGACCATTTCCACGTCGCCAATCGCGCCTGACTTGTACAGTTCATTCGCCTTGGCGCATAACACGGAGCTGACCCGCTGCGAGCCGATCTGCACGATACGATTGTTCTTCTGCGCCGCATCCGCCATGGCCAACCCGTCGGCCACGTTGTGCGACATCGGCTTCTCGCAATAGATGTCCTTGCCGGCATTGCAGGCATCGACGACCACTCGCCGGTGCCAGTGATCGGGCACCGCCGCCACGATGCAGTCGATGTCCTTGCGATCAAGCAGTTCCTGATAGTGGCGCGTCGTGGGCAGGCTCGGGTTGGCGGTGATCTCCTTGGACAGGATGTGACGCCCGTCATACAAGTCCGCGGCGCCCACGCACTCCACGCCAGGAAGCGTGATTGCCCCACCCAACAGGCCGGAGCCCTGCATTCCAATTCCAATCATGCCAAAGCGGACGCGATCGCTCGGCGCTACCGCGCGCGGCATCGGCTGCGCCTCGAGCAAAACGGTTTTTGAAACCAACAGCCCGCCGGCGGCGGCAGCAGCACCGCCCTGCAGAAATGCGCGTCGCGAAACCTTACTTTTCATAAGAATTCCTCCGAATGGATTAACTCCGACTCCGCTCGAATCTCACTACTTCTTTAGAGGCTTGATGGCCACTTCTTTGAAGAACACGATGTCGTTGTCGCTATGGTTCTGCAGGCCCATGTAGCCGAAGTTGGGCCGCGGACCGCGCTGCGGCTCAAAGTCGAACTTGCGATCCGGGACCGGATCGCCGTCCTTGTAGTCTGTGACTTTTACCCCGTTGAGCATGACCACCGTGCGGGGGCCGTCGAGTGTTATGTCCATCGTGTTCCACTCCGGGCCTGGCTTCCATGCATGCTTCACTAGCGGCTTGGTCAACGAATACAACATGGCAGTCTCGTGATACTCATCCTCTTTCGAGGTTTCCGGGTGATTATCGATCTGCACTTCGAAGCCGTAGTGCACCGGCATCCACTCTTCGCGAGGTTCAACCGGAATGCGGATAAAGACGCCGGAGTTGTCGTTCTCGTCGCGCATTTTGTACACCACATGAATCATGCAATTGCCGATTTTGCCGCCGGTCCAGTACAGCAAACCCATTCCACCGTGGGTGCGGATCAAACCGTCCTCCACTGTGTCTCCGCCCGGGCCTACGTGCTTCCAGCCTCTCAGATCTTTGCCGTTAAAAAGCTGCTGCCACTTATCGGCATCGCCTTTGCACGCATTCTCCTCGGCCGCCAACGAGAGCGTTACGAGTCCAGCACACAGAAATATCCAGATCGTGAAACGTTTTATCATGGGAATCTCCGAAGTTCTCGATGATGTCTTATTTGGGGACAAACCAATCTACTCGCCTCAGCGTAGGGAATCAATGGAGTGGATGGACGGTGTGGGCAAGTTGGAAGCGGGAGCACCATTTTCACAGCGGGGTCATCCTGAGCGCAGCCGCTTTTCAGGCGGAGCGAAGGATCTCGTGAGCACCGAAACGCAAATCGAGCGATTCTTAGTTGGACAGGCGGTGGGGAGTTCCCCGCCGCTGTCGAATTTCAACACGGATGTCGACCTAACCGATCGCCTAGTTGCGATCGCGGACTTCCTGCGCGAAGAATCTCATCCCCGCGCCCGCACCGGAACCGCCTTCGGCCGCGCGCTTCTTCTGCCAGTCCGCCTCGGTCAGCACAGAAATTGCTTCCGCCTTTTTCTTCTTCAATCCTGTATTGACTCCAGCAAGTTCCTTCTGCGTGAGTTTCTGGAAATCCCCGATCACGTCCTCCAGTTCATGGGCCAGCGAATCGGCACGCGCCGCCTGATAGTCGGTCGGACGGCCCTCGTAACCATTGACCGCGCCGTAAAGCTGTCCCAGCAGTTCGCGGATGCGCTCTTCTCCCGTAATCATGCCGCCTTCCTTAGTGGCAACAATCTTCGACCGCAGTGCGTCGCAACTGGCCGCCAGATCCTGCAGTTGCTTCCGCAAGGGATCTTTCTCCGCCATCTTACTCGCCCTTCCGTTGGCCCCGTCGCGCACGCCCTCAATGGCCTCCACCGCCCAGGTCATATGTTCGATGGTGTGATAAATCTTCATGGTCAGGTCGAATTGCGCCCTGCGTTCATCCAGCGAAAACTTCGCGCGCGGATCGAGCGTGACGTTCAACTGCTCGGTGTACACGTTGTCGCCCTTGGTCATCTTCACTGTATAAGTGCCCGGCAGCACGCGCGGACCCTGGGCGGCTTCGAACAGCGCTGTTGCCGCCGGCGGCACCGCCGGCGCTTTCACCCGCATCGACCAACTGGCGCGGTTCAATCCGCGGTGTTTGCTGCCCGCCACGCTGTCGACCAGTTTCCCATTCTGATCGAGGATTTCGATTTTCAGGTCGCCAAAAATGTGGCGCCCTTTCTGATAGTAAGTAATCTGCGCCTCCCCCGGCCGGCTCCGGCCAGTGAAGGCTTCATCGCCATCGGCCCAGCCGCCAAACGTATCGAAATACTGAACTGCCTTGCCCGGAATAAGTGCGGCCCCCTTCGCCATCAAATCGGGAGTCAACGCCCGCAGCGCCGAAATGTCGTCGATGATCCAGATGCCGCGCCCGTGCGTCGCCAGTACCAGATCGCTTTCCCGCGCCTGCACCACTATGTCGCGCACCGCAACCGAAGGAAAGTTGCTCCCTTTGTATTGCGCCCAATGCTGGCCGCCATCGATGGAAATCCACATTCCAAACTCTGTGCCCAGAAAAAGCAGATTCGGGTTTACCGAATCTTCCTTGATCACGTGGGCGTATCCGCGCGCCCCGCTCTCCTGCACCGGAAGGGCTGTCCAGGTCTTGCCGTAATCGGTCGTCTTGTACGCGTAAGGCGTCATGTCGCCGAAGTTGTGGCGATCGAAAGTGGCGTAGGCCGTAGCTTCGTCGAAGCGGCTGGCTTCAACCGTCGACACCCAGGAATTCTTGCCCAGGCCGCTGATGTTGCCCACGACGTTGGTCCAGGTCTTCGCGCCATCGCGCGTAATCTGCAGGTTGCCGTCATCAGTTCCGACCCAGATGATCTGGGCGTTCTTCGGCGACTCGGAGATCGAATAAATCGTGGTGTGCATTTCCGCCGAAGAATTGTCGATGGTCACGCCGCCCGATTCTTCCTGCTTCTGCTTCTCGGGATCGTTGGTCGTGAGGTCCGGCGAGATGCGGTCCCAGGACTGCCCGTGATCGCGCGACCGGAACAGGAACTGTGCCCCGATATAGATCGTGCCTTTTTCGTTCGGGCTCATATGGATCGGCGTGTTCCAGTTGAAGCGCAATTTTTTCTCGCCATAGTTGGGCCAGGGCTTGAGTCCGCGAATCTCGTGCGTGTAGCGGTTCACCCGGCCGATCTCTCCGCCTTGCGCCTCTGCATACAGGTAGTCCGGGTCGGACGTGTCCTCGAACATCCAGAAGCCATCGCCGCCGAACATGTTTTCCCAGCGTGAGTTTGAAACCCCGCCCGGATACGACGAATCTCCCACCCATGAACTGTTGTCCTGCAGCCCGCCGTAGACGTGATACGGATCGGAACTGTCGGTGCTGACGTGGTAGAACTGCGAAATCGGCAGGTTCATCTGGTGCTTCCAGCGGTTGCCGCCATCTTCGCTGCGCCACACTCCGCCATCGTCGGTGGCATACACGATGTTCGCATTCTTGGGATTGATCCACACATCGTGGAAGTCGCCGTGCGCGGCGCCCGAGACCACATTGAAGCTCTTGCCGCCGTCGGGGCTGAGAAGCAGCGGCCCATCCGGCTTGAAGATCTTGTTCTCGTCCTTGGGATCGACGATCAGGTTGCCGAAATAAAACGGACGCCACAGCATGTAATTGCTGGCGTCGAGCTTGGTCCAGTTCGCTCCGGCATCGTCCGAGCGGTAGAGGCCGCGTCCTTTTTCCGCTTCAATGTTGGCATACACTACCTGCGGCGTGGCGGGCGCGACCGCAACCGCCACGCGGCCCCAGGGCTTGGCCGGAAGGCCCTTGCCGTTGCTATCGTTAATTTCACTCCAGTGGTCGCCGCCATCGGTCGACTTGAACAGGCCGCTGCCCGGCCCGCCCGAGCGGAACGTCCATCCTTGGCGCCGGAAATCCCACATCGCTGCGTAAATCGTCTTGGCTTCCTGCCGACTCATGGCCAGCAGTGCACATCCGGAGGAGCCATTGGCCCCGGCCAGATACTTTCTTCCACGTCTTGCCGCCATCGGTCGTCTTATAAACGCCCCGTTCGTCGTTGTCATTCCACAGGTGTCCCATCGCGCAGACCAGGACGCTATTTCCATCACCTGGATCGACCAAGATCTTCGCGATGTGTTCGCTATCCTTGAGTCCGACGTTGGTCCAGTTCTCTCCGCCATCCGTCGACTTGTAAACGCCATCGCCAATGGACACGCTGTTGCGCACCCAAGCCTCGCCACTGCCCACCCAAACTGTCTTGGGGTTCGACGGATCAATCGTCACCGCTCCGATGGACTGCACGCTCTCGCGATCGAAAACCGATTTGAAGGTCGTGCCGCCATCGACCGACTTCCAAACCCCGCCGCTAGCCGCGCCCACGAACACTGTGGTCCGCCCGTCCTGCTCCACGGCATCGACCGCCGCGACGCGCCCGCTCATGGCTGCAGAGCCGATGTTTCGCGCGGGGAGCCCCGACACCGTGGCAGCATCGAATTTGTAGCCACTCTGCGCGGACGCTAGGACCGCACAACCGAGCAGGGCGATACCTGAGCACCAGCTCAATTTCATCTGCAAATGGCGATAAGTAGCGCATGCATTCATCATTCGAAGTCCTCTTTGTTCAGATCTTTGGCGGCACAAGATTTCGTTCACAGCGGTTAAACCCGAACTGGTTACTTCTTCGCAGCGTCGGCTTTCGCTCCCGGCTTCAAAGACGCCGGTAAGGCGAAGTCCGACTCGGGGATCGACACATTTGCTTCAATCTTCTCTACGTTAATCGTTTGCTGCGCAGGATTCGCCTTTGACCCCTGCGTCATAGAAAAGGGATACATCACCCCCGCCACTGGCTTATAGGAACCCAATTCCATCACACTCTCGTGAACGGAACCGCGAATGAATTCCTGTTTATCCCTGCGAATCTCGAGGAAAGTATCGGGGTCGAGGTAGTAGTAAAGGATGTCGCCATTTTTGAGCGTGACCTTCAGTCGCAAAGCGTCGTCGCCGTCCACCACGTCGTGTCCCAGATAGTCGACGGTATTCCCCTTCTCTTTGTAATCGACCAGAGGACCATCGAAGTCGGCATCCAGAACCAGGCCGCGAAGTTCGTCCTCGCCCAGCAGTTGGGGATCCTTGTGCCCCTCAAAAGGCTGGATCTGCCAGCCTGTCGTGCCGTCGTAAGCCGTGACGGCGGTCATCCCTTGCAGCGAGAAAGTCTGGCGCACCAGATTGGGACGCAAACTCTCCTGCCCAACATTCGCGGTGAATCCCCCGCCTCCAATGAACTTGGCGGTCATGCGAAGGGACTTGATCGCCTTCGATCTTGTCGATGCCGCCCTTCGCCTGAATGTTCTTGCTGACGAGTTCTTCGGCGGTCTGCGCGTGGGCGAAAAGACTCAGGCACGACACTGCCGCCAACACAATGACTGCGTGACGCATGGGAGCGCGCTCCTTGTTTGGGACTGTTGGGAACCTTGGATATAAGACGACAGTACTCTACGTCGAACCAGTCATGATTGCCAAGTGCTGGCGGAAAAAACTCATCGAGCAAGGGTCCTAACGCAACGATCTTGGAAGCCGGTGCGCTAAGCTGCAGCAGGCGGTCCGAACCAAGTGGTCAGCGCGTCGGCGAGCCCCCGCTGGGTCAGGTCTCCCACCCAGACCACATATCCGTCGGGCCGAATCAAGACGGCGATGGGAGCCGTGACCGCCCCGATTGCCGGAAGCTCCCACGTACCCACGCATTTGGCGTCGATCAACTGAGCGCGATCCGCCCATGGAGTGATGTCAAAGCCGCCGGGCTCACCGAAGTTGAGGAGCACCGGGCGGGCATCGTGCAACAGGGTGAAGACGCGCAGCGAGCCTTTGGCGGTCACCAGATCCAGATCGGGTATGCGGCGTCCGAGCAGCGGGTGGCCCTCACCAAAGTCGTAGTGAACGTCCAGACCAGACATCATCGCGACGTATTGCTTGCGGGGTGCGTCCATCTGCAGCAGTTCGGTAAGCATCTCGCGCAAGGCCCCGATTCGATCGTCACCGCGGTCGACCGCGGTGAGCGCCATGGTGTTGCGCAACACACGGGCACCGACTGGGTGCCGCTCGGCATGGTAGGTATCCAATAGGCTCTCCGGCGATCTCCCATGAAGCACCTGGGCGAGCTTCCATCCCAGATTCACGGCGTCCTGCACACCGATGTTGAGGCCCTGTCCACCCTTTGGGGAATGGACGTGTGCAGCGTCGCCGGCCAGAAGCACGCGTCTGTCCCGGTAGGACGCTGCCTGCCGGGCCATATCGGTAAACCTGGAGATATAGGTAGCGGTGCGAAGACCATAATCCGTCCCATAGACGGCGGTGAGCGCCTCGCTGACGTCGCGGAGGGTCGGCTCGTCGCGCTGCACGACGTGCGGTTCATTCAGCACGACGCGCACGCCCTTGCCGTCCTCGAGTTTGGCCACAGCGTTGATGCCCTTTTCACCGCGGCGGAGGCCCCACTCCGGCTCTTCGGCCATCTCGACCTCGGCAATCAAGTAGGTGGTTGACGGATCCCACCCTGGGAAGTCGATACCCGCTTTCTTGCGGATCAGGCTGCGCCCCCCGTCGCAGCCGACGAGATACTTCGCTCGCAATGATCGGCCGTCGGAAAGCTCGACGTCGACGCCGGTGTCGTCCTGGGCGAAACCCGTCACCTCATGTCCGCGATAGGTCGGCACCGTCAACTCGCCGACCCAGTCGGCCAAGATGCGCTCGATGCGGGTCTGCCAGAGCGCGAGAAAGTAGTTGTGGCGAGTCGGGAGGTCGCTGATGTCGAGAGTACTATCTGCGAACGGTGCTCTCCGAACCACCTGCCCTTGCGAAACAAAGCGATCGGCGATTCCGCGCTGGTCGAGAACCTCGATGGTGCGTGGGTGCAGACCCCCTGCGCGCAAGCCGGTGAGCTCCTGGCTGGGCCGCCGCTCGACAATGGCAACGTCGACGCTCGCCAACGCGAGCTCACCCGCCAACATCATCCCCGTCGGACCGCCCCCTGCAATCACCACCGCATGTTCGGTCACTAATAGCCTCATGTCGCTCCTCCTATTCCAGACAGTTCTGGCCTTGACCAGAAGATCCGGCCGACGCCAGCGACTCTACGGCACGAGCCGGGTCTTGCCGCAAGTCCCCGGGTGCGTTATATCCTGAATATGGGAGGGTTACTTTCCCTTCGCATGTCCGCCTCTGGATGGAGCCCTTCTGGAGCACTGGCGTCCACGCGACGACGGCCAGTCGAACACGAGACGGCTGCTGCAAGCCTCCGCGAGCTGAACCATTGCTACGAACACCGTCGGCCCTGTCGTACAAAGCCGGCCCGCCCTCGGATTCGGTGTTATCGGCCCGAAAATATGGGGCCAAAGAAAATCCCGGCATCTACGAAGTTTTTCGTTGACACTACGAATACCTTCGTAGTATTGTCCCCCGCATGCGACAAACTCCGCAGAAACCCACCGCTTCGGAACTTGAGATTCTTCGCGTGCTCTGGCTTCGAGGCCCTTCGACCGTGCGCGAAGTCCACGATGCGCTCAGCGAAAAGAAGTCCCTGGGATACACCACTGTGTTGAAACTGCTGCAGATCATGACCACCAAAGGCACCGTCCGCCGAAACGAAACCCAGCGCGCGCACGTCTATGAAGCATGTTTGCCTGCCGAGCAAACCAAGCGGCAGATTGCCGGGGACATGTTGCAGCGTGTCTTCGAAGGATCGGCGAGCCAACTCATGATGCACGCGCTCGCCGGCGGAAAAGCCTCTCCAGATGAGATCCACGAACTGCGCCGTTTGCTTGACGAATATGAAAGGAGCCGCCCCCGATGATCTCAACCACTACAGCCATAATGACGTGGCTCTCGCCAGCCACGATGCACTCCCTGGGATGGGCTCTCCTGCATTTTCTGTGGCAAGGGACGGCTCTTGCGGCGCTGGCCGCAGCGGCCATGGCGCTCTGCCGGCGCGCCTCGGTGCGCTATGTGTTGGGCATCGGTGCGCTGGTTCTGATGCTGCTGGCGCCCGTGGCCACGTTCTTCTATTCACACGATCACCCAGGGCAGGTCCTGCCTGGGGCCGATGCCGTGAAGGCGCCTGCGACCGTTGCGTTCGCCGAGAACACGGCGAGGAATCAGGCGCGATCTGCGCCGGTCTCGATTTCGCCCAGTGTGCTCCCACGGTTGGTCGAAGCCCGGGTCGTCGAAGCTTGGACCGTCGAAGCCTGGTTGCTCGGCGTGGCTTTCTTTAGCCTTCGTACCACGGGCGGATTCCTACTGCTCGAGCGCGAACGCCGCAGAAGTTCCAGTATCGTAGGCCCTCGCGTGCTAGAGATCTGCTACACGCTGCAGGACCGGATCGGCCTGAGACGCGCCATTACCTACTGCGAGTGCAAGTGGCTGCAAGCTCCGGCGGTGATCGGATGGTTCCGCCCCATCGTGTTCCTTCCCGCAACCGCCCTTACCGGTCTCTCGGAGGAGCAGTTGCAAGCCGTAATCGCCCACGAACTGGCGCACATCCGGCGATTCGACGCCTTTGTAAATGTGTTTCAGGTTTTGGTAGAGACCTTGCTCTTCTACCATCCCGCCGTTTGGTGGCTCAACAAGAAGATTCGTGCCGAGCGCGAGCATTGCTGCGATGACGTAGCGGTCTCGATCTGTGGAAACGCGGTGGAGTATGCGCGCGCCCTCACGCTGATGGAAGAATGGCGCAGCGCACCTGCTTTCGCGATGGCCGCAAACCGCGGTCCGCTAGCCGAGCGCATCGTGCGCGTGCTTGGCCTCAAGACCCTCGGAGAAGGCAGGCGCGGTGTCGGACTCAGCGCCAGCCTTGTCTGTCTGACCGCGGCGGTCATCGCGGGCAATGCTTTGTTGGCGATGGCGCGGCCTCAGCCCCAAATCGCCTTCGTCGCGCAAGCCGCGTCTACGCCGACTGCGACGCCACAAGCTGCACCCAAGGGTGCTTCGAGCCCGAAGCCGTCTCCCGCTCACTCGCAAAGCGGCGAACAAACTGCCGGCTCTTACATTGAAGAGATGAAAGCCGCGGGGCTTGGCGATTTGACCGTCGACCAGCTCATCGCCATGAAAATCCAAAATGTTACACCAGAATATATACGGGGCCTGCGGGAGCTAGGCTTGCATCCGGACGCTGAGAAGTTGGTCGTGATGCGCGTGCAGGACGTTACGCCGGAATACGTCCGCGAACTGAAGGCTTCTGGCCTCAATCCCGACGAGAATCACCTCATCTCGCTCAAGATCCAGGGTGCGGACGCGGAATACTATCGCGGGATCAAAGACGCTGGAATTGATCCCGACGTGGATCGCCTGATCGCGCTGAAAATCCAGGGTGTAACTCCGGAATATGTTCGCGCACTCCGTGCTGCTGGCCTCGCGGTGACTGTCGATCAAGTCATCTCGCTCAAAATTCAGGACGTCACTCCAACATATTTGAAGGAGATGCACGAGTTGGGTATTGATCCCAGTGCGAATGACGCTATCTCCATGCGTATCCAGGACGTCACTCCGGAATATGTGCGTGAGATTCACGCGCTTGGCCTGAAACCGTCGACCAACGAACTCATCTCCATGCGCATACAAGATGTCACGCCCGAATACGTGAAGGCGCTGCAATCGGCGGGATTCAAGCTCGCAGTCAACGAGATCATCAGCGCCAAAATTCAGGATGTCACGCCCGAGTTCATTGAGCGAGCGCGTCAGCACGGCTTCAAGGACCTGACTTTGCCGAAGCTGATTCAGCTTCGGCAGTTGGGAATTCTGGAGCCAAAGGCCGATCTATAGGGCGCAGGGCTTCGCCCCAGCTTGGACGGGCGAGTCGCCCGTCACCACACGAGCAGTCAAGTTCGATATGGAGAAGACTTATGAGAATGCGACGCACGCTGACCTATCTGGTTTTCGCCTCTTGCCTTCTTGTGCTTGCGGTCAAGAATCAAGCCGCCGAAATCCGCAGCGGCGACTGGACGATCAGCAAGTCCGACACTCCGGGCAAGGTTGAGTTTTCGCTGATCGAGCACCATCACGGCGGGACGTCCAGCCACCAATCTGACTGGCCGGCGGCGTCGTTTCAGGGCGTGGACTTCTCGAAGCCCGGACGCCAGGACGTTCACTTCACCATCACGCGAGACGCGGGCAAGATTGACTGCGAGGGATTCCTCAAAGATGGCGAGGGTGCGGGCATCTTTCATTTTCAGCCAGACTCGAACTACGCGCGGGAGATGAATTCCGTGGGCTTCTCCGTGGACGACGAGAAACAGTTTGCCATGGCGGTTCAGGACGTCGGCCTCGAGTTCGCCAAACAGATGAAGAACGAAAATCTCAGCGGCCTCGACACCGACAAGCTGATCGCATTCCGCATCTTCCGGGTGGACCGGGCGTTTATCGAAGATCTGCGGGCCGAGGGACTGAAGGTTTCCGACAGCGACAAACTGGTCGCCTTCCGCATCCATGGCGTGACTCCGCAGATGGTGCGGAGCTTGCACCAGGCAGGTTACTCGCCCGACGAAGACACGCTGATTGCCATGCGAATTCACGGCGCAACTCCGGAATGGATGGCAGAACTCCGGCAGCGCGGCTACGACCACGTCGATCTGGAGAAGCTGATTGCATTCCGCATCCACGGCGTTTCACCCGAGTTCATCTCAAAGCTGCAAGGACTCGGGTTTTCGCATCCTGAGCCGGACTAGTTGATTGCAATGCGGATTCACAACGTGACGCCGGAATATATCAGCGACCTGCGATCCCGAGGATTGCACGACTTGAGCATCGACCAACTGGTCAGCATGCGCATTCACGGCATCGACTGACACAGTGGAAATCATCCAAAAAATAGTTGAGATGAGGCGCAGATCTGACCGTGTGCGCCTGAGTCCAAGGAAAGCTAGAAAACTGATCACGGCCTCAGTCCAGTCGACAAAGTTCATGAACCCATCGGGATGAAGGTAAACGGGCCGCGCACACGAATACCAAGCAGCCCAGCAACGCGCCGCCAACTGCTAGCCACGTGTGTGTGTCAACCCAAGACGACATTCCTCTGGACAACTATCCTGCCCAGCCAAAGCCTAAGCGGGTCCTCCTAAAATGGTCGCTCCTTGCGACTGTCCTGCTACTCGGTTATTTCATGTGGCAATGCGGGTCCGGTATGAAGGCCGGTGCCCGCCTTTCTGATGATGCGGTGCGTCACTTCCATTCACAATTAGACTCAGAAGCATACGGCGATATTGTGCGCGACTCTGATGATGCGTTTCAGAATTCGGAGAACCGTGACGAGTTAGTTAAATTCCTCGCAGGTGTCCATTCAAAGCTGGGTGCATCGCGTGGTTCGCCCGCACAAACATCTTCGTGAACGCTAGTACCAATGGCACATTCATCAAGGTCATGTACCAGAGCACGTTTGATCAGGGGAACGCCGTGGAAGCATTCACATGGAAAAAGGCGGGAACCGGTCTTAAGCTCGTGCGCTACGATGCCAGTTCGAAGGCATTTGTGACACAGTGAGGCCCTGCGATGGCCTACAGGTCAGTTGGCGAAAAATCTCTGTTACGCTCGTAACCAGAGTCAGGCTGGATCCGGCAGCTACAATTCCTGCGTGGAACCGTCTCCTTCGCGCCTGCAGTTGCGTCTCGTCGCGGCAAGCTATGCGGTGGTTGGCGTGGTCTCCGCTCTGCTGATCTATTTGCGTTACCTGCAATATGTCCGTAACCCGCAAGATGCGGCGGCATCGAGCGGCATGTACGCGGGCGGCGATCTTCTGCTCGAAATCTTCATCTGTTTCCTTTTCCTTGTGCCTACGGTCGCTCTGGTGTTTGTGATCAGGAAATTTGAATCGTGCTACACAGCCTATGCGAAAGTGCTGCTCGGCTTGAGTTTGACTGCTCCAATTTCGGTCGGCTTACTTATCATCCCAGTTCTCAATCAGTGGTACTGGGGCGATGCCTGTATCTTTCGATTGTTTGCGATCCCCCTAGTGGTCGTCGTTCTGATTTTCAGCCGGTGGTTGAGTCGCTTTGAGCGTGCTCGCCGACTGATTTCCTATGCCCTGCTGATTGAAGGGCTGACCTTCGTCGTCATTATTGCCGCTTTATTCCTCTTCTCATAGGGCCGCAACGGCTGAGATCCCCCAGTTCTGCATGCCAACAGAACCGTCTGCTTCCTTCAGATGGCGCAACATCTCCATCTCACGCATTGGTATTCGCGGAGCCAAACCCCTGGCCACAGTCATCAAATCCTGGCAGGAGGGTGACGAAAGATGTATCACGTGCGCCAAGAGAACCTGCCTTTTGTTGGTAGTTCGCATGAGTTTGTCGGAGCCGAGCATTGCAACACCAGTGTTTCGGTGTTCCTATTCCATGGGGAGCCCGGTTCGGGGCCGGGTCCCCACCGGCATCCTTATGACGAGATCCAGTTCATCCGTGAAGGCCGGGGCGTGTGGACAGTAAGCGGCAAGACCTTCGAGGGCACCGCCGGAGACATCTTTGTCATCAAGGCCGGCGAGATCCACAGCTTTAAGGCGGTGGGCGATCCACCACTGGTACAACTCGACGTTCACCTCAGTCCCCGCTTCATCCAAGAGAACCTATAGAGCGGTGGGTTGCAATGTGGCTGGGGGCCCGCGGCCTCGGCAAAGCGCAAGCGCTCCTTGTCAATTGGCGCAAAATCGCCTTATCACTCCCTCAAAAGTGCGAACTCCTCTGGGTGAAAAAGAAGAAGCCCCACTTCTCGTAAAAGACGCGAGAAATGGGGCACCCGGGTACGGTCTTATCGTCCTGCGGGATTAGTGCGTAAATGAGAAATTCAGACCTGTGGTGAGAATGAGGTCATTCTTCTTCGCACCAATTGGCGGATTCGACACATAAATGTCGCCGAACTGGTTCTGCCAACCCAGCCACTTGCTGATCTTGGTGGCGGTACCGAAGCTGAATACTCCCCGGTATTCGCCAGTCTGTTGCAAATCCGGATAGAAATAGAAATTCTCCGTGACCACGGTGCTCTTCCCCACCTTCTGATTCAGTTCCTCACCCAGCGTCAAGGCCACGAAGCGGTTGGTGACGCCGTAGGAAGCAAATATCGGGGGGGTCGAGAAAGGAAAGACCACAGCGCCGTTGGAATAGGTTTCGTGCGTGTAGTTGACGCCGCCCAAAACGTTGAAGGTGGTGCTGTCGTTGTTGATCACGTGATAGCCGAAGCCTCCGGTGTACACGGCGCGCAAATCCAGAAACTGCAGCGCATTGCTCATAAAGTCCGCAGCGCCGAAGGCAAACACCTTTGGATTCAGGTTGCGATCGTAGCGCAGGCCGCCCTGCACCAGGTTCGCGACGGTACTGGGAGTGGCCAGTTGATTCGTCGTGTAGATCGAACTTACGTAGAGAGTGATTTTGTCATTAAGGGTAGGATGCACCGCGTTAACCGCCAGCGCGAGATTTTCCGTCTCGCTGTTTCCACGCGCTACCGAGAAGCCCACCGTGGTGCCGCCATTCCAGCCATGCATGAGCCCAGGATGCAGTGACTTGTCATAAGCCGCCTGCTCGGCGTCGTTGCGGATCAGGGTGACATCTTCTTTCGGCGCCTCTACCGTGCCTGCAGTTTTGGTAGCGACCTCGATCTTGTTGTCCGAGGTGGTCACGGGCCCGACGGCCGTCTTGCCGCCTTTCAGGCTCACATGCAACGGCTGATCGGTCTTGATGTCCTGGATCGCATCAAACTTAAACTCGACATCGCCAGCCGCGTCGGTGTGCAAGACGAGCGTCTTGCCATCCGATTTCACAACCGTGCCAGTCAGGCGATCCCCGTTCTTCAAGGTAATCTGATCCGCGAATAGAGCCGATGACAGTCCCAAAAACGCAATTAGGGCGAAAACTCCAACTTTACGCAACACTGCCTGCCTCCAGATTTGAGAGATTCAATTTTTGAAAACGATTTAGGACCCGGAACGGCCGTTGGTTGCAGAAACTGAAAATAGAGACAGAGAGGCGCACTCAGAAATCAGGGATTTTGAAACCCAGAAAGATAGTGCCCGCGCGGCGGGAACCTTAGCTCTTGGTTTCGGTATTCTTGCTCTGCTCGTTTGAAGCCTGGGTGGAAGCCTGCGTCGAGGAATGATCCTTCATGCCGTCTTTTAAGGCACGGATTCCCTCGCCCAGGCCTTTCCCGAGTTCAGGCAATTTCTTAGGACCGAAGACCAGCAGAGCGATAAAGAAAATCACCAGCAAGTGCATCGGTTGAAACAGACCTTCAAACATCGGACCCTCCAAGGGATACAGCTACAATCTCAAATCATACGCTATCGGCAGCCCATAGGGGAAGGTGCCCCGCCCCCGGCCGTGCCAGGCCAAACGACCTTTATTACTTAAGCTTTTACATCAGTTCCCCGGCCCCTTCGGTGAACAGGCCCACGACGAGGCGTGATCTCAATCACATCAATTTGCCGTGCCTCGGCCCCACCTGAACTGAACATGCAGACCGGGAACCGTTCGGCCGTTTGTTTCGAGCCGACCCGGATAGCCTTGACCCGCAAGCCAAGCCGGGCGATCGGCGCCTTGCTGCCTGCCCGTTCTGCTCTTAACTATGGTTTAATGCGTGACGATCTTTTAACAATGTCGGTAAGGGCGCGATGGGCTATGATCTTCAGCGCTCTGGAAGAGCCAGGACGGGATTCCGAACGGAAGCCGTCCCTTTGCAAACCACGTTCTCGGCGACCTGACCTGGGTCACTCCGACAGCGGCCAATTCCGATCACGCCACTCAGAACGATGGCGGTGGGCCATCGTGGGTGGCTGCGATTGTCAATGCCATTGGCACTAGTAAATGTACCGACATCGTGAACCAAAGGGCCCTCACCTATTGGCAGGACACTGCAATCTTTATCACCTGGGACGATTGGGGAGGCTGGTACGACCACGAACCGCCGACGATCTTGGCGGGTGTGCAAGGCGACTATCAGTACGGGTTTCGGGTTCCGATGATTGTGGTTTCTGCGTATACCAGCCCAGGCTTGGTCAATAACCAGCGCTACGATTTTGGCAGCCTGCTGCGCTTCATCGAGCACAATTTTGGCAATCTAGGCCTGAGAGAAGGAGAGTTGGGCTTTGCGGATAGCCGTGCCGCCACTGATTTCAGGGCCTTCTTCCGCATGAATCGTCCGCCGCGAAAGTTTAAGATCATCGCCGCTCCCAAGAGTGCAGTTTTCTTCGTCCATGACACCAGGCCGCCAGAAGCGCCCGACAACGATTAGGCCCCGACCGTTTTATGGTTTTGTCGCTATGGAGCACTCGCTCTACCTCTTATCTCGCACTCGATTGACTCGCTTTGGAGCCACGCCCTAACATGTCCGGACAGTGGCGGAAACCTCAACCCTGATCGGCCAAACCCTCTCCCACTATCGCATCGCGGAGAAGCTCGGTGGCGGGGGAATGGGTGTCGTCAAGGCGCAGTTTTTGTAGGTAGTTATGGGTGCGGTCTCAAGTCAGACTTGGCGATGGCTGGGCATTATCTCGTGCGCATGCTGCCTCGCCATGGCAGCCGCATCAACGGACTCGAGGTCCGGCGCGAATCCAGCGCAGTCCGCAAGCGGAACGGAGACTTCGCCGAAAGCTGCTCCCTCTCCTTCACAACCTTCTTCGCAACCAAGCATAGCTCCAGACGCCAGCCCGGTCTCAGGCTCCTCACCCTCATTGAGGGATTTCATAAACCTCGCATCCCGCGAGGTGCAACACTACATTGAAGCCTTCGCGGATCTGACTGCCGATGAAACTCGCGCCACGCAGATATTTGATGAACACGGACTTGCGGCCACCCGGCGTTCCACACAATCCGCATTGGTGGTTTATCGGCTGCGGAACGACCCGAGGGATGTAGTGGAGTACCGCGAAGTGATCTCGATCGACGGACACGAGGTCAAGGGACACGCTGCTCGTGCGGCAAAAGTATGGCGCGAAGTCGCCGAGGCGCATTCCCCACGAGAAGAAATCAAACGCATTACGGCTGACAGTGAACGCTACGATCTCGGACTGGCGGAGACTGGCCTCACGTTATTTGAAGGCCTTCCCCTGCGACAGCGTTGTGCGGGCGATTTCACCTTCCGCGAGGTGCGGAAGGAAATAGCGGGCGAGCGTCCTGTAAGAGTGTTCACTTACCGTCAGGTTCATCCCTGCGGCGCAGTCGCATACCAGCTTGTGTTGCCCGGGCGGCTCGCGGATTCTCCGTTGCTGCACGCGGGAGAATTGGCGCTTGACGCTGAAACTGGCCAAATCGTCCATGAAGAACGCAACATCTATGCCGGCAACCTCGACGAGAAACCGATACGCGTCGCCCACATTGCGATGGGTTACGGCGGGAGTCCATTTGGCATTCTGGTGCCAAAAACGATCGTGTTGGAAACCTTTCTTCCCCGTGAAGACGTTAGTGGACTGAGCACGAGCTTCCAACTCTACGCCCGTATGGTGCAGACTTATGGACCGTTCTCACGTTTCGAGGTTAGTGTGGGGGAGAAGGTTTCTGCTCCCAAGCCCTAGAGGAACGCATGTGATTTGGTTCGTCGGAGCATCGCCCCTGCCCCCGAAAATTGATAGGATCATCCGCACAACCGACTGGAGGCCTCCCACCATGATGAATCGCCGCAGCTTCCTCATCGCCAGTGGACTTACCGCGCTTGCTTCAACCCGAGTATTCGGAGCCAACGACACTGTTCGCATCGGAGTCATCGGAGCCGGGCACCGGGCAAAGGGCCTGCTCGATGCCGCCGACAAGGCGGGCCCTTACCAGCTCGTCGCCGTCAGTGACGTGTATGGGCCCAACCGCGACGCCTTCCAACAGCGCTCCAACGGTCTGGCGACGGCCCACCTCGATTATCGTGCAGTCCTCGACAAGGACATTGATGCGGTGATCATCGGATCTCCCGACCACTGGCACGTCCCCATGGCAGTCGACGCGCTGAAAGCGGGCAAGGACGTTTATTTGGAAAAACCGGTCACTCACACCATCGAAGAAGGCGCGGTACTGACGCGAGCCGTTCGGTCCAGCAAACAGATTCTGCAGTGTGGCATGCAGCAGCGCAGTTGGACGCATTTTCGCGATGCGGTTGACTTGATCCAAGCGGGCAGTCTGGGCCGCGTTGTCCAGGTGCGCACCTACTGGTGGCAGAACTATCACCGCGACTGGGCGGCGAAGCCCATCGACCAAACGGCGCTCGATTGGAAGCTTTGGCTCGGGTCCGCTCCCGACCAGCCATTCAGCGACGAAAAATTCAGTCATTGGCGATGGTTCTGGAATTTTGGCGGTGGCGCCATGACGGACCTGTTTACCCATTGGATCGATGTGGTGCACTGGGCCATGAAATCCGACCAGCCCCGGCAGGCACACATGCTCGGCGACAAATATATTTTCGATCAATGGGATTGTCCGGACACGATCCAGGCCGCCTTCCGCTATCCCGGCTTTGATGTGGTCTACGAGGGCATGATGAACTCCTCGATCGACGGCGGCGGCCTTGAATTCCGCGGGACCGAAGCCACTTTAAAGCTCGACCGCGACGGCTTCGCCGTCTATCGCGAACGCATCGATGAGGGGCAAAATCCTGTCCTCGCGGCACACAACTTCCGCGACGGCACGATCTCGCACATGGAGAATTTCTTCGAGTGTATCAAGACGCGCAAAGAGCCGACTGCGCCGGTAGAAACCGGGGTCGCCGCCGCGCGTGCCGGCCATATAGGCAACCTCGCCCACCAGCATGGCGGCCAGTACACATGGCCAGCGAAAGCCTGAAAACAACGCGCAGCAAACGGGCGGGCTTTTAGCCGCGAAAGCGGCGACAGAATAAAGCCCACGGCGTAAGCCATGGGTGCATTTGGGGAGATGATCGCAGCCCCAGCGGGCGAAAGAGGATCGCTCATGCGCGGCCTAACTCTGCGAACCCTCAAATCGTCCTTCCGGGCCGGTGTTGCCCATTTTCTTAGCTCCGCCTTTCAAAAGTTGACCGACAGCAACCAGCCAGACAGCCAGTCCCGCGATCGCTGCGCTTTTCGGGCCAGCCCCAAAAGCGTGGCCGAATGGCCGCATACCACCAAGTCATCAGCATGCCAAGAAAAAGGAACCCGAAAATGAAGAACGGCAGCGGCGGAGGACGATCAGAACGACCCCGGCTAGCATGCCGCCCAGAACGACTTGACGCCAGCTGATTGGTTCCATCGCTCGCTCCAGACTTACGAGTGTGCAGGCAGGTGCCGCCCCTGAGTATTCTGCAGCCCTCGGGAAGGCTGAGCGAGATTACGAAAATGCAGCTTCCGTTGCGCGCTGGACCATCTCCACGCGAGAAATCACGCGGGAGATTACCCTTGTCGATCTGAATGAGCGTAATCGCAGTTATCGCGATTTGGGCAGAGACTTGATGCGACGAAAGGGCAATGAGCGCGTGAAGCTCACTGCCCTTGGTTCGTAGCCCAAGAACAAACCTTACTAGTTAAGCGGAGCCAGTTTCTGGCAACTGGCTTCGTCGGCAGCCAGCGCGCCGGTGGAGTCGTAGCGCACCACAGCATCTTCAACGGCGCAGAAGCTGCGGATACCGGTCTGGTTCGGAGTGGTCGGGGTCGCCGTCGCGTAGTAGGTGGTCTGCGGGGTCGCCGCTACTCCAGCCTGAGCCGTGAAGATGTACCCGCTCTTGGTGCCGGCCGACAGGACGTTGTCGATCAAGCAAGCGGTGTTGGTAGCGGGTGTGCAAGCCGCATTCGCTGCGCCGCCCAGGTTGATCAGGGCGCTCGCGAAACCGACCGTCGGGTAAGTGGTGTTGTAGGTGACCATACCGGTATTGATGGTACGGACGGAGCCGACAGCAGACGACTCATTGGCCGCCATGCGGGCGCGCAGCAAGTTTGGAATTGCGATAGCCGCAATGATCAGGATGATGGCCACAACAATCAATAGCTCAATCAGCGAAAAGCCCTTCTGCTTTGACATCGAAATTTTTCCCTCTTTCCCTCTGCGATGATTAAGATGATTAAATCGAGACAAGCAAGCATTCTGTCTCTGGTGCTCTGCGTTGCATCTTTTAGACCAAACCTCATCACATTTGCGCTACCTAAGTCGATTGCTACCCCCGGCTGATTTTTGTGAATTTCCCGGCGATTTCAGCGGAGAGATCGTCCACTTCGAAGGCGACATGCGCAACAGTACGCACAAGTTCAGGGACCGGCGCTTCAGGTTCGAACCGCATCCACTCGATTCCGTAGGCGCTCGTTTCATATCCAGACACGAACGTCGCATAGTGCGCGATCAGGCGTTCACCTTCTCGACGCGCTCCGAGGTATATGTGTTTTTTCCAAGATATATACCCTTCTCGCGGGATGAAAATCCCGAGTGCCCCATCTCTCGCGTCCTTTGCGCGAGAACGCTTGCCCCTTCGGCAAGCTCAGGGCAGGCTCTGAGCTTGTCGAAGGGTGGGATTTTCGACAAGGCGAGAGCAGGTCACGTCTCCTGGTTACTTCCGTGACCTTACCGCCGGGTTCGTTGGCAGGCTATTTTTCTGAAGGAAGCTTTCGAGGCGCCCGCACTCGCAGTCGTCTCCAAAGCCGCCACCAGCAAGCCTGCCCTGAGCAACCGAGCAAAAGCGAGGTTGTCGAATGGGCCAATCCATGATGTTGGGGAATCCGGGTGAGAGTAAAGGCCGCGTTGTTCGTTTTGATGCTGATTTTGGCGGCCACCGCCGCTTATTCCTCTGAGAACCAACCCATTAACACCACTCAGCTGGCTGCATGGCTGACTGCGGGAGTGCCCGGCACCCGGCTCGCCCGCCTGCTCGAGGAGCGAGGACTCGCAACCCTTCCAACGAGTAACGAATTGCACCAACTGGAAGCGGCGGGAGCCGGCAAGGAATTAATGAAGGTGGTAAGTTCGGGGAACGTCCGGTCGGCAGAAATCGGAGAGGCCATCCCCGCGGCCCTGCTGAGTGCCAACGCCGAAGCCGGGCGGCAGCGTTATCGCGAAGCCGAACTCCAACTCCGCAAGGTCGTGGCGGCCGACGATCAGAACTCCGCTCTGCACCTGGCGCTGGGCGCTATGCTGCGCCATCAGGAGCAGTGGGATGACGCCTTCGATGAACTCACCCAAGCCACGCAGCTCATGCCCAGCCTTCCTGAGAATCACAGCGCCCTGGCGTACTTGTTCTATCGCCTCGACGACGGGCCAAATTCCATCGCCGAGGCCCGCACTGCTCTCAGCCTCGACCCGAAGAATGCGGAGGCGTACCAATACCTGGGCCTTGGCCACTATTCCATTGGTCAGTACGGGGCCGCTGTGCACGCTTACGCCGAGTCTCTGGTCCGCGACCCAGACAATGCCGACACTTACTACGACATGGGCATCGCCCTGCATGCCGCCGGCGACATTCCCGCCGCCGTTTCTGCCTACGAACATGCGATCAAGCTGCGCCCTGCTTTCTGGGAGGCACACTCGAACCTGGGGCTGATCCTGCACGAAGAAGGCAGGCTCGACAGAGCCGTGGCGGAATATCGCGAAGCCAAGCGGCTGGCTCCCAGCGAGGCCTCGGTGCGCAACAATCTGGGCAACACCTATTGCGATCAAGGAAACTTCACCGCCGCCATGGATGAATTGCACGAACTCTACCGTCAGCATCCGGAGTGGCAGCAGGGGCACGCGTGCCTGGCCAGCGCTTACATGGCGAAGAAGAATTACGACGGAGCGGTCGACGAACTGAGGTTGGCGCTCCGCCAGAATCCGACCGGATCGGCCGAGCACCGCATTTTGGGCCAGGCGCTGATGCTCGACAACCAGCCGGAAGAAGCCGTGCGCGAATTACGGCTGGCGGTTTCCCTCAACCCTGATTCCGACGTCGCGCATCACCTGCTGGGCACGGTTTTGTTCGAGCGGCAGGAACTAAGGGCCGCGGAGAAAGAATTCCGCGAGGCGGTCCGTTTAAATTCGTCGGCCGACAATCACTATTCCCTGGCGGCATGCCTGACCAGCATGGACCGTTACGATGAGGCTCTGTCGGAGTTGGAGACCGCGTCGCGGCTCGATCCGGCGCAGACGCTATATCGCGCCCGCCGCGAAGAACTGCTCAAGCTGATGAAGGAATCGAACCCGGAGTAGGCGGGGACGCCCATGCCGCCGGTTTTGAGCACTGCAAGCCGCTGTACCAAGGTGCTTAGCGGAAGGCGCAGTCCCTGCATAGACTAAGTGAAAGCCACGGCCGACAAGCCTGGACGGATGCCGGCGACGAAATCGAGGACGGACGATGGCCACAAACGCGACGCGAACCCAGCAAACCGCCCCTGGCAGCAAGTCCCTCGCGGCTTTGGCGCAGGATACCGGAGCGCGCCACATGGACCCGTCGAATCCCCACGGGGCTGCAGAGGAGTCTGCCACTAAGCCGGCGGGCTATGGTCTGCCGTGCGCCAAGTGCCGGCTGTATTACCCGGCCGATCTTGATATCTGCCCCACCTGCCATCATCACGAGCGGGTTTCTCCCATCGTGCCGAAGGTGCCGCCCAAGCTGACTCACGCAGTTCCCGATCCGGTTCCCGATAGCGCTGCGGTCGAGCAGGAGCGGGAGGAATTTCTGCGCCAGTTCAAATCGCAACTGATGGAAGCGCACTCCGTAGTAATGAACACGGCGGGCTCAATCTGCGCTCTCGGCGAGCATCGCGCCGGGGACGACGCCGGCGCCGTGGTTTGTAAAGCCTGCTATGACCGCCTGCAGGAGCGGCTCGATCTGCATGAAGCAGCCCTGCACGTCGACCTGAAAGAGGCCGCGCAGATCATCTACGACGCGGTCTGGGCCGATCCTTCCGATCCCAACAAGACTTATGAGAACGCCGCAAACGCCCTGCTGAGCGAGATCCGCAAGCGCGCCGGCGTGAGTTCGCTGCTGGGCCCGTTTCAGCCGCTGTCAGACTGAGCACGGCCTACTCGGTTTTGATGCTGACCCACTTCTTTCCTGCGTACAACTTGTAGCCGCCGCCATCCTCCACGAGTTTCAGCGGGACAGGACGTTTCAATTCCGAATCTATTTGCGACGCGGCGCTGAGCACATCGTTATTGGCCACGTCCATCACAACGAACTTTCCGTCTGCGGTAAATCCGAAACCATATTCGCCCGGCGCCAGTTCCGACCCGCCAATGTTGAGCTTCGCTTCGGTGACGAACATGCCCTGGTACTTTTGCTGGATCGCCGTCGAATACCCTGAGGCGTCGACGAGGGCGGCCAGCGCCATTTTGCCGTCCCCTAACTGAAACCCGACGGCATTGCGAAGTTGAACGGGAGCCTTCTGCCCACGATAGAAGAATTCTGTCGGGACCGCCTTCTTCAGTTCGTCGCTGGTGAGTACATGCTTGGCAGCGTTCTGCGCGGTGGCCAACGACAGCATGGCCAGCAGGATTACGCCGAGAATGGGGAACCGGGAGATCGCCAAACGAGAGTCCTTCATGGCAATAGGCCTCGAGGTTTAGAGTCAAAAGCGTTCACGGGAAATCTAATCGTTCTGGCAGACCGGCGCAAATCGCACCGGGGAAGCGCACCAACGGGGGAACCGGGTCGGTGCGCAGTGATTTTTCGCTTTGCCCGCAAGATTCGGATAGTCCGTTCCAGGCTGATCGTCGTAGGCTTTCCTTGTTATGACAACCAATGCCATACTCGCAACAGAAAGCCTGAAGCCAGTGCCGACCCACCAACCCGCCACGATGGACCAATCTCGCGCAGCCGACGAATCACGTTGGACCGCCGTGCTCGCGCGCGACGCCGTGCGCGACGGGGAATTCGTGTTCGCGGTCTCGACGACGGGCGTATATTGCCGGCCATCGTGCGCGGCCCGCCGTCCTCGCCGTGAGAACGTGCAGTTCTTCCTGAGGCCGGAACAGGCGGAACAGGCCGGATACCGCGCGTGCCTGCGCTGCCGTCCGAAAGCGCTCAGCGGCAACGGGCAGGCCGACAGCGTGAAGGCGATTTGCCGCTTCCTCGAGCAGCACCTCGACGAGCCGGTTACACTCAAACGCCTGGGCAAGGAGTTTCATCAGAGCCCGTTCCACCTGCAGCGCCGTTTCAAGGCGGTTCTCGGCATAACGCCGCGGGAATACGCCGACTCCTGCCGGCTGCGCCTGTTCAAGCGCAATCTGCAGGCGGGCGACTCCGTCACTCGCGCTATGTACGACGCCGGATATGGGTCCAGCAGCAGGCTCTACGAGCGGACCACCTCGCAGCTTGGTATGACCCCGGACAAGTACCGCCGCGGCGCGATTGCGGCTGCGATTCGCTATACGATCGCGGATTCGCCTCTCGGGCGCATGCTGATCGCGGCCACTGAAAGCGGCATCTGCGCGATTCAGTTTGCCCGAACAGACAGCGAGCTGCTGGAAGGACTGAAGCGCGAATTCCCCTTTGCCGGCCGCAAACCCGACGAAAGCGGGCTCCGATCCTGGGTCGTCGCACTGCTCCACCACATGCGCGGCAGGCAGCTTGACTCCGCGCTGCCCCTCGATATTCGCGCTACGGCATTTCAGCGGCGGGTGTGGACGTATCTGCAATCCATCCCGTTCGGCGCGACGCGGTCGTATAACCAAGTTGCCAAGGCCATCGGTCAGCCCACGGCCGCCCGCGCGGTGGCCCGAGCCTGCGCGACCAATCCGGTTGCCGTGGCGATCCCCTGCCATCGCGTCGTTCGCGAGGACGGCAGCATGGGCGGATATCGCTGGGGAATCGAACGGAAGCAGGCCCTGCTCGAGATCGAGCAGCAGTCGTAGAGACGTAGCTGGCTGCGTCCTTGGCGCATTCACAAGGTCGACACCTACTGTCGGCGACAGACGTTGCAAGCAACGTCTCTACGAAGCTGGTTTTCGCACTACGAGCCAATTCAGCAAGGCCACGACCACTGCGGCTAGTAGAATCAACGATTTGCTGTAGTCAATTCTTGTGAGCAAGCCCAGGCAGATCATTACTCCCAGCGGGGCGATCCATGTCCCACCCGGCACCTGGAAGACTGCCGGACCCTGCTTCCTTCGGAGCACCGGCAGTGCGGCGCAAACCACTCCGTAATAAAACAGCCGCGACCCGGCGGAGAGAGTGACATTCCACGTGAAGCTTCCCACCAGGGCGAGGGCCCAGACGAGAAGCGCAAACACAAAAATGGAGAAATACGGCGTATGGAACCGCTTGTGCACGAGCGCGAACACGGACGGGAAGTCTCCGCGCTCCGCCAGTGCGAAGGTGATGCGTGGAGTCGCAAGTATGTTTCCGCTTAAATAGCCGTAGACGGAAAAAAGCGCACCGAACGCAATGAGCGCCGCCCCACCCTGCCCCACTACGATTCGCGCGACGTCAGCCAGCGGGCGCTCGCTGTGACCCGGATCGGGGAGTACTCCAACCACCACCCACTGGATCAGCCCATAAATGAGGGTGCAGGTGACCAGCGCGGCGAACAAGCCAAAGGGCACGTCGTGCCGCGGGTCGCGGGCTTCACCCGTCGAAATCAAGGCGGCCTCGAATCCTCCATAGGCAAAGATGAGGAGCACGATGGCCTGTATCCAGGCATCAGCGGACGGCGAAGCAGTCTCCGCCGGGACAATCCGACGCATGCCGACCAGATAAAACGCTCCCGCCACACAGACGACGCCGAGCGAGGCCAACTTCGCGACGGTGAACGCCGAACTAACATAAGTACCAGCGCGCACGCCGCGGAAGTTGATCGCGGCCAGCATTCCAATCAGCAGGGTCAAAATTATGAGTCTGGGCAAAGGCTGTGTGGCACGCGGCCAAAACTCTCCCAGGTAAGTGACAAACAGATTGGCGTTCGCGGCGCAGGCGGTCAGGCGTACAAACCAAACCAGCCACGCGACCTGAATGCCCATGAAGCGCCCGAATGCTTCGCGGGCGTAGAGATAGGGCCCTCCTGTCTCGGTAAATCGGGAAGCCACTTCGGCAAAGCACGCCATGACCACGCCGACGACGGCTCCCGCAAGCACTACGCCGAGGATGCTGGCTCGACCTGTTTTCTGCGCCAGGGCGGAAGGTAATCCAAAGACGCCGCTCCCGATGATGCAGTTCACCGTGAGCGCGGCCAGGCTCCAGCGGCCGATCACGCGAACCAGCCCCTCGTTGGAGTAAGCCTCTTGCCTGGTCTCAGTCACGGCGAGTTTGTATCACAACCGCAGGCTCTAGCGTTCAGCCAAGTGACCTTGGGACGAATGAGCACTGCACTAACGGTCGCCGTGGAGAATCCTGTCGAAGGGGGCGCGTTGTCACCCTGCCGGAAATTCGTGCAGCACACGCTTGAAAAGCCGCGCCCATCAAGGCATTGGCGGTGGTGACCATGGCGCGGACCAAAGTAATCCCAGAATTACCAAAGCGCATGCCCGTGGGACATCTATTCGCTGCGTTCTGCCGATGAGATGGTTGGGACGGCAAGCAAATGGCCCGAGAAGACATGGACGAGTTGCATCTCAGAATCGCTCGCGTCACCGAAGACCTGCGCTCTATCCAGCAGGAGCTAAACTGCGCCGCCATGCAGGCTCCGAGCGATCCTGAACTCATGGAAGCGCTCAACTCGCTCTCCGAAACGGAGCCCATCGATACACTTCGCCAGGCGCTCGATCAGATGCGCCATTTCCTGTGGTTCTATTCGCAAGTGATGGACGCTGAACCGGAGCTTGGGGACAAGTTGCGGCAAGCCGGTCCGACGAAAACGGAAACGAACGAGAAGTCTAAATTAGAAAATTCTTTTCTGGATAAACTTTCCCGAGCCGACGAACTTGTGCTGCTTCGCCATATGGCCGAGACCAAACAGCGCAAGCCGAACTAACCGCCTAGAAGCCTCGCCCGCGCACCACCGTTTTCAGTACTTCCCCCACAGGACTCAGCACCAGAAAATCAGCATTCGCCCCGGCTGCCAGAAGTCCATACGGGCCTGCCAAGCCCACGGCCCGCGCGGGATTTAACGTGGCCGCGCGCACCGCATCTTTCAGGCTCCAGCGCGAGAACTGGGTCACGTTGCGTACGGCGCGGTCCATGGTGAGCACGCTTCCGGCAAGGCTGCCGCCCGAGGTGCATTTGCCGTCTTTCACATCCACCTGGATCGGACCGAGTTGGTAGCGCCCGTCCGGCATGCCCGTCGCGGAAATGGCGTCGGTGATCAGAACGGCACGTTCAATTCCCTTGGCCTGCAGGAAAAGTTGGACCACGGACGGGGCTACATGGATTCCGTCGACGATGATATCGGCGCTCAGCTGGTCATCGGTGAGAACCTCACCGATGATTCCCGGGTCGCGATGGTCCAGCGGCCGCATGGCGTTGAAAGTGTGCGTGGCGTGCCGTGCCCCGGCCTTCACGGCGGCCTGCGCGATGGGCAACTCGGCATCGGAATGTCCAATGCTGACGCAGACGTTCCGGCGAGCAGCCTCGGCAATCACTTCCATCGCACCGGGAGTCTCGGGAGCAATCGTCATCATCCGCACGTGTCCACGCGCGGCTTGCCACAGACGCTCGAAAATCGGAATCGTGGGCTCGACCAGATATTCCGGCGGGTGCACTCCGCGCCGCTTGTGGCTGAGGAACGGCCCTTCGAGATGAATGCCGATGGGGCGCGCCTGCAGGGAACCGTCGCCGTCGTCGTTCTGCGCGGTTTCGATCGCATCCGCGAGACGCTCCAAAGCGGCGCAGGTGACATCGAGTGGCGCCGCCACGGTCGTGGGAAAATACCCGGTCACACCATGCGTAGTCAGGAATTTGCCCAGGCGCGGCAGTTCGGCCGACGAGGCTCGCATGACATCCAGTCCCGCCCCGCCGTGGATATGAATGTCGAAGAAACCGGGCGCGAGCACAGCATCGCCGTAATCCACGAGTGTGGCGCTCCCGGCATCCTTCCCCAGCCGAGACGACACTTCGACAATTTTCCCATCTTCCACAACAAGCCACGGGCTCGCGATCTCTTCGAGCGGCGTGTAAAGCCGGCTAGCGGTGAATACTGTTTTCATGAAGATTTCCAGCGAAGTTCTATCGTAGCCGTACGTCGTGGTTCAGACAATGTTGTTGACGTCGGAGGGCCGCAGGGCAGCCAATTCGAACGGGATGTCGACCTTCACTCAGGCGGCTGTCAAGTTCGGGAGCGCGTATCCGTCGCCACAGAATGTTATAATTTTCATGCGATTCAGCGATTCTCGCACAGGCGCTCACAATTCCATTGGCGCCAATCGCACTGTCGGGGAGTGGCTCAGCCTGGTAGAGCACCTGGTTCGGGACCAGGGGGTCGGAGGTTCAAATCCTCTCTCCCCGACCATTTCTAATCAACAACTTCCAAAATCGCCGGGATCTGAGGACTTCCAAAAAGGACTTACATTGGCTGTGCCGGTACGGGTTGCGCCAAAAACTCGCGCCACACTGTAGCGGCAGCCATGCTTACCGCTTCAACTCTTTCTTCCCACCATGTGCGGTTGTAGACGTTCTGGGTCACGTCGACGTTCGCGTGTCCCATGTTGTCCCGCGTCACTTCCGGCCGGACGCCAATGCTGCTCATCAGGCTGGAGTGCATGGTGCGAAAGCTCCGGAAATCGACTGAAGCGGGCAATCCAAGCTTCTTGAGCGCAGGCTTGAGTTGTCGCCGCAGCAGATTCCGGCGGTTCACCGGACCGCCTTTTGCGTTGGTAAGAACCAGATCACCCGGATTGCGATGTCGTGACTGCTGCCAGGCCGCATCCAAAACACTCCGCAAGATTCCATGAGAGTCGAGCGGAATGCTCCTGCGTCCAGCATCGGTTTTGGTATCGTCGAATTCGCCTTCGTAGAAACGCTCGACGATTTCGATTCGATCGGGATGAACTCTCTGCCAACGCAAAGCTGCAATCTCTCCGACCCGCAACGAACCGACAACCATCAACGTGACGATGGATTTGGTCGGCTCCGGCAAATTGTCGATCACACGGCGAATGTCCTGTTTCGCGAGCACAACCGGAGGCTTCCGTGCCTTCTTGCGTGGCAAGCGGACGCCTTGCGCGGGATTGGCGCGAACCAATTCCCACGCCTTTCCCTGATTGAGCACCGCCCGCAGACATGCATGCATATTGCGAATCGTTTTCGAAGCCAGCCGCGGAGAAAAAGAGTTAAAGAAATCTTGAAGTTCGATCGTTCTCAACTTTGTGAGTTTCTTCGAACCCCATTTTGGCAAGATGTAGGTGTCGAGATGATAGTCGTAGCTGATGCGCGTCGAATTTTTTAGCAACGGCCACATCTTTTCCCTGCAGATTGCCACCAGACCTGCGAGTGTTTCTTCCCCACCAGGAAAGAGTTGAGGTTGATTGTTTCGTTGGTTGACCGTCTCCATGAAGCCGTCCGCCAAACGCTGTGCTTCGGTTCTGGTGGGAACCAAACTCTTCGCCCAGCTCTTCGTGCGCCCGCCACGCTTCCTGAAAAGGTACTCCCAATAACAGATTCTCCATTTGGCTCCGCAGTCCTGTACTCGGGGCCGTTGGTGTCGTTCTCGCATCACGATTTCCTTTCCGTGATGCTTCGACCGTGATCTAGGAGTAGCACCAACAAAGGTCATTGGCAAGGTCCACGATTTTCGAGAAATCGTTCCACGTCAGAACGCCTGAAACGCACGTAGCGGCCCAGGCGGATGGTGGGAAGATCGCTCAGATGCGAATACACCCAACTTTTTGGCACACGCAGGATTTCCGCAACCTCGTCGGCCGTCAGAAGGTAGCCGTCTGCTGACTCCGCTCGTGCGAGATCGATAGACGGGTGTGATGGTTGGCTGGTTGACATGGCATACTCCATGACTGCCGCAGATGGGATCTGCGGCTTCTGTTTGTGAGGTTTTATCCCGCTTTTCGTCTTCGGTCAAAAATGTTCTGGTTCCCAGGCCATGGAGGCTAGGGCCCGTTCTGATTGAAACTCGCAGTGTTTCGTTACGAAGGTCTTCCCGCTGCTGGCGGTACGGAATATAGGCAGGGTTCCTGGCTGCGCGAAGGGCTCTTGGAACGACTGTCTCACCGATTCCGGTTTAGCTGATCGGGAGATCTGCTGGTGGAGGCTGCGGAGGTCAGAAGCTGCGCAAAAGAAAGTCCCTGGCAGTCCCCAGAACTTGCCCTCGTACTGGATCTGGCAGCATGCGGGCAATTTCTACGGCCCCGGTCATCGTTGAAAAGATCGCAAAGAAAGCCCGTTCCTTATCCGCCATCCGCCGGCCAGGCATGAATGGCACCATTCGATTCTTATAGTTCACCAGTTCCGCCAGAATCTGCGGCTTCATCCTCTTATCGACCCGAGCCAAGTCCGGACCGAGCGTCGCCAGGGGGCAGCCGTGTTCCGGATGTTCGCACATTTCCGGACGTAGGTAGGCCTTCACAATTGCCTTCCACGCCTCCCCAGGAGGCGACTGTTCGGCGGCATGAACCAGGCTAGCGATGATGTCCCGGAAACCCTCTTTCAGGGACTCAATAAGCAACTCGTCCTTGCTCGCGAAGTGCTTGTAAAACCCCCCGTGAGTCAGGCCGGCGTCGCGCATGACAGCGGCAACGGCAGCCCCGTTCAAGCCTTCGGCGCGGACCCGCCGTGAGGCATCTTTCACAATCTTCTCGTGAGTCTTGATTTTGTGTTCAGGCCGATAACGCATGACACATAGGATGCCGCGAATCATCCCAAGATACAACACACCTGAGACCCATATGGACCAGTCGCAAGAAAAATGCGAATCCATAGGATGATGTCAATCATCCTATGCTATGGAACAGAGGAATGAGAAGCAGGAGCACCAAATATGCAATATCTCGTGCAAATGAAAATTGTGCCTGAGGGTCGCCCCAAGAGTGTGGAGGAAGGCGAAATCTTCTTCAAGGAGTTCATTCGCCCAACACTGGAGTTGTGCAACCAGCTGGCGAATGAGGAAAAGATCCTGGCAGGCGGTCCGATCAGCGGAACCATCGGTCTTGCACTCGTCGTAAAGGCAGACTCTGCCAAGGAACTGGACGATCTCGTCACCAGCCTGCCGGTGTGGCCGCGAATGGAAACCGCGATTACTCCGCTTACGACGTTCGACGACCGCGCGCTATCGATCGAGCGCAGGCTGAGCGATTCACGAGCCAAGCGATCGGCGTCCTGACGCATCTCGCCTGGCCTGAATTGTTTAACGAAGCAAAGGAGGACTTATGAATCCCGCTGGTTGGCGCATCGGCTTGTTGTTTTGTGTTCTGCTGCTCACCGTTGTGGCCGTTGTCATTCTGCGCAGTCCCGACAAGCGTTCCGCGAAGCGGCACAGTCCGGAACTCGAATATCTGAAGGCCGTAAACAGCGTCCGACCACCAAAGGACCCGGAGCTCATGTTCATACTGATGGGCGAGTTCGCCAGCTCGAATCTTCAGGATGAGGGAGCAGAATTTTTCAGCGCGCGACTCAAGCAATTCGAGCCACAGTTGACACCGGTTCAAAAGTCTTTGTATCTGGGAATTGTTGGGCTGCTGCGCGCTCAAAATGCATCCCGAGTCCGGCTGCTGAATCGCTACGGCTATGTAAGAGACACGATTGCCATCCTCGAGAAGGCAAAGCAGGTATCAGGCGGGCAGGTTTTCGTCGTGAACTGGATCGCCGGGATCGTGCATACCGAACTACCTGGCTTTTTTCACCAGCGAAAGGCCGCGCGTGAGGAACTCACGTGGTGCGCAGAGCATGCTGACAAAGCGCCACATTCGGCGTGGTTGCGCGAAGTTTACTTTCATCTCGGCAAACTCGCCCTGAATGATGGCGACACCGCAAAGGCAGATGAGTACCTTCGGAGCAGCGGCTATGCAAATTTCGATCACCCGATAACACTGGCAACACTGTTCTCCGAAGACAGAGTCTCAGGTCACGCATTCGCACCGCGATGCATCGTCGAGGTTGTGCCCGGTCGTGTCTACACGTTGACCGGGTTCGAATTCACGGAATACTACTTCGTTGTTTCTAAGGACCGGCATCAGTTGATCAGCATTGACGCGGGCACACGGCCGGACTTCGCAAAGACCGCTTACGAAGCGCTGCAGGCTTATGCGCCGGGACTGCCGCCACTCACAACCGTCTTCATCACTCACGCACACTGGGACCACGTCGGCGGTCATTCCTACTTTCGCAGCCTAAGCTCTCAGCCCAAGTTTTACGGACGAGCCAACTATCGAGAGGAGTTTGCAAGAGAATTCAACGGACCGGATGTCTTCGGGAAGGAGTTCTTCGGGGAGCGATTCAATACTGAGGATGTCCGGAGCTACAAACCAGACGTCGCGATCGACAAGCGGACGGACATGAATATCGGCGGAACGAAATTCGAGCTGATCCCAGTTCAAGGCGGTGAAACGCATGATGCCATGTTGATTTGCCTTCCTGACGAAAAAGTAATGTTCATGGGAGATGTCATCATGCCCTATCTCGGGGCGCCCTTTGCTCAGGAAGGTGATCTCGAGGGGCTATTCGATGCGATCGATGTCATCGTGAGCAGGAATCCCCAGCACCTGTTGCAAGGGCATGAACCGCTCACTCGGAACTTCTCATCGCCGTTGATTCTCAGCCACCTGAAAACCGATTTGACATGGTTACAAGACCAGGTACTCGCGGCCATTCGTCGTGGCGACGAAAGAGCGGCTATTCATGACGCAAACCTCATTCCCCCGGATTTCCTGGCCACGCAGCCCGATGCGTACCAGCCTTACTACATTTTGCGCGAGCATGTGATCGACAGACTCTACGATCAAAACGTCGGGTACTGGCAGGCAAACCTCGAGGGACTGGCGCATCCCAGCCGGACAGATCACGCGGAACTCCTCGTTGACTATCTGGGGGTCTCCGAAGGACAAATTTTGAAGGCAGCGGAGCGTCTCTCCGCAGATGGCAAGTACGCGATGGCGGCGGAGTTGTTAGAAACCGCGGAGCCAAAGTTTCCCCATAGCGAAGCTCTTAAGAACGCAAAGCGGTTCGCCTATCTGAAGCTGATGGAAAAGAATCAGAACACGGACCCGTTCAAGTTCATCATCTACTCGGCAAAGGCCGGCGAACAGACTCCGCAGATCAATCCGGAAGATGTTAAGGAAACGGGAGGCTCCACACGATGACCCGCGAGATCCCGTCCGCGCAAGTTTGGTCTGCAGGTGGCGAACGCATCGGCTACGACCCCAAGGCGCGCGCAATCGTTCAAACACCGGGAGGCGCTCTCAGAGTATTCGTGAGGCGAGAAGGAGATCTCGCTCATGCTGTTTCCTTCCTCCCAGGATTTCCCGATGGCTCCTTTGGGTGGGCGAAGGTTCTGCCCTATCTGCCGAGTGGCGCCGATGTGCCGAAGCTCTTCCTCGACTACGTCGGGATGGGCGATAGCGACAAGCCCAAGGACTACGCCTATTCAACCGCGGAGCGTACGGATCTTGTCGAAGCGATCTGGCGCGATTTCGGCGTCCAATCGACGACGCTGGTTGCCTTCGACTTTTCCTCGCTTGTCGTTCTCGAGCACTTGCGACGTCGGCTTGAGCGCGCTGGCCGCGGTGAACCAGCCGACGGGCCCGAAATACGCGGTGTTTTCATCTTCAATGGCGGGCTCTTCGCGGACGGGCACAGCCACCCGTGGTACACCACGCCGATGTTGCGCCGTCTCCCGCACCGAGCCCGCCAGGGCGTCGGCCGCCCGTTGTGGCTGTTTAAGAGGATGCCAGGAATACGGAAGATGTGGTCCAAAGACTATCACGTAACAGATGCCGAACTCGGCGAGCTCCACAGCGCCCTGGACCGGCACGACGGCCTCTTCTACCTAGCCGCAGCAGCCGGCTTCGTGGCCGATCACAAAGCGCAAGGCGACCGGCTCGACTTCGGTGACCTCTTCAAGGCTTATCGCGATCGGTTCCCGTTCTTGATAGGGGGCAGCGACGAAGATCCCTTTGAACACCGGCAGGTGGATCTCGCGCAGGAACGGTTGGAAACGCTCGGCCTTCGGATCGAGCGGCTGCCTGGCGGTCACCTCACCACGAATGAGCAGCCAGAAGCCTTGGCGGCTTTGATCGCGAAGTTCGAGCGGGGACTCGCAAGAAAACGGAGCGAGCAGGAGGCATGCCGACACGACCGAACACAATAGCACCGACGGGCGGCAGCCGCTGCAGGAGGGACGACCGGCTTGCTATCCCCAGTCCTGATCCGCGACTGAAGCCTGTCGCAGCCGCGATTTGTTAAGAGGAGAAGCAGGGCTATATCACTGGCTCGAACTTTGGAAAGGAAAAATTGATCTCATGCCACAACAGACACAATCCGGGGCCGCTACAGGCGTGCCCAGCATTCCTACACCTAAAACCACCGCGGTGCTGGTCATTGAGACTGCGAAGCCGGGCGTGACCGCGCAACAAATCATGGCTGTCATACCGGCAGAGATTCGGGCAACTGTGAAGCTCTACCTCGACGGGAAGATCCAACAGTGGTATTCGCGCGGCGATGGGAAAGGGGTGATCTTCCTGGTCAACGCAAACACCGAGGACGAGGCACGAGCCATCATGGAAACCCTGCCGCTCGCAAAGGAAGAGTTGCTCCATCACGAGTACATTCCCGTCGGACCCTTGATGCCGCTGAGGGCCTTGATGGGTTCAGGAACGCAACAGTGACTCTCTTCGCGAGAGCACATTGGAGGTGGCGGTCATTCGTGAGGAAAACCGCCGCCAGAAAGGATCAATCATGCCATCTGCAGTTTTGTTCGGAATCAGCGTGACGTTCGGCCTGGTTGTTTGGGGAATAGTAGCGTGGCAATACATTTGGCCAGCGCTAGGTGAACGCCCCAACCCCGAGAATCTGAAGCCCATCCTACTGTTGCATGCGTTCAGGTTCCTCGGATTGGCATTTGTGGTGCCCGGTGTTGTGTCTCCAGGCCTACCTGCCACATTTGCTCAACCAGTAGCTTACGGTGATTTCATAACCGCCGTTCTGGCTTTGCTCGCCGTGGGCACGCTCGGAACCCGCACGGGGAGTGGGGTGACGTGGGTTTTCAATATCTTCGGAACAGCGGACCTGCTCTTCGCCTTTTACCTGGGAAGCCGCATATCACTCCCAAATAACCCAGGCCTGTTAGGCGCTGGCTATTTTATTCTGGCTGCCTACGTGCCTCTTCTTCTCATAACCCACGGCTTGGTGTTTCGAATTCTGCTTCGGACCAAGGTTGCCGTGCCGTCACGAAACAAACTAAGAGCCGCTTGATGTCACACGGGTTCAGCCTGATGCTCTGTGGTCGACAGTTCCTTCAATAACGCGGAGAGCCAGCGATAGAGTTAATGAGACGACTGGTTCTTCGCCTTCTCCCGCATAATCTGGATAATCTCGTCAAACTGCCATGGTCGGAAGTCGTGTGTGTCGACCCCGACATCCATGGAGACTGAGTTCGGTACCTCTGGAAGACGTCCGTGAGAATGACCATAGAGGTGCCATGATCCCCGATTGGACCGGTTCCAGACGCGCAAGGCGTAGTGGCAGAGCAAGATCGATTGGCCGAGAATCGAAACTTCCGCCAGATTGTCGAGCCAGGAAAATTCTTCTTTCAACTTGCGCGCCTGTTTGTCGTGATTTCCGGGCACGGCGAAGATCTTCTTGCAATGAATTCGTCGGCGATAAGCACATATCCGCGCTTGGCTTCCCATGCAAAAATCGCCCAGGAAATAAAGAACATCATCGCGTTTCACGGACGCATTCAGCCGTTCGACAATTGCTTGATCCATCTCTTCGACGGTCGCGAACGGCCGATTGCAGTAGCGGATGATATTGGCGTGACCGAGATGGAAGTCTGCGCTGAACCACGTATTTGGCATAGTTTAAGACGTAAAGTAGAGATTCTCACTCCAGCCACCAATACTTGCTCTCTGGGCGAACGAACTCTTCGATGGCCTCGGGAAGGCTCGACAGCGGATCCAGTGTGTCGGCGTATTGCCTGACCCACTCGACGACTTGCTGAATGTCATTTTTCTTTTCTTCCGAGAAACCCGAACGCACGGTTTCTTCCTCGATGGCTTTCATGAATTTCCGAAGCCGCACCGCCTCTTCCCAGTTTCCGATCAGTTCGGCGACAAGCTCAAGCTTCCGTTTCTGCTCTTCCGCGATGCGGCGTTCCTCTTCTTCTCTCTTTCGCTCCTCCTCCCTTCGGCGATGCCTTTCCTCGGTTTCTTGCCTGTGCTTCTTGATGGCTGCGGCGGCTACGGTGAGCCCAACCATGAAGTCCCCAATGCAATCTTCGATTCGCTGCTGTTTTCCATCCGCCCAAGTTCGTCGGATCGGTCCCATGAAGGGTGGCAGATTGGCGATCTGCAACTGAAGTCTGCCGGTGAGCTTGTAATCGTATTTTGGAGCCGACCAGGGATGCTTCGCATCCGATGGAGTCAGGACATGCGGAGCGCTATCGGTAAGTTCGGACAGTGAGAACCTGACCGCCTCACCATTGATACTCACGGCCAGTAATGAGTTTTCTTGCTTTGGCCAGGAAGCTGGCTGATCCACGTTCTTCAAGAGCGAGAAGCAGGGCGTTTAGAATTTTGAGCGCGCGCGGCAATTGTTCTCTGGAGACCAGTAGGTGCGCCAATGCGCCGTTCTTGGAAATGACCAAGCCGCGCAGGTTGAGTTTGCCCCGATCGAGAAGTTTCTCGGACCTCAAAACGAGTGGATGCGAGATGTCGGGTGCAATTGCGATCTTTGGCGGAACGTGACGGGCGAGTTCCTCAAACTCTGGACGGAGTCTCTCCCTGACATAGATGTCCAGATGCTCGCGTCCGTCCTCCGCCGCGGGCAACAGAGGCTGCGTGACTTTGTAGCCGGTTTCCTTTCTCCGCCAATATCCGACTGGCGGAACCGGAATATTGTGTTTGCGGCAGACTTTTGCCAGGCCAACGTCGGACATGCCAAATTCTTGGCCGAGGGTCCGCATGGGAGTCGCCCAGACTTTTTCGTAGAGCTCGGCGCGAGTCAGGCGAATTCTTGTCTGGCTCATCAGTCGTTCTTATCGGTGGGATGATTGATAACTGTCGTCAGACTTTGTTGGGGGACCCTTCAACGTTCGGAACACTCCGCAGTCAAAGAAAGGCCCCAGGACCCCCTCAGCCACCCGTGCCGCGAATGGGTCACAAGCACGGGGTCTCCGAGGCCTTCCTTAATTGTTCGCAAAAGGCATCAGACTTTGTATCAACTTGCCTGGAAGAGGAAGCTGGTTGTGAGAATTCTTTATAAGTTATTGATTATTATAGAGCTTTTTTCGGGGCCATGGTTTATTTCATGGCCTTGACTATCTTGGCCATGACAACTATCATGGCCATGACAATATGCCGAAATCATCCAAATCCGGACGAGCCTACGAGAACCAGCTGGTAGATCTTTTCCGAGACTCCGGTTGGGAGGTTCGCCGCGATCCCCAAGTCCCCGGCGAAGCGGACCTCGTCGTCAAGAACGGCAATCTGGAATACGCGATCGAGCTTAAACGAGCTCCTGAGTCACGCCGAGATCGAGTCGTTCCGCTCCTCGCCGAAGCCATCCTGCAGGCGCAAGCCTACGCTCAAAAGATCCCTCAAGCTCGTGGATTAGCCATCATTGCATCGCCGCATCTATCCCCTGCCGTTGTCGATCGGGCTCTCGAATTTCACCACAACTATGCTCCCGATGTTGCCGTGGGGTTCTTCGACGATCGCGGATTCCGAGTGTTCCGGGCGCCAGGTCTCGAATCACTGAATTCACCCCCTCCGGAAATCGATCAAGGAAGACGGGCTGTTCCGGAATCGCAGTCCCACTCGCTCTTCTCGGATCTCGGACAGTGGATGCTCAAAGTGATCCTGGCTCAACACATCGAGCCCAGGTTCCTGAGCGCTCCGAGGCGAAAGATTCGCAATGCATCCGAATTGGCGCTCGCAGCCGGCGTCTCCCAGGTCAGTGCGTCACGCCTGGTGCGTCAACTAGAAGCCGAGGGCTTCCTGGACCGGTATGCAGACCAGCTCGAACTGGTAAGAATCGAGGATTTGCTTGAAGAGTGGCAGGCCGCCGAACGCAGAGCTTTCAAGGAGATTCCCTGCCGCTGGGTGATTCCCGGCCACGGAAGAAAGCAACTCGAATCGTCGCTACAAGGCTACTCAGCCCGACAAATTCATGAGCAGTCATCTGAAAACTACGGAGAGAGAAATTCGCCCCGCGTCTGTTTAGGACTTTTCGCTGCCGCGGAAGCTCTTGGCGTAGGTTTCGTTCAAGGAGTTCCGCCAGTCCTTTATGTCGAGCGCATGCAGGCGGAACTAATTCAGCAGCTTGGCATTTCTCAAGAGAGGGCCATCCAGGCCGACGTTTATTTGCGAATCCCATCACACAAGGAATCCATCTTTCGCGCGGCGGTTGAGCACAAAGGGGTCCTCGCATCGGACGCCCTGCAAGTCTGGCTTGACGTATCGAACCATCCCTCACGGGGGAAGGAACAGGCCGATCGCATTCGGGACCAGGTCCTCAGTCCTCTACTCAGCCGCTGACGGCACTATAATGTCAACCCATCGCTAACGAAACCAATAATCCTGATCTTGATCGCCTGGCCAAACTGATTGAGGCGCTCGATCCCTGGCTTTCTCAACTGGTCATCGTCGGTGGCTGGGCACACCGTCTTCTCCGATACCACCCGCTCGCACAAGCTGTTTCGCACGAACCGCTACTTACCAACGACACGGACGTCGCCGTGCCCGCCACGCTTAAAGTCCGGGAACAGGAATTGCGCGATCGGCTCATCAGAGCGGACTTCAAGGAGCGTTTCCTGGGAGACGACCAGCCTCCGGCCACGCACTATGAACTCGGAGAAGAAGGCGGTGCTTTTTATGCGGAGTTCTTAACACCACTGATTGGGAGCGAATGCGACCGGAAGGGCAACCGACGAGCGACGGCACAGGTGGGTGGGATTACATCGCAAAAACTCCGCTACGTGGAATTGCTGCTGGATTCACCATTGAACGTCGAGTTGTCCCGAGCAAATGGTTTTCCGTTTGAAGAACCTAAGCAGGTACGCATAGCGCACCCCACACGTTTCATGGCACAGAAATTGTTAATCCACGAAAAGCGCGACCGGCACTCTCGTGCGAAGGACATTTTGTATCTTCACGACACAATCGAACTACTTGGCGGATCGCTTGAGGTGCTCAGAGAAGAGTGGAACCGGCTGAGGCAGGCGCTTTCCGAGGGTGCAAGTCGCACCGTGGAAAGAGCCGCCGATACGATGTTCTCGAAGATCACGGACGATATTCGGGGTGCCGCGCAGACGGCTCCCGGCCGCGCGCTGACTCCTCAAGCAGTTCAGGAGTTGTGTCGGGCCGGTCTGAAAATTGTCTTCACGGACGAATCAGCACATGCTCGGAAGTAGCACCGTCCGTTGCAGTCTTGATCGCCTTACGGTTCGACAATATTAGGGCTGGTCGGGGGAGCAGCAACGGTCTTCGAATGCAACGGGGCGATCAGGTGAGCGAAGCCTACGACACGCCCCACGATATCGGCGTCCTGCGGATATCGAAGATGCCGGATGGGCACCGGAGATTTCGGAGAAGGGACCAGCAGTAGATGGTTCCCCTCGAGTTCGCACCAACAGACCGCATAATGGTTGTCTCGCAATTCCACAAAATAGACTGGGTATGGAGCTTCGTATCCGACTGCACGTATTGATTGGGAAGAGCATTAAAGTTGGTGATGTAGCCAGACGCTGGGGAATCAATGCTCACGTCATGCTCCACCGTGCCGGTTTGCTCCAGCCTCGCGATCTCACTCGGCGGCACGCCGAATTGTCGCAGACGATCGGCAGCAGCCTGAAGAAGCCAATCTCCCTCGCGAACAGCCATCCCATGCGCATCGCTCGCGAAGGTCTGTTGGTTTTGCTTCGCCAGCAGATATTCTTGCTCAGTACTGACCAACTCAGGGCTGTAGATGGTGAACACCCGCTCCGTGGCCGACTTGGAAAACGTTCCAATCGCCACGAAAAACGGAACGCCGGTCTTGCTGCGCGATCTGGGCAGCGTAGATTTCGGGCCGGAGGTACGCCGCGGAGCTGCCGATTGGCAGGGTGAAGGGGAGGCCGTCGGCGGCATTGTCGTGATGCGGTTCGGTATGAACGCACTCGACGTGATCAGTGGTGTGAAAGCCAAGCTCCATGAGATTGCGCCGTCACTTCCTCCCGGAGTGGAAATTGTGACCGGCTACGATCGCTCGTGGCTGATCAATGAATCCATCAAGACTCTGAAGCGGGATCTGATCCTGGAAGCTATCATCGTCAGCTTCGTAAGCATTGCGTTCCTTTTCCATCTGCGTTCCGCCTTGGTGCCGATCATCACGCTGCCGATCGCTGTGCTCGCGGCCTTCATCCCGATGTACTGGCTGAACGCCAGTTCCAATGTGATGTCGTTGGGCGGACTGGCATTGGCCATTGGAGTATTGATCCATGCCGCGATCGTGATGGTCGAGAACGGCTACAAGCATCTGGCGGAACGTAGTGGCCTGAAGGCCGGCGAGCACACGGAGAACCTCAGCTCTCAGGAACGCAGATCGATTTTGCTGCGGTCGGCAAAGCAAGTCGGCCCTGCCTTGTTCTACTCATTGGTCATTATTCTGGTGTCCTTCCTTCCCGTGTTCTTGCTGGAGGCGCAGGAAGGCCGAATGTTTCGTCCGCTGGCCTGGACAAAGACCTCCGCTTTGGCGTTTTCATCGCTGCTTTCCATAACGCTGGTTCCTGTGCTCATGCCGTTGTTCATCCGAGGCCGCTTGCGTCCGGAATCGGAGAATCCGGCGGCGCGAGTGACCCAGGCCATTTATTTGCCCGTCTTGCGCTGGTGTTTGCGGCACTGGAAAGTTCTAATCGCCATCAATCTCATCTTTCTGGCAGTGACCACTCCCTTGTATTTCAAACTGGGCAGCCAGTTCATGCCGGCTCTCTATGAGGGCTCCGCACTGTACATGCCCACCGCCTTGCCGGGCATTTCCATTCAGCAGGCAACCTTGCTCATGCAGGCGCAAGACCGCATCATCCGTTCCTTCCCGGAGGTGGAGAGCGTGTTCGGCACAGTGGGCCGTTCCGACAGCGCTACCGACAATGCGCCGCTCGATATGTATGACACAACAGTTATGTTGAAACCCCAGGAGAAGTGGCGACCGGGCATGACCTACGAAAAGCTGATCGGGGAAATGGATGCCAAGCTGCAGTTTCCCGGTCTGACCAACACTTGGACCATGCCGGTGCGCAACCGGCTGGATATGGAACTCACAGGCATCAAGACTCCGGTTGGGCTGAAGATCCAGGGGCCCGATCTGGCTCAGATCCAAGAGATCGGCGCACGAATGCAGCAGATTCTCACCGCGATCCCCGCCACAAGTTCGGTCTTCGCAGAGCGAGTGTCGCAAGGGTTCTACTTGAACGTAGAAGTCAATCGTCCCGAGGCCGCGCGATATGGGCTCACGGTTGGAGACGTGCAGCGAGTGATCACCTCTGCCATCGGCGGCGCGAATGTTGCTCAGAATGTCGAGGGTCGCCAGCGTTTCCCGATCAACGTGCGCTACGAGCGGGATTTTCGAGACGATCCCGAAAGCTTGGGCCGAGCTCTCGTGGGCACTCCCTCAGGCGCACAAATCCCCATCAATGAGGTAGCTCGACTCTCCTTCTCGCGCGGGCCGGCGATGATTCGAGATGAAGACGGCGCGCTCACCGGCTACGTATATCTTGATTTGAAAACGAAGGATTACGGCGGCTTTGTGGATCAAGCCGACAAGCTGCTCCGCAGCAAACTGGAACTGCCGGCAGGCTACACCTATCGCTGGGCTGGCGAATACGAGTTCGAACTGCACGCGAAAGAGCGGTTGAAAATCATCTTGCCAGTCGTGTTCTTCATTATATTTCTGTTGCTCTACCTGGTCTTCAAGTCCGCAGCTGAGGCGGCGGTCCTGATCTTTCCGACTCTCTATGCCATGTCAGGTGGACTTATCCTGCAATGGGTGCTGGGCTACAACTTCAGCGTTGCGGTCTGGGTAGGATACATCGCTCTGTTTGGTATTGCGGTCGAAACGGGCGTGGTGATGGTAGTTTACCTGCACGAAGCGCTTCAACATCGGCTCGCCCTGGGTACGCCCCTGACCGACGAAGATGTGGAGAAAGCTGCAATCGAGGGCGCAGTACAGCGATTGCGCCCGAAGCTGATGACCGTGACCGCCGTGATTCTGAGTCTTGCGCCGATCTTGTGGGAGTCGGGAATCGGGTCGGATGTTATGAAACCGATCGCCGCTCCTATCGTGGGCGGCATGATTACTTCGACCATCCATGTCCTGATTCTGGTCCCAGTCTTTTTCTTCCTGATGAAGCGCCGCGCGCTGCGGAATGGCACTTTGACAAAACAACCGGCAAGGGAACAACTGTGAATACTGGCAACGGCTCTACAATCATTTTGCTAAGCCGAGCATCTAGCGACCGAGACCTTCCCGAAGGGCGACGCTGCTAAGATTCGAGTGTGAGCGTGCGTGAGCCAACGGATCGTTACCTCCCGCCCGAACAGGCGAAGCGTTTCTATGACCGCCTCGGCTCAGCGCAAGACTGGCAAGGTTTCTACGAAAATCCCGCCGTTAATGAACTGATTGCGCATGCCGCGTTCGACTCAGCGCACTCGGTATTCGAGTTCGGCAGTGGGACGGGCGCGTTAGCCGCTCGTCTGTTGCAGGATCACTTGCCAGCACATGCTCGCTACGTCGGGCTGGACATCAGCGGCACCATGGTCTCGCTTGCGCGGGAGCGTTTGAAACAGTGGTCAGAACGCGCCCGTGTCGACCAGAGCGACGGCACTCCCTGCATCACTCAGCCCGATCACAGCTTTGACCGTTTCGTTTCGACCTACGTGTTCGACCTTCTGCCTCCCGACTTCGTACAGCGACTTTTGTCCGAGGCTCACCGCGTGCTCGAGCCCGGAGGCAAGCTTTGTCTGGTAAGCATGACCTTCGGTGCGTCTCCCCTCTCCCGTGCGGTCTGCTGGGGCTGGCAACGCCTGTGGCGGCTCAATCCGGGTATCGTGGGCGGGTGCCATCCTATCGAATTGTGCGACTATGCGTCATCCAACGACTGGAGTGTCGTTAATCGAGCTACCTTGACAAGCTGGGGCATCAGTTCGGAAGTCGTTATAGCCTCAACGAGGTAGTAGGCAAGGAAGCCTCTGCCCAAGTTCCTGTGCTCTGGATCACCGCCTCTCTGCTCCTCAAGTTCAGGACAACTTGTTCCCTGAACGATACAGGCGCAGCAGCGACTCGTTTGGTTCGCCCAGCTTGGCGAGACTCACCCGACTTCGAGTGCTATTCTGCGTGCTTCAACTTCCATTTTGGTCGCCAATTTGAGGGCTATACAGCCAGGAGTACTTACTTCGATCCGCCGTAACGCTCAACCAGCCTCGCCGCCGCCAGTCTCGGTCCATCCCATCGCGCAACGACCTCGGCAAAGGTGGCAGCCGTGGATTTGGCGCTTTCGTCGTTCAACAGTTTCGGAATCGCCTTTTGAACATTTCGGGACGGATTGCGAGATTTTCGCACGCGTGTCGCAAATCCTAATCTCTCCAGACATGCCAGGTTTGCAACCTGTTCGATCTGCATGCCAACACCCACAACTGGTTTGCCTGCTAGCGCGGCAGTCATGACCGTACCGATTCCGCCATGAATCAACGCGAGATCGGCCATTTTGTTGACCTGGACCGCCGGAACCCAATCGGTGACCAGAACATTCGACGGGATGTGTACGTTCGGAATCTGAGAGAGTTGGAACTTCACGGGAGCGATTACCCGGTACGGCTTACCCTCGAAACTCTCGATGATTCTCGCGACGATTTCGCGTGTGCCCGAACTTCCCATGGCGAAGTAGATGAGCGGCTTGTCCCTTGGAATGTTCCTGACTTCTTCAGGCATGGGAAACTCGTCTTGCGGAATCAGCGGGCCTATGAAGAAGTGATTGGGGGGCAGTGTGACACCGGAAAATTCGGGAGGCTCCGCGACCAGAGTAATGTCTCCGCGCCAGTAATCGAAAATCGATTTGTATCCTGTAACGCCAAAGTGTTTGGCGGAATGGTTCACAGAATTCAAAAAGCCGTGCTTGATCCAGAAGTTGATAAACGCCAGGATCAACCCGTCGGCAACGGCCTTGATGGAAGCAGGCCGCACGTGGTCCGTCATGCCTGCACCGTGCTCAAAGAAATCAGGGAGCCAAGTGGACTGCACGACCCAAACCAGCGGAATCTTTAGCACGCGGCAGCTGACCGGGATCGATGGGTAAGAGCCCGTAACGACGGCAGCCGGTGTGAGCCGCTTGAGAACGGCGACTTCGTTCTCGACGCGCTGAATCATCTCCGCATTGGTGAACGCTGGCGCGAACTTCTCTCCGCGATCCACCTTGGCGATGTGCTCGATTTTCTCCGGCGTCAGGCGCGGGTCCATCCGAGTCATGGAAAACCCGTGCTTTTCGATTAACGCTTCAAAGTCGCCCCCATCCGAGATGAAATGGCTTTGGAAGACCCTGCTAGCCACTGGATCACGCTCCACTCCCAAGGCGATCTCCAGCATGCGGCTCGTTTCCGCCAGGTTGAAAGCGCAAGGAGCGAACAGGAGCGTTCTGGACGGCTTCGCCCTGTTGTCGCTTACATCAGCCATTGAAATGCCCGCTCTACGAAAGCTTTCGCGTTTGTCTCGATACACACGCCGTGAGCGATGATCAGCTTGTCGAAATCCCACGAAAGCAGTTTTTGAAGAGATTGCCGCGCGAGGTCCCGATGAATGAAGGAGAGCTTGATGTCTAGTCCAACGCCCCCATGCGGAGACACCACACCCTCCAGTTTGAACACGGCGTTGCGAAAGGGCTTGCCTTTGACCATCGGATGAATCTGGATCAGATCATCGAGAATGACCGTGCCCGACTGTCGGTGAAAGAAAACCACTTCTTCGATGAGGGGATTGCCCTTGAAGGCGAGCTGGTCGAAATCGTTCTTCCAGGCTTGAGGCGGTTCGTCTCCCAAAATACCTGTTAACGGCAAGGTCCCTTTCTTTAGCGTAAACGGAGTGGCACGCGATACCCATAGCTGGGCATCAGGAAACAGCGTGTGCCAAGCGGTCAGCCTCCAGACATGCCTTGGCGTCGCCGCGAGAAGGTATCTGACAGGCCCAAGTTCCGTGATTCGTTTGATCGTGTCGAACGACACCGGCACGGGAGAATTTACCCAAACTGCACCATCAGAGAGCTTCGCGACGGCCATGCGGGTCGTAAACATGAAACCCATATCGCGGACGTTCGGCCCTTCTACGACCCACAAGTCGTCAGCAACTTGCTCCCATTCCGCCATGAGATCTGCCCTTTGGAGAATACCAAACGCGTGAGCAAATTCCTCGTGGCCGAGAAGCGCTCGGAAGCAGCAAGTGAGTTCTGCTTGTATGGTGAGCCATCCGCAGGCTGACCACAAACGGACCGGCCGGTACCGCCACATGGTTAGAACGGCTGCGAGAAACGAGCCTCAAGAAATTCCCCCAGCTTCGCCGTCGCCCTGAATTGTGGAGTCGGGTCGAGTTCCTTGAAGGCTGACGTGAAAGCATTCGACAGGCTCCAACTCGTTCTCGACCGGAATTCCTCGTAACTCGGCTCGTGAGCTTATGTTGTCGACAACATAATACTTCTTATGTGGCGCAGAGATTTATGTGGCGTCCGCCTCGGGACGCACATAAAGATGGGTCGATCACGGCAGACAGCGCCACATAATTGTGGAGTAGCAGAGTCAGGGTGAGAGACTCAGGATGCCTTGGGAGCCAGGTTCAACAGGCGGCGAAGCGCACTAATGTCAGGGCGTATCTGATTCGGAGAAACATCTCTTTCATCGCGGCGCTCCCAATCGAGAAGCAGTGCTTCCACCATTTCCTTGCCGTCTGGATCACGAACGGCTTCCAACGGCGTGCGCCCGCCCAACGCAGGGATCTTCTGGTGGACCCAGCTTTCGACTTGCTTCTGCATGGTGGCTTGCAGGAACTTCCTGGCTTCCGGATCGGCCAACAGCGCCTCCATCTCGGCATCGTGCAATTCCGCTTCCTCTGCATCTTGTGGCGTATT
>CAWFUU010000008.1:0-19582 GCA_963819035.1 uncultured Acidobacteriaceae bacterium | reverse complement strand
CCTTCTAGATTCTCAAAATCTTGATCCTAACTTCCAGGCTCTCGGTGGCGAAACCCGTCGGAGATTAAGTAGTGTCAATCTCACTTCCGCAGATTAGCAATCTGTCTCTCCGATTGTTGCTTCTTCAAACGCTTAAGCAGCCACAGGAAAAAGCAGGCGCAGTAAATGTCTCCTAGTAGAGAGAACAGGAAGAAGTGGCGAGGAAAGCTATACCCGGCAACCTCTTTCGCACCTACGGCGGCAAAAACCAATCCAGCAGCCGCAATCGCGACGCAAATCAGCCCAATCAAAGCGTGCCTTATCCGAGTCTCAATAGTCCGCATCGCAGAGTCACTCTTGGCGATTCAAGTCGATCGCTCTTCTAATCGTGGCAAGAATCCCTTTGTCTTCCTCGGTCAGCGCTGCTCCTTCCAGCAAGTCCGGACGGTTGCGCAGCGTCTTCTTCAGTGCCTGCTCGCGGCGCCAACGGCGGATTTCCTGGTGGTTGCCGTTGAGCAGCACCTCGGGCACAGCCATCGCGCGGAAATCTGCAGGGCGCGTGTAGTGCGGATAGTCCAGCAATCCTCCCGAGCCGCAGGTGGAATCTGGACCATCTGCATCTGCCGCCTCTGCATGCGCGGTGAATGACTCCTGCCGTGTAGAAGCGTCATTGCCCACCGCGCCGGGGAGCAACCGCGTGACTGCTTCGATCACGACCGCTGCCGCAAGTTCGCCGCCGCTCAAGACGTAGTCGCCGATCGATAGCTCACGGTCGGCGAGAAAATCGGCAACGCGCTCATCTACGCCTTCGTAGCGGCCGCAGATCAGCACAATGCGATCGAGCGCGGCCAACTCCGAAGCGACCTTTTGCGTGAAACGCTCGCCCTGTGCGGAAAGCAAGATTACAGACTGCTTTGCGCGTCCGGCTACGCGGTCATCGATGCGAGCTTGCCGCGACGCCAGCTGTAGCGACTCCAAACATTCAAAGAGCGGTTCCGGCTTCAGGACCATGCCTTCGCCGCCGCCGAATGGGCGGTCATCCACGGTGCGGTGCCGATCGTGCGTGAACTGCCGCAGGTCGTGGACTTCGATTTTCGCCAGGCCCATCTCGCAGGCCCGGCGGGTAATACCGTGATCCAGAGGTCCGCGAAAGAAGTCCGGGAAGATCGTGACGATGTCGGCCTTCATTTGCGAACTCGAAACCCTTTAACCACAGAGAGCACAGAGGAACACAGGAAAACTCGCTTGCGCTAATGCTTCTTTTTTCTCTGTGACTTCTGTTCCTGCTTCTCGTCTGCCGTTAGCGGGGCATTGATGTCCAGCATACCCTCCGGAAGGTTCACGCGCACTTGCCGTCGCGCTACGTCGACTGCTTCCAGATACGCTTCGGCGAACGGCACATCGAACTTCCTGCCAGCTTCGCTGGTCACGATCAGCAATGGCGCTTCGCCGGCTCCGAACTGAACGTCCTCGATGCAGCCGACTTCGCGACCGTGGTCGAGCACCACGCAGCCGACCAGATCGCTGACGTAGGTCCAACCAGTTTCAAGCTCGGCGCGCTCGCTGCGGGGAACCTGTAGCTCAGCTCCGACCAAAGTCTCGGCATCGGAAATCGAATCTACGCCCGCGAATTTCAGGACCAGCATGCCCTTGTGCGGCCACAGATCTTCGATTTGCAGTTCGCGCCGGAGGTCTTGCGTTTCCGGCGGCGTTTTGGCCAGCGCCAACAATTTCATGCCCGCGGCGAATCGCTCCGGGACATCGCTCTGAAGCTCGACTGCAACCTCGCCGAAGCGGCCTTGCGTCTTCACCACCAACGCCAAGGTGATAAAGTCGCCGTTTGAACTTAGCGGGTGCCCCATTTCTCGCGTCCTTTGCGAGAAGTGGGACTCTTGCCGAGGCTAAACCCTCAGGGGCTAAAGCCCGTTCTCCCCCTCGCCGCAAACGGCACGCCTGAAGGCGTGCCCTGATACGAACCAGCGTCGCCGCCCGCGTTACTTTACTCCGCCCGCCTACTTTACTCGAGGATTTCGAGCGTGTAACGTTTGTGGGCGCGATAGCCGGCGGCGCTCAACAGGGCGCGCAGGGCGCGAGCCGTGCGTCCCTGGCGTCCAATGACTTTGCCCACGTCGCTCTCGGCGACTTCGAGTTCAATGACGCCATCGTCGAACAGTTCGACGAAAACCTCATCCGGCGCGTCGACCAATGACTTCGCGATCTTTTCAACCAGGACGACCACATCTCCGGAGGGTTCAGTCATAGTCAATAGTTCTCACTGTCGCGGTTGCGATCAACGCCCCGAAAACCACAGCGGTCAACACGATGCTGAGAAGATCTTCCGCGTCGCGAAAAGCAGACCGCAGGCGCTAAAGCGCCGACTCATTTCGGCGACTTTATGGCACGAGTAAAACTCGTGCCCTTCCCGGTTCGACAGCAAGGGCCCATTTTCGGCACGTCCTGTAAAACCGACAGTCGGCACAGCCTCGGGACGCCCGAAGGCGTACCCTGATACGAATCGCAATCGAGGTCGATAGGTGCGATTAGGCGGCGGTGCCAGCGGGGGCGGGAGCCGGAGTCTTGGTGAACAACTTGTTCACCCGCTCCGACATTTGCGCGCCCTTCGACACCCAGTACTCGACGCGGTCGCGCTTCAGTTCGATGCTGGCGGGATTGGTGCGGGGGTTGTAGGTCCCGACCACTTCCACCGGACGGCCGTTGCGCGCTCGCGCCTTCTCAATCACCACGATGCGATAGTGCGGTTGTTTGCGCGCACCACGGCGCGCCAGACGAATCATTAACACGAGACGTATATCCTTGTTCCGGAAGAGTCCGGCGAGATCAAGACAAACTCTTATTATGCCGGACGTTAGGTGGAATGGCAAGGGGGAGACGAAGGGAATCGCTTCGATGCCAGAGAGACATTTGGCGTTAGAATCGCGGGCTGGCCGGATTTCGTGTTGGAAGTGATGCCATGAAATCACTTCGTAAGATTGGTGCATTTGTTGGTTGCGCAACCGTGATCTGTGGGGCGGCAATTACCTGGCACTTCGTCAAAGTTCGAGCTAACGAGCGGAAACTCGCCGAGGACGCGCGGGTACAAAGCTTCCCCACGAGGTCGAGTTCTTGGAGAAGATGACGGTCCACTCGTTCTCTCCCGGGATCATGTGCAGGCCATAAGCTCCCTTATCGAGCGCTTGGCCCTCGATCGTGACCGGATCGCTGAATGAGATCGTCGTATTCTCGTTCGCACCCGCGCGCCACACCTGCGCATAGGGCACGACCTTGCCCCAAATCTGGCGGCCATTGGCCAGTGGCCGATGATAGTTAATGGTGATGTCGGTGAGGCCGATGCGTTGGGTAATCAGCGCATGCTGGCTCTGCCGGGGCAGCGTGAGCATAAGGGTTTCGCTGGTGGCAGTTTGCGCTTGGCAGAAATTTGCTACCAACAAAACACCGGTCAACAAGGCAAGCAGACGAACTTCGTTCTTCACAAGCTTGTGCATGGAAATCTCCTTCTCGCTGCCGGGATCGGGCAGCCGACGAGTCAGAATCTGGGTTGGAAATCGCGAATTGAACACGGGTGGATCGAGACGCCGTTAGGCTTAGACGGATGGAGGAAGGCGAGGTGAGCAAGAGCACCATAAATCGCGACGCGGGACGACTCGTTGATGAGCGTAATCTGTTCTCTTAGTCATTGAGCAACCACCTTCCGCGTGATACAGACGAAAAGCTCCCAGACATCAGGCAACTAAAAGGAATAGAGTGCTTCCTGTTCCCACGTGGGACTGGGCCGGTTGGACGAACACGGATAGCGAGTACACTCACAATTCGGGCTTTATCAATCAGGAGGTCGCCACATGCCAACGGATAAAGAATCTAAAGAGATTTCCAGACGAAGTTTCATGCAGCGCACTGCTATCGGGGGTGCGGGACTTCTGATTGCGACTGACATTTTGAGTTCCGACCTGGCCGCCAGCACCCCCAAGAATGCAAACTCTTCGATGATCGGTGTCCCGTTTGAAGCGAGAGAACGCGTTCGCCTGGGAATCATCGGTGTCGGCGGACGTGGTTCCAGCTTGCTGCAGGATTTACTGGCCATCGAAAACGTAGAGGTCAAGGCGATCTGCGATCTAGTGCCGGAAAAAGTGGCGCGAGCGCAAAAGGCGGTCACCAAAGCCGGCCAGGCAGAACCTGCCGGTTTCAGCAAGGGCGAATGGGACTTCAAGAATTTGACCGAACTCGATCTCGACATCGTCTATATTGCGACCCCGTGGAACTGGCACGTTCCGATGGCGCTCAGTGCCATGAAGAATGGCAAGCATGCCGCCGTCGAAGTTCCTGCCTGCACAACGCTCGAGGAGTGCTGGAACCTCGTCGATACCTCCGAGGCGACGCGCAAGCATTGCGTCATTCTCGAGAACTGCTGTTATGGATCTACCGAGATGATGGTCCTCGACATGGTACGGGATGGGGTCTTCGGCGAGATTACCCATGGAGAGGCGGCTTATCTCCACGACCTGCGGAGCATTTTGACTTCGAGTGAAGGGGAAGGTTTGTGGCGCCGCTTTCCTCACATGCAGCGCAATGGCAATCTGTATCCGACCCACGGACTGGGCCCGGTGGCCCATTACATGGACATCCATCGCGGCGACCGCTTCGACTACATGGTTTCGGTGAGTTCGTCCGAGGCCTCGCTGAGCGCTTATGTGAAAGCGAACTTCCCTGACGGCGACCCAAAGCGCGCCGAAAAGTACATCTGCGGCGACATGAATACCAGCATCATAAAAACCCTGAAAGGCCGCACGATTCTTCTTGAGCATGACGTAGTCAACCCACGACCTTACAGCCGCCTCAACTCGATCTCGGGCACGAAAGGTGCGTTCGCCGACTATCCGCCGCGGGTCTTCGTCGATGGTTCAAAGCAGGAGGATTGGCAGAACATCGACGCGTTTCGCGATAAGTACGAGCACCCACTCTGGAAGACGACGGGAGAACTCGCCCGTAAAATGGGCGGCCACGGCGGAATGGACTACATCATGAACTACAGGCTGATGGATTGCCTGAAGAGGGGTCTTGTGCCCGACATCAATTGCTACGATGCAGCCGCATGGAGCGCGCCTACTCCATTGAGCGAAGCATCCGTGGCACAGAATGGCGCTCCGCAGAAATTCCCCGATTTCACCCGCGGCAAGTGGAACGTCCATTCGGACTCCCCAGGCTTTGCGCTTCAGACTTGAGAGCCAGGGACATTATTGTGGCAGCGCCGCAAATGGGTTGGCATGTGGTTGGCCATAGGAGCCCTTTATGATCGAAAGCGCGCAGGTGGAAAGTCCCGCAGCAGAATCACCCGTGACCGAACCGGAACGCAAACCTGAAAGCATCACGCGACTGGTCTCGCTGGATGCATTCCGCGGGACGGTGATGTTCCTGATGCTCGCGGAAGCCATGCGTTTGCATGTGGTGGCAAGCGCGTTCCCGCACAGTGCAATCTGGAGAGTGATCGGCTTCAATACCGATCACGTGGACTGGCAGGGGTGCTCGCTGCATGACCTGATCCAACCCGCCTTTTCGTTCCTGGTAGGCGCCGCGCTGCCGTTTTCAATCGCGAGCCGGAAAATGAAGGGACAAGCCTTCGGCCCCATGCTGGCGCATGCGGCCCGGCGCGCGCTAATCCTGATCTTTCTGGGAATCTTTCTCCGGTCCCAGTGGTCGCGTCAGACCTACTTTACTTTTGAGGACACGCTGACGCAGATCGGATTGGGATACGTATTCCTGTTCCTGCTGGGATTCGCGCGGGTGCGAACCCAGGTGTTGACGCTGGCCCTGATCCTCATTTGCTTTTGGGCAGCGTTTGCGCTCTATCCACCGCCGGGTCCGCTGTTTGACTACGCCAGAGTCGGAGTCCCGCCGAACTGGACTCACAACTACACCGGATTTCTCTCACACTGGAACAAGAATTCCAATCTTTCGTGGGCATTCGACGTCTGGTTCCTGAACCTGTTTCCGCGCGAGCGGCCCTTTGTCTTCAACGAGGGCGGTTGGTCCACGCTGAGTTTTATTCCAACGCTCGCGACCATGATCCTCGGGCTCCTGGCGGGAGAATGGCTGAAGGGCAAAGGATCGAAGGAACAGAAATTACGCGGACTCGTAATCGCCGGATCAGGCTTGCTGCTGCTCGGGCTGTTGTGTCAATGGGCCGGCATTTGCCCCATCGTCAAAAGGGTCTGGACATCGTCCTACACGCTGTATAGCGGAGGCTGGGTGGTGCTCATGCTGGCCGGCTTTTACGCGCTGATCGAATGGCAGGGATGGCGGCGATGGGCGTTCCCGCTGGTGGTGATCGGAATGAACTCGATTGCCATTTACGTGATGAGTTGGACGATGGAGAGTTTCTTCCGAAATGCCATAGACCGCCACTTTGGATGGGCGCTCGCGGCTATGACGGGGCCGACGTTCCAGCCCGTACTCCACGGCATTGCCGTGATCCTGATCTTTTGGCTCATCCTGTTCTGGATGTACCGCCGCAAGATTTTCTTAAGGATCTGAACGATTGCGCAAGGCATGCTGGCGTTGTAGGTATCGCTCTCAAGGGACGAACCATCTAATGGCCGACCGGGGCTCCTACCAGCATCTGCTATCACTAGTTAGGGAGCATGGAAGATGTTTCAAAATGCTCGAGCGCATTGTGGTGTGGCACCGCCATTCATAACAGAGAAATAAGTCCGTTTTTCCTAGCCTCTTGACAATTCGCTCCCAATAAAGCAGAATCTTTTTAGGCGAACAAAAAGCGAATCTAAGCGATCGCCTCCGCGGCACCAGCCCCGGCGTTCCCTGAAATTTCCCGAGGAATCTATGTCTTCCGCAGTGGTTTCCACTTCGGCGGCCCAAGGCCGCCCTTTTTTCTTTGACGATGAGGTCGAGCCTGAAGGTTCATGTGGGGACAGCCGCCCCCGGCTGTCCGGTCGAGCGCAGCTCGACCAGCATTCTCCAGAAAACCACCCTCAGCCTTGGATTCCATCAAAAATTCTGCCCTCAACCGTAACCCCGGCGTCGCGGCTCGAGATCCGCCCTACACCCGAAATGGTCTCCAGCGGTATCCCCGCCATCGACGCCCTGACCGGCGGCCTGCCCCGCGGATGTCTGACCGAAATCTGCGGCCCCGCTTCCTCGGGACGCACCACCTTCCTGCTGGCTGCCCTGGCCGCCGCCACCCGCCGCGGAGAATTCTGCACCGTCGTCGATGCCAGCGACGCCCTCGACCCCCACTCTGCCGCTTGCGCCGGCGTGGCCCTGGACCGCCTCCTATGGGTGCGCTGCGGCGAAGATTCTCCGCAAAAACCACACATCAAGCAAAACGGGTGCCCCATTTCTCGCGCGTCTTTGGCGCGAGAAGTGGGGGCGGGAGAAACAAGGCTTTCCTCCCAAGCCGCTTTCGATTTCGATCGCACCAACTTGCGGCAATCAGAGCGCCGCATGGAACAAGTGCTGCGCGCCACCGATCTGCTGCTCGAAAGCGGAGGCTTCGGCCTGATCGTCCTCGATCTCGCGCGACCTGCCACCCCAGTCAGCCCGCCGTATCCCGCTGACCACGTGGTTCCGCTTCCGCCGCGCCATCGAGCACACCCCCACAATCCTGCTGGCCATCGAGCAACACCCCATCGCCGGAAGCTGCTCCTCCTTGCTGTTGCAATTGGGAATGAAATGCGATCCGATGGAGGAATCTGCCGCGAAGCGGCGAAAGAATGCAGCCCACGGCGCAAGCCGTGGGTGGGACGCGGGAGATTCACAAGCCCCGGAGGGGCGCAAGCAACTTTTCATGCCCGGGGAACTCGCGCCTGAATTCTCATCACTCTCTCACGCACAGTTGCTGACCGGATTGAACATCAATGCCGAATTAATCCGATCCCGCTTGCAGCGCAAACCGTCAAGCTCCGTAACATTCGCAACCCAAACCGCTTGGGCGGGATGAAATGAAACAAACTACCCAATGATCCCATGCCGTTCGCCTGCATCTACGTTCCGAATTTTCCCGTCGCGGCGGCCCTGCGCGCCGAACCGGAACTGCAGGCACGCGCCGTCGCCATTCTCGAAGGCACCCCTCCGCTCGAAAAAATTATCGCCGTCAATGAAGATGCCCGCCGCATGGGCATTGCGCCCGCCATGACCAAGGCCCAAGCCGAACTATGCTCGGACTTGGCATTGCGCCCGCGCTCTCCGTTGCAGGAATCTGCCGCGCACGCAGCCCTTCTCGACTGCGCCCAATCGTTCTCCCCCTGCGTGGAAGACACCGCCTGCGACACGGCTCTTCTCGATCTGGCAGGCATGGAATCTTTGTTCGGATCGCTGCCAGAAATTTCGCGTGCGATCCACCACCGCGCCACCACGCTCGGACTCGACGCCAACATTGCCATAGCCTCCAACCCCGACGCGGCCATGCTTGCCACCCGCGGCTTGTGTGGCGCGGGCACCCCCGCCCGCGTCTGCGTCGCCGTAATTCCCGCAGGCAAAGAAGCGGGATATTTGGGCATTCTGCCCGTAGCAGTTTTGTTTCCCGATCGTCTGGAAGGCGAAGAGCAAAAAGAAGCCACCCGGCTGCTGGAAACACTAGAACGTTGGGGCATTCGTAACCTGCGCGCGCTGGCCGCGTTGCCGGAAGTAGCGCTCAGCGAGCGTCTCGGACAGGAAGGCCTGCATCTGCAAAAATTGGCGCGCGGCGCCGCGGCGCGCACGCTGGTCCCGATCGAAGCCCCATTGTTGTTCGAAGAAGCAGTCGAACTGGAGCACCCCGTCGTCTTGCTCGAACCGCTGGCCTTCCTCCTGAATCGCCTGCTCGAACAACTCTGCGCCCGCCTGGCGACACGCGCCTTGGCCACGCAGGAACTACGCCTCACGCTGAATCTCGCCAACCTCACCGGCATCGATGAAGAATCCGAAAATGTCGGCATCCCCAGCGAGAGTGATGGATCTTCTGAAATCAACACCGCATCTCAAATCATTTCCAGCCGGCAAACTAAATTTGTGCGCATCCTGCACCTGCCTCAACCCATGCTCGACGCCAAAATTTTTCTCAAGCTGCTGCAACTGGACTTGAACGCCAATCCACCAGGCGCACCCATTGTGAAGATTCACTTGGCCGCCGCACCAGCCAGGCCGCGTTCGGCCCAGGGAGGATTATTCCTGCCTCCAACGCCCGAACCGGAAAAACTCGAACTCACCCTTGCTCGCATCGCAGCCATGGTCGGCGAACAAAAAGTCGGATCCCTGGAGTTACTCGACACACACCATCCCGAGGGCTTCCGCATGCAGCGTTTCGTGGCGCAATCTACGCCAGAGAAGCCGCCCCCAAAAACTGCCACCTCGACCGAAGAATCGATTGTCACGGCTCTGCGCCGTTTCCGTCCGCCGCTGCGCACCCATGTAACGCTGGAAAACGGCCAGCCCACGTATTTGGTGTGTAAGAAGAAAGACGTGCAGGGCGACGTGCTCTGGAAAGCCGGCCCCTGGCGCTTCTCCGGCGACTGGTGGGAACGCGAAGCCTGGTCCCGCGACGAGTGGGACATTGCTCTTCAAAACAACACCGAACGGCATACGATCGCTCTTTACCGCCTCGTGCACGATTTGCTCGGCGGCGGCTGGTTCGTGGAAGGAACGTATGACTGAAAGGAAGTTCTCAGTTGTCAGTACTCAGTACTCAGTTAAAACCTTCCCGCCTTTTACTGAGTACTGAGTACTGGGTACTGAGAACTTGTACATCGAGCTTCACGCCCGCTCTGCTTTCAGCTTTCTCGAAGGCGCTTCCCTGCCCGAGGAGTTGGTAGCCACATGTGCTCAACTCAAGCTGCCCGCCATGGCGCTGCTCGACACCGACGGCGTTTACGGCGCTCCGCGCTTTCACCTGGCCGCAGCAAAAATAAAGATTAAAGCACACATCGGCGCCGAAGTCTCATGTGCACCTCTCCACCCTGTCATCCTGAGCGGAGCCAGTGCTTCACGAAGTGAAGCACTGGCGGAGTCGAAGGATCCCTACCCCCGGTGCTCTGCGAAGGGAGCAGGGATTCCTCGCTCCGCTCGGAATGACAATGCTGTTGGGGAACCCGCTTTTCGACTGGCCCTCCTGGTCTCCACCCGCACCGGCTACCAAAACCTCTGCCGCCTGATCACCAAGATGAAGCTGCGCGCCAAAAAAGGCGAGGGTGCCGTTCGCCAAGCAGAACTGGAAGAACATGCCGAAGGCTTGATCTGTCTTACTGGCGGCGATGAAGGCCCGCTAGCAGCAGCCCTGCAGCAAGGCGGCCTCGAAGAAGCTCGCCGCCAGGTGGATCAACTCATTGCCATCTTCGGCCCCGGCAACGTCTACGTCGAATTGCAGCGCCATTTCCAGCGCGAAGAAGAATCCCGCAACCGCGCCGCGATCACCATCGCCCGCTCGCTCCATCTTCCTCTGCTCGCCACCAACGGCGTCTGCTACGCCACAACCAAAGCCCGTGAACTCTGTGACGCCTTCACCGCGATCCGCCATCACCGCACTCTCTCCACCGCCGGACGCCTGCTGTCCCGCAACTCCGAACGCTTTCTGAAATCGGCGCAGGAAATGCAGCGACTCTTCGCCGACCTTCCCGAGGCCATTACCAACACTCTCGAACTTTCCTCCCGCCTCGAATTCACCCTCAACGATCTAGGCTACGAATTCCCGCTCTACCCCGTGCCCGAAGGCGAGACCATGAATTCCTTTCTGCATCAAAAAGCCTGGGAAGGATTCCGCCAGCGATATGGCTGCAAGCCGCCTGACCTGCAAGCGCGTGCCCAACTCCAAATCGAAAAAGAACTAAAGCTCATCGAAAAACTCAAACTCGCCGGATACTTCCTCATCGTCTGGGACCTGGTCCGCTACTGCCGCGAGCAAAACATCCTGGCCCAGGGACGCGGTTCCGCCGCCAACAGCGCCGTCTGCTACTCGCTCGGCATCACCGCCGTCGACGCTGTCAGCATGGAGCTGCTCTTCGAACGTTTTCTTTCCGAAGAACGCGGCGAGTGGCCCGACATCGATCTCGACCTGCCCAGCGGCGACGAGCGCGAAAAAGTCATCCAGTATGTCTACCAGCGATACGGCGAGCGCGGCGCCGCCATGACCGCCAACGTCATCACCTACCGCAACCGCATGGCCGCGCGCGAAATGGGCAAGGCCCTGGGATTCGATCCCGAAACCCTCAACAAAATTTCAGCCGCCGTCGCCACCTGGGAATTCCGCGACGAAAACGACGCCCTCGACCGCCGCTTCCGCGATGCCGGACTCGACCTCACCCATCCTCGCCTGCGCAAATATTACGAACTCTGCCTCGCCGTGCAGGACATGCCGCGCCATCTCGGCCAGCACTCCGGCGGCATGGTCATCTGCCAGGGACAACTCGATTCCGTCGTGCCGCTCGAACCCGCCTCCATGCCCGGCCGCGTCGTCGTGCAATGGGACAAAGAAGATTGCGCCGACATGGGCATCATCAAAGTCGATTTGCTCGGCCTCGGCATGATGGCCGTGCTCAAGGATTCCCTCGAACTCATCCGCGATCACTATCGCGAAGAAGTCGACCTGGCGCATCTTCCCCAAGATGATTCGCAGGTCTATTCCACGCTGCAGCAGGCCGACACCATCGGCATGTTCCAGGTGGAAAGCCGCGCCCAAATGTCGTGCCTGCCACGCCTGCGTCCCATGCGCTTCTACGACATCGTGGTCCAAGTCGCGATCATCCGTCCCGGCCCGATCGTCGGCCAGATGGTGAATCCTTTTCTGCAGCGCCGCCAGGGAAAAGAAGAGGTCACCTATGCACATCCCTCGCTCGAACCGGTTCTCAAGCGCACGCTCGGCGTCCCGCTTTTTCAGGAACAACTCCTGCGCATCGCCATGATCGCCGCCAACTTCACCGGCGGCGAAGCCGAAGAATTGCGCCGCGCCATGGGATTCAAGCGCTCGCAAGCCCGCATGAAGGAAATCGAAGCCAAACTCCGCGCCGGCATGACGCAAAACGGCATCGCGCCCAAAGCGCAGGAAGAAATTATTCTCTCCATCACTTCGTTCGCGCTCTACGGATTCCCCGAATCCCACGCCGCCAGCTTCGCCCTGATCGCCTACGCCAGCGCCTATCTGAAGTGCCACTACCTGGCCGCCTTCACCGCCGCATTGCTCAACAATCAACCAATGGGCTTTTATTCACCGGCAACGATCGTCAAAGACGCGCAGCGCCACGGCCTGAAGCTGTTGCCCGTAGACGTCACGAAATCAGAATGGAATTGCACGTTAGAAGCGGTCAGCTATCAGCCGTCAGCTATCAGCAAAATCACTCAGGAAGCAGTTGCCAGTAGCCGGTTGTCAGTTGCCAGCAAAGTTTCAGCCGCGGAGCGGCGACAGAATGCAGCCCACGGCGCAAGCCGTGGGTTAGACGCCGGAAATTCAGAAGCCCCGGAGGGGCGAAAGAAAATCGCGCTCCGCATGGGCTTGCGCTACGTCCGCAGCCTTCGCGAAGAAGCTGCACAAGCCCTGGTCCGCGAACGCACACGCAATCCCTTCACATCCATTCACGATCTCACCCGCCGCGTCCCCGAACTGCGCAAAGACGAACTCACCACGCTGGCAGAAATCGGCGCGTTGAACTCAATTGGATTGCAGATTGAAGATTTCAGATTGCAGATTTCAAACATTGATCAATCTGAAATCTGCAATCCAAAATCTAAAATCCCGCTCCACCGCCGCGACGCCCTCTGGCAGGTCGAACGCGCCGTCCGCCCCTCCGGCCCGTTACTGGAAAACCAGCCCGAGCCCGACTCCCCCTCCCCGCTCCAGCCCATGAACCACGAAGAGCGCCTGGTCGCCGACTTCCACGGCACCGGTTTGACCGTGGGCCCGCATCCCATGGCCTACCGCCGCGCCTGGCTCAATGCCATGGGCATTCGCCGCGCCAGCGAATTGCGTGACATTCCCAACGGCAAGCGTCTCCGCATCGGAGGCTGCGTCATCACGCGTCAGCGGCCCGGCACCGCGAAAGGTTTTGTGTTTATCAGCCTGGAAGATGAAACCGGCGTGGCCAACGCCATCATTACCCCCGACCTGTTTCACCAGAACCGCCTGCTCTTGGCCAGCGAGCGCTTCCTCGCCATCGAAGGCATCCTGCAGCATCAGGACAACGTCATCTCCGTCCGCGCCGAACGTGTGCAGCCGCTGTTCGTCACCAAAGCCGAAACCGTTTCGCACGACTTCCACTAAAAGCCTTTCACCACAGAGCCAACCCCTTACTTTGTCATCCTGAGCGGAGTGGCTGGTTCGCGAGCGAAGCAGCCACGGAGTCGAAGGATCCCGGAGATGCTCGCAGTGGGATGACTGCAAAAGGGAGTTCTCACGAAACTGCCGAGGTTGGTGATGGAAACTCCTCGACGCAGTATTATTCGTGTCCACGTACGCGGGATCCTTCGACTGCGTTGCACCGCTTCGCGGTTGCAACTCCGCTTGATTGCATAACGACGTTGGCTCGTCGCAGCGAGTAGATTGGTTGTGACAAAACAGACCAAGGCTCGAGAGAAGGAGCCAACGTCATGCTGATTATAGGCTGTGATTTTCATCCGGGTTTTCAGCAGGTCGCGATCTTTGACAACCAAACGGGAGAGTATCAGGAGCGGCGTCTGGGGCACCGCGCCGAGGCGGAACAGTTTTACCGCGCGCTGGCGGGCCAAGTGGTGCGGGTGGGAATGGAAGCCTGCGGACACTATCCGTGGTTCGAGCGGCTGCTGGCGGAGTTGGGGTTCGAGTTGTGGCTGGGGGATGCGGCTGCGATCCGGGCCGCGGTGGTGCGGAAGCAGAAGACGGACCGGCGGGACGCCGAGCATGTGCTGGAGCTGCTGCTGCAAGGGCGGTTTCCGCGGATCTGGGTGCCGAGTCTAGAGGAGCGGGACGTGCGGCAGTTGCTGGTGCATCGGCACAAGCAGGTGCAGGCGCGGACGCAAGTGAAGAATCAGTTGCAGGCCATGGCGCTGAGCCAGGGAGTGCAGAAGAAACGCAAGTTGTGGACGGAGGCGGGGCGGGCGGAGTTGGAGCAATTGCCCATGTTGCCCTATGCGGCGCAACGGCGCCAGCAACTGCTGGAGGCACTGGACGCACTGGGAGCCGAGATCGAGCCACTGAACCGGCGGGTGGAAGAAGAAGTGGCGCAACGGCCAGCGGCGGTTCGGTTGCAGACGCATCCGGGAGTGGGGCCGGTGACGGCGCTGGCCATGGTGTTGACGCTGGGGCCGGCGGAGCGGTTCGCTTCGGGCAAGCAAGTAGCGAGCTACTTCGGACTGATTCCCAGCGAGCATAGCAGCGGCGGGCGGCAGCAGTTGGGGCACATCAGCAAGCAGGGCAGTTCGTTTCTGCGCTTTTTGCTGGTGGAGGCGGGCCAGTCGGCGGCACGTTACGACGCCGAGTTGGGACGCTTCTATCGTCGCTTGGCGGGGCGCAAACATCGCGCCCTGGCCAAAGTGGCGGTGGCGCGCAAGCTGGCGGTGAGGTTGTACCTGATGTTGCGCGAGGACTGGACGTACGCGCAACTGTGCCGGGCGGTCGTGCAGGCGAGCCCGAGTCATCCTGTGGTGGGACGACAGAACCGAGCGCTTGAGTAGGCAGCCTGCCTCCCCGAGCAGCGGGGAGTGCGAAGCACGAATCATGGGAGCACGACCCGAAGAGATGGATGGCGGGACCTTGCGTCCCCCGCGAGATTAAAGGACACGACCTTGGTCTGGAGAGTCAAAACCTTTTCTGCTAGAGCGAAATGGCGCTTCTTTAAAACCCGAAGCGTCAGCGGAGAGCTGTCGGCAAAATGTGCTTGACACGCACCCGCGTCGTTAGAGACGGGATGACAGTGACGAGAAACCGCTCTCACTTCCCCACGTAGCTAACCCTCCAGATCGAATTCGATCCGTCGTCGCTCACTAGCAACGACCCATCAGGCGCCTCCGTAATCCCCACCGGACGCCCCCACACTTGCCCGTCCGGCAATACAAAGCCGGTCAGAAAATCCTGGTACTCACCCGTGGCATGCCCGGTCTGATGCAGTGGCACGCGAATCACTTCGTAGCCCACACGCACCGCCTTGTTCCACGATCCGTGTTCCGAAGCAAAAATATCTCCCTTGAACTCAGCCGGAAGTTTGTCTCCGTCATAGAACAGAAGTTCCAGCGACGCGTTATGCGGCTGCAGCAGCACGTCTGGAACGATCGCCTTATCTTTCAACTCCGGATGCTTGCCCTTGTGCCGCGGGTCCTGATGTGCCCCGATGTACCACCAAGGCCAGCCATAGAATCCGCCCTCCTCCACATGCGTGATGTAGTCCGGCACCAGGTTGTCGCCCAGCGCATCGCGCTCATTTACCGAGCACCACAATTCGCCATTCTGCGGATTCACCTTGATGCCGCCCCCGGCGTTGCGTATGCCGTAGGCATACACCTTGAGTTCGCAATTCGCCGGATCACATACAAGGATGTCGGCGCGGTCTTTCTCGCCCGGATGCGTATCCGGGTCGTCCACGTTCGACGCCGAACCTACCGCCACGAACATCCTTTTGCCATCTGGAGAAAATTCGACCGCACGTGTCCAGTGGCCGCCACCCGCGGGCAGATCCGCAACGTGCTGCGACGCGCCGGCGGCCTTCAAATCGCCATTGTGATACGGAAACCGGATCACCTCGTTTTCATCGCCGATATAAACCCACTGCGGATCCGGCCCCGGAGGATAGAACGCGATCCCATAAGGCCGCTTCAATCCGTCGGCGAAAATCTGCATCTGCTCGGCCTTCCCGTCGCTGGTCATGCCACGGAACACGCGAATCCGTCCTGGTTCGCTCTCCGCCAGAAAAATGTCGCCGTTCGGAGCGGTCCGCATCCACCGCGGATTGTCGAGTCCCGAGGCATAGAGTTCCACCTTGAAACCGGCAGGCGCCACCGGCCATGCGTTGGCCGGGCGTGCCACCGGTTCCGCGCCGTTGTTTGACGACTGCGTCGCGAACGGCTGAGGAAGATCGCTCACCGTGATCTTGCGCGTCGTCCCCGGCGACTCATAGCGGAAGTCGGTGAACGGCGCGTGAGGTGAAGGATCCTTCAGCGGCGATCCCGTCGCCGCTGCTGCCGGAGGCGCGCTCGCGGCCCCAGTGGCCTTCCCCGCTGCCAGCGACTCCACATAGCTCACGATCTGCCACCGCTTCTGCTCCGGCAGAAATGCCCACGACGGCATCCCGTTATCCGTATCTCCTTTGGTGATGAACCAGAAAACCTCACCCTGCGCGACACCATTCAGCTTTCCATCCACCAGAGACGGCACATTGCCCGTGCCTTTGCCCAACTTCCCATGGCAAGCCAGACAGTTCCGTGCATACAGCGGTTTGCCCGCGTCCACGGCTTCCTGCTGACCCTCAAGCGGATTCTTCTGAGCCTTCGCCGAGTCCGGCGCGTCATGAAACTTCTTGTCGATGGCCCCCAAACTCGCAAGAGAAAGAAAGAAGAAAACAGCCACCGCGGTCGTTCTGCTCACAATTAAGTGCATAGTCTTCCTCGCATGTGAATTCCTTTTAGAATAACTGGGCTGCGTAAAGGATGCCAAATTCGGCTGCTGGACTCCGAGCCTATGGCATTCGGTCAAAAGAGCGTCACAGTAGAAGTGAGACAGGTCACTGCGCCATCGACGGAGTCTTCCCACAAAATATGGCAGGGAGGCCGCTCCGTTAACCCAGCGCTTTAAGCTTCTCCGGAGTAATCGGAAGACTCCTGATTCGTTTACCGGTAGCGGCGAATACGGCATTAGCCACTGCCGGAGCCACCGGGGGCACGGCGGTCTCGCCAAACCCGCCGGGTGGATGGTCGGTTGCGACGATGTGTGTTTCGACTTCGGGTGCCTCGTCGATTCGGATTACTTCGAAATCTTGAAAACTTTCCTGCACGGCGGCCCCATTCTTGAAGTCCATCTTCCCGTGCAGAGTTGCCGAGAGTCCCCAGATAATCCCGCTCTCCGCCTGGCCTTCGAGGCCTAAGGGATTGACCACGATCCCGCAATCCACAGCGCACACGATGCGATGCACACGAATGTCTTGGGATTGCCGTCCCACAGAGACTTCGGCCACCTGAGCGATGAAGCAGTCCTCTGCGTAGACATTGCAAGCGATGCCGCGTCCCCATTGACGGTCACCGGTTTGCGCGAGCGGCCGTTTCCACTGCGACTTCTCCGCCGCCACCTGCAGAACTCGGATCAGCCGGCTCCGGTCAATCCTCGAATCACCGATCTTGAGGACATCTCCTGGTTCGAGCAAATGCAGGCGAAACTCGAGCGGATCTTGCCCTGCTGCGTGCGCCATTTCATCCAGAAACGATTCCCGTGCGAACACCGTAGGCGGGTATTCCACTGCGCGCCAGGGGCCGGTCGGCACCGGTGAATTGAGCGGGATGAAGTCGGCTTTTAAGTTTGGGAAATTGTAAGGATTGTCAAACGAACCCCAGGGGCTGCCATCATCGAAGTAAAATCGCGGTTTCTTCTTCTGCTCTTCGGTGGGAAAACCAAACATGGAAAGATTGGAACCAATGGATCTCTGCACCCACGCCACGGGCCGCCCGTCCCCATCCAATCCCCCTGCAATGTGTTCGACGTCGGCAGGATGAAAAAATCCGCAGCGCATGTCGTCACCGCGTGTCCACAGCATCTGCACCGGCTTGCCCACGACTCGCGACACTTCCACCGCTTCCGGGACGTAGTCCGCAAAAAGCCGGCGGCCGAAACCACCTCCCAGCAGCGTGATGTGAACCTTGACCGAATCCTGCGGCAACTCAAGCATCTTCGCCGTTTCCGATTGCGCTACCTCAGGACACTGGGTCGGCACCCAAATTTCGCAGGAATCCTTGCGCACATCAGCGACACAATTCATAGTCTCGAGCGGAGCGTGCGCCTGGAAAGGGAATTCGTAGGTCGCCTCGAGTTTTTTTGCGGCCGAGCCCAGCGCCGTTCCTGCGTCTCCATCATCACGGACGAAGTATCCTTCTTGTTGCCGCGAGAGCAGGTCCTGCATTTGGGTCAGGAAGTGCGCGGAGTCGAAATCGGCGTTAGGACCGCGGTCCCAATCAACCTTGAGTGCATCGCGTCCCTTCATCGCAGCCCAGGTGTAATCCGCAACAACCGCAACTCCGGTTGCAATGCCAGTCGTGACCGGAACCACGTGGCGAACTCCGGGCACCGCCAACGCCTTTGTAGCATCGAAGCTACTCACTTTTCCGCCCACAAAGGGGCACCTCGCCATGACTGCATACAGCATGCTGGGAACGTGAACATCAACTCCGTAGATAGCTTGTCCCGTCACGATGCTGCGCCCGTCGATTCTGTTCAATGGCTTGCCGACGATGCGGAAATCCTTGAAATGCTTCAGCGGCGGATTGTCGGGTACCCTCTGTCGTGCGGCGGCAGCAGCGAGTTCTCCGTAGGTGAACTTGCGCCCGGTGGCGTGGTGGACAACGGTGCCTTGGTCTGCGCGGCACGACGAAGCATCGACGCTCCATCTTTCCGCCGCGGCGGCAATCAGCATCTCCCGCGCCGTGGCCCCCGCCTTACGCAGCGCGTCGTAGGTGCCGACCGTGCTTCCGCTTCCGCTAGTACGCAAACGGATACCTTTGAAGCGCCCGCCGGGCATAGCCTGTTCGTATTGGATTTGCGACCAGTCCGCCTCCAACTCCTCAGCGAGCATCATGGGGAGTGTGGTGCGAACGCCCTGCCCCATTTCCGACCGAGTGATCCACAGACGAACGACGTTGTCGGACGTGACGCCGACATATGCGTTCGGCTTGAAAACCTCAGAACCTTCGGCGGCGATTGATGAACGCAGTTCGAAGCATAGAACCAGCCCAGCACCAGCGAACGTGCTGGTCTTAAGGAAAGACCGCCGTGTCGCTCTCATGTTTTGTCACCTGGCTGGCGGCGCGTCGAATTGCTCTTCGTATCCGCTGATAGGTGCCGCAGCGACAGACGTGATCAGAGAGATCGGCCTCAATATCTGCATCGGTGGGATTGGGCTTTCGCTGTATCAGCGCCGCCGCTTGCATGATCATCCCGGCCTGGCAAAAGCCGCATTGCGAGACGTCTTCCGCAAGCCACGCCTGCTGGCAAGGATGATCGCCCTCAACCGACAACCCCTCGATGGTCACATAATGTTTCCCCGGTGTGGCGGAGAGTGGAATCTGGCAGGACCGCACCGGCACGCCGTCTTCATGAACGGTGCAGGCGCCGCACACAGCCATTCCGCAGCCATACTTGGTACCGGTGAGACGAAGGCAGTCGCGCAGAGCCCAGAGCAGAGGCATATCCGCGTCGGCATCCAAAAGATGCAGCTTTCCATTCACGTTCAGCGTGAAGGCAGGCATGGTTTTCGCCAGTAGTTAATGGGACGGAATTTTGACAGGAAGGTGAGCACGGAAGTGAGGCTTTTGGGATCAACAAGCCGAACCCGAAGACGACCGGCTTATCCTTCGGGATAACTTGATCACCTCAGGGGACTGGCGCAGCAAGTGCACCAACAAATAGGAGATGACAGCAGAGAACTGGTAGCGCTACCGGGAA
>CAWFUU010000007.1:0-31993 GCA_963819035.1 uncultured Acidobacteriaceae bacterium | reverse complement strand
AAAAAGCCTGGGAAGGATTCCGCCAGCGATATGGCTGCAAGCCGCCTGACCTGCAAGCGCGTGCCCAACTCCAAATCGAAAAAGAACTAAAGCTCATCGAAAAACTCAAACTCGCCGGATACTTCCTCATCGTCTGGGACCTGGTCCGCTACTGCCGCGAGCAAAACATCCTGGCCCAGGGACGCGGTTCCGCCGCCAACAGCGCCGTCTGCTACTCGCTCGGCATCACCGCCGTCGACGCTGTCAGCATGGAGCTGCTCTTCGAACGTTTTCTTTCCGAAGAACGCGGCGAGTGGCCCGACATCGATCTCGACCTGCCCAGCGGCGACGAGCGCGATAAAGTCATCCAGTATGTTTATCAGCGATACGGCGAGCGCGGCGCCGCCATGACCGCCAACGTCATCACCTACCGCAACCGCATGGCCGCGCGCGAAATGGGCAAGGCCCTGGGACTCGATCCCGAAACCCTCAACAAAATTTCAGCCGCCGTCGCCACCTGGGAATTCCGCGACGAAAACGACGCCCTCGACCGCCGCTTCCGCGATGCCGGACTCGACCTCACCCATCCTCGCCTGCGCAAATATTACGAACTCTGCCTCGCCGTGCAGGACATGCCGCGCCATCTCGGCCAGCACTCCGGCGGCATGGTCATCTGCCAAGGCCAACTCGATTCCGTGGTGCCGCTAGAACCCGCCTCTATGCCCGGCCGCGTCGTCGTGCAATGGGACAAAGAAGATTGCGCCGACATGGGCATCATCAAAGTGGATTTGCTCGGCCTCGGCATGATGGCCGTGCTCAAGGATTCCCTCGAACTCATCCGCGCTCACTATCGTGAAGAAGTCGACCTGGCACATCTTCCCCAAGATGATTCGCAGGTGTATTCCACGCTGCAGCAGGCCGACACCATCGGCATGTTCCAGGTGGAAAGCCGCGCCCAAATGTCGTGCCTGCCACGACTGCGTCCCATGCGCTTCTACGACGTCGTGGTCCAAGTCGCGATCATCCGTCCCGGCCCAATCGTAGGCCAGATGGTGAATCCTTTTCTACAGCGCCGCCAGGGAAAAGAAGAGGTCACCTATGCACATCCCTCGCTGGAACCGGTTCTCAAGCGCACGCTCGGCGTCCCGCTTTTTCAGGAACAACTCCTGCGCATCGCCATGATCGCAGCCAACTTTACCGGCGGCGAAGCCGAAGAATTGCGCCGCGCCATGGGATTCAAGCGCTCGCAAGCCCGCATGAAGGAAATCGAAGCCAAACTCCGCGCCGGCATGACGCAAAACGGCATCGCGCCCAAAGCGCAGGAAGAAATTATTCTCTCCATCACTTCGTTCGCGCTCTACGGATTCCCCGAATCCCACGCCGCCAGCTTCGCCCTGATCGCCTACGCCAGCGCCTATCTGAAGTGCCACTACCTGGCCGCCTTCACCGCCGCATTACTCAACAATCAACCAATGGGCTTCTATTCTCCGGCAACGATCGTCAAAGACGCGCAGCGCCACGGCCTGAAGCTGTTGCCAGTAGACGTCACGAAATCAGAATGGAATTGCACGTTAGAAGCGGTCAGCTATCAGCCGTCAGCTATCAGCAAAATCACTCAGGAAGCAGTTGCCAGTAGCCGGTTGTCAGTTGCCAGCAAAGTTTCAGCCGCGGAGCGGCGACAGAATGCAGCCCACGGCGCAAGCCGTGGGTTAGACGCCGGAAATTCAGAAGCCCCGGAGGGGCGAAAGAAAATCGCGCTCCGCATGGGCTTGCGCTACGTCCGCAGCCTTCGCGAAGAAGCTGCACAAGCCCTGGTCCGCGAACGCACACGCAATCCCTTCACATCCATTCACGATCTCACCCGCCGCGTCCCCGAACTGCGCAAAGACGAACTCACCACGCTGGCAGAAATCGGCGCGTTGAACTCAATTGGATTGCAGATTGAAGATTTCAGATTGCAGATTTCAAACATTGATCAATCTGAAATCTGCAATCCAAAATCTAAAATCCCGCTCCACCGCCGCGACGCCCTCTGGCAGGTCGAACGCGCCGTCCGCCCCTCCGGCCCGTTACTGGAAAACCAGCCCGAGCCCGACTCCCCCTCCCCGCTCCAGCCCATGAACCACGAAGAGCGCCTGGTCGCCGACTTCCACGGCACCGGTTTGACCGTGGGCCCGCATCCCATGGCCTACCGCCGCGCCTGGCTCAATGCCATGGGCATTCGCCGCGCCAGCGAATTGCGTGACATTCCCAACGGCAAGCGTCTCCGCATCGGAGGCTGCGTCATCACGCGTCAGCGGCCCGGTACCGCGAAAGGTTTTGTGTTTATCAGCCTGGAAGATGAAACCGGCGTGGCCAACGCCATCATTACCCCCGACCTGTTTCACCAGAACCGCCTGCTCTTGGCCAGCGAGCGCTTCCTCGCCATCGAAGGCATCCTGCAGCATCAGGACAACGTCATCTCCGTCCGCGCCGAACGTGTGCAGCCGCTGTTCGTCACCAAAGCCGAAACCGTTTCGCACGACTTCCACTAAAAGCCTTTCACCACAGAGCCAACCCCTTACTTTGTCATCCTGAGCGGAGTGGCTGGTTCGCGAGCGAAGCAGCCACGGAGTCGAAGGATCCCGGAGATGCTCGCAGTGGGATGACTGCAAAAGGGAGTTCTCACGAAACTGCCGAGGTTGGTGATGGAAACTCCTCGACGCAGTATTATTCGTGTCCACGTACGCGGGATCCTTCGACTGCGTTGCACCGCTTCGCGGTTGCAACTCCGCTTGATTGCATAACGACGTTGGCTCGTCGCAGCGAGTAGATTGGTTGTGACAAAACAGACCAAGGCTCGAGAGAAGGAGCCAACGTCATGCTGATTATAGGCTGTGATTTTCATCCGGGTTTTCAGCAGGTCGCGATCTTTGACAACCAAACGGGAGAGTATCAGGAGCGGCGTCTGGGGCACCGCGCCGAGGCGGAACAGTTTTACCGCGCGCTGGCGGGCCAAGTGGTGCGGGTGGGAATGGAAGCCTGCGGACACTATCCGTGGTTCGAGCGGCTGCTGGCGGAGTTGGGGTTCGAGTTGTGGCTGGGGGATGCGGCTGCGATCCGGGCCGCGGTGGTGCGGAAGCAGAAGACGGACCGGCGGGACGCCGAGCATGTGCTGGAGCTGCTGCTGCAAGGGCGGTTTCCGCGGATCTGGGTGCCGAGTCTAGAGGAGCGGGACGTGCGGCAGTTGCTGGTGCATCGGCACAAGCAGGTGCAGGCGCGGACGCAAGTGAAGAATCAGTTGCAGGCCATGGCGCTGAGCCAGGGAGTGCAGAAGAAACGCAAGTTGTGGACGGAGGCGGGGCGGGCGGAGTTGGAGCAATTGCCCATGTTGCCCTATGCGGCGCAACGGCGCCAGCAACTGCTGGAGGCACTGGACGCACTGGGAGCCGAGATCGAGCCACTGAACCGGCGGGTGGAAGAAGAAGTGGCGCAACGGCCAGCGGCGGTTCGGTTGCAGACGCATCCGGGAGTGGGGCCGGTGACGGCGCTGGCCATGGTGTTGACGCTGGGGCCGGCGGAGCGGTTCGCTTCGGGCAAGCAAGTAGCGAGCTACTTCGGACTGATTCCCAGCGAGCATAGCAGCGGCGGGCGGCAGCAGTTGGGGCACATCAGCAAGCAGGGCAGTTCGTTTCTGCGCTTTTTGCTGGTGGAGGCGGGCCAGTCGGCGGCACGCTACGACGCCGAGTTGGGACGCTTCTATCGTCGCTTGGCGGGGCGCAAACATCGCGCCCTGGCCAAAGTGGCGGTGGCGCGCAAGCTGGCGGTGAGGTTGTACCTGATGTTGCGCGAAGACTGGACCTACGCGCAACTGTGCCGGGCGGTCGTGCAGGCGAGCCCGAGTCATCCTGTGGTGGGACGACAGAGCCGAGCGCTTGAGTAGGCAGCCTGCCTCCCCGAGAAGCGGGGAGTTCGAAGCACGAATCATGGGAGCACGACCCGAAGAGATGGATGGCGGGACCTTGCGTCCCCCGCGAGATTAAAGGACACGACCTTGGTCTGGAGAGTCAAAACCTTTTCTGCTAGAGCGAAATGGCGCTTCTTTAAAACCCGACGCGCCAGCGGAGAGCTGTCGGCAAAATTCGCTTGACACGCGCCCACGTCGTTAGAGACAGGATGACAGTGACGAGAAACCGCTCTCACTTCCCCACGTAGCTAACCCTCCAGATCGAATTCGATCCGTCGTCGCTCACTAGCAACGACCCATCAGGCGCCTCCGTAATCCCCACCGGACGCCCCCACACTTGCCCGTCCGGCAATACAAAGCCGGTCAGAAAATCCTGGTACTCACCCGTGGCATGCCCGGTCTGATGCAGTGGCACGCGAATCACTTCGTAGCCCACACGCACCGCCTTGTTCCACGATCCGTGTTCCGAAGCAAAAATATCTCCCTTGAACTCAGCCGGAAATTTGTCTCCGTCATAGAACAGAAGTTCCAGCGACGCGTTATGCGGCTGCAGCAGCACGTCTGGAACGATCGCCTTATCTTTCAACTCCGGATGCTTGCCCTTGTGCCGCGGGTCCTGATGTGCCCCGATGTACCACCAAGGCCAGCCATAGAATCCGCCCTCCTCCACATGCGTGATGTAGTCCGGCACCAGGTTGTCGCCCAGCGCATCGCGCTCATTTACCGAGCACCACAATTCGCCATTCTGCGGATTCACCTTGATGCCGCCCCCGGCGTTGCGTATGCCGTAGGCATACACCTTGAGTTCGCAATTCGCCGGATCACATACAAGGATGTCGGCGCGGTCTTTCTCGCCCGGATGCGTATCCGGGTCGTCCACGTTCGACGCCGAACCTACCGCCACGAACATCCTTTTGCCATCTGGAGAAAATTCGACCGCACGTGTCCAGTGGCCGCCACCCGCGGGCAGATCCGCAACGTGCTGCGACGCGCCGGCGGCCTTCAAATCGCCATTGTGATACGGAAACCGGATCACCTCGTTTTCATCGCCGATATAAACCCACTGCGGATCCGGCCCCGGAGGATAGAACGCGATCCCATAAGGCCGCTTCAATCCGTCGGCGAAAATCTGCATCTGCTCGGCCTTCCCGTCGCTGGTCATGCCACGGAACACGCGAATCCGTCCTGGTTCGCTCTCCGCCAGAAAAATGTCGCCGTTCGGAGCGGTCCGCATCCACCGCGGATTGTCGAGTCCCGAGGCATAGAGTTCCACCTTGAAACCGGCAGGCGCCACCGGCCATGCGTTGGCCGGGCGTGCCACCGGTTCCGCGCCGTTGTTTGACGACTGCGTCGCGAACGGCTGAGGAAGATCGCTCACCGTGATCTTGCGCGTCGTCCCCGGCGACTCATAGCGGAAGTCGGTGAACGGCGCGTGAGGTGAAGGATCCTTCAGCGGCGATCCCGTCGCCGCTGCTGCCGGAGGCGCGCTCGCGGCCCCAGTGGCCTTCCCCGCTGCCAGCGACTCCACATAGCTCACGATCTGCCACCGCTTCTGCTCCGGCAGAAATGCCCACGACGGCATCCCGTTATCCGTATCTCCTTTGGTGATGAACCAGAAAACCTCACCCTGCGCGACACCATTCAGCTTTCCATCCACCAGGGACGGCACGTTGCCGGTGCCCTTGCCCAACTTCCCATGGCAAGCCAGACAGTTCCGTGCATACAGCGGTTTGCCCGCGTCCACGGCTTCCTGCTGACCCTCAAGCGGATTCTTCTGAGCCTTCGCCGAGTCCGGCGCATCATGAAACTTCTTGTCGATGGCCTGCAAACTCGCAAAAGAAAGAAAGAAGAAAACAGCCACCGCGGTCGTTCTGCTCACAATTAAGTGCATAGTCTTCCTCGCATGTGAATTCCTTTTAGAATAACTGGGCTGCGTAAAGGATGCCAAATTCGGCTGCTGGACTCCGAGCCTATGGCATTCGGTCAAAAGAGCGTCACAGTAGAAGTGAGACAGGTCACTGCGCCATCGACGGAGTCTTCCCACAAAATGTGGCAGGGAGGCCGTTCTGTTAACCCAGCGCTTTAAGCTTCTCCGGAGTAATCGGAAGACTCCTGATTCGTTTACCGGTAGCGGCGAATACGGCATTAGCCACTGCCGGAGCCACCGGGGGCACGGCGGTCTCGCCAAACCCGCCGGGTGGATGGTCGGTTGCGACGATGTGTGTTTCGACTTCGGGTGCCTCGTCGATTCGGATTACTTCGAAGTCTTGAAAACTTTCCTGCACGGCGGCCCCGTTCTTGAAGTCCATCTTCCCGTGCAGAGTTGCCGAGAGTCCCCAGGTAATCCCGCTCTCCGCCTGGCCTTCCGAGGCCTAAGGGATTGACCACGATCCCGCAATCCACAGCGCACACGATGCGATGCACACGAATGTCTTGGGATTGCCGTCCCACAGAGACTTCGGCCACCTGGGCGATGAAGCAGTCCTCTGCGTAGACATTGCAAGCGATGCCGCGTCCCCATTGACGGTCACCGGTTTGCGCGAGCGGCCGTTTCCACTGCGACTTCTCCGCCGCCACCTGCAGAACTCGGATCAGCCGGCTCCGGTCAATCCTCGAATCACCGATCTTGAGGACATCTCCTGGTTCGAGCAAATGCAGGCGAAACTCGAGCGGATCTTGCCCTGCTGCGTGCGCCATTTCATCCAGAAACGATTCCCGTGCGAACACCGTAGGCGGGTATTCCACTGCGCGCCAGGGGCCGGTCGGCACCGGTGAATTGAGCGGGATGAAGTCGGCTTTTAAGTTTGGGAAATTGTAAGGATTGTCAAACGAACCCCAGGGGCTGCCATCATCGAAGTAAAATCGCGGTTTCTTCTTCTGCTCTTCGGTGGGAAAACCAAACATGGAAAGATTGGAACCAATGGATCTCTGCACCCACGCCACGGGCCGCCCGTCCCCATCCAATCCCCCTGCAATGTGTTCGACGTCGGCAGGATGAAAAAATCCGCAGCGCATGTCGTCACCGCGTGTCCACAGCATCTGCACCGGCTTGCCCACGACTCGCGACACTTCCACCGCTTCCGGGACGTAGTCCGCAAAAAGCCGGCGGCCGAAACCACCTCCCAGCAGCGTGATGTGAACCTTGACCGAATCCTGTGGCAACTCAAGCATCTTCGCCGTTTCCGATTGCGCTACCTCAGGACACTGGGTCGGCACCCAAATTTCGCAGGAATCCTTGCGCACATCAGCGACACAATTCATAGTCTCGAGCGGAGCGTGCGCCTGGAAAGGGAATTCGTAGGTCGCCTCGAGTTTTTTTGCGGCCGAGCCCAGCGCCGTTCCTGCGTCTCCATCATCACGGACGAAGTATCCTTCTTGTTGCCGCGAGAGCAGGTCCTGCATTTGGGTCAGGAAGTGCGCGGAGTCGAAATCGGCGTTAGGACCGCGGTCCCAATCTACCTTGAGTGCATCGCGTCCCTTCATCGCAGCCCAGGTGTAATCGGCAACAACCGCAACTCCGGTTGCAATGCCAGTCGTGACCGGAACCACGTGGCGAACTCCGGGCACCGCCAGCGCCTTAGTAGCATCGAAACTACTCACTTTTCCGCCCACAAAGGGGCACCTCGCCATGACTGCATACAGCATGCTGGGAACGTGGACATCAACTCCGTAGATAGCTTGTCCCGTCACGATGCTGCGCCCGTCGATTCTGTTCAATGGCTTGCCGACGATGCGGAAATCCTTGAAATGCTTCAGCGGCGGATTGTCGGGTACCCTCTGTCGCGCGGCCGCAGCAGCAAGTTCTCCGTAGGTGAACTTGCGCCCGGTGGCGAGGTGGACAACGCTGCCTTGGTCCGCGCGACACGACGAAGCATCGACGCCCCATCTTTCCGCCGCGGCGGCAATCAGCATCTCCCGCGCCGTGGCCCCCGCCTTACGCAGCGCGTCGTAGGTGCCGACCGTGCTTCCGCTTCCGCTGGTACGCAAACGGATACCTTTGAAGCGCCCGCCGGGCATAGCCTGTTCGTATTGGATTTGCGACCAGTCCGCCTCCAACTCCTCAGCGAGCATCATGGGGAGTGTGGTGCGAACGCCCTGCCCCATTTCCGACCGAGTGATCCACAGATGAACGACGTTGTCGGAAGTGACGCCGACATATGCGTTCGGCTTGAAAGCCTCAGAACCTTCGGCGGCGATTGATGAAGGCAGTTCGAAGCAGAGAACCAGCCCAGCACCAGCGAACGTGCTGGTCTTAAGGAAAGACCGCCGTGTCGCTCTCATGTTTTGCTCACCTGGCTGGCCGCGCGACGAATTGCTATTCGTATCCGTTGATAGGTGCCGCAGCGACAGACGTGATCAGAGAGATCGGCCTCAATATCTGCATCGGTGGGATTGGGCTTTCGCTGTATCAGCGCCGCCGCTTGCATGATCATCCCGGCCTGGCAAAAGCCGCATTGCGAGACGTCTTCCGCAAGCCACGCCTGCTGGCAAGGATGATCGCCCTCAACCGACAACCCCTCGATGGTCACATAATGTTTCCCCGGTGTGGCGGAGAGTGGAATCTGGCAGGACCGCACCGGCACGCCGTCTTCATGAACGGTGCAGGCGCCGCACACAGCCATTCCGCAGCCATACTTGGTACCTGTGAGACGAAGGAAGTCGCGCAGAGCCCAGAGTAGAGGCATATCTGCGTCGGCATCCAAAAGATGCAGCTTTCCATTCACGTTCAGCGTGAAGGCAGGCATGGTTTTCGCCAGTAGTTAATGGGACGGAATTTTGACAGGAAGGTGAGCGCAGAAGTGAGGGTTTTGGGATCAACAAGCCGAGCCCAAACACGACCGGCTTATCCTGCGGGATAACCTCATCACCACAGGGGACTAGGCAGCAAGTGCACGAAAAATATGAGATGGCAGAGTGTTGGTAGCGCTACCGGGAATCGAACCCGGGTTTGAAGATTGAGAATCTTCCGTCCTAACCCCTAGACGATAGCGCCATTCTGGCAGACCTCGATTATAGCAAGCCATTTCGCACCAGCACAGGCGCCGACTGGCGCCAGATGTGGTCGCTCACAAATCAGGTCCGTTGCGAATTCCGGTTTCAGGATTTCGCATGCCCGTATCATTTTTATTACTACAACTTGCCCCCTTCCACAGCCCCGGTAGGTTTATATTAAGGATAACCTTCGCAAGAGCAAACCATCGTGTGGCCGTAACGAACTTGCTGGGGAAACGTGTATGCATGTTGTTCATTTATTAACTATTCCAATCATTCCTAAACATTTAGGAGACCTTAAGGAGTAACCACTTATGCCCAGATCAAAACCTCCCAAGAAGCACCTTGGCGCGGAGGAATTCGCCTCCAGCTCCACCAGACCCGTACCCAATCCTGGCAATGGATCGCCGGAAACCATCGCGGCTCACCCGGCCGCAGAAACCATGAAAACTGAAATGAAGAATGAGACCCCAAAGAAAGCGCGCAAGCCCCAGATCATGAAAGCGGAGTCGCGTTCGAACGTCGTTCCCATCAACCTCGAAGATGAGATTCGCCGCCTTGCCTACTTGCTTTCCGAGCGGCGCGGGTTCGAACCTGGCCACGAGACCGAGGACTGGGTAAGCGCGGAGCGCGAGATTCGCCAGCGTTACCACCAGCAAAGCGCGTAGCGCCGACTCGCCGCCGAACCGCGATGGCGGCCGAGCCCCGGCCGCCGCGCCAAGGCGGCAATGTGACCTTCCCGCCCAATCGATTTTCCGGTCCTGTTCCTAATCGTTCCAGGCCTGCACTTCCCCGCTATCCATCCCGGCGTGTCCTACTGGTACTTGTTTTCCTGCCCTCCCCAGTTGCCTCCACGGTGGCTTTCTGAAAAAATACATTGGGGACCCCCGACATGGCGCAAATAGGTAGTTTTGCCTTGCTCATTGCCCTGGCGTTGAGCGTATATTCGTTCGCCGCCGGAATCATCGCGCTCGTGCTGCGCAATCCCGTTCCCGACGGGCGTGCTCAGCGCAGCGTCAAAGCCGCCGATCACAGCTCCGATTCGTTCTGGTCGTTCCTGCTTGCCGGGCTGCGCCAGTCCTCCGATCGCATCGCCGAAACCGCGCGCCGCGCCGGTCTCACCGTATTCGTTGCGGTGCTGCTCGCCGCCATCTGCCTGGTCATCTCCGCCTTCAACAATGATTTCCGCATAGCCTACATCTTCCATCACAGTAATCGCGACCTCCCCGGTCCTTATAAATTCGCCACGCTGTGGTCCGGACAGGAAGGCTCGCTGGTCTTCTGGTCGCTGCTTTTGTCGGGATACGCCTTTGTTCTGCGCCTGCGCTACAAAACCGACCCTCGCTTGTTCGCTTACGCTTCGGTAGTTCTCGCCGGCGTCCAGATCTTCTTTCTATCGCTCGTGAATTTCGCGGCGAACCCCTTCGGCCTTCTCGAAGGCCCGCTCCGCGCCGATGGCAGCGGTCTCAATCCCCTCCTGCAATATCCCGAGATGGTCATCCATCCCCCCATGCTCTATCTCGGCTACGTCGGAACCACCGTGCCCTTCGCCTTCGCGCTGGGCGCGCTGATCATGAAGTATCCCGGCGACAAATGGATCCACATCACCCGCCGCTGGACCATGGTCACCTGGGGATTGCTCACCTGCGGCATCTTCCTCGGCGCGCACTGGGCTTACTCCGTGCTCGGCTGGGGCGGCTATTGGGGATGGGACCCGGTCGAAAACGCTTCCCTGATGCCCTGGCTCTTCGGCACCGCCTTCCTGCATTCGGTCATGATGCAGGAAAAGCGTGGCATGCTGAAAGTCTGGAACATGTGGCTGGTCTTCGGCTCGTTCTGGCTCGCAATCTGGGGAACGTTCCTCACCCGCAGCGGCATCATCAGTTCCGTCCACGCCTTCGCGCAGTCTTCGATCGGCGTCTGGTTCGCGTACTTTCTCGCCATCATCTTCGCGGTCTTTCATGTTCTTCTACATCAAGAACCGACGAGCATCTGCGCAGCGAGCACAAACTCGAATCCCTGATCTCGCGCGAGTCCAGCTTCCTGTTCAATAACCTTCTCTTTGTGCTGCTCTGTTTCACCGTAGCCTGGGGAACATGGTTCCCGAAGATTTCCGAATTGGTGCAGGGCAACAAAGTCACCGTTGGAGCCCCTTTCTACAATCGGGTTGCGATTCCGGTCGCGCTGCTGCTCCTGATCCTTACCGCCGTCGGCCCGCTGCTCGCTTGGCGCAAGACGTCGTTTGAAAGCCTGAAGCGTAATTTCGCCTGGCCCACCGTCGGCGCGGTCGTCGTCGCCATCTTCCTGATGCTGACTCCGCCTTCCTGGGGAGGCCCCTTCGGTCTTCGCCCCTGGAAAGACATTTCCTACTTCTACTCGCTGATGGCGCTCAGCCTCGCCGTGCTGGTCACGCTGACCATCGCCAGCGAGTTCTATCGCGGCGGTAAAGTCATTTCCGGCCATACCGGCCAGGGCATGTTCGCCTCCATGGTCCAGCTCACGCATCGCAACACGCGCCGCTACGGAGGCTACATTGTCCACTTCGGCGCCGTGGTCATCATCATCGGCATGGCCGGCGCTGCTTTCAATCAGGAAAAGGAACAAGAGATGAGTTACGGCGACAAGATGTATATCGGCGGCTACACTCTGGTCTGCCGCTCTTATACCGATGAAGACTTTCCGAACTACGCCGCCGAGTGGGCCGTCCTCGACGTCTACAAAAACGGCAAGCAGATCGACACGCTGACCCCTGAGCGCCGCTTCTACAAAGCCAGCAACCAGACGTCAACCATGCCGTTCATTCGCTCCACGATCAACGAGGATCTCTACATCGTGTATGAAGGATTGAATCAGGACACAGGCCATCCCATCCTCAAAGCACACGTGAATCCCTTGGTGATGTGGATCTGGCTGGGTGTGTGGCTCATGCTCCTGGGTACCGGTCTAGCCCTGGTCCCCAACGCCCCAGCACAAGCAAGGGTACCGGCACCAAGGTTGGTGGAACACGCCGCTCCCGTAGCTACAGGAGACTAGATTCAAATGTGGGGAGAGCCGCCCTCGGCTGTCCGCCGAGCAAAGCTCGGCTGCTTGGGGCAAGACAGGATTGGAAGGTCAGCACAACCGGGAAGGGCACGACTTTTAGTCGTGTCGCAACCGCACTAATTTGATTTGCGGCTTTAGCCGCTGAGGGTCACCTAGAACTTGCGCGCGCACGGAACACTCTTATGATGACGAGACCAAATCCACTCCTCCGCCGCGTCCTCCACTGCGCCCTCCTCTGTCTCGCGGTCTTCGCCCTGGCCGGCGCCGGCGATCCCGCCTCGCGTTTCCACGATCTCGGCCATCAACTGATGTGCATCTGCAGCTGCAACCAGGTCCTGCTCGAATGCAACCACGTGGGCTGCCCCGATTCCGACAGCATGCGCAACGAACTGCAGGCCGCCATCACTCGCGGCGATAGCGACAGCCTGGTCGAACAAGCCTTCGTCCAAAAATACGGACCCACGGTCCTCGCCGCTCCCACCACCACCGGCTTTGATCGCACCGCCTGGATCATGCCGTTCGTCGTGTTGATCCTCGGCTTCGGCCTGGTCATCTACGTCGTCCGCCTTTGGAAGAACCGCCCCGCGCCCGCCATCGCTGACGGCCTGAGCCCCCTGCGCGGCGCCGAACTGGAACAGTTCCGCGATCAGGCCCGCAAGGAGACCGATTTATGAGCTTCGAACTGGCTTGCTGCCTGCTGTTCACCGCCGCCGTGCTGTTCTACGTTTTCTATCTCCCAGGCAAGCTCTACCTGGGCCCCGAGAAAACACGCGCCTCGTACCTTCGCGAGCGCCGGGACGTCGTCTACGAAAACCTGCGCGATCTGAACTTCGAATACAAAGCCGGCAAGGTCCCCGATGCCGACTACCAGTCCATGAAAGCGTCCCTGCAAGACGAAGCCGCGACCCTGCTGGCCGAGATCGCCCGCCTCGAAGGCAAAGCAGCAGCCGTACCAGGAAAATCAAGACCATGACCGAAACCCAAATCCAATCACTGATCCATGTGGGGACAGCCGCCCCCGGCTGTCCGGTCGAGCGCAGCTCGACTGCACTCTCTCCCAGCCGGAAATGCCGAGCGGCGTTCCTGGTCTGTCTAGCCACCCTCCTCCTCACTTCCCTCTGCGCCGCCCAAACCCTGACCGGCACCGTGAAGAACGCCACCACCGGCAAGCCTGCCGCCGGCGACGAAGTCGTCCTGCTCACCCTCGGCCAGGGCATGGAAGAAGCCGGACGCACCAAGGCCGACGCCAAAGGCAATTTCAGCTTCAAGCTTGACGCGCAGGGCCCGCATCTGGTCCGTGCCATCCACCAGGGCGTGACCTATCACCGCATGGCCCCTCCCGGAACCACCTCGGTCGAAGTCGAAGTCAACGACGTCGCCAAGCAGGTAGAAGGCATCGAAGTCGTCGCCGACATCATGCGTGTGCAAGCCGAAGGGAACCAGCTCGACGTCATGCGCGCCTTCGCCGTCGAGAACAAGTCCAAGCCTCCGCGCACCCAGATGAACGAGCGCAACCTGGAGTTCTACGTCCCCGATGGCGCAAAGATTGTCAACGGCTCGGCCATGACCGCGAACGGCAACCCGCTTAGCCAAATGCCGGTCCCGCAAGATGACAAAAAGACCCGTTACTCGTTTCTCTTCCCCTTGCGCCCCGGCACCACGCAATTCCAGGTCGAATACCAGCTCCCCTACGACGGCAGCGCCAACATTGATCCCAAGAGCATTTACCCGCTGCAACACTTCGTCGCCATCGTGCCCAAGGGCATGAACTTCGCCGCCGCCTCCGGCACCAACTACCAGTCCATGAATGACCCGCAGCAGCCCGACGCCAATGTGCAAGTGGCTTCCGGCGCGCAGGCAGGACAGTCATTAGCTTTCAAGGTGTCGGGAACAGGCACGCTGCAAGCACGTCAGGAGAACGCCGGCGCGCCCAGCGACGGTGGTGGCGGCGCCCAGAGCGACAATCGTCCTGGCGGCGGCCTCGGCCCGCCCATCGACGCTCCCGATCCTCTCCAGAAATATCGCTGGTGGATTCTGGGCGCATTCGCCGTAGCGCTAGTAGTCGGCGGCGTCTATGTAGCCTCGCGCCAGCAAGCTGCCGCTCGCGAAGCCGCCCGCCCGAAATCCAAGAAGGCTTCGCAGAAAATGCAAGAGCCCGATCTGGACGCCGATTACGAGGAACCCGAAGCTCCGCCCGTGCGCGAGGTACGTACTAGAGAAGTGCGCGCCAGCGAGCCTCGCCCCAGCGACGGTCGTTCAGCGGAAGCACGCCCGCAGCCCGCGCGTCCCCAGACCTCCTCGACCTCCATGCTGCTGGAAGGCCTGAAAGAAGAGCTCTTCGAACTCGAAGTCGAGCACAAACAAGGCCGCATCTCGCAGCAGGAATACGAAAAAACCAAGTCCGCCTTGGACCAAACCCTGCAACGCGCCCTAAAACGCGACGCCGCCAAACAGGTGTAGCAGTCTCCGCTTGACTGTGTGGGGTCAGCCGCCCCCGGCTGTCCGTCGAGCAAAGCTCGACCATTCGGATGCGTGTCGCGCCCTCGCACGCTCCTTTTCATAACTCTTGTCATTTTCGAAGCGGCGTTCAGCCGCTGAGGAATCTGCTGTCCAGCAGTCCACGTCGAAGCAGCGAGTAGATTCCCCAGCGCCGGAGGGGCGGGCCCGAAAATAGCCCGGCGTCTTCAACGCCGGGTCGTCCACCGCCGACCACCAAACCCGTCCCGCTAGGGACGGCTGAACGACGGCCACAACTCTTCACACGGCGCCCCTCCCAAAAAAGTGAGACCCCACAGTGAGCCACCGCCGCCAACCCCACGTAACCCCTTATTCCGCAATATTTTGCCCGTAACTCATTGAGCTCCATAGATCAATTTCATATTTTCCAGCTAACTCAATGATTCTAATAGACCAAGGAGAGGGGGAGGGGTACCTCGACGGCGTTCTTCCCAAACCGGCACTCATGCATCCCCCCACCGCGCCTATCATCTAATAACCCTAGACTCAAGAATTCTATGGGAAACGCATTCAAGACCGCATTTCTGCTGACCCTGATGACGCTGCTGCTGCTGTTCATCGGTCGCGCATTCGGCGGCCAGAACGGCATGATCCTCGCCCTCGTCTTCGCCGCCGTGATGAACTTCGTCGCCTACTTCTTCTCCGATAAGATCGCGCTGGCAACCTACCGCGCGCAGCCCGTCACGCGCGAAGAGCTCCCGCGCGCCTACGCTGCAGTCGAGCGTCTCGCACAGAAAATCGGCATCCCCATGCCGAAGATTTACGTCATTCCCTCGGAGTCGCCCAACGCCTTCGCCACCGGACGTAATCCGCAACACGCCTCGGTCGCGGTGACGCACGGCATTCTCAGCCTGCTCACCGACGAAGAACTCGAAGGCGTCCTGGCCCATGAACTCGGCCACGTCAACAACCGCGACATCCTGATCAGTTCCGTCGCCGCCACGCTCGCAGCCGCCGTCACCATGCTGGCCAGCATGGGCCGCTGGGCCATGATCTTCGGCGGCTTCGGAGGCCGCGGCGAACGCGACAATCGCGGCGGAGGCCTGGCCGCGCTCTTCATGCTGATCGTCGCTCCCATCGCCGCCACTCTGATTCAGCTTGCCGTCTCGCGCTCGCGCGAGTACCAAGCCGACGCCAGTGGCGCGCACTACACAGGTAATCCCTATGCCCTAGCGAGCGCCCTGCAGAAAATCGACGCCTACGCGCGCCGTCTTCCGTTGCAGGCCAGCCCCTCAACCGCGCATCTGTTCATCATCCAGCCCTTCTTAGGAGGCATGAGCTTCGGCAATCTGTTCTCGACCCACCCTCCAATCGCCAAGCGGATCGAACGCCTGACGGGAAGGCCCGCGGAGTTTATTCAGTAAGACAGCTTCTAGCTGCTGGCTTCTGGCTTCTAGCTCTCTAGCTCGGACATTCGTTAAGCGTTCATTCGTTGCGCCCGCGCAAGCACAGGGAAAGTCGACGTTCTTACTCTGCAACCGTGGAGAATCGGAAGTTGATTAGCTATGAGCTAGGAGCTAGAAGCTTCATGACGTCCGTAACTCCGCAGCCCGCCGCACCCGATAGTAAAATCAACAGAATGTCGTCCGAGACCGCCAGTGCCGTATCCCACAAAGCTCCCGTTTCTCACAAAGCGAGGGAACTCGAAAAGGCCCTCCGCCGCGTGATTCGTGGCAAAGACGACGTGGTTCGTCTGGCCCTGGTCTCTATCTTCGCCCGCGGGCACTTGCTCATCGAAGGCGTTCCCGGTGTCGGCAAGACCACGCTCGGACAGGCCTTGGCCCGCGCCATCGATTGCACCTTTCAGCGCGTGCAGTTCACCAGCGACATGCTGCCCTCTGACGTGCTCGGCATCTCCGTCTATTCGGCGATGGAGCAGCAGTTCGAATTCAAGCGTGGACCGGTCTTCACCAACGTCCTGCTCGCCGACGAGATCAACCGCACCACGCCCAAAACGCAGTCGGCTCTGCTCGAAGCGATGAATGAAGGACAGGTCACCGTCGACGCACACTCCTATGAACTGCCGCAGCCGTTTCTGGTGATTGCGACGCAGAATCCCGTCGAGCATCACGGAACTTATCCCCTGCCCGAGTCACAACTCGACCGCTTCCTACTGCGCGTGCGTATGGGATATCCCGACGCTCAGGCCGAGCGCGAAATCCTGCGCTCCGAAGCCGGAGCCTCACATATGGCAGATCTCCGCCCGGTTCTCACCGGTGCGGATGTGCTCGAGATGCAGGAAGCTGTAAAACTCATCCGCGTCGACGAGTCTCTGGTGAGCTACGCCCTCGAAATCGTGCGTCGCACCCGCGAGTCGGAATTCCTCTCGCTCGGCGTCTCGCCCCGCGGCTCGCAAGCTCTCTACCGCGCCGCGCAAGCCATGGCCTTCCTCGAAGGCCGCTCCTACTGCACACCAGAAGATTTCAAACCGCTCGTCGTCCCCGTCTTCGCCCACAGAGTCGTAGTCAACGGGCTCTACGCCTCGACCCTGAAAAAGTCCGAGCAGTCAGACCAGGTCCTGCGCGAGATCGTGGAGAATGTCCCGGTCCCGGTGTAATAAAGCAGTTGCCAGTACCCAGTTGCCAGTTTCTCCCGCCAGGTGTTTCTTCCCGTGAGAGAATTTGGGTGTAATGATTGCTGAGATCCTTCCAGAAGCCTACGACGCGTATGGAAGACAAGTCTCACAGCCCTTTCTTCGCCACAAAGGCCCGCATCCCACGTTCCCCATGGGTCGTTACGTCAGCCAACCGCTTACGGTAAGGTGCCAGACAATCCGCGAGGTTCGAACATTTCTAGCCACCTGCAAATATGTTTCTGACAAGGAGCTGTTCGGCAAGCGCGACTACTGGCAGCCACCTGAGGATTTCGAAAAGAGAAAGAAGGGCGATTGCGAAGATTTCGCGCTCTGGACCTGGAGACAACTGCTGAATATGGGTTACGAGGCGCGATTCATCGGAGGTTCGTGGGGTCGCTACGGCGAAGGACACGCATGGGTCGAATACTTCCGGGACGGGAAGTGTTATCTGGTGGAACCTCTACTCTGCAGGGTTGGCGATGCGATTCCTCGGCTGTCTGCTTTTAGATACGATCCTCGGTTATCTGTCTCTTGGGACGGCAAAACACTCAGATACTTCTCTCACAAGAGGCCAGAATTACGGACCGGTTGGAGAGTGTTGGCTCCGCTGGTTTGGGAATATCTTCTCTTCTGGGCGTGGGTCTGGCTCAGGATTTTCGTTCGTCTTCCGCAAATCGCGTGGAAGATCCTTCGGCGGAGGTTTTTCGCGGCGACCTCTAGATCTCGCGACGAGGACAAGCCATCGATATGAGGTTAGACGGCGTCACTCCCAAGCCGCGCGCTTTCACCAGCGGGGCGAGAGCCTGCCCTGAGCGACACCAAGCAAAAGCAGCGGTAATTCCACACGAGATCCTTCGCTCCGCCTGAAGTACGGCTTCGCTCAGGATGACGCCGTCGAAAACGGAGTGGCACAACTCAAACTGAGGCGCTTACTACCAACTGCTTTGGCTTATCCCGCATGGCTGTGTAAACTACCTTCGCGATGAGGTCTTCCCCCCGATCTGCCGCCGTGGCCCTCTCTCTTTTACTGGCTTTGTTCTGGGCTGTGGGCTTCTCGCATCCCAGTTTCGCCTCCGCTTACAACGGACGCCCCAAGCTGGTCGTGGTAATTGTGATCGATCAATTCCGCGGCGATTACCTGGAGCGCTATCGCGACCAGTTCGGAGACTCCGGCTTCCGCTTCCTTCTCGACCATGGCGCATATTTTTCCAACTGCTACTACGACTACGCCAACACGCGCACCGCTCCCGGGCACTCGACGCTGTTCACTGGCGCCTACAGCAATGGCCACGGCATCGCCGCCAACGAATGGTGGGACCAGAAAAAGAAACGCATGGTGACTTCGGTCGAAGACGACGACACCAAGCTGATCGGCGTCGAGGGAGACAAAGCCGGTTCCTCGCCCCACAATCTGCTGGCCGACACGCTGGGAGATGAACTCAAACTCGCCACCGAGGGCAAGTCCCGCGTGTTCGGAGTTTCGCTCAAGGACCGTGCGGCCGTCTTGCCCTCCGGTTTCGCTGGAGATGCGGCGTACTGGATCGAGCCGAAAAGCGGCGTCTGGGTAACGTCCACTTACTACCGCAACGAACTCCCACGCTGGGTGCTGGATTTCAACTCGACTCGTCCCACAAAATACTGGGATCGCGACTGGAAAGACGCGCAAGGCACTTTGTTGCGCACGACCCAGCATCGCAAGGGCAAGGACGGCTCGGACGCCGGTTTCTACGAGGTCGTGGGATCGACCACATTCGGCAACGAGTACGAGTTCGAGTTCGCAAAAGAATTAGTGGTCTACGAAAACGTCGGTCGCGGCCCGGCCACCGATCTGCTCTCGATCAGCCTCTCGCCCAATGACATTCTTGGTCATCAGGTCGGCCCAGATTCCGCGGAGATGCGGCAGATGGCTCTGGATCTCGACAAGGAACTTGCCGATTTCATCAATTTCCTCGGCCACCAAATCGGATTGGCCGACGTCTGGATCGCTCTCTCCGCCGACCACGGTGTTTCGTCGCTGCCCGAGCAGGTGAAGAAACTGCGCATCCCGGCGGCAAACCTCGACGTCGCCAAAGTTGAATCGCAGATCAACGCCGCGATCACGGCCAAGTTCTCTCCCGGACATCCGGCGTCCTATGTGAAGCTGGATTATCCCCTGGCATGGCTCGACCAAGATACCTTCGCCGCGACTCACGTGCGCGAGCATGATGCTGAAAGCGCCGTGGGCGAAGCCATGAAGCAAGCGGGCTTGCGCGACTATTACACCAAGTCGCAGCTCGCGTTAGGCGAGGTCCCCAACACGGCACTGGGACGAAAATACCTGAACAGTTATTCTCCCGAGGGGAGTTGGTACGTGATGGGCGTCCCGGACATCTATACCGTCGGGCCCGGCAAAGGCACCGACCATACCTCGCCTTACAACTACGATACGCACGTTCCGCTGGCCTTTTACGGGCTCCCCTTCCAGGCGGGAACCTATCGCACCAGCGTCGAACCAGTGGACATGGCGGCGACTCTGGCGTCGCTGCTGGGAATCAACGCTCCCACCCATTCTGTGGGGCGCGTGCTGACCGAGGCGCTCGCTCCGCCACATCGCGGGACTGGTTCCTCCGGCGCAAGCGCCGCGCGCGCGGGAGAGAACCAATTCGGAGAGAGCAAGCCATGACCGCATCCCACCACCCGGACCTGAGCGTTAACGTGGCTGGTCTCCAACTCAGGAACCCAGTCATTGCTGCCAGCGGGACCTTCGGTTACGGCGTCGAGTTCGAGGATGTAGTCCACCTGGGCAAACTTGGCGGTCTTGTGGTGAAGGGCCTGTCGAAAGAGCCGATCATCGGCAATCCACCGCCGCGCCTGTGGGAGACAGCGGCCGGCATGTTGAACGCGATTGGACTGCAGAACATGGGCGCGCAGGCATTTCTTGACGAGAAGATGCCGCGGCTGCGGCAGATCAGGAACGCCGTGGTGATTGCCAACGTGTTCGGCTACACGCGCGAAGACTACGAGCGAACCATCGAGATTCTCAATGGCGGAGAAGGCATCGCCGCCTATGAGCTGAATGTCTCCTGCCCTAACACCGCCCATGGAGGGCTGCAGTTTGGCAGCGATCCGCGCACGCTCGATGAGTTAGTGACCACCGCGCGGCGTGTGGCCGAGCGTCCGCTGATCGTCAAACTCTCGCCCAATGTCACCAGCATCGCCCAGATGGCCTACGTAGCACAGGAAGCCGGCGCCGACGCTCTGTCGTTGGTCAACACGTTTGTGGCCATGGCCATCGATACCGAGACTCGCAAGCCGCGCATTGCCAACATTACGGCCGGGCTTTCCGGACCGGCGATCAAGCCCATCGCGGTGCGCATGGTCTACGATGCGGCGCACGCGGTGAGGATTCCCGTGATTGGCATGGGCGGGATCTCCACCGCCGCCGACGTCATCGAGTTCATGCTGGCCGGTGCGACCGCCGTGCAGATCGGCACGGCCAGCTATTGGGATCCCTGTGCCACCGAGAAAATCGTGGACGAACTGCAGGAATGGTGCAGCGAGCACCACGTGGCGCGGATTGCAGACCTCATCGGCGGAATGCTGCTGGAATAGTCGGGGAGTCGCCGCGTCTCACCGCCAAGCGCCCAGAATCGCGCCCATCACCACGTAGCAGACCGCCTGATATCCCGTGTTGATCATGTAAAGCTTATTGCGCTGGCGGCTGAACAGCGCGTTGGTGAACTGCACCGTGGTGACGAATCCCAGCCACACGACCAAACCGATCTTCAGGCCGTCCAACGCACCGACCGTCCCGGATACAGCGATGATTTTCCCCAGCACGATCGCCGACAGGACACTCGCGATCAGCGACATGGCATACGATGGCCCGGCGCTCTTCTGCATCTCCGCGATTTTGGCCTTGTCGTTGGGATCGTAGCCCATCAAAACCATCCACGGCTTGGCGAACAGCATCGGCGAATACCAAACGAAGCCGACCACCATGGTGGCCAGAGCGGAAACCAGGACAGCCCACAGATTGACTCCCAGAAAATGCATGCACGCCTCCGTCACGCGAAATTGAACCGCGCCGGGATCAGGTCCGCAATGCAACGAGGAGAAAAGTTGCCTAAGACTCTAGACTTGGGAGTGTTGATCGCCCGGCTACTGATTAACGACCGCGAGTGTACCAGATAGAGCCCGGAGATTTGTAATCGCGCCCTTCGCCCCACACGGCATGAGTGGCGCCCTCGCTGTCGATAGCCAAGCCGAAGTAGTCTCCGAAGGGGAATCGGAAACCGCCGGGCAAAACGTAATCGTATCCGCGACTGGGACCGGAGAGCTGCGCTTCGGGGCTCCAGGTAGCGCCGCCGTTGGTCGAACTGCGGTAAAAGGTATTCCACAACCGGCGGTTGGAGTGGCCGGGTTCGGGGGTCCGGGCATCCATCCATGCGATGCGAACATCGCCGGGCGTGCCGGCGACAATGGCGGGAAAGCAATGCTCCACACCCACCGCGGCATCCGAAACGCTCGTCCGCGCGCTCCAGCTTGCCCCGCCCGTAGTGGACGACGAAAGATACATCCGCTCGGCGCCACCGGCGATGCTCCCCGCGTTCCACAGAGCGTAGATCGAGCCGGCCGCATCCGATGCGAGCGCGATCTGCGCGCCCAGAAAGCCCACCTGACAACCCTGGGCATCACATCCCGGCGGAGCGCTCGAAACGTCCAGCAGCATCGTGTTCCAGGTGCGGCCGCTGTCAGACGAGCGGCTTATGTACACGCTCACCGGGTGCAGAGGCATTTCGCGGCGAGCGTATGCCGTCCAGCCAAAATAAACGTTACCGGCGGGATCGACGGTTGCCCCGCCGGCCAGCGACCATCCCGGCGGAGCCGCGGGATTCACGCTCACCACGCTAAACGTCTGCCCCGCATCGTGCGAAGCGGCGACCAGGAATTTCTCCTCGTGGTTGAACCCAACGTAAACGTCCGCACCATGGACGGCGAGCACCGGCTTGTCCGCATCCTCGCGGCTGTGCTCCGCCACTGAGAAAGACCACGTGCGGCCAAAGTCGAGCGACCGCGCGACAATGATGTCGCGCTTCTCATTCTGCAGCCACGATGCGTACACTGTCTGCCGATCCTGCGGATCGACCACAATCTGCGGATCAAACTGACCAGTCGGGAACGGAAGCAGTGGACGAGAGGAGTGCCACGAGAGTCCGTTGTCACTGCTGACGAGCAGGGCGATCGTCGGGGCCGTACAAGCTGGGCAATCGGGCACCGCGCCGTACTGCGGATAAAGCACGTAAATGTGCCCGTGGGCATCGGCGGCCATAGCCGGCTCCCACTGATCGCCATTGCGGTAACCCAGGCGCATTTGCGGCGCGAATCCTGAGACCGCCCGGACCGCCTGCGACAAGGCTGCCTGAGACGCCGTCACCGCCAGCAACATAAGCAGTGCGAACTTCTGCACAGTCCTGGGCGCGGATTGAAGGCGGCTGGTCGCGGGCACCACTGGGACCTATCTCGGGGGGAGAAAAACCCTGCTCCCGGACTTTATCGTGATTCCAAGGGAGCGTCAATGACCAGAGGTACCCGGACCGCGAAATTTACACTCTCGTGACTTTTCCACGAGTTCTTCATCTAAACTAGGGCGTTTACTTGGTGTGGGCGCGTTTTGAATGGGCGCGGCTTTAGACGCGCCGTCCGAAGTCTAAAAATGAGTCGGCCTTTAGGCCCTGGGGGGCGCTTGCCGCAGCGGCTGAAGCCGAATCCTATACTTCGCGATTACCGGCCGGCTGAAAGCCGTGCCCTTTCAAACCGGCCACGCCCGGTGTGGAACTGCCTATCGACACGTCAAGAAGCTCACGTTAGCCTTAAATCAGGAGGCGAATCATATGCCGAAAGCCACCTTTGCAGCAGGATGTTTTTGGGGAGTCGAAGCCACCTTCCGGCAGATTCCGGGCGTGACATCAACCCGCGTCGGCTACACCGGCGGAAAGACTGACAACCCCACCTACAAGGAAGTTTGTACCGATCGCACCGGGCACGCCGAAGCCGTGGAAGTCGAATTCGACCCGGCCAAGGTAAAGTATGCTGACCTGCTCAAAGTTTTCTGGGAGAACCACGATCCCACGCAACTGAACCGTCAGGGTCCGGACTGGGGCACACAGTACCGTTCCGCGATCTTTTTCTACTCACCTGAGCAGGCCGCTGAGGCCCAGGCCTCGAAGGAAGCGCTGGATAATGCGCACCGCTACTCCAAGCCGATCGTGACCCAGATTGTGCCCGCCGTAGAGTTCTATCCCGCCGAGGATTATCACCAGCAGTATCTGGAGAAGCGGGGCTTGGCCAGCTGCCACATCGGATCGTAAGCAGGTAGAGAACGACCCACCGGTACGACTACAGTCACCTATCCTTGCCCAATGGTAGATGAGTGTAATAGAGAGATGTTACGCCAACGATATCTAACGCCCACGGTCTGAGCCTGGGAGGTTCCTCGTCCGATTCCAGTGCCCAGCGCGAATTCTCCTTGACAATTCCGCATCTGGGTGTAGTGTGTCAGCGCGTTGCAGAACTCCTCCCCCAGGCCAGTCGAAAGTCCGGGCCAAAGTGACACATCGGTTCCGAACCCACGGGAAATTCTGGAATTTTGATCCAGCAGGCAGAGGAGAAACCAAATGACGATACAGTCCTGTGCAAAAATCGCAGGAGCCGTCGTAACGTTTGTTGCGATCGTTCTTGCGGGAATGTCGATCAAGCCCCCCGCGCTCACGCGGACGACGACGACACCGACGCCAGAGTTAGAATCGGTTTCAAGATAGCGCCCGTCCACCTGAATCTGGATGGCAAAGACCGGGACCTGGTGGGACTCGGCAGCTATCTGGTTAACGCGGTGGGTGATTGCAATGGTTGCCACACTTCGGGCGGGCCTCCAAACTTTAACTACGCGCCCGGCGGAAACCCCTACTTTAACCAGCCGCTGGTGACCGATCCGACCATCTACCTGAGTGGTGGGCAGAACTTTGGTCCTGTCGGGACTCCAACCGGGCCTAACGGCTACCAAGGTCCGGCCATGATTACCCGAAACTTGACGCCGGATAAGAATGGGCGGCCGGAAGGCGGTCACACCCTTTCGGAGTTTAGGCAGATCATCAGGCATGGCAAAGATTTCGACAAGATCCATCCAACCTGTACGCCAGAGCAACTGGCGGAGATTGAGGCAGGTGCCACGCCGGTTTGCATTCCCACTTCACCCGGCAATACAGCCGACGGTAATCTCCTGCAAGTCATGCCATGGCCGACGTTTTCGCAAATGAGCGACCGCGACATTGAGGCCATCTACGTATATCTGAGCGCCATCCCCTGCATCGACAACACAACGAGCACGCCACCGGACGGCGCCCCCAACGAGCTACGCAACGACTGCGGGAACGGCGGGGCGGCGGCCAATGCTGGCAAAGATACCAGAACTCAGCAAGTTCCACGATCGCAGCGGCTCCGTTGAATCTCGGCTGATCGACTGCCCACCCTTCGCCATATTCGGGAAGGGTGGGCTCTTCCTTTGCCGATGCCCGTCCGTTCTTCGCCACGGCAGGACGGGACTCTGCCTGCAACTCAAGCCAGCGAAGGAAATTAGCGGGAACTTTCCCGAGTCAACTGTTGCTATCAGGATAATGAGATGGTCCGCTATCGTGGCACAAAGCGGCCGTGTTTTCCAACTAGACGAAGTGGAATCGGACATTCTTTTCTCAGGAGTCTGCAGAAGACAGAAATGACGGAAACACAGTCAAACGACGTGCCTGAAAACCTGTGTCGTAACGAGGTCTTTTATGACCGCGGCGATTATTAAGGACAGGTACGCGCGAATCATCATCATGCGCCCGGAAACCCGTCTCCACTAGAGGCCGAATACATTTTCGCAGACTGTTCTCGTCGCATCCGATCCTTCTTGCAGTTCGGCGGCGGACCATACATGTTACGACAGCGCGCCAAAACGACGCCGTTTCGGTTTCCGCGCTGAGGAACGAAACCTCACTCAGGATATTCGAATCCCCATCCTGACGCGGCATCACGCACGTCAGGATGGGGGAGTCGATTGGAATCGCTTCGTTCTACTGCTATGGCTTTCCGGTGTTCACCATCGTCCAATTGGAGCAGGTGATTCCTCCCGCCGTTGTGGTGGTCGAGGGAACGTTAAGCGTGGAGAGGATCCCAACGATCCCTTCCTTGGGCACATTGGCCTGCGTCTTTGGCACGGTCACGGGATTATCGTTGATCGGCTCCGATTGTGACCAAAGCCTCGTAGCAACGTTTTGATTGCTGATGAGCCACGCATCCCAGGTTGCGACTACAGGAGTTGCGAGGGTGAAATTCATCGTCAGCGTGCTGGTAACGGCATTGTAGGAAAGGGCGTCTTTAAGCACGCAAGTCGGCGGGATTGGGTTCGCAGGGCAGATTCCGGCGGCGCACGACACACCCAAACTGTAATTGACCGTCCCCACATCGTAGAGTGTACTGACCATCACCAAATACGTGCCAGTTACAGTTGGCGTCAGATCCGCTGTGACTACGTACCAGTTGCCTCGCAATCCAGCACTCGTGCACGTTGAATTCACGGCCACGGCCCCGCCCGGCTTATAAACTGCAAAGCACACATTGTTCGCGGGCGACGGGACGCTAGCCGTTATTTGGTAAACACCGCTGGTGGCTGCATAGAACGTGTAAGCCTCCTGCGCTGTCGGCGGGCTGACTATCCCGGATATATTTGCCGGAAGAAATATCAGGCTAGCGTCGGGTGGCACGGGGTTCAACCGCTCTAGCGAGAGATTGTACGAAATAGTTCCGCCCGTCGCAGTCACATCGATCGTGTACGACCCGGTCTCCGACATGGTCAGAGCACTGTAGATGTAGTACCAGTTGCCGGTCCCTCCCGCAGATGTGCAGCCAAGATGAGTCTTCGCCAAACTGGGAGACCAAAGATCCAGACACACGTTTGAGGAGGGGCTCGCCCCGTCCTCGATAAAGCTCCAAATGTCTCCCTTGGAAGCGGTGAAGACAAAGGAGTCCACATCGTTGACCGAATTAAGTACACAATTCGTCCCAGAGTAGGTCACCCCAGAACTTATCGGTACATTCTGTGCTGGTTCTTTCGGGCAGTTTTTCGCTGTGGTCGTCGCCCAACTGGCACTAGGCATTAGCAGGGCGGCGGAAAGAATAGCGGCGATGAGCAAGCTGAACTTCGTTCCACTGCGCATCAGATCCTCCTGAGTTCTTATGGCCTTCTGGAGAGGCTCGAATCGATCAATAGAAAGGAACAATGGTTGTAGGAATTGAAAAAAACGCCTACCTGCTTTCCAACCGCTGATCTTGCTCACATTGCCCCACTTCGAGGCCGGTGCCGGTGCGAAAGCAAGCCGCCCGGAGATTTGTAACGTCGTCATGGAACCTCCGTGATTCTCTCGGCAGGCAGAACAGGTTGGCTTGCGAGAGGAACTGTCGCCAACTTACACACGAGCGGCGGTGGCCTGGACTGCTCTCCGATCCAGAAAGGAAATAATTAGGGCCCGGTCGTACGATCCTTCTTACTCCCACATAGCTTGGCCGTCTGTGACCACGCTCACTAGCGATCATGGGCGCCGGGCCTTATCTGCGTTTACGCTCGTTGATTCCACAGCCACGCCGGGGAGATAAATAGCGCTGCGCGAGGTCTAGGCCGCATAGTTTACGAAACCAGGGCGATTACACGCAATATAAAAAGGCGCCCACTTTTGCGGTAGGTTGAGATTGTTCGCATCGCCAACCTAGCGAAAGGAGCGCCTTTATGAGTCAAGAGAAGTATATCGGGATGGACGTGCACCAGACCACGGTCTCGGTCGCCATCATGGATAGTGGGGGCAAGCTGATCATGGAATGCATTCTGGAGACCAAGGCAGCCACGATTCTGGAGTTCATCCAAGGAGTGCGAGGAACTCTATCGGTAACTTTTGAGGAAGGAACCTGCGCTGCCTGGTTACACGATCTTCTCCAACCCCACGTCAGCCGGCTTATCGTCTGCGATCCGCGCAAGAACGCTCTGTTGAAGGATGGCAGCAAGAGTGACCGGATCGATGCGCGCAAGCTGGCGGAGTTGTTACGCGGCAACCAACTCAGTCCGGTGTACCACGGAGACCACGGGGTACGAACCTTGAAAGAGTTAGGTCGCAGCTATCTGACCATCACCAAAGATCTCACGCGAGTGATGAGTCGGATTAAAGCCCTGTATCGTAGCTGGGCGATTCCCTGCAGCGGCACAACTGTTTATGCGGCGCGGCATCGCAGTGAGTGGTTGGCCAAGATTCCCCAACCCGGAGTTCGTCTCCGGGCCGAACGGTTCTACCAGCAACTGGACCTGCTGCGGCCCTTGCATCAAGAAGCGCGGTGCGATTTCGTGGTGGAGAGCCACAAGCATCCTGCCGTGAAGTTATTGCGCCAGATTCCTTCCATCGGTCCGATACGTGCTGCGTTGCTGGTCGCCCTGCTGCAAACGCCACACCGTTTTCGTACCAAGCGACAGCTGTGGGCGTACAGCGGATTCGCAGTCGAAACCCACGACAGCGGCGAGTACCGCTATGTTCGAGGCAAGTTGCTTCGCAACCGGGAGCGCATCAGCGTACGAGGGTTGAGTGACAACTATAATCGCGATCTCAAGAATCTGTTCAAAAGCACCGCGATCTCGGCCAGCACTCGGCCGGGGCCACTCCGCGATTTCTACGTAGCTCTTCTGGCGAGAGGGATGCGGCCAACCATGGCACGTCTCACTCTGGCCAGGAAGATCGCCGCCATTACTCTAACCATCTGGAAGAAAGGGGTGGACTTCGACGCCAAACGGTTAGATCAGCAAGCAGCTTGAGCATCTCTGGAAAATCGGCTTTTCCATCTCTGGTCATTCCCCAGTGTGGTGGTCGGTCGGGTTCTGGAGACGCTCGATTCGAGGGCGAGTATCAGTCAATGAGCTGGGCCACGTCTGCTTCGGCAGCGAGTCACCAATTTTCACGCTATGCCCCCTCGGATAATCAGAAATAGCGATAGGCCACGAGCCTCGGATAGAACCATGATTACCACGCAGACAGCACTCGCGCTTGCGAAGTCTCTTAGACCCGATTGGCAGTCGTCGCCACCGGCAGAGAAAACCAAACGAAGGGAAAACCTTCCAGAGCAACATCCCTGAGCGAATCGGGGACGCTCGTACAGACAGTGGGCTGGATATCGAGACCTAAATCCTCTCGCCCTCCGGTCAAGGCAGAAGTTTTTTCTTGACATCCCTTTTTATAGAACTCATTGACCGATTTGAACAATTTTGAAGAGGGGTCAATGGAAAAACTTAGGTCAGATTTGGGTCAATTAAGTGCCGAAAACGGGGTAAAACCATGGTCTCTGACGCAGAGCCAAGCTAGGCGAATCAATGAGATAGCATTTCCGTCATTGGTTCGGGACCAAGGGGGTCGGAGGTTCAAATCCTCTCTCCCCGACCAACTTCTTCTTAGATCAATATCTTACAGGCTACAAAATCTATTAATAACACCCCCCGGGCAGTGCTAGGGGGGTCCGTTATATTTCTCGCGAAAACTCGCTCCTATAGTATTAAGGACTATAGGGGGGCTGACGCAGGCTTGAGGCATGTGAAAGGCGGTAGGGTTTACGAAAGGGTTTACATTGTCTCGGCCAACTCAAGAAGTCCGGTTGCCAGTCAGTGGAGCTGACAATTGGGGGCGTTCGCTCTTCAATGGACAATCATCAAGGGATTTCCTAGCTGTGACTCTGCCATCATTTCCGAAAACGGTCCACAATCGTCCGTTTCATGACCTGGCCATAAACGTTTGAGATCGATTGCGTCAGCGGAATGTTTTTCGGGCAGATGCGGACGCAGTTCTGTGCGTAGCTGCATTCGTGGATTCCACCGTCCCCGGTCATGGACTCCAACCGCTCGCGTTGCAAAGATGCTCCCGTGGGATGTTGGTTGAAGAGTCGTACTTGGTTGATGATGGCGGCGCCCACAAAACCCGTAGCCACGGTGAATTGTGGACAGACTTCCATGCACAGACAGCAGGACATGCATCGGGACATCGGATATGCCTGCTCCTGCTCTTCCTGAAGAGATTCTCGGGCCGGGACCCAGATCGTATGTGCCATCGATCGGTACCCAGGCCCTGATACGCTTCAGATTCTCGAACAGGACGCTTCGATCGACTGCGAGGTCGCGAATCACACGGAAACGTGACAACGGCTCCAGGCGAATCGGTTGCTTGAGCTTGTGCACGAGCGACGAGCACGCCATGGCAGCCCTGCCGTTGATGAGCATGGCGCAAGACCCGCACACCTCTTCGAGACAGTTGGAGTCATAGGCGATGGGGGTTGTCGGTTTTCCCGTGCGATTCACGGGATTCATGGCGATGTCCATCAGGCCGCTGATCACATTCATACCCGGCCGCCACTTGAGATCGAACTCTTCCCAGAAAGGTTCTGACTGTGGAGTGTTTTGCCTCCGAATGACAAAGCGTACCGTTCTGTCGTTCATACAGATCTCATTTCACTGTGGCAGTAGGGATCACTGGCACGTCAGAACGATCGAGGCTTCGCCGCGCTGTCTCAATAAGCGTTGAGTCGAGAATATCGGAGGCCTGGATCGCCAAGGCGCTAGCTTGTTGTCGTAGATCTGTGCGGTACCAAAAATCGGGTTGCCTCACCATGTCTTCGCATTGCCGTCTCAGTTCCAGCCAGCGGGGTGGCAAATTATGAGCCTGAGCGAACGCTTCCAGGGTCATTCCATTCTCTCGGTTCGGCAAAAAGTTCGCGGTCACCGGAATCTGGTTCATACGGCAAGAGAAGATGACTTTCCATCACGCTGATTGAGAGCCGAACAATAACGACCCAAGCTACCTGAAGAGAACAGATCATTCTTCGAGGAAGTGATCAACTGTACCTCAGCTCCAGCCGCTCGATTGAGCGTGGCAAGCCGCGTCAAGCCGGAAAAATCAACATGCCGAGATCGATAGGCAGGAACAACGCTCTGGATCTCGTCCAGGACTGCGTTCGGGTCAAACGGGGCGAGCCGTGGTTCCAAGTCCTGCCTTTCCGTCCACACGGCCTGGCGATCCACCTCGCCGGATTGAGCGCCTCGTGACTGTCCTGCATCCGCGCGAATGCCTTCTCCACGCCTGACCAACTTTTCAATTGGATAAGCCATGTACTGAGCAACGCGAGCTATGATCTCCAGGTCGCTCTTAGGGCCGGCCACCTCTCCGGCCTTCTTCAATCTCTGGAGATCGCCACATGTATTCGTGAAGGTTCCCGATTTCTCGTAAGCTGAAGTGGCGGGAAGAACAACATCCGCCAGCTGAGCAGTCTCCGTCAGGAACAGATCCTGCACAACCAGGAATGTCGCACGCAGCGCAAATGGGTCCACATGGTAACGGCCTACGGGATTTGAACCAACGACGTATAGGGCCTTGAGCAATCCATTCTTGGAGGCTTCCAGGATCTGGAGCAGATTCAGACCTGGCTCCTGGGGAAACTGTGCGTCCCATTTCTCACGAAACTCGCCACCCTCCGAAAGCGGTGTATACCCCGGAAGCAAATCCGGGTATAGCCCCATGTCGGAAGCGCCACGGGAGTTCGCGTAGTCACCCAGGCAAACCCACTTGCAGCTGGGTATCGCCGCAGCCATGGCTCGGACGAGTCGAGCGATGTCGCCTCCTTGCAGTTCAGCGCCGCACACCACGATAAGGTTCTTTTCTGTCGATATTTTTTCTCGCAGCGCAGTCAGGTCGTTCCGGTCCGCTGGATTCGCGCTGCATTTGTCACGCGCGCTATCGTCCCCACCGAGGAACGCCACCGCCCTTTCTTCGCTGCCTTCGTCTACACGGGCGAAACAGGTGGCTTGTCGGGTGAGTTGATGACTCTTGAATTGATCAGGTAAAGCCGTGCGTGGTGCAGCCTCACATTGTTCCGCATCTGCCAAGCGAGCAATGGATGCTGATACGTCGGATCGCTGCCAATGAGAAGAATGGCGGGATCCTCGAAAACGTCCTTCATGCTGGCAGTGGTACCAGGTTTGTCCGCAAGAGCACGAAAGAAGGCCGGAAAATCCGCCGTCCGGTGGTGATCGATATTGTTGGTCCCAAGAACAACCCGTGCGACCTTTTGCAGTAAGTAGTTCTCTTCGTTGGTCGTGCGCGTTGAGCCGATCACTCCGATCGTCTTGCCGCCAAACTCATCTCGGATTTGGCGGAATCGCCCAGCAACAGTTGCGAAGGCTTCTTCCCACGACGTTGGAACCAAGCGGCCATCCTGACGAATTAGCGGCTGCTTGAGCCGCTCGGCGTGGGCGGTGAAATCGAACGCGTAGCGTCCCTTGATGCAGAGAAAATCGCCATTGATCCCGCTCTTATCCCGATTGGACCCGCGAACAATCTCCATTCCAGTTTCGCTGGGACGCACCGCCAAGGTCGCGGTACATCCGTCAGCACAGTGCGTACATATGGTCGCCACGTGCTTCATTTCCCATGGCCGGGTTTTGTAACGATAGGGACCGGACGTCAGGGCACCAACCGGACAGATATCGATGCACATGCCACATTCTTCGCACTCCAGATAATCCCCTTTGTTGGGGATAATCAGCTGAGCTGAGTTGCGATTGGCAATACCCAGAGCCCATACATCCATTCCCTCGCCACAAACCCGCACACAGCGGTAGCACATGATGCAGCGGGGCCGGTCAAAATACACGATGGGAGACCATTGCTGCTCGTCTTTGTGATTCTTCGGATCAATCAGCCTGGACTCTCCCGGGCCATAGCTGAGAGTTGCGTCCTGCAGTTCGCATCGCCACCGGCGTCGCAGACTGGGCAGTCTAGAGGATGGTTCTGCAGGACGAATTCCAGCATCGCTTTTCGCGCCGCTCGACAGTCGATTTCGGTACTTTGATC
>CAWFUU010000006.1:0-33465 GCA_963819035.1 uncultured Acidobacteriaceae bacterium | reverse complement strand
CATCAGCATCGATTTCAGTTAATGACTGGCATTTATTAAGGTCAACATATATCGCAAGGGTCCGGGGCTTGGCAGCAGTCTTGACCCCAGAATCCCATGACCGCATGCACGAACCAGAGCGCGGTACAAGAGGGTAGTCTTACCCGTCCCGCGCCTACCGACAATAAGCTGATCGTTCTCGCTGAGGATCTGGTTTAAAAAGCCGTAATAGTCAACGTAGTATTCAGCGAGGCGGTTCAGTTTCTCGATGTCACGCAACGGAACATAGTCCGTGCGCAACATTGAGTTGAAAGCATCTTCTACATCTCCAGTCATACGCTGTGCATTTGACCATACCTATACCGTCAATACAATAGCCTCAATTCGTTCGGCCTATGGCTGCGCGGGACTCTCTTTAAGATTGATCCCCACCAATTCAGACAGTGCCTGCCAGTGCCTCGGATGGGGTCGGAGTCGGCCAGAACGGATGAACGCGGCGTATGGCTGGGAGACCTGCATTGCTTCCGCGATCTGGCGAACTTTCTTGCCTCTAAGCAATGGCTGAATCGTCTGAGTGTAATATTCCTCCGTCAGCCAACTCGGCAGAGTTTTAGGGTCCCACCACGTGTTCGCCACGGCGTGATCGCTCAGGGTCTTGGAAATGTGGGCTCAGTCTTCTTGCTCTTGGGCTTTGCGTGACCCATCAGAGCGACCTGCGCCATTGTTTCCCTCGATGCTTCAACGGCACACGCGCGGCAATAGTGGCTTTTCACTCCCTCCGCGCCACAGACCTCGCAGAACTTCGACGGGCGAGGGACTGGTTTTATCCTTAACTCAAACTGGTTTCCTCTGCCTTCGCTTTTGCGACGCTGGGTGAGCCGCGTCGGAAGAACCTGTTCACCCTTAGCCGAACTTGGAGAAGAATTCCAAAGGGTTTGCGCGACCCATTCGGCTACGGGCCCAGCAAGCCGACGCCACGTAACCGCAGTTTCGCAAAGCTTTTTGGCGAGTGGCGACCCGATCCGACAATTTCCATCTCTGTCTTCCCAAAAATCTCCCTTTCGGAAGCATTCCGTCTGCATCCAGTTCAACATAAACGAGTCAACTGCCGGTCTGAGGACTTCCTGGATGTCATTCGCGAGGCTCGCGCGGTTCGGTGTGTCACAATGCATCAGGCCCACCTCCGGGTCAAGGCCTGCGGCGATGAGGGATATACGACACTCCGCTTCACAAAGCGCATGGATTAAGTTCATGCATGCGTTTGAGGGATCTGTAGCAAGCCTTGCACTGTGGGTTATTCGCGACATTCGGGAAGTAAATCGCTTCCAGTGTGTGGGCACGCGAGCCTCGTCTTTGCGAACCCAGCGGATCGGCAGGTCGGTCCATTGGCTCCAAAACAACTTGGCTACTTGGGCCTCTACGAGCCTGACGGCGTCGATATCATGAGTTTCTGCTAGTGTCCTGTCCCGGAAATACGTTCACATAGTCGCTGGACTTTAGCGAAGATGGAATCTGCTGTTGCCGTCCAGACGAAGGGCTGGGCGTTCTGGTTATCGTTTGCGACGAATTGATCGATCTTGGTCACCAGTTCTTTCACGCTGCGAAAGGTTCCGCGCCGGATAGCTCGTTGCGTGATGCGGTGGAACCAGATCTCGACCTGATTGAGCCAAGAGGCGTAAGTCGGAGTGAAGTGCACATGAAAGCGCGGTCGCGTCGCCAGCCAGCGCTTCACACGCGGATGCTTGTGGGTCGCATAATTGTCCACGATCACGTGCACGTCCAGGTTCGGCGGCACGTTGTTGTCGATCTGCCGCAGAAAGTCCAGATATTCTTGATGCCGATGTCGTTGCCGACACCGCGTGAGTACCGTGCCCTTGGCCGTGTCCAGCGCGGCAAACAGGGTCGTGGTGCCATGACGCCGGTAGTCGTGGGTTACGCCTTCGACGTATCCCAGTCCGATGGGCAGCATGGGCTGGGTGCGCTCCAGCGCCTGAATCTGGCTCTTCTCGTCCACACACAGCACCACCGCGTTCTCCGGGGGATGCAAGTACAGTCCCACGATGTCGCGCACCTTCTCCACGAAAAACGGATCGGTCGAGAGCTTGAAGTGGCGCTGCCGGTGCGGCTCCAGCCCGAAGGCCCGCCAAATGCGGTGCACCGTGGATTTCGAAAGCCGGGTCTGGTCTGCGATTTGCCGCACACTCCAGTGGGTGCCGCCTTTCGGTTTCGTCTCCAGGGTTTTGCGCACCAACTGGGCCACTCGTTCATCGCTGATGGGTCGCGGACGGCCTGGGCGCAACTCGTCATGCAGTCCCGCCACCCCCTGCTCCACGAAGCGTCGCCGCCATTTACCCACGGTGGCGTTGGTCAATCCCAATTGCCGGGCAATCTGTTGGTTCATTTTTCCCGCCGCACTCAGCAAAACAATTCGTACCCGAGTCACCAGTCCCGCCGGAAGCGAACGGGAACTGGCCATGCTTTCCAGTTGCGCACGCTGCTCCGGGCTCAACACCAACGCCGCTTTCGGTCGTCCCATCGCCATAGGCACCTCCATTGTGCATCAGAGACACCTATTTACCTTGCAATACTAATGCCACTTACTTATGGGACACTACACTAGCAGGACGTTGTCGATCAGACGCGTTGTCCCTACAAATGCAGCGACCGCGACCAGCGCGCCGCCGGATACATCTTCAACTGGATCAAGCGTGTCCGGATTTACGATCTCGAAGTAGTCGAGCCGCAAGGCGCTTTCCGAGGTGAATCCCGCGCGTCCGGCGGCTGCGAGCTTCGCCGCCGTTCGCTCGCCCGCGCCCACCAATCGCCGCACCTGCTCGAGCGATCGATGCAGCGCCAGCGCCTGCTTCCTTTGCTGTGGATCGAGGTAGGCGTTGCGCGAACTCATCGCCAGGCCATCGGGCTCGCGGACAATCGGGCAGGCCACAATTTCCACCGGCAGATTCAGGTCACGAACCATGTGCCGGATGATCGCCAACTGGGCCGCGTCTTTCTGGCCGAAAAAGGCCGCGTCCGGTTCAACGATGTGAAACAGTTTGGCCACGACCGTGGTGACTCCGCGAAAGTGACCCGGGCGCGAACGGCCGTCCAGCCTGCTGCTGAGTTCTTCCACGGTCACCCACGTGACTGCGCCTGCGGGATACATTTCCTCGACCGGAGGCGCGAAGAGTAACTCCACGCCCTCCCGCTCCAGCAAGTCCCGATCGCGCTCGAACGATCGCGGATACTTCGCCAAGTCTTCATTCGGTCCAAACTGGGTGGGGTTCACAAAGACCGAGGTTGCGACCACATCACATGACGCCCGCGCCGCTCGCACCAGCGATAAATGGCCTTCGTGCAACGCTCCCATCGTTGGGACGAATCCGAGCCTCTTGCCCGCGCTCCGGATGGCGCGGCAGGCACTTCGCATCTCGCTGATGCTGGTGAAAATCTTCAAGAGCAGATCTCTTACCCTACGCCGAAGGCACCCACTTGATGGCAACGTGCGCACCCTCCAGCAGTCCGCCCACGATGCCTTTATTGCGACGAATGGCGATCCCCTCCTGCTCGGAAGCCCGGGCGCCAATCTCCGCCGCTGCCACCACCCGCCCGTAAGGCCAGTTCGAAGCGGGCAGGCGCGCCAACGCCGGCAACACTTCGTCAGTCTTCAGCAGGATTTCGGCGCTGTCGGCAGAATCGTACAGGGCCACGCCATCCGCACGCACGATCAGATAGGGATTGCGCCACTTCTTCATGTCCTGAATGCGCTCGTACTGGGCGGGAACAGCCTGGGGAAGGGCTTGCAACACTGCCTCGGGATCAGGCGTCCTCGGGGCATTCTGCGGCGAGGAACAGGCGCCCACAATGATGCTGAACACCAGCAATGAGGCCGTGCGCACGTGTCGGGAGATCACAGGGCCGAACTTACCTCACCACTACCGGCACTTCGTTCTTCGCGGCCCACACGAGGGCGACGATCCATCCGATCACGCTCCAGCCCAGGAAGAAGTTCAGCAGGAAGATAGCGAGCAAATCCCGCTTGCTGCGCGCCAGGGCGATGATCGACGGCAGGAAGTACAGCGCGGATCCAAAGCCGAAGCCAAAGAACGGAAAGAAGAAGAGATGTGCCAAAGGGTGCATGCTCCTACCTCCTAGCCTGATAACAGCCTAGCACCATCGGGGGCGATCGCGACTAGCTACCCGCGGTTTGCCACGACCGCCGCTATACAAATATACGCAATCAGCGAGCAGCTTCGTTCCGCCTTATCCGTGTTCGATTCCGCGCGATCCGTGGCAAAGAAGTTGGCAGTTACCGCCGCATGGCCCGCTTCCGCTCCAGCACCGTGTCCAATCCCGCTTTGGTCTCTTTCGGGAGGTGATACGACTCCTCGTCCGAAGGATACTGGTGCGACTTCACATCGGCCCGAAAGGCCTGCACCGCGTGCGTGATGAGCGCCGCCGCATCTTCATAGCGCCGCACGAACTTGGCCGGCGGCCCAAACGTCAGGTTCACGATGTCATGGAACACCAGCACCTGCCCATCGCATTCGGGCCCGGCGCCGATGCCGATGGTCGGAGTGCTGACCTCGGCCGTAATCATCGCCGCTACTTCCCGCGGAATGCCTTCCAGATAAAGGCAAGCCACGCCCGCGCGATCCAGCGCAGTCGCATCGCGCATGAGTTGCTCGATGCCGCTCAGATTCTTCCCCTGGACCTTGTAGCCGCCCATGACATTGACCGACTGCGGCGTCAGTCCAATGTGGCCGGCCACCGGAATCTCGGCGTCAATGATGTGCCGGATCAAGTCGGCGCGTTTCTCGCCGCCCTCGATCTTCACCACTTCGGCGCCGCCTTCCTTCACAAAGCGCGTGGCATTGACGACGGCGTCCTTGGGGTCAACCTGATAAGACCCGTAGGGCATGTCCGCGATCAGCAGCGCGTTCTTCACGCCGCGGTGCACGGCCTTCACGTGGTGCAGCATCTCGTCCATCGTGACCGTGAGCGTGTTCTCGTAGCCGAGCATGGTCTGGGCGAGCGAATCGCCCACCAGCACCATGTCGATGCCGGCCTCGTCGACGAGGCGAGCCGTGGCATAGTCGTAAGCAGTAAGGCAGGTGATGGGTTCGTGTCGGAGTTTCTGTTCCCGCAGGGATGCGGTCGTAACCTTCGGGCGAGACTCGTCAGGGAGACGCCCGTGAATCGGGGTCAAACTCATGCTGTCCTCCAGTGCCCCTCCGCCTCGGGCGGATAGAGCCTGTACGCATCTTCTTGGATGCTGGAGGTATTGTAGCCGCAAAAGAATTACGCGTCGACGCCTCTATCAGCCAATGTTCTCAATGGTTTTAGGAAGGGCACGGTTTCAACCTTGCCGCCCGGCCACCAGCAGAAGTCACTGGCTTTAGCCTCTGATGGCGGACCACTCGGCTACAACCGTGGGAGTAAGTGCTTCGCGATCGCAGCGGAATAAGCTAGTCGCCGAGGCGAAGTTCTTCCAATTGGTTTCCTGAATCGGGCAAGGGACTTGAGCAAACGACCAACGACTACCGACCAGCAACGGTTCTCACGCCCCCACCGCCTCCTGCCCGCCCAGCGGCAGGAAGTACTGCGTCCCCTTGATCGGTTCGCTGACTTTGCGCAGCAATTCCTGCAGGTCTTCGTTGCGGTCGACGAAATCAATCTCCGACGTGTTCACGATCAGCAGATCCGACGACGTGTAGTGAAAGAAGAAGTGCTCGTAGGCCTTGACCACTTCCTCCAGATACTCGTCGCTCACCGCCCGCTCGGCGGGAGCGTTCTTTTTTTTCAGCCGCTTCTTCAGCACCTCGGGCGTGGCCTGCAGATAAATTACGAGGTCGGGCGTGGGCAACTGCTCGCGGAAATGGTTGTAGTAGCGATTGTAGGTGTCGAGTTCCTGGTCAGTCAGATTGAGGCAGGCAAACAGCTTATCCTTCTCGAAAATGAAGTCCGCAACCACGATTCGCTGCGACCGTGGACCCAGATCGAGCGCCTGCAACTGCTCGAAACGCCGCACCAGAAAAGCGAACTGCGCCTGAAACGCCGCCCCGCGCTCGCCTTCGTAAAAAGAGTCCAGAAACGGATTTGCCTGCGGCTCCATCACCCGCTGCGCGTTCAGCCGCTCGGCCAGAATGCCCGCCAGGGTACTCTTGCCGACTCGGATGGGACCCTCAACAGCAATGTACCGGGGCAATTCAAAAAGATTGGCCATGAGTTCGTGCGATGTCTCGGAAATGGCAGGATAGCTCGGATGCTGTCCGGTGACAATTGAGGGAAGAGTTAACAGCGGAAGAACGATTTTAGATTGTAGATTTCAGATTGTAGATTGGAAGAGACAAACATCGTCTGGCCAGTCCCAATCTGAAATCTCAAATCTATCTGCAATCCTTTACAATCTTCGCATGCTCGGATCCGTACTCGCGGGAGCAGCCGCCACAGCGGCGGTGACTGCCGCCGGATACCAGTCCATGGCGCCCACCGGGCAGTGGTACGGGCGCACCTTCACCGGCCTTGCCCGCGGGACGAAGCAACTCGCGCTCACCTACGACGACGGGCCTAACGATCCACACACACTGCGCTTGCTCGAAGTCCTCGAACGGCACAACGTGCGCGCAACGTTCTTCCTGATCGGACGCTTCGCTCGGCAGAGACCCGATATCGTTCGCGAAGTTGTGAAGGCAGGTCACGTCGTCGGAAACCACACCTTTACGCATCCCCATCTGACCTTCAAGAGCGAAGCTGAAATCCGGAAGGAACTGGCGGACTGCCGCGCGGCGCTTCAAGACGTAATCGGCGAGCATTCCAATCTCTTTCGCCCACCATTCGGCGGACGCCGCCCCGCTGTCCTGCGTATCGTTCGTGAATTGAGCCTCGAACCCGTGATGTGGAATGTGACCGGCTATGACTGGAACGCGCCCCCGGCAGCCGCAATCGAAGACAAGGTCAGGAAACAAATGCGCGGCGGCGATGTCATCCTGCTCCACGATGGCGGTCATAGAGAAATGGGAGCAGATCGTTCTCAGACGGTCATAGCGACGAATCGGCTGATCACAGGCTACCGAGCCGAAGGCTACGAATTCGTGACGATCTTACAGATGATGCAGAAGGCAGGTGTTTGTGTGGGGCCGGGTCTCTGACCCGGCCGCGGCCCGGAGGGCCGCTGCCTTTCGTCGCCCGAGCAAACCCGCGGCGCTCCCGCGCCGCGACCGGGTCAAAGACCCGGTCCCACACAAGCCTCGTGCGATTATCGGCGCACCGCCGCGAATGCCTCTTTCGCCGCGGCGATTGTCTTCTGAATATCTTCCTCCGTGTGCGCCGCGCCCAGGAATGCCGCCTCGTACTGCGAGGGCGGCAGATATACGCCGTTGTCGAGGATAGACCGAAAGAATTTACCAAAGGCCTCCGTGTCCGACTTCGAAGCCGAATCCCAATTCGTGACTGGTCCCGGCGTGAAAAACCATGTAAACATCGATCCCACGCGGTTGTGGCAAATATTGACGCCGGCATCTTTCGCGGCCGCGGCGACGCCCTCGACCAGTTCTCCGCTCAACTTCTCGAGGCGGGGATAAATTTCCGCCTTGCGATCGCGCAACTGGCGGATCATGGCGCAACCAGCAGCCATCGCCAGCGGATTCCCCGACAACGTTCCCGCTTGGTACATCGGCCCCAGCGGCGCGACCAGGTCCATGATTTCTTTCGACCCGCCGTACGCCCCCACCGGCAAGCCTCCACCAATAATCTTTCCCAGAGTCGTGAGGTCGGGACGAATGTTGTACAGCTCCTGCGCTCCTCCAAACGCCACTCGAAAGCCTGTCATGACTTCGTCAAAAATCAGCACCGACCGCTCGCGCTCGGTGAGCATGCGCAGCCCCACCAGATAATCGTCCGCCGCCGGAACGCAGCCCATGTTTCCCACGACCGGCTCGACGATCACGCACGCAATCTGATGCTTGAATTTCTGAAACGCGTGCTCGACCGCCCCCAGGTTGTTGAACGGCAGAGCCAGCGTGAACTGCGTGAATTCCTCCGGAACGCCCGCCGAGCCGGGGATTCCCAGTGTAGCCACGCCTGATCCGGCCTTCACCAGCAGAGCATCCGCATGGCCGTGATAACATCCTTCAAACTTCACAATGTATTTTCGCTTGGTATAGGCGCGAGCCAGCCGAATGGCCGACATGGTCGCTTCCGTCCCCGAACTGACGAAGCGGATTTTCTGGATGTTCGGAAAAGCCCCCAGCACCAACTCCGCCAGATCCGCCTCCGAAGGGGTGGAAGCTCCGAAGCTCGTGCCATTGCATGCCGCGGCGACAATTGCATCAAGCACTCCCGGCTCGGCGTGACCCAGGATCAGCGGCCCCCAGGATCCGATGTAGTCGATGTACTCGTTTTCGTCGGCGTCCCAGATGTGCGATCCTTTGCCGCGCACGATGAAGGGCGGGTCGCCGCCGACGGAACGAAATGCCCGCACCGGAGAGTTCACCCCTCCCGGAATCAGGCTCTCGGCGCGTTGCTGCAGACGACGGGACTGTTCTGTTTTGCGGGATGTCATGGACGGCATCATTCCTCCAGTCGAGGAAAAAGATGTCAAAAAATGAATTTGCGCAAGCGAATACTATAGCAGCGACCGGCGAATCGGAATTAATCAGATATTCATCGTTCTGCAATCCCTTTGCAACATGGCGGCGGTAACGTGGGGGTCATCAAGTTGCCCTTCTAACCGGGAGGGTTTGAGGGACAGTCTCGGGGGCTCCGGACTGTCCTTTTTGTTTGTGTGGCGCGGGCACTCCCTTCGACTTTGCTCAGGGCAGGCTCTGCCCGCGAGCGGCCCGACAGTGCCAAAGCGTGCAGCCGGATGTGATCCTCTAGGAACTCGGCCGTCAGGCTTGACGCCGCCGCGAATTGCCGCCAGCAGCAGACCTCCGCTGACGGTGCCTTGGGCGCCCCGCCGCCAGTAACACTCCTTTAACCAACTCGGCGTAGGGTAATGCATCACTGAGTCGCCGGCATGAAGTATGCAATGGGGATCCGGCCCGTCCTACTTAACTATAGTTAACATCAATGCTATAGTTACGTTAATCCTTCTGGGGATGCGGCGATCGAACCAAACAGAGGAGACCGCGACAGGAACCGGCCTGCGGCAAACGGAAGCGGACATATGAGGATTTACAACTACACAGCGAAGCTTTGCGGCTGCTGGCTCACGTTCGCGATGTGGGCGGCGCTCGCCGTTGTGCCTCCTGTTTTCGCCCAGCAGCCCGCGTCTCAGCCGTCTGCTTTAGATGCCACCACGCCTCCCGCTCCGGCGGACGCGGTGGACCCTCCGCCCGACGACGGTGCCCAGGCCATGCTGCCTCATCTCAAGACCTCGCGCTTCTGGCTCTCGGGACAGGCCAACTTCATTTTCCAGACTCACCCCGAATTTGACGCGCCCTACAGCGGTGTGCACAGCCTCAACCCGCATTACGAGAAAGCCACTTCTCGGGTGATGACTCTTTACACGGGCGTGCGACTGAACAACTCCACCGAACTCCTCGTCGACATCGAGGAAGCGGGAGGGTCGGCGCTGACCCAGGGGTTCGGCCTCGCCGGAAATACCGACCTCGACATCGTTCGCAACCCGCTGCTGAGCAAGGCGCCGTATCTGGGCCGCGGCATGATTCATAAAGTGTTCGCGCTCAGCGGTGACAAAATTGAGAACCAGAGGAACGCCTTTTCGCTGTTCGACGAACTCCCGCGTCGCCGTCTCGAGATTCGTTTCGGCAAGTTCAGTATGCCGGATTTTTTCGACGTGAATTCCGTCGGTTCTGACACTCACTTCCAGTTCATCAACTGGACTATCGACAACAACGGCGCCTGGGACTACGCCGCCGATACGCGTGGCTACACTGTGGGTTTCACCGCAGATTACGAGGACCGCAACTGGGGCTTTCGTTTCGGTGAGGGCCTCATGCCCAAGATCGCCAACGGCATCGACCTGGTTTGGAGGCCGTGGCAAGTGCACGCGGAAAACTTCGAATACGAATTGCGCCACGGCTTCATTCCAAAGAAGGCTGGCGTAGTCCGGTTACTGGCCTACACGAATGCCGCCAACATGGGGATTTATCGTGATCAGGTCCTCAAGGCGCAGGAGACAGGGACGACACCGGATATCACGAGCCATCCCTGGCACATCACGCGCAAGTACGGCTTCGGCATCAATGTCGAGCAGAATCTAGCCCATTACCTGACCGCGTTCGCGCGCTTCGGATGGGACAACGGCAAGACGGAGTCGTTCGCCTATACAGAAGTGGATCAGACTTTCGTCGAAGGTGTCGGAGCCAACGGCGCCTGGTGGCATCGCAAGCAGGATCGCGCCGGCATCGCCTTCGTAACCAACGCGATCGGTAAAGATCACCAGCACTATCTCGCCGCGGGTGGCTTGGGCTTCCTGCTGGGAGACGGCAAGCTGAATTACGGCCGCGAGAACATTCTGGAGTCCTATTACACGGCGCACGTCTGGCGAGGAATCTATGTGGCGCCCGGCCTGCAATATGTCGTCAATCCCGGCTACAACCGCGATCGCGGACCGGTGGTCGTCCCAACGTTTCGGGCGCACGTGGAATTTTAGTCCAACCGAGCACGTTTATTTCTCGACCTTCACGCCTTTCCAGAACGCCACATATCCCTTGATCTGCTTGGCGGCTGGCTTCGGCTCCGGGTAGTACCACGCCGCACCAGCATTTCGCTTTCCGTTGACGTCGATATCGTAGTAGCTTGCCGTTCCCTTCCACGGACACACGCTTCGGTTGTCGCTTGGCCGAAAATACTCGGTGCGGATTGCCTCAGGCGGAAAATACTGGTTGCCTTCTACCTCAACGGTTTGCGTGCTTTCGGCGAGCACCGCGCCTTCCCACATTGCTTTTGCCATAATAGCTAGTTAGATTCGTGATCGTGCTCGCGGCTTCACAACAAACCGAGGTTTCATGATGCAAGCGGCAACAGAAACGCATTGCAACGGACACTCCATGGTTGGCTCGCTGCAACGCGTGCTGGTCTGTTCACCTGCTGCTGCCGGCTGGAACCAGCCGGAGCGCGCCAATCAATGGCGCGATCTGGGATTCCATCACGCGCCGGATTGCGACGAAGCGTCGGCTCAACACGCCGCTCTGGCCCACGAACTGGAAGCTGCTGGCGCGGAAATAATCGAGCTGCCTGCTGCCGCAGACTTCTCCGTCGACGCCGTTTACGCCCATGACGCATCTCTCGCCACGGACTTCGGCCTGATCGTCATGCGTCCCGGCAAGCCAAACCGCGCGGCTGAGGGTCATCATCACCGCGCGCTCTGCCAGCAGCTCGGCATTCCGATTCTCGGCGAGATCAGCGCGCCGGGGACCACCGAAGCGGGGGACATCGTATGGCTGGACGCGAAAACCTTACTCGTCGGTCATGGCTTTCGCACCAACGCCGAAGGCATCGAGCAGCTCCGCCAGCTTCTCGCTCCCAAGGGCGTCCAGGTTCTCTCGGCGCCTCTTCCCTACGGTTCGGGGCCTTCGGCGTGCCTGCACCTGATGTCGCTCATCAGCCTGCTCGACGAGCGGACCGTTTTGGTCGATCTCCCCTGGCTCGCGGTCGAGAGCGTCGAACTGCTGAAGCAGCGCGGCTTCCATTTTGTCGAGATCGACTACTCCGAGCGCGATACGCTGGCCTGCAACGTGGTCGCGTTGGGCGAGAAGCGCCTGTTGGCCATCGCGGAAAATCACAAAACCAATGACCGACTACGCCGCGCCGGATTCGACGTTCGCACCTTCCCCGGCAGGGAACTCTGCATCAACGGTGGCGGCGGCCCCACCTGCCTTACCCGCCCCTTGCTCCGCGGATGATCCAGACCGGCGTCATAGCTGAAAGGGCCGCGGCGTCGTGTTGGATTAGTCTGGGCTTTAGCCCCTGGACGCTCTAGCCCCCTGCAATCGCTCCAATGATCAGGAACGGTTCTTTGCCCGACGCGACATCCTCGGGTAGTGGCGTATCCGGCGACTCGTGCGTGAAATCCTCCTCGCAGGCAAAGAAGCGCAGGAACGGCCGCCGCTCCTGCGTGACGTGGTCTCGAATTGCTCCCTGCAGCATGGGATAACGAGCCTCGAGCGCGTCGAGGATGGAGCGCTGCGTGACCGCGCCTTCTATCTCCAGCGTTACCTCGCTGCCGACGTGCGCCAGATTTCGCAAATGGTATGGAAGTGCGACACGGATCATGGACATTTTTCCCTGAGTTTAAAATAACCCGTCTGACAGCAATGAGGGCACGGACGAAGCCGTGCCCTCGGTTGAATTCAGGATTCGTTCCATCACCCCAGCGTCTGCACCTCCACCGACAGCACCGCAGGGAGATCGCGCACGATCGGGTTCCAACTGTCCCCCGCGTCCGCCGAGGCATACACTTGCCCACCGGTCGTGCCGAAATAAATCCCGCACTTATCCAGCGAGTCGACGGCCATGGCGTCGCGCAATACGTTCACGTAGCAATCCTTCTGCGGTAGCCCTTTGGTGAGTGCCTCCCACTCGTTGCCGCCGGTGCGGCTGCGGTAAACGCGAAGTTTGCCCTCGTGCACGTAATGTTCGGAGTCGCTCTTGATCGGCACCACGTAAATGGTCTCCGGCTCGTGCGAATTGACGTCGATGACGAATCCAAAGTCGGTAGGCAGATTGCCGCTGACTTTTGTCCAATTGTCGCCTGCGTCATCGGAGCGCATCACGTGCCAGTGTTTTTGCATGAACAGCACCCCCGGCCGCGACGGGTTCATCGCGATGTGGTGCACACAGTGTCCTACCTCAGCCGTAGGGTTGGGAATGTATTGCGAGTACAGACCTTTGTTAATCGGCTTCCAGGTCGCACCGCCATCGTCAGTGCGGAAGGCGCCCGCCGCCGAAATCGCGATGTAAATTCGCTGCGGATTCTTCGGATCGAGAATGATCGTGTGCAGGCACATGCCGCCCGCGCCCGGCTGCCACTTCGGCCCCGTGCCGTGGCCGCGCAGGCCGGGGAGTTCGTGCCAGTTCTGCCCGCCGTCGGTAGAGCGGAACAACGCCGCGTCCTCCACTCCGGCATACACCGTGTCTGCATCGGTAAGCGACGGTTCGAAATGCCACACCCGCTTGAACTCCCACGGATGCTGCGTGCCGTCGTACCACTGATGCGTGGTCAAAGGCTTGCCAGTCTCGGACGACGCGTCGTAGACGAACTTGTTGCTCGCGGGCTTGGGCATGCCACCCGGGGCGGCCGGTTCGCCCGGCGGAGTTCCCGGTTGATACCAAGTCTTCCCGCCATCATCGGAGCGCTGGATCATCTGCCCGAACCACCCACTCGTCTGCGAAGCGTACAGCCGGTTGGGATCGGCGGGCGATCCCTTGATGTGATACATCTCCCAGCCCGCAAAATGCGGGCCACTCACGTCCCACTTCTCGCGTTTGCCGTCCGACTCAAGGATGAACGCCCCCTTGCGTGTGCCAGCGAGAACTCGTACCTTGCTCATGCGCTTACTCTCCTCCTTTTTCTGCACGCGTGTTTGCCAGACTCCGCGGCGTACCGCTCCAGTGTCAATTCTTCGGGAAATTTGGATCCGCTTTCACTTCCAGGATTTGTTTGGTATGGCGCTCGCTGTGTCCTGCCATGAACAGGAGCCATTCGTACACGTCCAGCGGGCCGAGCGGGCTGTCGCCGACATGCGCGCGCAAGTCGGGCGTGGATTCCAGAAATGCGATCGTTGTTGCGCGGCTCTTTAGGAAATGGTCCAGGGCTTCCTCAGGTTTCCAGCGACCAGTGGGCACGAAGGGCGGCGGGGCTTGCCTCTTGGTGCTTCGGTCCGGGAGCATGGCCAGAACAGTGGCGTCGGTTTTCGCGAAGTCTCGATCCGCCGCTCCCGCTGGCGATTTCATCACCTTGTTGGTGACATTCTGGAACAGGCCGTCTTCGACCAACGCGACGTGTTCCAGCACTTCCGCCACCGACCACCGGTCTGGTCCCGCCTTGAATTTCATTTGAGCCTCAGATAAGCCTTTAACTGCGGCAACCACGCCATCGCGCGTCTGCTGCAGATACTGATCACCTTTTTCGCGGTCCGCAGGGCTGAGATTCTGGCCAAATCCTACACAACTGAGGAACAGAAGCGCACAAAAAAGCACTGAAACCTTCCGCATGCTGACTCCTCCTCGATCGAATCAAGAAATTGAAGAAGCTGCCGAACTCAAGTCTCTGAAATGGACGCCCACCGCACATCAATCTGCAATCAAATGCTTCAACTCCGCCTCGCAAACCGCCCTCAACCGCTTCGCCGCGTCCCTGCCAAAGCTCGCGCGACTTCGGCGTCGAAGCTCGGTATCAGAGGCGTCGAGTCTCGCTCTCGCCAGCGTCGCCGAACTTCTGCCAGCAGGGCCTCGCGATTCTCGCTAATCCCGGTGATGAGGGCGCAAGAAGCCCCCGACTGCTCATGGCGAGCACCCCAGATCAGCAACTCCAACAGCACAGGCGCGAGATCGATTCCTTTCTGGGTAAGCCGGTAACACACCCGTCGTCCGTCCGCCTCCTCAGATTCGGCTCTAACGATCCCGGCTTCTTTAAGTTTTCGCAACCGGTCGGCCAGGATGTTGGTAGCGATTCCCTCCCCGGCGCCATGGAACTCCTTGAACGTGCGGTACCCCCTCACCATCAAGTCGCGGATAACGAGCAACGACCATCGATCCCCGAAACTCTCCAGAGACATGCTGACCGGGCACCCCGAACGATGGCGCAATTTAGGCCCTCTGGGCACGCCGCCAAGATTATCAATCTCACTTGCATTTCACAAGTGATTAAGAACGAGGCTGCATCCTGGTCAAGTCACCCTCCCTTTCCCGAAGGCGTCATCCCGAAGCCCGGCTCTTCAGTCGGGCGAGGGATCTCGGGCTTCCCCGCGTCTGGTTGAGCACGCAAGATCGGGGAATCAGGCAAAACGCCTTGCCCAATTTCCGGTCCCAAGAAGTACCTTCCGTTCCTGCTAAAATCGAAAGGCATGCTGCTTCCCTTCGTCCGCGAACTCTTTGCGGACGTGGAAACCCTTCCCGCCTTCATGCGTGCAGCCTCCCACCTCCGGGAGGGCACGGGGTGGATTCGTGTCTCCAGCCTCACTCCCACCGCAAAAGCGTTGCTACTGGTGCTGTTGCGCCGAAGCGCAGACCGCCCGCTCGTGGTGGTTGTCAACGACAACCGCGCAGTCGAGGATTTCGTCCCCGTGCTGCAGGGCTTCTGCGAACTCACGGCTGCCTGCGATCCCGAAGACGTGGTAGCTCTGCCCGCCCGCGACGTCTTGCCGTTCCAGAATCTTTCTCCCCATCCCGAGTTGCAGGAAGAACGCGCGACTGCCCTGTGGAAGATTGCCACCGGCAAAGCCTCGATTGTGGTCTCCGCGGTTGCAGCCACGGCGATCCGCCTGCGTTCTGCCGAGTACTACGCTGATCTGGCGCGCACGGTGCGCCGCGGCGAATCCCTCGATGTCGATAGCATGCTGGCTCACCTGAACACGGTCGGTTACGCTTCGGCCGATGTCGTCGAGATGCCCGGGCAGTACGCGCTACGTGGCGGAATTCTCGATGTCTACTCCCCCGAAGCCGAGCGCCCCGTGCGCATCGAATTCTTTGGCGACGAGGTGGAGTCGATTCGCCGCTTTGATCCTGCTTCGCAGCGCTCGTCCAATCCCATGGATGAAGCTCTGCTCCTTCCGCTCACGGAAACTCCGGTCAGCGATCAGTTGTTGGGCGCGATTCACACGCGCCTCTCGGGAAAACGCATCACGGGTTCCGAAGAAATTGTGGAAGCCGCGGTCCGCGCCGGTGGCGTCACGACATTTCCCGGCTGGGAGTTTTACGCGCCGGTGGCGGGCGCCGATCGCAGCGTCTTTGACCTTCTGCCGCGCGCTGCCATCCTGCTCGACGAGCCCGATCTCTTGCGCACGGAGTTCGACCGCTTCTGGACCCGCGTCGAGGAGGCCCACGAACGGAGCGGCGTGGGCAATCTGGTACGCCCCTCGGATCTGTATCTCGCCCCCGACGACTGGTGGCAGAAAGTCGCGTCTCTCACCGGGGCAGAGGTCGAGCATCTCGGCATCACACGTTCCGAGGGCGAGGATACTGCCGTCAATTTCCTCACCCAGCCTACCCCGCGTTTCCACGGCGCCGTTCCCATGATGTTGGAGCAAGTTCAGAAACTGACCGGCGAAGGCAAGCAGGTGATGTTTGCCGTCCCCAACACCGGCGAGGTCGAGCGCCTGGCCGACATCTTCACCGAGTACAACGTTTCCTTCCGCCTGGGAAGCCGCACCCGCGGCGGCGAAAGCTACGCCGACGAAACCAGTTACTTCGCGGGCGAAGTTCTGACCACCACCCTCGCCAAGGCGTACGTCCCGGACGGCGTTTTATTCCCCGAGGCCAATCTCGCCATCTTTGGGTCTCGCGATCTCTTCGACGAATCGGACGCAGTCGCGTCCCGCCCGCAGCGCCAGAAGTCGAAAGTGTCGGCGTTTCTATCCGACTTCCGCGATTTGCAGGTCGGAGACTATGTGGTCCACGTCGAGCACGGCATCGGCCAGTACCAGGGCCTGAAAGAAATCAATCAGGGCGACGGCAATGCCGAGTTCATGCTGCTCGAGTATGCCGAGGCCGCACGGCTCTACGTGCCCCTCACACGTCTGGACCTGATTCAGAAGTATCGTTCGTCCGAAGGCGCCAAGCCCGCGCTCAGTCATCTCGGCACGCAGGCGTGGGCCAAGACCAAAGCGCGCGTGCGCAAGGCCATGAAAGACATGGCCGACGAACTCCTCAAGCTCTACGCCGAGCGGAAAATGGCGAAGGGCCACGCCTTCCCCGAGGGCAACGATTTTGTCCGCGAGTTTGAAGACGCCTTCGAGTTCTCCGAGACCGACGACCAGGCCCAGGCCGTCACCGACGTAATGCGCGACATGGAATCTTCCTTGCCCATGGACCGCCTGCTCTGCGGCGATGTGGGTTACGGCAAAACGGAAGTCGCCATGCGCGCCGCTTTCAAGGCAGTCAGTGACAACAAGCAGGTGGCCGTACTCGCTCCGACCACGGTGCTCGCCTTCCAGCACTACGAAACTTTCAAGCAGCGCTTCGGCCCCTTCCCGGTCACCATCGAAATGATCAGCCGCTTCCGCAATCCCAAGCAGCAGAAAGATATTCTGCAGAAAACGGAAGCCGGCAAGATCGACATCCTCATCGGCACCCACCGCATTCTCTCGAAAGACCTGAAATTCACCGATCTCGGCCTGCTCATCGTCGACGAAGAGCAGCGCTTCGGCGTGCGTCACAAAGAACGCATCAAGCAGATGCGCAAGCAGGTCGACGTGCTCACCATGTCGGCGACGCCTATCCCGCGCACTCTGCACATGTCGCTGGTCGGCCTTCGCGACATGAGCGTCATCGAAACGCCGCCAAAAGATCGCATGGCGATTCAGACCGTCGTCGCCAGTTGGGACGACAAGCTCATCCAATCCTCCATCGAGCAGGAACTCGAACGCGGCGGCCAGGTCTACTTCGTCCACAACCGCGTCGAGAGCATCTGGGAAATCGCCGCCAAGCTGCAGGAGTTGGTTCCGAAAGCCCGCGTCACCGTCGGCCACGGCCAGATGGGCGAATCCGAACTCGAAAAAGTGATGCTGAAATTCATGCACCACGAAGCCGACATCCTGGTGGCGACCACCATCATCGAGAACGGCCTCGACATCCCGCTCTGCAACACCATCCTGATCAATCGCGCCGACCGTCTCGGCCTCTCCGAGCTCTACCAGTTGCGCGGCCGCGTAGGCCGGTCCAACCGCCGCGCCTACGCCTATCTGCTGATTCCGAAAGAAGTCGAGTTGACGCCAATCGCCCGCCGTCGCCTCGCAGCGTTAAAGGAATTTTCCGACCTCGGCGCCGGATTCAAGATCGCCGCCCTCGACCTCGAACTCCGTGGCGCCGGAAATCTTCTCGGCGGCGAGCAAAGCGGCCACATCGAAGCCATCGGCTTCGAGCTCTACACCCAAATGCTGGAACGCGCCGTCCGCGAAATGAAGGGCGAATCCGCCCCGGACGAGGCCGAGACCCAACTCAACCTCGGTCTCAACATCCGCATCAACGCCGACTACATCCCGGAAGAAAATCAGCGCCTGCGCATGTACAAGCGCGTCGCCGGCGTGGAAACCGAATCCCAGCTCTCCGACGTAGGAGCCGAGCTACAAGACCGCTACGGCCCTCCGCCGCAAGCCGTGCGCAACCTGCTCGACTACGCATCCCTCAAGCTGATCTGTATGCGTGTCGGCGTGAACGCGATCGAGCGCAAGCGCGACTCCGTCACCTTCAAGTTCCGCCAGAATGCCGCCGTCGATCCCGAGCAGCTGGCTCGGTTCGTCTCCGCCCAGCGTGGCGCGCAGTTTACCCCTGACGGCATGTTGAAATTTGTTCTGAAGGCAACCGCTGCCGACGAAGTTCTGCGCGCCCTCCGCACAGTTTTAGAGCAACTGGCCAGCGAGGAAACCGCATCAGAGGTGGGATCGAACGCGAGCGGAAAGACACCTCGGTAGTACACAAGGATCGCCACCCGCAACCGCGACCATTTAGAATTGTCCGTTTCCGATTGTGCGCCAGCGACCAACGACTTCCCATATGACCATGAAAGTTCGCAAAGCCGTCTTCCCCGCCGCCGGCCTGGGCACGCGCTTCCTGCCCGCAACCAAAGCCCAGCCCAAAGAAATGCTCCCAATCGTCGACAAGCCCATCATTCAATATGGCGTCGAAGAGGCCATGGCCTCGGGTTGCGATCAGATCATCATCATCACCGGACGCGGCAAGCAGGCCATCGAAGACCACTTCGACGTCAGCTACGAACTCGAGCACATGCTCGAGGAGCGCAAGAAGACCGACTTGCTCAAGATCGTCCGTTCGATTTCTGACATGATGCACGTGGCCTACGTGCGCCAGAAAGAAGCACTCGGCCTGGGCCACGCCGTGCTCATGGCCCGCGAACTCGTCGGCAACGAACCCTTCGCCGTGCTGCTCGCCGACGACGTCATTGACAATCCCGTTCCCTGTCTCAAGCAGATGGCCGACGTCTTCGAACAGAAGCAATGCTCGGTCATCGCCGCACAGGTAGTTGAAGGCAAAATGATTTCCTCCTACGGCGTCTTCGACGCCAAGCCCGCCGACGGATTCAACGGCCGCCTCTTCGAGATCCGGAACATGGTCGAAAAACCAAAGTTCGAGGATGCCCCGTCTAATCTGGCCATCATCGGCCGCTACATCCTGACTCCCGCAGTTTTCGATTGCCTGGCCAAGACCTCAACCGGTGCCGGCGGCGAATTGCAACTCACCGACGGCCTGCGCCTGTTACTGAAGCAGGAAAAAATGTACGCCTACGTCTACGAAGGCCGCCGCTACGACACCGGCGATAAGCTGGGATTCCTGAAAGCTACAGTAGAATTCGCCCTAAAACGCACCGATCTAGGCGCCCCCTTCCGCGAGTACCTGAAGGGAATGAAGTTGTAAGATGTCCTGCCTATGGCCACTCCCTACCTAGCCGACCAAGTCGGGAGTTTCCTCCGCCCTTACGAATTGCTGGTAGCAAGAACGAACGCTGCCACTGATCCTGAACTGCCTGCGCGCCCGAAGACCGCCACATCAAGCGCGTACCAGCCAGGCAAAAAGAACTCGGCTTTGAAATTGCCATCGACGGCGAACTCCTCCTCCGCCGCAATTTCATGAGCGATTTCACCGAAGCGGTCGATGGTTTCGACATGGGTCGACGCCGGAGCTCATTTTTTTCGATTCAGTTCTGCTGCCGGACTTATCGGAACTCTGGCCGTGGCCAGAATCGTGAACTGGTTTGGAATGGTGATTCCGTTGATCCTGCGTGGGGACATCGGCGCGTGGCGTTTCGGCATTGGCGAGCGCGGTGGTCTAACGGCCCATGTTCATCGGGTTCTCGTTGCTGGCGGACGAGAGCAGCCGTACTGCAAGCGACGCCCAAACGCCTACGCCTTCCTTGAGTTGTTGACCCCTAAGCCGTTTCTAGTCCTTCCAGGCTCCCAATAACCGGCGTACATCGAGCAGTTGCCCGAGGTGATATGCATTGTGATCAGCCACCAACAGCGCCTCGCGCAAAATCGTCTGCCCATCGCCCCACGGAATGCGCGCGAACAAATCCGTCTTGGGATTCGCGACCAGATTCTGCATGGCTTTCAGATCCCGGCGAAATTGCTGAATGCTCTTATTCCAAGCGGCGGCGCTGGGTGGCGCATCTGTCCTCGGCCAATATCCCTCGGGCCATGCCGGAGAAACATGCTTGGCATTGCGGCTGAATTCAAGAATGTCCCACTGCGCCAGCCGCAGATGCTCGAGCAGCATCCAGGGCGAGTGCGGGAAGTTTGCAGGCTTCGCGCCGCGCAGCTTCGGCGGCAGGTTCTTTATGACGGCGTCGAATTTAGCGTGCGCCCCTCCGCCGCCCAGAAGGTACACCAGATTCTGGCGCAGGTGCTGGTCGTGATTCTTCGTCATGTTCCCTCCGAGTGACGTCCAGTCTAGCGGGTTGCAGTATGGAAGCCGCTACCCATATTTAGCAACACACCGTTGCACGGTTGCGGTCTGTAGGCATAGCATCTTGCCATTAAGACTCGTGTCTGGTTGGGGCCAGCCGGTTTCTCGTTGCTCACGTGGGGATCTTTATGAACATCCTTCTGCTGTCAATGCCGGATTACTTCGAGCACATGCCTCCGATCGCGGTGCGCATGCCCAACGGAGCGCTGACCTCCCTCGCTGGGAATGTGGATGATCATCATCGCGTCGCGGTTGCAGATTTGATTCTCAGCAACGGTCGGGTGCGGGAGACGGTGCGCCGGCTATTTCGCAAATTTGATCCCAATGTCCTGGGACTCTCAGTGATGACCTTTCAGCGCCGGACGGCTCTTCGCATCATCGAGCTGGCACTTGAGCTCAAGCCAGATGTGAAAATCGTGGTAGGAGGTTACGACCCGAGCCTTGCCCCCGAGGCCTACGAAGCATCCCGAGCGGATTACATCGTGCGCGGTGAAGGCGAAATCACCTTTCGCGAGCTCCTTCGTGCGCTGGAAAGTGGCGGAGATTTCGAAAAAATCCTCGGCCTTTCCTATCTGGAAGGTGGCAGATGGGTTCATAACCCTCCGCGGCCTGTTTCGCGGCTCGAAGGTAGTGAAATTCGTTTGCCCAATCGCGACGCTCGCGTGCTCCAGGGCTACACGCTCTTGGGGCGACAAGTGGACGTAATTGAGACCTCGCGCGGCTGCACTTACGACTGCAGTTTCTGCTCCATTATCGAAATGCGCGGTCGCAACTTTCACACCTATTCTTTTGACCGCGTGCTGCGGGACATTGGTGATGCACGCGACCATGGCGCGCGCACCATCTTCCTCGTGGATGACAACATTACTTTGAACGTGCATCGCTTCCAGGCGTTATGCCAGGCCATCATCGACGCAGGACTCAATAAACTGGATTACTTTGTCCAGGCTATGACCTCGGCCATCGCCGACCACGGGGAAATTTTGGCGCCACTGATGCGGCGGGCGGGATTCCGTTACGTTTTCCTGGGAATTGAAAACATCCTGGAAGGCGATCTGCAATTCTTGCGTGCTGCCGCCAAGAATACGGAGCGCAAAAATGGCAGCCTCGCCGGAAATGCCACGTTGAGGGCGATCGACTATTTACATCAAAACAAAATGTATGTGGTGGGAGGGCTGATTGTCGGCAACCCTGAAGATACGGTCGCGTCCATCGAAGCCAACCTCGCATTCGCCAGACGCTACGTGGATTGGCCGTATATCCAGCATCCCACGCCCTATCCACGCACGCCCATGGCCGAGCAGTTCCGCACACGCGGACTCATCACCAATGAACGCTTAGAGGAGTATGACGGCACCACCGCGGTGGTTCGCACCCAGCACGTGCCTGCAGAAGAAATCGAGCACTTGCGCTGGAAGGCGGAGCGCTGGATGAAGATTCGCCACATGCCCGCGGCCTTCCGCCACGATCCCTGGTTCGTGCTCCGTCATGCACCAGAGATGTTGGCTCATACCTTCCGCGGCAGTACGCTTCGTTCCATGCTGGGGCTGGAGGATAGTCGGAAATCCTTCGAGCGCTACAAGGCAATACGACGCCAGGAGCGGGCCTACGTGTGAGCCCGAACCGTTAGCGTGCGTGGCCTTCCCCGTTATTCGGACGGCGCCTCGTAGGTCTCCGCAAAGGACTCGTCCGGCGACGTCGCCGGCCAGCCGACCATAACCAGAAATACGTCGAGTACAAAAAGCCCAATGGCAATGTCGTTGAACAGTGTCGCTTTGCCCAGATCTGGCCAAAATTGATTGGCGGCCCAGAACAAGAACGCGACCGCAAGCAGGATGGCCTTTACGACTTCCAGGCGCGCCGGCCGGTGCGCACTCTGGTAGACGAGGTACGCGACAGCGATCATGGCCAGCGGAAATGCGCCGAGAACGTCATGCGCTTTGGCAGGAAATAGCCGGGGAAAGGCGTCCCAAGCGAGCAGCACCACGACGCTCGCCAGCGTGATCACACCGAGAATCACAGGGAGGGCACGGTGGGCACGGTCAAGACGAATGTACATAAGACATTATGCCCAAGGCCTAAGGAGCAGGCCAAAGGTCCAGGGCGGCCGGGCTGCGCCCGGCGGACAGCCGAGGGCGGCTGTCCCCACATGGCGTTCTTGCCGCCGGCAGTTTCGTTATTGATGTTGCGTCGTGTAGGCAGCCGGAGTCGGTGCTAGATGCTCGTCCGCGCTGCCGATAGCGTCGCCGGAGAGAATCAGCTCCACGCGGCGGTTTTGCTGCCGGCCCTCAGGCGTGTCGTTTGAGGCAATGGGCTCCGTCTTGCCGAAACCACGCGATTCAACTGCGCCGCCCGAGATTCCCTGCTGCACGAAATAGTCGCGAACCGATTCCGCGCGCCGCTCCGAGAGACTCTGGTTGTAATCGTCGCTGCCCACGCTGTCAGTATGTCCTTCGACCGCGACATGCAGGCTGGGATAGGCCAGGATAATTCCGGAAACTTTGGCAAGCCGCTCGCGCGCACCCGGAAGAAGTTCATAGCTCCCGCTGCGGAAAAGCACGTCGCTCATGTTCGCGATGAGCCCGCGGGCGGAGTCGCGCGTCGCGAGAATTGAGTTGAGCTGCTGCAGCAGACGGGCGCGCAGTTCCTGCTTTTCGTTCTCGGCCTGCTGGCGCAGATTTTCCGACTGCGCAGCGGCCGCCTTGGCTTTGTCGGTTTCGGCCGCTAGAACCTGCTGTTGGGCGATAGCCTCGGCCTTCGCTTTCTCCGCTTCTTCCTTCTGGCGCGCGGCTTCCTGCGCGGCGGCCATTGCTTCCTGCTTCATTCTCTCGGCTTCGGCCTGGGCTTGCTGGGCTTGGGCGCGGGCTTGCTCCGCCTGCAGGCGGGCCGCCTCGGCGTCAGCCCGACGCTTGGCTTCCGCGTCCGCATCCGCCCGAGCTTTGGCTTCGCGAGCAGCGGCGGCGGCCTGGGCTTCGTCTTCCGCTTTTTGCTTGACGGCCATCAGGCGCGCTTCTTCGGCGGTCTCGGTAGCTTCCTTGGCGGCCGCTTCCACCGCGGCCTTGTTCTGCTTCTGCCGGTAAACTTCTTCGGCGTGCATCAGCTGCTGGCCGGCCTTCGACAGAATCGACCCAGCGTACTTGTCGGCGGCGGCGATGTGCGCGATGCGCATGGCGTTGCGCGCTTCAAACAGCTGCAGCGGTGTCTTGGAGTCGATTCCGAAAATCGCGTCCTGGATGTGTGTGTTGGTCGAAGAATAGGTCCCGCGGGTCACCAGTTCGTACTTGGCATCGATGTCTTGGGTCGCGGCTCCGCTGATCGAAGCGCTCTCCATCACTACCATGTTGCCGGGTTGGGTCACGGCGAAATACGGCTCGGCGGTGACGATCATCCCAAAACTCTGCAGGTCGGTGAAGGCTTTGACGTGGGCGTTGCCGCTTTTGTCCAGAGTGACTTCTCCGAGATTGACCGGGCGCCCTTGCGGCGAAACGGCCCAGAGAACGTAGGTGAGAAATTCGAGGCCGAACTTGGTGGCATCTTCCATGCCCTGAAATTTGACGTCGATCTCGAAATTGACCTTCTTGCCTTCGACCTTGGCTTCGCCCGAGCCGCGCTGCATCAGATCAGTGCCGCGGAAGTCGACCTTGGTCGATCCCCCCTGCAGGCGGTAGTGCATCGCTTTGATGGTGCGCGATACGGTGGGCACGGATGCCGTTGCCGTCGTGTTAGACGCAGGGGCAGAGGTTTGCGCCGACGCCAACGCAGCGGCGAAGACAAGAATGGCTAGAGACAGATTTTTCACGCGAGTTCTCGATCTGGGGGAGATTGAGAGTTTTCTAATCTTCTATATGGTGCGGGATACCGCCCAGAATTCAAAGGACAGGAAGGACTACGCGGCAATAGCACTTTAGTCACTGAGGCGTGCGGCTACGGCTTAGCTTCCGACTCGAACAGGCTCGATAGCTGGTAATAAGCGGTGTAGGCGTACGAGCGCAGGTCGTCGGTGACGAAGATCTCGCGCACGGAAAGGAGTCCGGTGCGGTCGGCAGGCGCGAACTCTTTGAAGAGCGTGCGGCGTCCGGTGGCGAGATCGACGCGCTCGAGGCGGCAGGGAATCTCGGCGCGGCGGTAGACCAAGACCGACCGGCCGTCCGCGCTCCACTGCGCCAGGACGTCCGCCTCGGTGAGGCCGGGCACGGGCTGCGACTCGGCCTCTTGCTCTGCGCCCGCGATCGCGTAAATCGAGTATTTCCCGTCGGCTCCCCGAGCGAGAACGAGCTTTCCGTCGGGAGAGATTAAGCCGTCGCGGGTGCCTTCGGGAGTCACCGGGCGCGCTGCGCTGCCGTCGGCTTGCTGAACATAGAAGCGGATGCCCTTTCCCGGTTCATTTCCGGAGAAGAGCACGCTCTTGCCATCCCGAAACCACTGGGCGCTGACATAGTTTTCGATTCCGTCCCGTTGGAGTAGCTGGGTCTGGCCAGCCCCCGTGGGATAAATCACGAGCTGGGGGGACGGGATTGAACAACGGCCAGCACCCACTTCCCGTCGGCAGAGAGGTCCGCCGGCCATCCCTCGCCAAGGCGGATCACCGGCGAACCACCGGATTTCGACTCCCCGGGCGAGACTCCGGTCTTCCGCAAACAGACCTCGTAGTTGGTTCCGAGTCCAGTCTCGGCGAAAAGCAGCGTCTGCCCATCCTGCGAGAGACCGCGCACATGGGAGGTATTGAGCCACGAGAGGTCGCGATCTTCTCCGGCGGCGTCGCCGGGAGTGTGCACCATCGCGACATAGCGGTAGTCGACGCGGTTGGCAAGCCACCGTCCATCGCGCGCGACGTCCTCGATGATCAGTCCTCCGGGCGCCTGCGAGGCGATGCGACGCTTTCCCGACATGGACACACCGTAGATGGTGAAGCTGCCACCGCTGAGGCTCGCCGAAAACAGAACCTCATCGCCGCTCGGCGACCACGACAACCCCCGCTCGCTCCAGTAGCCATCGGAAAGCAGGGTATTGTTTTCGGCCAGGTCGACGACGTTCACCGAGCCACGGTCATCCCATTTGCGAGGATGCTCAAAGTACGCGATGCGATCGCCCCGAGGCGAAATGCGCATGTCGCTCATGTAGCCGCTGACCTCGCGGAGCACATGGCCGATGGGATACTCGAGGCGATCCTTTCCCGCGACTTCGCGAATGATGGCGAGCTGAGAGCCGTCGGGCGACCAGTCCGCCTCCCGTACACCTTCTTGAATTTCGCGCGGAGCGCCCCCGTCCAGAGGCATGCGCGCCAGTGTACCGACAAAGAGCCGGTACCAGACGTACCGCGCGCCGGTGAGAACCGCGAGTTCCCCCTTCGACGACACGGCAAGCAACTGCATGCCGGGCGGGCCGAGCGGTTGGGGCTCGGGATAGTCGGGGCGCACCGTGAAGATCTGCGGTGTGTTGCCCCAGGACGCGGCAGTGTAGACCACGGTCTCTTTGTCCGCAGCGAAGGCGGCCTGATAAACAGCTTCGCGGCGGAAGTTCAACTGCCGGAAGGCACGCGGCTCGGAACCGCGTCCGGAGCGAAGCGCAAACACTACAGCGGCTACGGCCACGGCGGCAAACACCATGGCCAGGATCCACGGGACCCGCGGTCGGACTGCCCGCCGCACTGCGGCCGCTATGGGCTCTCTGATCTGCGAGCCGCCTTCCGAGATCCAGCGCAGTTCCTTCCACAGATCGCCCGCCGACTGCCATCGTTCGTCGGGGTCCTTCGCTAGACAGACGCGGATGGTACGCTCCAGGGCCGGGGGAGTGAGCGGCTGCAGCCTCGTGATAGGTTCTGGTTCCTTCTGCAAAATGGCCGAGGCCACGCTGAATTCGCTCTTGCCCTGAAAGGCGCGGCCGCCGGTCACCATTTCGTACAACACCGCTCCCAGCGAGAAGATGTCGCTGCGGGCATCGACTTCGTTGCCGTCCACATGCTCGGGCGACATGTAGGGAACGGTTCCCAGAATCGCGCCGTGCCGCGTCATGGGCATAGGCGTAGCCCGCGGCGTCATATCGGTCAGCGTCGCTCCCCCGTCGAGCGGGAGCGTGGCTTTCGCCAGGCCGAAGTCGAGCAGTTTGGCGCCCGATTTCGTCAGCATGATGTTGCCCGGCTTGAGATCCCGATGCGTTACCCCGCTGTGGTGGGCCTTGTCGAGAGCGCTGGCAATCTGCGTCCCATACAGAAGAACCTGTTCGACCGGCAGCGGTCCATTTTCGAGCCGCTCCGCCAGCGTCTCGCCTTCCAGATATTCCATGACAATGAAATCAACGCCTTCTTGTCGGCCGACATCGTGCAGCGTGCAGATGTTGGGATGATTCAGGCTGGAAATCACTTTGGCCTCGCGTTCGAACCGCTGGCGGCGAGTGACATCGTCGGAGAGTTGGGCGGGAAGAATTTTTATGGCAACGCTGCGGTCGAGGCGCGTGTCGAGCGCGCGGTAAACCTCACCCATGCCGCCCGCGCCGAGCGGCGCCAAGATCTCGTACGGACCCAGTCGGAAACCACTGGCTAGAGGCATGGACAGGGCGGATTATAGGCCTTGCAGATGCCCAGGCAAAGTACCCCGTGGCTCAGGGAACCGCCGCGATGGACCCCTTCGGGCCGACAATCAACGCCCCGCCTTCGGGGTAGGGGCTGGCGGCGTTGAACTTCATTCCCAACTTTTTCTCCGCGCTGACTCGCTGCGGATTCGCCGGTGGGCGAAAATCGAGGATGAAATCCTGCCCGACGAGGAAAAGGCGCTCGGGCAGGATCGGCTTCATCCGTGCCTTCTTTCCTTCACTCTCGGCTTTTGCTCGAATCGCCTGCTCCCGTATCGCCTCCTCATTGACTTTACGGTCGTACGCCACGGCGGAGAAAAATGCCTGAGGATGAAGATCGGAAAGCGTCCAGGTTTTGCCGCCGTCCTCGGTGAAGGCGAGGTTGGGGCCGTCATCGTTGGGACGCTTGTAGTCGCCTCCAGCGATAACGCCATGCAGCGCGTCGCGGAACGCGATGGAGAAAATGCCGGCAGAGTCGGGACCATGCAGAATTGGCGTGTCGAAGACCTGCCAGGTTTTGCCGCGGTCGGGCGAGTGGAAGACCCGGGCAGCCTTGCCTCCGCTGGCGAACCAGATATTCGGGTCCGGCCCCTCCAGCTTGCCAGAGTGGAGGATGGCAACGCAGGTGTTCGAAGCGGCGAAAGCGCCCTCCCCTTCAAGCGCAGCAGGCAACTGCGACGGCGGTATAAGGTGCCATGTTTGGCCGTCTTCGGTGAGGAGAAGTTCGAACGTGAGTTTGCCGGATTCGTCGGGAATGGGATCGCCGAGCACAACGCCGTGCGTGCGATCCCAGAAAACCATGGAGTCGAAGAATCCTTTGGGATTCGTGTTGGTGAACTGCGGTTGCCAGTGCTTGCCCGCGTCGGCGGTGTGATAAATGCGCGACTGGTCGCCCGATCCGGAAGACATCAGGAAGGCTTCGTCGGCGGAGAAAGCCACGACGGCGCGGAAGTCCAGCGTAGCCGCGTCAGGGACCTGCGCAGGAATCCAGGTGCGGCCGCCGTCGGTAGTGCGGAGATAGGTGCCGTGCGTGCCGCTGGCCCAGGCGATTTCGCGCGAGACGGCGCTAACGCCCCTCAGGCTCTCGGTCGTATTAGAGATTTGCACACGCGGCCTGGATTGAGCACCAACGGTTGCCGCGACGAGAAGCACAGCCAGCAGGCGCATGCGGAATTGTCGCAGAAATCTCCCCAAGCCGGCAGCCACTCCCCACTGCCCGTTGAAGCAAGCGCTTCGTATCAGGGCCTCGCCTCACGGGCTGCGGAAAAACTCGGAGTACTCACGCTTCTGTGGAAGAGCGGCCCCTTCGGGGCCGCGTAAAGCACATGGAATCGATCCGGGCTTCAGCCCCGGTGGTCGTCTTTAGCGTGCTAACGGACTTTTTCCGCAGCCTGCTCAGCGAGGCCGAAAGGCAACACGCAAACGGCTTGCAGACCAATGTGGCACAACTAAAGGCGTTCCCTGATCCACCCACGAGTCGGCACACCTTGTCTGCCGTCGCGGAGGCCACTACAATGGCGAGAAGCGCGGCCTCCCTCCCGCGATCGTCACCGCCAATCGGCGATAATCGCGGACGGGTTGCAACCATTATTCATTCTCTAACTTCATAGTTGTAAGTCAGATTTTCGCCACTTCGACGTTTGCGGTCTCCACCCACTTGTAATCGGCTGCCTGCACGACGGCGTTCCTGTTCGTGCCGACAGGCGGGCTGCGAAGTCAGAAATCGTAAGTCACGAATCGAAGAGAGAGAGCATTTATGCGTCGATTTCCCTGGAGTCGAACAGTCTGGGCCGCTGGCTTTCTGCTGGCGGCGAACGGTTGGAGTCTTGGACAAACGTTGAAGCCGCGTCCGCCCGCAAGCCCAGATCAACATAAAGAAGAAAAGAAAGACGAGCCCCAGGCGCCCGAGCCAGTCACCGTACCCATGAACGTTGTGGCCGGAACTCCCATCAAGATCGCACTCGATGCCGAGGTCCGCATCCGCAAAGTTGGCCAGCCGATCCATGGCAAAACGACGGACCCGATATACGCCTTCGACAAGCTGCTGATTCCGGTGGGTACCACCGTAAACGGGAAAGTTTCAGCCATCGATGCGGTGCCGAAAAAGAAGCGCACCCTCGAAGCGATGGACGGAAATTTCTCCCCAGTCCGCGCCGTGCACGTGCAGTTTGACGAACTGCTCGTGCCCGACGGGCGGCGCATTCCCATGCAGACGGTAGCATCCCCGGCTCCTGATGGAGTCCTCAACTTTGTCCCCGCGAATGCCAAGGCCGAAAAGAAGAACAAGGTCGGGGAAGCCGCCTCAAACAGAGTGAGCCAGACGCGGCAGCAGATCCGGCAGCAATGGGCCGCCCTGCAGAAGCAGATCCACGAGCCCGGAAAAATCCACAAACTGAAGCGTCTCGCCATCGCGCAGCTTCCCGTGCATCCGCAGTACATCGATGAGGGGACTAGCTTCAACGCAGATTTGCAGCGGCCGCTCGATTTCGGTTCCGAATCGGTGAAGCCGGAGGCGCTCACCAACATCGGCAGCCCGCCGCCTTCGGGAAGCGTGGTCCACGCGCGCCTCCTTACGCCCCTGAATTCGGCGACCTCAAAAAAAGGAGAGCTGGTGGAAGCCCTGATTACAGCGCCGCTGCTCGCCTCCGATCATTTGATCTTGCCCGAGGGTAGCGTGATTCGAGGCTCGGTCATGCAGGTGCAGCCGGCGCGCCGGTTGGCCCGCAACGGCCAATTGCGGATCCTGTTCCATGAAGTCGCCCCGCCCAATGGCATCCAGCAGAAAGTCGAGACCAGCCTGGAAGGCGTCGCGGTCGCCAAAGGTGAACATCTTAAGCTCGACGCCGAAGGCGGCGCCCAGGTCACCACGCCGCGCACCCGCTATCTCACCACGGGGATTCAAGTCATGCTGGCGGCAACCTCCGCGGCCCCGGACGGTGACCGGCATTTGCATGGAGGAGGAGGCGGCGACCTCGGCGGAAGCGCGGCCAACGGCGCGTCCGGCTTTCGCTTCGTGGGCATGGCCGTCGGATTACTGGCACACTCGCGCGTGGTTGCGACTGGATTTGGAGCTTACGGAGCGGCGACCTCGATCTACTACCAATTTCTCGCGCGTGGTCGCGACGTCGTCTATCCGAAAGATATGGCCATGGTGATCGGGCTGGGGACGCGCGAATCGAAGCCGAGTGCGACCGCTGAACCAAAGCCGGAGAGTGATCAAGCCCCGTCAGGAGCGACGCCTCCCACCCGATAAAGAAGAGCCCGGGGCGCCCATTCAGCTGCAAAAAGATCCTATTTCCGATGGGGTCATCCTGACCGAAGCCGTTTTTCAGGCGGAGTAAGGATCTCACCTGGGAGATCCCTTGCAAGGAACGCTCGGAGTCTGCCCTGAGCATGAAGGGATGACCGCTGTGGACTCCTCCTCCGACTTCACTCAGGGTCACGCGCGCAAAGCGCGTCACTTCGCAATGAAGTCGGCGAACGACGCAGTCTTGCCAATGTAGATGCGCAACGTGCACCGCGCACCCACATGCGCGAAGGCGACTTCGAGCGCCTCCGACGGCTGCGCCACTTGGGCCGTCTCCATGGCAGCGCGAGCCACGTCCTGCTTCTCGTCGTAAGCGCTGCCGGGAGTCACGTTCTTATTGACCACCAGCGTCCAGTGATCCTTGCGCAGGAATGGGATAGACGGTGTAGGCGCCGATGCGGAATCGACGAACTCCCCAGCGACAGTTGCGCCTCGGTAAACAGAGTCATCGGCGCTCCGCCGGGAGTCCAGGGCTTGCCGTTGGCGATCTTCTCTTTGTTAGCGGGGATCGGCTTGTACCGCACGTACACCTGGCGGCCGTCCTCGAGATTGCAAGTGGTGGTGGATGTGGGGGCGCTGCCGATTGCGCGGTCAGCCAGGGCGCTGCACAATATCGATATGAGTACAGCTCTCCAGACGATTGGGGCGCACATGGGTTGGAAAGCCTCCGCGCAGAAGTGTAGCGCCGGAAGGCCTTTTAGGGGAAGGACTTTGCTGGCCGCGAGGGATTCGCCAGGACGCGAGTGTCGTTGGTCATGGGCCTTCGGTGACGTTTTCCCGAAGGGGAGCGGTTGCTACCGTCAGTAGCAGGTACAGGCACGTCGGGTACCGAGCGAGGACGAAATTTCATGGCGAAAGCAAAACTTAGGGTTCTTTATGGCGAGGGAGAAGAAGAGATTCTAAAGGAGCAGGCCGCGGCGATGGAAAAAGCCGGCCACACTGTGCACCAGGCTATCGGCCGCAAAGCTGTCGAGGAGGCCCTGAAAAAAAGTGTGTTTGATCTGGTCGTGCTGGGACCCACCCTATCTCGGAATGACCGGCATCATCTTCCGTACATGGTGAAGAAGGCCAGTGCGGAGACCAGCGTCCTCGTCATGCATGCCGATGGCAGCCGTCATCCTTATGTGGACGCCTGCACCGACACCGGCGCCAGCCTGGAGGCGGTGCTCACCCGGATCGAAGGCATGAAGATCGCCGGCATGATGCCGGCAGCAGCAGCGGCAGCCGCGGGAAGATAGTCGCCCAGTCGTCGAGTTCGTAGAAACGACCTCAGTACTTCGGCACTTTAGGATCCACGCGATCCGACCAGGCCGTAATGCCGCCCGCCAGATTGTGTACTTTGGTGAATCCCGCCTGCTGCAGAAACGCGACCGCCTTGGCGCTGCGCCCGCCCATTTTGCAGTGCACGACGATTTCGCGGCTCGAGTCGAGCTCATTCACTCTCTTGGGCAGGTCGTTCAGCGGAATCAGATATCCGCCGAGGTTGCAGATCTGGTACTCGTGGGGCTCGCGCACGTCGAGAACGAAGAGATCATCCTTCGCATCCAGCCGCCGCTTTAATTCCTCCACCTGAATCTCGGGAACCCCATTCGCCACCGGTTTCTCCTCTCCGCGAATGCCGCAAAACTCGTTGTAGTCTATCAGCTTCGTGACCGTCGGATGCGTGCCGCAAGCCGGGCAGTCGGGGTTCTTGCGCAGTTTGAGTTCGCGGAATTTCATGCCCAGCGCATCAATCAGCAGCAACCGCCCGATCAGCGGATCCCCGATGCCGAGAATCAGCTTGATGACTTCGGTCGCCTGCATCACGCCTACGAGGCCGGGCAGAATCCCCAGCACTCCACCCTCGGCGCACGAAGGCACCAGCCCCGGCGGTGGTGGTTCAGGATACAGGCAGCGATAGCACGGGCCATCCTCGGTCGCGAAAACGCTGGCTTGCCCCTCGAAGCGGAAAATCGACCCGTACACGTTGGGCTTGCCGGTCAGCACGCAGGCGTCATTCACCAGGTACCGCGTGGGGAAGTTGTCGGTGCCGTCGGCGATGATGTCGAATTCGCGAAACAGTTCTATCGCGTTGGCGCTGGTGAGCCGGGTGTCGAAGGTTCGCAGATTCAGAAATGGATTGATCCCTTTCAGCTTGTCAGCGGCCGAATCGAGTTTCTTGCGCCCCACATCGGCAGTCGAGTGAATGATCTGCCGCTGCAGATTGGTGTAGTCCACCACGTCGAAGTCGACCAGCCCGAGCGTGCCCACGCCCGCCGCCGCCAGGTACAGCGCCAGCGGCGAACCCAGGCCTCCGGTGCCGATGCACAGCACCCGCGCCGCTTTCAGCTTCTGCTGGCCCTCCATGCCCACCTCGGGCATGATCAAATGCCGCGAGTAGCGGAGGATTTCGTCCTTGTTCAGTGCGAGTGGAATTTCTGTACTGGTGGCCATAAGGTCCTCGTTAAGCTTTCCTTCGTGTGCCTTCGTGCTCTTCTTGGTTAAAGTACTCGATTCAATCACCGGAACTATTTTGCTGGGATTGAATGCGACGAACCGCGCGAATCCAGATCTAACAACAGGAAGGGCAACACATACAACAGCGCGTTGGGGCGGCAGGTTTCAATGAAAGACCCTCAGTCAGGCCGCGCCTCCCGCGATCGAAGGCACAATGGAAATGTTATCACCATCCTTCAACGCAGTGGCCTCTTTCTGCAGGTACCGGATGTCTTCATCGTTGACGTAGAGGTTCACGAAAGCCCGCAGCTTGCCCTCTTCCGTGTAAAGGTGCTTGCGCAAGTCGGGATGCTGCGCCACCAGCGCGGTCATCGCTTCACCGACCGTCGCGCCCGCGACCTCGACCGAGGCCTGTTTGCCCACATACTGCCGTAATGGCGTTGGAATGTGAATCTTGCTCATAGACTTACTGTAAGAGATGCGGCAGGCTGCAGGCAAGATTCACGGAGAGGCGCCCTGAGAAATCTGGAGGATTGAGGGTCAATGAGTGCTATGGCGATATTAGTGCGCCG
>CAWFUU010000005.1:0-10939 GCA_963819035.1 uncultured Acidobacteriaceae bacterium | reverse complement strand
GGGTATTCAGTCGCCGATCTAAACCCCTAACCGTCTCAAAATGAGTCACACGCTGGGCGAGCTTCGTCCAGTTCCTTGACGCTCGCACTTGACTTAGGGTCAAATCCTTGTAATAACTATTCGGTCCATCCGGACGAGTTTGGGGGTGTGTCAGTTTGGCAGAAGTACGACTGCAAGAGGGTGAATCCCTCGAAAATGCTCTGCGCCGCTTCAAGCGTAAGGTACAACAGGAAGACATTATCAAGGAGGTCAAGCGCCACTCCTTCTACCTGAAACCGGGCGAGAAAAAGCGTGTGAAGGCCGCGCTGGCTCGCAAACGAGCGCGAAAGAAGACACGTAAAGAACAGGACTAAGCAGGAAGAGCCGCTCCTTCCCGGGGCGGCTCTGCTCGATCTGGCCCCCACCAAGTTGAGCTGCAGCAGGGACTACTTCATACTCATCGTTCTTCCGGCATAAAAGCAGGACAGTTTGTACCCACGCACCGTTCCAGGCGCGTGGCGGGCCGAGTCCAAGGGGCAGTCGAGGGGGATAGTACAGAACCCTGTTTTTCTCCGCACCACCGCAGTTCTTTCCCCGCGGGTGGGCGCGCGAAAACGGGCTGAAGGGAGCCATCCTCAATGGAATTTCAGGACAAGGTGCTGAAGTGTATCGACTGTGGGGGTGATTTTGTTTTCACCGCCGGGGAACAGCTTTTCTTCCACGACAAGCAGTTCAAGAACGAACCCAAGCGATGCAAGGCCTGCAAGGCCAAGCGGGTTTCCGTGCTCGGGGCGCCCCCCGCGCCCGGGCAGCCGAACTACCGCTACACCAAGGTAGAGACCCAGGCCACCTGCTCGGGATGCGGAAAGCAAACCACCGTGCCTTTCCGCCCCACCCAGGGCCGCCCGGTCTTCTGCCGGGAATGCTTCCAGTCGCGGAGAACCGCCGCGTCCGCCTGATCCTGCTCCTTCTGATTTGCGCCAAGGGGGCGGGAGTGTGTTTGACGGCGTGGGCGCCGGGCAGATCCGAAGTCTGCGCTACCATAGGAAGTGCCCGGCTATTACGTAGAAAACTTCGGATGCCGCGCCACGCAGGCTGATGGCGCCGCTCTCGAACGCCAGTTCGAGGAGCAGGGTCTCGCCCGCGCTTCGTCAGCGGCGCAAGCTGCCGTGGTCGTGCTGAATACGTGCACCGTCACGGCAGCGGCCGACCAGGATGCGCGCGCCGCCATCCGCCGCTTGCAGCGCCAGAATCCTGAAGCAAGAATCGTCGTGACCGGGTGCTATGCGCAGCGCGCCCCGGAAGAAGTCGCGGCGCTGCCGGGAGTCAGCGTTGTCATCGGCAACTCGCATAAACATCAACTGGCGCAGATTGCCCTGCACGGGAAGGCGGAAGCCGCTTTTCCGGGAGTATTGATTCCCCTCGATGCGCTCACGTCGTCCTCCGGGCGACCGGTGGCCAGCGACGAACGGCCGATCTTCGTTTCCGACATTTTCGCCCACACCGAACTGCTTGCGGCCCCCGTCTTCGACGCCGCCAACGAACGCACTCGGCCTAACCTTAAAATTCAGGACGGATGCGACAATCGCTGCTCGTTCTGCGTGATTCCCTTTGTCCGCGGCCAGAGCCGCTCGCTGCAGATGGTCCGGATCGTGGGTGAGGTGAATGCGCTGGTGGGATCCGGTTATCGCGAAGTAGTGATCAGCGGCATCAATCTGGGCCGCTGGGGAAGAGATCTGGGCGCCGGCGGTCGACAGGCGACGCTGGAGTCCCTTGTCCGCGCGATTCTCGACGAGACCTCGCTGGAAAAACTCCGTATCTCTTCAGTCGAGCCCATGGACTGGTCCGACGAACTCATCTCTCTTGTCGCCGGATCCCCGCGCATCGCCAAGCACGCGCACGTGCCCATGCAATCGGGGAGTGACTCGGTATTGCGGCGAATGCACCGTAAATATCGGCCGTGGCACTATCGCGAGAAGATCGAAAAGATTCGTGCCGCCATGCCTGGGGCGGCGATCGGGGCTGATGTCATGGTGGGATTTCCCGGCGAGACGGACGCTGAATTCGAAGCCACGCGGCGCATGGTGGAAGATTTGCCTTTTACTTACGTGCACGTTTTCACCTATTCCCCGCGTCCCGGCACTCCAGCCGCGGTCATGCCCGGTCAAATTCCAGTACAGCTGGCCCGGGAGCGTAACCGGATTCTGCGCGAGTTGGCCGCGGCGAAGAAGTTAACGTTCATGCGCGGATTCGTGGGCGAGACGCTGGAGGCGATCACGCTGAATGTTGTAGGCCACGACGCCGATGGAGAATTCACCGAGACCCTGACCGACAATTATTTGAAGCTGCGGCTGCGCGGGCGGAACGAGGCGAATCGCTGGCTGCGCGCGCAGATTGTAGATGTGGTGGACGGCGCGCTGGTGGGGCGGGAATCGATCTCGGCAAAGGCCGCAAGATGATAAATGGAAAAACGAGAGGGGTCGGCCCGCTCCTCTTATTTTGCTAACTCCGTAAGAAGAGAAGCGACTAGTTTAGCCCCTTCTGCGCTGTTCCAATGAATCGCTATGTTATTGTAGACCTGCTTCCCGGGTTGGCCCGGTACCGCAGCACCTTGCTGTATTTGAATATTCGTAGGAGTGAAGGCAAACTTCCCTCCTCCCTTCTCTTTTGCCTGAAAAATCACGATCATCTCTTCATCGGAAATGCCATTGAGAAGAACTTGTCCGCTTGTCATGCTCACTTTTCCTCGTCTGGAATTTCTTGATCGGTTCCAAAAATTCCTAGCTCCACTAGCCTCGCAAAGGACGGGACCATTCTCTGCAGCCCTTGCAGAATGGATGAACGTTCTCGGCCGTGTCCGGCCGCTTGAGCATCCAGTTTCTGCAGTACCAGTTCCGGAGCCAGATGAAACTGATGCACTAAGAACTCATCCGGCGTTTGGCAAACAATGCCGTACTGTTCCACGCATTCGGCGGGAAAATGTCTTGTGTTTAGAGTGACGATTGCCTGGGCCGGCCCGCAGATGGCTGCGGCAAGCACGTGGCAATCGTTCGGGTCGGGAATACAGGTGATGGCCTTAACCATGTCCACGGGGACGTTGATCTCCGCCTCGGGGAAGGCCCCTCGCATCGCTAGAAGCCTCCTATCTCGCTGAAACGGGGTCCGATTTAACTTTTTCTCCAGGGCATTACCGACCTCACGGAGAATTAGATCGCTCCACAAAGGTCGGTAAATTGCTGGTTCTTCCGCGAGCCGAAGGAGCGTGTCGCAAAGAGGCATCGGAACCAATACGCACGCATCTAGGACTACGGCATATTCATTGTCCTGGGTTAAAATCATCTGGCACTTGGTCGTACAGCCCTTCGGCATATTCCGCTCGGGCCAAGTCATCCAGAGTCTTGCGGCGAGACAGATCGCGCTTTGCTTTATATGCCAACACGTCACGCGCATACATACGGCGATGCGTGCCAACCATGTGGAAGGGGATTTCGCCTTTCTTAAGCAATTCCACAAGGAATTGTCTGGACATTCCGAGTAGCTTGCTGGCTTCAATAGTTGTCAACTGCGCCTTGTTCTGCAAGATGGTGATAGAGTATCCGGCCCTCAAGTCCGAGAGCAGTCGGTAAAGAAACGAGTTCACATTGTTCGGAAGGATTTCAATTTTTCCGTCCGGCCCGATCAACTTCGCTTCTGCCGCTCGAAGCTTGGAATACAGTTCTTCGACCTCTCGCTGGTCCTTTTGCGAAACCAGTAGATCAGCATGGGTAGCTTCGGCTTGTGGTGTGCCCTGCGACATTGGAACCTCTCCCTAAATGATGGTTTTCGACCATTTAGATGCTACATGTGCCACATCTGCTACAAATGTACCCGATATTTGCTACAAATGCAATTAAGGCATATTTGGAATGTAGTAACCAAAGTAACCTTCTGATTATAAAGGGCGTTTCGGTCATTCTCCCGCGCGCTCTCGTGTCTGCGCGACGGAGAGATCTACCCGCTTGATCTTGACAGAGCCCTCCGAGGAGCTTGGCATCCGGTCTTTAGAAGGTGCCAGGCTTCTTTGTAGGCAGCGTATTTCTGGCGTTGGCGGCGGGGGTTGAGGAGGAAGTGGCCGCGGAGGACGACGATGATTTCAGCGGGGAGGATGTACCAGACATCTTCGGGGATGACGTAGACGGCGAAGAAATCGACCTGCTGGCGAGTGTAGTATTGGCAACGGCTGGATTTGATGGCGCAGACGTATCCTCCGTCCTGCCGGGCGATGGTGGATTTGACCTGAACGCGGAGAAAGTGTCCATCGTGCTCGACGGCGACGTCGTAGCGGGAGGAGTCTCCCCAAGGCTTGGAGACGTTGAATCCGCGCTCGGCGGCGCGGGTCATGAAATTCAGTTCGGCCCACTCGCCGCGATGCTTGGCGTCTTTGATGATGATGCAGCGGCGGCGGTGGGGTGGGAGGGTGTTGCGGGTATCGAGTTGGCTGGCGCTGCGATTGTTTCCCATGGATTCGGCCTAAAAACACAAAAGGCGCAAGCCCGTAGGCTGCGCCTGTGGTTCCCTTCAGAAATTTTAGTCTCTACCTCTATTTTATCAATTTGAACCAGGCAAACCGGACATTTTGCCAAGAATCTATTTGCTTTGTAGGCAAGGGGATAGGTCGAAAGGCCTTCGTTTTACCTATTGACAAGATTTTGCCTGGCTGGGGTTCGGGACTGGCAATGGGCGGCTTCTGCTAGACTGTCGCCTTCTGATTCCTTTATGGCCGTTATTGCCCCGAGTGCTCCCCCAAGCTCGCCCCCGACTGCAATCCCTGAACCCACTGTGCTGGCTGGTCTTGCACTGACCAGCTTCGCCGCCCTGCTGCTGGAACTCGCGCTGACCCGCATCTTTTCGGTCGTGCTCTTCTACCACTTCGCGTTTCTCGCTATCTCGATTGCGCTGCTAGGGCTGGGCGCGGGAGGAGTTTTCGCCTACCTGCTGAAGGCCCGTCTCGCGGAACTGGGTACACAGGCGCTCGCGGCACGGCTGTGCATGATAAATGCCGTCGTCGTTGTTGCGGTGCTGGAAATCGTGTTGCACGTTCCGGTTAGTCTCGATGTTTCGGGGAAGAATTTTCTGCGGTTGACGGTGCTCTATCTTGCGGCCGCGGTTCCTTTTTTTCTGACCGGGCTGCTGTTTTCGGTGGTGTTTGCGCGCGAGACGCGGCGCATTCCCCGCCTCTACGGCGCCGATTTGTGCGGCGGCGCGCTGGCGTGCCTGGCGGTCGTTCCGCTGCTGAACTGGATGGGTGGACCGAACGCGATCCTGGTGGCAGGAGTCGCGCTGGCGGCCGCGGGAATGATCTGGGCCGAAAGCGGCGGCGCACGCAGAAATGCCGGAATGCTGGCATTCGCACTCGCGCTCCTCACCGGCGCGAACTATTCCGGACGTCTCATCGACGTGGTCTACGCAAAAGGCATGTTTCGCGATCCGGCGTGGGTGGAGTTTGCGCGCTGGAATGCGCTCTCGCGCGTCGAAGTCGACCGCCAGGGCCAGGCAAAAGCGGTGGTGATCGACGCCGACGCATCCACTTACATCATGAATGCCGACCTGTCGCAGTGGCACACCACGGCATGGGAGCACGCGCTGATGTCGGCGCCGCCAGCGCTAGCGAACGTGCTGCGCCCACACGGCGAGTTTGCCATCATCGGGCCGGGCGGTGGCGTGGACGTTCTGCGCGCGGTGGCCAACGGCAGTCCCAGCGTGACGGGGATCGAGATCAATCCCATCATCGCCACGACCATCATGCGCGGGCGTTACGCCGACTACTCGCAGCATCTCTACGAACGTCCGGAGGTGCACATTCACGTTACCGACGGCCGATCGTTTCTGCGTTCGAGCCCACAACATTTTGATGTCGTGCAGATGACGCTGGTGGATACGTGGGCATCGACAGCCGCAGGTGCGTTCGCGCTCAGCGAGAACAACCTCTACACGGTCGAGGCCTTTCGCGAGTATTTCGAGCATCTGAAACCGGATGGCATGATCGCCATCACGCGCTGGGAGTTCCGCCATCCGCGGGAGGCGCTGCGCGTGGTCGCGGTGGCGATGGATGCGCTGCACGGGCTGGGCGTGGCGAATCCGGCGCGCCATTTCATCGTCGCTTGCCAGGGCGAACTCAATGCCGATGGCATCCCGGTCGTTGTGTTGGCAAAGAAAACTCCATTCACGGCGGCGGAAGAAACTGCAGTGATCACGCAGTTCGATCACTATTGGGAGCTCGATTCGCTCTATTTGCCGTCGGACCCGGGGCAGAATCCGTTTTCCGATCTGATCGCCAGCAACGATCCTTACGCTTTTGCCCGCAGCTATGCGTACAACGTCGCGCCGGTCAATGACAACGCGCCATTTTTCTTCTTCACCCTCAAGGCCGGACAAATTCTCGGCGAGAAGGGCCTGCGGGAAGGCATCGACTGGAAAGTGAACCTGGGCGTGCTGGTGTTGCTGTTGGTATTGGTAATTTCTGTGTGCGCCGTTTTGGCATTCCTGGTTCTGCCCCTCGCACTCAAGGGCGGGAAGACCCGCCAGTCTGCTCTTCCACTGCTCTATTTCGTAGCCGTCGGATTGGGTTACATCCTGGTGGAGATCGCGTTCATTCAGCGCTTCGTGCTGTTTCTGGGACATCCCACGTATGCGCTGACAGTGGTTATTTTTCTGCTGATGATCTCCAGCGGGGCGGGCAGCCTGTTCTCACGGTTGTGGCTGCCGCGCGTCGAGATGGGCTGGCTGCCGCTAACGCTGGTGGTCGCGACGCTGCTGGTCTACGTGTTCTTCCTGCCGACCAGGCTCGCCCAACTGGTCGGGCTGGACTTCGGATTGCGACTGGTGGTGAGCGGCGTGCTGCTGATCCCGCTGGGCTTCGTTATGGGCATGCCATTTCCCACTGGTTTGCGCGCGTTGGCGGCTACCCCCGCGCCCGAGTTTCCTGCCTCGCAAGACAACGCGGTCGAGTGGGCCTGGGCGATGAACGCGGGTGCGAGCGTTTTGGGATCCGTCTTGGCGATGGTCGTCGCCATCCAGTTTGGGCTGACTACGACCCTGGCTTGCGGGGCTGCTGCGTATCTGTTGGCGCTGGCACTGATGCCCGCGCTTCGTTCGAATATTTAGAGAGACGGTATGAGACCGTGCCGTCCCTAGCGGGACTCGTGCATCTTTCCACTCTTACACGGCACTTCCGCGCCGGGCGTTCTCATGCCGCTGCTGCGCGGCTAATTTTGGGAGATTTGGTCACTGCGCTATCCGGAACCTCATGCGCACTCTTAGAGCGGCCTGTCTTTTTGTTATTATTCATCGATGGGCGTGCCGCAGGGAGGCGGATCCGATTACGAGTCGCTTGCTTTGGTGGCAAGACAACTTCAGACTGGCACCATGAGGAAATCATTTGCCTAGCCAGAAGCAGCTCAAGTGGTCGCAACTGCGGGTTGGGATCACGGTGATCGCCGCGAGTCTGACGCTGGCTCTGCTGCTGTTTCTGATGTCTGGGACCGCCGGACTCTTTACCCCACGCATTACGCTGAAGTCATATTTCGACAACGCCCAGGGACTGCGCGTGGGAGCGCCGGTGCGGCTGAGCGGCGTCGACATCGGCAACGTGTCGAAAATTCGCATCGTCCCCGACAAAGACAAGCAGATCACTCCGGTCGAAGTCACCATGAGGGTGAGCACGAAATACATCTACGGCCTGCGCCGCGACTCGGTGACTTCGCTCGACACCGCGGGAGTGTTGGGAGAAACCTACCTCGACATCGAAAGCGCGCAAGCGATCGGCTCGCCCGCGCAAGACGGGGATACGCTGCCCACGCAGGTCCATCCGGACTTCAACCAGGTGGTGCGGGCCAGCCAGAGCACGTTGCAGAACCTGGATGCGCTGCTCAAGCGCGCCGACCGGATCCTGGCCTTTGCCGAAAGCGGCAAGGGATCGCTGGGCAAGTTGATCTACGATCCTACTTTGTACAACCGCTTCTCGGCCACGGTAGCGGACTTCCAGCAGATCGTCGATGAGGTGAGCAGTGGCCAGGGCAGCCTGGGCGCGCTCATCAGCCGCAATGATGCATACGATAAATTCATAGCCACGCTCGACAAGATGAACGGCGTGATCGACGACCTCCAGCAGGGCAAGGGTACCGCGGGCAAGTTCCTGAAAGATCCATCCCTGTATAACAACGCGAACGACACCATCGCGAACGTGAAGAAGATAACCGAGGACATCAACGCGGGTAAGGGCACACTGGGCAAACTGACGAAGGACGAGGAACTGGCCAAGAAGCTCGATACCACGATTACCAAACTTTCACAGCTGACTACCGAACTGGAAGCGGGCCAAGGCACCGCCGGCAAACTCTTCAAGGATGAATCGCTCTACAACAACGCTGACAACATGCTGGTCGAGACCCGCGAACTGGTGAAGGCGATCCGCGAGAATCCTAAGAAGTATCTGAGCATCAAGCTGCACATTTTCTAGGACCGCTTCTCCATTTCAAGAATCATCCAGTCCCGAGCGAAGCAAGGAATCTGCGTTTGCGTTGTTTGTGTGGGTCCGGGTCTATGACCCGGACAGGCCGAGCGAAGCTCGGCTGGTGCCCGCGGCCTTGTGCAATTTGTCGACCTTAGAACGGTTTCGCTGAGGCGGTAGCCGCGGCCCTCGGGGCTGAAGCCCGGTATCCATCAAGACCGGCATGCGGCACGAGTGGAACTCGTGCCCTTCCCGAATACAGCAACGGTAAAACTGCTCTAGCCTGAAGGAGTTTAGTGTTCGCCGATTCCGAAAACTGATCCCACTATCAGGATGAGGAGTACTCCCAGGGAGATCAGTCCATACCTCTGATCCTTTTCGCGGAAGAACAAGATGCAGGCGACCAGGACCCGAACCACTGGCGTCACCAGCATCAGCAGAACTCCGGCACGCTCAATGGCGAGCGGAATCGGTCCACGAACAAAAAGTCCGATGAGCAGGCCTGCCAGCATGATGAAGAAACAACCGAAGGCGCCCACGCGCAACACGAGGGCGACGGCGCGATCAAAGGACGGTTCCCGGCGTTCACTCATAACATTCCCCGCAGCAGGTGAAGCCCCAGGTGACCGGCCAGATAGAACATAATTGCGACCAGCAGATAGACCACGTATTTGGTATGGATCCGCGGGGCGAGGCGGGCGCCGAGAAGCGATCCCAGGAAAACGCCCACCGCCAGCGGCGCGGCGTATTCGACCAGAATGTCGCCACGACGATAGTAGACGATGGCGCTGGCGGCGGCGGTCACGCCGATCATGAAGTTCGAGGTGGCAGTCGCCACCATCAGCGGCACGTTCATGAAGATGTACATGACCGGAACTTTGATGGGGCCTCCGCCAATACCGAGCAGTCCGGAGAGCGCGCCCGCTACCAGAGAAGCTCCCAGCCCGAGTGGGTAACGCGTCGGTTCATACGGCGGGATCACCGTGTCGCCGTTGAGCGCGGGGGCCGATTCTTCATCGGGCTTCAGTTTGCCACGGCGCACCAGGAGGGTGATGGCGCTGTAAAGAAGAAATCCGGCGAACAACCCTTCCAGAGCATTGCGATTGAAATACGCCACCAGATAGGCCATGAGCGCCGCCCCAAAGGCGGTGGCAAGTTCCAGCGTCATGCCCAAGCGGATGTCGGTGGTGTGGCGCTGCAGGTGAACCGAGGAACTTGCGGCCGAGGTGGTAATCACCGCGACCAGGCTGGTTCCGATGGCTTGCCGGATGGGGATTCCGAAGTGGAGGGCGAGAAGCGGCGAGAGTAGAACGCCGCCTCCGATGCCGGTGAGGCCCCCCAGCAGGCCGGCGAAAAATCCTAGAATCACCAGAAGAACGGTCACCATGGGCAAGGCAGCCTCCCGTAGCCGATTTTTTCGATGGGGATACTAGCTCTGCAAGGCGTAGTTGCTGGAGAGAAAACTTTGGCGCGAAAGCCGCTCTGCTGCAAGCTAAGAAACCACCCGCGGAGAGCGCGTGGCGGCGGCCTGCTCGTGCGCGTGATAACTGGATCGCACCATCGGACCGGACTCGACATGGCGGAAACCGAAGCGCAGCGCCTGGTTCCGCAAGTCGACGAATTCCTCGGGTTCGTAAAACCGCGCGATGGGCAGGTGATCTTTCGAGGGACGCAAGTACTGTCCCACCGTGAGGATGTCTACGCCGCGCGTGCCGAGGTCGCGGAAGACTTCCACCAGTTCATCGGTCGCCTCACCCAATCCGACCATCACGCCGCTCTTGGTAACCATGCCGGGAGAAAATTTCTTCGCGTTCTCCAGCAGCGTGAGCGTGCGCTGGTAACGGGCACCGGAACGGACGGCACGATAAAGCCGCGGCACGGTCTCGGTATTGTGGTTGAGTACGTCGGGCTGGGCGTCGAGGACGATGCGAAGCGATTCTTCCAGACCTTGAAAGTCGGGGATGAGCACTTCGACGTGGCAACCCGGCGTCAACTTGCGAATTTCGCGGATGGTCTCGGCAAAAACCCGGGCGCTGCCAATGTTGTCATCGTCCCGGTTCACGCTTGTCACCACCGCGTGCTTCAGGCCCAAGGTGGCGACCGCTTCCGCCACACGGCGAGGCTCGTCCCAATCGATGGGCTGCGGGCGTCCTTTGGGTACGGCGCAGAAGCCGCAGCGGCGGGTGCAAATATCGCCCAACAACATAAAGGTTGCGGTTTTGTGGTTCCAGCACTCGCCGATGTTGGGGCATTGCGCTGATTCGCACACGGTGTGCAGACCGAGACCGCGCGCGAGCTTTTTCAGATTGTGGAAATTGTCTCCGACGGGAGCTTTGGCGCGCAGCCAAGTGGGCTTCGGCATGCGCGGCGGGGGGCCGAGCTCGATCTGAATCAGTTGCGAGGTTCCAGCCATCCTTTCGATTTTACCAGTTTTCAGTTCCGGTTCTGGGTGGACTCGGTGTCCGTCGCGGT
>CAWFUU010000004.1:0-65660 GCA_963819035.1 uncultured Acidobacteriaceae bacterium | reverse complement strand
CAAGCAACTGGATATGCTGGATCGCAGTCTTACGACCTACCGCTCGGCCGGCCTGATGTGTATGGCATTGTGGTTGACGATGATGCCACCATGCGCGGCAGTTCGTGGCCGCGCACCCCTTGGGTCTGGTGATGCTCGAGGATCCAGCGAAAGAGGTGGCCCGCCTCTACCAGATCGACACTCTGCCCACGACCGTGCTCATGGATCGTGGTGGAGTTGGCTCATGTTTACCGCGACTTCGGCCACGGCGCAAGGCGACTTTACCTCAGCCAGCTTCGCGAGCTGCTCAACGAATGACCGGAAGTGCCATGCCAGTAACAAATAAGACCGGCCGGATACGTACGCGCCTTGCGGCCTGCGCGATGTCGGCTTCGTTTCCAGTCTCGCCGGCGTCACGGTTCAGGCCGTTGCCGCCGACACCACCGGTCTCCTCGGCAGCTGCGCCGGCGGCCAAAGACATGCAGCGGCAGGTCGAGGCGGTGCTGGGCGCGGCAGATGCAGCCGCGGCTGCTCCGGCCGCACCGGCCGCGTCCGATGCTGCCAGTCCGGGGCCGCCGACGGCGGCGCCGGGGGCAGCGGACACCCGCGGCCTCGATGAGCAGATACAGGGGCTGAAGAAGGACGTCGTCGATCTGAACAGCGATCTGTTCGTGCTCGAGGAGGAGCTGCTGTTCCCGGCCAACACCCAGGTGGCGGTGTTCGTATCGATGGATGTCGGGGATTTCTTCGCGCTCGACTCGGTCAGCCTCAAGATCGACAACCACGATGTCATCAACTATCTGTATACGCCGCGCGAAGTGGCGGCGCTGCTCAAGGGCGGCGTGCAGCGCCTGTACGTCGGCAACCTCAAGGTCGGCAACCACGAGCTGGTGGCGTTCTTCAACGGCAAGGGTCCGAACGACCGCTACTACCGGCGCGGCGCCAACATCAGGTTCGAGAAGGGCATCGGCGCCAAGTACCTGGAGCTCAAGATCGACGATCGGCAGCGCAAGCAGCAGCCGGAGTTCGAGATCAAGGACTGGGAATAGCGTCGCGCATGCGTCGTGCTCGTCACTGGTCTCGTGCGCGCTCGCTGGCGCGGCGCTTGGCGCCGGCTGCGCACGGCGGCGCGCAGCCACGATCCGGACAAGCTGCCGGCGATGCGCGTGCAGGATCTGCACTACGGCGACGTGCTGTTCCATTACTTCCGAGCGAGGACGACTTCGAGGCGCTGACCCGGCTCTCGGCCTATCGAGCACTGGCATCGCATGCCGCATCACGCGATGGATGCGCAGCTGCTGGCCGGCGGGCTGTATCTGGAGCTCGGCATGCACAACGAGGCCGGCGAGCGCTTCGCGCAAGCTGCTGCACCGACGACGTGCCGCCGGGCGTGCGCAACCGCGCCTGGTTCTATCTGGCGCAGATCTGGTACGAGCGCGGCTACTGGATCGCGCCGAGCAGGCGCTGCCACATCCAGGGGCAGTTGCCCGAGCAGCTCGAGGCGCAGCGGAGCATCTGCTGGTCAACGTGCTGATGCACCAGCAGCGCTTCGACGAGGCCATCGCGCTGCTCGAGGCCTGGCAGCGGCCACCGGTCTGGATGGCCTACGCGCGCTTCAACCTCGGTGTCGCGCTGGTGCGCGCCGAACCGCCTGCGCCGAGGCCGACCCGATCCTGACGCCGGTCGGGACCCTGACGACGGCGCAGCGACGAGCTGCTGCCTGCGCGACCAGGCCAACCTCGCGCTCGGATTCGCCTATCTGCAGGCCGACCAGCCGACGCAGGCGCGCGTGCGCACTCGAGCGGGTGCGCCTGAACGGCGCCGTATTCGAGCCGGGCGCTGCTCGGCGACGGCTGGGCGCGACGCCGCGCTCGGCGACTACCGCGCGGCGCTGGCGCCCTGGCTGGAGCTGCGCAAGCGCAACCTGCTGGATGCGGCCGTGCAGGAGTCCTATCTGGCGGTGCCCTATGCCTACGGCAAGCTCAACGCCGACGCGCAGTCGGCCGAGTACTACGAGACGGCGCTGAGCTCCTATGCCGACGAATCCGACGCACTCGATGCCGCCATCGGCCGCATCCGCGACGGGCACATGCTCGATGACCTGCTGGGCGACGAGCAGGAGCGCGCACTATCGGCTGGTTCTGGCAGCTCAAGAATCTGCCCGACGCGCCCCAGTCGCGCTATCTGTACGCGTTGCTGGCCGGACACGATTTCCAGGAGGGTCTCAAGAACTATCGCGACCTGAACTTCCTCGGCCGGCCTGCTCGGATGCGCTGGGACGGACAGCATGGAGGCCTTCGGCGCCATGATCGATACGCGCGAGCGCGCCTATGCCGAGCGCCTGCCGCGGGCCGACGCAGCTGCTCGGCTCCGGTGCCGTCGATCAGCTGCAGCATCGCCGCGACGATCTGGAGGCGCGCCTGACGAATCATCGAGGCCCGCCAGGATGTGGCCGCCCTGGGTCCGTCGAGGAACGCGCCAATGGGAGCAGATCCGGCAGATCGAAGCATGCTGGCTGGCGCGCCCCACGATGCAGCGAACGATGCGACTGCGCGAGCGGCTGCGCGCTGGTCAAGGGCGTACTGTTCTACCAGCTCACCGATGCCTTCAAGGCGCGCGAGTGGCAGGAACGGCGCACCCTCAAGGACCTCGATCTGGCGTTGCACGAGGCGCAGAGCCGCTGGATCCGGGTCGATCGCGCGCGCCACAACGTGCCCACCAATACCGGCGAGTTCGCTGCGCGGCTCGCGGCGCTGAAGAGCCGGATCACCGAATTGCAGGCCCGCCTGGCCAGTGCCGAGAAGGGCCAGCAGGCCTACCTGCAGCAGATTGCGGTGGCGGAGCTCTCGGAGCAGAAAGACCGGCTGGACACCTACGAAGTGCAGGCGCGCTTCGCCCTGGCAACCATGTATGACAAGGCCAGCAGCGATGAATCGGCAAAGCCACCCCCGGGGGCTGCGAAGTGAGCGCGCGAATTGGCCTGCACGCTTCGGCCCTCACCGTCATCGCCGCTGCGTTGGCGGCAAGCACCGTGGTCGTGATCGCCGCCGATCCGGCGCAGAACTCCGCACCGACCATCGGTGATCTGGTCCGCAAGGCGCCGGTGACGGTGCAGAAGAACACCGCGGCCGCCGCCGATTCCGCCAAGGCCATGGAGAACTACAAGCGCTTTCTGGACCTGCAGCGCACCGATCCGAAACTGCGGGCCGAAGCGATGCGCCGCCTGGGGGATCTGAACCAGGACAGCGACCAGATGGACAAGGATCCGTCGCAGGTTGACCAGAACAGCGTGGAGGCGATCCGTCTCTACACTGTGCTGTTGAAGGCCTACCCGGACTACGCGCGCAATGACCAGGTGCTGTACCAGATGGCGCGCGCCTACGAGGAGCAATACGTCGTGCCCTGCCGCTGCATTTCTTCGACACGTCGTCTTGCTCAAGCGAACCCCGCGCTTCCGCCACTCGTCGAACTTGGCCATGACATCTTCGGTGACGAGCACAGCATGTCTGGCGCGACCGATCAGCTTGTATTCTTCGGACTTACGCTTGGGCGTCACCAGCGCCAGAACCGTGCTGCCGTCTGGAGGTGCGACCGCCACCCATCGGCCACCTGATTCATAGCTTTCATCAACCACCACGCTGAATCCAAGTTGGTCCGTGTAGAACCGCAGACTTCGCTCTTGATCGCGCACGAAAATGTTGACACAGAGGAGGCGAAGATACGGGTCTTCCCGATCTAGCCGAAAATTGTCCCGATTCGCTGAATCGTGTGAAGGGGAGTCACCCATCGCCGTGATTATAAGTCTGGCGGCGTTTCAGTGTTGGGCGCTCACTTGTGACAACGCCTGGACAACAGTTACTCGCCGCCTGGCCGATGAGAACGACCGATGATCTGTTTGGAACGAAGCCAAGGGAGTCCCCGCGGGACAAGTCTTGGGCGGGAACTGTTCAAATGAGACTTAGCGAGTCAGCGCAGGAGTAAAAGCAAATCTTCCCTCCATTGTCGGGCATGTTGCGCTCTTCGATCAGCACGACGTCGCCAGCAACGGCAAATATTCCTGGTAGCGCCGATCCGTCTTTGTAAAGCTGGTAGCGCTTAAACTTGAGTTTTGGGAGCAACTTCAACGTGCAATCAATGCACGAGCTTAAAGTACCTCGGTAGGTTCGGACTCTATGTTGCTCAAACTTGACTAGTATCTTTGACCGGAACCACTCTGCCGGGACAAGTTCGGGGAAACGCACTTCATCGGCAGGTTTGTTCATTCGCGGACTCATATCCCCGCTGCAACATACAACTGGAGCAGAGGAGAGTTCTTTGACCAGGAGCACACTCTTTGGTTTTTTTGGCTTGAAAGATGGTCCCTACGGGTCCCTTTTCCGTGCTCCCAGGGAATGGTCAGGCGGGATATGATCCGAGATCCGCTGATTGAGTAACCCGGAGCAAGCCTGGTGCCCTATCTTTAGCGCCGTCCGCGAAAAGCCAACCCGGCGTATCCCAGTGTGACCCCGAGTAAGCCATAGACTGCCGCGTTCATTGGAGCTAGCAGGAGGAGGATCGATATGGCCGAAGGATCGAACGTCATCTTCACTAGATACATCGGGCACAGCGCAAGCATGAGTTGAGGATTGAGATTCCAGCTGTGCGGAGCGAAATAAGCCACCAGCGGCCTCTATCGTTCTCGACGGAGCGATTGACTGGCGGTCACCTAGCGACGAATCAATTCGTCCTCCGGAATTTCAGTTTTGCGCTGGCCAATGGCTATTCCAGCACGTCAACATCGACCTAACTCGGACAGCGGACGCGGGGAATTTCAAGGTGGGCTGGATCGACATCGGCGTTTCTCCTTGCGGAATCGAACTGTCAGGACGAGCGCGGTGTTGGCCCGGTGGCTTTCAGATGGGCTTCGGACAACTAGGGGAAGTAGAATCGCGGAACACGGATGAAATGTTGACTCTCAAGGGCCAGATGCTTATGGCTCAGGCCGCACAGAAGCGTCTTAGGCTGAAAGAAATCGATGCTGAATGGCTGAAACAAACAATACCGCCTGTTCAAGGTAAGTGAGTCCATCGTCGTTGTTTAAACACCCTCATCTCGCTCATTGACCAGCGGTCAAAACGTGTAATGGCCTGGTTGCGACAGTTACTTCCGGTTCGCCCGGACACAATCGCAGAGTTCAACCGGAATGGCAGCCACGTGAGGAACTAGTATTTACCGGAGGTTGCTGAGCAGGGTGGCGTCACTGCTGGCCTCGCCCCGGGCCATCAGCAGTCGCTTACCATCGTGCGACCAGTGGAAATCGAAGATTATGCCGGAGTCGAACTTTGTCAGTTGCCTGGGTTCGCCTCCGGTAATCGGCTGGTCCAGAATGTTGTAAGCTCCGTTCCGGGGGAAGCTGTACTGCAGGCTCTTGCCATCCGGCGACCAGAGCAATCCCCAAACGACTCCCGGCGCGCTCAGCACCTTTATCGGCGAACCTCCCTCCACAGGAATAATCGCCAGTCTGGTTGCCGGAACAGGAACCGAGTCTCGATAGGGATACGCCAGGAATTTCCCGTCCGGTGAAATACTCAGGCGGCCTCCCATGTTCTCGCCGAGGATCTTGGCGATCTCCACCGAGGCCCCACCCTGGACTGGTATCCGAAAAATTCGCTGCATGTCATCGTAGAAGAGATACTTGCCGTCTGGGGTACAGACGGCGCTGTTCAAGTCACCCTTAACCAAATGGGCGGGTTCGGCGCCATTGGCGGCGACGCGAATCAGTTCGGTGGTCGAGGCTCGCCCGGAAGCAAACACAATGAAGCGGCCGCACGGAGTAGGATCCCCCTGAAAGTCCGTGACCAGTAAGTCCGTGAAAAGGGTTCGCCGGCTGCCATCGGATTGCAGACTCCATAGTTTGCCATCCATGCTGGTCGCCAACAGATGCCCATCCGGGGCTTCGACCACTCGAAACAGCGGCAGTGCGGCGGAAGTGATCTGCTGGGCTTGCGAGAGATCGGCGGCGGGAGCAGCCCAGATATTGGACGTGGGATGGTTCGCGATCGCCACCATGGTCTTGGCGTCGCCTGTGAGGTCGGCTCGCGTATCGAAGTCTGTGAGATCGTTCGTGACCCTGCGCACCTCGACGTTCGGATACGAAATCGTCCACAACTGCCCGCGCTGATTCTGGTCATTCATGACCAGCAGGAGTGTGTCTCCTTCCGGGACCCAGAGCGGCCGTCCGATGGCTCCGGAACTGGAGAACAATTCACGGGCGCTGCCGTCCGCGACTGACACGGCGTCGAGGATGTAGGAGTGTCTGCCGCCGTAAAGACGCAAGGGAACAGCAACGGTTCGGCCGTCTGGAGACCAGGTCGCCCCGGGCTGGAAACCGGGAAATGTATGCTCGATCCTGGCGAGCAGATGATCGCCACTTCCATCCAGCGTTGGCGATCCGCACATCGGTCGCATTGCGAGGCGGAACGCCGCGCGTGTACACGAACCGCTGACCATCGGGAGAAAAGCCTACCGGCGAGTCTATGTCCCTGATCAGCAACCGGTTCGATCCGCCGAGCAGAGGCATGACGTACAAATACTTGAAGCCGGGGTCATTCTTGTCGTCGCGCACATAATAGATGTGGTTTCCGTCAGGGGAAAACGTCAGGCCCTCAAAACCAACTGCGTCAGCCGGCAGGATCTGGACTTCGCTGTGAGTCGGCACCTGGTACAGCCAAAGACCTGAGAGCCCGCGATCGCGACGTGCGTAGCACACGTAGCGGCCGTCCGCGGAAATGGCGGCCAGTTCAACTTTCCCGCTGTCGGTGAGTTTAGTGACCTGAAACTTTTCCAGGTTCGGGCTTCGGTTCCGACTTGTCCTTGAGCGCACCACATAGCCACCTGCCAATGCCACGGCAATGGCGACTACAGCGACCGCGGCCCATTTCCAGTGGAACGAGCTTCTTCTCACCTCCGAGCCCAGGGAAACAACTGCTCGCCGGCCGGCTGGAAAGCTCGTCGCAGTGCGTCCGTCGTTTCCGTCTCCGTTGTTCGATACTTCGCTGCTCGAATCCGCTTCGGAACGAACGGATGTCAGTGCCGATCCCGCGCCGTTACGAGTGACCGGAGCGATGAAACGGTATCCCCGACGCGGAATGGTTTCGATGAAGACAGGACAATCGGCGGAATCGCCAAGGGCGTAGCGGAGCTTCTTGATGGCGGTGTTCAGGCCCTCGTCGAAGTCGACGTAGGTACCGTCCGGCCAGAGGCTGGCGCACAGTTCTTCGCGGCTGACTACTTCACCCGGATGTTCCAACAGGGCGGCGAGAATCTGAAAAGGCTGGTTCTCCAAACGAATCGGAAAACCTTTTTTGAGAAGTCTGGCCTCGAAAAGATCCAACTCGAACTGACCAAAGCGTACGCCGGAACCGCGTCTGGAAAACGCTTTCATCCGCACGCCCCCCGCAAGTGCGCGGAAGTATACCACTGATCGGACTCAACCGCCCCCGCATGTTTCTTCAGGAATGCCGGTAAGTGGCTCTAGCTGGGATGGTTGCTGGTTCAGACAAACTCCAGCAGAACTCCGGTTGACCCTCGACGTGGAGCGGTGAATCATGCCCGCCGACCGAGGAGAACGAATGAAACTCGCAAAGCAGACGTCCATCAGCGGGATAGTTCTGGCTGTTGTGTTTGGACTGGGAGCAGGCGTTAATCCGTCGGTGCAGGCGCAGACGTTCACCGGGCTGGCATACACTGGCTCGATCGATCCGGTCGCCGAGAGCCCTTCGGGTGTGGTCCGGGACGCGGCGGGCAATCTCTACGGCACCACCTTCCGCGGCGGGAACACCAGTGGCGTATGCGCGCAATTCGGATGCGGAACCGTGTTTAAGGTGGATACCACAGGCACTCTGACCGTGCTGTACAAGTTTACGGGCGGCTCTGACGGACAAGATCCCAGTTCGGTGGTTCTGGACACGTTGGGCAACCTTTACGGATCATCCACTGCAGGCACGTTCAAGCTGGATACGTCTGCGACATTTATCCTGCTGCACAGCGGTGGACCATCGTCTGAGCCTGTTCTGGACGCAGCGGGGAATCTCTACGGCGTTCAATCGTTTGGCGGGTTCACCGGCAGCCCATGCGGGACCAACGGCTGCGGATTAGTATTCAAGATCGATTCGACCAACACCTATTCCGTGTTGTACAGCTTCACCGGACAGCCCGACGGGGCATACCCGCGGGCAGGCTTGCTTCTGGACGCGGCCGGCAACCTCTTCGGCACTACGAAAGGCGGAGGCGCTGCGAATCACGGAACAGTGTTCAAGCTGGATACCTCCAACAAGGAGACGGTGGTGTACAGCTTCACTGGGGCCCCGGACGGGGACACTCCCGAAGCTGCCTTGACTCTGGACGCGGCTGGAAACCTGTACGGCACCACCTACAGCGGAGGCCTCCTCGATTGCTTTGAGCCCGCAGGGACGATGCCGCCGAGCAACAAAAAAATCTACTGTGGCGTTGTTTTCAAGGTGGATACAACTGGCACGGAGACGGTGCTGCACGCCTTCAAAGGCATACCGGACGGGGCACTGCCCCAGGCAAGTCTGGTTCTGGATTCGGCGGGTAATTTGTATGGCACCACCTCGGAGGGCGGCAGTAACGGTTTCTTTGGATGCGAAATCCTCAGGCCCGTTCTATCAACGGGATGTGGCAGCGTTTTCAAGATAGATTCGACTGGCACATTGAGCGTGCTCTACAGCTTCAGTGGGGGTGTGGACGGGGCATACCCAGTAGCTGGTCTGGCTCTGGACGGGGCCGGCAACCTCTACGGCACGGCGATCAACACGGTGTTCAAACTCGACCCCCTTGGCACTCCGAATTACGTGCTAACGGTTTGGGATAATACCTTCAATTTTCCAGGGAACTTTACTGTGAATGGCGTGGCCTGCACAAACATATGCTCGGAATTCTTCCCCAAAGGTACTGCGGTCACGATTACGGCAGTCCCAGCTGCAGGTAACACTTTCACCGGCTGGCTCGCGCCCTGCTCCGGCACGGGCGCCTGCAACCTGACCATAAATTCTGCCCAGCTTGTATTCGCGAATTTCGCCCTGTTACCGCCCGACTTCTCGGTCTCCGCCACGCCGCTCACACCGGCTACGGTGAGTGCGGGAGGGTCGTCCACCGCCACGCTGACAACAGCCGCCATAGGCGGGTTCAGCAATTCCGTCGCTTTCACTTGTGCGGTGACGCCCACGCCCCCGCTGGCCCCGACATGTTCGATCAGACCCGGTTCCGCGGTTCCCGGGACGCCAGCCACGCTGACCGTGAACACGACTCCTCCAAGCGCAGTAGCGATGTCTTCCCTTAGTTCCGGAGTGTTTTTCGCATTCAGCCTCTCGCTGATTGGATTGGTGGCCGCGCGAGGCGGTCTCAGCTCGGATCACAAACTTGCCAAGAGAAAACTTACCGCCGCATGGCTAATCGGCATGCTGTTCGCGGGCATGGTTTTCCAGGCCGCATGTGGGGGTAGCACATCTCCACCTGTCAGCAAGGGCACACCGCAGGGAGCGTACACGATCACCGTTACGGGCACCTATTCAACGGGCTCGTTAGTGCACACCACGCCAAGCTTAAATCTCACAGTGCAGTGAAGCTGAAATGGAATCTCAGAGAAGTGGCCGCCTTCTGCACTGGGTTCGAGGCACCACACCACAATTCCCGGATCATCGGCAACCAGAAACTAATCGGTTTGTGACGTAAAATCTCCATTGCGTGAGCCCGGAGTACTGGATTGTTTTGCTGACGCTTTCACTTGGCTGCTGAAGAGGCTGGTTGATAATCCGGGAGTGGAGCAAGTTTGATCAAACGGGGTCCTCCTAAACCGGGCCAAAACGACGCTGCAAACACGACGACGAGAACCCATAGCCAGAACCGTAGCCTCCGTACTTGTTGACGCTCCACGATGAGATTGTCTCTCTACCCCTCGGAGCAAATCAACGAAAACCTTGGGTTGTTGAAACATCTCCATTTCACTCAAGATCCGGCAGCGGGCACAACGTCTTTGGTCGTCACGGTGGCCTGATCCTACCAGGATGATGTCGCGGTCGATGCGTTTGGTTCTTCCCTGCGTTTCCGCAACCTCGTGCATTGCGCCGGACTGCCTTCCCGCTGGCTTCCGGGACGACCATCTTTAATCCCACAAGTAATCGAACACCAGCCCTACACGCTTGGCAATCGCACCCGGGTGTGATCTTCTATTAAGGCCTTATGGGCCGGATGCGCCAATGCGGGAAGAGCCTGCGAATCGCGCTGGGGGTGTGCTCGCTGGGGCTGGCGCTGATGCCGCTAGACTCGCACGCGCAGCTACAGCAACAACCACAGCAACAGCAGCAGCAGCTGGTCGTTCGCTTCGTGCGCGATCCCGATCTTGCGCCGGACCTCAAGGCCAAAGACGTGAACGGAAAAGAACTCAGCCTGGAAGCGTACAAGGGCAAAGTGGTGCTGCTGAACTTCTGGGCCACCTGGTGCGGCCCGTGTCGCGCTGAAATCCCCAGCCTGATCCGAATTCAGGAGGCGTATAAGGACCGTTTGCAGATTATCGGCATGGATGTCGATGACGACGACGAGGAGCGGCTGCGCGAGTTCGTGAAAGAACAGGGCATCAACTATCCTGTGGCGATGACCTCGGTTCCGGTGCGTCTCGCATATGGAGGCATCGGTGCACTGCCCACAGTGTTCGTCATCAATCAAGACAGCAAAGTGGTGCAGAAGCATGTCGGGCTGTTCAATCCGGCGCTGTACGAAATCGAAGCGCGCGCGCTGCTGGGTCTGTCCGTTCCGGCGCGAGTCGAAACTTTTGAAGATACCGGTGAAGTGTTTCTGAAGCACGCGGACCGGGCGAGCATGCTGCCGGGAGTGGACATGTCGAAATTGACGCAGGAACAGCGCATGGCGGCGTTGCACAAGCTCAACGCGGAGACCTGCGATTGCGGCTGCAAGTACACGCTGGCGCAATGCAGAATCTACGATCCCGCGTGCAATCTCAGCAAGGAACGCGCTGCGGCCGTCGTAAAGGAATCAGCGAAATTGCCGGCCAAGGATGCGCCGAAAAATACCACCGCGCCGGCTTCGTCCGAACCCTCAGGGCCTGCCGATCCGCCTCCGCTCAACTAGTTCGTCTAGAAAAAGTTAGCGGCCATGCGGTATCTCATTACCATCTGCCTCCCTGACCTAGGCGAAAGAAAAGAATTTGTCGCGGGTCGTCGTGATAAATCAGAAATTCAAACCAACAGCAAATCCCACCCCAAACAGCCAATCCTGGTTTTCCACAGTTGTGCACAATAAAATATCGCCGGCATGTGACGCACAACCTTGACTGAGGGTGTGAAAGGTTCACAATCGAATGGTGCGCACGAGTCCCAATCAATCCGACGCGAAGGTGGCCGGCACAATCTGCGTCGATAACTCTTTATTCCGCAATATTTTACCCGCAAGCTCTTGCGATTCAATATTTTGCAGCTGCGTCGGGATACCCCCAGGCGTTAACTCCCACGCCCTCAATATTTGCCGCGAACTACGAAAAAAATATTGATACGTATCCCCTGCCCCAAACGCGGTCGTCAAGCAGTTCGGCTCCCCAGGTTCGCCCGAAGGTATTGGTTATAATCTCCCTTCCATCCCTAAGACCTAAAAGGACGACATTGGGACTCGACGACGATATCTACGAACTCCGCCGCGACAAATTGAAGCGGATTGAAGCGCTGGACCAGCCAACATATCGCACCAAATACGATTTCACTCACACCGTGGAGCAGGTGTTAGCGAGGTACACGGCGAAGACCGCCGAGGAACTGGAGCAGGCCCGCGTCAACGTCCGCGTCGCGGGGCGCATCATGGCAATCCGCCTGATGGGCAAGGCCGGCTTTGCTCACCTGCAGCAGGACGGCAAGAGATTACAGATTTATGTCAAGAAAGATGCGGTCGGCGACAAGGGCTTCGAGTTGTACAAGTTGCTCGACCTGGGCGACCACATCGGCGCCAGCGGGTACCTGTTCCGCACCCGCACCGGCGAACTGACGGTGCACGTCGAGGAGATCACCTTCCTCAGCAAAGATCTGCTGCCGTTGCCCGAGAAGTGGCACGGCCTGACCGACGTCGAACTGCGCTACCGCCAGCGCTATGTCGATCTGGTGATGAATCCTGAAGTCCGCGAAGTTTTTCTGAAACGCACCAGGATGATCCAGTCGATGCGCCGCACCATGGAAGCGCACGGCTTCATCGAGGTCGAGACGCCCATGATGCAGCCCATTGCCGGCGGGGCGGTCGCGCGGCCGTTTGTCACCCATCACAACACGCTCGACATGGATCTCTATCTTCGCATCGCGCCCGAACTCTATTTGAAGCGCCTGGTGGTGGGCGGCCTCGACCGCGTCTATGAGATCAACCGCAACTTTCGCAACGAAGGGCTGGGATGGCGCTGGAATCCTGAGTTCACCATGCTCGAGGCATATCAGGCCTACACCGATTACCAGGGCATCATGAACGTCACCCAGGAGCTCATCACCGAAGCCGCGAAAGCCGTCAACGGCGGCACCAAATCGAAGTGGGGGGATCAGGAAATCGATTGGGCCAACTGGCAGCGCATGACCATGCGCGAGGCCATCATTCACTACTGGCCCGAGGCGGCCGGGGCGAGGCCGGAGATGAGCGACTTATCGAGCAGCGATGGCGTGAAGAAACTGGTGGAACGGTTCAACGCCGCCCACGCGCATATGGCGTACGAGCCCAATGCTCCGGCGGGCAAGACGATTGCGGCCTTGTTCGAGGCCACAGCCGAAGAGCATCTCACACAGCCCACGATCATCTATGAATTTCCCACGGCGGTGTCACCTCTTTCCAAGCAGAAACCGGATGAGCCGGATTGGACCGAGCGCTGGGAAATGTTCGCCGGCAAGATGGAGATCGCCAACGGCTTCAGCGAGCTCAATGATCCGGAAGACCAACGCCGACGATTTGAGGCGCAGCTGAAGGAACGCGAGCGCGGAGACGATGAAGCCCACCAGATGGATGAAGACTACATTCGCGCCCTGTCGTACGGGATGCCTCCGGCGGGCGGCGTGGGCGTGGGCATCGATCGCGTGTGCATGCTTTTGACCGACTCGCACACCATTCGCGATGTCATTCTGTTCCCCCTGCTCCGGCCAGAGAGGAACCTACCCACACAGGACGCCGCAAGGACGGAGGAAAAGGGCTAGTCTCCCATTTCCCCATCGGTTATTAACTGGCCAGTACCTAACAATGTACTAGGAGGAGCGGATACAGGTTTTATACTTCTGTAAGATTCGCGGGTTTTAGAAGGAGCGGCGCTACCGTAGTGTTCTAAACGGGACACTGGGTCGGTAGCGCTTCGCATTTGGAGCCGGTTTTACTTCGCGTGTTTCGCCTCGCCGTTTTTCCCGGGAGGTTTCTCGATGGACGTCCGCGGCGGGTCATATGCGGGCTGGTCCGGGCTGAAGTTCGCGCTCAGATAGTCGATCAGAGCGTCGTGATCGTTCGGATCGACGACTGCTCCCCACTTGATCATCTTGTCGACTTCTTTGGCCCACGCAGCCTTGGTGAGGCGTTGCTGCAGGATGATGCGCGCCTCGTGGCACTCCAGACAGGAAGTGGTGGCCTTGGCCTGCATAGAACCAGGCGGCAAGTCCTCAGTGGGCTTGACGTTCGCAGGCTTCTGGCCAAAGGCAGTGAAAGGAAGGATTGCGGCCACGACTACTGCGACCGTGAACAGCATCGCAGACAGCCGGGCTGCGTGCGGCAGCACAGCCGAGAGCCTGCCGTGAGCCTGTCGAAGCGGAGGCTGTCCCCACATTCGTGCCTCTGAATTCTTCTCATGCAACATGGATTTTCACCTGATCGACGGCGTTGTAAAGGTAGCCGCTGGGATTCCATACTGGGGTGGCGGGTTGAGTTCGTCCCTGAGAGTCGGTCGCGCGAGACAGGATGGTGTAGTCGCCGGTCTTCGCCTTCCAGTCGTAGGTCCAGAGACGCCAGGCATAGTGTGCCTGGTCGCGGCCGAGGCTGGCGGGATTCCAACTTGTGCCGCCATCGGTCGAGACCTCTACCTTCGCGATGTCGGCCTCGCCCGCCCAGGCCGCGCCGTGGACCGCGACTTTGCCCGCTCTGATGCTGGCGCCATCAAGAGGGGCCGAGATCACTGACTTCACGTTCAACGCCGTGAGCGGATGGGTATCTTCGGGCTTCACCGCCTCTCCGGGTTTGCCCGGCTGGTTTGGAAAGCGGTATCCGGGGTTCATGAAATTACCCACGAACTCTGATTCCAGAACTTTGATCTCGGTCAGCCATTTGCACGATGCGGCGCCAACCCAGCCGGGGACGAGCGCCCGCGCGGGGAAGCCGTGGTGCTTGGTCAGCGGCGCGCCGTTCATGTGCGTGGCGATCAGGGTGTCGGAGTCGAGAGCTTTTTCTATCGGAATACTGCGAATGAAGGGAGGAACTTTCCCGGGAACCTCATCAAGTCCGCGAAACATGATGTGCTTGCCGGTGGGCTTCACGGCGGCGCGTTGCAGAACGTCCCGCAAACGCGGACCGGAGAAACGTGCGGTGCCGACTGCGCCCTTGCCCCACTGAACGCCGGGCACTTGCGGGCGGTGCAGGCTGCGCCCGTTGCCGGCGCATTCGAGCGTATTCACCACAGAGTGCGTCTCCAGTTTGGACAGTTCGGAGAGCGTCAGAGTAAAGGGCTTCTCAACCTCTCCTCCGATCGTAAGTCGCCAGTCGCCGGCGCTGAGTTCGCTCGGCTCGTGCATGTGGTTGCGCACGAAGAAATGCGGGACCGGCGTGAGCCAGGTATTGAAGTACTCGACTGGCGTTTCCAAATCGACGAAGCGGAAGGAGCGAACGATCAGGCCATCTTCGCCGGGAAGGTCGATCGATCCGTTCTGAGCAGCAGACGCCCAGGACAAGAAAGATGGAGCAGCGCCGACTGTGAGCGCGGCGCCACGACATCTGCTTCAGGAAATCGCGTCTTGAGTTCATAAGCGTTTTGTGTGGGTGGACTATGCTCCCGGTCTTGGGCTCAGCGTTGTTTATAACACCGCCGGCCCGGAAAAGGAGAGTAGCCAAAACCGGGCCGACGGCGTTTTCCGAAGGGAGGCACCCCTCGAAAAGGAGTTAGAAGATGTAAATCGTGTCGAACTGCAAGCGTGTGAGCCAGGGCTCACTGCTGCCGAGCGGACGGCCGACCAGGGCAGTGAATCCTAACTGCACGCTCGGATCCAACTGGTAGAAGGAGGTAAACCGATGCTGCGAGACGTTCGTCCCCTGGCGAATATCGCTGTAGTTGAAATTGCCCAACACTGCCTCGCGCTCGATGACGATGCGGGCATATCCGAACTGGAAGTCACCTTTCTTTTCGAGGCGTCCGACTGTTCCTTCTGCCCAATATCCGCGCCGGTAGTGCGAGTTGCACGGAGAGTTGAGCGTCTGTTTATAGGTCGTCGTGCTGGTGTTCGCCGGAGCAGCAGCGATGTTGCTGACGTTGCCGCACGCCTCGGTATTCTGAACGTAGTCCCCAATGAAACTCACCGGGAGACGAGCGTGTCCCGTATCAATGTCGAGGCGAGCAATGCTATCGAACAAGCCGAACTTCGAGGCAAACTGCGCATTCGTAACGTTGGTCACTCCCGTCGGATAGGCTGTGCCGGCTACCGTGACGACCGAGGTCGCGGTGGTCGTATAGGTTGAATCCTGAACCGGGTTCCCAACGCCCAAGGGGAGCAGGCCCGTAAGTGGGGTCTGCGGATTCTTGGTGTTGGCACGCGCCAGGGCCAGCGCAATGGCGTCGGAGCCACGGTAGTCATAGTAGCCCGTGTAGGCGCTGAGAGTCACGCGCGGGATAAACTGCCAAGTCGTCTGCAACTGGCCACCGTAGGTGATGGACTGTGTAATTCTCTTGTCGGTAGTTGCTGTGCCGGCGATCTCAGCGAAAGGCAATTGAAACCCGACTAACGCAAAGCGCTTCAGGACGGGCGTATTCAACTTGAAGGCCAGAGTCTCGGCTGCACCCTCAGGGTTCAGGTCTTTATCCCAAGTGAGTTCGGTGTTGTACCAAGGATAGCGGAACTTGCCGCCAGTGAGGGTAAGAGCCTTGAACTCCTTTGGCGTGAATTCCGCGAATGCCTGGTCTAAAGCGACGGCCTTGCGAGTATAGAAACCGGTGAGGGTCTGATTGGTCGTTGTGGGATCGTTGATGTCGCCACTCGCGAGGGTGAGGCCGGCACGGAACTGGCCGCCGAGCGTGGCGAGGGCATTAAAGCGGGCGCGTACACGGGCGCGCGCACGATCCATCGATTGATCGGTGGGGCCACCGAAGAAAGGTTCGGCGCGAAGGCGCACGTCGCCGCTGAAAGAGATGGGGCCGATGCCTTTGATTTGTCGTTCTAGGTTCCGAATCCGTTCATCGGAACTGCCCGCGTTCTGGTTAGTCCTCTGTGCTGGTGTGTCCTGGAGGTTGGTTGCAATAGTTGCGGGCGCGTCCGGTGCCGTCCCTACGGGAGGTTGTGTGGCAGTAGGAGCGGGAGACTGAACCTGCTGCACAGCCTGGTCTTTGCTCTGCAATTGCGCCTGCAACGCCTGAATCTGCTGTTGCTGTGCGGCCAGGGCGGCTCTTAATTCCTGAATGTCGGCCGCGGTCACAGGGGGCGGGGCCGGAGTCGCAGCTGGAGCCGTGGGTCCGCTAGGTGGAGCAGCGTTCGATGCCGTCTCCGTTTGAGCCCATGCGCCTGCGCTCAGTGCCGCCAGCGTAAGAGCGGTTAGAAACGCGTTCTTGTTGGATTTCATGGAAGTACAGTCCTCTCCTTTTTGGGTTTGTTACTTGCACTGCTACTTCGGGGGGAAACAACAGGGAGCCGTCAGCTGCTACGTCGCGATCAAGACTCTCCTTTTTCCGGGAAGGCACCTACATTCTTTCGCGCCGGATTCGGTTGAAGAAGTATCACTATAAGCATAATAGAGATTATTGTAAATATACGCCGTATCTTTTCATTTCGTTTCTTAGAGAGAGAGTTGGGGGATTCTACTCCGCAGGGCTAGGCGGCAGGCGTCAACCCCCACTTATTCTGCAGGTGACGTTCCATCCCTTTGAACACCACACCATCCACGATGTAACCGATGGCAATAATCAGGATCATGACTGCGATGACGGCGCTCATGTCGTTCAGATCGCGCCCCATCATCAGAACCTGGCCGAGGCCCAGACTCAGGTAGAGCATCTCGGCCGTAATCAGCGAACGCCAGGCAAACGCCCAGCCCTGTTTCAGGCCCGAGACGATGAAGGGCAGACTCGCGGGTAACAAGACATACCAAAACAGCTTGAATCCTTTGGCGCCTAGGTTGCGACCGGCTTGTCCGAAGATCTTGGGCATTTGCTTGCGGCCGTCTTCCATGGCCAGAGTCACGGACAGCAGCGAGCCCATGATTACCACAAAGAGAATGGCGTTCTGGTTGAGGCCGAACCACAACAGGGCCAGAGGCCACCAGCAGATGCTGGGCAAACTCTGGAGGCTTACCAGCAGGCCGCCCATGGTTTCTTCGAGGAACTTGTTGCTGGCTACGCCCAGTCCGAGGATCATGCCGAGCACGACGGAAATACCGTAGCCGATAAGAACGCGCTGCATGCTGACCCGGATGGCGATCCAGTAGGTGTGATCCTGGAACCCGGCGTACAGCGACTCCGCAACGCCCCACGGCGTCGGGAACAGATAGGGCGGCCAAATCTTAAGTTCGGCGAGGAGCGTCCAAAGGCCGAGGAGCGCGCCGTAGAAAACGATGTAGTGAATGGCACGTTTCATGCTTCGACTCCGGGTTCGATCCGAGGCTTCACGCCCTCGTTGTATTCGGCTTCGAGGGAGCGGTTAATCTCGTCGCGCAGTTCATCGAGAATTTCGCGGGCGGCGCGCGCGACGGTCGGGTCTTCCAGATGGCGTGGCCGGGGCAATTCGACAGGGAATTCGCTTTTTACGCGGCCGGGGCGGAAGGTGAGAAGAACGACGCGATCGCCGAGGCGAACCGCTTCGCGGACGTTGTGGGTGACGAAGATGATGGTGCGGCCGGTTTCGCTCCAGATGCGCTCCAACTCGTCGTGCAGCAAATCGCGGGTTTGGGCGTCGAGGGCGGCGAAAGGTTCGTCCATAAGGAGGACATCCGGCTCAGTGGCCAAAGCGCGGGCGATGGCCACGCGCTGGCGCATGCCGCCGGAAAGCTGATGGATGTAACTGTTCTCGAATTTCGCCAGATGCACGAGCCGAAGATAGTGGCGCGTCTTCTCTTCCCTTTCGGCCTTGCTGATACCTTTCATCTTCATGCCGAATTCGACGTTCTGGCCGACTGTGAGCCAAGGGAAAAGGCCATGGTCCTGGAAGATGAGGATGCGGTCCGGGCCCGGACCCTGCACCGGCTTGCCGTCGAGGAAGACCTGGCCTGAGGTTTGCGGCTGCAGGCCAGCAATCAAATGCAGCAACGTGGACTTGCCACAACCAGAGGGGCCGACGACGCAGACGAACTCTCCGCGCATGCACCTGAAGATTGATGTGGTCGAGAGCCAGTAAGCGTTCACCGCTTTGCGTGCGATAGCTCAGGCAGATCTCGCTGAGGCTGACCTTGGAGATCTCCGGCGAAACGGAACCCGAGGTGTGTCCGACTGCGACCGGGGCCAGTCTTCCGCGGGGACTGCTGGAGCGGACCGGGCATAGTGGCTCGACCGGAATCGGAAACTGAGCCGAAACGTTTTGCGCGTTGGCGCTCACTGGATTGCCTTCTTTCCTTTTTCTGTCAGAACCTGGTTGAGGAGCGCGAGATCGTAGAGACCGGAGAGATCGGGCATTTGCCGCCCGAGAAAACCCTCATCGAAGGCCTGCTGCGCCGCGGTTGTGAGAGCGCTGTGTAGTGGATCGTACGTAACCTGTATGCGCGAGAAGGCCTCTTCCAGAACGGCGGGAGGAAGGGCTTTGCCGGTTTCGGCTTGAATTTGCTGGTTCAAGAGCTTCTTCGCCTCGGTCGGATGGGCGTTGATCCAGTCGGTCAACTCGATGTTGGCGCGGATCCAGGTTTTCACCAGATCCGGATGCGCCTTCAGGAATTTAGTGTTCACGACGAGCAGTCCGACGACGAATTGTCCATTCGGCCACAGCGAGCGCTCATCCACAAAAAGACGTCCATTGCCCTCGTGAATGAGGCGGGTGGCCCAGGGCTCGGGCGCCCAGGCTGCATCCAGATCTTTTTTCAGGAAGAGGGTTAACTGGTCAGGATTCGCCATCGGGATGATTTGGACGTCGCCACCTTTGTCGTTGGTTTTCATGCCGTGGGTCTTGAGCCAGTTGCGCAGAGCGACGTCTTGCGTATTGCCGAATTGCGGAGAAGCTACGCGCTTGCCGTGGAAATCCTCAGGCCGGTTGATGCCAGCGTCGTTGCGGACGATGAGGGACGCACCGCCGCTGGCAGCACCGGCGACTACGCGAAGAGCCTCGCCATTGGAACGGACGTAGCCGTTAATCGCGGGGTTCGGGCCAACGTAGGTCATGTCGATCGCACCGGCAAAGAGCGCTTCGATCGCGGCCGGGCCGGCGTTGAAGCTGGTCCATTGCACTTTGACCTGTGGGCCCATGGCCTTGTCGAACCAGCCATTGGCTTTGCCAACCATGGCCTGCGCGTGAGTGATGTTGGGGAATGCACCGGCTCGGATGGTGTTCGCGCTCCCTTGCGCCTGCGCTGAAACGGCAGTTGCGAGCCACAAAAGTCCGGCCAACGATCGTCTACTCACCCTTACCTCCAATCACCATGGGAAGGAGGTTGGCGAATTCTTTCTTCGGCTTCTTGCTATGCTTCCCATGCTTGCCGGCTGGCGGGCTCTGATCGCCGATCAGGTCGGCGAGGGTCGTGTTGTCGAGAATACGTGCCGCCGCGTCGCGTACATCGAGAAACACCTGGTATAACGCGCGGTGCGGGAGGTCGCGATCGATCAGTTCGCGTAATTGCTCGGCATCCGCCAAGGGCGCGAGTGGCCCATCGATCAGGCGAATAATTTCACTGAGATTGATTCCATCGGGGTCGCGGCGCAACTGATAACCGCCCTTGGCTCCGCGCACGCTTTCGACCATGCGGGCGTTCTTGAGTTCGAGCAGGATCAGTTCCAGGAACTTCTCCGGGAGCCCCTCTTCGTAGGCGATGTCGCGAATCTTAATGGCACCCTGGCGATGATCGCGGGCCAGCATCATCATGGCTTGCAGGGCGTAGAGTCCTTTCTGGGAGATCTTCATAGGCGCATTATTCCATAAACTAGATCGTTATAATAGACTTTATTAACATAAGGGACAAAGCAAGCAAGGTTCCAACTGATAATCACTCCCTCTCGATTAAACCTTTGATCTGAAATAACTTAGCAAAGCGCCCTGCAGGGACAAGGAGCTGGGGTATGCAGCGATTTGCAGCCAGCTGTGTAAGAATGTCCACGCTTTGTGCAATTTCTTGCGACCCGGCGGCATTTCTAGCGTGAGGTTAAGGGGTTATGCAGAGAGGCGAAGAATCAGCACCGTAATGTTGTCGGGGCCGCCGCGCTCCAACGCGGTGTTGACGAGGGCGACGCAAGCTTCTGCCGGCTTTCCGGATCGCACCGAGCGCGCCACTTCCTGTTCTCCAACCAGACTCCATAATCCGTCGGTGCACAGGACCAGTGCGTCACCTTCTTGCAGAGCGAGGGGATGCTCGGGCGTGTCGGGCAGCACTTCCCTTCCCGAACCGAGAGCGGCGGTGAGAATGTGGCGCTGGGGATGGGTTTCGGCATCTTCCAGGCGCACAATGCCGCTCTCGACGAGCCTGCCGACATAGGAATGATCGCGCGTGAGGCGGGAAACCGAGTCGGCGCGGACCAGGTAGAGGCGACTGTCACCTACATGCGCAAAAAAGAGCTGGCGGCCCACGATCGAGAGGGCGGTGCAAGTGGTTCCCATGCCCTGCAGTTGGGTGTGCTCCATCGCGTAGCGCTGAATGTTGGCGTGAGCGGCGTAAAAGGCTGCGACGAGGGCCTGCTGCGGATCGGTGCTCGAGGCCAGATCATAGACCTGGCGCACCGTCTCAACCGCCAAGCGACTGGCTTCCTGTCCACCTTCGTATCCGCCCATGCCATCGGCGATGACAGCGAGGCGGCCCTTGTAGCGGAATTCTTCGTCGGAATCGGGCTCCCAGTAGAGATAGGAGTCCTCGTTGTTGGCGCGTTGGCGGCCCACGTCGGTCAGGCTTGCGATCTCAATCCCGGGTTTCGTGTTGCTACAGTCGACCGCCATAAAAAAACAGCGAGCCAGTTCTGCTGATTGCGAAGGGGTATGAAAACTTGTCGGGCCCCGGTCATTATAACGGGACGCCTGCTTACCCATCGCTCTCAGCCGATAAGACGATTTCGTAGACTATCACTTCTGAAGGGGCTGTGAACATCGAGTTCGCGGTTGTCACGGAAAAAGAAAAAGCCGCAAAGGCTGCGGCTTTACGACAGGATTACAGAGATGCATTTCGCGAGGCTGCGGATCTAGTTGTTGGAGTGCTTATCCTTGTAGATTCTCTTGCTCATGTGGTTGGCTTCCCGGTTGAGCTGGCGCTGATCCTGCTTGGTGAGGTGGCCATTGTTGGCAGCCATGTCCTTCTTTTCATTGTTCTGCAAACGCTGCTCGCCACGTTCCAGACGGGCAGTCTGTCCGGGCGTCAGTTGCCCGTTCTTCACGCCGTTGGCGATGCGGTTTTGCTGATTTGTTTCACGCCCGTTCACCTGGTTGACGCGGGGATGGCCGGGATCGACTTGTCCCGCGCCGGCTCCGGAAGTGTTGCTGGTTTGGGCTTGCGCAGAGGCGGATCCGGTAACCATCAGACCACCCACTGCCAGGACTAAGAGCGACTGCTTGATTTTGTTGGTCATGCGAGAGTAAACCCCCGCGACAGAGTCTAGTTGCGGGTCTCAGGGGCAGCGAATTACGAAGGGGAATCGCGGTAAGGTGAACGAATGGCGGGGCCTATCGGCCGGTAACCATCGGGATGGTTACCACGGTTACAGATTGATCGGGACCTGCGAGCTTGGGCTGGCGGAAACGCTCGATGACGTCCGCTCTCTCAGCTCCATAATAATGTGGTGACCGAGTCCGGCTCCAAGGTGAGAGCGGAGGATCGGTTGGCTTGTTTCAGGGTCACGGATTGAGCGGGCCCGGTGTTCGTCACTATCAATACCTTGTTTCCGTCTGGATTTACGAAGCCGACATGGTCCACGCCCGCGAGTTTGCTTACTGAATCAAATCTTGTCGCCCCGCGACGGACTGAGCGGGAGAAGTGAGCGAAGGCCCAGTACTGTCCGCTTCGCGTGATTTCTTTTGTTTGCGAATGAATCGTGACCATGCCGCCGCACGGGAAGGGGCCGATGTTGGGGCGCCCTTTTTCATCGAGCGCGAGATTCCATCCAGTGATCGAGCGGCACCAGTTGCGGATGGCGGCGGCGTAGGTCTGCCCCCACTTCGCCCAGTCGGTGAGATAGTCGGGTGAGGTGTAGTCAGGACCGCCTTCGGTCCAATAGAGCTGGGCGTCGGGATGCGCCTCGTGGACTTTGCTCATCATGGCGGGCGTGCCGACGTATCCGTGAAAGGCGACGTCGTTACAGTATTGGCGGAGGCCAGGGTCGTCGAGTTCGGCGACGGCACGACCCCAGAGGTTGTAATTGTGGTCGAGGATCCAGATCTTCGTGGCGATGCCATTCTTACGAAGCAGCGGGCCGAGATGGTCTTTGACGAATCGGATCTCGTATTCCTGCGGCCACAAGCAGGCGGGCATTCTTCCATCCTGATCGGTATCGACTTCGTTCTGCACAGTGACGGCCTGGATGGGTACTCCGGCGGCGGCATACCCCTCGAGGAACTTCAGGAAATACTGGGCATAAGCGGCGAAATAGCGCGGGCGCATCGAACCGCCGAGCATGGAACCGCCGGCCTTCATCCATCCGGGCGGACTCCAGGGCGAGGAGAACAAGAACAGATCTGGATTCTCCTGGCGGGCCAGCCGCATCATCGGAAGAACGTAGGCCTGGTCATGGGCGATGGAGAAGCGCTTCATTTCGGGATCGGGGTCGCCTTCGTCGTAGCTGAAGAGTTCGGTGGAATAGTCGCTGGATCCGATGCAGGTGCGGCAGACGCTGAGTCCCATTTCGGAGGGGTGAAAGAGTTCGTGGAACAACTGTTCGCGAGCCGGCACCGGGAGTTGGTTGAAGGTGTAACAGGCAGCGTCGGTGAAAGCAGCGCCGAATCCCAGCATCTCCTGGAATTTTTGGCTGGGATCGACGGTGATCGCGCTCGCGTCGGTTGCGCCCGCAATGCGCCAGGTTAAGGAGGGTGCCGACGCATAGCGGAGCTGGCCGCTGGTAACGCGAACTTGCACGTCGTCCGAGGAGGGACCTGCCGCATCCAATGCAGACGCGATGTTGGGGGTCGCAGCCGCGGTCAGGCCTATCGCAGACAGCTTCAGAAAAGCTCTTCTGGTCGATTCAGTTGGCACTCGGTTTCTCCTTGGCGGATTCAGTGTACGTCGAATGCAGCGGCTGGAGGCGACATTTCGTGGTTCTGAACGGGGCGTGTAGAATTTCCCAGTCGTGAATTGTTCATCTTGGAGACCGCAATGAAATGGGTGGCGATTCTTGTAATGATGGTGGGGTTATCAGCTATGTCAGTCTCGAATGGAACCGCTTCTCCTGACGCTGGCGCGCAGGGAGTGCTGCTGGTCGCCAACAAAGGGGATGAGACATTGGGCATCGTCGACCCGCGGGCGGAGCAACAGATTGCGACTGTGGCCGAGGGTGGGACGACCGGACACGAGGTCGCTGCCTCGCCCGACGGCCGCACGGCGTACGTTCCGATCTACGGTAATTCAGGCGTGGGCAAGCCGGGCACTGACGGGCGAAACATGATCGTGATCGACATCGCGTCACGCAAAGTGGTGGGTAACGTCGATTTTGGACACGGGGTGCGGCCGCACTGCGCGGTGATCGGTCCCAAGGACGGGATGCTGTACGTAACGACGGAGCTTGAGAAGACAATCAGCGTCATCGATCCACGAACGCTGAAGATCGTGGGAGCAATTCCTACGGGGCAGGCGGAGTCGCACATGCTCGCCATTACGGCCGATGGCAAGCGCGGCTACACGGCGAATGTGGGTCCAGGAACGGTTTCGGTTCTCGACATGGAGAACCGGAAGACGATCACGGTGATCCCGGTTGCAGGAGAAGTGCAGCGCATCGCAATATCGCGCGACGGGAAAATGGCATTTACCTCCGATCAGACGAAGCCCCAGCTTGCGGTGATCGACACAGCTAGCAGCAAGGTCAAGAGCTGGATTCCGTTGCCGGCCGCCGGTTATGGAACAGCGCCGACACCGGACGGGCGTTGGTTGGTTGTAGCAGCGCGGACGGCCAACAAGGTTGCGGTGGTGGACCTCAGCGCTATGAAAGTCGCGCACGTAATAGACGTGCCCGCCGCTCCGCAGGAAGTTCTGATGCGGCCCGACAGTCAGGTCGCTTACGTCTCGTGCGATGCCAGCCACAAGATTGCTGTGATTCGCACTTCGAACTGGACGGTGGAGAAGTTGATCGACGCTGGTCCAGGGGCGGACGGACTGGCGTGGGCAGGACACTAGACCTGCCATGAAATCTGGTGGCAATCGCTATTGAAACGATTTATTATCCGGGTTCCGTGAGGCTCCATGGACTCGGCAAGTTTTGTTAGTACTATCCGTCTGGCTCAATTTCCCTTTCGCTTCCAACTCATATCTGTCGTTCTCGGCTGCTGGGCGCTTACTCTGATTGCGCTGTCTGCCGGCGCTCAAGACAGACCGAGCAGCGCAGATCAGGCCGCGGTGGTTCGCATCGATGTGAATCCCATGCACATTCTGAACTCGTTCGATCCGGACCACTCGCTTGGCAGTTCGGTTGACGTTTTGTCACGCAGCGGAATCGACAAGGTCTACACACCACACATTATTCAGGAATCGCTTTCGGCGGGATGGGGGCCGATTACCTACCGCAACAATACCGAACTGCGGATGGCTGCCTGGCACTGGACTGAAAATGGCACCTGGAGCGACGCCGCGCACAAGAGCGGATATTTCACTGGCAGCACAGACCTCAAAGAACCGACTCGCTACATTCTCGCTTACGCTTTGCCGCATCGCGGTTTCTCGACCAGCGGCGACCGGCCGGTGCAGGGACCGAACCTGACCTACTGGAAGAGCAATCCGTATCTGACGCGCAAGTTCACGGGAGAGAGCGATTCGCTGCATCCGCAGTGGGTCGTCGTCGACCTTCGGGCGCCGATGCCTGTGAGCGCAGTGCAGATAGCATGGGCCGATCCGTTTGCGGTGAGCTACCGGGTCGAATATTTTGACGGAAAACATGCGCTCGATTTTGACCGCGGACCCGACGGGACCTGGAAGACCTTTCCCGCGGGCGCGGTGAAGAACGCCAGGGGAGGCGCCGTCACTCTGAAACTTTCCGACACGCCCGTGACCACACAATTCGTGCGGGTGCTCATGACGGAATCCTCTAACACTTGCGATTTGCACGGCGGCGGAGACATCCGAAATTGCGTTGGATTCGCCATCCAGGAAATTCACGCCGGGAGCATCGATTCGAATGGCGTGTTCACGGATGTCGCGAAGGACGCCACCGGGGGCAGTGAGCCGACCTACTGCTCGTCCTCAATTGATCCTTGGCATTCCGCGGACGATGGGAATGCGACGGGCAACTACCAGCACACGGGCTTCGATCTTTTCTTCACCAGCGGGATTACCAACAATCTTCCGGCGATGATTCCGGTTACCATACTCTACGGCACGCCTGGCGATGCGGCCGCGCAGATAGCCTACATCGAGAAGCGCGGCTACCCGATCGCCTATATCGAGATGGGCGAGGAACCGGACGGCAAGCACGCGATGCCCGAAGATTACGGGGCACTCTATATCCAGTGGGCGGAGGCGATCCACAAAGTTGACCCCAAACTCAAGCTAGGCGGGCCGATCTTCGAAGGGGTGAACGAGGATATTCGCGTGTGGCCGGACGCGCAGGGGCGCACCTCATGGATGGGGCGCTTCGTCGACTATCTCAAGACGCACGGGCACTTGAAGGATCTGGCGTTCGTCTCCTTTGAGCATTATCCGTTCGAGCCGTGCGAGATTACGTGGAAGTCGCTGTACCGCGAGCCGGAGTTGATGAAACACATTCTCCAGGTTTGGCGCGACGATGGAGTTCCCAAAGACGTGCCGCTAATGGTCACCGAGAGTCACCTGGCGGCGAGCCTGACGGGGCCGATGAGCACGATCTTCGCCGGGCTTTGGCTGGCCGATAATGTAGGTTCGTTTTTCGACGGCGGCGGGGCGGCTTTTTATCACTCGCCCATTCAGCCGCAGGGATTGGAGAGCAGTTGTCTGGGTTGGGCTTCGTGGTCGAATTTCGTGGCGCCTCACGATTACGACATCACTGGCTACACTTCGCTCTATTACGCCGCACAAATGATCAATCGCGAGTGGGTGCAGCATCGCTCCGGAGTGCATGAGATGGTTCCCTCGTCGACGGGAATTCAGGACGGCGAGGGAAACGTTCTGGTTACGTCGTATGCCGTCAAACGCCCAGATGGAGAGTGGTCGATCATGTTTGTTAATCGTGATGAGACGAATCCGCACTCGGTCCGAGTTGCATTTGAGAACTCCGCGACAAAATGGCGCGGATCTTTCTCAAGTCCGGTACACTTGACGACTTTTGGTAGCGAGCAGTACGTCTGGAAGAACGATGGGACGAACAGTCATGCCGAACCCGATGGACCGCCAGTCGGTACCGTGATCGAGTCAGACTCGCTGACGACGTTCGTACTCCCTAAGGCATCGATCACCGTCTTGCGAGGGAAGATCAGAGAGATTACGAAATGAACTGCGATGTGAGCGCGCGTACGCGGCACTTCCTTGCCTGGCTTTTTGTATGCAACCGCTCCGCGGCTGGATCCTGGAAGGTCTTGGGCCACGCTTCTCCATGGAATCAGTTCTCGCGCAGACTCTCCAAACCGCTCAGAACGGGAATCGTATCGACAGAATTCCGTTGTGATTGGTGGTGTGGAAATGCGTTGCGGCGATCTGGAAGCCGCCACCGATCGTGAACCCCACACGTCCACCCAGGTGAAACCTTCCCAACACCAGGCCGGGAGTCACAAAGGTCTGCTTCTTGCCGTCGTTCTTGCCGTCCTGGAAGAAACTGGAATTGAGTTCGACTTCCGGCCACACCCTGCGCAAGAGGTGATATTGGAACGTATTGTTCCATGTATAGGTTCGGCCGATGATATTTGCGTCGGCGGCGGGTAGGGCGACGCCGAAGGTTCCCTGCGCGTCAAAATGCCCGAAGCCTTTTCCGTAAGCGATGGTCGGGGTAATGATGGCGTCCAGCGCGCCGTTCGAGTAGCTTCCGCTGGGCACACTCCAGCCCAGGAAAGCGGTCAGAATATAGCTGCCGTGCTCTTCGTTCGCGGCCAGGAGGCGGTATTTAACCAGAAATGCAATATCCCCGAAACCATCTCTAACCTTGGGATTGTTATGCGCGAGATACGGCGGAAGGTTGAGGATTACCTCGACTTTCTCGGAGGGAATCAGTTCCAGGCCCTTTCCACCGTCATAGTTGTAGGTGGTTACACGCTCCGCGTTTTCTGTCCAGATTTGGTCATAGCGGAACTCCTCCTCGAGCCGCGGAGTAGTGGTAGCAACGGGCGTAACCCAGTGCGGTTGCTCTTTCTGGGTTTTGTCCACCCGCGGAAACCAGTCGGCGAAATAACCATCCTGGGCACCCACGAGCGTCGCGGAAAACAGCATTGCTGCGAGCCCCACCGACAGAAAACGAATGCGCATCCGTCCTCCCAACTGTGATTATGAGCTACACAGTGTATATTAGATGCTGTTTACATGTCCATTCTTATACGATTTAATATCGTTTAATGAGCGCGAGAAGAGCCCCCGCGTCTGTCCAAATCGGTTGACCATGTAGTCTATTGCCTGTACGATTTCTCCTCGCATGCGGCGTAAACGTCAATCTGGAAGCGAACCAGCTGAAATGTTGAGGCTGCGGGACGCGGCTTTGCAGCTCGGCATCAGCTTTCCCACCATCAAGCAATGGATTTACAAGAAGAAGATACGCAGCGTGCTAACCGCGGGCGGGCATCATCGTGTGCCTCGAAGCGAAGTAGATCGATTTCTTTTCAGGACACGAGGTAAAACAGAACAGGAACGCATGGACGTAATTCGACGCGTCAGCGGGCGCAATCAATTAGTGGGAAGGATCGAGAATGTCCGGATCAGCGGACTGATGGCTGAAGTCACCCTGTCGATTGGCGACCAGAGAATTATCGCCATCATAACTTCGCGGTCGGCGCGCGAAATGCAGCTGAAAGCTGGGCAGTCAGCCGCCGCATTGATCAAGGCCACCGAGGTGATGATCCTGCGAGTGTGAATCTAACGAATGGCGCAAGCCCTCAGGCTGGCGGCAGCGGGTATATGAGACTGCGTGAGAACCGTGCCGTTCCTTCGGGACTCTTTCTCTTTTCTCGGCTTTACCCCGGACTTACGTCCGGGGCTAAATTATGCCGCCGCGGCGCGGCTGGATATTGCAAGCTTCGACTCCACCGTTCCTCCGGAGCTTAGTTGTCCCGCACACTCTATCGGCCGAGGCCTGCGATCAGGGTCTCGATAATCGCCGCGATCAGGAAGATGAAAACAAAGTAGGTGGCGGCGCGGCTGGCGGAATTATCTTCTTTCAATTCAGACATGGTTCCTTTCGCTAGGTTTGAGTTTCGAGCTCAGAGTCGTTGAATAAAGCGTTTTACCAACCGTCGCCGGATGCGTCCAGAGCACGCGCATCGGTTGTCCGGTTGCGCTTCCTGTAGGCGAGAACGGTGATTCCGACTGACATTAACATCGGAGGAACAATCAGCACCAGGATGCCGGTGCGCAGCCCCTGAATAAACCGATGCCCCGCGCCCGCAGCTTGCGTATAGCAGAGGGCACAGCTTTGTGCATAGCAGGCCGCGTTCAGCGCTAAAACTACGGAACCGGTTAGCGCCGCCTTGATCCGGCGGGCAAGCCGCAATCCTGGAAAATACGTCATGCGCCCTCCTTTATTTCGCAAACGGTTTCATGGAGATTAGGCGAAAACTGTCGGCCCAGACCATGTTCATCATCACCAGCACGAATAAGGTCGCTGGTATCAGCGCCAGCCGGAGGTTGGACTTCTCATCCCGCAAGTGCATGAAGAACATCACCGCGAGGTACGCCTGAATCGCGGCCAGAATCAGCATGCGCCCCAGGGAAGGCCCCATGGTGATGGCAACGACGACCTGGATCACCGCGATGGCAAGGATCACGCCGTAGACGATGTAAGTGGTGCCCATGCTGTTGGAATTGTTCGCGCTCATCGATGTGCTCCTTCTCTGAAGACTCGGTTATCGCTTCATATTCAACAGGTAGATTAGCGGGACGACGAACATCCACACCAGGTCTACGAAGTGCCAGTACAACGCCCAAATCTCGATGTGCTTCGAAGCGTAGCGTCCGGCCTTGTAGCCAAAACCGACAACGACAAGAGCCACGACGCCACCGAGCACGTGCGCCATGTGCAGACCCGTGACCGAGAAGAAGGTGGCGCCGAACATGGGCGAACCCCATGGATTCTGGAAGAGCCGGACACCCTGGCCGATCAGGGACATCCATTCGCGGATGTGCAGCACGGCAAAAAGAACGCCTCCGGCCGCAGTGATCATGGTCCAGCGAAATGCAGCCTGCCGGTCGTCAGCCTGCGACGCCTTGACGGCGAACAATACCGAAAGGCTGGTGCTGACCAGAATGAACGTCATCAGAAGAGCATTCCAGATGCTGGCCGATTCGAAGACCAGAGGCCAGTCGGCCGCTGAGTTTCGAATATAGCCGTACGCGATCAGGACGGCGCCGAACGTGCACGCATCCGAAATGATGAACAGCCACATCACGAGTTTGCTGGAAGGAATGGCAAACGGACTCTCTTCCATCACTGCCGCCACTCCCGCGCTCTGCTCCAGGGTCAGATTGGCTTCACTCACAGTGCCTCCCTCAGAAGTTGCCCTACAGCTTCATCCACAGAATGAACAGCAGGTAGATCCACAATACGCCCATGAAATGCCAGTAGTAGGAGGTGGCGTCCATGGTGCTGCGGCGCAGGGGCCGCGTGGAACTGCGAAACTTCACGATGACTCGCGTCAGTCCACCCAACCCGCCCAGCACGTGAACCGCGTGCACTCCGGTCAACAGATAGAAGAAGGAACTGTTCGGGTTTGTGGGAAGGTAGAGACCCTGCGACCTCAGTTTCATCCATGCCAGGTATTGCCCGGCCACGAACAAAAGGCCGAGCGCCAAGGTAGCGTTCAACCACAGCATGGAGTTGGAGCGGCTTGGGGTCTGGCCGCGCATGAATGCCGCGACCCGGTGCCTTGCTAATTCCAACGAGATACTGCTGGCAATCAAGGCCAGCGTATTAAACCAAAGGATGGGCGGCAAGACGATATGGTGCCAATCGGTGGCCGCGCCTTCACGAACGTACAAGGCTGAGGTGAGGGCGGCAAACGACATGGCAATGGCAGCGAGCGCCACCCAGATTCCGGTGCGCGTGGGCTCGCCCCTGGGATCGGCTACGGATCGCAGATCACCGGTTTCCGGAACCAATCCACGAAGGCCACCGCCGCCATTTCCGTCGTGAGGATGCGGATGCTTTTTGTCGTCTATTTGTACTGGCGGCGGTTGCAGTGTTGTTGCCATGAATACTCCGTTTCCAACATCCCTCAGGGGCTAAAGCCCGCATCTTTATTGGGTCTGGGCGGCACGGCTGAAGACGTGCCCTTCCCAGATCCGAGTTATTGAATAACTTCTACCTACGGCGTTTCTCCGGCGCGCTCCGGGGACGTCTGCATCAGGTAGTCGGCCGTAGAGCTCTGAACTCCGTATTGATAAGGATCGTGATACACCACCGGGTGCTGGCCGCCGAAATTATCAAACGGCGGCGGAGACGACGGCGTGGACCACTCCAGCGAGGTCGCCTCCCACGGGTTGGCCGTTGCTTGCGGTCCCTTGAACCGGCTGTAAATCAGGTTGTATAGGAAAATCAACTGCGCGGCCCCGGTGAACAGAGCTGAGTAGGTAATGAATTTGTGTACCGGCAGCAGCGGCACCAGGAAGTCGTCGGTGAAGGCCGAGTACCGTCGTACATTGCCCGCCAGCCCCAGGTAATGGAACGGCATGAAGATGCAATAGGTGCCGATGAAGGTGAGCCAGAAGTGCAGCCGACCCAGAGTTTCATTCATCATGTGGCCGGTCATCTTGGGGAACCAGAAGTAGGTTCCGGCGAAAACACCGAAGATGGCCGCCACGCCCATCACCATGTGAAAGTGACCTACGACAAAGTACGTCGCATGCAGATAGATATCGATCGAAGGCTGCGCGAGGAAGAAACCGCTCACGCCGCCGCTGACGAACATGGAGATGAAACCCAGGCAGAACAGCGACGCGGCGTTAATTCTTAGATTGGACCCGTACAGGCTGCCCAGCCAGATTAGCGTCATGATGGTGGCGGGAATGGTAATCATCAGCGTGGGGAAAGAGAACACCAGCGCGGAGAATGGATTCATGCCGCTCAGAAACATGTGGTGTCCCCACACCATGTAGCTGAGGAAGCCAATGCCCATCATGCAATAGATGATGACCTTGTTGCTCAACATGGGCTTGCGCATGCTGTTGATCAGAATGTGGCTGACGATACCGATGGCGGGCAGGATGGCGATGTAGACCTCAGGATGGCCGAAGAACCAGAAGAGATGCTGCCACAACAGCGGCGATCCGCCCTGGTGCGGTTGCAAGTGGTCGCTGACATTCAGGCCGGCGGGAATGAAAAAGCTGGTTCCGCCAACGCGGTCCAGGATCAGCAGCAGGCAGGCCGGCATCAGAACCGCAAAGGCCAGCAGCGAGATGCAGGAGGTGATGAACCACGCCCAAGTGCAGATGGGCATGCGGGCCAGCGTCATGCCTTTGGTTCGCAAATCGAGGGTCGTGGCGATGAAGTTCAACGCGCCCAGCAGCGAAGCGATGCAGAAGACAAAGATCGAGAGTCCCCACAGGGTTTGCCCCAGTCCCTCGCCAGGGCCGGAATCCTTACCCACGGCGCTCAGCGGGCGCGTAGGCGGTCCAGCCGGCAAGCGGCGGTCCATCGCCGACGAAGAAGGCGGAGATGAGAATGCAGAAGGCGATGAACGTCGTCCAGAACGACATCATGTTGAAGCGGGGGAAGGCCATATCTTCCGCGCCAATCTGGATGGGCAGGAAGTAGTTGCCGAACGCGGCGAAGGGCGCGTTGGTCAGGACGAAGAAGACCATCAGAGTGCCGTGCATGGTCATCAGTGAGAGGTAGTACTCCGGCGTCATCACTCCGCCGGGCGCTCCGACCTTGGAGAGGAATTGCAGCCCGGGGATTGGCCAATTGGGCGCGATCAGGTGAATTCGCATCAGCCAGGAAAGGACCATCCCTGTGACAACGGCGACCACGGCCAGGGCGTAGTACTGCAGGCCGATGATTTTATGGTCGAGGCTGAAAACATACTTGCGAATGAAGCCCGTCGGGGCTGCGTGGTGTACTGCATGTGCGGATGCCTCAGACATTGCCCTTCACCTCTCGGTAGAGTTGGCACTCAAGATTCCGGGACTGCTCCGAAGTTCCCACAGGGGCTAAAGCCCGATTCTTTTGTTTGTGCCCCAAACGGCACGGCTGAAGCCGTGCCCTTCCCAAAACTCGTGGGATAGCTAGCTGCACGCGACCACTTTTCGTTCACCAGATTCATGTCACACTTCCCTGCGAGACTGCTGTTAGCTGGACTGCGCCTTCAACCACTTGTCAAAATCGTCCTGCGACATGACGTTCAGATACGCCTTCATGTTGTAGTGGCCAAGGCCGCAAAGCTGGGTACAGACGATTTCGTATTTGCCGACCTTGGTCGCGGTGAAATGAAGGGAAAGATCGAGTCCGGGGACGAAATCCTGCTGGATGCGCAACTCGCGAACATAGAAGGAATGTCCCACGTCTTTGGCGTGCATCATCAGGTGGATTTCCTTGTTTGCCGGAATTACCAACTCGCCTGAGGTGATGTCGTCGCGCGCGGGGATATCGTTTTCCGGATCCAAGCCAAAGAAATTCGAGTTGCCTTCATCGATCTTCTCCGGGTGGATGACGCCGAACTTGCCGTCCGGCCCGGCGTAGCGGAAGTAAAAGGCAAATTGCCCGGCCTGCACCTGGATGGGCAGTGCGTCGGCCGAGGCTGGCTGGAAATAGACTCTTGCCCATGCCTTGGTCCCCAGGGCTCCGAGCGCGATTGCTTCAGCACCCACGAGCAGCAACCGCCGCAAGGACGAGATACTTGGCGCCACCGGGAAAGTTCTTGAGCGGACCGGCTTTGCGTCCGCCAAACTGCCACACAAAGAAGCCCAGCACGAACTGAGCCGCCAGGAATGACAAACCGGCCTCGACCATGGTTTCGTCGAGTTGCTTGTCGATTTCGGCGCCGTGCGTGGAGATGTCCTCGGGCGGTTTCACGCTTGCACCCAGGAACGTGTGGTTGATGATGGGAACTGCCGAGGCTATCGCAATCACGATCACCAGCACCGCAAATATCTTGCCGCCCATGTTCCCTCGCATCCGCCCGGATCATCCGGGCAATGAAATCGATTGGCGCCGGCGCGAAAAGCGCCGGCACCAACGAGAAGCAACTCCTAGTAGGCTTTGGCCTTGAAACTGAAGTCGACGGACTTCGTCTCGCTGCCCGTGATGGTCACGTCTTGCGTCTGGGTTCCGTAGTCTTCATGCCAGGCGGTGACGGTGTACTTTCCCGCGGGCAGATTGGGCAGAGAAAACCCGCCGCCGTCTCTGGTGATCGAGTAATGGTTGGTCTTGAGGACCGCGAACCAACCGTGCATCCAGGGATGGATGTTGCACTTCACGGAAATGAATTCCGGAGAATCGAACTTCTCCTGAATGGGCGGAGCCCCCGGCGGCTGCGACTTGTTCCACTCGCGGTTCACCTTGGCCAGGGGATGAATGTTGTGGGAAGTCTGGTCCCCGTTGATGACCTGCAATTCCTGGCCGGTGTGCAGGGCGATGACGTGCGGAAGGTACTGGCAGCCTTTCTGGGTAAAAGTCACCGCCTGTGAGGGTGCGTTGGCGTCATCAGCGCCGGCGGAGATGTAGACGATGACGTTTTCGAGAGTATTGTTGGAGCCGGTGACGACAGTCTCAGTTGTGACGGGAGTCGCGTGCTGCTTGGCGCAGCTCGGCTCCTTCGACATGTCGATAGGTTTCTGTTTCGCTGGGGTTCCGGTGTAGGTCACTTTGCCGCTGATGGTGCCTCCGAACATTAGCGCCGGACACAATACGGCAGCTAGCGCCGCAATGCAGGGGTTGCTCGCGCGCATTTCCTTGCCTCCTTAGAAATATCAGTTATTAGTTACCGCCTCCGGCAGCCCGATTCTCGGACTGGCTGGTGGGCGCTTCCGATTGCTTTTCCACGTAGGGAGGAATCTTGCCTCCCGCCGCCTTCAACACTTCGTTTTCCTTGCTGTGGCGATTGACCTGTAGCGTGCGCAGGAAGTGAACCAGATCCCACGCGTCGTTGGGTTGGATGGTGTCGTTAAACGATGGCATCGGCGTTCCATCGACGCCGGTCATGAAAATTTTATAAATATCTTCATTGGTTGAGCCACATTTAAAGCGCGAGTCGTCCTTGCCGGCGGCAAAGTTATACGGCCGGATGGGCTGATCCTGGCTGTCGGTGAGCGTTGCTGCTGAAGGACCGTCACCCTTGCCTTGAGGACCGTGGCACTTCCAGCACTCGAGCTTGGTAAACAGGGCTTTGCCGTGCGAGATGCTTTCGATCGTCACAGGAGGCTCGGCGGGAACCTTGATGGGATCTCCCGCTTTCTCTTTTTGCCAGCGAGCGGAGAACGTCTTGATGTAGGCCACCAGATCAGCCTTCTGCTGGCCGGAGAATGTGTTCCAGATAGGCATGTTGGAATTGGCGAACCCACGGCCGATGGAGTTGAAGAGATCCTGGTCGGTGGGGAGGGTGCCGGTCAGAGTGGAGCGGCACTTAAACGTGGCCAAGGTGAAGTTGCGAGGCTTGGGATCAAGCCACACGGCGTTCTCGCCATTGCCGTCGCCCAACTCGCCGTGACAACCGGCGCAGTAGCGGCGGAAGTCCGATTTGGCGGCTTTGGAGTGGCCGGTTAATTTGCCGATATGGCTTTCCATCGGCACCTCCGGCGTCGGCGGATGGGGGCCGACGTCAGGCGCGTCCTGCGCCCGGGACGAGATTCCGACGGCCAGAACGAAACTCACTATCGCAGTGAGGAAATGCACAGGCTTCAAAGTGTTCATCGGGAGAATCCTCAAATTTGATTTTTTTTACGCTGGCAAAACGTCTGCCGCCTGTTCGTTCGGTTAGAAGTCGAAATCAAATCCTGTCATTACCTCGCTGGTGTTGATGTTGGTTGTGTTCAGCCCGATCAGAGGTCCGGTGCCGTCCTGGTGCAGCCAGTTGTACTCGTTGTGCCAGGCAAAGCCGGCGCGGCTGGTCATGAAGGGGTTGTAGCGAAAGCCAACGGTGTAGGTGGAGATGTTGCCGAAGTTGGACGCTGACGGACTGGCCGAGGTTCGCCCATTGGCCTGCCGGGACATTTGAATGTTTTCGTACCTTCCGATGAAAATAAGCTGCGGGCTGTAGATGTAGTGGGGTTCGAATAGAACGCCGTTCCACGTTGGCGCTTGCGAACCTGCGGGCAGCGTGGTGCCCGGGGTGTTGTTGCCGGTGACCGTCCCGCCGATAAGATCGCCGTAGCCCTGCCCGAACCACGCATTGTCCCAGCCATGCTGCGTGACCACCTGCAGGTCGATGTGCTGGCCGAAGTAGAACTGACCAACGAAGCCTTCGCGGTGGAAAGACTTGTTGCTTGCCCCGGAGCCGGCAAGAGGTGAGGTGACTCCGTTGGCGGTCTGAGTCAAGTAGTACGTTGGCGCTTGTCCGATCATGGCGTAGGCGCCGATGCGATCGACTCCGAGTTTGCCGACGTCGAAGGCCTGACTGGCGGCAAAGAAACCGGTGTATGCGTTGCCATACGGCAAGCCCACGTTGCCGTCAGTAGTACTAAGCAGAGCGGCTGAGTAGCGGGTCCGGTCGTTGTAGGAGTGGCCCATGATTTCCGCGCCCAGCTGGTTGTCTCCCATTTGGCCGAAAATGTTGCCGTCGCCAACCGGAGTGAAGTGATAGAGCTGGTAAATGCCGCCATTGCCGGTGAGCGTCAGAATTCGCTTTTCCGAGAGCAGGTTGTCGAGTTCGAACTTGCCCAGCTTGACGTTGAGCCAAGGGCTGCCAAACAAGTTGTCCAAGCGGGCCATCACGGTCTCAAAGTGGAAGGAAGCGGTGTTGTCTGAGGACGGAAGAACGTAGAACGAGAAATTCTTTTCCAGAGTGCCGCCGGTATGGAAGTCCAATCCGCTCAGATCGAAGCCGGAGGTGGTAACCCGCTGAATCGCCGATCCCGTCACAGTGCCGCCCGAGTATGTGTCCACCTGCACTTTACCCGTGCTTACCCGGTGCCAAATCGGCGTGATGCGGAACGTGACCGGCCAATACCCTGGATTTTGCCAGATCGGCGAGTCGCGATCGTTCATCAGCTGGTAGCCGTTGTCTTTGAACTTCTGGCCAAAGTAATTGAGCATCGGCCAGGATTCGTGGCAGGCCGAACAGCGCAGGCCGTACTTGCGAGCAAATGCCGGAAGGGCATTCGCATTTTGACTACTGCTCAGGATTAGAAAGATCACAACCAGAGCTATGGTTGCAAAAGGCTGCACACACGGCAGCTTTCGGCGAACATAAGACTGCGTCCCCATACGCATTCGGTTCACTCCTCCAGGCCTCTCGGCCACACTTACTTGCATGATGCTTGCGTCCCCACAGACGCAAAATTGGCAAGATGCGCAGACTTTAGCATGTGAAACCCCTTTCACATGCGTGCGACGGAGCAAGTAATAATCTTTTTACAACTTCCTTCAGCGGTCGAACCACCGTACCGGGGCGGAATCCTACTACCGCCCTAACGTCACTTGCAAGTAGTTTTTTACATTTTTTTTACACTGCTAGGTCAAAGAGAGTCGCAGTTTGGCATTCCGCCTAAAAGGCAAGCCAGAGTTGACACGCCGCCACCGGAGTTGAGAATGTGTCCCAGAGGGGGTTTCAGGTGAAACGGTCTGCGGTTTGGAGGGGCGGTGGGTTCGAGTTTTCGGGCGTTCGCGGGGTTGGGCTGTGGAAGGCCCGTTTGATCCTGCTCTGGATTGGTATTTTCCTCGCAGCCTCGCCCGGACTGAACGCGCGCGAAAAAGATGCCCTGCAATACGGGGCTGGCCTTATCGTCAACGTTCCGTTTCCCGAGAGCGAAGTTGTCCAAGTGGTGCAGGACGTGGTGCAGAACGGAATCATTCGGGGAACCAAGGAATACAACAAAGACGAATACGTCGCGAACGCGACCGCGGAGTCCTCGACGCGCGCTTTTCCGGCATGGACCGGGGACGGGAAGGCCTTCTACAAAGTGAAAGCCCACGCACTCGATCCCCGTAATTTCAAGGACAGCGGCGACGTGGGCACGCTGGCGGTGCGCTACGTGGTGCAGGCGCAGGGCGACAAGAACAGCGTGTTGCGGATCGATGCAATCTTCGTCGAGGATTTCCGCCACACCTCACATCTGTCGAACGGTTCGGTGGAGAGCGCGGAGTACAAGGACATCCATGACCGGCTTGACGCGATCACCGTGATGAAAACTGAAACCGCCGAAGCCGAGCGCCAACGGGAGGAGAAATTGACGCGGCAGTTCGCGGCAGCCGAGGCGACCCGCGCAGCGACTGCACCTCCGACCCCCATACCTGCGGTGGAGAGTGCCGGCAATTCCGGCTCGGCGCCGCAAGCAACGCTTGCGCAAGCCGCGCCGCAAACGCTGGAAGAACACGTCAAAGATCTCCGGCGTCAGGTTCAGCGACTGGTGAAGGCGCCGGGCGCGCCGCTGAAGTCCGCTCCCTTCCACACGGCGACCACACTGCAGTCGTTGCCCACCGGCACCGAGGTTCTCATCGTGATTTCGACGACGTACTGGTTTGGAGTGGAAACCCACGATGGCCAGCACGGATGGATATTGCGCGACGAGTTGGAGCAGTTACCGTGAGAGCCCAGGGAAACATCACGAGCCGAATTGCGGCGCGGGCGCTTCTTCGGGGTCTCTCGATCTTTCTCGCGATTGCCTCTGTTCGCGCCCAGAGTGATCCGAGCCAACGCAGTTTCCAGCAGTCGAAAACCACGGTTGAGAAGGCGCTGAGCGGACTGCGCTCGAGCCTGGCCGGCCACCTTCCAGCCTTGGAAGGATTCGCTCAACCCGTGGAGCATCCGCTTGACCGCTACCAGCGCGGATACTACCAGACAACAGTACAGGTCAGTTCGAGCGCAGGTGGCGGATCGCTGGTGAGAGTCAGCACAAAAGTGACGGCTTGGTACAACGACCCGGCGGGGCACTCTGGATATCAATTGCTGATCTCGAACGGCCGTCTAGAAGCCGACCTGCTAGATCAACTAGCGGAGGAAGTGGCGCGCACGGAGAGCGGTCAAAGGACCGCACCGGCTGCGCCACCGACACAACCCTCCGAGCCGCAGGCCTCCTCGGAATCGACGGTTTCGACGGCGGCTCCAAGGTTCCCCGAGACAGGTGGCACTTTCTCGTCGTCGCTGAGCCAAGGCCTGGCTGCGCCGGAGCGAGTGAGTGGCGCAAATCCGGAGCCCAACGCCGAAAAGACGACCAATGCGTTGCAGGCGGAAGCCGACAGCCTGGCGGAAATTCTAAAGAACCAGGCTCATCCCAAGAATCTGGTGGCGGTGAAGAAATCGGGCACTCCCGTGGTCGCGACTCCCAGCCTGACTGCGAAGCCGCTGTTCATGGCCAGTCTGCACGACGAATTCGAGATGCTGAACTTCGACAGGGACTGGGTGCACGTGCGCATATCCGGGTTATCGCGTGGCTGGATCTGGCGCAACAGCGTCGAGATGCCTGTCGGCATCCCGGACACGGACGCACCTGTGGTCTCTGCCCTGGCGCCCGCGGCTGACTTGTTCCATGTAATCCGAGAGGAGACCGCGCCTTTTCCAGGAGATTGGGAACCGCTCCGCGGCAAAAGCGTTAAAATTATTTCAGTGCAGAAGATTGACGACAACGCCAAAGACGGCGGCCCGAAAGAGCGGCTGGAATATGCGAAGTTTTTGCTCGACAAGAACTTCGCGGAGATGACGCAGAAGCCGCAGGAAATGGCTGGCATTGTGGTAATTTTCGATTCCGCCGACGGCGGCATGATCGCGGCCACGTCGTCGGCTCTAGCGCAATGGAAAGCCGGCACGCTGTCCGATTCCGCTTTGTGGCAAAAATGTTTTTTCGATCCGCCTGAAACGTTTGATTCGACGGGGCCTTCGGGGAGCGAGTGATGCTGAATCAGCGAATACGATTTGCGTTTTCGCTTGACATTAGAACGCGATGGGAGTACCCATTCATTCCTTGAGCGCGTTATGGCGTGGGGCCTTACGCGCATTTTCTTCGTAGCAAGCCAGATCGGTATAATCTGGAACGGTTCGATACGGCCTAATTCATGAGCACGATGACCCTGCCTTTCTCGGATTTGCGCACACGGGCTACTTCGCTTTTCCGCGACTACGCCGAACTCACCAAACTCCGCGTGACCACGCTGATCGTAATGACCGCTTGGTGCGGGTACTTTTTCGGCGCGCACAAGGCGGGTAGTTCCTGGCTTAGCTGGGGGCTATTTCACTCTCTGCTTGGAATCGGTTTGGTCTCCAGTGGTACGGCGGCGCTCAATGAGGTCATGGAACACGAGGTGGACGCGAACATGCGGCGGACGGCCCTGCGGCCGCTTCCGACCGGCCGCATGACTTTATTGCACGCCAGCGTGCTTGGCCTGCTGGCAGCCGTAGGAGGCTCGGTTTATCTCAGCTTGTACACCAATCCGCTAACCGGATTCCTGACCTTTCTGACTTCAGTCGTGTACCTGGCCGCCTACACTCCGCTGAAGCGTGTTTCTCCCATATGCACGTTTGTGGGAGCTTTTCCGGGAGCTATGCCGGGAGTTCTGGGGTGGACCGCTGCTCGCGGCCGGGTGGAGTGGGGCACACTCGTCCTGTTCGCCATTCTGTTTGTCTGGCAGTTTCCCCATTTCTTCTCGATCGCGTGGCTCTACCGCGAGGATTACGCCAAAGGCGGCGTAAAAATGCTGCCGGTGGTCGAAGAAGACGGCCGTTCCACCGCCCGCCGTATTCTGATCTACTCCGTGTTTCTGATCCCCATCAGCGTGCTACCCAGCGTCATGGGAATGGCGGGCCGGGTTTATTTTGCTGGCGCGGTGGTTCTCGGATTTGCGCTCCTGTACTTTGGGGCGCGCCTGGCTTTTCTCAACCTGCCGCTCGCGAGTGCTCCGTCGAAGATGCGCGCGCGGCATCTCCTTCAGGCTACTGTGATCTACCTCCCTCTGCTCTTTGCGCTGATGATGAGCAACTCCGCGCGGCCTTAAGCGTAGAGATGTGTTCGCGTTCGGATATTACCCCACCCCCGTGTAGTTACCGCAGTAATCTCGACTTAGTACCGGAGTGGACGCAAGATGTGATTTCAATCACTAAACCGTTGCCCCCTGCACGGTCGTGGTTTGAAACTGTACGGCAAGACCCGTAACCGAAGGGTTGCCCGGAATCGATCGTTGTTCCAGCGCAGCATTTTCTCGTAAAGGGATGCACGTCGGAGGATGCGGGAGCAAGTCAGACAGACAGAATTCGTCGCCCCGGGTATCAGAGGGTCGGCCCCCACCGCCGGACACCGGGACAAATGGGGGATCAAAATGCGTTGGAATTCGCGATGTCTAGGTTTGACGTTCCTCTTCGCCACCGGCTTGGTGTTTGCCCAAAGCGACTACAAAGCCGTTACTGTCAGTAACGGCGGCACGATTTCAGGCTCCGTCAAATGGACGGGGCCAGCTCCGCATGCCGCTGCCTTCCCTATAACCAAAGATCCTCAGATTTGCGATCCCGACTCCAAGAAAAGTACTGACCTGGAGCGGTTGATCGTTGGATCTGGTGGCGGCGTAGCCAACACCGTCGTTTACCTGAAGAACATTAGCAGCGGGAAGGCCATGGATCTGCCCGAACAGCGGCGGCACCTGGATCAAAAACACTGTCGCTACATCCCGCACATTCTCCTCGTCCCGGAAAACGGTACTCTCAGCATGATGAGCTCCGACGCCACCTTGCATACGGTTCATATGGATGGGGCGGCGACGTTCAACTTGCCTTTTCCTTTTGCCGACCGCGTAACTTCGCGCACCATGTCCAACCCGGGCCTGGTCCATCTGCGCTGCAACGGCGGCCACGTCTGGATGAATGCCGAGATGATGGTGGTGCCGCATCCTTACTACGCGGTAACCGACGAGAGCGGACACTTCGAGTTCACCGACGTCCCGGCAGGAACGTATCAAATTGTGGCTTGGCATGAAGGCTGGAGCCTGCTCGGCAAGGAACAAGCCTATGACGTGCTGACCGAACGCAGCGTCCAGCGCCCCGTGTTCTCGGAACCCAAAACCTGGGAAAAGTCGGTGACGGTGAGCGGCAACAATGTGAGCACGGTGGACTTCGTTATCTCGAACAAGTGATTTTGTTACCGTAAACTCCATCGGGACCTGATGGCCGAATCAGGTCCATTGACCGCTGCACGACTTCCAAGCATGATTATTAGGCTCTTCCACCACTGCGAAGAGCTACAGTGAGAGATCATGCTGATCCACCCGGACCGCCTTTTCCCAGCAGAGCCCGCCACGCGAAAGATCGCCAGAACACTCTACGAACAGGTGCGAGCGCTTCCTCTCGTGAGCCCGCATGGACACACCCAGGCGGCGTGGTTCGCGAAGAATGAACCGTTTCCTGATCCGGCAAAGCTGTTCGTTCAGCCCGATCACTACATTTATCGCATGCTGTACAGCCAGGGAGTATTGCTGGAAGATCTCGAGATTGGCGAACCGGAACTGACGGATGCTCGGAAGGTGTGGCGAATCTTTGCCCGCCATTATTATCTGTTCCGGGGAACACCAACCCGGCTGTGGCTGGACTTTGCCTTTCAAGAACTCTTCGGGCTTAACCAGCGGCTAAGTGAACAGACTGCAGACCTGTACTTCGATACGATTTCGGAGAAACTGCACACCCCTGAATTTCTGCCACGCGCGCTGTACGAACGTTTTCGATTAGAAGTGCTGGCGACCACCGACTCTCCACTAGACCCGCTGGCGGATCACAAGGCGATTCGGAATTCGGGATGGAAAGCAAGAATCCTGCCGACCTTTCGGCCCGACGCGGTGGTAGATCCTGAGTTCACGGGATTCTCGCAAAACATTGCCAAGCTGGGAGAGCAAACGGGGGAAGATACCTCAAGCTGGGCTGGCTATTTGAAGGCACTCCGGTTGGCGCGGGAACGGTTTCGTTCGCTTGGCTGCACGGCCACCGACCATGGACATCCGACGGCGCGCACCGCGAATCTTTCGCCGAAGGAGGCCGCGGAGCTGTTCGCGCGAATTCTTGCCGGGGCTTCTAACCCCGGTGATCACGAGCGTTTCCGCGCCCAGATGCTGACCGAAATGGCGCGGATGAGCCTGGACGATGGCCTCGTAATGCAGATCCATCCGGGGAGCGCGCGCAATCACAACCACCAGCTCTATGAACGTTACGGCCGCGACATAGGCGCGGACATTCCGACGCCGACGAATTATGTGGACGCGTTGCGGCCGTTGCTTGACCAATTCGGCAACCAGCGCAACTTGACGATCGTTCTCTTCACCCTGGATGAATCGACCTACAGCCGCGAACTGGCGCCGTTGGCCGGACACTATCCCTGCCTTCGCCTGGGGCCACCGTGGTGGTTCTACGACAGCCCGGAGGGGATGATGCGCTTTCGCGAGCAAGTAACAGAGACGGCTGGTTTCTACAACACAGTCGGCTTCAACGACGATACGCGGGCTTTTCTTTCCATCCCCGCACGTCACGATGTCGCACGGCGTACCGATTGTGCTTTTCTGGCGAGACTCGTGGCTGAACATCGGCTGGAAGAAGATGAGGCTTTGGAAGTGGCGTATGACCTGGCCTATCGATTGGTGAAACGCGCCTACCGGCTGGAAGAGGCGCACGATGGAGCCTGACACGGCATTCAACGAGCGGGTGGAGAGTTTCGAACCTGAGGGCACGGGCCCAACGTCCATGCGCTGGACCATCTGCGCGATGCTGTTTGTCGCGACCTCGATCAACTACATGGACCGGCAGGTGATCGCGCTGCTCAAGCCTACCCTCCAGCAGAGCATCGGGCTCACCGAACTTAACTACGGATACATTGTGGACGCGTTTCAGATCGCCTACGCGGCCGGCTTGTTGGGAGTCGGGCGTCTGATCGACAGACTAGGCACTCGCATTGGCTACATGCTGGTGATGGCTGTTTGGAGTCTTTCAGCAATGGGCCATGCGCTGGCAACAAGCGCGATGGAGTTCGGCGTGGCCCGCTTCTGTCTTGGGTGGGGAGAATCCGGCAACTTCCCTGCCGCGATCAAAACCGTGGCCGAGTGGTTTCCGCCTGAGGAACGTTCGCTCGCAACGGGAATCTTTAATTCCGGGGCGAACATTGGAGCGATTCTGGCTCCCGCCTTCGTGCCATGGGTGACGCTGCGCTACGGCTGGCATGCGGCGTTTCTAATCACGGGTCTGTTCGGCCTGCCTTGGATTATATGGTGGTTCCTCCGCTACCATACGCCGCAAGCTCCTCCGCAGGTTGGCGAGGGCACGCTGCGGCAAGCCTTCTCAACGACCGATTCAGCGGCCACGATTTCATGGCGACGACTCTTGAGTTTCCGCCAAACTTGGGGGTTTTCGCTCGCGAAATTTCTTACCGACCCGATTTGGTGGTTCTATCTTTATTGGCTGCCGTCGTACTTCAGCTCTAAATTCAATTTAAGTCTCTCGCATCTCGGGTTGCCGCTTATCGTCATCTACAACGTGTCAGCGGTCGGCAGTATCGGCGGAGGGTGGTTACCCGCGCCGTTTCGGCGCATGGGATTCTCGCCGAGTTATGCCCGGTTGGCGGCGATGCTCTTCTGCGGAGCGGTCGTCGTGCCGATCTACACCGCAGCAGGCCTCAAAACGGAGTGGGCGGCGATTGCGCTCCTCAGCCTTGCGGCAGGCGCTCACCAGGGGTTTTCTGCGAATCTATTTACGACGGCATCGGACATGTTCCCCCGCAGCGCAGTCGGCACAGTGGTCGGAATCGGTGGTATGGCTGGGGCACTCGGCGGCGCAGTCTTTGCATTTTTCGCTGGGCACGTTCTCCAATTGACTCATAGCTATCGCATTCTGTTCGCGATTGCCGCCTGCGCGTACCTAGTCGCTTTGCTTATTCTGTATCTGCTAGCTCCCGCGTTGAAGAAGGTGGAGTTCACCGCATGAGTCTTTACTGCGCCGTGGGTAGTCCTGAAACTGAGCTTTCTCCGGAACAACTGAAGGACCTGCTCGCGCAAAGTCTAACGAAACTGGGACCGCGTAAGCGCGTGATCGTCGTACCACCCGACATGAGTCGTTTGCACTCGCGCGCCGGCGAACTCACCCGTTACGCATGGGAATTCTATGGCGAAAAGCTCCAAGCGGTTCTCCCGGCGGTGGGTACTCATCACGCCATGAATTCCGCGCAGATTGAGCGCATGTTCGGGGCGATGCCGCGCGCACTCTTTCAGGTTCACAATTGGCGGACGGACACCGAAACTCTCGGCGAGGTCCCTGCGGAGTTCATCCAGAAGCAATCGGAGGGCAAGGTTAATTATGCGTGGCCGGCGCAAGTAAACCGGCTGATTTTGCACGGCGGATTCGATTTGATCCTTTCGATCGGCCAGGTGGTTCCCCATGAAGTCATCGGCATGGCCAATTACAACAAAAATATCCTCGTGGGGACCGGTGGACCAGAGGGGATCAACCGCAGCCATTATCTGGGCGCGGTTTACGGGATGGAGCGCATCATGGGCCGCGCTGAGAATTCGGTGCGCAACGTTCTCAACTATGCGGCGGACCATTTTTTGAAGGATCAGCCGATTGTCTACGTGCTCACGGTTGTGGGTCGGCGCGGGTCTGGAAGGCTTGTGGTGCGCGGTCTCTTTATTGGGGATGACGTTCGCTGCTTTCACGCCGCGTCAGAACTCAGCCTTAAGGTGAACTTTGAGATACTCGAGGCGCCGATCCAAAAGGCAGTCGTTTATCTCGATGGCGGCGAATTTCAGAGCACATGGCTTGGCAACAAAGCGGTCTACCGCACCCGCATGGCGCTTGCCGACGGCGCTGAACTGATCGTTCTCGGGCCGGGAGTCAAGCATTTCGGTGAAGACCCGGCCATCGACAAATTGATCCGCAAGTATGGGTATCGTGGCACGCCCGCAACGCTCGCAGCGGTGAGTGCAAATGCGGATTTAGCCAAGGATCTCAGCGCGGCGGCCCACCTTATCCACGGATCGTCGGAAGGACGTTTCACCGTCCGGTGGTGCCCCGGACATCTCAGCCAAGAAGAAATCGAGGGAGCCGGCTACTCCTACGGAGATCTGAAGATCATGCTCATGCGGTATCCTCCGGAGAAGCTTAGGCAGGGCTACAACCGAATTGACGGTGAGGAAGTTTTTTTCATTGCGGATCCTGGCATGGGGCTATGGGCCTATCGCGACAAGATATGAGATGAAAGACGGAGGAAGTGAGGCTTGAGACTCAGCAAGTATTCGATCGGGGTGGGCGACCGGTTCGCACATCAGGCCAAAGCGCAGTTGCAGGCCTGCATGCACGCCCTGCAAAGAGGAGTGGAAGTAATTCCGGTTTGGAACAAATCGAACCGTGAACACGCATTGATCGGTTCTGAACCCAGCTCCACGCGGCAGGCAGCCGACGCAGCCGTGAGAGCGCTACATTGGAAGAAGCAATATTTTTGCGACGCCGACCACATCACCTTGCAAACCGTGGACCGTTTCCTGGAGACCTGCGACTTCTACACGATTGACGTCGCGGATAGCATCGGCCAGTTGACCACGCCAGTCAACGTCGAGGCATTTGTGGAACACCACCCAGAACTGCTGCGGCAGGTGCAATTGGAAGGAGTGGACGAATCCTTCGAGATCACGAAGGAAGATCTGAGGAGCACCGCGCAAAAGTTCCTGGCTGCGGTGATGAAAGCGGGGGAGGTTTACCGAAAAATCGAGAACAGCAAGGGTACAGACAACTTCGTCTCAGAAATTTCCATGGATGAAACCGACCGCGCCCAGAGTCCCACTGAGTTGCTGATCATTCTGGCAGCCATCGCGGATGAACACATTCCGATCCAGACCATTGCTCCGAAGTTCAGCGGTCGATTCAACAAAGGCGTGGACTATGTGGGCGAAGTAGCGGAATTCGAGCGCGAGATGGTGTTGGATGTGGCAGCCATCGGCTGGGCTATCCGGCAATATGGCCTGCCCGACAATCTCAAGCTGAGTATTCACTCCGGCAGCGACAAGTTTTCTATCTACCCCTGCATTCATCGAACGATGAAGCGGGTCAACACGGGCGTTCACCTTAAGACCGCAGGCACCACATGGCTCGAAGAGTTGATTGGCCTGGCAGAGGCCGATGGCGATGGTCTGGAGTTGGCCAAGGAAATCTACGTCGAAGCGTTCCGACACCAGGATGAACTCTGTGCGCCGTATGCGACTGTGGTCGACATACGCCGGACGGAACTTCCGTCTCCTGAAGAGGTTCGCGACTGGTCCTCGGAGCAATATACCTCCACTCTGCGGCACGTTCCCGCATCGGCAGCCTACAACCGCAGCTTTCGGCAACTCCTGCATGTGAGTTTCAAAATAGCAGCCAAGATGGGGGACCGTTATCTTGACCTGCTCCGTCAAAACGAAGCCGTAATTGCTAAGAATGTAACGGAGAATCTGTACGAGCGGCATGTCGTGCCTGTATTTCTGGGCGGGCAAACCTGACTCTCTGAGGCAATTGATTTTGGAGAACTCTTGACGAGTGAACTGTTCAGTCTGACCGGCAAAACGGCCGCGGTGATCGGTGGCACCTCGCCTCGGACACCTCCTCGTTCGTAACGCTGCGAACCAGCGGCGCGCCACGATTGCGCACTACCTGATAATCTCAATTTAGGGAACTGGGGGATTGCAAGTCGTTTGCCGCCGCTGATCAACGCACAGGGAATTTCGAAAGCCTTCGGGGCCAATCCGCTTTTTCAGAACATCTCGTTCACCGTCTCGGAGGGAGATTGCATCGGGCTCATAGGTCCGAACGGATCGGGGAAATCTACGCTTCTGAGAATTCTGGCGGGCGAGGTCACTCCGGACGGCGGAGAAGTTGCTGCGCGAAAACGGCTCCGGCTCACCTACGTAGAGCAGGAGTCCACATTTGAACCTGGCATCACGGTGCGGTCGGTGGTCGAGAGAGCGCTGGAGCGGTCCACCGTGCCTGAATCGGAGCGGCCGACTCGCTTCGCAGAGACTCTGGGACGGGCCGGATTCGAAGACGTCGAAACGCAGGCCACCGCGCTCTCCGGGGGCTGGCAGAAGCGGCTAGCGATTGTCGAGGCATTGGTGCAGGTGCCGGATATTCTACTGCTGGACGAACCTACGAATCATCTCGATCTGGCGGGAATCGAGTGGCTGGAACTCGTATTGGAGCGAGCTGCGTTCGCCTGCGTCGTGATCAGCCACGACCGTTACTTCCTGGAGAATGTTGCGACAGAGACAGCGGAACTCAACCGCGTCTACTCGGACGGATTGCTTCGTGTACGCGGAAACTACAGCACGTTTCTGGAAAAGAAGGAAGAGTTCCTTCATGCGCAAGCGAAGCGTCAGGAAGCCCTGGAAAACCTGGTTCATTCCGAAATCGAGTGGCTGCGCCGCGGGGCGAAGGCTCGCACCAGAAAATCGAAGGCGCGTATCGACAAGGCGGGCGCACTGATGGAAGAACTCGCCGACCTCAACGCCAGAAACCGGAACGCAACTGCGCAAATCGATTTCTCGGCCAGCGATCGCAAGACCAAGCGTCTGGTCGAACTCCAAAGTGTCGGTTATGTAGCCGGAGATCGCGTTCTATTTGAGGATCTTGATTTCATTATTACGGCGGGGATGCGGGTCGGGCTGGTGGGACCGAATGGCAGCGGCAAGACGACGCTGTTGCGGCTGTTGCGCGGAGAGTTGACCGCAGCTAGGGGAGAGATTCGGCGGGCCGACTGGTTGCGGATCGTGTACTTCGACCAGAGCCGCCAACTGGATGCGAATGTAACTCTGCGGCGCGCGCTGGCTCCGGAAGGAGATTCGGTGATTTATCAAGATCGGGTCATTCACGTGGCATCCTGGGCGGCGAGGTTCCTGTTCACCGGCGAGCAACTGAACCAGCCCGTTGAGCGGCTTTCCGGAGGCGAGCGGGCCCGAGTCCTGATCGCTCAGCTGATGCTCCAGCCGGCGGATGTACTGCTGCTGGATGAGCCCACCAATGACCTGGACATTCCGACGCTCGAAATCCTGGAGGAGAGCCTGCTTGAGTTTCGCGGGTCGCTGGTGCTGGTTACGCATGACCGTTACATGCTCGATCGGGTATCGACCGTCGTGCTTGGCCTGGATGGACAGGGCGGCGTCGAGAGTTTTGCCGATTACTCGCAATGGGAGACGTGGCAGGCGGAACGGAAGCAAGGGGCGGCGCAGTCCAGCGCTCGTGTTGTTCCCCGCGACGCAGGCTCGACCGAAACAGCGGCGCCGGCGAGAAAGAAACTCTCCTATCTGGAAGCTCGCGAATACGACGGCATCGAGCAGCGCATCGCCGAGGCCGAGGAATTGCTGCGGACGAAGCGGGCTCAACTCGAGGATCCGGCAATTGCCAGCGACGGTCCCCGCCTGCTCAGTGCTCACTCGGAGATGGAGGCAGCCCAGAAGCAAGTGGACGCGCTTTATACGCGCTGGGAGGAGCTTGACGGTAAGAAAGCCTGAGCGCGGATGCGAGTTGGCGACAGGCTAAACCCACTTTCCGGAAGGGCTCTTACTTCAGTTCGATTACCGCCAGACCATGTGCGGGGATTGGCAGTGCAAGTTCACCATTGGTGAGGTCACGGGCTTCCGGTTTGATTTCCGCCGCTGCACGGAGCTCCCGAATCTCATCTTGTGTCGGATAAATGGGCTCGTGCAATTTCTTATACACCCCGTGAACGTCGCCGTGATCGGCATCGACCCGCCAGATGGAAGCATGCCGCGCTTTTGAGTTCTTCAGGCGCAGATTAATGGTCTTGGCCTGTCCGGCATGGTCTGGCAGATCGTAGTTCCAAAGGGCGATCACGAGCGAACCATTCTTGTCTCTCGTCACCAGGGCGGAATCAGAATCGAGGCTGAGACGCTGGTCTCCGAGCTTGTGGAGAAGTTTGAAAACGTCGAAGGCCGGCTTCGGGATCGAATCCTCCGCCATCAGACCGTATCCACCATAGAAAGGCGTCTTCACCACGCCTTGCTCTTCGAACACGTCAGAAAACGACCAGTAAGACAACATGTCCACCAAACCGTCGCATTGTTGAATCGTCTCTGCCATCCATGGACCCATGTAGACGGAGTCGGTAACTTCTGGCTCATTCTTGTAGCTGGCGTTGAATTCGCTCCAGATCAGCGGGAGGCTCGGTTTGGCCGAGGCTCGAATCTGGTCGTGAACCTTTTTCACCGCGCGGCAAACCATCTTGTCTCGAGGTATATCTTCATTCGTGTTAAAGACGTCGGTCGAGCTGTCGTTGCCATAGACGTGGGACGAAACGAAATCCACAGGGATGCTGTTCTGGGTGCAGTGCTGTATGAAGGCGTCGACCCAGGCGGCTTGTGCCGTTGCGGGGCCCCCCACTCTAAGCTTCGCACTCACTTTCTTGATGGCGGTGGCCGTGTGGTCGTAGAGCTCCCAATACGTAGATTGCTTCGGTTCGCCAGCCCAGAAGTCGATATTCGGTTCATTCCAGACCTCGAAATACCAGGTCGCAACTTCCTCAATTCCGTAGCGTTTTACCAGATGTTCGCCAAACGCAGTGATGAGCGCATCCCACTTCGACCAGTCCTTGGGCGGATTGACGTTGGGCTTGTACCAAAAAGCATGCAACTTTGGCGCGGCAGCCAGCTTATTCGGCATGAAGCTTAGCTCAACAAATGGCTTCACACCATTAGCCAGCAAGCCGTCGTAAATCTGATCCACGTAAGAAAAGTTGTAAACCGGCTGCCCTTGACTGTTCTCATCGTAGACACCAACCTCGTCGTGAAAGATGGCATGAAATCGCTCGTACTCGAAGTTGGTGATCTGGTGCACCGTGCGCAAATCCTGACGGTAACTCTCGCGCAGGCTGAGAATGGCACGACCGGAGCCAAACATTTGTTCCCAGAAGTGTGGAAACGGGTGAGCGGGGGCGGCTGCATCGATCACGACGGTAGCTGAAGAACCCTGAGTCTGTGCTTTCGCAGCTAGAACAACCGATGCTATCAATACTGCAGCAATGAGAAGGTGCTGGTTCCTGATGAGTCTGGGCATCCAACGTTACCCTCGATGAGAACTTGAATTCACGAAGACAGCAAAGAATACATTAAGTGGTCGGATTCAATCAGTACGAAGTTAAGCGGCGTTCCCGCGCGGAAGCCGCGTCGCCGACACGTGAGAGACTGGTTTTTCGTGGAGTAAGAGCTCCGTCGCCTGAACGCTCCGGCTGCTGTGGAACCAACGCTGTACCACATTGTCACAGAGAAGGTTGGCCATCGCGAGCAGGCTCATTCCTTGATGATGTGCCATCCAGCATTTCACCACCCGACAGCGCAGCCGGCGGAAGCGAGTGAAGGCGGAAAAGTCCGCGGACTCATAGAATCCGTACGGACCGAACCATCCCAGATTATCCATGCGACGCAGATTGCGCAGTGCCTCCGAAGAGTCCACAGTCAGCGCAAGGAAGGTGGAGTACGGAGAAATGATGACAGGATTCGATTCCTGTTTCATAAGGGCGAGCTGGGGAAGCCCGAAAGCGCGATACTGATAATTGCCGGCTTCATCGAGTTTGAAGTAGGCCGATTCTGAAATCCCCCACGGCACACCCTTGCGGGCTCCGTACTCGCGCTGGCAGTCCACCACCGCAACCCTGCTGCGGTCGAGCAGTGTATTGGAGAAGGAACGCATCCACAACGTCGGCATCAGGTATTCGAACATCGTCCCCGTCCATGAAAGCAGGACCGGGCGTCCCTGCTCCAAGGTGTGCCCTCGGCCCATCCGGAACCAGGATTCCTGGGGAACGTCATCTTTGGCGATCGCGGCAAACACCGCGGTGCGGGACTCCGTCGCCAGTAAGTCATAACAGGCTGGCTCCAACTCCTGGGTTTGAGCGTTGAAACCTACTGACATGAGTTTGCGCCGGGGGTTCAGCAGAAAGCTGAAATCCATAGCGCTAGCGAGTTTCGCGGCTTCTGCGGCTATGCTTCGAAGAGTCTGGGCGAGTTGGAGCGCATTTGTTCTGGCCTGGGGAAGCAGAGTACGCAGACTTTCGCAGAGACGCTTTTCTTCTTGAGACGCGGGCAGAGCCAGATCCAATTGGTGATGCAAGTCGTCAATGATGTGTGGCAATTGCTCGAGGGAGCGGTCGGCCGTGGGCTTCACCCGGAGGGCAGCGCCTTCTCGCAGGGGCGCGAATTCGGGAAGTTCCCATGGAACATACGATCGCACCAGACTCTGCACAGCCTCGAGTCGGGCCAGCGCCTGGCTTCGGAACCATTGGATTTCCTCGGCAGGGCTCGACTTGGAAACCGAGCGTATTTCATCAGCAGCAGTCTCGGACAACGCAAAGACAGAAGGCAGCCAGTCTCCGCTCTTGAATTCCCTTTCGTAGCGGGAAAGCTGCTTGCGAGGAAACGCCCGCATATCGGCCAGGGCGCACAGAAGGTCGAAAATTCCTTCGGCCAAACAGCGTTGCAGCAGGGGTTCTTGCAGGCGCGCTCGACATCCTTGCTCCAAGGTCCAAAGAGAAGCCACAAGGTTGCCGCTGTCGACGGAGGAAACGAAGTGCGGTGCCAGTGGTTCCAGCGTGCGCGTCTCGTACCAATTTAGGAGATGCCCGCGTTCTTTGGGTATACGAGACAGAGTACTGAGTGTGCGCTCAGTTTGCGTAGCCATTTCCGGGACGGAGAGATAGCCAAGTTCACAAGCCACCTGCTGCGCGTTCAATAGGAGTCCTAAATTCGTAGGAGAAACGCGGGCTGCAATCGCGGGTGGAGTCTCCTGAACATTGTCTGGTATCAGCCAGTGATGTTCCGCGGTGCAGAACTCAGCAAAATAACGCCAGGTGTGTAGAGCAGAGCGGCGCAGAAAGCGCAAATCTTTTGGCGCCAGTTGGCCCTTGGCTGGTTGAGGGGACCGGTTTAGCCACCCGGAAACCAGTTTGCTGGACGCCCACAACAACACAATGGGCAGGGCGGAAGGCAAAGCGGAAGGCTGCCCGAACCACACCAGCAAGCCGATGCCAATGGCGAAGATCGGTGTCCAATTCAGGTAACGGTCCACGGGAGTAACACGAGAGGCCGATTCGGCTTCGGCCGCAGTCTCCCATTCCAGCAGACGCTCGCGTGACACAAAGCGCCGAAATATTGCGCGGACCACGGCGTCGAGCGAGAGCAATGTCTGGTGGACAAGGAAGACGAGGGTCAGCAAAGTGGTAATGCAGGCTGCCACGAAGACGCTGAGCGCTTGCCGAGCCATCTCGGACTTCTTCTCATACAAGGCTTGCCCCAGACCGAAGCCAAGCTGAAAACAGATCGGCAGGGCCAAAAGGAATATCGCCCCCAGAGTCCATGCGAGATGCTGGCCCCCGGGCACCAGCCAACCGAACAGAAGCAGAACGAAGGTGGCGGGTTCGACCAGGCTACGGCGGAGGTTGTCGAGAATCTTCCACCGAGAAATCAGCGAGATGGGGTTTGGAACTCGCGCCCCAGACTCGTCGGGCACCGTGGAGAGGAGCCATCCCGTGATTTGCCAGTCGCCGCGCAACCAGCGGTGTTTGCGCCGGTTGTAGGCGCTGTAGTGCGACGGGTAATCCTCGATCAGTTCGATGTCGCTGGCTAGACCGGCACGCGCGTACGCTCCCTCGATCAAATCGTGGCTGAGCAGGGCGTTGCGTGGGAAACGGCGGTCGAGCACGCGGTGTACAGTATCGACCTCGTAAATTCCTTTGCCCGTGAAACTGCCCTCGCCATACAGATCCTGATAGGCATCCGAAACAGCTCTTGTATAGATGTCGAAGCCCGTCTCACCCGCATAGACTGCAGCCAGCCGGGAGCGGGCTGTGCTTTGTACGCTTACTCCGACGCGCGGCTGCAGAATGCCATAACCGGCAACGACGATGTTCCTGCCCGGATCGATGATGGCCTGATTTAACGGGTGAGCCATAGCGCCAATCATGCGCTGCGCCGATCCACGCGGGAGTTCGGTGTCGGTATCCAACGTGATGACGAAGCGAACGTTGGGAAGAATAGACAAGTCTCCGACTTTGACCGGAAAGCTGTCGTATTCCCCGCGGAGCAGCTTGTTCAGGTCAAGCAACTTGCCTCTTTTTCGTTCCCAACCCATCCAGCCTCTTTCCCGCGGGTTGTAAACGCGGTGGCGATGGAACATCAGGAACGAACCCCTGTCTTGGCCTGCATACTTCTCATTCAGTTCGCTGACAAGCGAAGTGCACAGATCAATCAACGGGCTGTCTTCGCGATCACGGTGGTACGCGTCGGGCAAGTCCGACAGGATTGCGAAATGAATATTGGGATCGTGGTTGCCCAGGAATCTCACTTCCAGATCCTCGACCAACGCACGCACCTGCTTTTCATTCATCAGCAGAGTCGGAATTGCCACCAGCGTCATACAATCGGCGGGAACGCCTTTGGAAAAATCGAGTTTGGGGAGAATGTCCGGAGGCAACAAAGCGGTAATGATGTAGTCGATGACTTGAACTGCGCCCTGGGAGCTTGGCAAGAGCAAAAGCAGCATCGAAACGAGTATCAGGCCCATGGAACTATCGCGCGGAGTCACAAACAATAGATACGCGGTAATGAAAGAGCAAGTGAGGAGGGCAATCCCGGGCAAGAAAAACTCATCGGGATAGCGGCGCAGCCAACTGCGCAGCCTTTGGAGCAGATTCGGCTTGCACCCGGCTCGTGCCGAAAGGACTTCCCTTCCTTCCCCGATGAGGTAGTAGCCAATGTGCGATTCTCTTTGGGAAATCCGCGGATCCCTATATCTTCGGTCATGGGCCTCGCGCGCCAGAGCAAGCGCTTCATCCGCCACTTGCATCTCGGTCAGATCGGACTGGGCCGCGATGGCAGCCAGCTTGCGCCGATAGAGATCCCGGCTCTCAAAGTCCATTTCAGCGTAACAACCCACTGGATCCTTGCGCAGAGCCTGGTCGAACAGGATCAAGGGCTCAAGGATCTCTTTCCACGAGATCTGCCCGACTTCACGCAGGCTCTGAACGCAAACACCTATCCCGCATGAGTCGCTGGCTGGCCCATTCAGAACCCGGCGGCCGCGTTCCGATATCTCCTTGAGCAAAGCCAGCTTCAGAGTTGAAACCACGGCTTTGAATTCACGCAGTTCGAGAGGGGAGACCTCCTGGAATCCTAGGCAAAAGGAACTGAATGCCTGTTCGCTAAAGTGGTAGCCCGTCGCCTTCAGGAAACCCATAACGACAGCCAGTATTCGAGGAATGTTCTCGCCCTCAAAGACATGAACATGAGGCAAACGGCGATGCAGCTTGAGGTCCGAGGCGATGGCTGCGATGTCGGAATAAATCAACGATTCGTTGTCCCGAAGCCAGCGGGTATCCTCGGTGAGAGGCGCGCGCGCGGCGGAAGCACTGGCGGCCGCCATCATAGGCATCAGCTTCGTCTTAAGCCGACGGCAACGGTCGGAAAACACGTCGGAAGACTTGATGCGCGGCACCCACGGGAGTTGGGAGGCCAACTGGGCGCCTTGAGCATGCAACTCCTGGAAGTCGGCCTGATCTCCGACCGTAGTTGGAGAGTTGGACGGTTCCGCGATACTAGATCGGACGTGGGTATTCAGCAGCATCAATTGCACCTAGCGATAACTGGCAGCCTGCATTTCAAACATCTCAGCGTAGCGGCCTCCCAAATGAGTCAAGTCGTCGTGCTTTCCGTCTTCGGCAACCCGACCGTCTTCGATCACCACGATGCGATCGGCCATCCGCACGGTCGAGAATCGGTGAGAAATAAAGAGCGCCATCTTGCCCCTGGTGAGTTCGGCAAAACGCTGAAACACCTCGTATTCGCTGCGGGCGTCGAGCGCCGCAGTGGGCTCGTCCAGGATGAGCACTTCCGCATCTCGCAGGTAGGCGCGGGCTAGCGCGACCTTTTGCCACTCTCCACCCGAAAGATCGACGCCGCCCTCAAAACGGCGCCCCAACATCTGGCTGTAACCGTGAGGGAGTCTGCCAATCACCTCGTCGGCCAGACTCTTTTCCGCGGACACCTGAAGCAGTGGAAGATTGTTGACCTCGTCAATGCGTCCGACCCCAATGTTCTCGCTGGCCGTCATTTCGTAGCGCATGAAATCCTGGAAAATAACGCCAATTTCCCGATAGAGGCTTTCCAGGCTGTATTCGCGAAGGTCGATGCCATCGAGCAGTACCTGCCCTTCGAGAGGGTCGTACAGGCGCGTCAGCAGCTTGACGATAGTGGTCTTGCCCTGGCCATTCTCTCCGATGAGCGCCACCCGCTCGCCGGGCCGAAGATGAAAATTGAAATCGCTGAGAATTAAGTGACCGCCCCCGGGGTAGGCAAAAGAAACATTGCGAAATTCGAATCCACGCCGGATCGGTCGCGGCGCCGGAAGGGCGTTGGGCTTCGAACGAATGGTGGGCTCCATTTGCAGAAAGGCGATCAGATCTGTCAAGAACAACGCCTGATCTGCGATGCTGGACAGGGTTGAGAATATCTGCTGGATATTCGAGCTCGCCTGCAGAATCGCTCCCGCCAGAAACGTGAGCGTTCCGATGCTGAGCGCTCCCGTAACCGTCCGCCAGATCACCAGGACGTAGGCGCCGTAGTAACCGGCCGCACCGACAATCGACAGAAGAGCCCCCGCCACGAGCCTGCGGCGGGCCAGGGCCACGTCTTCCGCATAGATTTGATTCGAGAGCCGGGTGAAGCGTTCAGTGAGGAACTCTTTCAGTCCAAACAGTTTCAGTTCCTTGGCCGCCTCTTTGCTGCCTCCCAGGACACGCAGGTAATCGAGCTGGCGACGAATCGGAGTCTGGCGGAAATTCTTGGCGTAGCTGAGAAACGCGAAGTGACTCTCTCCCAGAAATGCCGGGACTACTCCGGCGATCAAAAGCAACAGTAGCCAGGGCGAAAAAACTACGATGGAAACTGAAAGGGAAACTGTGATCACGACCTGCTGCACCAGCCGTCCCATCGACTGAATCATGCCCAGCCGGTCTGTTGCCTGAACCCGTGCCCTCTCTAAACGGTCATAAAAAATCGGGTCTTCGTAGGCGATCAAGTCGAGGTCGGCCGCGTGCTTCATGACTTGAATGCTCACGTGCCGGGTGTAATTGTCGGCGAGCAGGGCGTCGAGATAATCGATAGTACGGCTCAGAACGCTGGCCAAAACCGCCAGACCGAATTCGATTCCGACCAAATACCAAAGTCGTTCCGGGACGGGTTGGTGGGTGGAGGCGACGTGGACGATGCTATCGATGATGAGCTTTGTGACCCACAGCAGGGCCATGGGCAACAGCGACGAAAAAATGCGGAATATCAGGTTGAAGGCTACGACGGAAGCCCCGGATTCCCAAACGATACGGAGGACGACCGGAACATTGCGGAGGGCGGAGAGACGGTCCTGCCAATCGCTCCAGAAGTTGTGCCTAGTAGCCATTGCTATAAACCCTGTCTTGCCAGGGGGATGGCCCGACGCCCAAGTTATGTCTAGTCTATCGGAAATACGCCGGAAAGCCCACTACTCCTGCGAGACTCAGCTTCGATGACAAAATCGCTGTTGCAGGTTGGATGACAAGATTTGCCAGGCTGGCAAGCCGGCACCAAACTGCAGGCGCAGCCTGGAAGCCGTGTCGCGAGGGATCAGTACTTCCTGAAGCCGGCGCGCTGCATGCCGCGCTGGGCTTCGGGAGTCTTCATAAACATATCCCAGACAAAGCCAGTTCTCAGGTTCTCGGCCATCAGCAGCGTGATTCCGGCGTCGATCCCGATCACGTCCTGGTCGTACCAGTTGGTGAGAGGATTGAAGGCATTCACAAAGCCGTACTTGCTCCACGCGGAGCCATATTTGTTGCGAATGGTTTTCAGGACCCGCAACGTCTGTTGCGGCAGAAAAGGCAAGGAACCGCCAGTGGCGCTGGGCACTATGGTTCCATCAATCGGTCCGACGGCGGGGGGCCCTCCCCAGACAACGTAGCCATTGGGCGAATCAGAAGCCGTAATGCCCCATAGATCGTCGCTGTAGTCCGGAAACTGCTTGCCCAACTCAAGGCAGAAACGGCGATGGGCGTCGGTAGCTGCCACCGAGTTTTGAAAATAGTCGGCGTATTTGTCGCGCTTTCCCCGGAAATCGAACCATGCCTGGGAATACTGGTGCACGAATAATGGTGCGAACGACCCAATGTAGCGGACGCCATCGTATTCAAAGGGGAGTCTCTTCCAGGCGGTCCAGGCTTCTTCCCGGAGCGGGTGAGACTCGGATCCCAGGCCAAGCAGGTACATCATCATCAACTCGCTGTAGTAGTCCCAGCGGGATGGAAGAAAACCAATCTCCGGAGTCCAACCGTGAGACAGCAACGATGTGTCTTCGGACAGCCACGTCCAATCCACGCGAGTAAAAATCAGATTGGCCAGTTGCTGTATGGCAGGATGCCTGAAATGCTGCCGGCAGGACAGGATTCCACAAAGCAGAATCGCCGTGTCCACCGACGAGATTTCGGAGTCCCAGACTCGCTCCCCGGTATTGATGTTCGCCCAGTGATAGAAAAAGCCTCGGTGGTTTGGAAGTTTCTTCCAGAGGAAGTTCAAAGCTGGAAAGAGTCGTTCCTCAGCTGCTTTGGTGGTGATGAATCCTCGTTTTTCCCCAATGCAAATCGCTGTTAACCCGAAACCGGTCGCCGCAATGCTGGCGACGACTCCCTGACCATCGCTGCGCACGTTGGCGCGATCCTGCACCAGCCCAGTTTTTGGATTGCCTTGTTCCCAGAAGTAGAGGAAGCTGGCGCTCTCCACGTCGTGCAAAAACTGATCGTCCTCGGGACTGAGGGAGAATTGTCCGGGAGCTTGTTCCTGGGCCTGAGGCATCTCCGGGGCGCCTTGATCCAGGCCCATGAAGATCTGGGCGAAGGGCAGGCCGATTCCCGCAGCCAGAAGTTGCCGCGCAACTTGCCGCCGTGACAATTTATTGTTGGGTACTTCGCTCATCCTCGTCTTGCATCGTGCCCTGAATATCCGGCAAAAATCTCATTGCCGGGAGGCAAATAATCATAAACAAAAAGGGGATGCAACTGCTGACCTGGTGGATGCCGTTGTGTATTCTGTTGGAAGATTATCATGAGCCTTTCGCTCTTCGAATGCCTAATAAGACTGGGGTCGTGCTGAAAACGTGACGGTCCGGCGGAGCTTGGCAATAGGGGTTCCTTTAGTCATCGTCGTCGCCTCGGCGATCGGTCTCGCATTTTTTCTCCGATCGCGGGCGCGCCAGTCCACCTCGCTTCAGGGTGCGATCATGGTGCAGGATGCCGACGCTCGAAAAGAGCGGCCTATCGCCGGGGTCGAGATCTCCGAGATAAATGGGTTAGCCATCGCACCGGTGAAGTCTGACGCCTCCGGGTTCTTCGTCATCAGATGGCGTAAGGGAATACGGCAAGGTCATGCCGTGGCACTTCAATTCCGGCACCCCGACTACCACCCTCTCGAACTTAATGAATTCGTCAGTGACAGGCTATATGTTGTCCGGATGGTCCCCAACTCGGTCGAGGCCCCGAGTGTAAGCGACCGGCCGGCCGTCAAAATAGGGAATGTGCGAGTGCGATATTCGCTCAAAACCATGAGCACAGTGAATATCGGAAGCGTGGTGAAGACGTTTCAGATCGAGAATCGAGGCAACGTTCCCTGCAAGAACCAGCACCCCTGCTCACCGGATGGAAAGTGGAAGGCGGCGCTTGGATCCGCATCGCTCGATGCGGGAAACGGTAACGAGTTTCGGGAAGCGACGGCTTCGTGTATCGCCGGCCCGTGTCCATTTGCCAGAGTTGAATCGAATCGGTTGTCGCGAGGTGGGCAGATGATCACCGTCACCGCTCGCGACTGGTCTGACACCACAACTTTTTTGTTGGAAGCTGAAGTATTTCACCCGATGGCCAGCCAAATCGTTCACGAATTCTATCCGGTCATTTTTGGGAGAGGGCTCAGCTTCACTCTACCGACGGCCGCCGAGGGCGTAACCATTGAAGCGGACGTTGACGATCAAAAGGTCTTTTTTCCACTGGGTCCGTCCCTTCTTCTGAGTTGGGCCAATTGCAACGCCAGCATGAATCTCGAGCAGACCCGGGTGTGCCATTGCGACCTCAAGCCGGGATACCGGTTTCAATAATCCATGGTTGGCCGTCACCGACTCGTCGCGGATCTCTCCAGAACATCGCGGTCCCAGTTGCCGAGGCAGGCGCCCGCCTCATAGGTGCTGTGGCAGAAGTCCAGCAATACCGCGCTGGGCGATTGGGCTCGCCGGACGTCCTCGTACATGAGAACGAATTCGCCGAGTTGCTTCTGGTAACAGGCGGCATCGGGCCGAACGCGCGCCTCTTTAAATCCCTGCGGTTCGGGCGACGTGTACGAATAAAAAGCCGTGTCCTTAATGTCGCCTCCGCCCGGCCAAAAGCCGACACTGCTCACTTCGTGGGAATAGGCTTCTTGCGTCATGGAATCGGCGCCGGGGCGTTCTGGAGCTCTGCGGCCCGAGAAGCGGCTTACCGCGAGGTCGAAGCTTCCCCAAAAAAAATGGACTGGGCTGGATTTGCCCAGGAACTCCGCTCGAAACTGGTTGAAAACCGCATCCACTGACATCAAGATGCGCCAGAATTTCTCCACGGATCCGGGATCATAGGACGCGTGCACCCGATCCTGGTCGAAGGCTATCGGGTTGGGAATTTCGACCGGCATGCGCCAGATTTTGACATCGATCTCTGCGGACCGCAGCATCTTCATGAATTCCTGGTAGAAATCTGCCACGGAGCGTGGGGCGAGTGGAAGAGCTTTCAGTATTCCGTCACTTGTCTCCACCGAAAGCTGATGCCGCAGGAAGTCAAACCAGATCTCAAACGATCGTTCACCATACGGAATTCGCGACGTACTCAAGCCACGAGCCGTCACGTATAACGGAACATTCCACCAGTGGTTTACGACCGGCGTGAGACGGAGCCGAACCTTACCTACGATCTGGGTCCACATGTGGAGTGTGGCATAGGTTTCTTTCCACTCCTCCAGCGGCAGTGCGGGCCAGCATTCCGGATGGTCGGTTACAAAGGGGGACATAGTACGGATCCTAAACAATATCGACTTAATGGCAAATGAAAATATGCCAGCAGGAAGACTTGTTTGCTGCCGGGAAGCGGCGCTGGCCCGTTTCGGGCGTTCGAGATTCGTGGCTCCATTCACTGAGAATTGCTCACTCCCTGGACTGTCAAGACTATTCCGTGCCAGTCGCGCATGATTTGTCGTCACTCTGCCCGCGCTCAGGACGTGGAAGCGCGCAGGGGAACGATTTCCTCTGGCGTACCGTAACCACGACGATGAGCAGCGGGCGAAACCTCGCACCTCTCTACCTCGCTCCATCGCCATCGGCTAGACGAGGCGGGTCTCCTGCAGGAGCAATACAGAGCATATTCATCCGAAGAGTAAAGAACAGTAGGAACGAGGTACGAACCGTTATGGTACGGGCTGCGGGAGAACAGATATCGGGTGAAGCACTTCGGACATTGGACGCAATGGCGAATTCGGGTGGGCACGGCGCGTCGATCCGGGTGTTGCGAATGTGGCGGTCAGCGAGGGCGATAAGTTTCCCGATATCGTTCGGAGACTGGTTGCGCCTTCGCTTCGTCAACATAGATCGGGTGATGAAGGACGGTAGGACGTTTGCGGACTTCGATCCCCCGCTGCTGGACGTTTGCGGACTCGCATCGTCCGAAAACGTCCAATTTCGCTTCCTAGAACGGCTATCATGAGTTCGCAAGAGAGTAAGGATATGACCCTGGATTGGCACGTCTGTTCGCGAGCGAGGCTTTCGCGCGATCCACGCTTCGATGGCAAGTTCTTCATTGGCGTGCTCGGCAGCCGCGTATATTGCCGTCCCATTTGTCCTGCGCCAACGGCGAAAGAGAAGAATGTTCGTTATTTTCCGACTGCCGCTGCGGCAGCGGAGGCCGGCTTTCGCCCCTGCTTGCGATGCCGGCCGGAGTGTTCGCCTGGAACTCCGGCGTGGTTGGGAACGTCCAACACAGTCTCGCGAGCTTTGCGCCTGATCGGGGAGAGCGGCTTGGAGAGCGGAGGGATGGAAGTTCTCGCCGAGCGCCTGGGCGTTGGCACGCGACATCTTCGCAGGCTGTTCATCCGGCATCTGGGCGCGACTCCAATGGCAGTCGCTCATACGCGGCGCTTGCATTTCGCCAAGAAGCTGATCGACGAGACTACGCTGCCGATGAGTGAAGTCGCCCTCGCCTCAGGTTTTGGTTGCGTGCGGAGGTTCAATGCCGCCATTCAAACGACCTATCACCGCACTCCCAGTCAGATCCGGCGCCTGGCGCGGCAAAAGACGATTCAGCCGGAAAATCAGTATATCTTCCACCTGCGTTTCCGCCCGCCCTATCACTGGAGCGGCATGCTGGCTTTTCTGGCGGCGCGCGCCACTCCCGGTGTCGAGGCGGTGGAGTCGGGCAGTTATTTCCGTTCGATCCTGGTCGGCGGTCTGGCCGGCTATTTCGGGGTCTCGCTCGACGAGGAGCACAACTCGCTGAGAGTTTGTATCCAGTTTGGCGATCCTCGCTCTCTGTTTTTTATCATCGAGCGGATCCGCGCCATGTTTGATCTGAATGCTGATTGGATGAAAATTGCACGCGCTTTGAAAAGCGACCCGATGTTGATAAGGCTGGTCGAGTCTGCGCCGGGGCTGCGGGTGCCGGGCTGCTGGAACGGCTTCGAGTTGGCAACGCGAGCGATCCTCGGTCAACAAATCACTGTTCGAGCCGCAACTTCCCTTGCGGGGCGGATCGTAAAAGCATTTGGGCGGGTGTTTCCCGGGACTGGTTCGCTCACCCACTTGTTTCCGCCGCCCGAGATTCTTGCCGATGCTGATCTGACAGGCATCGGCATGCCAAGGGTTCGCGGCGAAACAATCCGTGCTCTGGCTCGGGCAGTTTGCGACGACCGAATCAGGTTTGAAGGGATCGTCGACTCTACTTCTTTTCTGCAAAGCCTGACGGAGATTCCGGGCATCGGCAAATGGACCGCGCAATACGTGGCCATGCGAGCGCTCGGTGAACCCGACGCATTTCCAGTGGGCGACGCTGCCCTGCTAACCGCGCTAAGTTTGACCAATGCCGCAGAGCTCGAGCTCCGTGCGGAAGCGTGGCGGCCGTGGCGAGCTTACGCGACCATGTACCTCTGGAAGACCGCAACTCAGGCCAGAGTCCAGGGAGAGAAACGAACCCCGCCGAGGAGAAAACGGGTTCCTCTCGAAGATATCGGTCAACCCCTCACAATGCTCAATGCGTAACCTATCGCCTTCAGCGTTTCTCGAGTGGCAAAGGCTTCTCGTCGTGTATAAAGTTTATGACTTTGCCCGAGGAGCGCACCTCTATGAATCGACGGGACTTTATCGTGAGCGGAAGCGCCACACTGGCCACGTTGCTGGCCTCGCACAACTCCGTACTTTTCTTGCACGGTCAACAAGAAAACGTTTCCTCGAAGGATCCTCACGGGAATCTGCCACTCCTGTTCGGCACCGACTATTACCCCGACCAAACTCCCGAGAACCTTTGGGAACAGGACGCCGTGGCCATGGCAGCAGCAGGCATTACGAATGTGCGCATCGCTGAATTCGCCTGGGCGCTGATGGAGCCCCAGGAAGGCAGCTTCGAGTTCAAATGGCTCGAGCGCGCGGTCGGCATTCTTCACGCTCATCAGATAGCCGTCATTCTTGGCACTCCATCTGCGGCCCCGCCTCCGTGGCTCACCCAGAAATATCCTGAGGTCTTGATGGTCAATGAGCACGGCGTCACGCTGAGTCCCGGCACACGTCGCTTTACGTGTCCGACGAATGCGACATACCGCCGCCTGTCACTCGCGGTCGCAACCGCAATGGCTCGCGCCTTCTTCTCAACTCCTGGCGTCATCGGTTGGCAAATCGACAACGAATTCACCCTCGGCGAAAGTCCCCGTTGCTATTGCCGTTTCTGCCGGGAAGGATTCCAGCAGTGGCTGCGCGGCAAGTATGCATCGCTCGACGCCCTCAATCAGGCATGGGGCACCGTATTTTGGAGCAACACGTACAGCGATTTTTCGCAGATCCCGGTCCCGCTTCCCTCCGGTGCCCCACCGAACCCCGGGCTGGCGCTGGACTATTACCGCTACCAGAGTGCTGCCAATACTTCTTTTCTTGAGGAACAGTTGACCGTGCTGCGCAAGCTGTGTCCGGCGCACTTCATCACCACGAATAACGTTGGCGCTGCCGATTTCATTGATATGCGCGAACTGTACCGCGACCTCGATTTCGTGTCCTCTGATAACTATCCCGGGTTTTTCGCGATTCATGCAAGCGGTCCGAACTCAGGAGTCAGCGCCCCGCAAGAAGTGGTTGTACCGATGGTCGCCTTCACCCACGACTTCATGCGCAGTGTGAAGGATGGCCAGCCCTTCCTCATCATGGAAGAGCAGAGTGGCAAGGCGGGGCAGCCATTCTTCTCTCCTCAACCCGAACCTGGGCAACTCCGCTTATGGACGTACCAGGCGGTTGCTCACGGGGCCATGGGCATCAACTATTTCCGCTGGGACACTACCAATTTCGGCGCCGAGGAGTATTGGCATGGAATGCTCCGGCACGATCGGTCGCACAGTCCCGGTTTTGACGAGATGCAGCAAACCATTCGCGAGCTCAAATCGCTCGGTCATGAAGCTCTCAACGCGCGATACGACGCCGACCTCGCTCTCTGCTTCGATTCCAGCTCCGACTGGGCGCTTGCCATCCAACCGGGCCAGCCCAAGCTTAAGTACCTGACCGAGATACTCTCCTGGTATGGGTGCATCGCCGCGTCACACGCGGGCGTCGACGTGGTTGATGCCACCCAGGACCTCGCCCGATACAAGGTGCTGTGCTCGCCTGCGATGTATGTGGTCTCTCAGAAACAGGCTGATCGTATTCGCCGTTTTGTTGACGGAGGCGGAACATTCATCGCTGGCTTTCGTCTTGGCGTCAAAGATGAGCACAGCCGCATCGTGGATACACCCTTGCCAGGGTTGTTGCGCGATGTTATGGGAGTGGAACTCGTCGACTACCAACCAATTTACTCAGAGAAACAGGGCGTGAAGTTCTCCGGTCCGCTTGCCGGGGCTGACGCCGAGTGCCACATTTGGGCCGACATTCTTGATCCTAAAGGCAAGGACGCGGAGGTTCTTGCCACTTACACCGGTGGCCAGTACGCAGGCAAGGCCGCGATCACCTCACACCGCTACGGCAAAGGAAGAGCGATCTACATTGGCCCTCACCTCGACGGCGCTGACCTCGCCAGGATACTTCTTACTTTGATTACGTCGAGCGGAGTTACGCGCTCGATTCAGGCGCCTCCTGGCATCGAGGTTGCGTTTCGCCGCACAGACCGACAAACGTGGATGTATTTGCTCAACCACACGGCGAAGCCACAGTCTGTCCAAGTCGATGGCCGCTATCAGGATGTACTCGACCACTCGGCAATTTCAGGTTCGATCAGCATTGAACAATACGGAGTGAGGATCCTAGTGCGGCCTTAGGTCCGTGCTGGTCACCGGGGCCGGCGTTCAGCTGGGTATGTATTCATGCGAACACTCCCGTTAACTTCCTTGTGTCCGCTACGTCTACTTTTTATGAGAAGCTCACGACTGTCGCTCTGCGTCACGGCACTGCTCCTCCTGGCTCTGGCCGCATCTTTCGCTCAGACTGCGGTTACATCAGCGGTCCAGCAACTGAATGATCTGCGGCAATCCCTTCGTAGTGCGCGGGACAAGAAGGATTGGGGAACCTACGGCACCTACGCTGCTCGACTCGAGGAGTTTCTGAACGGCTCGCCAAGATCATTGCTGGAGATGGCTCGGGCAGATC
>CAWFUU010000003.1:0-6446 GCA_963819035.1 uncultured Acidobacteriaceae bacterium | reverse complement strand
GCCGGGTCGGATTATCGACCTTTCCTACGGCGCCGCCCAAGCCCTGCAATTCAGGCAGAAGGGTCTACAGCGGGTGCGCCTCGATCTGATCAATCCCCCACAGCCAACGTACCAGACCGTCGCCTATAACCATCCCCCGGTAGCGCCCCTCCCGTAAAAAGTATAGACTCGCGGAGATGGCAGCCGCTCTGCCCAACCGCATGCCAGACGATAGCGTGAGCTATCGAAGCAATGATTTGCGAAGCGATGATCTGCCGAGCAATGATCCGCGCCGACGGCTCATCGTTGCCCTGGATGTCTCCACCTCCGCTGCCGCGCGATCGATCGTAGCGGCGGTGGGTGACTCCGTGCTGACCTACAAAGTCGGCATGCAGCTCTATACCGCCGAAGGACCGCAGATCGTGCGCGAACTGGTGGCGGCAGGGCGACGCGTGTTCCTGGACCTCAAGTACCACGACATTCCGAATACGGTGGGAGCCGCTGTCTCTGAGGCGGCAAACCTCGGCGTGAGCATGCTCACCGTCCACGCGTGTGGGGGCGGCAAAATGCTGCGTGCGGCGGTGGAAGCCGCGCAGGCAAATCCCGGGCTGATGGTTCTTGCCGTAACTGTGCTTACCAGCCTGGATGCAAATGATCTGGAGAAGATCGGCATTCGGGGCTCGGTCGAGGATAGCGTTGTACGCCTCGCCACCATCGCACTTGCCAACGGATGCCAGGGCGTGGTCACCTCACCCCGAGAGGCTTCCACCCTGCGCGCGGAACTCGGGCATGGTTTCGCTATCGTCACGCCGGGCGTGCGGCCAGCGGGCGTCAATGTTGGAGATCAGGTTCGAGTCGCCACCCCCGCCGAGGCGATCGCGTCAGGTGCGAGCCACATCGTCGTGGGCCGGCCAATCACCGAGGCGCCAGATCCCGCGGCCGAGGCCCGGGCGATTCTGGGTCAGATCAGCGGGTAAGTTAGGCGCTCCAAAGAAAAGCCGGAGCCTGGACGAACTTCCTCCCGCTCCGGTCCGTCCAAATCACTGGGCTCGAAAATCCCCTACAGCTTCTCGAAGAACTCGCACGCTGAGCATGAGATGTAGACCCCGCCCGGCACGCCCCGTTCGCGGTCTTTCACACGCTTGACGATCCGGGTGGGCTTGCCGCATTTCGGGCAGTCGGTACTCTTGGTGGTATCCATGACCTTCTTGCGGTCGGCTGTTTTTGCGATCTTGGCGCCTACTGCCATGGGAAATGTCTCCTGATGTCTTTAATGTTCGCGCAGCGCGATCCGCTGGCTTCTGCCGCGGACGAATGTGGATAGGATGTCTCTGAAAGCTTGATCCGGATTAACGCGATCCACTCGGGAAGACCCCGAAGCTGCGTCTGGATTCTCTTCCGTCGCTATAGATTTTACAGGAAGGCTGTGCCAACTGTCTTCCTCAGTACTCCACCAGCTCCTTCATCGCCAGGAACAGATCGTTTGGTTGCGGCAGAATGGCGTCTTCCAGAATCGGCTGGTAAGCCACGAATGTGTCCTTCGCGGCTACCCGGCGGACGGGGGCATCGAGTTCGTCGAAGAGCTGGTCGGCGATGCGAGCGACGATCTCGGCTCCGTAGCCCCAGCTCAGCGAATCTTCGTAGGCAACGAGCACTCGGTTGGTCTTGCCAACTGACGCGGCGATCGTTTCCCAGTCGAACGGACTCAGGCAGCGCAGGTCGATCAATTCGACGCTCACGTCCTGCTCGCGCTCAAGCTTCTGGACCGCTTGCAGGGCGCGGGGCACTACCGCCCCGTAGGTAATTACCGTCAGATCGGTGCCGGGATGTACGACCTTCGCCTTGCCGAACGGAATCATGTAGTCCGGCCCGGGATAGGGCGCACGTCCGAAGGCCTCGCGGTACAGACGCTTGTGTTCGAGGAAAAGAACGGGATCGTCGCACCGGATAGCCGTGCGCAGCAGGCCGGCGGCATCGAGCGCGTTCGAGGGAAACACCACGCGCAGGCCGGGAATGTGGGTAAAGACACTCTCGCCGCATTGCGAATGATAGATGGCGCCGCCGGTAAGGTATCCGCCGATGGCGGCGCGAATCACCACCGGGCAGGAGAATCCGTTGTTTGAGCGCCAGCGGATGACGCTGAGCTCGTCGCGAATCTGCATCATCGCGGGCCAGATGTAGTCAAAGAACTGAATTTCGACGACGGGCTTCAAGCCACGGGTGGCCATGCCTGTAGCGCGGCCGACAATCGCAGCCTCCGCCAGCGGTGAATTGAAGACACGATCGCCCCCGAATTCATTCTGCAGCCCGAAGGTGAGCTTGAAGACTCCACCTTTGCCCTTGACCAGCTTGCGCTTCAGGTACTCTTCACGGCTGGCGTCAGCGACGTCTTCGCCGAAGATCACGATTCGCTCGTCGCGTTTCATCTCGTCGCGCAGAGTCGCCGTGATCAGGTCCGCCATCGTCTTGTTGACTGCCTTCTTGCCATCCGACGGGGTTACAGTCTCTGGCGCAGCTGGCTGGGTGTCGAACACTGGCGACGACGGATCGAGGTCGGGAGAGTACACGTACTTCATGATCGATTCGGGAACGGGCGGGAGAGCTTCGAGCGCAGAATCGACGGCAGCCTGCAGTTCGGCCTCGACTTCCTTCTCTAGCTGGTTGATGCCCTTCTCGTCGAGAATGCCCTCGCGCAGCAGGAACATCTGCGTGCGCGTGACCGGATCGCGGGCCGCGTCGCGTTCGCGCTCGGCGTCGGGGCGGTAGAGTCGCTCGTCGTCCGACAGCGAGTGCGAATATGGACGGATGACGTGCGCGTGCACAAAGGCGGGGCCGTGTCCCTCGCGGCAATATTGCACGGCGCGTTGAAATGCGCCGTAGCTCGCGACCGGGTCCGTGCCGTCGACTTCTTCGAAGTGGAAGTTGGGAAATCCGGAGACGAGCCGCGAGATGCTGCCGCCGGCAGTCTGCACCTCGACCGGTACCGAGATGGCGTAGCCGTTATCTTCAACACAGAAAATGACAGGCAACTTGCCCAGCGCGGCGGCATTCATCGCCTCCCAGAATTCGCCTTCACTGGAGGTACCGTCGCCGAGCGAAACGTAAGTCACTTCGTCGCCTTGGAAGGTGACGTTCTTGAATTGGCGGTAGTCAACGAATTTCGACGGCGGAACCTCGGCCGCTTTGGGATGCCGCGCGCAATATCTTCCCCCCTCGGCGCAGCCCACAGCCTGCAAGATCTGCGACCCTGTCGGGGATGATTGCGTGACGATGTGGAGTGCGGGATAGCTCCAGTGCGAAGGCATTTGCCGCCCGCCGGAACTGGGGTCGGAAGCCGCACCTACCCCCTGCAAGAACATGTCGTATGGTTTGACCCCGAGCGCCAAGCACAATCCACGATCGCGGTAGTAGGGATAGAACCAGTCGTAGCCCGGCTTGAGCGCCAGGCCGGCGGCCACCCCAATGGCCTCATGCCCTGCGCCTGACATCTGGAAATAAATCTTTTGCTGGCGCTTGAGTAGAATCTCCCGGTCGTCGATGCGGCGGGATGTGTACATCAAGCGATAGGCTTGGATGAACTGGTCGCGCGTCAGCCCGTCATAGACTTTATTTTTCTTCGCGCCGTTGGCCGCAAGGGCCAGCTTTGGGTCGGTCTTTGTGGTCGCCATCCGTTTCCTATGCTTGATTGGATGCTGGCAGCCCGCACCAAGATTTCACGCAAATTCAGCGGCCTGCTCAATACCCAGCCTGATCAGTAAGGTGCAGATTGCATGGAACCTGTTGCATTGTAAACGCTGAGCGCAGGCTTGGGAACATCCCGAGAGCAGGAAAATTTCACTCTGGCGGGGATCACCGTTGTTGCGCCTGATGGTCCGCAACGAACCGGGCCAAGCGCGGATTGCCGGACACCGTCCATTCCAGTTGTCGAACCAGTTCAGCGGAAGGTCCCGAGCGAAGCAGGGCCTCGATTGCGGGTTCAGAATGGAGCGTGTCTTGCCGCACAAGATCGAGGAGGAAGTCGATTCCCTCCGGTTGGCGCGTGAGCGCGATGGCAGAAAGCAGGACGGAGCGGAACCACGGGTCGCACGGTGCATCGTTCACGAATCGCTGGTGCAGCGCGCGAAATGATTCCGATGAGCGGTCAGCGGCAATGGCCAGCGCCGCCTCCGCCGCGGCGTCATCTCCAGCGGCAAGAAAGCGGGCAAGCCACGGAATCGCGCTCTTGCCTTCAATCCGCAAGATGCCGCCATAGCAGGCGCCAAGCACTTCCGGTTCGTCGGCACCGAGCACAGCCCGCAACCGAAGTAGAAGAGCAGCATTGGGAGAGTCGATCTGCTCGACAGCCCGCACCGCCTCCACGCGCACGGACTTATCTTTATCGCTGAAGAGCTCGAGCAAGTACTGCAGCAGTTCCGTTTCTAGCAGGCTGCGGCACTGCACGAGCGCGAGTGCGCAGGTGCTGCGCAGAGTTCCGGCGGTATCCGAGCGGCCTCCCCAGACCGGCTCGAGTTGAATATGCCGCATCCCTCGCAGGAAGACCGCGGCATCTTGATGCTCAAATGCCGCAAGCGCGCGGCTCAATGCATTTTTCGCCCAGCACTGCGGATCCGTCTTGACGGGGTCAGAGAAAAATCGCTCGAACGCGGCCAGCACCTCGGGGATCAATTCGGGTAGCGCCAATTCTCGGACCAGGTCAGCCGCCTTTGCGACCACGTAGTTATTGCGATGGGTCAGCGCCTTGCGCATGCTACGACAGCCGATTCGGGGGCCTGTTGCCGCAGGGCGTCCAAAGCGGCGAGTTGATCCTCGAAGCTGCGGCGGGCGGGCATGTGGGCAAGTGTAACGCGAGGGCGTGAAGTCGTAGCCTACCTCGTTTCAGGCACTACACACTGGTACAACTCACGGTTGGATTCTTGACATGCCAAGACTGAACGTTAGCTTTACGCAAACTCGGGACGGGGAAAAACTCACAGCTGTCATTGGGGAGGAGACTGTGTCAATCAAGAAGAGGCTTCCGGCTGCGGTGTTTGCCTGCCTCGCGCTGGCTGCCGCGCACGCTCAAGATCCACTCAAAACCGAAGCAAAACACTACTCATTAGCTTTTGAAAACGAGACCGTTCAGGTACTGAATGTTCACTACGGCCCACACGAGAAGTCAGGGATGCACGATCACCCTGGCGGAGTGGTCGTCATACTCACCGGTGGCCACCTGCGGTTTACCGATCAGACCGGAAAATCGCACGACGTATTCGCGAAACCCGGGGAATCGCGTTGGTTTCCGCCGTTAAAGCACAGCGTCGAAAACCTGGGCGATACCCCCTGCAACTCGATCTATATCGGGATGAAGGCCAAGCCAAACGTGGTGAAGGCGACTGTGGAACCGGGCGATCTGGTGTCGGACGTCGAAACCAAGGCACTGGTTGCCCAAGTCATGGGTTCGATGAAGTAGCAATGGCGGATGCTGGCCCCGGATCTTCTATCCCTTACGGCTTTCCCACGGAATCGAGTGCTGGAATCGGGGCCTCGTTTGCAATGTTCGCCTCGAAGTAGCGCCTCTGATAGTACAGAGCAACGTTCACCAGCCCGATCAGTGCCGGCACTTCGACGAGCGGGCCAATTACCGCCGCAAACGCCGCCCCGGAGTTGATACCAAAGACTGCCACCGCCACCGCTATGGCAAGTTCGAAATTGTTGCTGGCGGCGGTGAAGGACAAGGTCGCCGTCTTGGAATAATCCGCCCCCAGCTTGCGGCCCATATAGAACGAAACCAGGAACATCACTACGAAATAGATCAAAAGGGGAACGGCAATCCGCAGCACGTCCAGCGGCAATCGAATGATGTAGCCCCCTTCAGTGAGAACATCACCACGATCGTGAACAACAGAGCTACCAGCGTGAGGGGGCTGATGCGGGGAATGAACCTCTTCTCGTACCATTCCCTACCGCGCGCACGAACCAGGGCGAATCGGGTGATCATTCCCGCCAGGAAAGGAATCCCGAGATAAATGAAGACGCTTTGCGCGATCTGTTGGATCGAAACGTTCACGACCGTGCCGTTCATACCGATCCACGAAGGCAACAGGGTGATGAAGAACCACGCGTAGACCGAATAGAATAGCACTTGGAAAACGGAATTGAAGGCCACCAGTCCCGCCGCATATTCGGTGTCTCCCTTGGCGAGTTCATTCCACACGATCACCATGGCGATGCAGCGCGCCAGGCCGATCATGATCAGACCAACCATGTATTCGGGGTAGCCGCAAGAAACACATGGCCAGGACGAACATCAGTACGGGTCCGATCATCCAGTTCTGCAGCAGGGAAAGCAACAGGACTTGCTTGTTGCGGAAGACCTCGCCCATTTCTTCGTACCGGACTTTGGCCAGGGGTGGGTACATCATCAAAATTAAACCGGCGGCAATGGGGATGGATGTTGTACCTACCTGAAGCGATTCAGAAAGGGTACG
>CAWFUU010000002.1:0-6533 GCA_963819035.1 uncultured Acidobacteriaceae bacterium | reverse complement strand
CCGCCATCAAGACGGCGCTGGTGGCGCGGGAGAAGATGCATAAACGGCGCCAGCAGGGTAGTGCCCCGCAACAGATCGCGGCGATCATCGACGTGAAAATTGATCGCGGAGGGATTCGCGATATTGAATTCCTGGTGCAGTGCCTGCAGCGCGTCTACGGTGGTGCCGAGCCGTGGCTGCGATCCGGCGGCACCCTGTTTTCATTGCAGAAATTGCACGACAAGGGTCACATCAGCGGCAAGGAGTTTCATGATCTGACCAGCGCCTACGAGTTTCTGCGCCACCTCGAACACCGGTTGCAGTTGCGTGAGGGCCGGCAGACGCACCAGTTGCCGTCATCGGAAGCGGACTCCCAAATCCTGCAGCGCGCCATGGAGGGCTATGGGCCAGGGGACCACCGCGCCGGTGAGCTGGCGGCGATGGTGCGGCGTCGAATGGGAGCGGTGGCGGAAATTTACCAGCGCATTATCTACCAGCAGCAGTCTCGCGGCCGCCAGCAAGCGCGTGACACGGAATTCAAATTACTGAGTGCCCCGGAACTTGCGCTCACCGACCAGTCCAGCCAACACCTGCTGGAACGTCTGGCCGCCGAAGCGCCGGAGCTGTATGAAATCACGAACCGCCCTGACCTGAGCGTGCAAGCACGAAGCAACGTTCACCGTTTTCTGGTCTCGGCATTCGCCAGTTCCCATCGTTACGCCGCAGTATTGCGGTACCAGAAGGAAGCCTCGCGCGCTCTGATTCTTTTCGAGGCCAGCGACTACCTGACTCAAATCCTGATTCGCCATCCTGAGGAAATTGCCACGCTTGCGGAAACCGAGGAAGCGAGGCCGCGGCCGGGGCGTGGATTCCTGGTTGAGGGATCTTCCGGGAAGCGGTCTTTGTTCGACAACTTTTCCCTCGAAAGCTCTCAGGGGAGTAGCGACCCGGTTTTTGCCTATCTGGGTAACTCCCCGATTCCTTATGGAGAAAAGTTGTCCCTCCTGCGGCAGCACTTCAGGCACCGAGCGTTTGCTGTGGGCGCGAGAGACCTGATTGAGTTGCGCAACGTGTACGAGTCCTTCAGCGACATCACGCTCGCAGCCGCGGATGCAATGGCGGCAGCGTTTTCCATAGCCGGTTCGCCTCCAGGGCTTGCGGTCATGGCGTTGGGCAGGCTGGGAAGCGGCGAGTTCGACTTACTGTCCGATGCCGACGTGTTGTTTGTGTGCGACGAAGAGGGGGATCGGATCGCGCTCGCCCGGTGTGCCGAACAAATGATGCACGCATTGTCCGCTTACACCCGCGAAGGAATGGTGTTCCCTGTGGATGCGCGCCTGCGTCCGCGGGGCGGGGAAGGCGAGCTGCTGAGCACTCCCACACAACTGGCAGCTTACTTCGAGCACGAGGCGCAACCCTGGGAAGCCCTCATGTATACCAAGTTGCATTTTTTTGCCGGTTCCAAAACCGTGGGGGAGCGTGCCATCGCCCAACTGCAAACCTTGTTTGAGCGGTTCGCCGCTGATGAAGGCTTTGCCGCGGCAGTGCGCGAAATGAGAACAAAACTCGAAGCCGCCGAGCCAGGGAAGACTTTCAAGTCCTCTCCCGGCGCAGTTTACGACATTGACTTCATCACCAGCTTCCTGCTGGTGAAACGCGGCATATCTCAGAAGCAGGGCAGCTTGCGTGACCGGCTGTGGCGGTGCGTGTCCAGCGGGGGGCTCGACAAAGTTGACGCCGCTGTGCTCGATCACGCTGCCGAATTGCTGCGAACCGCGGAGCACGTGTCCCGGCTGGTAGTCGGCCGCCCCGGAAGATGGCTACCCGCGACTGAACACGGACGACAAGTGGCCGAGAAGTTCACGGCGAAGATTCTAGACCGAAATTTCTCGGACGGGCTGGAGAATGAGCTGTCGAGAACCTTCGAATCAGTGCGCGCGATCTTTGATCGGGTGCTGAAGGATGACCGGCAGAACACGTAGGACGAAGCGGTTCGCAGTAACTGCGGCCAACCGTAAAGTCGATGTAGCGACGGGCGTCCACGCCCGTCCACGCTATGGATATGTCATTCCCATTCTTCAACCCGGGCTTGTGCCTGGGGCTGCATTCCGGTGCCGCTTTCAGGTGTCTAGACCGCGCAAGCCGGACGGGCGGGACGCCCGTCGCTCCATCGACCCTGGGTCAGTCGAACCTGGGTCAGTTTCGATGCAGAGTGTAGGCGGGAACCGGTACTGGGCGCCGGCTGCGCTGAATCAGCCAGATGATCAGCGCTATAATACCGCCGAGGAAGGCAAACGGCAGCAGGAAGATCAGAAAAACCCAGCCTCCTCGTCCCATGGAGGTCACGTCGCCGGCAACCGCGGCCTGAGGGGCGCGGCGCACGTTCCCGCCAATCGCTGTCAGGTCGCCTGCTATCTGAGTGCCGTTGTCGATGCGGGCTTCCCCGCCAATCACCGTGACGTCTCCTGCGACTGCTGCCCCCTGCTCTGCAACCACATTCCCGTGGATCGTGGTGACATCGCCGGATACGTGGCCGCGGACGTAGACGGAGCAGTTGATACAGGTCACATCTCCGACTTCATCCCCAGGCTGGATTCGAATGTCATGGTTGACCTGGAAACGGTCGGCATTGCTTTTGGCCGCGAACACCGCCGAGGGAAGAAGAAGAACGGTGAGGGCGCACAACGCGAACGGAGCAGAGAACCGGGGCATGAGGGTCTCCTACAAACCTGACTGCACTGCGGATAGTATATGCCCACCACCGGGACATGTGTCATCCGTGCAAGTGCCTGGCGGGAGGGAAGGCCTTCAGGGCGTTGCATGCTTCGACTTCAGCGAGTAGTTTCGGGCGACCCCGAAGCCGGTAACTCCGATATGCACGATCGAAATCCAGCGCTCGATCTTGTGATGTCCAATGCGATGCATCCAGTAGGAAAGGCCGACCGATGTAGCAGTTCCGGCTACTTCGAGGGCAGCGAACCCGGCGGAATTGTTGACTACGTCATCCGGAATCAAAACTTCTTCCCTTCCGCGAGCCTGAAAGTTCCGGGTGGAGGCGTAGTCGAGGCCACGAAAGATCCCGACGCCGGAGAAAAGCAGAATGTTGGTCCGGTCCCAGAAGGCATGGGGCGGCAGGGGCGGCTCGGGCGCGGGACGGGGAGAAGAAACGTGTGCTTCGGCGGACGGTTGACCCGTTTGAGGCGCTGCGGTCTGTTGAGCGGCAGAAACGGTAACAAACCAGCTTGCGACCAGCAGGGTCCAAAAAGCGAGTCTGCCGAAGGGCAGTTCACGGAACATGCCACATTGTAGCGGGGAAATCTGGCCGCGCCGTTGCTCGGCTGGACAGCTCCGAGATTGTCCTTACGTACTCTTGGGTGTGGCATGTGGTTCGTGGGCTGTCCCGTGCCGGGTCGCAGCCTTTATAATTGTTCGTTTTATCCACGATGCTTGTCCGCGAGGGGAGGGCCTGTAATGGCGGCTTCATACAACGGGGTGCCGGTGCCGGCAAATGGCGCCCGGATTACCTACAGCAATGGAAAGTACCAGGTTCCTGATAATCCGATCGTGCCGTTCATCGAAGGCGATGGTACGGGCCGTGACATCTGGAAAGCATCGGTACGGGTGTTCGACGCGGCCGTCGAGAAAGCCTACAAGGGCAAGCGCCGGGTGGAGTGGTACGAAATATTCGCCGGCGAAAAGGCCATGGCAAACTTCAATACCTGGCTTCCCGATGACAGCGTCGCCGCAATCCGTGAATACCGCGTTGCCATCAAGGGACCACTGACTACACCCGTCGGAGGGGGTATCCGATCGCTGAACGTCGCCCTCCGCCAGATTCTCGATCTCTATTGTTGCGTGCGGCCGGTCAAGTATTACAAGGGAGTTCCGTCGCCGGTGAAGCACCCCGAGCGCATGGATATTGTCATCTATCGCGAAAATACAGAAGACGTCTATGCCGGCATCGAGTGGGAGCAGGGCACACCTGAGGTGGCGCGGCTGATCGAGTTCCTGAACAAAGACATGCTGAAAGGCGGGAAGAAACAGGTGCGCCTGGATTCGGGCGTCGGGATCAAACCCATCTCGATTACAGGAACCAAGCGCCTGGTACGCATGGCGATCAAGTTTGCACTGGAGAGCGGCCGCAAGAGCGTGACCCTGGTCCACAAGGGAAATATCCAGAAATTTACCGAGGGAGCGTTCCGCAAGTGGGGTTACGAGCTGGCTACGGAAGAATTCCGCGACAAAGTAGTCACCGAGCGCGAGAGCTGGATTCTCGGCAACAAAGACAAAGACCCGAATATCTCTATCGAGCAGAACGCCGCCTCGATCGAGCCGGGCATGGAGTTTGCCACGGAAGATTTCCGGCAGTCGGTCTACAAAGAGGTCGAGGCGGTGCTGGAAAGCATTTACGCTACCCACGGCAAGGGCGCGTGGAGGAAGAAGCTCATGATCAACGACCGCATCGCCGATTCGATCTTCCAGCAGGTGGTGACCCGGGCCGACGAATATTCGGTGCTCGCGACGCCGAACCTGAACGGAGACTATATTTCCGACGCCTGCGCGGCGCAGGTGGGCGGACTTGGCATCGCGCCTGGCGCCAACGTCGGCGACGGCTACGCCTGTTTTGAAGCCACCCACGGGACCGCGCCCAAATATGCGGATAAAGACGTCATCAATCCGGGCTCGGTCATTCTCTCCGGCGTGATGATGTTCCGATTCTTGGGCTGGAACGAGGCCGCGGAGCTGGTTGAGCAGGGACTGGAACGCACCATCCAGCAGAAAAAAGTCACATATGACTTTGAACGGCTCATGGAGGGTGCAACCAAGGTCAAGACCAGCGAATTCGCCAACTACATCATCGACAACATGGACGCGGGCGTCTTGACCGCCGCGGACTGAAAAGCGTCAACCACCAAGGACACGAGGTTACACGAAGGATTTCCTTTAGTTATCCTTGGTGTCCTTCGTGGTTAACCGATCTTAGAAAGGCTATTCATGCGCAAGAAAGTCACCATCGTAGGTTCAGGTAACGTCGGGGCGACCGCGGCTCACTGGATTGCTTCCAAGGAACTCGCGGATGTCGTCCTGATCGACATTGTCGAAGGCGTACCACAGGGCAAAGGCTTGGATCTGCTCGAAGCCATGCCCATCGAGAAGCGCGACTCGCACATCATCGGCACGCAGGACTACGCCGATACCGCCAACTCGGACATCGTTGTGGTGACGGCAGGCATTCCGCGGAAGCCGGGCATGAGCCGCGACGATCTGCTCAATACCAACCACAAGATCATGAAAGACGTGGTCGGCAAGGCGGTGCAGTATTCGCCAAACTGCATCCTGATTATTGTGTCGAACCCGCTGGACGCCATGGCCCAGGCGGCCTACAAGATGAGCGGCTTCCCGCGCGAGCGCGTCATCGGCATGGCAGGGGTGCTGGACTCGTCCCGCTTCCGCACGTTTATTGCGGAAGAATTGAAAGTCAGCGTAGAAAACGTCACCGCGTTCGTGCTCGGAGGACACGGAGACACGATGGTCCCGCTGCCACGCTATTCCACTGTGGCGGGGATTCCGATTACAGAATTAATGGACGCGGCCACGGTGGAGCGGCTGGTGCAGCGCACGCGCGACGGCGGCGCGGAGATTGTGAAGTATCTGAAAACGGGATCGGCGTATTACGCACCCTCGGCGGCAGTAACTGAGATGGTCGAGGCGATCCTGAAAGACAAGAAAAAGATTCTGCCCTGCGCCGCCTACCTCGAAGGCGAGTACGGCATCAAGGGCCTGTACGTCGGCGTGCCCTGCAAGCTAGGCGCGAAAGGTCTGGAGCAGATCATCGAGATCAAACTCACTCCGGAAGAGAAAGCCGCGCTCGATAAGAGCGCCGCTGCGGTGAAGGAACTGGTGGCGGTGATTGGAGTTTAGTGTCTCCGATGCCGCTAGTAGTAGAAACGAAGGGTCTGAGTACGTTTGAGACGGTGTGAGTTGAACACACCAAATCGCAAACTCGAGTTCAATACCCCAACTGATCTTCGACCAGACGAGCTACTTGAAGTTGAGAACGTTATACTGACGGGAGGCGAAGTCGACGGCTCTCACGTTCGCTCCCGTCTTCAAGCAGCACAGCTGATCGCACGTCTTTATGAGAGCAACACTCTAGCAGCGGTTGCTGTGGTAAAGCGTCCGGCCGCCAGTTATCTCAGAAAGATTAGGGAGCGAAGCGGATACTCAGCGCTCTGCAAGTCCCTTCAAAGACCCTAACGGTAGAACTTGGAGGTACATAACCGGTGGAAGAAGTTGCCATCTCGGAGTTCAAGGCTAAATGCTCGCGCATTCTGGAGCAGGTCCGCAAGACGCGCAAGCCGATCCGTGTGACTCGCTTGGGACAGCCTCTGGCCGATATCGTGCCACCAACTTCAGGGAAGCGGCTCGCAAACTGGCTAGGATGCATGGCGGGGACTGGGCGGATAGTGGGAGACATCGTTGCTCCGGCGAGCAGCGGGAGCGACTGGGAATCTGCTCCTTGAAGACCCCGTTGGTTTCTGCCGGAATTCTGT
>CAWFUU010000001.1:0-15867 GCA_963819035.1 uncultured Acidobacteriaceae bacterium | reverse complement strand
GCGGTCTTCTGGCCGCCTTGCTGTTCTGTCAACATTCTTTCTCCTAACCTTTGATTGACGATTGCTGCTATTTCAAACTCGATTTTCGGCGTAACGAACAGTCTACGCTTCCCAAAAAGTCCAGGACGCCCAAGTCTCAGGCAGTCTCCTGCTGCCTTCCCCGGTTGATGTGCGACCACACAAACCAAACCACGCACGCCAGCAGCGCAATCTCCACAACCAGGTGAAAGCGATGGAACCATTCGTGAAACCGCGGATCCGTGTGCCACGCCTCGCCCAGCTTCATGCCCACGTACGTAAGCCCAAAGCACCACGGCCACGAACCCGCGAAAGTATAAATGTGGAATCGGAATTGCGGCATCCTCGCAGCGGCGGAATTCTTTGGAACGTTCTGGCTGGTTTTCGGCGGATGCGGCGCCGCCGTGCTGGCCGCAGGCTTTCCCTCGGTCGGCATCGGATTCGCGGGCGTCGCCTTGGCCTTTGGTCTAACGGTCCTGACGATGGCTTTCGCCATCGGACACATCTCGGGCTGTCATTTGAATCCGGCGGTGAGCGTCGGACTGGTGGTGGGCAAGTGTTTCCCAGCTTCCGAGTTGCCGCATTACATCATTGCCCAGGTTCTGGACGCGATTGCTGCGTCCGGTGTGCTCTATATTCATCGCCAGTGGGACGGCCAGCTTCGACGTGCATGCCGGCTTCGCCTCCAACGGCTACGGCGTCAACTCTCCGGGTGGCTACTCGATGGCGGCGGGCTTCGTCGCGGAAGTGGTGCTGACCGCATTTTTCCTCATCGTAATCATGGGCGCCACCGATGGCCGCGCGCCTAAAGGATTTGCGCCCATCGCGATTGGTCTCTGCCTGACACTGATACACCTCGTCTGCATTCCGGTGACGGAATACTTCCGTGAACCCTGCCCGCAGCACAGGCCCTGCGATCTTTGCCGGCGGTTGGGCTCTGCAAGAGTTGTGGATGTTCTGGGTCGCACCGCTGATCGGCGGGGCACTGGGCGGAGCGATTTACAAGAACTTGTTCGGAGAAACTGGAAAGTAGTCCGTCGCGCTGCGACTCGCGGTATCGACTTCTCTCTGCGAGAGTGATTACGTCGCGGAGGGAGGGCTCGGTACAAGGGAGATCCTTCGCTCCGCCTGAAAAACGGCTGCGCTTGATTGCATAACGACGTTGGCTCGTCGCAGCGAGTAGATTGGTTGTGACGAAACAGACCAAGGCTCGAGAGAAGGAGCCAACGTCATGCTGATTATAGGCTGTGATTTTCATCCGGGTTTTCAGCAGGTCGCGATCTTTGACAACCAAACGGGAGAGTATCAGGAGCGGCGTCTGGGGCACCGCGCCGAGGCGGAACAGTTTTACCGCGCGCTGGCGGGCCAAGTGGTGCGGGTGGGAATGGAAGCCTGCGGACACTATCCGTGGTTCGAGCGGCTGCTGGCGGAGTTGGGGTTCGAGTTGTGGCTGGGGGATGCGGCTGCGATCCGGGCCGCGGTGGTGCGGAAGCAGAAGACGGACCGGCGGGACGCCGAGCATGTGCTGGAGCTGCTGCTGCAAGGGCGGTTTCCGCGGATCTGGGTGCCGAGTCTAGAGGAGCGGGATGTGCGGCAGTTGCTGGTGCATCGGCACAAGCAGGTGCAGGCGCGGACGCAAGTGAAGAATCAGTTGCAGGCCATGGCGCTGAGCCAGGGAGTGCAGAAGAAACGCAAGTTGTGGACGGAGGCGGGGCGGGCGGAGTTGGAGCAATTGCCCATGTTGCCCTATGCGGCGCAACGGCGCCAGCAACTGCTGGAGGCACTGGACGCACTGGGAGCCGAGATCGAGCCACTGAACCGGCGGGTGGAAGAAGAAGTGGCGCAACGGCCAGCGGCGGTTCGGTTGCAGACGCATCCGGGAGTGGGGCCGGTGACGGCGCTGGCCATGGTGTTGACGCTGGGGCCGGCGGAGCGGTTCGCTTCGGGCAAGCAAGTAGCGAGCTACTTCGGACTGATTCCCAGCGAGCATAGCAGCGGCGGGCGGCAGCAGTTGGGGCACATCAGCAAGCAGGGCAGTTCGTTTCTGCGCTTTTTGCTGGTGGAGGCAGGCCAGTCGGCGGCACGTTACGACGCCGAGTTGGGACGCTTCTATCGTCGCCTGGCGGGGCGCAAACATCGCGCCCTGGCCAAAGTGGCGGTGGCGCGCAAGCTGGCGGTCAGGTTGTACCTGATGTTGCGCGAGGACTGGACGTACGCGCAACTATGCAGGGCGGTCGTGCAGGCGAGCCCGAGTCATCCTGTGGTGGGACGACAGAACCGAGCGCTTGAGTAGGCAGCCTGCCTCCCCGAAGCAGCGGGGAGTTCGAAGCACGAATCATGGGAGCACGACCCGAAGAGATGGATGGCGGGACCTTGCGTCCCCCGCGAGATTAAAGGACACGGCCTTGGTCTGGACGTCAAAACCTTTTCTGCTAGAGCGAAATGGCGCTTCTTTAAAACCCGACGCGCCAGCGGAGAGCTGTCGGCAAAATGTGCTTGACACGCACCCGCGTCGTTAGAGACAGGATGACGCCGCTTGCGTAGAAACGGTTAGACGGTTACTGCCTCCAAACTGAGGCGCCATTGACCCGCGTCGCCCGGCCCTGCTACCGTCAAATGTTTGCCTACTGGATGCAGGCCATGTGGGGCGGCAAACCTGCCTTACGATTCGTCCAGGCTCACTTCACAGTTACGGAGACTTGCATGCCGGCCATCAAATTTCGTGGTGTCGATTTCATCGGGTACGATTCCCTGCTCACGGATGACGAGCGGCTGGTCCGCGACACCACGCGTAAGTTTATCGAAGAGAACCTCATCCCTATCATCGAAGAGTGCAACCGCGCGGGGCGATTCCCCCGCGAACTGGTCAAGCCCATGGCGGAACTGGGATTTTTCGGCGCATCGCTGAAGGGCTACGGCTGCGCCGGCATGGGTAACGTCGAGTACGGGCTGATGACGCAGGAACTGGAGCGTGGCGACTCGGGCGTGCGCAGCTTTGTCAGCGTGCAGTCGGGGCTGGTTATGTATCCGATTTACGAATTCGGTAGCGACGAGCAAAAACAGACATGGCTTCCGGCCATGCAGAAGGGCGAAAAGCTTGGATGCTTCGGCTTGACCGAACCCGATTTCGGCTCGAACCCCGGCGGCATGCGCACCCGCGCGCGCAAAGCCGGCAACGAGTACGTGATCAACGGCGAGAAGATGTGGATTACCTCGGGCAGCATCGCCGACGTCGCAGTCATCTGGGCGAAAGTCGAGAACGAGAATGACCTCATCCGCGGCTTCCTGGTCGAGACCAACCGGCCCGGCTTCAAAGCCGACGACATTCACGGCAAATGGTCGCTGCGGGCGTCGGTAACGTCGGGTCTGTCGCTGCAGGATGTGCACGTGCCGGAGTCGAACCTGCTGCCCAAGAGCGGCGGCCTGAAATCTCCGCTGATGTGCCTGAACCAGGCCCGCTACGGAATCGCCTGGGGAGCTATCGGCGCGGCCATGTCGTGCTACGACTGCGCCCTGCAGTACTCGCTGCTGCGCAAGCAGTGGCGCGACCAACCCATCGCCTCCCATCAACTCGTGCAGGACAAACTCACCTGGATGATCAGCGAGATCACGAAGGCGCAACTGCTGGTGTTGCAAGTCGGGCGCCTGAAAGATGCAGGCAAGGTGAAGCCGCACCACATCTCGATGGCAAAGCGCAACAACGTGTGGATGGCTCTGGAATGCGCCCGCCTCTCGCGCGACATCCTGGGGGCCAACGGCGTCGCCGACGACTATCCCATCATGCGCCACCTGATGAACCTGGAGTCGGTCAAGACTTACGAAGGCACACATGATGTGCATTCGCTGATCATCGGGCAGAGCGTGACGGGGATCGACGCGTTCTAGGCCAACCCAAGCATAGGCACGTCCCCGGACATTGCTAATGACTCAAGAGAAAAAGCGGCGAGTCGCGACGGCATTCGGATTCCTTTCCGGAGTGCTCGCCTGTCTGGATGCGCTGCGCGACGCCAGGATCTTGTGGCCTCCCGACGCGGTCTGGGAAGCGTTGCGCAATCCGCAGCGCGTGGAACTCGGTGGCGGCATCGCGCTGATGGTGGTCACTCTAGCGCTGACCATAGGGCGTAACTGGTTCGCGTGACCATCATGATTATCCGCACACATCCTCCAGTTCGGAATATGTTCTGTTTTCGTAACACCGCGAAACGGGGCTACAGATATGCCGTCGGAGCGATTCGCAGCTTCCTTCGTATCGGACAAGGGACGAGGACGGTGAGCGGCCATACGTGCTGAATGCCCGTAGCGAGGGCCCTGCTCCCAAATTCGTAACAACTCTTAACTTCCGCTGGACATTCGTTATGCCTAGGGTTATCTTTCTGCCGGCGAGGGTGACGAGCCTTTCCCCCATAGCGGCCTCCCATGTCGCTCGTATCCTCCTGGGGCGTGGCACCAACAAAAGTAGATTCAGCGGCCCTGCGCGGACGTTTCGTCGCGCACTGTCGTGTGCTGACGGCAGAATTTATGTCCGCGCTCTGCCAGATCCCGGCGGGACCAGCCTCGGGCAGGGAGCGCCTCTGACGAAGAAAGGGGCGGGAATGAGGGGATTCCGTAATACGAACGACCAATCCGAAAGACACGATCCGGGTTCCAACAGAACCCTAATTGTCCTACCCGGAGGATTCAATGGCAGTCACTCGAACCCCAGCTACTGACAATCCTGGTGTAGTCAAAGTGGCACCGAGCAAAGGTCAATTTCTGCATTTCACCGTTTCCGTTGGTGGACCCGTCCCGATCTTCACCTTCGCCAGTAGCGCCAAGGGCGTGCTGTACGAAGCTAACGACCTTCCTGGCTTTCCAACTGCGAAAAAGTATGAGTGGGACCACCTGAAGAACCCGTCCGACATTCAGCAATTGGAAGAACTGGAGTCACGCCTGTCTTTCTTCACGAATGCCAGCTATACCTACGTGGTTGAGTTGCGGGACGACTCAGGGGGCAGTTCGACTGTCCTTCAGATCGACTACAGCGGCGCGCCGATGGACACAGCGCCGGAATCATTCACGGTGGTGATCGTCTGATGAAAACTCTCATCGCAGCGCTCACTCTCTTTCTGCTATGTCTATCTTTGGTGTCGTGGGGCCAGTCCGAACCCGGCGTGAACGGGTGGATCGAGAAACAGATCGACGCAACTCTCGACAAACAAAACGTTGGCCAGAACGGGCAAGGATCAGACCGGCAAAAGGAATCTCCTTCCGCCGATCCCAGATCAACCTCACTGGTTGACCAAAGTTCTGCGACTGATTTCTTCAGCGTTGCGGCTGATGTTATTCCAGTTACTCCTGGCCTATCGCAATTCGTATCTTCTACAGGGTCGACGACGAGCGGCAACGGCACTGCGGGCTCGACGACCGCCACCGCGAGCCTCTATGCCCTGCTAGCCGGGCTGAACAAAACAAGCCCAACGGATCCCCAGTTCTACGCAACGCATGTGCCGTCCCGCCGGTTCTCCTTTACGATCGGAACCGCGGCGTCGACGCAGGCTACCGACAATACCGCCACACCCGCTACCGTGTATGGAGCAAAGGTTCTTTTGATCAACGGACGCGAGTTGTTCAAGAAAGCGAATCTCGACAGGCTAAAGGCAGTTCAGGACGCAAATGCCGGGGCGGCAAAGGCTTCTGCTGCCCTGAAACTACAAATCAAAGAGCTGATCTACGCTTCACTGAACCCGGGCTCTGTGAACGAGCGAGGTCAGCCGGCCAATAACGATCAGTTCGGCTCGTTTATCAGCGACCACTTGGCGACCGACGCAGAATTCCAAGCTACGCTCAATACCCTCAGCCCTGATACCAAGAAGCGGATTCAAACCCTGATTGAAAACTCCATTGCGGCGTTTTCTCAAGAGCGGGCCATCCTTCAAGAAAAATATGACGAAATCAGCAAGGCGCAGCAGCTGTCGATCTCCTACACCGCCGACATCCGCGATACCAGAGGCAACAACGACCATCGCGTCGAAATGATCTTCGACTACGGACTCAGTCCGCGAATCAACTGGACGGTCAATGCGAGTGGTGACTACACGGACCGCAAATCGGCGCCTGATTCAAAAGGAGGGAGATTGGCAACCTGCTTCCAGGGAAACCTTACGAAACCCGACTCAGCTTGGGGAAAGACCCCGATAACACTGAGCTTCAGTGGCGAAGGCAAATGGGAAACCAGCCAGAAGCCGCAATACACTTTCGAAACCAAGCTGAACGTTCCTCTGGTTCCCGGCGTAGACCTACCCATCGTGTACAGGTATGCGAATCGAATTGCTCAAATCAATCAGACGGATTCGGAAGCACGACTAGGGCTATCCGTCGACATTTCGCGCTTGGCACATTCGTTCAAGTAAAGACCTTCTCCAAGCAGAGCGGAAGCCGGATCACCCGTACAACTCCTCCAACAACTCGTACGCTCGCCTCAGATACGGGATCACGACGCTGCCTCCCACCACCAGCGCCACGTTAAGCGACTCTTCCTGCTCGGCGCGGGCCACACCCAGGCGGTAGGCCTGAACCGCGTGATAAATGATGCAATCGTCACAACGCAGGCAGGCCGAGGCAACCAGTCCCATCAACTCTTTCGTCTTAGCTGGCAGCGTGCCTTCCAGGTAAGTGTTGTGATCGATGTTATAGAAACGCTTTACCAGGAAATTATTGGCTTTGTCGACGTTGGTGTTGAGCCGGGCTCGAGTTTCGATGAACCGGCGCGCAATCTCGCTCTTGTCGGCCACATATTTCTCGGTGAAGAGGTAGGTCGGTTCCTTTCGCTCTTGAGCCGGGCGCTCGGGAGCGGAACGCTCTTCTGTCGCGAGATGTTCGTTGGGGGTCATGGGCAAATGGTAGCAGAGAGATAGCGGAAGAACGATCTCCCTTGATGAGTTGACACTCCGGCTTGAGCGGCATGATGATGCTTGCAGAACCGTCTGGAAAAACAATCTGACGCAGCCGGACTGTCTCCGCGGCAAACCGCCGCGGAACAACGGCCCGGCGAGGTTAGGAGCTCTATTGATGAAGCAGGCTCTGGCTTCGATTTTTCTTTTCCCGGTTTCTTCCCTTACATCTCTCATCACCCAGCGGCGGTTGTTCACTCGTCGGCTGCTATTGCCGTTGCTGGGGATTTTCCTCGCAGCGGCCGCATTCGCCAGTGGCCCTACCGGTACGATTACTGGAACGGTCACCGACCCCTCCGGAGCGGTGGTTCGGAAAGCGCGGATCACCGTACTCAATGAAGCGACCAACGCCATCCGTACTGCGGAAACTAACGACGATGGCGATTTCACGGTCGCTCTGCTGCCGCCGGGCCGGTACCAGGTGACGGCCGAGGGGGCGGGCTTCCGCAAGAGCATCTTCAGCGATGTCATCGTGGATGTGGATCAGACGGTACGTGCTGACTTCGCGCTTGAGGTCGGGGCCGCCACGGAGGAGGTGCGAGTCAAAGACACGCCTCCGGCCATCCAGACCGACACCTCGACGCTGGGCCAAGTGGTCAACGATCGCCTGGTGCAGCAGTTGCCGCTCAACGAGCGCAATTTCCTGAACTTCGCGTTGCTGGTTCCAGGTAGCCAACTGCCCGCGGAAGGCTCGCAGAACTCGACGCAGGGCGGTGCGCTCAGCGTGAATGGCGCGCGGGAGCAATCGAACAATTTCCTGCTCGACGGCGTCGACAACAACGATCCTTACATTAACCAATACGTGGCTCTGCCGTCGGTGGACGCGATTCAAGAGTTCAAGGTTCAATCCAGCGATTATTCGGCCGAGTATGGCCGTGGCGGCGGCGCCCAGATCAACGTGGTGTTGAAGAGCGGCACCAACGCTTTTCACGGCACGCTGTTCGAATACTTCCGCAACCGGAGCATGGACGCCAAGAACTATTTCGACTTTCCCGATTGCACTCCCGCGTCGGTGCCGGGCGAGTGCGGAGGCATCCCAGCCCTGCAGCGCAACCAGTTCGGCGGCACGCTGGGCGGGCCAGTTCGCAAGGACAAAACTTTCTTTTTTATTTCGTACGAGGGACTGCGCCGGCGTCAGGCGAGCACGCGGCAAGCTACCGTGCCAAGCCAGGCGCAGTGGGCAACGGCTCAGGCCCTGGCGCAACAATTCTTCGGGTGCCCCGTGAATCCGTCCTGCCAGCCGGGGACGAGCGTATTTAATTTGTATCCGCAGGCGAACGTCGGTTCGGACCTATTGAACTCGAACACGTTCCTCTCCGCTCCGGTCATTCGCGAGTCGGAGAATCTCTACTCGGCAAAGCTGGACCAACACTTCAGCGCGACCGACACGGTTTCGGCCCACTACTCACTGATCGATGGAAACACTTTCAATCCCTTCGATCCGGTCAATGCTTTCACTGCACTGCCGGGTTACGGCAGCTTCACGCTGAATCACGGGCAAAATGCGGGTCTGGAATGGACGCGCGTATTCCATTCCAAGTTGCTCAACGAATTCCGCCTGGGCTTCATCCGCATGAGGGCGACTGTGTTGCAGCAGAACCATGGCACGGACCATAGCGCGCAGCTGGGTTTTCCTGATGTTCTGACCAACCCGGTGGATTTGGGATACCCGGATATCTCCCTTACTGGTTTTGACGGCATCGGCGAACCCGTCAACTATCCGCAAGACCGTCACGATACCACGCTGCAACTCGCCGACAACGTCGCCTGGACGGTTGGCCGTAATCAGTTCAAGATCGGGGTTGACGTTCACCGCATTCGGATCGACAACTATCTGGATTTTCTGGCACGCGGCGAGTGGCTCTTCCTGGGGTGCGTTCTAACGCAGTCGACCTCCTGTACTCCGCCCCCGGGTCTCGATCTTCCAACTCTAGCCTTAACGGAGTTGCTCTCCGGAATTCCGGATGCCGCCATCGGAGTGAGCGGCAACACGTACAACAGCCTGCGCAGCCACGGTGTCAGCACCTATGTTCAAGACGACATTCACGTAGTCCCCCGATTTCTCCTCAACGTGGGCTTGCGTTACGAATACAACAGCCCGCCGGTCGAGGCACTGAACCGATTCAGCGTGCCCGACCTGAGTTCGAACTCCGCCACCTGCAATCCGGTTCCCGACTGCCAGTTTATTCGAGCGGGCACTAATGGAATTCCACGCGCGACCTACTCGCCGACCCGCACCAATTTTGGCCCACGCCTCGGTTTTGCATGGCGGCCGCTGAAGACCGAACGATGGGTGGTTCGCTCTGCCTATGGCATCTTCTATGATTCATCGATCGCGAATATCAACATCTTTCCCCGGATCAATCCGCCGTTTTACCACCTGTCGTTCGTGCAGCAAAACCCTTTGGCGTGTCCGGGTGGAGTGTGTACGGTGCAGGATATTCTGAGTCTGCCGGGAGGGCTGGTCCAGGACAACATGATTTCTCCCAAGTTTCGGGATGGGTACATGCAGCAGTGGAACACCGACCTGCAGTACGAAGTGCTGCCGAACTGGATGGTGGACCTGGCCTATGTCGGTTCCAAAGGAACGCATCTGAGCGATGTACTCGATCTGAACCAGGTGGACCCGAACACGGGGCCGCCGTATCCGCAGTTTGCTTCCATTCTCTTTGTGGAGTCGAACGCGAACAGCAATTACAACTCGCTGCAACTGCGTTCCGAGAAGCGCACCAGCTACGGGCTGTCTTTGCTACTTTCCTATACCTACTCCAAGTCGTTGGATGACATTTCGTCGGTGTTCGGCGGCAGCGTCGGCTCGGGCCTGCCGCAGGACTCGCGGGATCTGGCAGCCGACCGCGGGCCGTCGGACTTCAACGCAGTTCACCGTTTTTCCTGGCAGCTTCGTCTATGACCTGCCTCTGCCCCGCATGTGGACTCACGGCCCAAGGCGGCTTCTGGACAACTGGCAGACAGGAGGAATCGTGACTGCGCAGACGGGATCGCCTTTCACCGTGGTACTGGCCGGCGCGGCGACCTCAGCCGGGGCCGCATTCGGAAATCCCGCGCGACCAGATCTGGTCGCCAGCCCATTTCAGCCTAGCACTGGTGCGGGCTGCGCCAGCCAAGTCAGAACTCCCCAAGACTGGTTCAATCCCTGTGCCTTTGCGAGCCCTGCGGTGGGTGCTACCGGTCTTCCCTTGTTCGGAACGGAGGGCAGGAATGTTCTCACGGGGCCCGGATACACGAATATCGATTTCAGTTTGTCCAAAAGTATGGCGCTCGGCTCGGAAGACCGCCGCCTGCAGTTTCGCGGGGATTTCTTCAACCTGTTCAATCATCCAAACTTCGACATTCCGAGTCACGTTTTTGCGTGTCCTCCCCAACCGCAGGCGTGCGGAACACCCTACGGCGGACCGAGTTTCGCACGAGTCCTTTCAGCGAACTCCTATGGCAACAAACCGCCACGTCAGATTCAGTTGAGCGCGCGGTACATCTTTTGATTTGGGATTGGGGAAGTCGAACCACTGGGGCTGAAGCCCGCATGAATTCCGTGCGCTTACGGCGCTGAAAGCGCCGCTCTTCCACGGAGCGGCCTGCATTGACGCCAGGACTGTAGCCAGCACTTGTATCGACGTTGCTTGCTGCATCGAAACTGGCTTGATGGACACCGCCTGCGTTGGCAAGTTCTTCTGACGCTAGGCGGTGGGCTTGTCGCGCGGAGGTTCAATCGCGAGAAATTCTTCCGCGAAGCGCTGAGCGTAATTCTCGAGCAACACCGGAATTCGAAGCGGATCCGTCGAGCGCAGCACCAGGCCGGCGTGATGGTGCCTCTTGATCCGGAGGTGCACTTCCGGGTCGTTGTAGGCCGACGTATCCGGATCTTCCTGCCGAGCCAGCGAGAGAATCACGCCGGCATACTCTTCGCGGACCGGCGGCAGCTTGTAACTGCCATCGCCCCCGGCAATCTCGATGCGCGCCCACTCCCGCCACAGATTCACTCCAGTTGCGGCCTCGACCATCTCGTTGATGTAGGCGCCGCCCACCCGCGCCGCACATTCCAGAAAGTAGAAATGTCCGTCGGCATGCGCCTGGATGAATTCCGCGTGTGCCACTCCGCGCAACAGTCCTAAAGCCGCCATCAAGTCGCGGTTGATGGCCCGGAGCCCGGCATCCGCTTCGCTCCCGCGCGGCACGGTGAAGGTTGTAAAGATCCCCCCGCCTTGGGCCACGTTCATCGGCGGCTTGCCGTACTTGCTGACGTTGGCGAAGACGACCTCATTCTCCGATACCACCGAGTCGACGTGATAGACCTCGCCCGGCACAAATTTCTCCAGCAGGAACGACGACTGCTTGTCGCCGAGTTGCTCAAGCACCGGCCATAGGTCTGCCGCGGCGTGAATCTTCTTGATCCCGATCGCCGATGCTTCCTGCCGCGGTTTCAGCACCCACGGGCCAGGCACATGGTCCATGTAGTAGCGAATATCGTCGTGGTTCACCACCGGCACGAAATCCGGAACTCGCACGTTCCGATCGAGCGCCCGCATGCGCATGGCCAGCTTGTCGCGGAAATAGCGCATGGTGGTCAGTCCCATCCCCGGGATGCGCAGATGTTCGCGCAAGGTAGCGGCGGTCTCCATGTCATATTCGTCGAGGGCGACGATGCGGTCGAGTTTGCGTGTGCGCGCCAGATGGGTGACCGCGTTCACGATATCGGCAACGGGAATCTCTGACGGAAGGTAAAAGGTGTCGTCCAGGCTTTCGCGCGGCCAGTCGGCATCACGGAGTTTCTCCGCCGTCAGCAACAAGCACGCGGCAGCCCTGGCGTTTGCACTCGCGCATGAACTCCTGACCTTTCTCGTAGGTCGTGATGCAGAGAAAAGTCAGGGGATTGCCGTCAGGCATGGGATCACTCTCGAATCAGGCTATGGAGAATACCATGTCGCACCGGTTGGCGGGCATCCGGTATTTCGATCAACAATAACGATTGGGTCGATCCTGTATTTTCATTCTCGTCGCGAGTGCGCTATATTCTCAACCCGGCGCACAACCGTTTCACTATCACCCTGGGAGGCTCTAGTGAGTACGCAAACTCGTCCGGAAGGCAAGGCCCGCAGTTTCGGGGAAAACATCGAGAGTGACCTGGCGTCGCGATTCCTGCGCGTGGTCGAAGTGGCCGCGATCGCCTCAGCCCGCACCATGGGACAGGGCGAGCGCAAGCTCAGCGATCACGTTGCTACCGAAGCGATGCGCAAGAGCATGGAGACCATCCCGATGCGCGGCACCATCGTCATCGGCGAAGGCGAACGCGATGAGGCTCCCATGCTCTACATCGGCGAGAAAGTTGGCGCCGAATTTCCCGACGGCAGCGATGTGCCCGAGGTCGACATTGCCGTCGATCCGCTGGAAGGCACCAATCTTTGCGCCACCGGCGCGCCCGGGTCGATTACCGTGCTCGCCGCCTCCGAGCGCAAAGGCCTGCTCAACGCGCCCGACTGCTACATGGAAAAAATTGTTGTCGGCCCGTCGTGCAAGGACGCCGTTGAATTGGATGCTCCCGTCGCCGACAATCTGAAGACCATCGCAAAGCGACTGGACCGCGACGTGGAGGATCTGGTGGTGATCGTGCTGGATCGTCCGCGGCACGAGAAACTGATCGCGGACATTCGCGCAGCTGGAGCGCGCATCCGCCTGATCGGAGATGGCGACCTCTCTGCTGGAATCGCCGCGGCCGTCATCGGCACGGGCGTCCACGCCGTCATGGGATCCGGCGGCGCGCCGGAAGGGGTGATTACCGCCGCCGCCATCCGCTGCCTGAACGGATACATGCTCGGCCGCCTGGTCGTGAAGCCCGATCAGGAAGAGCGCCTCGCCCGCATGGGCATCAAAGACAAGAGCCGCATCTACGAAGCCGAAGATCTTGCCCCCGGCAACCAATTGATCTTTGCCGCGACCGGCGTCACCGATGGCGCGCTGATGAAGGGCGTGCGTTTCTTCGGTGAAGGAACCCGGACGTCTTCAGTGATCATGACACTGCGCACCGGGAAGGTGCGCTTCGTGGAAAGCATCCACTTGGAGAAGGGGCCGGATGTGAAGGTGAGATTCTCTTAAGGGCAGTCGCTGGCCGGTCGTCGTTTGTCGGTGGTCGTTGGCTCTCAACCCAGCGATGACACAGCGCTTCCGGAAAACTTCTCCCTACTTCACATACTCCGAACCCTTCTTTAGGTCCTCCGGAATAGTCGGCATCGGCGGCCAGTCCTGCGAATATCCCTTAAGCAAGCGGTGTCGCGACCTCGGAACGCAGCGTGCCGTCATGCATCACGAATGTATGCGGATGCCCAGGAGAATATCCTTCCCACAAACACACTCCCGCGTACGCGCCATCTTTGCGCAGGATGTAATAGGTCATGTCCATGTAATGGAGCTTGGTCATGTCGCCGTTGTAGTTGCGGACGATGCGCTTGAGAGCGTCCATCCCGGCTTCCTGCGGCGACATGCCATGCCTCATGTTCTCGACGATGGTGTGAGCGCCGGCGATCTTGATGTTCTCTTCCCCGGCGCCGGTTGCGCCCGCGGAGCCCACGTCCTGGTCGGTGTAACATCCAGCGCCGATGATCGGCGAATCACCGCATCGGCCAGGGAGTTTGAACGCCAAGCCGCTGGTTGTGGTGATACCCGACATCTCGCCTTTTTCATTTAACACCGAACAGTGAATCGTGCCCGTGGGCGGAAACAGCATGCGCCGCACAGCCGCCAACTGGAATTCGGGCTCTATTCCCAGATCGGCCGCTCGCTGTTGCAGTCGTTGGATACGCTCTTGCCAGAACTCAGCCTGCGGTTTCGATTCCGCCGCTGGCGGGCGCCAACGCGGATCGGCCATTCCGGGCCCCCACCAGTCGCGATCGGAATGGGTTTCTTTCCACAGCAGCCAGATCTTGCGCGAGCGCTCGGTTAGCAGGTTCTCGCGAGGCAAGCCCAAGGCAACGGCAAATCGTTCCGCTCCCTCGCCGACGAGCATGACGTGCCCCGTATGCTCCATCACAGCTTTCGCCGCCATCGACACATTCTTGATGTTGCGCACGCCGCCGACCGAACCCGCGCGCCGCGTGGGACCGTGCATGCAGCAGGCGTCGAGCTCAACCACACCTTCTTCGTTGGGCAGTCCGCCCAGTCCGACGGAATCATCGTTGGGGTCATCTTCCGGCCCCTTCACCACGCGGATCGCTGCATCCAGCGTGTCACCGCCGCTTTTGAGGAAGGAATATGCCGCCTCGACATAAGCGTATCCGTTATGGGCGCAGATTATGATCGGACGCTTCGGAGCATCGCTCGCCGAAGCGTGGCCCTGCTGGCCAATCTCGGCGCCGTCCTTCGGAACCTCAGCGTGCGCGCCCACTCCGGCGGCAACTGCCCCCAAGACTGACGTCTTCACAAAATCACGGCGCGAGAATGTCACGGATTCCTCCCGGTGCAGACGGTCATGTTTTGCGAAAACGAGTCCGGCTGCGCAGTATGGTGGTGTTGCATGCGGAAGGCGGAAGAATATCACGGCGAGGGGTTGGGCTCACGCTCGCGGAAAGGTATCCGTAGTGGAAGCTACCGCTTTGAAGAAAACCCCCACTTCTCGCGCAAAGAACAAGCGAGAAATAGGGTACCCGTTTCATCGTCTTTCAGTGGGACCACAGGCTCGTGGGCAGTCGGCAGTGCGGCAAGCGTTGTCTCCGGCCCCGAAGCCTGGACAAATGCAGATCTCAGAGCGCACGAAGAGATGCCATTGCGATCCTCAACGGCTGGCGAATCTCCGCAGGCGCCCCGGGTACGCGGCGCCTGCTTTGGCCAATTGATCCGCCGTCGCTGACGTTATGGGCTGCACGTTCTCTGCCCGGAAACGAAGAAGAGCGGCAATGTTGCCGACCTTGTCGAATTCGGCGTCATCCTTGACGTAGAAGGTTTCAATATCACGGCGAATCACCCAGGGCAGGAGGGCTTCGCCCACGTCGACGACTTCCTGCGTCGCCCGGCCGCAGGCCGGGCAGAAACTTACCAAGTGTGCGTCCAGATGGCCGCACCCGGCACACTCGACAGCATGCGCCTGAAGGTTCTCGCCGATCAGCAGAGTCTGCACTTCTCCCATTTCCAGCGAACGCAGCACGCGGCGCAGGCCGGTGACGCCCCGTGCCTTGCTACGCGCCTGGTCGAGGACCAACCCGACCAGTTCGCGGCGGCGATTGCTTTGCCAGCGGTCGACGATCTGCTGCGCGTGGGTGTACAGCACCATAGGTTTGTGCCGATGGCGCATAGCCTTGGCCGTTTCCATTGGCGGGATCTGAATTAGGCGCGCCCACGCCCCAGTTGGCAAATATCGAACGGCTTTGATTTGAATAGCGGAACGAGAGCATGTTTTTGGCGCTCAGATTGTAGTCGATCTTAATCGCGCCATTCCGCCACAGATCGTGTTCCGTTTGCAGGTTTTCATAGTTGTTGGTCCAGGGCGCATAACCTGGCCCTGGATTCACGTTCGGTTTCAGGTAGCTCAGATACGACAGAATGTTCGTTGCAATGGGGTCGATCCGATCGCTGGGAATCTTGTTGCCCGGGAATGCCGAGTGTGCCTGTTTCGTCTTTCCATCAATTGGATCGACTACGGTTGTCAGCGGTGTGAGTGGATCGTAAATCGTCAGCGGCTGCAGACTTTGCGTCGTACTGTTCCAATACGTGGCCGTACTGAAGTCGCCAGTGAGCCAGGCCGGGTTCGGAATGGAGTAAGTGTTGTAGGAGGGATTGGGCAGGACATCCTTCATTTCCTCGTAGCTGCCCATGAAGAACAATTTATTCCTTCCGTTGATCAGATGGGGAATTACAACTGGTCCATCTCCCTCGAAGCCATATTAGCAATACGACTGAACGAGTTAAGAAATAACCA